>NZ_JBIBHY010000013.1:0-364287 GCF_042957285.1 Streptomyces sp. NPDC008092
ACGCCCGGTTACATTCCGAACCCGGAAGCTAAGCCTCACAGCGCCGATGGTACTGCAGGGGGGACCCTGTGGGAGAGTAGGACACCGCCGAACAATTCTTCAAAGGGTTGGATCTGGAACTTCGGTTCCGGGTCCAACCCTTTTTTGGTTTGCGTAACGTGTCGTTCACGTTCCGCGCCGAGCATCCCAGCATGGGTACTGCTGCAATGCTCAGGGCCGCCGGTGTCGGAGTCGGCGACGAGGTCATCGTGCCGGCCTTCGGGAACGTCGAAGTCGCCGAGGCCGTGACACTGGCCGGTGCGCTTCCGGTGTTCGCCGACATAGATCCGCTGACCTACTGCCTCGACGTGACGGCGGTGGAAGCGGCCGTAACTGCCCGTTCCGCAGCGGTGGTTGTCGTGCACCGGTTCGGACGGTGGGCCGATGTCCGGCGGTTGCGTGAGCTGGGTCAGCGGCACGGGCTGCTGGTGCTGGAGCAGGGTGAGTCGGAGGCGCCGTACGACGAGATCGCGCAGCGCCGGCAGCGGGCCTCCTACCTCGATGCGAAGCTCCGTGGTGTGCGGACACCCGACGGTGGTGACGGGCACACCTACCAGCAGTACGTCGTGCGGGTGCCGGGGAACGGCCGGCCCGACCGGGATGCCTTCGCTCGGGCCCTGCGCGGCAAGGGAGTTGACTGCCGGGTACCGGTGAAGACGCCTGTGCACCGGCTGCCGGAATTCCGTCGCTGTGTCTCGCTGCCGGAGACCGAGGTGGCCTCGGACGAGACGCTGGCGCTGCCCGTGGACGCGGCGTTGACGAAGCGGGAGATGCAGCGGATCGTGTCCGCCTGCAATGCGCTCGGCGGACTGCTTCAGCCCGCCTTCTGAACGAGTTTGGGAACTCGGGCCTGTTCGGGGTATGATCTATTCCGTTGCGGCGGGGGAAACCTCGAAAAGGCAACAGGCCCCCATAGCTCAGTCGGCAGAGCGTCTCCATGGTAAGGAGAAGGTCAACGGTTCGATTCCGTTTGGGGGCTCCGATCGAAAGGCCTCGCCCGTAAGGGCGAGGCCTTTTTCATGCCCTCTTTCCCCGTCCCCCTCAGTCCTTCTGGAGACCGGGGACCCGCATCGCCAGGATGGCCATGTCGTCGGACGGGGCGTCCGACGCGAAGCGTTCCACCGCGCGCATGATGCGTGCGGCGACCGCGCCCGCCGTAAGGCCGGTGCAGGTCGTCAGGACGTCCGCGAGGCCGTCGTCGCCGAGCATGCGCGTGCCCTCCCGGCGTTCCGTCACGCCGTCCGTGACGCAGAGGAGGACGTCGCCCGGGTCGAGGGTGACCGTCTGCTCGTACAGCTCCAGGTCCTCGATGACACCGAGCAGAGGCTGCGGCTCTGCGGCCGCCTCCACGGTGCCGTCCTGACGCAGGCGCAGGGGGAGCGGGTGGCCGGCGCAGACCACCTTCATCTCCGCGCTGCCGTCCTCCTGGGGGCGCATCTCGCCGTACAGGAGGGTCAGGAAGCGGCTGCGGGCTCCCTCGTCGAGGATGGCCGAGTTGAGGCGCTCCAGGACCGCGGGGCCGCTGAGTCCCTCGCGGGCCAGCAGGCGGAGCGCGTGCCGGGCGAGGCCGGTCACGGCGGCCGCGTTGGGGCCCGTACCGCAGACGTCGCCGATGGCGAAGCCGTACGCGTTGTCGGCGATGGGGAAGACGTCGTAGAAGTCGCCGCCGACCTCGTTGCCCTCGCCGGCCGCGCGGTAGATGACCTCGACCTCCATGCCCTCGATGTGCGGGGTGCCCGGGGGCAGGAGGCTGCGCTGGAGGGCCTGGCTGATGGCTGTGCGCTCCGAGTACAGGCGGGCGTTGTCCAGGGCCAG
Organism: Streptomyces sp. NPDC008092; assembly: GCF_042957285.1. Taxonomy (NCBI): domain Bacteria; kingdom Bacillati; phylum Actinomycetota; class Actinomycetes; order Kitasatosporales; family Streptomycetaceae; genus Streptomyces; species Streptomyces sp. NPDC008092. The sequence goes on from NZ_JBIBHY010000013.1 coordinate 1,855, forward strand.
GGCGGCCCGGCGGGAGAGGTCCTCGGCGAGTTCCAGGATCTCCTGGCGGAAGTGTTCGTCGGTGGGCTTGCCGAGGGTGAGCATGCCGATGACGCGGTTGCGGGCGACCAGGGGGAGGACCACGGTCTCGCCGCCCACGGCGGAGGCCGTGGCGAGTGTCGGGCCGATGCCGGAGGAGACCTGGCGGGTGGGGCCGCCGGTCAGGCCGAGGCTGCGCATGGAGCTGCGCAGGGCGGCCTGGTGGGCGTGCTCGCCGGGGGCGGTCCAGACGCGGGCGCCGGGGGTCGGTACCGGGTCCGGCGGGGGCACCTTGGAGAGCAACGACTTGATGCCGTCGATGAGTTCCTCGTCCTCGTGCAGGACGTAGGACAGGTACGGGTCGGAGGCCTGGTCGGCGATGGTGTAGACGGCGCACCAGGTGGCGAGGGTCGGGACCGTCATCTGCGCCATCAGGGCGAGGGTCTGGTCGCGGTCCAGGGTGCCGGCGAGCAGGTCGGAGGCCTCGACGAGGAAGCTGAGCGAGCCGCGGCGCAGCCGTTCCAGCTCGCCGAGGCGGGCCGACTCGACGGCCAGGGCGATGCGGTCGGCGGCGAACTGGAGGCGCAGCGCCTCCTCGTTGGAGTACCTGCCCGGTGCCTCGGCCGCGACGCCCAGGGAGCCGGTCAGGCGTCCCTCGACCTTCAGCGGCACGGTGACGACCGAGCGCATGCCGGTGCCGGCCAGGAGGGGGACCGCGCCGGGAACGGCCGCCAGGTCGTCGTGTACGGCCGGCATGCGGGCCGAGCCGTAGCGGCCGGGGCCGGCTTCCACGGGCACGCGCGCGAAGCGCTGTCGGGCCGAGGGGAGCCCGGTGGAGGCGCGGACCTCCAGTTCGGTCTCGTCGTCGGTGGCGAGGAGCAGGAAGGCGGAGTCGCCGTCGAGCATGTCGCGGGCGCGTTCGACCGTGCGCTGGAGGAGGCCGTCGAGGTCGTCCGGGGCCGGGGAGCCGATGAACACCTCGAAGGGGTCGCTGCTCTGGCCGTCGGGGGCGCCGCCGGCGTCGGAGGCGGGGACGCGCAACGGGGTCTGGAGGACGGCCCGTTCGTGGTCGCGGACGAGCAGGCAGACCGTGGAGGGCTCGCCGCCGGTGTCACGGACTCTCAGGTGCGAGGCGTAGACGGGGGTCACGCGGCCGTCGGCGCCGCGGATGCCGTAGCTGCCCTCCCAGCGGGAGAGCTGGAGGGCCTCGGCGATGCCGGTGCCGGTGCCGGGGGTGTGCGGCCAGGCGGCGAGGTCGGTGAGGGGTTTGCCGGTGACCTCGGCGGCGGTGTGGCCGAAGATCTCCTCGGCGTCCTCGTTCCAGGCGGAGACGGAGCCCTTGCGGTCGATCTGGACGACCGCGACCCGGACCCGGCCGTCGGCGAGGGGCAGCAGGTCGGCGGGGAGGGACGGTCCGGCCGCGCGGGTGCCCACCGGGCGTTCGGGGAGGTCCAGCTGGAACCAGACATTTTTGTACGTGGACGTGTATTCGACACCCCAGCGGGCGGCGAGGGCCGCGCAGAGCTGCAGTCCGCGGCCGCCCTCGCGGTCGGGGCTGCCCATGTTGACGGCGGAGCCCTGGAGCGGGACCTCGCGCTCCGGGTAGCGGTCGGCGACCTCGATCCGCACCCCGTCGTCCGTGCGCAGGCACAGGACGTCGGCGTGGGTGCCGGCGTGCACCACGGCGTTGGTGACCAGTTCGCTGGTGAGGACCACGGCGTCGTCGACGACGTCCGCGAAGCCCCAGCCCTGGAGGGTGTCGCGGACGAAGGACCGGGCGGTCGCGACCGATCGCCCGACGGGCTCGAAGCTGGCGGCCGCGCGCGCGGTGATCACAGAACTCCTCGACCGGGTCTCGACATGCGGGCCTGCCTGGCCGGGCTGGTGCCGCTGTTGCGGCATGCGCTCGCCCGTGGGCCGTGGCTCCGGGTTGTGTCCCCCGGGGATCACTCCGGTGGTCATGGTCTGCGGCCGCCCCTCCGAATGCCCGCTCGTTCTCGTGCCACCGCCCAGGCCGGACGGACCGGTGCGGCTGGACAGCCGCATGCAAGGTTACTTACCTTCGCCGTCCGAGCGGATGCCGGTCGCCAGTGTTTACGCCCCCAGGGTGTGCGGACGATGTGCGAAGCTGCCGAACTGTTATGGCCTGGTTCGGTGAGGGTGAAACACTGGGCAAGCTTCTGATGAAGGTGCGGTCAGCCCGAATGCGTTGTGTGCAGGGCGGGCAGCAGCCCCTGGTGTGGCCGGATGTCGTCCGGCGGAGATACGCAGCAGTAACTGGTACGCCGGAGTAAGCGGTACGCCGAGTATGGCGGTGTCCGAGCACAGCAGTAACGGTCGACCCCTGCGGGAGGGACACAGTGGAGTCTGGCGCAGCGGCGCGGGGCACTAAGGCGCGTGCGAAAGGCGGACCGTCCCTGAGCAGGCAGCGGGGCGGTGACGGGACCACCGCGGTGGACACGGCGTCCCTGAACCGGTTGCTGGTGGCGCTCGTGGCGATGCGGGACGGCAACTTCCGCAAGCGGCTCACGGTGTCCGGGGACGGCGTGATGTCGGAGATCGCGGCGGTCTTCAACGAGGTGGCCGACCGCAATCTCCACCTCACGGGTGAGCTGTCGCGGGTACGGCGTGTCGTGGGACGTGAGGGAAAGCTCACGGAACGGCTGGAGACGGGCGCCTGCGAAGGTTCCTGGGCGGCCGCCATCGACAACTCCAACGCTCTCGTCGACGACCTGGTGCGGCCGGTCTCCGAGGTCGGCCGGGTCCTGACGGCGGTGGCCGAGGGTGACCTGTCGCCGCGCATGGAGCTGCGGTCGCCGTCGGCGGACGGGGCCGGGCATCCGCTGCGCGGTGAGTTCCTGAAGGTCGGCCGGACCGTCAACAACCTGGTCGACCAGTTGTCGACGTTCACCGACGAGGTCACGCGGGTGGCCAGCGAGGTGGGTACCGAGGGCAAGTTGGGCGGTCAGGCCCGGGTGCGCGGTATGTCCGGTTCGTGGCGTGATCTCACGGACTCGGTGAACACGATGGCGTACCGGCTGACGGCACAGGTGCGGGACATCGCGCTCGTGACGACGGCGGTCGCCAAGGGTGATCTGTCGCGGAAGGTCACGGTCCAGGTCGCCGGCGAGATGCTGGAGCTGAAGGAAACCGTCAACACGATGGTGGACCAGCTGTCGGCGTTCTCCTCCGAAGTGACCCGGGTCGCCCGCGAGGTGGGTACGGACGGCATCCTGGGCGGCCAGGCGAACGTGCCCGGTGTGGCGGGTACGTGGAAGGAACTCACCGACTCCGTCAACACCATGGCCGGCAACCTGACGGCCCAGGTGCGCGGGATCTCGGAGGTGACCACCGCGGTCGCCAACGGTGACCTGTCGCGCAAGGTCACCGTTCCGGCGCGCGGTGAGGTCGCGCAGCTCGCCGAGACGATCAACCAGATGACCGAGACGCTGCGGATCTTCGCGGACGAGGTCACGCGCGTGGCCAACGAGGTCGGTGGCGAGGGTCGGCTGGGCGGGCAGGCGAACGTGCCGGGCGCGGCGGGCACGTGGAAGGACCTGACGGACTCCGTCAACACGGTCTTCCGGAACCTGACCACCCAGGTGCGCGACATCGCCGCCGTGACGACGGCCGTGGCCAACGGTGATCTCTCGCAGAAGGTCACGGTCGACGTGGCCGGCGAGATGCTGGAGTTGAAGAACACCGTCAACGGCATGGTTGATCAACTGTCGTCGTTCGGTGCCGAGGTCACCCGCGTGGCCCGGGAGATCGGTGTCGAGGGTGAGCTGGGCGGTCAGGCGCAGGTGCCCGGAGCCGCCGGTACCTGGAAGGACCTGACGGACTCCGTCAACACCGCGTTCCGCAACCTGACCGGCCAGGTCCGCAACATCGCCCAGGTGACGACGGCGGTGGCCAACGGCGACCTGTCGCAGAAGGTCACGGTCGACGTCTCCGGCGAGATGCTGAAGCTGAAGAACACCGTGAACACGATGGTGGACCAGCTCTCCAGCTTCGCCGACCAGGTGACGCGGATGGCCAGGGACGTGGGCACCGAGGGCCGGCTGGGCGGCCAGGCGCGCGTGGACGGCGTCTCGGGCACCTGGAAGGAGCTGACGGACTCCGTCAACTTCATGGCCGGCAACCTGACCTCGCAGGTGCGGCAGATCGCCCAGGTGACGACGGCGGTGGCGCGGGGCGACCTGTCCCAGAAGATCGACGTCGACGCGCGCGGCGAGATCCTTGAGCTGAAGAACACGATCAACACGATGGTTGATCAACTGTCCGCCTTCGCCGACCAGGTCACCAAGGTGGCCCGCGAGGTGGGTACGGAAGGACGGCTGGGCGGGCAGGCGCAGGTGCCCGGTGTGGCCGGTGTGTGGCGGGATCTGACGGATTCCGTGAACGGCATGGCCGGCAACCTGACGGCCCAGGTGCGCAACATCGCCCAGGTCGCCACGGCGGTGGCCCGCGGTGACCTCTCCCAGAAGATCACCGTGGACGCGCGCGGTGAGATCCAGGAGCTGAAGAACACCCTGAACACGATGGTCGACCAGCTGTCGTCGTTCGCCCAGGAGGTCACGCGCGTGGCGCGCGAGGTGGGCACCGAGGGCATCCTCGGCGGCCAGGCCGAGGTGCAGGGGGTCGCGGGCACCTGGAAGGACCTCACCCAGTCCGTGAACTTCATGGCGAACAACCTGACCATCCAGGTGCGCAACATCGCCGAGGTCACGACCGCGGTCGCCAAGGGCGACCTGTCGAAGAAGATCACTGTTGACGCGAAGGGCGAGATCCTTGAGCTCGTCACGACGGTCAACACGATGGTCGACCAGCTGTCGTCCTTCGCCGAGCAGGTGACCCGGGTGGCCCGTGAGGTGGGCACCGAGGGCATCCTGGGCGGTCAGGCGCACGTTCCGGGTATCACGGGTATCTGGAAGGACCTCAGCAACAACGTGAACCTGATGGCCAACAACCTGACCACTCAGGTGCGCAACATCTCCCAGGTCTCGGCGGCGGTCGCCAACGGCGACCTGACGCGGCTGGTCACCATCGAGGCGAGCGGTGAGGTGGCCCAGCTCGCCGACACGATCAACCAGATGGTGCGGACGCTGAGTTCGTTCGCCGACCAGGTCACCAAGGTGGCCCGTGAGGTGGGCACGGACGGCATCCTGGGCGGCCAGGCGCACGTACCGGGTGTGGCGGGGACGTGGAAGGACCTCACCGAGTCGGTGAACCAGATGGCGTCCAACCTGACCGGCCAGGTGCGCAACATCGCGATGGTCACCACGGCCATCGCCAAGGGCGACCTGACCAAGAAGATCGACATTGACGCCCGCGGCGAGATCCTCGAACTCAAGACGACGATCAACACGATGGTCGACCAGCTGTCGAGTTTCGCCGAGGAGGTCACCAGGGTCGCCCGGGAGGTGGGCACCGAGGGGGCGCTCGGCGGGCAGGCACGCGTGCGTGACGTCGACGGCACCTGGCGGGACCTCACCGAGTCCGTGAACGAGATGGCCGGGAACCTGACCCGGCAGGTGCGTGCCATCGCGCGCGTGGCGACCGCGGTGACCCGCGGCGACCTGAACCTGAAGATCGACGTGGACGCGTCCGGTGAGATCCAGGAACTCCAGGACTACATCAACAAGATGATCGCCAACCTGCGCGACACCACGGTCGCCAACCAGGAGCAGGACTGGCTCAAGGGCAACCTGGCCCGGATCTCCGCACTGATGCAGGGCCGCCGCGACCTGGTGGACGTGGCGTCCCTGATCATGAGCGAGCTGACGCCGGTGGTGACCGCGCAGCACGGCGCGTTCTTCCTGGCGATGCCGCTGGTCGACGGCAAGGACACGAACGCCGAGAACGAGGACGCCTACGAGCTGCGCATGCTCGGTTCCTACGGCTACTCGATGGGCTCCATGCCGACGTCGTTCCGGCCCGGTGAGGCGCTGATCGGGACCGCCGCCCAGGAGAAGCGCACGATCCTGGTGGAGAAGGCGCCCACCGGCTACCTGAAGATCTCCTCCGGGCTCGGCGAGGCCCCGCCGGCGCAGGTGATCGTGCTTCCGGTGCTGTTCGAGGGCAAGGTGCTCGGCGTGATCGAGCTGGCGTCCTTCACGCCGTTCACGCAGATCCAGAAGGACTTCCTCAACCAGATCGCCGAGATGATCGCGACCAGCGTCAACACCATCTCCGTCAACACCAAGACCGAGGTGCTGCTGAAGCAGTCGCAGGAGCTGACCGAGCAGCTCCAGGAGCGGTCGGCCGAACTGGAGAACCGGCAGAAGGCCCTGCAGGCGTCCAACGCCGAACTGGAGGAGAAGGCCGAGCTGCTGGCCCAGCAGAACCGGGACATCGAGGTGAAGAACACCGAGATCGAGGAGGCCCGGCAGGTCCTGGAGGAGCGCGCCGAGCAACTCGCCGTCTCCATGCGCTACAAGAGCGAGTTCCTCGCCAACATGTCGCACGAGCTGCGCACCCCGCTCAACTCGCTGCTGATCCTGGCCAAGCTGCTCGCCGACAACGCCGAGGGCAATCTGTCGCCGAAGCAGGTGGAGTTCGCCGAGACCATCCACGGCGCGGGCTCGGACCTGCTCCAGCTGATCAACGACATCCTGGACCTGTCGAAGGTCGAGGCGGGCAAGATGGACGTCTCCCCGACGCGTATCGCGCTCGTCCAGCTCGTGGACTACGTGGAGGCCACCTTCCGGCCGCTGACCGCGGAGAAGGGCCTGGACCTGTCGGTGCGGGTCTCGCCGGAGCTGCCCGCCACCCTGCACACCGACGAGCAGCGGCTCCTGCAGGTGCTGCGCAACCTGCTCTCCAACGCGGTGAAGTTCACCGACTCCGGGTCGGTGGAGCTGGTGATCCGGCCGGCGAGCGGCGATGTCCCGGTGGGGATCAGGGAGCAGCTCCTGGAGGCCGGTTCGCTCAGCGATCCGGACGCGCCGCTGATCGCGTTCTCGGTGACCGACACCGGCATCGGCATCGCGGCCAGCAAGATGCGGGTGATCTTCGAGGCGTTCAAGCAGGCCGACGGCACGACCAGCCGCAAGTACGGCGGTACGGGCCTCGGTCTTTCGATCTCGCGGGAGATCGCGCAGCTGCTCGGCGGTGAGATCCACGCGCAGAGCGAGCCGGGCCGGGGCTCCACGTTCACGCTGTACCTGCCGCTGCACCCCAGCGAGCTGCCGCCGCAGGGCTACCAGCAGGCCGTGCCCCAGCTGGAGGCCGGGGACCTGGTGGCCTCGCAGAACCTCGCCCTGGAGATGTCCGGCGTGGAGATCGAGACGCCGGCCGAGGTGAAGTCGTACCAGGAGACCCAGAACGGTGCCGCGGCGCTCTTCAGGCGCCGCCGCCGGGGCGCTCCGGTGGCCGAGGCGTGGCCGGTGCTCGCCGAGCAGGACGCGCGGTCCGCGCAGCCGCGCCGGGGCATGCGGTTCGGCGGGGAGAAGGTGCTGATCGTCGACGACGACATCCGCAACGTCTTCGCGCTCACCAGCGTCCTGGAGCAGCACGGCCTGTCGGTGCTGTACGCCGAGAACGGCCGGGAGGGCATCGAGGTCCTGGAGCAGCACGACGATGTCGCGGTCGTTCTGATGGACATCATGATGCCCGAGATGGACGGCTATGCGACGACCCACGCGATCCGCCGGATGCCGCAGTTCGCCGGGCTGCCGATCATCGCGCTCACCGCGAAGGCGATGAAGGGCGACCGGGAGAAGGCCATCGAGTCGGGCGCCTCGGACTACGTCACCAAGCCGGTCGACCCCGATCATCTTCTGGCGGTGATGGAGCAGTGGATGCGCGAGGAGTGACCGGAACGGCCGGGTGTGATGTGAACGTTTCGGGAACCTTCCGTGTGCACGGGGAGTTGCTGACTCAGGGTGGCGGAACCCGTGTAGAAGTGCGGGATTGGGGGAACCTTCTGGTCTCCGGCTGCGTTTCTGCTACGTGCACAGTGACATCGCGGTGACAGGGTGTGGCGACAGGCGGGGTGCGGCTACCATGACCGGCACAAGGACGGGCGGCGAAAGGGAGTCGTCCCCTGGGGCGGCGCCCGGTGCACATCCGGGGCGAGGAGGGCGGGCCATGGTGCAGAAGGCCAAGATCCTCCTGGTCGATGACCGGCCGGAGAATCTGCTGGCGCTGGAGGCCATCCTCTCTGCGCTCGATCAGACACTGGTGCGGGCATCGTCCGGGGAGGAAGCACTCAAGGCACTGCTCACGGACGACTTCGCGGTGATTCTGCTGGACGTCCAGATGCCGGGCATGGACGGTTTCGAGACCGCGGCGCACATCAAGCGGCGGGAGCGGACCCGGGACATCCCGATCATCTTCCTCACCGCCATCAACCACGGCCCGCACCACACCTTCCGGGGCTATGCCGCGGGCGCGGTGGACTACATCTCCAAGCCGTTCGACCCGTGGGTGCTCCGCGCGAAGGTCTCGGTGTTCGTCGAGCTGTACATGAAGAACTGCCAGCTGCGCGAGCAGGCGGCGCTGCTGCGGCTCCAGTTGGAGGGCGGCGGCAAGGGCGCGGTCGCCGGCAAGGAGTCCGCGGGGCTGCTCGCCGAGCTGTCCGCCCGGCTCGCGGCCGTCGAGGAGCAGGCCGAGGCGCTGTCCAAGCAGCTGGACGACGAGTCCGCGGACGCGGCCGCGGTGGCCACGGCGGCCCACCTGGAGCGCAAACTCACCGGCCTGCGCCGGGCGCTCGACGCCCTCGAACCGGGCACCGGCGGCGCCACGCCGTCGCTCCCGTCGCAGAACTGAGCGCGACCGCGGACGCAGTTGTCCATGAGCGCGCGTCAGTTCCGCGCCCCGCGAAGGGCGACACGAACGGGTGAAGCTGTGGGCACACGTGTCCCCTGTCGCATCCCCCGGTAATCTCACACCCATGGCCTCACGTCCCTCGGCAGCCAAGAAGCAGCCCGCGAAGAAGGCCGCTCCCTCGAAGGCTCCGGCGAAGAAGGCCGCCGCGAAGAAAGCCCCGGCCAAGAAGGCGCCCGCCAAGAGGACCGCGGCGAAGAAGTCCGCGCCGGCACCCAAGCCGGCGCCCAGCCCCACCGGGGGTGTGTACCGCCTGGTGCGCGCCCTCTGGCTCGGTGTCGCGCACGCCGTCGGCGCCGTCTTCCGCGGCATAGGACAGGGAGCAAGGAACCTGGACCCGGCCCACCGCAAGGACGGCATCGCCCTGCTCCTGCTCGGCATCGCCCTGATCGTCGCCGCCGGCACCTGGGCCGACCTGCGCGGCCCGGTCGGAGACCTGGTCGAGATCCTCGTCACCGGCGCCTTCGGCCGTCTCGACCTGCTGGTGCCCATACTGCTCGCGATGATCGCCGTGCGGTTCATGCGCCACCCCGAGCAGCAGGACGCCAACGGGCGGATCGTGATCGGCCTGTCCGCGCTGGTCATCGGTGTGCTCGGCCAGGTGCACATCGCCTGCGGCTCGCCCGCCCGCAGCGACGGCATGCAGGGCATAAGGGACGCCGGCGGCCTCATCGGCTGGGCGGCGGCGACCCCGCTGACGTACACCATGACCGAGGTCCTCGCCGTACCGCTGCTGGTGCTGCTCACGGTCTTCGGGCTGCTCGTCGTCACCGCCACCCCGGTGAACGCCATCCCGCAGCGGCTGCGGGCGCTCGGCGCGCGCCTCGGGCTGCTGCACGACCCCGAGCCCGACGACGAGTACCCGGAGTACAGCGAGGACGACGAGCGCTACGACGATCAGTGGCGCCAGGCGCTGCCCGCGCGCCCCCGAAGGCGCTCCGGAGCCCCCCAGGAGTTCGACCCCGACAACGCCGAGCGGGAGGCCCTCGCCAAGCGCCGGGGCCGTCCGCGGCGCTCCGCCGTGCCGCAGCCCGAGCTGGGCCGCCAGATGGACGCCGTGGACGTCGCGGCGGCGGCCGCCGCCGCGCTCGACGGCGCCGTCCTGCACGGCATGCCGCCATCGCCGCTCGTCGCGGACCTCACCCAGGGCGTCAGCGTCGGCGACCGCGAGGACACCACGCCGACACCCGTGCCGGTGCCGAGCCCGAGCCCGAGTCCGGTCCCGGCCGCGCGTCCCAAGCAGGAGAAGCTCAGGGTCGAGCCGGTCGTGGCGGACCTGACCAAGCCGGCGCCCGAGGAGCCCCGCGACCTGCCGCCGCGCGCCGAGCAGCTCCAGCTCTCCGGCGACATCACCTACTCGCTGCCCTCGCTCGACCTCCTCACCCGCGGCGGCCCCGGCAAGGCGCGCAGCGAGGCCAACGACCGGGTGGTCGCCTCGCTCACCAACGTCTTCTCCGAGTTCAAGGTCGACGCCGCCGTCACCGGCTTCACCCGCGGACCGACGGTCACCCGCTACGAGGTCGAGCTCGGCCCCGCCGTGAAGGTCGAGCGGATCACCGCGCTCACCAAGAACATCGCGTACGCCGTCGCCAGCCCGGACGTGCGGATCATCAGCCCGATCCCGGGCAAGTCCGCGGTCGGCATCGAGATCCCCAACACCGACCGCGAGATGGTCAACCTCGGTGACGTGCTGCGGCTCGCCGAGTCCGCCGAGGACGACGACCCGATGCTGGTCGCGTTCGGCAAGGACGTCGAGGGCGGCTACGTCATGCACTCGCTGGCGAAGATGCCGCACATGCTGGTCGCCGGCGCCACCGGCTCCGGAAAGTCGTCCTGCATCAACTGCCTGATCACCTCGGTCATGATGCGGGCGACCCCGGAGGACGTGCGGATGGTCCTCGTCGACCCCAAGCGCGTCGAGCTGACCGCGTACGAGGGCATCCCGCACCTGATCACGCCGATCATCACCAACCCGAAGCGGGCCGCCGAGGCGCTCCAGTGGGTCGTCCGCGAGATGGACCTGCGCTACGACGACCTGGCCGCCTTCGGCTACCGGCACATCGACGACTTCAACAAGGCCGTCCGGGACGGCAAGCTCAAGACGCCCGAGGGCAGCGAGCGCGAGCTCCAGGCGTACCCGTACCTGCTGGTCATCGTCGACGAGCTCGCCGACCTGATGATGGTCGCCCCGCGTGACGTCGAGGACTCGATCGTGCGCATCACGCAGCTCGCGCGGGCCGCCGGCATCCACCTGGTGCTCGCCACCCAGCGCCCGTCGGTCGACGTGGTCACCGGTCTCATCAAGGCGAACGTGCCCTCCCGGCTCGCCTTCGCGACCTCCTCGCTCGCCGACAGCCGCGTCATCCTCGACCAGCCCGGTGCCGAGAAGCTGATCGGCAAGGGCGACGGACTCTTCCTGCCGATGGGGGCGAACAAGCCGACCCGTATGCAGGGCGCGTTCGTCACCGAGGAAGAGGTCGCGGTGATCGTCCAGCACTGCAAGGACCAGATGACGCCGGTCTTCCGGGACGACGTCGTCGTGGGCACCAAGCAGAAGAAGGAGATCGACGAGGACATCGGCGACGACCTCGACCTGCTCTGCCAGGCCGCTGAGCTGGTCGTCTCCACCCAGTTCGGCTCCACGTCCATGCTCCAGCGCAAGCTGCGCGTCGGCTTCGCCAAGGCCGGCCGGCTCATGGACCTCATGGAGTCGCGCGGCGTGGTCGGGCCGAGCGAGGGGTCCAAGGCGCGCGACGTATTGGTAAAACCTGATGAGCTGGACGGGGTGCTTGCTGTGATCCGCGGGGAGTCCGAGGGGTAGACCTGAGGGGTAGACCTGTCTGAGGGCTACGGGCGCCTGCGGGCCGGGTGGTGTCGTCGTCGTGATCCACCCGTTAGGGACCGTCGGGCAACCGTTTCCCTTTGACGTACGTCAAGTTGAGCGAGAGGAAAGGTGTGCACCCCATTCTGGGGCGCGCACCTGACCTGTCATCGGGATGTCGGGCCATACCGATGGCGTACAAAGTCGTACCGCCCGGTTGCCTCACCCTTTCGCACCCCCCATAGACTGAACCTCCAGCACAGGTGGCTACACGCTCGAAAGGCGCCCCCGTGTCCATCGGCAGCAACTCCCCTGAAGACGAGCGTCCGTTCCCAGACGTGTCCGAGGAAAACCGCCCCTCCGTAGGCCGAGCCCTCAAGCAGGCCCGCATCGCCGCCGGGCTGACCGTCGACGACATCAGCGGGAGCACCCGGGTCCGTATCGCCATCGTGCACGCCATCGAGGCCGACGACTTCGCGCCCTGCGGCGGCGACGTCTACGCCCGCGGGCACATCCGGACCCTGGCCAAGGCCGTCGGCCTCGACCCCGAGCCGCTGCTCGCGCAGTTCGCGGCGGAGCACGGTGGTGGGCGGCCCGCGCCGACGCCCGCCGCGCCGTTGTTCGAGGCGGAACGTATCCGCCCCGAGCGGCGCGGACCCAACTGGACGGCGGCCATGGTCGCCGCGATCGTCGTCGTGATCGGTTTCGTCGGCTTCACCGCCTTCAAGGGCGGCAACGGCGACGACGCCAAGCAGTCGGTCGCCGAGGGCCCCGCCCCGTCGACCAGCAAGCCGGTCTCGCCGACCCCGAAGGAGAGCAGGCCGGACAAGACCCCCGAGCCCTCCGACAGCGCGATCGCCGCCGCGCCCCAGGACAAGGTCACCGTCCAGGTCAGCGCGGTCAACGGACGCAGCTGGATCTCGGCCAAGGACCACAACGGCCGGATGCTCTTCGACGGGCTCCTGAAGAAGGGCGAGTCCAAGACCTTCCAGGACAGCTCCAAGATCAACCTGATCCTCGGCGACGCCGGAGCCATTCAGCTCTACGTCAACGGCAAGAAGATCGAGGACCAGTTCCGGCCGGGTGCGGTGGAGCGTCTGACGTACACCAAGGGCGACCCGGAAGTCGGATAATCGTTCGGATTATGCACGTACACAAGGGGTTGGCCATGATCGGCCAGCCCCTTCGACGTGGGCTGTCAGTGAGACAAAGTAGTCTTGAGCCCATGCCTGAACGCCGTACCGTCGCACTTGTCACTCTCGGCTGCGCCCGTAACGAGGTGGACTCGGAGGAGCTCGCAGGCCGCTTGGAGGCGGACGGCTGGCAGCTCGTCGAGGACGCATCGGACGCGGACGTCGCCGTCGTCAACACCTGTGGATTCGTCGAGGCCGCCAAGAAGGACTCGGTCGACGCCCTCCTGGAGGCCAACGACCTCAAGGGACACGGCAGAACCCAGGCCGTCGTGGCGGTGGGCTGCATGGCCGAGCGGTACGGCAAGGAACTCGCCGAGGCGCTGCCCGAGGCGGACGGCGTGCTCGGCTTCGACGACTACTCCGACATCTCCGACCGCCTGCAGACCATCCTCAACGGCGGCATCCACGCCTCGCACACCCCGCGCGACCGCCGCAAGCTGCTGCCCATCAGCCCCGCCGAGCGGCAGGACTCGGCCGCGGCGGTGGCGCTCCCGGGGCACGGCCCGGTCGACCTCCCCGAGGGCGTCGCGCCCGCCTCCGGCCCGCGTGCACCCCTGCGCCGCCGCCTGGACGGCGCCCCGGTCGCCTCGGTCAAGCTCGCCTCCGGCTGCGACCGGCGCTGCTCCTTCTGCGCCATCCCGTCCTTCCGCGGCTCCTTCATCTCCCGCCGCCCGAGCGACGTGCTGAACGAGACCCGGTGGCTGGCCGAGCAGGGCGTGAAGGAGATCATGCTGGTCTCCGAGAACAACACCTCCTACGGCAAGGACCTGGGTGACATCCGTCTCCTTGAGTCCCTGCTGCCGGAGCTGGCCGAGGTGGACGGCGTCGAGCGGGTGCGCGTCAGCTACCTCCAGCCCGCCGAGATGCGGCCCGGCCTGATCGACGTGCTGACCTCCACCCCGAAGGTCGTCCCGTACTTCGACCTGTCCTTCCAGCACTCCGCCCCGGGCGTGCTGCGGGCCATGCGCCGCTTCGGCGACACCGACCGCTTCCTGGAGCTGCTCGACACCATCCGCAGCAAGGCCCCGCAGGCAGGTGTCCGCTCCAACTTCATCGTCGGCTTCCCCGGCGAGTCCGAGTCCGATCTCGGCGAGCTGGAGCGCTTCCTGAACGGCGCGCGGCTGGATGCCATCGGTGTCTTCGGCTACTCCGACGAGGAGGGCACCGAGGCGGCCACGTACGAGAACAAGCTCGCCGAGGAGGTCGTCGCCGAGCGCCTCGCGCACATCTCCCGGCTCGCCGAGGAGCTTGTCTCGCAGCGGGCCGAGGAGCGCCTCGGCGAGACCGTGCACGTCCTCGTGGAGTCCGTGGACGACGAGGACGGCGTCTACGGCCGGGCGGCCCACCAGGCGCCCGAGACGGACGGACAGGTGCTGCTCACCAGCGGCGCGGGACTGCACGTGGGTCGTATGGTCGAGGCGAAGGTGGTCGGTACGGAAGGTGTCGACCTGGTGGCCGAGCCGCTGCAGGGCTCGCCCGCATGGAGTGAGGAGGCCGGCAGATGACCGGAGTCCCGGCGTCCGCCGCGGGCGGCTCCTCCTCCGGCGCGCACGGCGCCCCGGGTTCCGCCGCCGCCTCCGGTGCGGCCCCGGATTCCGGTTCCCACGGTTCCGGTTCCCGTGACACCGGTTCCCACGACGGTGAGCGGCCCGTACGCGGCGGGAAGATCGCCGCAGCCGCCGTCAACCAGGCCAGCCTGTGGAACGTCGCCAATCTGCTGACGATGCTCCGGCTGGTCCTGGTGCCCGGCTTCGTCGCCCTGATGCTGGCCGGCGGCGGCTACGACCCGGCGTGGCGCTCGCTGGCCTGGGCGGCCTTCGCCATCGCCATGATCACCGACCTGTTCGACGGGCATCTGGCACGCACCTACAACCTCGTCACCGACTTCGGGAAGATCGCCGACCCCATCGCCGACAAGGCGATCATGGGAGCGGCGCTGATCTGTCTCTCCGGGCTGGGCGATCTGCCCTGGTGGGTGACGATCGTGATCCTCGCCAGGGAACTCGGCATCACGCTGATGCGTTTCGTGGTCATCCGCTACGGCGTGATCCCGGCCAGCCGCGGCGGCAAGCTCAAGACGCTCACCCAGGGCGTGGCCGTCGGGATGTACGTGCTGGCGCTGACGGGGTGGCTGGCGACCCTGAGGTTCTGGGTGATGGCCGCTGCCGTCGTCCTGACCGTCGTCACCGGACTCGACTATGTGAGACAAGCCATTGTGCTGCGGCGGCAGGGAATCGCCGAGCGCACAGCAGCGTTGGAGGACTCGGAAGCGTGAATTCCACGGCCGCCGAACTGGTGCGACTACTGACGGTGAGAGGGCAGACCCTTGCTGTCGCCGAGTCGCTGACCGGCGGCCTGGTTGCCGCGGAGATCACAACGGTCCCGGGGGCGTCCAAGGCGTTCCGGGGCTCCGTCACCGCCTACGCCACCGAGCTGAAGCACGACCTGCTCGGCGTCGACGCCACCCTGCTGGCCGAGCGGGGAGCGGTGGATCCGCAGGTCGCGGCCCAGATGGCGGCCGGAGTGCGCAAGGCGCTGGGCGCCGACTGGGGCCTCGCGACCACCGGGGTCGCCGGACCGGAACCGCAGGACGGCCAACCGGTCGGGACCGTGTTCGTGGCCGTGGACGGGCCGTTCGGCCCTGGTTCCGGTTCTGCCGCTGGCGGAAAAGTGGAGGCCCTGCGGTTGAACGGCGACCGCGCGGAAATTCGTAGAGAGAGTGTACGGAGCGTGCTCGCACTGCTTCTGAGGGAGCTTGCGAGCGAACAGACCGGGAATGAGCGGACACAGGATACGGAACAGAACGGGGGGTTTTGATGTTTGCAGCCCTGAGTGAACACGACATCGCTCCCCGCACGGCCGCGGCGCAAGGCGGTACGGTGGGGCGTGAAGGATGCGGCTACGCGGTCCGAGGAGGGAGCCACCGATGATTCTGCTCCGTCGCCTGCTGGGTGACGTGCTGCGTCGGCAGCGCCAGCGCCAGGGCCGTACTCTGCGCGAAGTCTCCTCGTCCGCCCGAGTCTCACTCGGCTATCTCTCCGAGGTGGAGCGGGGGCAGAAGGAGGCTTCCTCCGAGCTGCTCTCCGCCATCTGCGACGCGCTGGACGTACGGATGTCCGAGCTCATGCGAGAAGTGAGCGACGAGCTCGCCCTCGCCGAGCTGGCCCAGTCCGCCCAGGCCACCGAGCCCGTGCCCACGCCGGTTCGCCCGATGCTGGGTACCGTCTCGGTGACCGGCGTGCCACCGGAACGGGTGACCATCAAGGCGCCCGCCGAGGCGGTGGACGTGGTCGCCGCGTGACGCCTGCGCGGATGTAGAGCGACGCGGCGCCGACCTGGCGTCGAAGAAGTGCGCGAGGCCCCGGCCGGGGCCCTCCCGGGAGACCTGGGAAGGCCCGGCCGGGGCCTTCGTGCGTCTGCGGGCGGCATGCGTCCATTTGCCGGTGTCCGCCGATCCGGTCATGGTGGAGGAACGCTTGCCGGGGGCTGACGACCGGAGAGAACGCATGTACGTCGTGAAGAGCCCGCCGTCCGACACGGGCCTGAAAACCGTGGCCGAGGCGGAGAACGCCTAGCAGAGACCGATGCCGGTCCAGGGCCGTTGCATCGGTGAGCCCTCGGTGCGCCTCCCCGGCGGACCGGGCGGCGGTCTAGCGTCCGGCTGGAGGTGACGGCCATGGTGGGGCGGATAGTGCGCTGGGGGGTTGCGTTGGGATTCGCGGCGGTGTGGTGGTGGGCCGTGCTGCGGATCACGTTCACCGACGGCGCCGGGGCGCTGGAAGGGACCGTGGCGGCCGGCGGCTGGGGACTGAGCCTGCTGCCGGTGAACTGCGTGCCGCGGGCCCGGGCGGCGGGGGCCCTGGGACCGGCGCGCTGGCGGACGGCCTGGCGGACCCAGGGGGCTACCAGGGCATCGCCACCCCTCCGTTCGGGCGCAGGATCTGGCCCGTCGTGAACGAGGACGCGTCGGAGGCCAGATAGAGCACCGCGTGCGCCACGTCCTCCGCCTCGCCGACCCGGCCCAGCGGCGACATCCGGGCCATCCGGGCCTCCGTCTGCTCCTGCTCCGCGCTGTCGTCGCGGTCGGTCATGGGGGTGCGGGTCCAGCCAGGAGCGACCGCGTTGACGCGGATGCCCTGCCGGCCGACCTCGTTGGCGAGCGTCTTGGTCAGCTGGACCACGGCCGCCTTGGCCGCGCCGTAGCAGAGCAGGCCGGGGCCGCCGGTGTCGATCGCGCCGGAGGCCATGGTGATGATGCTGCCCCCGCTCTGCCCGGCAAGCATCAGGCGCGCGGCCTCCTGGCAGGCGTACAGCACGCCCTTGAAGTTGACGCCGAGCACCCGGTCGAGGTCCTCGTCCCTGGTCTCCAGGACCGGGCTGCGGTGCATGATCCCGGCGATCGCCGCCATGACGTCCAGCCGCCCGCAGGACCGCACGGCCTCCCCGAGCCGCGCCTGGTCGGTGACGTCGAGGGGGTGGGTGCGGGCGGTGCCGCCCCGGTCCTTGATCAGCGCCGCCGTCTCGTGCAGGCCGTCCGCGTCCCGGTCGGCACAGTGCACGGTCGCGCCCGCCTCGGCGAGCAGCACGGCCGACGCCCGGCCGATGCCGCCGGCGGCGCCGGTGACGAATGCGGTGCGTCCGGTGAGGTCGTACGCCGTGAGGGGCATGAAGGGACGGTACGAGCGTTTCTGACGGTCCGTCAATTACCTGTGCGGGGGCGGGTCCCGTGGGCGCGCAGGGAACCCGGGGCCGGAGCCGGGCCGGTCTGGCAGGCGGGGCACCAGTAGGTGGGGCGCTCGCGCGATCCGTCGCCCTGGTCGGCGAGGCGGACCGGGGTGCGGCAGCGCAGGCAGGGGCGGGGCGCGCGGCCGTACACGAAGAGGTCGTGGTCGCGCAGGCCGGTGGTCCGGCGCACCACGCGGTCGCGGTTGGCCTCCAGGAGCCGCTGGGCGAGACCGGGGAGGATCGCGGCGCGGTCGGCGGGGAGCGCGCCGACCGGGAGCCAGGGGGTCGCGCCGATCAGGAAGCAGAGCTCGCTCTTGTAGATGTTGCCGATCCCGGCGAGGTTGCGCTGGTCGAGCAGGGCCTCGCCGAGCGGGCGGGCCGGGTCCGCGAGGAGGTTGGCGAGAGCACGGTCGGGGTTCCAGTCGGGGCCCAGCAGGTCGGGGCCGAGGTGGCCCACGGCGCGTTCCTCCTCGCCGGTGCGCAGGAACTCCAGGACCTGGAGGCGGTACCCGACGGCCGTGCGGTCGGGGGTGGCGAGGATCGCCCGGATCTGGTGCGCGGGACCGCCCCGCCAGCGCTCACCGGCGCCGAAGACCTTCCATGCGCCCTCCATCCGCAGGTGCGTGTGCAGGGTCAGGCCGCCCTCGAAACGGGTCAGCAGGTGCTTGCCGCGCGAGGTGGTGCCGAGGACCGTACGGCCGCCGAGGTCGACCGTGGCGTACTTGGGCACCCGGAAGTCGGTGCGGGTCAGCACCTGGCCGGCGAGCGCGTCGTGCAGGCGCCTCGCGGCCTGCCAGACCGTGTCACCTTCGGGCATGGGTCAAGGGTGGCACGAGGGGACGGGAGGCGCGGCGCGCACCGTGCTTCACGCCCGCAGCCGCAGGCCGCGCGGGGTCGCGATGAAGCCCGCTCCCTCCAGGAGGGTGCCCAGGGGGGAGGTCAGGGCCTGGGCGCCGTTGACGCGCTCCACCGTCACCGTGCCGAGGGTGCCCGCGCGGGCGGCGGCCGCGAGAGCCTCCGCCGCCGTACGCAGCCGGGCGTCCTCGGCGGCGGCCGTGTCGGGGGCGGTGGGCCAGGCCAGCAGGGTCTTGCCGCCCCGCTCCATGTAGAGGGTCAGCTCTCCGTCGACCAGGACCACCAGCGAACCCGCCTTGCGGCCCGGTTTGTGCCCGGCGCCGGTCGGCGGCTCGGGCCAGGGGAGGGCGGCGCCGTAGGCGTTCGCCGGGTCGGCGGCGGCGAGGACCACGGCTCTGGGGTCGGGGGCGACGGGGGTGCGGGTGTGGCGGTTGCCGTAGGTGTAGGGGTTCGGGCCGTAGGAGCTCGGGCCGTACGGGTTCGCGGGGCCGCTGCCTCGGGGGCCGCCGTAGCCGGGTGCGGCGAACGGGTCGGCGGGGGCGAGGTCCTTGGGGGAGACGTAGTCGCCCGGGGCGGTGGGCGGCTCGGGCGGCCAGGTGAAGTCGCCGTCCAGGTCGGGGAAGCCGGCCGTGTCGAAGGGGCCGAGGGGGTCGAGGAGTTCGCCGGGATCAGCGCTGCCGTGGCCGCCGTGGCCGCCGTCCGGATCGGCTGACGCCGGGGCGCCGGTGGCTCCCGTGCTTCCGAAGCCGGTACCCGGCAGGACCTCGCCCCGGTCGCGGGCGTTGGACACCGCGCGCAGCCGGTCGACCGCGCCGTCCATCGCGAACTGGGCCGCGCCCAGGCCCTCCACGACATAGCCCCGGCGCGCCTGGCCGCTCTCCTCGAAGGCCGACAGGATCCGGTACACCGCCGAGAAGCCGCCCTCCACGCCCTCCGCCGCGACCGCGCCCCGGGTCACCACGCCGTGCCGGTCGAGCAGGGTGCGGGCCAGCGCATGGGCGCGCACGGTGGTGTCCGGCTCGCGCTGCGGCAGCAGGGACCAGCGCCCGGCCACGGTCGGCGGGCCGGTGCGGGAGGCAGGGCGGGCGGCGGCCGTCAGCGAGCCGTAGCGGCCGCGCGGGACGGCGCGCTTGGCGCGGTGCGCGGTGGAGCCCGCGGTACGGCCCGACCCCAGCAGGGCGCGCATCGGGGCCAGTGTGTCGTTGGTGAGCCGCCCGGACCAGGCCAGGTCCCAGACGGCGTCGGCCAGTTGGGGATCGGTGGCGTCGGGGTGCGTGGTGGCGCGGACCTGGTCGGCGATCTGGCGGAAGAACAGGCCGTAGCCCCCGGAGAGGGCGTCGAGGACGGACTGGTGGAGGGCGGTGAGCTCCAGCGGGTGCGGCGGCGGGAGGAGCACGGGGGCCGCGTCCGCCATGTACAGGGAGACCCAGCCGTCCTTGCCGGGCAGGGCGCCCGCACCGGCCCACACGATCTCGCCCGCCGCGGTGAGTTCGTCGAGCATCGCGGGCGAGTAGTTCGCCAACCGGGACGGCAGGACCAGCTTCTCCAGAGCCGACGCCGGTACGGACGCGCCCTGCAACTGCTCCACGGCACGCACCAGTCCGTCGACGCCGCGCAGCCCGTGCCCCTTGCCGATGTGCTGCCACTGCGGCAGGAACTGGGCGAGCGCGGCCGGTGCCACCGGCTCCAGCTCGTGCCGGAGCGCGGCCAGCGAACGGCGGCGCAGCCTGCGCAGCACCGCCGCGTCGCACCACTCCTGGCCGATGCCTGCCGGATGGAACTCGCCCTGCACCACCCGCCCGCCCGCGGCGAGCCGCTGCAACGCGCCCTCCGTGACCGCCACCCCGAGCCCGAAGCGGGCGGCCGCGGTGGTCGACGTGAACGGGCCGTGGGTGCGCGCGTACCGCGCGAGGAGATCGCCGAGCGGGTCCTTCACCGGCTCGGTGAAGGCCTCGGGGACGCCGACGGGCAGGGCGGTGCCGAGGGCGTCGCGCAGCCGGCCCGCGTCCTCGATCGCCGCCCAGTGGTCGGTACCGGCGATCCGCACCTTGATGGCCCGCCGGGCGCCCGCCAGCTCCGCGGCCCACTGCGGCTCGGCGCCCCGCTCCGCCAACTCGGCGGCCGTGAGCGGCCCGAGCAGCCGCAGCACGTCGGCCACGCCCTCCGGGTCCTTGACCCGGCGGTCCTCGGCCAGCCACTGCAGCTCGCGCTCCAGCTCGGTCAGCACCTCCGCGTCCAGCAGCTCCCGCAGCTCCGCCTGGCCGAGCAGCTCGGCCAGCAGCCGGGAGTCCAGCGAGAGCGCGGCCGCGCGGCGCTCGGCGAGCGGGGAGTCGCCCTCGTACAGGAACTGGGCGACGTATCCGAAGAGGAGGGAACGGGCGAACGGGGACGGCTCCGGGGTGGTGACCTCGACCAGGCGGACCCTGCGGGATTCGAGGTCGCCCATCAGCTCGACCAGGCCCGGTACGTCGAAGACGTCCTGGAGGCACTCGCGGACGGCCTCCAGGACGATCGGGAACGACCCGAACTCGCTCGCCACCTGAAGCAGTTGGGCGGCGCGCTGGCGCTGCTGCCACAGCGGGGTGCGCTTGCCGGGGCTGCGGCGGGGGAGCAGCAGCGCACGGGCGGCGCACTCACGGAAGCGGGAGGCGAACAGGGCCGAACCGCCGACCTGGTCGGTGACGATCTGGTCGACCTCGCCCTTGTCGAAGGCGACGTCCGCCGCGCCGACGGGCGCCTGCTCGGCGTCGTATTCCGTGCCGGCCTTCACGGGGGCCTGGTCGAGCAGGTCGAGGCCCATCAGGTCGGCGTCGGGCAGCCGCAGCACGATGCCGTCGTCGGCGTGCATGACCTGGGCGTCCATGCCGTACCGCTCGGAGAGCCGGGCACCGAGGGCGAGCGCCCAGGGGGCGTGCACCTGGGCGCCGAACGGGGAGTGCACGACGACCCGCCAGTCGCCCAGCTCGTCGCGGAAGCGCTCCACGACGATCGTCCGGTCGTCGGGGACATGGCCGCAGGCCTCGCGCTGTTCGTCCAGGTACGACAGCACGTTGTCCGCCGCCCAGGCGTCCAGGCCTGCGGCGAGGAGCCGCAGCCGGGCGTCGTCCTTGGAGAGCGCGCCGACCTCGCGCAGGAACGCGCCGACCGCGCGGCCCAGTTCGAGCGGGCGGCCCAGCTGGTCGCCCTTCCAGAACGGCAGCCGGCCCGGCACCCCGGGGGCGGGGGAGACCAGGACGCGGTCGCGGGTGATGTCCTCGATGCGCCAGGAGCTGGTGCCCAGGGTGAAGACGTCGCCCACCCGGGACTCGTACACCATCTCCTCGTCCAGCTCGCCGACCCGGCCGCCGCCCTTCTTGGGGTCGGCGCCGGCCAGGAAGACGCCGAAGAGGCCCCGGTCGGGGATCGTGCCGCCGGAGGTGACGGCGAGCCGCTGGGCGCCCGGGCGGCCGGTGACCGTCCCCGCGACCCGGTCCCAGACCACGCGCGGGCGCAGCTCCGCGAACGCGTCCGACGGGTAGCGGCCCGCGAGCATGTCGAGGACCGCGGTGAACGCCGACTCCGGGAGCGCGGCGAAGGGGGCCGCGCGACGGACGGTGGCCAGCAGGTCGTCGACCTGCCAGGTGTCCAGCGAGGTCATCGCGACCAGCTGCTGGGCCAGCACGTCGAGAGGGTTGGCCGGGACCTTCAGGGACTCGATGGAACCGGTGCGCATCCGCTCGGTGACCACGGCCGCCTGCACCAGGTCACCCCGGTACTTGGGGAAGACCACGCCGGTGGAGACCGCGCCGACCTGGTGACCCGCCCGGCCGACGCGCTGCAGGCCGGAGGCGACCGACGGCGGGGACTCGACCTGGACGACCAGGTCCACCGCGCCCATGTCGATGCCCAGTTCGAGACTGGAGGTGGCCACCACGGCGGGCAGCCGGCCGGCCTTCAGGTCCTCCTCGACCAGGGCGCGCTGCTCCTTGGAGACCGAGCCGTGGTGCGCGCGGGCGAGGACCGGCGGGGCGCCCTGGGCCGCGCCCGAGCCGCCCATCAGCTCGGCCGGGGAGTGGTGCTCGTCGAGAGGCTCGCCGGTCGCCCGCTCGTAGGCGATCTCGTTGAGCCGGTTGCACAGCCGCTCCGCCAGGCGGCGGGAGTTCGCGAACACGATCGTCGAGCGGTGCGCCTGCACCAGGTCGGCGATCCGCTCCTCCACATGCGGCCAGATCGACGGCTTCTCCGCGCCCTCGCCGCCGTCGGTGGCCGGGGAGCCACCCAGCTCTCCCATGTCTTCCACCGGGACGACGACGGAGAGGTCGAACTCCTTGCCGGACTTCGGCTGGACGATCTCCACCTTGCGGCGCGGCGAGAGATAGCGGGCCACCTCGTCGACCGGGCGGACGGTCGCCGACAGGCCGATCCGGCGGGCCGGCTTCGGCAGCAGCTCGTCCAGCCGCTCCAGGGAGAGCGCGAGGTGCGCGCCGCGCTTGGTGCCGGCGACCGCGTGCACCTCGTCCAGGATCACCGTCTCGATGCCGGCCAGCGCGTCGCGCGTGGCCGACGTCAGCATCAGGAACAGGGACTCAGGGGTGGTGATCAGGATGTCCGGCGGGCGGGTGGACAGGGCGCGGCGCTCGGCGGCCGGGGTGTCGCCGGAGCGGATGCCGACCCGGACCTCCGGCTCGGGCAGGCCGAGGCGCACGGACTCCTGGCGGATGCCGGTCAGGGGGCTGCGGAGGTTCCGCTCGACGTCGACCGCGAGGGCCTTGAGCGGGGACACGTACAGCACCCGGCAGCGCTTCTTCGGGTCGGCCGGGGGCGGGGTGGAGGCCAGCTGGTCCAGGGCGGCGAGGAAGGCGGCCAGCGTCTTGCCGGAGCCGGTCGGGGCGACCACCAGCACGTCCGAGCCCGCGCCGATGGCCTGCCACGCGCCCGCCTGGGCCGCGGTGGGCGCGGAGAACGCCCCCGTGAACCAGCCGCGGGTCGCGGGGGAGAAGCCGTCGAGGGCTCGGTGTGCGGATTTCGGCATGGGTCCATCCTGCACCTGGCCACTGACAGCCGGGGTCGAGAGGCCTCGGCTCCGCCTTCGGCCCTCGTGTTCCCACCCGCACCACCCGTGACGGTCTCGTCGTCGGGTGCGGGTGGCCCCGGTGGGGCGGATTCGCCGTCGGCGGCCTCGCGAGGGCGGCGGGAAAGGGGCGGGAGAGGGGCGGGAGAGGGGCGGGAGAGGGGCAGCGCTCAGGGAAGCCGGGCGAGGGCGGCGGCTCGGAGAGTCGGGTGAGGGCGGCGGCTCAGGAGAGTCGGGTGAGGGCGGCGGCTCGGAGAGTCGGGTGAGGGCGGCGGCTCGGAGAGTCGGGTGAGGGCGGCGGCTCGGAGAGTCGGGTGAGGGCGGCGGCTCGGAGAGTCGGGTGGGTGTCGTTTCGCGTGCGGGCCGGTGGGGGCTTGTGGCGCAGTTCCTCCCCCAGCCTTCGGCCGGGGGGACCCCCAGCGCCCCTTTCGGGGGCGCTGCCCTCGCGGAGTCGAGAGGCGGGGTGGCGGCTGCGGACGGTCGGGTGGGGTCGGCGGTCGACAATGGTCGTATGACGGCATCGGACGAGCGGGCGCGGCACTGGCGGTACGAAGCGTTGCCCGGTGTCGATCTGCTGCGTGCCCGGTACGTTCGCAAGACGTTCGTCCGGCACACCCACGAGCACTTCGTGATCGCCGCCATCGCGGACGGCGTCGAGGTCTTCCACCACCGGGGCTCCGACGTGTCCGCGGGGGCGGGGGCGCTCGCGCTGGTCAACCCGGACACCCCGCACACCGGGCGGGCCGGGGTGCCCGAGGGCTGGCGGTACGGGGCGGTCTACCCGGCGCCGGACCTGGTGGCGGGGATCGCCGCCGAGACCACCGGGATCCGCGGTACCCCCGGCTTCGTCAGCCCGGTGCTGGACGACCCGTACAGCGTGGCCCTCGTGCACCGGGTGCTGCGCGCCGCCGACGAGGGCAACGCGCTCGCCGCCGACACCTTGCTCAGGGTCGCGGTCACCCGGCTGCTGCGGCTGAACGGCGGCCCGCTGCCGCAGCGGCAGGTCCGTACCGCCGGCGCCCGGCTCGCCGCACGCGCGCGTGCGGTGCTGGAGGAGCGGATGGCCGAGCCGCCGACCCTGGAGCGGCTCGCCACCGACCTCGGCACCAGCCCCTTCGCGCTGCTGCGGGCGTTCCGCGACGCCTACGGCATGCCCCCGCACACCTGGCTGACCGACGCCCGGGTGCGCCGCGCCCGGCTGCTGCTGGACGCCGGCACGGCACCCGCGGAGGCCGCCGTCACCGTGGGCTTCACCGACCAGCCGCACCTCAACCGGCACTTCGCCCGGATCGTCGGCGTCCCGCCGGGCGCCTATCAGCGCGAGCGCAAGAACGTACAAGACGCGCGGGACGGCCGCCCGTAGCGTCCTGAGGCGTGGCACAACAGACAGCACGCGCAGACATACGCGGCGAAGGCGGCCCGAAGCCGGACTCCGCCGTCGTCAGGGACGCCCTCGGGGTCGGGGTCGCCGTGGGACTCTCCGGGTTCGCCTTCGGGGTGACCTCGGCCGGCAGCGGGCTCGGCCTGCTCCAGACCTGCGCGCTCAGCCTCCTGGTCTTCACCGGCGCCTCCCAGTTCGCCCTGGTGGGCGCGCTCGCGGCCGGTGGCAACCCGTTCACCGCGGCGGCCGGCGCCTTCTTCCTCGGGGTGCGCAACGCGTTCTACGGGCTGCGCCTCTCGCAGGTGCTGGCCCTCCCGCGCGCGGTGCGGCCGTTCGCCGCCCAGTGGGTGATCGACGAGACCACCGCGGTCACCCTGGCCCAGCCGACGCGCCGCGCCGCCCGGCTCGGGTTCACCGTCACCGGGCTCACCCTGTACGTGCTGTGGAACCTCACCACCTTGCTCGGCGCGCTCGGTGCCAAGGCCGTCGGGAACACCGACGCCTGGGGCCTGGACGCGGCCGGTCCCGCCGTCTTCCTCGCCCTGCTCGCCCCCATGCTGAAGACCACGACCGACCGTGCGGTCGCCGCCCTCGCGGTGCTGCTGGGGCTCGGCCTGCTGCCCGTGCTGCCGGCCGGGGTGCCGGTCCTGGTCGCCGCGCTGGCGGCACCGGCCGCCCTGTTCGTCTCCGGCCGCCGGTCCGGCCGCGACCGTACCCACGACAAGGCACCCGAGGAGACCCGGTGAACTTCTGGATCGCGATCGGCGTGACCGCCCTCGGCTGCTACGCCGTCAAGCTCGCCGGCCTGCTGGTGCCCGCGGGAGTGCTGGAGCGGCCGGTGGTGCGGCGGCTGGCCGCCCTGCTGCCGGTGGCCCTGCTCGCCGCCCTCACGGCTCAGCAGACGTTCGCCGAAGGGCACGCGCTCGTGCTGGACGCGCGGGCCGCGGGCCTCGGGGCGGCCGCCGTGGCGCTGGTGCTGCGCGCGCCCTTCCTGGTCGTCGTCGGCGTCGCCGTGGCGGTCACGGCGGGACTGCGCGCCGTCACCGGCTGACACTTCGGCCACCCGGCCTCCGTCACCCCACGAAGCGGCCGTACGCCCTGAGCGTGTGCAGGGCCTCGATCGTCACCCTGGGGCGGGCCTCCAGGGAGGCGGCCGGTGCCCACTGCCGCCAGCGGACCGGCCAGCCGCCGTCCGCCTCCTGCCCGGCGCTGAGGAAGTCGAGCGAGCGGCTCATCTCCTCGTCGGTGAACCACGCGCGCGCGAGCGAGTCCGGAGACTTCGCGAAGTCGTGCGGGAAGTGGTGCTCACGCGGGGCGTAGCCGGGCGCCACCGGATACGCGTCGAGGCGCTCGGGGTCCAGCGCGGCCAGCCGCTGCTCGCGCACCAGGCGGCCCAGCCGGTCGGCGGCCGCCTCCGCGCGCGAGCGGTCGGGCACCGTGTCCAGGAAGGCGACCGCGGCCTCGACCTCGTAGGGGTGCGACTTCTCCAGGTACTCGATCGCCTGCCAGCAGAAGTCGGTGGCCCGGAACAGCCACGCGTGCCAGACCTCGTTGCGGTGCAGCAGGCCCACCACCGGACCGGTGGCCAGGAGCTCGCTGGGCGGGTCGTCGACGACCGGGACGAACGGCGCCGTCGGGTAGCCGCGCTGGCTCGGACGGACCGCCGGCAGCGCCCCGTCCGCCGTGGAGACCGCTGTCAGATAGCGGCACACGCGCTCCACCCGCTGCCCGCCGCACCGCCCGATGGCGTCCAGGACCCGCAGCGCGTGCCCGGTGTGCAGCGGCTGGCTCACCGGACCGCGCAGATCGGGCTCCAGCGCGTGTCCGTAGCCGCCGTCCTCGTTGCGGTAGGCCTCCAGCGCGGTCTCCACCGGATCGGGGCCGCCGTTCAGGAAGTGGTACGAGAAGAGACGCTGCTCCAGCACGCGCGCGGTGAGCCACATGAACTGTTCGGCGCGCAAGAGCGGGGGGTGCGCCGGGGGCGTAGGGGGGAGTGGGGAAGCTCCGGTTTCGGCCATGCGCAAGACCGTAGGGCGGAAAGCGGTCTCGGCAAGCGGTCCCGGGCAGGGCCCACTCTCAGGGGCGGGATACTGGTTTCATGCGGTTGACGGTTTTCTGGCAGCGGATGGCGGAACACTTCGGTTCCGGGTACGCCGACACCTTCGCGCGCGATCATGTGATGACGGAGCTCGGCGGGCTGACGGTGCACGAGGCGCTGAACGCCGGCTGGGAGGCCAAGGACGTGTGGCGCGTGGTCTGCGCGGTCATGAACGTTCCGGGGGAGAGGCGCTGACCGTGCACGGAGATCGGATACGGGCCACGCGTTGTCAGTGGCGTGGGCGAGACTTGCACCGTGGTATCCACTGACGAGGACGGGCGGACCGCCCAGGACGCATCCCCGGCCGACACGGTCGACACGACGCCGCGCACCGGACCACCGGCCGCCGGCGCCGCGGTACCGGGCGCCCGCATGCCGCGCTGGCTGCCGCGCGCCATGGTGCTGGCGCTCGCCCTCGTCGCCGCCTTCCAGCTGGGCAGCTGGGCCTTCCACCAGCTCACCGGCCTGCTGATCAACATCCTCATCGCGTTCTTCCTGGCGCTCGCCATCGAGCCCGCGGTGAGCTGGATGGCCTCCCGCGGCATGCGCCGCGGGTTCGCGACCTTCCTGGTCTTCCTCGGCCTGGCGATCGCCGTCGCGGGCTTCATCACGCTGCTCGGCTCGATGCTGGCCGGACAGATCATCAAGATCGTCGAGGACTTCCCGGACTACCTGGACTCGGTCATCAACTGGGTCAACCACACCTTCCACACCGAACTGAAGCGGGTCGACGTCCAGGAGGGCCTGCTGCACTCCGACTGGCTGCGCAAGTACGCGCAGAACAGCGCGGCCGGTGCGCTCGACGTGTCCGGGCAGGTGCTCGGCGGCCTCTTCCAGCTGCTGACGATCACGCTGTTCGCCTTCTACTTCGCCGCCGACGGCCCCCGGCTGCGCCGCACCCTGTGCTCCGTGCTGCCGCCCGCCCGCCAGGCCGAGGTGCTGCGCGCCTGGGAGATCGCCGTCGACAAGACCGGCGGCTACCTGTACTCGCGCGGTGTGATGGCGCTGATCTCCGGGATCGCGCACTACATCCTGCTGGAGGCCCTCGGCGTGCCGTACGCGCCCGTGCTGGGCGTGTGGGTCGGACTGGTCTCGCAGTTCATCCCCACCATCGGCACCTACCTCGCGGGCGCGCTGCCGATGCTGATCGCGTTCACCGTCAACCCGCTGTACGCGGTGTGGGTGCTGGTGTTCGTCGTGATCTACCAGCAGTTCGAGAACTACATGCTCCAGCCCA
Organism: Streptomyces sp. NPDC008092; assembly: GCF_042957285.1. Lineage (NCBI taxonomy): Bacteria > Bacillati > Actinomycetota > Actinomycetes > Kitasatosporales > Streptomycetaceae > Streptomyces > Streptomyces sp. NPDC008092. The sequence goes on from NZ_JBIBHY010000013.1 coordinate 30,062, forward strand.
AGCTGACCTCCAAGTCGGTCGATATCCACCCGGCGGTCGCCTTCGGTTCGGTCATCGCGGGCACCGCGCTCCTCGGCGCCGTCGGCGCACTGATCGCCATCCCGGCGGTCGCGACGCTCCAGGCGTTCCTGAGCGCCTACGTGAAGCGGTACGACGTCACGGACGACCCACGGGTGCACGGGCACCGTCCGCGCGGCACGGGCGGCCCCGGGCTGCTCACGCGCGCGCGGCGCCTGACGCAGCGCTTCATATGGCAGCGGCCGGCCGAGGAGCCGGAGTCCGAGGGAGGCTCCGCCTGACGGCCGCCGCGATCCGCGGCCGAGCCGCGATCAGCAGGTGAGTCGCGATCAGTAGGTGAGTACGGCCCACACCCCGGCGGCGGCGACGGCCGCCGCGTAACAGCCCACCGCCGCGGCCACGACCCGCCACCGGGTCCGCTCACTCCATCGCGTGCGGGACAGCAGCCAGGCCAGGGCCGGCAGGACCAGCACCGCGTGCAGGCTGACCCCGTGCAGCGGTTTGAGCGGGGCCGTCGAGTCGTACGCCGCCTGCTGGTGCCCGGTCCGGACGAGCACCACCCCGCGCGCGATCATCGCCGCTCCCGAGGCCAGCGCCACCAGCAGGACCGCGAACCCGGAGCGCACCGCGAGCGCCATGCCCTCCGGACCGGCCGGCCGGCGCCGGAAGGACACCACCGCGAAGACGGTGAGCAGCACCACCAGGATCCCGCCGCCCACCGCGAGCGTCATCGACACCGCGGTGTCGAAGGGCGTCTCCATGTCGAGGTGCGAGGGCACCCGGCGCCACGCCTGCAGGGTGATCCCGCCGACCTCCACCACGCAGTCGGCGGCGAACACCAGCAGCAGGACGGTCCGCAGCCGCTCCCCGACCCTCAGGTAGGAGGTGACCCAGGTGACCGCCATCAGCGTCAGCCCGAAAGAGAGCCCGAACGTGACGGGCTTGCGCCAGGAGACCGGCCCGTACCAGGGGCCGCCGTCGACCGCGAACACCACCAGATGCGCCAGGCCGGAGAGGACGAGGAGCATGCCGGTCGCGTGACAGAGACGCTCGGCGGGGCGCACCCGGGTCAGGATCCCGGTCAGCGGGTTCGCGGGTGGCCTTCTGGGCGGACTCTTCACGGAGGAGGACATGCGCCCAGCCTCCCGGCGCCCGTCCGCGCGGTCGTCGTCCGGCCGAAGACACCCGCCGTACGCCTAGGGGAGTAGCGGCGCCGGGGAGTGGGCGGAGTGGGCGGAGTGGGCGGAGGGGGCGGAGGGGGCGGAGGGGGATCAGGAGACCGTGGCGGGCGGCGGGGTCCACCGCCGGGTGCGGGGTACGGAGCCCGGGACGCCGTAGTCCTTCTTGAGGTGTTCGGGGATGGCGTAGTGCATGACGCGGCCACGGGTGAGCGAGGACAGTTCGAGGACGGTGGTGAGGTGGCCGAGGCGGTCCAGGGCCCAGGCGCCCAGCGGCGAGCGGTCCTCGATGGTCTCCAGGACGCCGAGGAGGTGCGGCACGGCCTTGACGACGGTGTCCCACGGAGTGCGCGGCACCTCCAGCCAGTCGGCGCAGGTGTCGCCGACCAGATGGCGGATCAGGGCGGAGACGACCGGGTCGAAGAAGGTGCCGGGTACGACCTCCTCGTAGAGGTCGATGAGCTGCCGGGTCAGGACCGCGCCCTCCTCGGAGGGGCCCATGTACCGGACCATGTAGAGGTCGAGGAAGGCGCGTGCCTCCTCGAGGGTCTCCGGGACGGCCTCCTGGTCGACGCCGAGCATGGCGCCCACCACCCGCCACGCGTAGTAGTACGCCTCGGCGCCCTCCGTGGACAGGTGGATGCCCAGCCGGTGCAGGCTGTCGAGGACCAGCATGGAGAAGAACATCTGCCCGCCGATCATGTCCTCCTGGCAGATCGGCGTGCCGAGCGCCTCGGTGTCCCAGCGGTTCTCGCGCCTGAGGTGGTGCCGGATGGAGGCGTGCAGCAGGCGCACCTTCTGGGCGGCCGGGACGAAGCGGCTGCCGGCCTCGAAGGCGTCGGGCCGCATGAGGTAGACGGTGAACTGACCGGTCTCCGCCATGCGCTTGGACGGGTACCGCAGCCCGTGGGTGGCCGACAGCAGCTTCGCCACGCGCGGGACGACGTAACAGGCGGGCATGGCGGCGAAGGACAGCGCGGTCGAGATGTGCACGTTGTTGTCGATGAAGAACAGCCGGGCCTTCTCCATCTCGCCCCAGTCCACCCAGGACGGCGGCACCCGGGTGGCCTCCAGGTACTCCCGCGCGACCGCGGGCAGCCCGTCCGGCAGGGGCGCGCCCGCGGTGGAGACGTAGCGCATCAGGGTGTTGAACGTGCCCACCTCCCCGCGCTCGAAGAGTGCGGCGACCGTGGCGTCGGCGAGTTCGTCACCGGCGTGCCGCAGGGGGGCCATCGAGGCCTCGGTGTGCATCACGGCAGGGGGCTCCTTGTCATCGCGGGGGTCGTCCGGGCAGTCGGGGTGGTCCGGGTCGTCAGAGTCGTCAGAGTCGTCCGGGTCACCCGTGGGGGTCAGGACAGGCGGACCGCGGCCGAGTGGGCCAGCGAGGTCAGGGCGCCGGTGGCGGGGGCCGGCACGTTCAGGTCGTGGAGGGCGTCGAGCGCTTCCGCGACCCGTGCGCCGATCATGTGCTCGATCCGGTCGGGTGCCCCGAGCCGGCACATCACCTCGCGGACCGCGTCCAGGCCGTCCGCGTCCAGATCACGGCAGCCGAGCAGCGCGCCCAGCCGCTCCCGGTCGTCGGCACGGGCCAGCCGCCAGGTCTCCGCGAGCAGGGCGGTGGGCCGGTGGCCGCGTACGTCGTCGGCGTTGGCCTTGCCGGTGTGCTCCGGTGCCCCGAACAGGCCGAGCAGGTCGTCGCGCAGCTGGAAGGCCTCGCCCAGCGGCAGTCCGTACGCGGAGTACCCCTCGCACAGCCGCTCGCCGGCCCCGGCCAGGGTGCCGCCGATCAACAGGGGCTGCTCGACGGTGTACTTGGCGGTCTTGTAGCGGATCACCTTCAGCGAGGCCGTGGTGTCCGGGCCGGCTCCGGTGCGCAGGAGCTCCAGGCACTCGCCCGCGATCAGCTCCCGTGCCAGTACCGACCACAGGGGGCGGGCCCGGGCGAGATAGGCGGCGGGCAGCCCGCAGGTCGCGAACAGCTGCCCGGCCAGTGACATCAGCAGATCGCCCACGAGCATCGCCAGCGACCGCGCGGTGTCGTCGGCGCGCGGACGGTCCCGTACGGCGGCACGCAGGGCGATGTGGGAGGTGGGGCGGCCGTGCCGCAGCGGGCTGTCGTCGATGAGGTCGTCGTGTACGACGGCGGCCGCGTGCACCAGTTCCATGGAGGCCGCCGCCCGCACCAGCGCGTCGCTGTCCGGCTGGCCCACCGCACGCCAGCCCCAGTAGCAGAACGCCGCCCGCAGCCGTTTGCCGTCCGCGACCGCCGCCTCCAGCTGCCCGGCCACCGGGCCCAGGAGCGGGTCGACCGCCGCGAACAGGCCGGCCTCCTCGGCGACGAACCGGCGCAGTACGTCGTCGACGCGGTTCTTGAAGGCGGCCGGATCCCACCGGTCAGTCATCGCCTGCGGTCCGCCGGACGAGGGCGTGCCGGGCGAGGATCTCCAGATGGGCCGGGGGCACGGTCGCGTACCGGTCCAGGACCAGGCGCCCCCGTGCGGTGAGATCGTGCTCGGCCTCCGCCGCCAGCGCGCCGGCGTCCGAGCGGCGCAGCAGCCCCCGTAACGTCCCGAAGGCAGTGCCCACCGTGCTCACCGCCAGATCGGCCAGCCCCGCCGCCAGCAGCACGGCCTGCTCGTCCAGACCGCGTCGCCCCGTCTCACGTGTCATGTGCTCTCCCACCCACGGCACCCGGAGGCGGCGCCCCGGCCGCCTCTTCGAGCATCGCGGCACGACGGGCGCGGGCATGCGGAAACTCACGATCGGGTGAACGCCCTGCCGGGTGGTGCGGGCGGCTGCGCCGCGGCCCCGTTTCCGGCTGCCGCCCCCGGCACGCCGCGCGCTCCGGCACGCGTGCCGCGTACGCCCGGAGCCGGTGGGTGGGCGCTGGGTGAGCGGTGAGTGGGATGAGTGTGGTGAGCGAGATGAGTGGTGAGTGGGCAGCGGGTGAGCAGTGGGTGAGCACCCTGCGGGGAAGTGGCGGGAGCATCGCGTGGTGCGCTTGACACGAAATTCGAACATCCATTCTCATGGAAGCTCCGGCACGGCCCGCGACGGGGATCCCGGCGGCAGTTCGACACGGTTTCGGGGGAGACGTCCCCGAGTTGTCCACAGGTCGAACCGGCGTCGGGGCGCATTGTCAGTGGCAGGCGTTAGCGTCTTTGACGTGAAGCGATCGACTCAAGCAAACCGGGTGGAACCCATGGCAGGAACCGACCGCGAGAAGGCGCTCGACGCCGCGCTCGCACAGATTGAACGGCAATTCGGCAAGGGCGCGGTCATGCGCATGGGCGACCGGACGAAGGAGCCCATCGAGGTCATCTCGACCGGGTCGACCGCGCTCGACGTCGCCCTCGGTGTCGGTGGCCTGCCGCGCGGCCGTGTGGTGGAGATCTACGGACCGGAGTCCTCCGGCAAGACGACCCTGACCCTGCACGCCGTGGCCAACGCGCAGAAGGCGGGCGGTCAGGTCGCGTTCGTGGACGCGGAGCACGCCCTCGACCCCGAGTACGCGCAGAAGCTCGGCGTCGACATCGACAACCTGATCCTCTCCCAGCCCGACAACGGCGAGCAGGCCCTGGAGATCGTGGACATGCTGGTCCGCTCCGGTGCCCTCGACCTCATCGTCATCGACTCCGTCGCCGCGCTCGTCCCGCGCGCCGAGATCGAGGGCGAGATGGGCGACAGCCACGTCGGTCTCCAGGCCCGTCTGATGAGCCAGGCGCTGCGGAAGATCACCAGTGCGCTCAACCAGTCCAAGACCACCGCGATCTTCATCAACCAGCTCCGCGAGAAGATCGGTGTGATGTTCGGCTCCCCGGAGACCACGACCGGTGGCCGCGCGCTGAAGTTCTACGCCTCGGTGCGACTCGACATCCGCCGCATCGAGACCCTGAAGGACGGCACCGAGGCGGTCGGCAACCGCACCCGGGTCAAGGTCGTCAAGAACAAGGTCGCGCCGCCCTTCAAGCAGGCCGAGTTCGACATCCTCTACGGCCAGGGCATCAGCCGCGAGGGCGGCCTGATCGACATGGGCGTGGAGAACGGCTTCGTCCGCAAGGCCGGTGCCTGGTACACGTACGAGGGCGACCAGCTCGGCCAGGGCAAGGAGAACGCGCGCAACTTCCTCAAGGACAACCCCGACCTGGCCAACGAGATCGAGAAGAAGATCAAGGAGAAGCTGGGCGTCGGCGTCCGTCCCGAGCAGCCCGCCGCCGAGCCGGGCGCGGACGCGGCGGTCAGCACCACCGCGGCCACGGACGACGCGGCCAAGACGGCGCCCGCCCCGGCCGCCAAGGTCACCAAGCCCAAGGCCGCCGCCAAGAGCTGACGCCGTGACACGACGAACCGACTGGGCCGACCACGAATACGCGTCCCCCGGTGCCCCACGGGGGAGGGGCACCGGGGGCGACCCGGGCTCCGCCGGGGGCGGTGGCGAGTCCTACGGAACGGGCGGCGGCGAGTACGGGGGCGACGCATACGGGGGCGACGGCGCGTACGGCGACAGCTTGTACGACGGCGACGGCACGCACGGTGGCCCGGACGGGCCCCGCGGGCACGGGTCACCCGGCCGTGGCTCGCGGAAGTCCGGGACGCGCCGCCGGCGTGGCTTCGGCGAGCCGTCCGGTGAGGACGGGGGTTCCTCCTCCTCGTCGAGGGCCGAGCAGGGGGAACCTCCAGCGGACCCGGCTGAGCGGGCGCGGGCGATCTGTCTGCGCCTGCTCACCGGGAGCCCGCGCACGCGGAAGCAGCTCGCGGACGCCCTGCACAAGCGGGAGATCCCCGACGACGTCGTCGAGGAGGTGCTGTCCCGGTTCGAGGAGGTCGGGCTGATCAACGACAGCGCGTTCGCGGACGCCTGGGTGGAGTCCCGGCACCACGGCCGCGGACTGGCCCGGCGCGCGCTCGCCCAGGAACTGCGCACCAAGGGCGTCGACCCGGCACTCGTCGACGAGGCCGTCGGCCGGCTCGACTCCGAGCAGGAGGAGGAGACGGCCCGCGAACTCGTCGCCCGCAGACTGCGCTCCACCCGGGGCCTCGACCGCGACAAGCGGATCCGCCGCCTCGCCGGCATGCTCGCCCGCAAGGGGTACTCCGAGGGCATGGCCCTCCGGGTCGTCCGGCGGGCGCTGGAGGAGGAGGGCGAGGACACGGAGTTCCTGGAGGGCGGGGACTTCTGACGGGGGGTCGGCCTCGGAGGGGGTGGGGTTAACCCCCCGTCAGAACGCCGGGCCGCCGCAGTGCCCCGGGACCCCCGCGTGGACGACGGTGTACGGCATGATGCTGCGCTACGCCCTCAAGACCGTCCGCGCCCGCAAGGCCGGTTTCCTCGGCGCCTTCCTCGCCCTGCTCTGCGCGGCCGCCCTGATTTCCGCCTGCGGCACGCTCCTCGACACCGGCCTGCGCGGCACGATCCGCACCGAGCGCTACGCGGCCACCCCGGTCGTGGTCTCCGCCGACCAGTACGTCCATCGGACCACCGTCAAGCACAAGCACGGCAAGACCAAGGTCAAGCACAAGGCGAAACCCATCGCCGAACGCGCCTGGCTGCCGGCCGGTCTGGAGGCCGGGCTCGCCCGTACCCCCGGTGTCGCCCGGGTGGTGCCCGAACTGACCTTCCTCGCCCAGCCGCTGACCGCAGGCGGCACCGGCGGCCGTACCGCCTACGGGCACGCCTGGGAGTCCGCCGTGCTCACCCCCTACCGGCTGGTCACCGGCAGCGCGCCCCAGGCCGGCACCGACCTGGTCGTCGACCGCGACCTCGCCGCACGTGCCCGCCTGCGGCCCGGCGACACCCTCACCGTGCAGTCCACACAGGCCCCGCGCGCCTACCGGATCACCGGAATCGCCGCCCCGGCCACGGACGTACGCCACCAGACGGCCCTCTTCTTCTCCGCCGCCGAGGCCCGCAGACTGGCCGCGCACCCCGGACAGGTCACCGCGTTCGGCGTGCTGCCGACGCCCGGTACCGACCCGGAGCGGCTGAAGCAGGCCGTGACGCGGACGCTGCGCGGTACCACCGCCCAGGTCTCCACCGGGGACGCCCGCGGCCCCGTCGAGTTCCTGGACGCGGCCGCCGCCCGGGTCCGGCTGGTCAGCATGGGCGGCGCCATGGGCGGGACCTCGCTGCTCGTGGCGGTCCTGGTGGTCGTCGGCACCTTCGCGCTCACCGTCCAGCAGCGCCACCGTGAACTCGCCCTGCTGCGCGCCATCGCCGCCACACCGGGACAGATCCGTCGCCTGCTCGGCCGCGAGGCCCTGGTCATCGGCGCGGCCGCGGGCACCCTCGGCGCACTCCTCGGACTGCCCCTGGGCGCCTGGCTGCACACCAGGTTCGTCGCGCTCGGCGCCGTACCCGCCGCGCTTCAGCACACCACCGGTGTCGTCCCGCCCTGTGCCGCGCTGGCCGCGACCCTGGCCGGTGCCTGGGCGGCCGCCCGTGTCGCCTCCCGGCGCATCACCCGGATCCGGCCGACCGAGGCGCTCGCCGAGTCCCGCGTCGAGCCCGCCCGGCCCGCCCGGGGCAGGATCGCCGCCGGTCTGCTGCTGCTCGCCGGTGGAGCCGTCCTCGTCGTGCTGCTCACCTCCCTGCGTACCGAACCCGCCTCGACTCCCGTCACCTTCCTCGCCGTCGTGGTTCTCGCCACCTCCGTCGCCCTGCTCGGTCCGCTGCTGGTCAGGGCCGCCGTGCTGCTGCTCGCCGGCCCGCTGCGGCTCACCGGCCACGGCGGGCGGCTCGCCACCGCCAACCTGCGCGGCAACGCGGCCCGGATGGCCTCCGTCGTCACCCCCCTCACCCTGCTCATCGGCATGACCTGCACCGTGCTCTTCGTCCAGGCCACCCTCGACGACGCCGCCCGTGCCCAGGCCCGCGCCGGGATCACCGCCGACTGGGTCGTCGCCGCCCGGGGACCCGGGGTACCGGCCGCGGCGGCACGGCAGTTGCGGGCGCACCACGACACCGCCACCGAAGTGGTCCGCACGACCGTCCGCATCGGACTCGACAAGTACCCGGCGCAGGGCGTCACCCCCGGGGGCCTCGCCCGCACCTGGGACCCCGAGGTCACCGCCGGCTCCCTCGGCCGGCTCACCGGCCGCACCGTCGCCGTCAGCGAAGTGGCCGCCGATCAGCACCACCTGAGGCCCGGCAGCACCCTGAAACTCACGCTCGGCGACGGCACGCCCGCCACGCTCACCGTCGCCGCCGTCTATGCCCGGGGTCTCGGCTTCGGCGACCTCACCTTCGCCCACGACCTCGTCTCGCACCACGTGGACAACCCGCTCGCCTCCTCCGTCCTCGTCAGCACTGCCCGTACACATGCACAACTCGCGACTACGCTCCGTGAGTTCCCGGGGCTCGAAATTCTCTCGCCGACCGCAGCCGACTCGATCCGGGCCCACCGCCAGCAGGACAACGCCGAGGTCAACCTCCTCGCCATGGGGCTGGTCCTGGCCTTCACCGCCATCGCCGTCGTCAACACGCTGGCCATGTCGGTCGCGGACCGCGTACGGGAGTTCGCACTGCTCAGGCTGGCCGGTGCCACTCGGCGTCAGGTGCTGCGGATGCTGCGCACCGAGGTGCTGTCCGTACTGACGCTCGCCACGGCGCTCGGCAGCGGCATCGCGCTCGCCGTCCTGACCGCGTTCAGCGTCGGCATGACGGGCCGTGCCGCACCGACCGTCACGCCGTTGCTGTACGTGACGGTCGTCGCGACCGCCGGGCTGCTCGCGCTGGTGGCTTCGGCTCTTCCCGGGCGGGTGGCGCTGCGGGTGCCGGCGGTGACGGCGGCGACCGCCAAGGACCAGGTGTGACGGTGGAGGACCGGGCGCGGCGGTGAAGGGCCGGGCCGAACCGGCTCAGTGGCCGCCGGACGCGTTCCAGTCGACGAGTTGGACGATGACGCCGTTGGGGTCGGTGACCTGGAAGGCGCGCTCACCCCAGGGCTCCTCGCGCAGCGGCATCGTGATCGTGACTCCCTCGGCGGTCAGGCGGGCCAGTTCGGCTTCGAGGTCGTCGACGACGAAGGCGAGGATCACCCCGTCGGCGTGGTCCTCGCGCTGGTCCTCGGGGAGCGAGGCCAGGCCGCGGCGCAGGTAGACGACGTTCATCCCGGCGTCTTCGCGGGCCAGCGAGGCGAATCCGTCGGCGGCCAGTTCCTCGCGGAACCCGAAGTGGTCGGTGAGGAAGGTGCTGGACGCCACGACGTCGTCGACGTTGAGGGAGACGGCGGAAGCGGTGATCGACACGGGAGCTCCTTGATCCTGATCTGGAGGGACCTTGACCTGGGCAATTACTCTGTACGAAGTACACTGTACTGCGTACAGAGTAATTGCACACAGATTTGCCGGTGAGGGAGGATGTCCGGATGCCTCTCGACCGAAGCAGTGCCGGTGATCCGGCCCGCTCTCTGGAACTGCTCTGGCGGGTCCCCGCCACCCCGCGGCGCGGTCCGCAGCAGCGGCTGAGCATCGACAGGGTCGTCACCGTCGCCGTCGCGCTGGCGGATGCCGAGGGCCTGGACGCGGTCACCATGCGCCGCATCGCGCAGCAGCTGGGGGTGGTCCCGATGACCCTCTACACCTATGTGCCGGGAAAGGCCGAGCTTCTGGATCTCATGCTGGACACCGCCTACGTCCAGATGTCCCGGGCGGACACCACGGGCCGGCCGTGGCGGGTGAGGCTGATCGCGGTGGCGGAGGAGAACAGGGCGCTGTTCGAGGCACACCCGTGGGCCGCGACGATCTCCACCGGCCGTCCGCCGCTGGGACCGGGAATGATGGCCAAGTACGAACACGAACTGTCGGCACTGGACGGACTCGGGCTCGACGACGTGGAGTTGGACGCCGCCCTGACCTTTCTGCTCACCTTCGTCCAGGCCAACGCCCGCTCCGCGGCGGAGGCCCGCGCCGCCCGGGAGGACAGCGCCCTGGACGACGAGCAGTGGTGGGCGGCCAACGCCCCGCTGCTCGAAAAGGTCCTCGACCCGCGCGCCTACCCCACCGCCGCCCGGGTCGGCACCGCGGCGGGTACCGCGCACGGTGCCGCGTACAGCCCCGGGCACGCCTGGGAGTTCGGCCTCGGCCGGGTGCTCGACGGTCTCGCCGCGCTCATCGACAGCCGAACGGACCCGGCCGGGACCGGGGAGCCGTAGGGGCTAGGACGGCTGGGCGGTGACCGGCAGGCCCGCCGTCTTCCATGCCTGGAAGCCGCCGATCAGGTCCGTCGCCCGGTGCAGGCCCAGCTGGTGCAGGGAGGCGGCGGCCAGGCTGGAGGCGTAGCCCTCGTTGCAGATCACGACGACCTGGAGGTCGTGGCCGGTGGCCTCCGGGGTCTTGTGGCTGCCCCGGGGGTCCAGGCGCCACTCCAGTTCGTTGCGCTCTATGACGAGCGCACCGGGTATCAGTCCGTCCCGCTCGCGCAGCGCCGCGTACCGGATGTCGACGAGCAGGGCCCCGCCGGTGCGCGCCGCGTCGTACGCCTCCTGCGCCTCGACGCGCCGGTAGCCCGTGCGCACCCGCTCCAGCAGCTCGTCGATGCCCACCGGACGTGGCTCCGCCGGGCGGGACTCCTCGGGTTCCGTGCCGCTCACTGCCAGTCCTCCGGGCGCTCGACCTGCTCCAGGCGCAGCACCTGTCCGGTGCGGCTGTAGCGGCGGATCCGCGGCAGCGGCGGGTAGTAGGCGTGGACGGAGACCGCGTGGTGCTCCGTGGACTCGTTGTGCACCTCGTGGACGTGGTCGCGGCCGAAGGAACGGCCCTTCCCGGCCGGCAGCCGGCGCTCGCGGTCGACGCCCTCGGAGAGCTCCAGGGTCTTCCAGCCGTCGGTGGGCAGCCGGGTGGCCAGGGAGTATTCCTTCAGCTCACCGGTGGCGGTGAGGAAGGCGCCGACCGACTCGGCGTGGTCGTGCCAGCCGGTGCCGGAGCCGGGCGGCCAGCCGATCAGCCAGGCCTCGCTGCCGGCGGGGCCGTCGAGCCGTACCCAGGTGCGGCCTTCGGGGTCGAGCGGGAGCGAAGCGATCAGTCCGGCGTCGGCGGCCGTACGCCGGACGAAGTCGAGGAGGTCCGCCTGGGTGGGCGCGGCGCCTGGCGCGGGGGCGGACGCGGAAACGGAGGAGGAAGAGGACGAGGAGAGAGAGGCAGACACGTGCACCGATCCTGATGAGGGTTCGCAGAAGCGGGCGCAGACGGCACCCGGAGAGAAGAGGAATGCGAAATCAGCAGGACGGAAGACACACGCAGCCCGCATAGCGGACCAGGTCCACATGGACCTTCCGCCACAGGCGCACAGTGGTGTCGTTCACGATGCGGAGTACACCACGCCGGTGCGGGCCGGTCAACTCACCGTCAGAATGTGGACGGCCCGGTCACCGCGCGGCGGAACCGGCCTGCGCCTCCGTCTCCGCCCGCTGCTCCGGCTGCTCGGCCGCCTCCTGGTCCTTGCCGCCCAGGGTCGCCTCGGCCGCCGCGTACAGGTCGGCCGGGCGGACCCCGTTGAGGGCGGTGACCAGATGGCCGTCGGGGCGCACGAGCAGCACCGCGTGCGCCGGGGCGCCCGGGTAGGCCTCGGCGACCAGCAGCTCGGCGGGGTGCGGCAGCGCGGTCACGGCCGCCGCGAGCCGGGGCATGACCCCGGCCGAGACCCAGTGCTTGCGGTCCCACACCCCGGTGCCGGGCGCGATGAGGACGACGAGCAGCGCGCCGCGGCCGAGGCGCGAGCGCAGCTGCACGAAGGTGCCGTCCTCCGCGGTGACCCGGACATCGGTGACCGGGGTGCCCGGCGCGGTGTCGACCGGGATCTCGTGCTCCAGATGACGGGGGGCGAGCGGCGAGTCGGCGTACGCCCCCGGCGCACCGAGCGGACCGTGCCCCAGGTGGCCGTCGGTGAGGAGCGCGTCGTGCCCCCGCGACGCGCCGGGGACGAACCCGCGCAGCCCGCCGCTGCCGCGCAGCACCGGCAGCACCTGGTCGGCGGCGCGCAGCCGGGCGGCGACCACCGCCCGCCGCTCGGCCTGGTAGCTGTCGAGCAGCGCCTCGTGCGGGCCGTGGTGCCAGGCCGGGGCCAGCTTCCAGGCGAGGTTGTCCACGTCCCGCAGCCCCTCGTCCAGGCCGTGCGTCCCGAGCGCGCCGAGCAGGTGCGCGGCGTCCCCGGCGACGAACACCCGGCCCACCCGCCACCTGCGGGCGAGGCGGTGGTGCACGGTGTGGACGCCGGTGTCGAGCAGGTCGTACGGCGGTGTGGTGCCGCCCGTCCAGCCCGCGAGGGTCTCGCGGATCCGGTTCACGAGCAGCTCGGGCGTGACCAGGTCCTTGCCGGGCGGCAGCAGCCAGTCCAGGCGCCACACGCCGTCCGGGAGGGGGCGGGCGGTCACCTCCCCGGCCGAGGGCCCGGACGACCGCCACGGCGGTGTCCGATGGAGCAACGCCTGACCGGGCCACGGAAGTTCCGTGTGCAGCGCGGCGACCGCGTGCCGTTCCACCGCCGTGCGGCCCGGGAAGCGGATGTCCAGGAGCTTGCGCACGGTCGAGCGGGGGCCGTCGCAGCCCACCAGGTAACTGCCGCGCCACCAGGTGCCCTTGGGGCCACGGGTGTGCGCGGTGACTCCGGAGCGGTCCTGCTCGACGGCGTCCAGCCGGCTGTCGGTGACGATCCTGACCAGCGGTTCGTCGCTGATCGCGGCACGCAGGGCGTTGGTCAGCACGTGCTGCGCGAGGTGCAGTGGGGACGGCTCGCCGGCGTCGTCGAAGACGACCTCGCGCAGCACCTGCCGGCGCCGCATCGACCGCCAGCCGGTCCAGCGGGTGCCCAGGTCTTCGAGCGGGGCGCCGGACAGGCGCGTCACCAGGGCGGCGGTGTCCTCGCGGAGCACCACCGTGCGCGCCGGGCGCGGCTCGTCCTTGCCCGGACCCTCGTCCAGGACGACGGACGGCACCTCCTGGCGGGCCAGCGCCAGGGCGAGCGTGAGCCCGACGGGCCCCGCTCCGACGATGATCACCGGGTCCACGGCGCGGCGCCCCCTGCCCGTACGCAAGTCCCGACGGACATCGATGAACACGTGGGTGGAGCAGGGTGCACGATCACAGAACGTATGCAACAGACTGGGCGCCACCCGGTCAAGCGGCGCACCCGGGGACACGTCAGCATGGCGGGCGCGCGGACGCCGTGGCGCACGGGAAAACGGCGGAGGCAGCGCCCGTACGGCCGCTGCCTCCGCGTGTCGTCCGGATTGACCGGGAGTCAGGCGTTGGCTCCGCCCGCCCCGGTCGCGAAGGTGCCGCTGATCTCCGCCGCGTTCAGGTCGCCGACGTCCTCGGCGCCCAGCACCGCGCCGGTGCCGCGCTTGCTGCGCCGCAGCCGCTTCTCCAGCCAGGAGGCGAACGTGGTGAGTGCGAGGTTCAGCAGGATGAAGACGACCCCGACGACGACGAAGCTGGGGATGACGTTGGCGTAGTTGGCGGCCAGCGTGCCGCGTGCCGTGAGCAGTTCCGTGAACTGGAGCATCACACCGCCCAGCGCGGTGTCCTTCACGATCACCACCAGCTGGCTGACGATGGCCGGCAGCATCACGGTGACCGCCTGCGGCAGCAGGATGCCGGTCATCGTCTGCCCCTTGCGCAGCCCGATGGCGTACGCCGCCTCCGTCTGCCCCTTGGGGAGTGCGAGGACGCCGGCCCGCACGACCTCGGCGAGCACCGAGGCGTTGTAGAGCACCAGGCCGGTGACGACCGCGTACAGCGGCCGTTCGTCGCTGCCGACGTCCGTGGAGCGGACGTAGAACTCGTTGGCGAACAGCATCAGCAGCAGGACCGGGATCGCGCGGAAGAACTCCACGATCCACGCGGCCGGTATCCGCACCCACGTGTGGTCGGACATGCGGGCGATGCCGAAGACCGCGCCCAGCGGGAGGGCGATGACCATGGCGAGCGCCGCTGCCTTGAGCGTGTTGCCGAGGCCGGGCAGCAGGTACGTGGTCCACGCCTCGGAGGTGGTGAACGGCTGCCACAGGTCCCATTTGAGCTGGCCCTTGTCGTCCATCTTCTGCCAGACCCACCACACCGTGAGGGCGAGGAGCAGGACGAAGCCGACGGAGAGGACCACGTTGCGCCGCTTGGCGCGGGGCCCCGGGGTGTCGTACAGGACGGAGCTCATCGCTTCACCGCCAGGCGCTTGGCGAGCCAGCCGAGGATCAGGCCGGTCGGGAGGGTCAGTACCACGAAGCCGAAGGCGAAGACCGCGCCGATGGCCAGCGTCTGGGCCTCGTTCTCGATCATCGTCTTCATCAGCGCCGCGGCCTCGGCGACGCCGATCGCGGCCGCCACCGTGGTGTTCTTCGTCAGCGCGATCAGGACGTTGGCCAGCGGGCCGATCACCGCGCGGAAGGCCTGCGGCAGCACGATCAGCCGCACGGTCTGCGAGAAGTTCAGCCCGATCGCGCGGGCCGCCTCGGCCTGTCCGACGGGCACGGTGTTGATGCCGGAGCGGATCGCCTCGCAGACGAAGGCCGCGGTGTAGGCGGTCAGGCCGAGCACCGCGAGGCGGAAGCCCTGGACCTTGAAGTCGGAGGCGCCCAGCGTCACGCCGAAGATGTCGGCGAGGCCGAGCGAGGTGAAGATGACGATGACCGTCAGGGGGATGTTCCGGACGATGTTGACGTAGGCGGTGCCGAACCCGCGCATCAGCGGGACCGGGCTGACCCGCATCGCGGCCAGCAGGGTGCCCCAGACCAGGGAGCCGACGGCCGAGAGGACGGTGAGTTGCACCGTCGTCCAGAACGCCCCTAGAACGTCGTAGCCTTGAAGAAAGTCGAACACGATTTCCCGCGCTTCCGGGTGTGTGGCGTACGGGGAGGGCATGGCGCGCCGCCGCCGGGGAAGCGGTGGCGGGCGGCGCGCCCGAGAGGGTCGTCTTGGGACCCGTGCCTTACTTGACGATCACGCCGATCTTCGGGGCGGGCTCGTTCTTGTAGTCGGCCGGACCGAAGTTCTTGGTGACGGCCTTGTCCCAGGAGCCGTCGCTCACCATCTTCTCCAGCGCCTTGTTGATCTTGTCCAGGGTCGCGGAGTCGCCCTTCTTGACGCCGATGCCGTAGTTCTCGTTGCTCAGCTTCAGGCCGGCGAGCTTGAACTGGCCCTTGTACTTGTCCTGCGCGGCGAAGCCCGCGAGGATCGAGTCGTCCGTGGTCACCGCGTCCACGGCGCCGCTCTGCAGGCCGGCGATGCACTCCGAGTAGGTGCCGACCTCCTTGAGGTTGGCCTTCGGGGCGATCGTCTGCTGGATGTTCTGCGCCGAGGTCGAACCCGTCACGGAACACAGCTTCTTGCCGTTGAGGTCCGCGCCCTTGGCGATGGTCGAGTCCTTCTTGACCAGCAGGTCCTGGTGGGCCAGCAGGTACGGGCCGGCGAAGTCCACCTTCGCCTTGCGCTCGTCGGTGATCGAGTAGGTGGCCGCGATGAACTTCACGTCGCCGCGCGCTAGGGCGTTCTCCCGGTCGGCGCTCTTGGTCTGCACGAACTCGATCTGGTTCGGCTTGTAACCCAGCTGCCCGGCCACATAGGTGGCCACGTCCACGTCGAAGCCCGAGAAGGAACCGTCGGGCTCCTGGAGGCCGAGACCGGGCTGGTCGAACTTGATGCCGACCTTGATCTTGCCGCCGCCCGAGGAGCCGCTGTCGTCCTTGTCGCTGCTGCCGCACGCCGTGGCGGACAGGGCGAGCGCGAGCACGGCGGCCGAGGCTGCGGTGACCTTGCGGAGCTGCATGATGAACATCCTTTGCGTGATGAAAGACGGGGTCCGTGCGGGACGGGTGACGTGACTCGGGTCGCCGTGCGGATCAGTGGTGCAGGATCTTCGACAGGAAGTCCTTGGCCCGGTCGCTGCTCGGGTTGCTGAAGAACTGGTCCGGGGTGGCCTGTTCGACGATCCGGCCGTCGGCCATGAAGACCACCCGGTTCGCGGCGGAGCGGGCGAAGCCCATCT
Organism: Streptomyces sp. NPDC008092; assembly: GCF_042957285.1. Lineage (NCBI taxonomy): Bacteria > Bacillati > Actinomycetota > Actinomycetes > Kitasatosporales > Streptomycetaceae > Streptomyces > Streptomyces sp. NPDC008092. Next base: position 46,232 of record NZ_JBIBHY010000013.1, read on the forward strand.
CGTGGGTGACGACGATCATCGTCATGCCGTCCCTGGCCAGCTGCTGCATGACCTCAAGGACCTCGTTGATCATCTCGGGGTCGAGGGCCGAGGTCGGCTCGTCGAAGAGCATGACCTTCGGGTCCATGGCCAGCGCCCGCGCGATGGCGACGCGCTGCTGCTGGCCGCCGGAGAGCTGTGCGGGGTACTTGTCGGCCTGGGTGCCCACGCCGACCCGGTCGAGCAGGGCGCGGGCCTTCTCCTCGGCCTGCTTCCGGTCCGCCTTGCGGACCTTGACCTGCCCGAGCATCACGTTCTCCAGCACCGTCTTGTGTGCGAAGAGATTGAAGGACTGGAAGACCATGCCGACGTCGGCGCGCAGCCGGGCCAGCTCCCTGCCCTCCTGCGGCAGCGGCCTGCCGTCGATGGTGATCGTTCCGGAGTCGATGGTCTCCAGACGGTTGACGGTGCGGCACAGCGTGGACTTGCCGGACCCGGAGGGCCCGATCACCACGACGACCTCACCGCGGGCGATCGTCAGGTCGATGTCCTGGAGTACGTGCAACGCGCCGAAGTGCTTGTTGACACTCTTCAGGACGACCAGTTCGCCGGTCGCGGCCACGTCCTGCTTGGCCACCGATACTTCGGTCATCGCTTTCGGGCTCCGTCCTCCTCGGTTGCGGAGGAATGTAGTGAGAGCGAATGACCAGCGTCATTACATCTGAGGGAGATCTGAGCATCACGATCCGGTAGCAGGCGGACACGTGTCGTAGCGCCCGCGGCCGCCCGGGTATCGGCCGCGTAACGGAACCCGCCCGCCACCGGAACCCACTTGACGCCGTCGGCGTCCATCAGCGTGACTGCTCCTCGTGCACGCGCGCGTGCGCGCTTTCTACAACGCGCAGGTTTTCCACGGACAAGCCGGCGACGAACCACGACCGTACGACCGCTGAACCGGAGGGGGCCGGGATGAGACTGCTGCTCGTCGAGGACGACAACCACGTCGCCGCCGCACTCTCCGCGGTCCTGGCCCGGCACGGGTTCTCCGTCACCCACGCCCGCAACGGCGAGGAGGCCCTCCGCGCCCTCGTCCCCGAGAGCGACGGCTACGACGTCGTCCTCCTCGACCTCGGCCTGCCCGACCAGGACGGCTACGAGGTCTGCGGCAAGATCCGCAAGCGCACCAGCACCCCGGTCATCATGGTGACGGCCCGCTCGGACGTCCGCTCCCGCATCCACGGCCTCAACCTCGGCGCCGACGACTACGTGGTGAAGCCGTACGACACCGGGGAGCTGCTGGCCCGGATCCACGCCGTCAGCCGGCGCACCCACCACGAGGACGGCCAGGCCGGCGCCGACGGCGACAGCGCGCTGCGGCTCGGCGCCGTCCGCATCGAACTGCCCACCCGCCAGGTCAGCGTGGACGGCAAGGTCGTCCAGCTCACCCGCAAGGAGTTCGACCTGCTGGCGCTGCTCGCCCAGCGGCCCGGCGTGGTCTTCCGCCGGGAGCAGATCATCAGCGAGGTCTGGCAGACCAGTTGGGAGGGGACCGGCCGCACCCTGGAGGTGCACGTCGCCTCCCTGCGCGCCAAGTTGCGCATGCCCGCGCTCATCGAGACCGTACGAGGCGTCGGCTACCGGCTCGTCGCCCCGGCCGGGTAGCGGGGACGGGTGCGCACCCGCCTCCTTCCGCTGCTCATCGTCCTGATGGCGGCCGTGCTGCTCGCGCTCGGCGTTCCGCTCGCCGTCAGCACGGCCTCCGCGCAGCAGCAGAAGGTCGTCGTCGACCGCATCGACGACACCGCGCGGTTCGCGGCCCTCGCCCAGTTCGTGACCGACACGCCCGCCACCGCGCGCCCCGTGAACACGGACGACCGCCTGGAGACCCTCCGCCGCGAACTCGCCAGCTACTACGGCGTCTACGGCATCCGCGCGGGCGTCTTCTACCGGAACTCCTCCTCCATGGCCAACGCGCCCGACGACTGGGTGCTGCCGACGACCGGCGAGGTCCGGGAGGCCTTCGGCGAGGCACTGCTGAGCCGCCGCAGCCACGATCCCGCGCAGGTCTGGCCCTGGCAGCGCAGCCGGCTGGTGGTGGCCTCGCCGGTGATCCGGGACGGCGACGTCGTCGCCGTGGTGGTCACCGACTCGCCCACCGGGCCGATGCGTTCCCGCACCCTGCGCGACTGGCTGCTCATCGGCGCCGGCGAGTGCGCGGCGATGCTGCTCGCCGTCGGCGCGGCGCTGCGGCTGACCGGCTGGGTGCTGCGGCCGGTACGGGTGCTCGACGCCACCACGCACGCGATCGCCAGCGGCCGGCTCAAGTCCCGGGTCGCGGCGGCCGGCGGCCCGCCGGAACTCAGACGGCTGGCCCGGGCGTTCAACGAGATGGCGGACAACGTCGAGGACGTGCTGGAGCAGCAGCGGGCCTTCGTCGCCGACGCCTCCCACCAGCTGCGCAACCCCCTCTCCGCGCTGCTGCTGCGCATCGAACTGCTCGCCCTCGAACTCCCCGAGGACAACGAGGAGATCGCCTCGGTCCGCACCGAGGGCAAGCGGCTCGCGCAGGTCCTGGACGACCTGCTCGACCTGGCGCTGGCCGAGCACGCCGAGGCGGTCCTGATGCTGACCGATCTCGGGCGGCTGGCCGAGGAGCGGATCGCCGCGTGGGCACCGGCCGCGGCGGCGAAGGGGGTCCGGCTGACCGGGGACTGCACGCCGACCACCGGGTGGGCCGACCCGGTCACGCTGTCCAGCGCGCTGGACGCGGTGATCGACAACGCGGTGAAGTTCTCGCCGGAGGGGGGCACGGTGGCGGTGACCGTGACCGCCGCCGGTGACGTGTCGACGGTCGTGGTGACCGACACGGGACCGGGGCTGACGGACGAGGAACTCGCGCGCGTGGGGGACCGGTTCTGGCGGAGCGGGCGGCATCAGAACGTGAAGGGGTCGGGGCTGGGGCTGTCGATCACACGGGCGCTGCTGGCGGCGGGGGGAGGAGCGATCGCCTACGAGCACCATGAACCGCGGGGGTTGCGGGTGACTGTGTCCGTGCCGCGGGGCGGGTGAGAGAGGGGTGGGTACCCCAGTGCCCCTTCGGGGCGCTTTCAAGCCGGGGCGCTCCGGGCTGAGTTCAGGGCTTCACCGAGCGGTAGTAGCGCCGCGCCCCCTCCTGCAGCGGCAGCGGGTCCGTGTAGATCGCGGTGCGCAGGTCCACCAGCTGGGCCGAGTGGACGTGGTTGCCGATGTCGTCGCGGCTCTTGATGACCGTGCGGGTCACCCACTCGGTGAGGCGCGGGTCGACGTCCTTGCGGGTCATCAGGACGTTGGACACCGCGATCGTGGGCACCGTGGTGCCCTGCTGCACGGACGGGTACGCCGACTCCGGCATGTTGGTCGCCCGGTAGTAGAGCGAGGCCGCGCCCTCGGTGTGCAGCTTGGCGACCAGGCTGCCGCCGATCGGGACGAACGTGAAGCTGAACTTCTTCGCCAGGTCCAGCAGCCCCTTGGTCGGCAGACCGCCCGACCAGAAGAACGCGTCGATCTTGTCCCGCCGCAACTGGTCCGGGCCGGTGTCTATGCCGTCGGACACCGGTGTGATGTCCTTCGCCGGGTCGATCCCGGCGGCCCTGAGCACCCGGTCGGCGATCAGCCGCACCCCCGAGTTGGGCAGCCCGATCGCCACCCGCCTGTGCCGCAGCTGCGCGACGCTGGTGATGCCCGAGTCGCGGGGTACGACGAGCTGGACGTAGTCGTCGTAGAGCCTGGCCACCCCGCGCAGCAGTCCGGCGTCCTGGCCGCCGTTCAGTTCGTACGTCTCCACCGCGTCGGCCGCCGCGATGGTGAAGTCGGCGTGGCCGGTCGCCACCCGCTGCACGTTCTCGTACGACCCGTTGCTCTGCCGCAGCTCCACCTTCAGGCCCGGCATGTCCTTGCGCAGCTCGTTGCGGAGCCGTTCGCCGTACTCCTGGTAGACGCCGCGCAGCGTCCCGGTGCTGAAGACGATGGTCCCGGTCGGCGGCTTCTCGCCGAGCGGCAGCAGCCACCACAGCAGCAGGCCGAACGCGACGACGCCGGCGGTCGCACCCTGGAGGGCGCGGCGCCTGCCGATACGGGGGAGCAGCTTGGACATGCGCGCGATCCTGCCAGCCGGTCCCCGTCCTGACCAGGGCGGGGGGACGGGGCCCGGGGCACGGCGGCGGACCGGGACTGTCAGTGGCGGCCGCTAGAGTCGTTCGCATGACCAGTTCCGTCCCCGGTGCCCCGACGGGTACCTCGCCCGCCCGCCTCGTCCGGGAGTTCCACCACGCCTTCGGCCTGGACACCCGCACCACGCCGGCCGAGGTGTCCCCCGAACTGGCCGCGCACCGGGGGGAGCTGCTCGCCGAGGAGGCCGCGGAGGTCGCCGAGGTCGCGGTCGACGGGCCCCTCGACCGGCTCGCGCACGAGCTGGCGGACGTAGTCTACGTGGCGTACGGCACCGCGCTGGTGCACGGGATCGACCTCGACGCGGTGCTCGCCGAGATCCACCGGTCCAACATGAGCAAGCTGGGGCCCGACGGGCAGGTGGCCCGCCGGGCCGACGGCAAGGTGCTCAAGGGGGAGCACTACCGGGCGCCGGACGTCTCGGCGGTGCTGCGCCGGCAGGGCTGGATACCGGGCGGCGCGGCCTGACCCGGGGTCAGAGGCTGCCGCCCGCCAGCTTCCACTCGCGGTGCAGGGCGCCCAGCGGGATGCCCCGTTCCAGCACCGGTGTGCCGAAGACCGACAGCTGGAGGCGGAGGGTGCCGGAGAGGTCGACCCCGCCGTACAGGTTCCAGGTGCCCTGGACGTCCGCGCCCGGGGTCGCGGAGGTGGCGGTGACCGTGCCGGTCGCCTCGCCGCGCAGGTACGGCGCCAGGTCGGCGGTGACGCCGACGCTGCCGTAGAGGCCGACGGAGGCCTCGGCGCCCAGCGTGGTCCGGACGCTTCCCGACGTGGTCACGGAGGTGCGCACCGGCGTGCTCGTCATGGTCGAGCTGCTGACCGGCGTCCAGCCCTGGGCCGTGCCGAAGGTGCCGCCCGCCTTGAAGCCGCCCTTCAGGTTCTGCTCCACGTCGACGGTGATCTTCCCGTCGCCGCTCACCTGGAGGTAGCAGGTCAGGTCGAGGTTGACGACGACGGGGACCGCGCCGACCTGGAGGACCGGGTCGGCGTGCAGCTTGGCGAACGGGATGCGCAACGGGGTGGCCGTGGCCCCGGCCCGGCCCCTGACCGCCCAGCCGGAGTCCCAGTCGCCGGAGACGCCGAGGTAGGCGGAGCCGGGTGCGGTACCGGTGCCCGCGCCGCCGTAGGCGAAGTCGACCTGCGGGGCGACCTGGACGAAGCCGGAGACCGAGGCCGCGGCGGAGGCCGGCGCGCCCTCGGCGGCCGGTATCCCGGTGCTGACGTCCAGGCGGAGGCTGCCGAGCGGCACGGTGGCACCCTCGGGGCCGACGTGCACGTCACCGGCCTTGGACCAGGAGACCTTGACGTCGGGCAGCAGCTTGTCGACGTCGAAGGCGGCCGGGTCGACGGGCACGGTGCCCTTCGCGGTGTCGTCGCCGAGCAGGGCGTCGAGGGTCGCCGGCTCGGTCTGCACCTCGGTGCCCGCGTCGGTCTCGCCGAGCACCTTGGTCACCTTGGCGAGCAGTCCGTCCGGGGCGCCGGGTGCGGGGGCGCTGGCGATGACGTCACCGACGGCGGTCTGCCGGGCGGAGGCCGATGCCGACGTCGAGGGCGACGGCGAGGGGCTCGGGGAGACGGCCGGGGAAGCAGGCTTCACCGTGCCCGCCGAACCGCCCGCCGAGCCGCCGTTCGAATGGCCGGGCGTGTTCCCCTTCGCCGCCGCGGATATGACGGCACGTCGGGTCCTGCTGTCGTACGAGGCGACGGTGAGCGTGGTGCGGTGTGCCGGCCGGCCCGCACCGGCCGAGCCCGCGGCCGTGGTCGCGGCGGTGGCCGGTGCGGCGGCGACGGCGAGCGTCCGGTCGTCCGCGCCGGCGGCGGCGGTGGAGTCGTCGGAGACCTGGGCGGCCTCCCGGGCGTGATCGTCGGCGGCCTGGTGCTGCGGCGCGGAGCAGCCCGCGGCGAGGAGAAGGGCGGTCACGGCGAAGGCGGGCATGAGGGCATGCCCGAGCCTTGTGCGTCTGCGCAAGGTCAGTCCTGAGGGTGGGGGGTGACGAAGAGGCACCGATCATGGTTACCGGCGAGTAGAACTGGTCGGTAACTCGGTGTGGCCCCGAGCATGCCACGCCCGGGGCACAGGGTCCCCACAATCCGGCCACATCCCGACGTGACCTGAACCACGGCGAATTCAGGCCGCCCTGGCCGTATCCAGGAGAGTCGGAGTCAGTCCCGCCGCTGCGCGGCCGCCCGGCGCTGCCGCTTGCCCAAGGGCGCCTGGGAGAGGTCCTCCGCGCTGGACCGCAGGTTCTTGTAGCCGTAGCCCCGTTCGGTGAGCCACGCCCTCGCCGCCTCCTCGGCGCGCTCGGTCGCCTCCAGGATGTCCTCCTCTTCCTCCCCGGTGTCCTGGAAGCGGAAGGTGAAGGCCGGGCGGGCGGCGATGTCGTACGTGAGGTGGCCCTCGGCCGTGAAGGCCGCGCGCAGCACGTCGTGTTCGGCGGCCCGGGAGAGCAGTTCGGCGCGCTGCTCGGCGCCGAGGCCGTCGAAGACGCCGCGGACGGTGACGCGGAAGGTGCGGGTGGTCATGGCGCGACCCTAGGCAGGACGGGGCCCACCGCTCCACCGCATTTCCGGCGCCCCGCCGGACACCCCCCGGCCCCCGGCCCCCGGTCTCCGACTGCCGGTCTCCGACTGCCGACCTCCGACCGGCGGGTGTCTAACCGCCGACCTGGCCGAGCCGCAGGTTCCAGCGTCCAGGCCCGCCCGTGACCTCCGTCGCCGACAGCGGCGGGACGTCCACCCGCCAGAACGCGGCCTCGGGCGCCCCCAGCACATGCAGCACCATGGCCCGCACCACCTCCGGCTCCACCACGGCGATCGTCCGGCCGATGGTCAGGCCCGTCCGGTCCAGCCAGCCGGCGACCCGGGCACACAACTCCCGTACCGATTCGCCCCCGTGGGGCGCGGCACCCGGGTCGGTCAGCCACTGGAGCAGCGCGTCGGGTTCGGCGGTGCCGACCTCCTCCAGCGTCCACCCCCGCCAGCGGCCCGCGTCCAGGCCCGACAACTCGGGCTCCGCCGAGGCGTCGAGGCCCAGCGCGGCCGCCGTCTCCCGGCAGCGCACGCTGGGGGAACAGACCGTCTCGCCCGCGGCCGGCAGGGACAGCGCCACCGCCTCGGGTTTCTCGATAGAGTCACCGTCGTCGAAGCGGGCCCGCCGCAGCGAGGGAGTGATGGCGGGGGCTATGAGGACGACTCGGCAGGTCACGGGCGGAAGTTCCTCCTCGGTCGGACAGCAGACACCGGCGACTGCAGATACCGGCGACTGCAGATACCGGCGGAGCCAGGTGTCGGTGACGGCGGGTGTCGGTGACGGCGGGTGCCGGACGCGCACGACAGTACGCCGTCCGGCACCCGCGCCAGGAGCCGGCTACAGCTCCGCGCGCACCGATCGCGCCGCCGCGACCAGGTTCTCCAGGGCGGCCCGGACCTCCGGCCAGCCGCGGGTCTTCAGCCCGCAGTCGGGGTTGACCCAGAGCCGTTCGGCGGGGATGGCCGCCAGGCCGGTCCGCACCAGGGCGGCGGCCTCCGCCGGGCCCGGCACCCGGGGCGAGTGGATGTCGTAGATCCCGGGGCCGGCCTCGCGCGGGTAGCCGTGCGCGGCGAGTTCGCGGGCGACCTGCATGTGCGAGCGGGCCGCCTCCAGGCTGATGACGTCCGCGTCGAGGTCGTCGATGGCCTGCACGATGTCGCCGAACTCGGCGTAGCACATGTGCGTGTGGATCTGCGTCTCCGGACGGACTCCGGAGGTGGTGAGCCGGAACGCCTCCGTCGCCCACGCCAGGTACCCGGGACGGTCGGCGGCCCGCAGCGGCAGGGTCTCGCGCAGCGCGGGCTCGTCCACCTGGATCACCGAGGTCCCGGCCGCCTCCAGGTCGTCCACCTCGTCGCGCAGGGCGAGGGCGACCTGGCGGGCGGTGTCGCCGAGCGGCTGGTCGTCACGGACGAACGACCAGGCCAGCATGGTCACCGGCCCGGTCAGCATGCCCTTGACCGGACGGTCGGTGAGGGACTGGGCGTACGACGTCCAGCGCACCGTCATCGGCTCGGGACGGGAGATGTCGCCGGCCAGCACCGGCGGGCGTACGTACCGGGTGCCGTACGACTGGACCCAGCCGTGCCGGGTGGCCAGGTACCCGGTCAGCTGCTCCGCGAAGTACTGGACCATGTCGTTGCGTTCGGGTTCGCCGTGCACCAGGACGTCCAGGCCCGCCTTCTCCTGGAAGGCGACCACCTCCTGGATCTCGGCCCGCAGCCGCGCCTCGTAACCGGCCGTGTCGGTCCGGCCCGCCCGCAGGTCCGCCCGTGCGGCCCGCAGTTCGCCGGTCTGCGGGAACGAACCGATGGTCGTCGTGGGCAGCAACGGCAGCCGCAGGTGCGCGCGTTGGGCGGCGGCGCGGTCGGGGTACGGCTGGGCGCGGCGGGCGTCGGCCGGGGTGACGGTGGCGCAGCGGGCACGGACGGCGGGATCACGGGTGATCGGTGAACCCGCTCGGGAGGCCAGGTCGGCGCGGTTGGCGGCGAGTTCGGCGGCGATGGTGTCGGGGCCCTGGGCGAGGCCCCTGGCGAGGGTCGCGATCTCGGCCGTCTTCTGCTTCGCGAAGGCCAGCCAGCGCAGGATCTGCGGTTCGATGTCCCGCTCGGCGGCGGTGTCCAGCGGCACGTGGAGGAGGGAGCAGGAGGCGGCGACGTCGACCCGGCCGGCGAGGCCCAGCAGGGTGCCGAGGGTGGTGAGGGACGCCGACAGGTCGTTGACCCAGATGTTCCGGCCGTCGACCACACCGGCTACCAGCCGCCTGCCGGGCAGCCCGCCGACGGCGGCCAGGGCGTCCAGGTTGGCGGCCGCCGCCCCGGTGAAGTCGAGGGCGAGCCCTTCGACCGGGGCCTTGGCCAGCACCGGCAGGGCCTCGCCGAGCCGGTCGAAGTAGGAGGCGACCAGGAGCTTCGGCCGGTCGGTGCGGGCGCCGAGATCCCGGTAGGCGCGGGCGGCGGCGTTCAGTTCGGCCGGGGTGCGGTCCTGGACCAGCGCGGGCTCGTCGAGCTGCACCCACTCGGCGCCGGCCGCCCGCAGGTCGGCGAGCACCTCGGCGTACACCGGGAGCAGCCGGTCGAGGAGGGTGAGCGGGTCGAAGCCGGCGGGCGCGCCGGGCGTCGGCTTGGCGAGCAGCAGATAGGTGACCGGGCCGACCAGCACCGGCCGGGCGGCGAGCCCGAGGTCCAGCGCCTCCGTCAACTCGTCCACCTGCTTGGCGGAGTTCGCGGCGAAGACGGTGTCCGGGCCCAGCTCCGGCACCAGGTAGTGGTAGTTGGTGTCGAACCACTTCGTCATCTCCAGCGGCGCGATGTCCTGCGTACCGCGGGCCATGGCGAAGTAGCCGTCCAGGGCATCGGCTTCGACGGCGGCGCGGTGCCGCTCGGGGACGGCGCCGACCATCACGGTGGTGTCGAGGACGTGGTCGTAGTACGAGAAGTCGCCGGTCGGCACCTCGTGGAGGCCGGCCTCGGCGAGCTGCCGCCAGGTGGAGCGGCGCAGCCCGGCGGCGGCGGCCCGCAGGGCGTCGGCGGTGACCCGGCCCTTCCAGTAGCTCTCGATCGCCTTCTTCAGTTCCCGGGCCGGCCCCTGACGGGGGTAGCCGTACACGGTGGCCCGGGCTGCCGCGGCTGCGGACTTGGCTGTCACGGAGATCTCCTTCGCGAGACGATTCCCTGAGATCCCGGTGACGGGACGAGAGCGCGAAGGGGTGACGAACCGGACGGCAACGGTCGTACGCCGTGAACGAGTACGCGACCGTCCGTCCGATATGCACGCCGACCCGCCCACGAGGTCACCGGGATGTCCGCGCACGAGTGGTCCGCGCACGGGCAGATGGCAGGTCTTCGGACTCGCGGGCACGCCCTCCCTCCGGAGGACACCTACTGGCCGTCGCTTCCCGGACCCGGTGGATCCAGTGCGTATGACGGCGGTCGTTCCCGCTCACCGCTGCGGGGCAGTCCCGGATTCCCACCGGGTTCCCTCTTGCGACGTCCCGTCTGGCGGAGGGGACGAACCAGCTGCACGGCCAGCTTAACGCGCCCCGAGGGCGCTACGGGGGTGGCCGTCGTCGCGGAAGTCGGTCCGCCTCGCTTTCGGTCCGGCCGGCTTCCGGTCCGGCTCGCTTCCGAATCGGCCTGCCTCCGAACCGGCCTGCCTCCGAACTGGCTCGCTTCCGAACCGGCCTGCCTCCGAACTGGCTCGCTTCCGAACCGGCCTGCCTCCGAACTGGCTCGCTTCCGAACCGGCCTGCCTCCAAACTGGCTCGCTTCCGAACCGGCTCGCTTTCGAACCGGCCTTGCGTGCGCCTAACGTGGCCGGGCACGGCCGCCGGGCCGTGGGCAACGGCGGGAGGGGGGATCGCCATCGACCGCGTGGAGGTCAACGGGGCGGAAGCGGACAGCGAGGATCTGAAGCTGCTCGCGCGGGTCAACTACGCGCATTTCACCTCGATGCAGGTGCGGGACGGCGCGGTCCGGGGGCTGGATCTGCACCTGGCGCGGCTGGACGGGAGCGCCCGTCAGTTGTTCGGCAGGGGGCTGGACGCCCAACGGGTCCGGGACTGCGTGCGGCACGCCCTCGCCGGGGGCCCGGACGCGGTGTCGGTCCGGGTGACGGCCTTCACCGGAAGGCTCGGTGACGTGGTGCGCGGCGAACTCGTCGAGCCCGACCTGGCCGTGGTGACGAGCGCGCCGGCGGAGGCGCAGCCCGGACCGGTGCGGCTGTGCGCGGTCGAGTACGAGCGGGACCTGCCGCACGTCAAGCACGCCGGGACGTTCGGGCTCACGCTCCGTCGGCGGCAGGCGGTGCTCGCCGGGTACGACGACGCGCTCTTCACCGACCGGTACGGCCGGATCAGCGAGGCGTCGGTCTCCAACATCGGCTTCCACGACGGGGAGCGGGTGATCTGGCCCGAGGCCGCCATGCTGCCCGGCATCACGATGCAGTTGCTGCAGCGGGGACTGGACGCCAAGGGCATCCCGTCCGAGCGGCGTGAGATCCGGCTCGGGGACCTCGTGGCCGGCGCGTCCGGCTCCTCGGCCTGCTCCGCCTTCCTGGCGAACTCGATCTCGCCGGTCCTGCCGGTGGCGAGCATCGACGGGACCGCGCTGGCCGTCGCCCCGGCCGTCACGGACCTGCTCGTGGACTGCTACGAGACCAACCCCTGGCAGACCGTCTGAGCACCCCGCCGGACGTGCCGCGATGCGCCGGCTGCCGACCGCTCAGGGTCTGCCGGCCCCGCGCAGCGCCCGGGAGAGGCCCAGGGCCGCCGTCCGTACCGCCGGGGCCAGCTGTGCCGGGCGGAAGCGGCCGCACGGTACGGCCACCGAGAGCGCCGCGACCGCCGTGGGCCCGGCGAAGACGGGGGCCGCGATGCAGCTGACCCCCGGCGCGGCCTCTTCCTCCTCGTAGGCGAGGCCCGCGACCTGGGCCTGTTCGACGGCCGTACGCAGCCGGCCGGGGTCCGTGACCGAGTGCGGGGTGAGGCGGGGGAGCGGTGCGGCCAGCACCTCCTCGACCAGGTCGGCGCCCGAGAACGCCAGCAGGGCCTTGCCGACCCCGGTGCAGGTCAGCGGGAGCCGGCCGCCGATCCGGGACGGCAGCCGCAGCGCGTCGTGGCCGTGGATGCGCTCCACGTAGACCACCTCGTGGCCCTCGCGCACCCCGAGGTGCACGGTCTCGTGGGTGGCCTCGAACAGGTCCTGGAGGAACGGCAGCGCGGCCTCCCGCAGATCCTGCCGGCGCGGCACCAGCGACCCCAGCTCGAAGAGGGCGCCGCCCAGCCGGTAGGTGTCCGCGTCCCGTTCCAGCAGGCCGAGCCTGACCAGGTCGGCGCAGAGCCGGAACACGGTGGTCTTGGGCAGCTTCGAGCGTTCGGTGAGTTCCGTGAGGCGGAACGCGCCGCCTCCCGGACGGAAGCAGTCCAGGACCGCCACCGCCTTGTCGAGCATGTTCCCCTGATCGCTGTTCCGTGCCACGGAACATATTTTGCCGGGTTTCCCGGCGCCCGCCTATACCTGTCGGCATGAGCCCTGACCTCGTCACCAAGGTGGCCGACGTCCTCGACGAAGCCACCCGCACCGGCACCCCGTGCGCGCCCGTCCGCGCCCTCCTCCCCGAGGGCGACATCGAGACCGCGTACGCGGTGCAGCGGCTGCACGTCGAGCGGGGGATGGCCGCCGGCCGCCGGCTCGTGGGCCGCAAGATCGGGCTGACCTCGCCCGCCGTGCAGCGCCAGCTCGGGGTCGGGCAGCCCGACTTCGGGGCCCTCTTCGCGGACATGGCGGTCGCCGAGGGCGAGCCGGTCGCGGCCGGCCGGCTGCTCCAGCCCAAGGTCGAGGCCGAGGTTGCCCTGGTCCTCGCCGCCGACCTGCCGCACCGCGACCCGACCGTCGCCGACCTGCTGCGGGCCACCGCCTTCGCGCTGCCCGCGCTGGAGATCGTGGACAGCCGGATCGCCGACTGGGACATCACCATCGTCGACACCGTCGCGGACAACGCCTCCAGCGGCCTGTTCGTCCTCGGCGGCACGCCGGTCCCGCTGGACCGGGTCGACCTGCGCGGGGTCCGGATGACCCTGGCCAGGAACGGCGAGACCGTCTCGCAGGGCACCGGCGCCGACTGCCTGGGCAGCCCGCTCACCGCCGCCCGCTGGCTCGCCGCCACCCTGGCCGGGCTCGGCGACCCGCTGCGGGCCGGCGACATCGTCCTGACCGGCGCCCTCGGCCCGATGGCGGTCGCCGCCGAGGGCGACGAGTTCACCGCCCGCATCGACGGCCTCGGCACGGTCGGGGTCGCCTTCGCCAAGGAAGGAAACCCCGCATGACCACGAAGGTCGCCGTCATCGGGTCCGGGAACATCGGCACCGACCTGATGATCAAGATCCTGCGGCTGTCGGAGAGCCTGGAGATCGCCGCGCTGGCCGGCATCGACCCGGACTCGGACGGCCTGGCCCGCGCCCGCCGCCTGAAGGTGGCCACCACCCACGAGGGCGTCGACGGACTGGTCGGCCTGGACGGGTTCGAGGACGTGTCGATCGTCTTCGACGCCACCTCCGCCGGCGCCCACCGCCGCCACGACGAGGTGCTGCGGGCCCTCGGCCGCACGGTCGTCGACCTCACCCCGGCCGCGCTCGGCCCCTACGTCGTCCCGCCCGTCAACGGCGACGCCCACCTGGACGCCCCGAACGTCAACATGGTCACCTGCGGCGGCCAGGCCACGATCCCCGTGGTCGCCGCGGTGAACGCCGTGACACCGGTCCACTACGGCGAGATCGTCGCCTCGATCTCCTCCCGCTCCGCCGGGCCCGGCACCCGCGCCAACATCGACGAGTTCACCGAGACCACGGCGTCCGCCATCGAGAAGGTCGGCGGTGCGGCCCGCGGCAAGGCGATCATCGTGCTCAACCCCGCCGAACCGCCGCTCATCATGCGGGACACCGTGCACTGCCTGGTCGGCGACTGCGACGACGCGGCGGTGACGGCCTCGGTCGAGGAGATGGTCGCGCGCGTGCAGACGTACGTCCCCGGCTACCGCCTCAAGCAGCAGGTGCAGTTCGAGCGGGTGGCCGCCGACGACCCGCTGCGCACCCTGGCCCCCGGCGACGCCGTGAAGGTCTCCGTCTTCCTCGAAGTGGAGGGCGCCGCCCACTACCTGCCCGCCTACGCCGGCAACCTCGACATCATGACCTCGGCCGCGCTGCGCACCGCGGAGCGCATGGCCGCCCACCGCACCACCTCGGAGGTGGCGTCCCGATGACCGGTCCCCGCCTGTACGTCCAGGACGTCACCCTGCGGGACGGCATGCACGCCGTCCGCCACCGCTACACCGTCGACCAGGCCCGCACCATCGCCGCCGCCCTCGACGCCGCCGGGGTCCGCGCCGTCGAGGTCGCCCACGGCGACGGCCTGTCCGGCTCCAGCGTCACCTACGGCGTCGGCGCGCACACCGACTGGGAGTGGATCGAGGCGGTCGTGGGCGCCGTCCACCAGGCGATCCCCACCACCCTCCTCCTCCCGGGCATCGGCACGCTCCACGACCTGAAGCAGGCCCACTCCCTGGGCATCCGCTCGGTCCGCGTCGCCACCCACTGCACCGAGGCCGACATCTCCGCCCAGCACATCGCGGCCGCGCGGGAACTGGGCATGGACGTGGCCGGGTTCCTGATGATGTCCCACCTCGCCGAACCCGCCGAACTCGCCCGCCAGGCCAAGCTGATGGAGTCCTACGGCGCGCACTGCGTGTACGTCACCGACTCCGGCGGCCGGCTGACCATGGACGGCGTCCGCGACCGGGTCCGCGCCTACCGGGACGTCCTCGACCCGGCCACCGGACTGGGCATCCACGCCCACCACAACCTCGGCCTGGGCGTCGCCAACTCGGTGGTCGCCGTCGAGAACGGCGTCACCCGCGTCGACGCCTCCCTCGCCGGGCAGGGCGCCGGAGCCGGCAACTGCCCGCTGGAGGCCTTCGTCGCGGTCGCCGACCTGATGGGCTGGGAGCACGGCTGCGACCTGTTCCCGCTGATGGACGCCGCGGACGACGTCGTACGACCGCTGCAGGACCGCGAGGTGCGGGTGGACCGCGAGACCCTCACCCTCGGCTACGCGGGCGTGTACTCCAGCTTCCTGCGGCACGCGGAGGCCGCCGCCCGGCGCCATGGCCTCGACACCCGCGCGATCCTGGTCGAGGTGGGCCGCCGCAAGCTGGTCGGCGGCCAGGAGGACATGATCACGGACATCGCCCTGGACCTCGCCGGGAGCAGCTGACGCCTGATTGTCAGTGCCGGCTGACACACTCGGCGACGTGGACACCCAACGCCGCGAACTGGCCGCACGCTTCGTCGAACTGCACCGGGAAGGCTGCTTCCTGCTCCCCAACGCCTGGGACGCGGGAAGCGCCCGCGTCCTGGCGTCGGCCGGTTTCCCGGCCGTGGCCACCACCAGCGCGGGCATCGCCTTCTCCTTGGGCCGCGCGGACCACGACTACGGCGGCGGCCGGGTCGACCGCGCGACGATGGTGGGCCGGATCCGGGAGATCGCCGCCGAGGTGCGGATCCCGGTGAGCGCGGACCTGGAGGACGGGTTCGGGGAGGCCCCGGAGACCGTGGCCGAGACGATCTCGCTGGCGCTCGGTGCCGGAGCCGCGGGCGGCAACATCGAGGACTTCACGGGCGACCGCGCACAGCCGCTGTACGGCCGGGAGCTCGCGGCCGACCGGATCCGTGCCGCGCGCGAGGTGATCGACGCGGCCGGCGAGCCGTTCGTCCTGGTCGGCCGGACCGACGTGCTGCTCACCGGCGGCCCGCTCGACGAGGCGGTCCGGCGGGCCAACGCGTACCTGGCGGCGGGCGCCGACTGCGCGTTCGTGCCGGGCGCGGCCGACGCCGGGACGATCGGCAGGCTGGTGCGGGAGATCGACGGCCCCCTGAACGTGGTGATGGGCCTGACGGGCGCCGCGCTGTCCCTGGCCGACCTCCGCGAACTGGGCGTACGCCGGGTCACGGTGGGCGGCAGCATCGCGCGGGCGATGTACGCGCAGCTGCTCGCCGCGGCCCGGGAGCTGGCGGAGCGGGGCACCTTCTCCTACGCCGACAACCAGATCTCGCAGACGGACCTGAACGAGCTCTTCCGCAGCTGACGAACCGGTTGGACGAACCGGTTGGGAGGTGCCGGTTGGGAGGGGCCGGTCCGGACCGCGGCCGCAGGGGCTCGAACAGGGGCTTGCCATCCGGGGTTCCGGCTCCGCCGCCGTAGAATGTGCACGGCGCCAACAATGTATATGGCGCTCACATCAGACGTACGAGGCCGGCGCCACAGACATCCCGGAGGGTGACCCATGCCGCCACCGAGCGACACGTACCATCACGGCGACCTCCGGGCCGCGTGCCTGCGCGCGGCCCGGGAGCTGCTGGAGGAGGACGGCAGCGGGGCGCTGTCCCTCCGGGCGGTGGCCCGGCGGGCCGGGGTCTCGCCCACCGCCCCCTACCGCCACTACGCGGACCGCGACGCACTGGTCTCCGCCGTCGCCGCGGAGGGCTACCGCGAACTCGCCGCAAGTCTCGCGGCCGCCCATCCCGCGCCCTCGACCACCGACGACCTGGTCGCCGTCGCCGTGGCCTACGTCCGGTTCGCCCTCGACCACCCGGCGCTGTTCCGGGCGATGTTCGCGGAGCCCTGCGACCCCGGCAGCGCCGAACGGGTCGAGGCGGCCGCCGTGCTCTCCGCCTACGTCGACACCCTGGTGCGGAACGCCTTTCCCGGCGGGACCCGGGAGGGACTGGCGACGGCGGTGTGGGCGCTGGTCCACGGCCTGGCGTTCCTGCACCTCGACGGCAAGCTCGACGCGTCCGGCCCGGAGACGGTCGCCGACCAGGTCGGCACCGCGGTCAGGGCGGTGGTCGGCTCCGGGCGTCCGCAGTAGGCGAGCGCCTGCTCCGGCGGCGGGCCCCGGGTGGGTCCCGGGCGGGCGTCGGTTCGGGCTCCGGGTGGGCGCCGGTCCGGTCGGCGGTTCGGGCTCTGGGCGGGCGTCGGTCCGGTCCTCGGTACGGATGCCGGTCCGGTCGGCGGTTCGGGCTCCGGGTGGGCGCCGGTCCGGTCCTCGGTACGGATGCAGGTCCGGTCCTCGGTTCGGGTGCCGGTTCGGCGCTCGCTCCGGTCGGTGGGGTGTCAGCCGGTGTTCGCCTGCTCCCGCTGTCGTCGGTATGCGGCGACGAGGAACACCCAGATCTCGCTGACCGTGGGGAACGGCGCGACGGCGTGCCGGAGGCGTTTCAGCGGGACCTCGCCGGCCACCGCGATGGTGGCCGCGTGCAGCAGCTCGCTGACCCCGGACCCGACCATGGTCACCCCGAGCAGCACGTCCCGGTCGACGTCGACGACGAGCCGGGCGTGGCCGGTGTAGCCGTCGGCGTAGAGGTTGGCACCCTGGGCGGCGTTGAGGTCGAGGTCGACCGTCTCGACGCGGTGGCCGGCGGCGACCGCCTGCTCGGCGGACAGGCCCACCGCGCCCGCCTCCGGATCGGTGAAGAAGACCTGGGCCACGGCATGCCCGTCGGCGGTCGTGGCGTGGTCGCCCCAGTCCCCGTCGTCCAGCGGCCGCCCGGCGGCGCGGGCGCCGATGGCGTCCCCGGCCGTCCGCCCCTGGTACTTGCCCTGGTGGGTGAGGAGCGCGCGGTGGTTGACGTCCCCGAGGCCGTACAGCCACGCCCCCTCGACCCCGTCGACCAGGCAGGTCGTGTCCACGTCCAGCCAGGAACCGGGGGACAGGCCCACGGTCTCCAGGCCGATGTCGTCGGTGTTGGGGGTGCGTCCGGTGGCGAACAGGACCTCGTCGGCCTCCAGTTCGCTCCCGTCGTCGAGCGTGAGCGTCACCGGTCCGTCCGGGTCCGGGCGGCGCAGCGCGGTCACCTGGACGCCGGTCCGCACGTCCGCGCCGGCCGCGGTCAGCCCCTGGGCGACCAGCTCCCCGGCGAAGGCCTCCATACGGGGGAGCAGCCGGCGCCGGACCAGCAGGGTGACCTGCGACCCGAGCCCCTGCCACAGCGTCGCCATCTCCACGCCGACCCCGCCGCCGCCGACCACCACGAGCCGGCCGGGCACGGTGCTGGAGTCGGTGCCGTGCCGGTTCGTCCAGGGCCGGGCCTCCTCGATCCCCGGGATCCGGGGCAGCGCGGGCCGGCTGCCGGTGGCGAGGGCCACCGCGTGCCGGGCGACTAGGCTCTGCCGAGCGCCGTCGTCCCGGCCGACGGTGACCCGGCGCGGCCCGTCCAGCCGGCCCTGGCCGCGGAACAGGTCGGCGCCGATGGACTTGACCCACAGTGCCTGCCCGCTGTCGTCCCAGTCGGTGACGTAACGGTTGCGGCGGGCGAAGACCGCGGCGTCGTCGAGCCGTCCGGTGACGGCCTGCCGGGCGCCGTCCACGCGGCGCGCGTCGGCGACCGCGAGGACCGGCCGCAGCAGCGCCTTGCTGGGGACGCAGGCCCAGTAGGAGCACTCGCCGCCGACGAGTTCCCGCT
The DNA here is from genome assembly GCF_042957285.1 of Streptomyces sp. NPDC008092. Lineage (NCBI taxonomy): Bacteria > Bacillati > Actinomycetota > Actinomycetes > Kitasatosporales > Streptomycetaceae > Streptomyces > Streptomyces sp. NPDC008092. The sequence continues at coordinate 64,462 of NZ_JBIBHY010000013.1, forward strand.
CCACGACGGCCACGGAGAGCCCGGCGTGCCGGGCCCGGTCGGCGACGTTCTGCCCGACCGGTCCCGCGCCCAGGACGATCACGTCGTACGTACTGCTCTCCCCCGTGCCGCCTTCCCCGGTCGCGTCCGGTGTGGCGTGCGGTTCTGTGTTCGGTTCGCTCATAGCTGCCTCGCATGACGATCGGTGCCGCTCCGCACTGTTCCGGGCCGCCGGGGCCCGAGCCGTACGGGTCATGTAACCGCGGGACGTGTGCAGTTGATCGCGGCCCGGCCATGCGCCCGGCGAAGAGCCGCCATAAGCACCGCCTATGGCCGCCTCCCCGCCATGACCGGCGCACGGGTGCGCTGCCGGGCCCGCGGTGCTCCGGACCGGACTCCGGACGGGGCGCTTATGGGGGCCATCGGATCCGCTGATGAGGAGAGCGGAATCCCGGGAGCGCCGCTGCCGCTGTGGACTCCCGTCGCCTCATGGACGAGGCGGCGGGACGATGGATTCGCCCCACTTTCCACACTTTAAGGACACCTCATGAGTTCTGCTGACCTGACCGGACGCGTGGCCCTGCTGACCGGCGCGACCAGCGGTATCGGCGCCGCGACCGCGACGCTGCTCGCCGAGCGCGGCGCGCACGTCCTGGTCGCGGGGCGCGACGCGGACCGCGGCGAGCGGGTGGTCGGCGCCGTCCGGGAGCACGGCGGCAAGGCGGACTTCCTGGCGGCCGACCTGCGGGACGCCGACTCGGCGCGGCGCCTGGCCCGCGAGGCCACCGCGCTGGGCGGCGGCCGCGTCGACATCCTCGTCAACAACGCCGGCATCTTCCCGTTCGGACCTACGGCGCAGACGCCCGCAGACCAGGTGGACACCGTCTACGACCTGAACGTGAAGGCGCCGTTCTACCTGGTGGGCGAGCTCGCCCCGGCCATGGCCGAGCGCGGGCAGGGCGCCATCGTCAACGTCAGCACGATGGTCGCCGAGTATGGCGTCGCGGGGATGGCGCTGTACGCGTCGAGCAAGGCCGCGATCAACCTGCTGACCAAGTCCTGGGCCGCCGAGTTCGGCCCGCAGGGGGTGCGGGTCAATGCCGTGGAGCCGGGCCCGACCCGTACCGAGGGCACGGCCGTCATGGGGGACGACCTGGACGCCCTGGCCGCGCAGGCACCCGCCGGCCGGCCCGGTGAGGCGCGCGAGATCGCCGAGGCGATCGCCTACCTGGTGAGCGACGCGGCGAGCTTCGTGCAGGGCGCGATCCTGCCGGTCGACGGCGGCCGTACCGCCGTCTGACGGACACCGGAAGCGCCCGCCGGCCGGCGCTCGCACCCCGCGCCGGCCCGGCGCCCGTGTTCCGGGCGGCCCCTGCTACCCCTGCTGGTCCCGCGCCGACCGGTCCAGCGCGGCGATGAACCGGCCCAGGTCCCGGCGGCGCGAGTCGGCCGGCCACGCCGCCCAGGTGCGCCGCACCAGGGGGTGTCCGACCAGCGGTGACCAGGTCACGTGGTCGGGGAGCGGCTGCTGCCAGCCCGGCGGGGCCAGTGCGAAGGCCCGCCCGGAGGCGACCGCGGCCAGTTTCACGTCGGCGATCAGCGTCTGCCCCTCGGGGGCCTCGGGGCCGAGATCCAGGCCGTGACCGCGCAGGACCGCGGTCAGCTCGTCGTACCAGGCGGGACTGCCGGCGCGCGGGAACCCGACCCACTGCAGGGCCCCGAGCGCGTCGAGCGGGATGCCGTCCGGTCCGGCGAGCTCGGCGGCCTGCTCGGTGGCGACCAGCACGCCGAGCTTCTCCCGTACGACGAGCAGCGCGTCGAACTCCGGCCCGGACGGCCGTTCCCGCAGGAGGCCGGCGTCGAGCTCGCCGGCCCGCAGCGCGGCCAGCTGCTCCGCCGTGGACAGGTGCCGGGCCTGCACCCGGGTCCCCGGATGGGCCTCGGCGAGTTCGGCCAGCGCCGGGTCGAGCAGTCCGGACGGCAGCTCCAGAGGGATCCCGATGCGCAGCGCCCCGCCGCCCGGACCGGCGTACCCGGCCATCACCCGCAGTGCCTGGTCGTGCCGGGCGAGCACCGCCCGTGCCTCGCCCAGCAGGGCGGTCCCGGCCTCGGTGGCCCGCGCCCCGCTGCTCCCGCGCACCAGCAGCCGCACCCCGAGCTGCCGCTCCAGCCCGCTGACGGTCTGGGACAGCGCGGGCTGGCTCACATGCAGCCGCCGGGCGGCGGCCGACAGCCCGCCCTCCTCCACCACCGCCACGAACGCCCGCAACTCCCGCAACTCCATGCCGACATGCCATCACGGCCGCGGACCGGAGTCACGCCGGGCGCGGGCGGCGCGACCGCGGGCCATCTCCGCACGAGATAACACTCATCTATCACTATCTATCCCACATGGGATATCGCCCGGCCTCCGGGGCGTTGGTATGTGTGACGGCGAATAACCGAAGACGAGGTATTCGGCGTTCGCGATAACCGTCATCGAGGATCGGAGCCGGCCATGTCGCTGACATCGGGCGAACTGTCGTACCCCGCACCCGCGGGTACGGTGAACGCGAAGACCAGGAAGTCCGTCGAGGACGCCGGCGGGCGCGGGGCCGACCGCACCGAGCGGTCGCGCCCCGGCGACCGCTCCGGCGCGCTGCGCGCCGCCGTGTTCGGCGTCAACGACGGCCTGGTCTCCAACACGGCCCTGGTGATGGGCTTCGCCGGGTCCGGTCTCCCGGGTACGGCCGTCCTGTTCGCCGGGGTCGCGGGACTGCTCGCCGGAGCGTTCTCGATGGCGGCCGGCGAGTACATCTCTATGCGCAGCCAGCGCGAGGCCTACGAGCGGGAGATCGCCGTCGCCGCCGGCCAGCTGCGCGCCGACCCGGGCGCGGAGGAGGCGGAGCTGGCCCGGGTCTACCGGGACAAGGGGCTGGACGCGGCCGACGCCCGGCATGTCGCGACGACCATCATGCGGGACCACGACACCGCCCTGAACACCATGGTCCGCGAGGAACTCGGGCTGGACCCGGACCAGTTGGGTTCGCCGTGGTCGGCGGCGCTGTCCAGCCTCGCCTCGTTCGCCGGCGGCGCGCTGACGGCCGTCCTGCCCTACCTCTTCCTGTCGGGAACGGCCGCCCTGCTGCTCGCCGTCGCCCTGGCCGGCAGCGCCCTGTTCGCCGTCGGCGGTGTCATCGGCCTGCTCAACGGCCGGTCGCCGCTGGTCTCCGGGGCCCGCCAGCTCTTCGTGGGCGCCGCCGCAGCAGCAGCCGTCTACGGGATCGGACATGTGATCGGCGCCAGGGTCACCTGACCCCGGCCACCGAAAGCAGCCGACAGCACACCTGCACCACGCACGGAGGAACGTCATGCGTCACACCACACTGGGTTCGACCGGTCTGCGGGTCTCCCGCATCGCCTTCGGTACCTGGCAACTCGGCGGGGACTGGGGTGCCTTCGCCGAGGACGACGCCAGGAAGGCCGTCCGGCGGGCCCGCGAGCTGGGGGTGAACTTCTTCGACACCGCCCAGGGGTACGGCTTCGGCGCCTCGGAACGGCTGCTGGGCGACGCCCTGCGGACGGAGCTGCGCGAGCACCGCGACGAACTGGTGATCGCCACCAAGGGCGGCCTGCGCGACACCGGCACCGGAGTCGCCCGGGACGCGAGCCCCGCCGCCCTGCGCGCGGGCGTCGACGCCAGCCTGACCGCGCTCGGCGTCGACCACATCGACCTCTACCAGGTCCACTGGCCCGACCCGAAGGTGCCGCTCGCCGAGACCGCCGGGGCGCTGCGGGAACTGGCCGAGGCCGGGAAGATCCGGCACGTGGGCGTCTCCAACTACTCCGCCGAGCAGATGGCCGAGTTCTCCCGCGTCCTGCCGGTGGAGACACTGCAGCCGCCGTACCACCTCTTCCGCCGGGAGATCGAGGACACCGTCCTGCCGTACACCCGTGATCACGGCATCGGCGTCCTGGTCTACGGCCCGCTCGCGCACGGCCTGCTGACCGGCGCCCTCGGCGTGGAGACCGTCTTCCCCGCCGGTGACTGGCGGGCGAACAGCGGGGTCTTCCGCGGCGAGACCTACCGGCGCAACCTGGCGGTGGTCCGCGAGCTGCAGGAGTTCGCCGCCTTCCGCGACATGACGGTCGGCCAGCTCGCCATCGCGTGGACGCTGGCCCGGCCGGGCGTGGACGTGGCGATCGTCGGGACGCGGCGCCCCCACCACGTCGAGGAGAGCCTCGCCGCGGCGGACCTCTCGCTGGACGAGACCGACCTCAAGGGCATCGACACGATCACGACGGCGGCCACCCCGGTCGCCGGCCCGACCCCGGAGGGCATGTGATGACTGTGCGGACCAGGGCGGTGTCGGGGCGGGCGCGGACGGGAAGGACGCGGGTCGCGGTCCTCGGTACGGGTGTCATGGGCGCCCCCGTCGCCCGCAACCTGCTGCGCGCCGGGTTCGACGTGACGGTCTGGAACCGGACCCGGCGGAAGGCCGAGGCGCTGACCGGCCAGGGGGCGAAGGTCGCCGGGTCTCCGGCCGGGGCGGCCGCCACGGCGGAGTACCTGATCACCATGCTCACCGACGGCGCCGCCGTGGAGAGCGCGATGACCGGCGCGGACGGCGCCCTGGCCGCGCTCGCCCCGGACGCGGTCTGGATCCAGATGAGCACGGTCGGCGTCGCCGCGACCCGGTGCCTGGCGGAACTCGCGGACGGGGGTGCCGCCTTCGTCGACGCCCCCGTCTGCGGGAGCTCCGGGCCCGCGGACCGCGGTGAGCTGCTCGTCCTCGCCTCCGGCGATCCCGGACTGCGGCCCCGCGTACAGCCGTTGTTCGACGTGCTGGGCCGCCGCACGCTCTGGTTCGGCCGCGTCGGGGACGGTAGCCGCTTCAAGATCGTGCTGAACAACTGGCTCGCGGTCCTGGTCGAGGGCATGGCCGAGACCGTGTGTCTGGCCGACGCCCTCCGGCTCGACCCCGCCCTGGTCCTCGACACCCTCGCCGAGAGCCCGCTGGGCTCCGCCTACGCGACGGCCAAGGGCCGGGCCATGATCGAGCGTGACTTCGCCCCGGGCTTCCCCCTGCGCCACGCGGGCAAGGACGCGGCCCTCGCCCTGTCGGCCGCCGACCACCGGGAGCTGGAACTGCCGCTCACCGAGGCACTGCTGAAGCGCTGGGACGAGGCGATGTCGGCCGGCCACGCCGAGGACGACGTGGCGTCGGCCGTCACCGTGGCGGGACAGGGACGACCCTGAGGCCCCGAGCCGGGGGCACTCGGGTCCCGGCCGGGGGCCGGAACCGGCGCGTCTACGATGGGGCGCATGGCGTCTGTGGTCGGACAGGAACAGGGCGAGCCCGCGCGGACCGCGGCCGCGACGCCTGCCGACGGTGCGCGTGACCTCGATCCCGTCTCGGCGTCCTGGGTGCGGGAACTGTCGTCGGCGGGCGTGGCCTACGAGACGGCGTGCGCCCGGCTGCACGCCGATCTGCTGCGGATCGCGAAGCGCGAACTGGCCAGGCGGCGTTCCCGGTTCGGCTTCGACGGCCCGGAGGCCGACGACCTCGCCCACCAGGCCGCCGCGGACGCCCTTCTCGCCATCACCCGGAAGATCGGTGACTTCCGCGGGGAGAGCCGTTTCACCACCTGGGCCTATCGGTTCGTCGTCCTGGAGGTGTCGGCGAAGATCGGCCGTCACTTCTGGAGCACAGGGAGCACGCAGCGGGTGGAACTCGACGGCGAGGACTGGGACCGGCTGCCCGACCGGCTCGGCGCCGGCCCCGCGGAGTCGTCCGAGGCGCGCGCCCTGGCCGCCGCCGTGCGCACGGCGGCGGACGAGGTGCTGACCCGCCATCAGCGCAGGGTCTTCGTGTCGCTGGTCCTGGACGCCGTACCGCTGGACGCGCTGGTGCTGGAGCTGGGGAGCAGCAGGAACGCCGTCTACAAGACGATGTTCGACGCCCGGCGCAGACTGCGCGACCATCTCGTGGCCCACGGCTACCTGGACGTGATCCCCGGGAGGCGGTCATGACGAACCCGGACCGGCCGCTCTCCGTGCGGGAGTCCCTGGAGCGGTTTCTGACCACGGACCCCGGGGACGTGGGATGCGACGAGGCCCTGCGCCTGCTCCACGTGTACGCGGACCTGAAGGCCGCCGGAGAGGATCCCGGGCTCCACTGGCCGGGGGTCGCCGCGCACCTGCGCGCGTGCGGCCCCTGCGACGAGGACTACCGGGGGCTGCTCGCCGCCGTCCTGGAGACCTGAGCCCCGGGAACGCCGGCGAGCGGCCTGCGGTCAGGAGGCGGCGATGCCCTCGCCGCCGACGGCGTCGGGGACGACGACCGAACCCACCCGGGTCAGGGAGCCGTCGGGGTTGACGCGGAACTCGTCGACGCCGCCCTCCTTGCCGGTCTGCGCGTACAGGAAGCGGCCGTCGGAGGAGACGTCGGCGTCCACCGTCCCGGCGCCGGTCGCGGTGGTGCCGACCGCCCGGAGCGCGCCGTCCGCGCCGACCCGCAGGCCGGACAGGGTGCCGCTGCCCGCGTTGGAGGCGTAGACGTGCGCGCCGTCGCGGACGATCCAGCAGGTCGCCGCCTGACCGGTCGCCACCTCGGAGACCTTGGTCAGCCGCAGGTCCGCACCGACCCGGAAGGTGGCCACCGAGTTGGTTCCGGCCTCGGTCACCACCAGCCGCCCGCGGGCGTCGAAGGTGAAGCCGAAGGGCACCGCGCCCGGCGTGGCGGTGACCACGGGCCGGGCCGCGATGCCGGACCGGCCCACCGGGAACACGTCTATGGTGTTGGCGCCCGCCTTCGTGGTCACCACCAGCGCGCGGCCGTCCGGGGTGAAGGCGAGCTGTCCGGGGGTGTGCGTGAACTGGGGCGTGGCGGCCGGGTCCAGGCCGAGGGAGCGGTGCCAGGCGGGCACCTTCACCAGTGAGCCGTGCACGTTCCGGAAGCCCTGTACCGAACCGCCGCCGAGCGCGTCGAGCACGTACACCAGGTCGCCGTGGACGGCCACGCCGACCGGGAAGTCGCCTCCCGACGGGACGATCTGACGACGGACCAGCTTGTCGCCGCGCACCGAGAACACCGTGACCGTGTCGCTGCCGGCGTTCACGGCGTAGAGCAGGCCGTGCGCCCTGTCGTAGGTCAGCGACCCCTGCGAGGCGAGGTGGTCGACCGCCGAGCCGTCGAGGACACCGCCCAGCCCACCGGTCCGGTACACGCCGCTCTGGTGCAGCTCGCCGTCCGCGGTACGGCTGTAGGCCACCACGGCGTTGCCGTCCACCCCGTCGGTCTGGACGAACACGGCGGCGCGGGCACCGCCGGGGTACGCGGCGGCGGGGCCGGCGCTCAGTGCGGCGGCCGCCGCGGCGGCCACGGCCACGGCGGCCGTCACGGCGGCCTTCGACTTCTTGCCCGTCGTCGTGTCCGTCGCCTTGCGCATCGTCTTGCCCATCGTCATGTCTGCTGTACTCCTGTCGACGCGGCGGCAGGAGCCGCCGGCGGTGACGTGGGACCGGTTCGGTCCCACACCGGATCTGCGTCGTCGGAGCGGGGGTCCTTTCCTCGCCAGGGGGCGGCGAAAGACCTCTGTAAGAACTCGGGACGCGGGGGTGCGCGGCCCGGACCGGCCGACCGCCGGTCGGAGCCCGGAACCGCCGGTGGCGTCGCCGTCTCCTTCGCGGTGGTCGTGCAGGGCATGTCGCAGCAGGTGCGGTGCGGTGCGGGGCGGGGCGGGGCGGGGCGGGGCGGGGCGACGGCGGCGGAACCGCGGCGCGTGGCCGCGTACGCCGTGTCGGCCTGGCCTGCCGCCGGCCCGGATCGGGAGGCGGGCCCGGCGGGGGTTCGAGGCCGGAGCGGGTCCCGGTTGAGTAAGGTAAGCCTAAGTTTATCTTCTTGTCGCTGTCGAGGGCGGGCGCTCCGCCACAGAGGGAGGCTCGATGACGGACTCGGCGACCAACCCGCGCCGGCCGGTCGCGGTGACGCTGGCCCGGGTGCGGCTGGGGGCGGGCGGGCCGCTCGCCGGCGTGCGGGTGGCGGACGGCAGAATCACGCATGTCGTCCCGGAACAGGGGGCCGTGCGGCCCGCCGGACCTGCCACGGGTGAGCGGGTCGTCGATCTGGACGGGCGCGTCCTGTTGCCCGGACTGTGGGACGCCCACGTCCACCTCGCCGAATGGGCGAGCGCGCGCCGCCGGCTCGACCTCTCCGGAACCGCGTCCGCGCGGGAGGTCGCCGACCGGGTGCGCGCCCACGGCCGTACGGCAGCCGGCACGGGAACGGTCCTGTTCGGATACGGCTTCCGGGACGGGCTCTGGCCCGACGCCCCGGACAAGCGACTCCTCGACGCGGCCCTGCCGGACCGTCCGGTCGCCCTGGTCAGCGCCGATCTGCACGCCGTATGGCTGAACTCCGCCTGCCTGGCGCTGGCCGGCCGCGGCGACCACCCGACCGGACTGGTCCGGGAGGCGGAGGGGCACGAGGTGCTCTCGGCCCTGCCCGAGGTGCCCGCCGGGACGCTGGACGACTGGGTCGCCGACGCCTGCCGGGCCGCCGCCGCGCGCGGGGTCACCGGGGTCATCGACTTCCAGTACGGCGACACCGTGGGCGCCTGGGAGCGGCGCTCGGCCCAGGCGCCGCCCGCCGTACGGGTGTCCGCCGCCGTCTACCCGAGCCACCTGGACGCGGCCGTGGCGCGCGGGCTGCGCACCGGCTCCGGAATCGGCGCGCCCGACGGCCTGGTGCGGGTCGGCCCGCTCAAGCTCTTCACCGACGGCTCGCTCAACACCCGTACCGCGCTGTGCCGTGACCCCTACCCGGGCCTTGAGCACACGGACGGCTCGCACGGCATCGAGCAGACGGCACCGGACGAGCTGGTACGGCTGATGCGCCGGGCCGCCGCCCACGGCATCGAACCGGCGGTGCACGCCATCGGCGACCGGGCCAACACCGTGGCCCTGGACGCCTTCGCGGCCGTGCGCTGCCGCGGCCGGATCGAGCACGCCCAGCTGCTGAGCCCCGAAGACCTGCCGCGCTTCGCGGAGTTGGACGTCACGGCAGGGGTGCAGCCGCGGCACGCGACGGACGACCGGGACGTCGCGGACCGGTACTGGGCCGGACGCACCGCACGCGCCTTCGCCTACGCCGACCTGCTGGCCGCCGGGGCACGGCTGGAGTTCGGCTCGGACGCCCCCGTCTCGCCGCTGGACCCCTGGCTCGCCGTCGCGTCGGCCGTCGCCCGCACCGACGACGACCGCCCCGCATGGCACCCGGAACAGCGCCTGCCGGTGCGGGACGCGCTGGCCGCGGCGGCCCGCGGGCGCCGGCTCGTCAGGGTCGGGGACCCCGCGGACCTGGTGGTCGTGGACGCGGATCCGCTGACGGCGGACCCGGACGCCCTGCGCGTGATGCCGGTGCACGCCACGATGACGGCCGGCCGCTGGACCCACGGGCCGTACTGACACCACCCGCCTGCGGGGGGGGGCTTGGACAGACCCCGTGGCCCGGACGGGACCGTACCGTCCGGGCCACGGGAGTGCGGGGTGGCCGTGGGGTGGAGTGGCGGGGTGGGGGTGGCGCGGGTCAGGCCGCCGTCGCCCGGTCGGCCAGCAGGGACCGGTGGATCTCCTGCGCCCGGACCGCCACGGTCGACAGCAGGGTGCTGGTGAGGCCGTGGGTGTGCTCGGTCCCGCCCTGGAGGTAGATGCCGGCCGCGACCTCCGGCACCGTCTCCACGCGGTGGTCCCGGCCGACCCGGATGGCGTCGCCGTCGTCCTTGAGGCACAGCTTGGCCGCGTCGCCCATGAGCGCGGTCAGGTCCCGGGGCCGGTAGCCGGTGGCGAGCACCAGGACGTCGGCGGGCAGCGTCTGCTGTTCGCCGGTGGGCAGGAACTCGACGGTAACGTCGAGACCGCCGGCCGTGCCGTCCGCGCCCGCTGTGCCGGGCGCGACCTCGCGGACGCGGGAGACGTTGAGGAAGCGCAGCCGTTCCCGCCCCGCCACCTTCTCCCGGTACGTGGTGGCGTACAGCGACTCGATCAGATCCATGTCGACGACCGAGTAGTTGGTGGAGCGGTGGTAGTCCAGCAGGGACTGCTTGACCGCGGACGGCGCGGAGAAGTAGACGTCGACCGCCTCCGGATCGAAGATCCGGTTGGCGAACGGGCTGTCGTCCGCGGGCGTGTAGCCGTACTTGGCGAAGACCGAGCAGACCTCGGCGTCCGGGAAGGTGCGGTGCAGGTAGTCCACCGTCTCGGCGGCGCTCTGCCCGGCGCCGAGCACCACTGCCCGCTCCACCGGAGCGCCGCTCGCGGCCAGTTGCTCGGCCCTAGGTATCAACTCGCTGTTGTGCCAGACCCGTTCGGCGAGTTCGAGACCCGGCGGCACATGCGGCTCCAGGCCCATCGCCACGCTGATGTTGCGCGTGCGGTGGGTCACGGTCCTCCCCGGGCGTGCCGTGTCACGGCAGGTGACGTCGAAGAACGTCACCCGGCCGTCGTCGTCGCGGACCGGGTCCACCGCGACCACCTCGCTGCCGTACGACACCAGGTGCGCCACCCGGGCCGCCGCCCACTCGAAGTACTCGTGGAACTCCATCCGCAGCGGGAAGAGCGTCTTCTGGTTCAGGAAGTCGATCAGTCTGCCCTGTTCGCGCAGGAAGCAGAGGAAGCTGTAGTCGCTGGTCGGGTTGCGCAGGGTGACGAGGTCCTTGAGGAAGGAGACCTGCATCGTGGCGTCGTCGATCAGCATGCCCCGGTGCCAGCCGAACCGCGGCTGCCGTTCCAGGAACAGGGCGTTGAGACGGCTGTTCGCCGCGAGACCCGTGTTGTTCTCCTCAACCGCTATGGAGAGAGCGAGATTTGACGGGCCGAAACCGATTCCGATGATGTCGTGCACGACGTCGGAACCCATGACCGGTGATTTCACCTTTGCATCGCCTCCCTCAGGCAGACCCATGCTAGATAAGGTAAGGCTTACCTAGCAATGGAGTCTCTGAAGGGAAGGTCCGTCATGCGGGTCGTCATGCTCGGTTACCAGACCTGGGGTCACCGCACGCTGCAGGCGCTGCTGGACTCCGATCACGAGGTGGTCCTCGTCGTCACCCATCCGAGGAGCGAGCACGCCTACGAGAAGATCTGGGACGACAACGTCGCCGAGCTGGCCGAGAAGCACGGCGTCCCGGTGCTCCTGCGCAACCGCCCCGACGACGCCGAACTCCTCGCCGCCGTAAAGGAGTCCAGGCCGGACATCATCGTCGCCAACAACTGGCGGACCTGGCTGCCCCCGGAGCTCTTCGACCTGCCCCCGCACGGCACCCTCAACATCCACGACTCCCTGCTGCCGTCCTACGCCGGGTTCTCGCCGATCATCTGGGCGCTGATCAACGGCGAGGAGCGGGTCGGGGTGACCGCGCACCGCATGAACGCCGAACTCGACGCCGGGGACGTCCTGGTGCAGCGCTCGGTGCCGGTCGGGCCCACCGACACGGCCACCGACCTCTTCCGCCGTACCGTCGACCTGATCGCGCCCATCGTGCGCGAGTCGCTCGACCTGATCGCCGCCGGCCGGGACGCCGGCCAGTGGGTGCCGCAGGACCGCAGCCGCGCCAGCTTCTTCCACAAGAGGTCCCTTGAGGACAGCCGCATCGACTGGACCTGGCCCGCGGAACGCCTGGAGCGCCTGGTGCGGGCCCAGTCGGACCCGTACCCGAACGCCTACGCGTTCCACCGCGGCGAGCGGCTCAGGATCGTCTCCGCCGCCGTCTCCGAGGGCCGTTACGGCGGCACCCCGGGCCGGATCTTCATCCGTGAGGGCGACGGCGTGGTCGTCGTGGCGGGCGCCGACGCCCACACCGGGCGCGAACGGGGGCTGCTGGTCCGGCGGGTGCGGACGGACGACGGCACGGAGTACGCGGCCGCGGACTACTTCCGCACCATGGGCGGGTATCTGACGTCGCGTCCCTGAGCGCGGTCCTGCCCCCGGCCGCTGGTTCAGTCGACGGCGGCCGGTACCGCTCCCTCGGCCTCGCGGGAGCCGCCGTCGCGGGCGTCGTCGCCGCCGTCGTGGTGGTGGCGGCCGAGCGGGATGACCATCGGCGTGCCGCTGACCGGGTCGGGGGTGATCCGGCAGCGCAGGTCGAAGACGTCCTCGACGGTCGCCTCGGTGACCACCTCGGCCGGTGCGCCCTGCGCGACGATGCGGCCCGCCTTCATGGCGATGACGTGATCGGCGTACCGGCAGGCCTGGTTGAGGTCGTGCAGCACCATCACCACCGTGCGGCCCTCGCGCCGGTTGAGGTCGGTGACCAGGTCGAGCACGTCGATCTGGTGGGCGAGGTCGAGATAGGTCGTTGGCTCGTCCAGGAGGAGCACCGGGGTGCCCTGGGCGACGGCCATGGCGATCCAGGCGCGCTGCCGCTGGCCACCGGAGAGCTCGTCCACCGGCCGGTCCGCCAGCTCGGTCAGGCCGGTCGCCGCCAGCGCGGCCCGCACGGCCTCCTCGTCCGCCGCCGACCACTGCCGCCACCAGGTCTGGTGCGGGGAGCGCCCGCGGTTGACCAGGTCGGCGACGGTCAGCCCCTCCGGTGCCACCGGTGTCTGCGGCAGGATGCCGAGGGTGCGGGCCAGTTCGCGGGTGGGTATGGAGCGCAGGGCGGTGCCGTCCAGCTCGACGACGCCCTGGCGCGGGGCCAGCAGCCGGGCGAGGGCGCGCAACAGGGTCGACTTGCCGCAGGCGTTGGCGCCGACGATGGCCGTGATCCGGCCGGTGGGCACGGTGAGGTCGAGGTCCGTCACCACCGGCCGCCCGTCGTAGGCGAGATGGAGGCCGCGGGCCCGCAACTCGGGTCCGGCGAAGTGCCGTTCGGGGGAGCCCGGGGTGCGCGGGGCGGTGGTCGACATGGGATCAGCCTCCAGATCCCGCGCGGTTGGCGCGGACGAGCAGCCACAGCAGGACCGGCGCGCCGAGGGCGCCGGTGACGATCCCGACCGGCAGTTCCGTCCCGGGGACCGCCTCGCGGGCCAGCAGGTCGGAGCCGAGGACGACGAACGCGCCGGTGAGACCGGAGACGAGCGGGGGCGGTGCCGGGGTGCCGGCCAGCCGCAGCGCGATCTGCGGGCAGGCCAGGGCCACGAAGGCGACCGGTCCGGCCGCCGCCGTACCGAAGGCGACCAGGCCCACCCCGGTGAGCAGCAGCGCCAGCCGGACCGGCTGGACGGGGGTGCCGAGCCCGGCGGCCACGTCGTCGCCGAGCTGGAGCGTGCGCATCCAGCGGCCGAGGCCCAGAGTGACGGGCAGCAGCACGGCCAGGGCGATCGCGAGGGAGTCCACCTGGCCCCAGGTGCGGCCGTTGAGGTTGCCGACCAGCCAGCCCAGCGCCTCCTCGGCCTGGAACCGGTTGCCCCGCGCCACCAGGAAGTCGGTGGCGCTGGTGCAGATCCAGGAGACGCCGATGCCGACGAGGATGATGCGGTAGCCGGTGGCCCCGCCCTTCCAGGCCAGCGCGTACACGAGCAGCGCGGTCGCCAGGGCGCCGAGCAGTCCGACGGTGGACAGTCCGAGCCCGCCGGCCCAGCCGAGGACCACCGCGGCCACCACCGCCGTGCCGGCGCCCTCGGTCAGCCCGATCATGTCGGGGCTGGCCAGCGGGTTGCGGGTCATCGTCTGGAACACCGCTCCGGAGACCCCGAAGGCGACGCCGACCAGGAGGCCGGTGAGGGCGCGGGGCAGCCGCAGGTCCCGTACGACGACGAGGGTCCCGGGGTCGCCCACGCCGAACAGGGCCTTGACGACGTCGGGCAGGCTCACCGGGTAGTCGCCGAGGGCCAGGCCCCAGCAGAACAGCGCGAACGCGCCCACGCCGACGAGCACTCCGGTCAGCACCAGGCGCGGCCGTAGCATCCCGGAGACCGGGGGCACGGTCAGCCGGAACGGCCGGTCGCGCAGCGCGCTCCGGGTGGGCCTCGCACTCCGGCCGGGCCGGGCCGGAGCGACGGGGGACGACTGTGCGGGCACGCTCACACCTCCGCGAGTTTCCGGCGGCGGACCAGGGCGATGAAGAACGGGCCGCCGAGGAAGGCGACGAGGACACCGGCCTGGATCTCGGTGGGCCGGGCCACCATCCGGCCCACGATGTCGGCGGACAGCAGCAGCACGGGCGCCAGCGCGGCGGACAGCGGCAGCAGCCAGCGGTGGTCGGGGCCGATGCCGGCGAACTGGGCGAGCAGCCGGGCGATGTGCGGGACGACCAGGCCCAGGAAGACCACCGGGCCGATGACCGCGACCGACGCGCCGGTGAGCAGCACGATCGCGGTCACCCCCTGGAGCCGGACCAGACCGAGCCGCCGTCCCAGCGAGGCGGCCACGTCGTCGCCGAGCGCCAGGCTGTTCAGGGCCGGGGCGCAGGACAGGGCGAGGACCGCGCCGACCGCGAGGAACGGCAGGATGCGCACCAGGTCGCCGGAGTCCTGGTCGGCGAGGGTGCCGGCGGACCAGTAGCGGTAACGGTCCAGCGCGTCCTGGTCGGTGAGCACCACGGCGCTGGTCAGCGACGACAGCAGCGAGGTGACGGCCACCCCGGCGAGCGCCAGCTTCACCGGGGTCGCCCCGGAGCGGCCGAGTCGTCCGAGGAGGAAGACCAGGACGCTCGCGGCGAGCGCTCCGGCGAACGCGAACCACACGTAGCCGTACAGCGATCCGACCCCGAACACCGCCACCGACACGACGATCGCGAAGGACGCGCCGGCGCTCACCCCGAGGATGCCGGGGTCGGCGAGGGGGTTGCGGGTCAGGGCCTGCATCAGCGCGCCCGACATGCCGAGCGCGGCGCCCGTGGTCAGGCCGAGCAGGGTCCGGGGGACGCGCACCGACCAGATCACGTTGTCGACCAGCCGGCTCGGCGGATGCCCGAGGACCGAGCGCACCACCTGGTCGAGCGGGATGCTCAACGCGCCCAGCGCCACGGAGAGCAGGGACAGAAGGACCAGGAGGGCGACGATCACTGTCACCAGCAACGTGGTGCGAAGCCTTCTGCCTGAAGCCACTTGCCGGTCTCCATGCCGTCGTCCGGTAGTCCGTGAACAGTCCTGATAGCAGGTTAGGTGAGCATAACCTCAGCTGCTGTGACTTGGACCGCTGAAGTCGGATTGACCCTGTTGAGTTAGGCAATCCTTACCTTACTATGCGAGCGGTCGCGGCTCCGCTGAGCCGTTCCACACCTATGGGGAGGCACGGGCAGCTGTGTCGGGCAACAAGCGTTCTTCCGCACCTTCTTCTGCACCTTCTTCCGCCGCCTCGACCTCTGCGTCGACGGCGCGGACGGGCCCCGCGGAGGACTACTGGCGGGAACGGTTCGCCACACCGGCACCCGAGACCTCACTGCCGTTCGACCACCCGCATCCGGTGCGCCCGCGGGAGCCTCGGCCGCGTTCCGTCCGCACGGTCGCGCACGCCGGACCCGCCGACGAGCCCACCCTGCTGGCCGCCTTCGCCGCCCTGCTGCACCGCTACGGCGGCGGCACGGCCCAGGAACTGACGATCGCTCACGAAGGCCTGCCGCTGAAGCTGGTGGTGAACGGCGCCATGCCGTTCGCCGAGCTGCGCGACCACGTCACGGCCGCCCGCGCCCAGGCCACGGCCCACCGGCTGCCGACCGCCGAACTGCTACGGCTGCTCGCTCCCGAACCCGGCCGCGGCGGCGCCCTGTTGTGCGCCGTCGGCTTCGGCACCGCACCCTGGGACGGGGGCGGCCCCCTGGACCTCGCGCTCTCCGCCACCGACGGGCAGCTGCGCGCGGACTACGCCGCCGACCTCTTCGAACCCGGCACCGCCGACCGCATCCTCGGCCACTACGCCACGCTCCTCGCCGACGCCCTCGACCGTCCCGGCACCCCGCTCGCCGACCTCGAACTCCTCGGCGCCGACGAGCGGCGGCTGATCCTGGCCGACTGGAACGACACCGCGCACGACGTGCCCGCGCTCACCTGGCCGCGCATGTTCGCCGACCAGGTCGCCGCCCGCCCCGACGAAGTCGCCCTCATCCACGGGGACGTCCGCCTCACCTACGCCGAACTCGACGCCCGCGCCGCCCGGTTGGCACACGCCCTGGCCGCCAGGGGCGCCGGTCCCGAGCAGGTCGTGGCGCTCGCCGTACCCCGCTCCGCCGACATGATCGTCGCGGAGGTCGCCGTCCTGAAGACGGGCGCCGCCTACCTCCCCGTCGACACCGACTACCCGGCCGACCGCATCGCCTACATGCTCGACGACGCCCGCCCGGTCTGCCTCGTCACCACCGCCGACATGGTCCCCGACCTGCCGCCGGGCCCGGCGACGCTGGTCCTCGACGCCCCGGAGACCGTCGCCGAGCTGGCCGCCCACCCGGCCCACGATCCCGCCGCCGCCGACGAGTTGACGGTCGGGCACGCCGCGTACGTCATCTACACCTCCGGCTCCACCGGCCGCCCCAAGGGCGTGGTGCTCTCGCACGCCGGCGTCGCCAAGCTGGTCGCCACCCAGCGCGAGCGGTTCGGGATCGGCCCGCACAGCCGGGTCCTGCAGTTCGCCTCGCCCAGCTTCGACGTGGCCTTCTGGGACCTGTGCCTCGGCCTGCTCTCCGGCGGCCGGCTGGTCGTCGTACCCGCCGACCGCCGGGTGCCCGGCGCGCCGCTCGCCGACTACGCGAACGAGCACGGCATCACCTTCATGATCCTGCCGCCCGCCCTGCTCGCGGCCATGCCCGACGACGTGCAACTCCCGCCCGCCGCCACCCTGCTGGCCGGCACCGAGCGCGTCTCGCCGGAGCTGGTCGGCCGCTACGCGCGCGGCCGGAAGATGTTCAACGCCTACGGCCCCACCGAGGCCACCACCAACTCCACGCTCGGCCTGTGCGACCCGGACACCCCGGCCGGGACGATCGTGCCCATCGGCGTCCCCGACCCCGGCACCCGCGCCTACGTCCTCGACGACCGGCTGCGGCCGGTACCCGCGGGTGTGGTGGGGGAGTTGTACCTCGGCGGCGCCGGACTCGCCCGCGGCTACCTCGGCCGGCCCGCGCTGACCGCCGAGCGGTTCGTCGCCGACCCGTTCGGCGCGCCCGGCGAACGGCTCTACCGCACCGGCGACCTGGTCCGCTGGAGGTCCGACGGGCGCCTTGAGTTCCACGGCCGCGCCGACAGCCAGATCAAGATCCGTGGCTTCCGTGTCGAGCCCGGCGAGATCGAGTCGGTGCTGCGCGCCCACCCGGCCGTCGACCAGGCCGCCGTTGTGGTCCGCGAGGACCGCCCCGGCGACCGCCGCCTCGCCGCCTACGTCGTGCCCTCCCTGGACACCGTCACCGAGGCCGACGAGGCCGTGTCCGACTGGAAGGACCTGCACGAACTCCTCTACTCCGCCGCCGGATCCGACGGCTTCGAGGAGAACTTCGCGGGCTGGAACAGCATGTACGACGGCCTGCCCATCCCGCTCGCCGACCTGCGCGAGTGGCGGGACGCGACCGTCGCCCGGATCCGCGAACTGCGGCCCCGCCGGGTCCTGGAGATCGGCGTCGGCAGCGGCCTGCTGCTGTCCCGGATCGCCCCCGACTGCGCCGAGTACGTCGGCACCGACCTCTCCGAGGAGGCCGTACGCGCACTGCGCGCCCAGGTCGACGCCGTCCCCGAACTCTCCGGCCGGGTCACCCTGCACGCCCGCCCCGCACACGAGCTGACCGGCCTCCCCGAGGGCCACTTCGACACGATCGTCGTCAACTCCGTGGTCCAGTACTTCCCGGGCGCCGACTACCTCACCGGCGTCCTGCGTTCGGCCGCGCAACTGCTGGCGCCCGGCGGGTCGTTGTTCATCGGAGACGTACGGAATCTGCGGCTGCTGCGGACGCTGGCCGCCGCCGTCGAGTCGGGCCGGGCCCGCACCGGGTCCGCCGACGACAAGGAAGCCCTGCGCGCCGCCGTCGACCGGGCCGTGGCCTGGGAGGGCGAACTCCTCCTCGACCCGGACTACTTCGCGACCCTGGACGGCTTCACGGCGGACGTGCGGATCAAGCGGGGCGTCCACCACAACGAGCTGACCCGGTACCGGTACGACGTCGTCCTGCGACCCGGCACCGAACCGGCTCCGGATGCCTCGGTTCCGGAGGGCTCGGTCCCGGATGCCTCGGTTCCGGATGCCTCGGTTCCGGAGGGCTCGGTCCTGGATGCCTCGGTCCTGGACGCCCCGGCCTCGCTGCCCTGGTCCGCGCTCGGTACTTCCGACGCCCTCGCCGAGCGGCTCGCCGCCCCGGACCGCCCGGCCCGCCTCCGCGTCACCGGCATCCCCAACGCCCGCCTCGCCGCCGACCTGGCCGCGCTCGGCGCCCTCGACGACAGCAGCCGTACCGGCAGCGCCGGCGTCGACCCGGAAGCCCTGTACGAGACCGCCGCCCGGCACGGCTACCGGGCCGCCGTCACCTGGACCGCGGACGCGGAGGACGGCAGCCTCGACGCGGTGTTCGCGCGCGGCGCCGACACCCCGCTCGGCCCGCTGTACGTCCGCGGCCAGGTCCAGGCCCGCCGCCACGCCAACCGTCCCGCGCCCTTCCGTAACGTCACCGCGCTGATGGCCGGGCTGCGCGCGCACGCCGCCGAGTTCCTGCCCGAGTACATGGTCCCGGCCGCCCTCGTCCCGCTGGACCGGCTCCCCGTCACCCCCAGCGGCAAGCTCGACTCCGCCGCCCTGCCGGTCCCGGACTACGGCCTGCTCAGCTCGGGCCGGGCCCCGCGCACCGAACGCGAGCGCCTGCTGTGCGACCTGTATGCCCGCGCCCTGCGGGTGCCCTCGGTCACCGTCGACGACGACTTCTTCGCGCTCGGCGGGGACAGCATCGTCGCCATCCAGCTGCTCGTCCTGGCCCGCGCGGCCGGTCTGGAGCTGACCCCGCGGGACGTCTTCCGGCACCGCACGGTCGCCCAGCTCGCCGACGTCGCCCGCACCACCGACGGCGCCGCGGACCAGGCCGACGCCCCCTGGGACCCGCCGACCGCCGAGGAACTCACCGCGCTCCAGGGCGACGACCCGCTCACGGTCGCCGAGGTCCTGCCGCTCGGCCCGCTCCAGGAGGGCTTCTTCTTCCACGCCCTCGTGGACGGCGCCGAGCACGACGCCTACGTCGTCCAGCAGGTGCTCGAACTCACCGGACCCGTCGACGGCGGCCTCCTCCGGCAGGCCGCCCAGCGGCTCCTCGACCGGCACGCCCCGCTGCGGGCCTGCTTCCGGCAGCTCCCTGACGGCCGCCCGGCCCAGCTCGTCGCCACCGGCCTCGACGTGCCCTGGCGCGAGGTCGACCTCTCCGCCCAGGACCCCGCGGTCCGCGCGGGCCTTGCCGCGGCCGTCGCCGCCGACGAACGCGCCCGCCGCTTCGACCTCGCCCGGCCGCCGCTGCTGCGCTGCGCCCTGGTCCGTCTCGACCCCGACCGCAGCCGTCTCGTCCTGACCTTCCATCACATCGTGGCCGACGGCTGGTCACTGCCCGTCCTGCACCGCGAACTCCTCGCCCTTTACGGCGATCAGTCCGCCCCGCTTCCCGAAGCAGCCCCGTACCGCGGCTTCCTGGCCCGCGTCGCGTGCGCCGACCGGCAGGCCGCCCGGGACGCCTGGCGCACCGCCCTCGCCGGGATCGACGAGCCGACCCGCCTGGTCGGGGCCCCGGCCGCCGCCGGGCCGATCGAGCCCGCCCAGCTCCGCGTCGAACTGCCCGAGCGCACCACCGCCCGGCTCGCCGCCCGCGCCCGTGAGCACGGCGTCACCCTCGGCACGGTCGTCCAGACCGCCTGGGGCCTGCTGGTGGCCGGGCTGACCGGCCGCCAGGACGTGGTCTTCGGCACCACCGTCTCCGGCCGCGACGCCGCCGTGCCCGGCATCGAGTCCATGGTCGGCCTCTTCATCAACACCCTGCCCACCCGCCTGAGCTGGGCCCCCGCCGACACCCTCGGCGCGGTCCTGGAACGCCTCCAGCACGAGCAGAGCGCCCTCCTGGACCACCAGCACCTCGGCCTCGCCGAGATCCAGCGGGCCGCCGGGCACGCGGGCGACGGCGAACTCTTCGACACCCTGGTGGTGTTCGAGAACTACCCCGCCGAACCGCACCTCACCGACCCCACCGGCACGGTCCGGCTGGCCGGGCATGCCTTCCACGACGCCGTGCACTATCCGCTGGCGCTCATCGTCAAGCCCGGCCGCCGGCTCGACCTGCGCCTGAAGCACCACGCGAACCGGTTCTCCGGCGAGGCCGTGCGGCTGCTCGCCGACCGGCTCACCAAGGTCCTGGACGCCCTCGCCGAGGACACCGCCCGCCCGGTGGCCGCTCTCGACCTGCTCGTCGAGGGCGAGCACGTACACCTGGCGGGCGAGCAGCGCACCGTACCCGCGACCACCCTGCCCGCCGTCATCGCCGCGCGGACCGCCCGCACCCCGGACGCCACCGCCGTCGTGTACGAGGGCATCACCCTCACCTACGCCGAACTCGACGCCCGAGCGGAGGCGTTGGCCCGTCGCCTGCGCGCCCGGGGCGCCGGGCCCGAGCGGTTCGTCGCCGTCGCCGTGCCCCGCTCGGCCGAGCTGATGGTCGCCCTCCTCGGCGTGCTGAAGTCCGGCGCCGCCTACCTGCCGGTCGACCTCGACTACCCGGCCGACCGCATCGCGTACATGCTCACCGACTCCGGTGCCCGGACCGTCGTCACCACGGCACGGGACGCCGTACGCCTGCCGGACACGGCCGGGCTGGAGATCCTGTACGTCGAAGAAGACGAGCAGGTCGAGCAGGTCGAGGGGGGAGAGGAGGCCGAGCGGGTCGAGGAGGCCGAGGATGGCGAGGAGGACAAGGAGCCTCAGCACGTCCCGCGGTCCATGCCGCCCCTCACCCCCGACCACCCGGCCTACCTCATCTACACCTCCGGTTCCACCGGCCGCCCCAAGGGCGTCGTCGTCAGTCACCGCGCCATCGGCAACCGGCTGGCCTGGATGCAGGGCGCGTACGGACTCGCCGCGGACGACCGGGTGCTGCAGAAGACCCCGTCCAGTTTCGACGTCAGTGTCTGGGAGGTCTTCTGGGCGCTGCACGAGGGCGCCGCGGTCGTGCTCGCCGCGCCCGACGGGCACCGCGACCCCGCCTACCTGGCCCGGCTGATCGCGGCCGAGGGCGTGACGACGATGCACTTCGTGCCGTCGATGCTGGACGCGTTCCTCGCCGCCGAGGAGGTCACCGCCGATCCGGCGTGGGCGGGCAGCCTGCGCCGCGTCTTCAGCAGCGGCGAGGCCCTGTCCGGTGCGGCGGCCCGGCGCTGGCGCGACCTGACCGGCGTACCGCTGCACAACCTGTACGGCCCGACCGAGGCGGCCGTCGACGTCACGTACCACGCCTACGACGGGGCGCC
This sequence comes from Streptomyces sp. NPDC008092, assembly GCF_042957285.1. NCBI lineage: Bacteria > Bacillati > Actinomycetota > Actinomycetes > Kitasatosporales > Streptomycetaceae > Streptomyces > Streptomyces sp. NPDC008092. The sequence goes on from NZ_JBIBHY010000013.1 coordinate 85,826, forward strand.
CGGCACCACCGTGCCCATCGGCCGGCCCGTGTGGAACACCGGCCTGCGCGTCCTGGACACCTGCCTGCGCCCGGTGCCCGACGGGGTGCCCGGCGAGCTCTACCTGACCGGCGTCCAGCTGGCCCGCGGCTACCACCGGCGGCCCGCGCTCACCGCCGACCGCTTCGTGGCGGACCCGTATGCGACCGCCCCCGGCGCCCGCATGTACCGCACCGGCGACCTGGTGCGCCGCCGCCCCGACGGTACCGTCGACTACCTGGGCCGCACCGACCGGCAGGTCAAGCTGCGTGGCAACCGCATCGAACTCGGTGAGATCGAGGCCGCGTTGACCCGTCACCCGGCGGTCGCGCGCGGTGCCGTGGTCGTCCGCGACCAGCGCCTGGTCGCCTACGCGGTCCCGGCCACCGGTGCCGTCGCCGACCCCGCCGAACTGCGCGCCGCCCTCGCCGAGGCGCTGCCCGCACCGCTGGTTCCCGAGGCGTACGTCGTCCTCGCCGACCTCCCGCTCACCCCCAGCGGCAAGCTCGACCAGGCCGCACTGCCCGCCCCCGAGGCCGAACGCGCCGCCCGCCGCGAGCCCGCCGGGCCGCTGGAGCAGCAGCTCACCGAGATCTTCGCGGCCGTCCTCGGCATCGCCGGCATCGGCCCGGACGACGACTTCTTCCGGCTCGGCGGCGACAGCATCAGCTCCATCGGCGTCGCCAGCCGGGCCCGCGCGGCCGGCCTGGACCTCAGCCCGCGGGACGTCTTCACCCACCGCACGCCCGCCGCCCTCGCGGCCACCGCCGGTACGGCAACAGAAGCCGCGCCCTCCGCTGTCGCCTTCACCCTCACCGACGCCGAACACGCCCGGATCCGCGCCCTCGCCGCCCCGGCCGCCGTCGCCGACGTCTGGCCGCTCGCCCCCCTCCAGGAGGGCCTGTTCTTCCACTCGGCCTACGACCAGGGCGCGTTGGACGTCTACACCGTCCACGAGACCTTCGACTTCGCCACCGGCCTGGACCCGGCCCGGCTGCGCGCCGCCGCCCGCACGCTCCTGGACCGCAACCCGGGGCTGCGGGCCGGTTTCACCAGCGAAGGCCTCGACCAGCCCGTGCAGTTCATCGTCGAGACCCCGGAGACACCGGAGATCCCGCTCGACGAGGTCGACCTCTCCCACCTCCCGGCCGCCGAACAGGAGGTCCGGGTGCGGGAGTTGACCGAAGCCGAACGCAACCGCCGCTTCGACCTGTCCGCGCCCCCGCTGTTCCGGCTGCTCCTGCTGCGCCTCGGCGCCGGGCGCGGCGACCGCCTCGTCATCGGCCGGCACCTGATCCTCTGGGACGGCTGGTCGGCCTGGCTCTTCCTCGACGAACTGTTCGCCCTGTACGAGACCGGCGGCGACGCCTCCGCGCTGCCCGCCCCCGGCAACTACCGGGACTACCTGAGCTGGCTCGAACATCAGGACGACACCTCCGCCACCGCCGTCTGGCGCACCGCGCTGACCGGCCTGGAGGAGCCCACCCTGCTGGCCCCGACCGCCGCCGACGGCCTCGAACCGGTCATCCCCGACCAGCTCGACGTACGCCTCACCGCCGAACTCGGCGACCGGCTCCGGGAGACCGGCCGCGTCCACGGCCTCACCCTGAACACCCTGCTCAACGCGGCCTGGGGCCTCACCCTCGCGTCCGCCACCGGCCGCACCGACGTCGTGTTCGGCACCACCGTCGCCGGCCGGCCCAGCGAGGTCCCCGACGTCGAGAACATCATCGGCCTGTTCCTCAACACCGTCCCCACCCGGATCGCCTTCGACCCCGCCGAGCCGGTCCTCGGCCTGCTCCGCCGCATCCAGGGCGAACGCCTCGACCTGATGCCGTACGAGCACCTCAGCCTCGGCGTGCTCCAGGCCGAGACCGGGCACCGCAAGCTGTTCGACACGCTGTTCGTGCTGCGCAACAACGACACCGAGGACCGGCTGGCGGAGCTGCGCACCCGGCACGGCGCCACCGCCGTCGCCAACGTCGACGCCACCCACTACCCGGCCAACCTCGTCGTCACCCCCGGACAGCGGATCACGGTCACCCTCACCCACCGGCCCGACCTGGTCCCGGCCGACCGGGCCCGCGCCCTGCTCGACCGCTTCACCCTCCTGGTCGAGCGCCTCACCGCCGACCTCACGGCACCCGTGGGCTCCCTCGACCCGCTGCTGCCCGCCGAACACGCGGCGCTGCGCGAGGAGCGGGCGGCCGGCCGGGTCGAGGTCCCCGAGGAGACCATCGCCGACCTCCTCGCCGCCCAGGCCGCCCGCACCCCGGAGGCCAGGGCCCTCGTCCTCGGCGAGCGCGCGCTGACCTACGCCGAACTCGACGCGGCCGTCAACCGGACGGCCCGGCTGCTCATCGAGCGCGGCGCCGATCCCGAGCGGGTCGTCGCGCTGGGCCTGGGCCGCTCCCTCGACATGGTGGTCGCGCTCTTCGCCGTCCTGCGCACCGGCGCCGCCTACCTGCCCCTGGAACTGGACCACCCGGCCGACCGGCTCTCCCTGATGCTGGCCGACGCCCGCCCGCTGCTCCTGCTCTCCACCGCCGCCGTCTCCGCGACCCTCGACGGCGACGACCTGCCCCGCGTCCTGCTCGACGACCCGGCGGTCCGGGACGAACTGGCCGCCCTGCCCGACACCCCCGTCCGCCGCCGCTTCAGCCTCGAACACCCCGCCTACGTCATCTACACCTCCGGCTCCACCGGCCGCCCCAAGGGCGTCGTCACCCCCTACCGGGGCCTGACCAACATGCAGCTCAACCACCAGAAGGAGATCTTCGAACCCGCGATCGCCGCGGCGGGCGGCCGGCGGCTGCGGATCGCGCACACCGTGTCCTTCGCCTTCGACATGTCGTGGGAGGAGCTGCTCTGGCTGGTCGAGGGCCACGAAGTGCACGTCTGTGACGAGGAGTTGCGGCGCGACGCGGAGGCACTGGTCGCCTACTGCGAGCAGCACCGGATCGACGTCGTCAACGTCACGCCCACGTACGCCCGGCTGCTGATCGAGCAGGGCCTGCTGACCGGCCACGTCCCGCCGCTCGTCCTGCTCGGCGGCGAGGCGGTCCCGGAGACGGTGTGGGCGGCCCTGCGCGACACCGAGGGCACCTACGGCTACAACCTGTACGGGCCGACCGAGTACACCATCAACACCCTCGGCGGCGGCACCCTCGACTCCGACACCCCCACCGTCGGCAAGCCCATCCGCGGCACCCGCGCCCACCTCCTCGACGCCTGGCTGCGCCCGGTCCCCGACGGAGTCCCCGGCGAGCTGTACATCGCCGGCATCGGCCTGGCCCGCGGCTACCTCGACCGGCCCGGCCTGACCGCCGAGCGGTTCGTCGCCGACCCGTTCGGGGAGCCCGGCGAGCGCATGTACCGCACCGGCGACCTGGTGCGCCGTGCTCCCGACGGCAACCTCGACTTCCTCGGCCGCACCGACGACCAGGTCAAGATCCGCGGCTACCGCATCGAACCCGGTGAGATCGAGACCGCCCTCAGCCGCCACCCGCTGGTCTCCCAGGCCGCCGTCGTGGTCCGCGACGAACGCCTCGTCGGCTACGTCGTGCCCTCCGGCGCCGACCCCGCCGACCGCACCGCCGACCGCCTCGCCGCCGAGGCGGCGCAGGTGGGGGAGTGGCAGGAGATCTACTCCGACGAGTACGAGGAGATCGGCACCGCCGTCTTCACCGAGCAGTACAACGGCTGGGACAGCTCCTACGACGGCCGGCCCATCCCCTTCGAGCAGATGCACGAGTGGCGCGAGGCCACCGTCGACCGCATCCGCGCGCTGAACCCGCACCGCATCCTCGAAATCGGCGTGGGGTCGGGCCTGTTGCTGTCCCGGCTCGCCCCGGACGCGGAGGAGTACTGGGCGACCGACTTCGCCGCCCCCGTCATCCGCAAGATCGGCGCCGAACTGCGCGCCCGGGACCCGGAGCTGGCCGCCCGCGTCGAGCTGCGCTGCCGACCCGCCGACGATCTCAGCGGCCTGCCCGCCGGCCACTTCGACACGATCGTCATCAACTCCGTCATCCAGTACTTCCCGAGCATCGAGTACCTCACCGCCGTCATCGACGGCGCCATGGAGCTGCTCGCGCCCGGCGGGGCCCTGTTCGTCGGCGACGTCCGCAACCTGCGGCTGGCCCGCACCTTCCACACCGAGATCCAGCGCGCCCGGGGCACGGCGGAGGCCGACCTGGAGCGGGCGGTGGAGCGCGGGCTGCGCCTGGAGAAGGAACTCCTGGTCGACCCCGACTACTTCACCACCCTGGGCTACGGCGCCGACCTGCGCACCAAGCGCGGCCGCCACCACAACGAGCTGACCCGGCACCGCTACGACGTCGTCCTGTACGCCGGTGAGCCGGACATCCGTCTCGACGACGCGCCGACGGTCGAGTGGAGCACCGCCCACACCGTGGGCGAACTCGCCCGCGGCGGCTGGTCCTCCGCGGCCGTCGGCCAACTGCTCGACTCGCGCGCCCTGCTGACCGGGCGGGTCGATGACCGCCCGCGCGTCGAGCGGCCCGCCGCCCTGCGCGTGACCGGCATTCCGGACGGCCGCACCCGCGAGGACGGCGTCGACCCGGAGACCCTCCACGCGCTCGGCGCGGAGGCCGGGCACCGCGTCCTGACCACCTGGGCGGAGCGGACCGGCACCTACGACGCCGTCTTCCTCACCGAAGGGACCGCCGGACACCGGCTCACCGGCGGCCTGTTCCGCCCCGGCGGCGGCACCGCCCCCTACGCCAACGACCCCACCGCCGCCCGCGAGACCAGTGCCCTGGTCCGGCGGCTGCGCGAGGACCTCGGCCGGGAGCTGCCCGAGTACATGGTCCCGGCCGCCTTCGTCACCGTCGACGGCCTGCCCATGAACGCCAACGGCAAGCTGGACGTCCGCGCCCTGCCCGAGGCCGAGCCCGCCGTCGCCCTCGGCGGCGGCCGCGGCCCCCGCACCCCGCAGGAGGAGGTGCTCTGCCGCCTGTTCGCGGAGGTGCTCGGGCTCCCCGAGGCCGGTGCGGAGGACAACTTCTTCGACCTGGGCGGCCATTCGCTGCTCGCCACCCGGCTGGTCAGCCGCGCCCGCACCGAACTGGGCGCCGAACTCGCCATCCGCGACCTCTTCGAGGCCCCCACCCCGGCCAGGCTCGCCGCCCGCGTCGGCGCGGCGAGCCCCGCCCGGCCGCCCGTCACCCCGGTGACCGGCCGACCCGCCCGGATCCCGCTGTCCCCGGCCCAGCGCCGGCTGCTGCTCGTCGAACAGATCACCGGCAGCGGTGTCGCCTACAACTTCCCGCTGGTCTTCCGGCTGCGCGGCGACCTCGACACCGAGGCCCTGCGCGCCGCCCTGCGGGACGTGGCCGCCCGCCACGAGGCGCTGCGCACCGTGTTCCCGGCCCACGACGGCGAGCCGTACCAGCGGATCGTCCCCGCCGAGGAGGCTCACCCGGCCCTCACCGTCGCCGAGGCCACCGAGGCGGCGCTGCCCGCGCTGATCGAGGCGGCCCAGCGCCGTCCCTTCGACCTCACGACCGAACTCCCGCTGCGCTGCGAAGTGTTCCGAGTGGCCGACGACGACCACCTGGTGGCCGTCGTCCTGCACCACATCACCACCGACGAGTGGTCCGACCGGCCGTTCCTCGCCGACCTCGGCACCGCCTACGCGGCCCGCCGCGCGGGTACGGCCCCGGAGTGGGCGCCGCTGCCCGTGCAGTACGCCGACTACACCCTGTGGCAGCGCGACCTGCTCGCGACCAGCGGCGAGACCCAACTCGCCCACTGGCGGGACGCCTTGCGCGGCCTGCCCGACGAGCTGGCCCTGCCCGCCGACCGGCCCCGCCCCGCCGAACCGACCGGACGCGGCGGCAAGGTCCGCCTGGAGCTGCCGGCCGCCACCGCCCTCGCCATGCGCGATCTCACCACGGCCACCGGCACCAGCATGTTCATGCTGTTCCAGGCCGCCACCGCCGCCCTGCTGCAGCGGCTTGGCGCGGGCGACGACATCCCCCTCGGCGCGCCCATCGCGGGCCGGACGGACGAGGCGCTCGCCGAGCTGGTGGGCTTCTTCGTCAACACCCTGGTGCTGCGCACCGACCTGTCGGAGGACGGGCTGACGTTCCGTGAACTCCTGCGCCGGGTACGGGAGTCGTCGCTGTCCGCCTTCGAGTACCAGGACCTGCCCTTCGACCGGGTGGTGGAGGCCCTCAACCCGCCCCGGGTGGCCGGCCGCAACCCGCTCTTCCAGGTCATGCTCGGCTACCACCACCGGCCCGACGGCGACCCCGACGTGCTGGGCCTGGCCACCGAGTGGTTCGACATGGACACCGGCAGGGCCAAGTTCGACCTGCACTTCACGTACGTCGACGAGGCCGACCGCGTGGTCCTGCTCCTGGAGTACGCCACCGACCTCTTCGACCACGGCACCGCCGAGGCCCTGGCCGACCGCGCGGCCCGGCTCCTCGCGCACGCCGCCGCCGAACCGGACGCCCTGCTCGGGGACCTGGACCTCCTCGACGAGGACGAGCGGGCCCGCGTCCTCACCGGCTGGAACGACACCGCCCGGCCCGTCCCGGCTCTGACGCTCCCCGAGCTGTTCCGCGCCCAGGCGGCCCGTACCCCCGACGCCACCGCCCTCGTCTTCGAGGAGCAGCGGCTCACCTACGCCGAGCTGGACGCCCGGGTCGAGCACACCGCCCGGGTCCTGGCCGGGCTCGGCGCGGGCCCGGAACGGACCGTCGCCGTCGCCCTGCCGCGCTCGGTCGACCTCGTCGTCGCCCTCCTCGCCACCCACCGCGCCGGTGCCGCCTACCTGCCGCTGGACCCGGACTACCCGGCGGACCGGCTCGCCCTCATGGTCGAGGACGCCCGCCCGGTGTGCGTCGTCCGCGACGCCCTGCCCACCGGCCTGGAGGCGGCGCTCCCGGCGTCGTACGACCCCCGGCACCCGGCGTACGTCATCTACACCTCGGGCTCCACCGGCCGCCCCAAGGGCGTGGTCGTCTCGCACGCGGGCATCGCCAACCGGCTGCTGTGGATGCAGGACACCTACCGTCTCGGCGCCGACGACCGCGTCCTGCAGAAGACGCCGGCCGGCTTCGACGTGTCGGTGTGGGAGTTCTTCTGGCCGCTGATCACCGGCGCCACGCTGGTCGTCGCCCGACCCGAGGGCCACCGCGACCCCGCCTACCTGGCCGCGCTGATCCGCGAACAGGCCGTCACCACCGTCCACTTCGTCCCCTCGATGCTCCAGCTCTTCCTGGAGGAGCCGACGGCCGCCGACTGCACGGGCCTGCGCCGCGTGCTGTGCAGCGGCGAGGCGCTCCCGGCCGCCCTCACCCGCCGCTGCCACGAGGTGCTGGACGCCGGACTGCACAACCTCTACGGCCCCACCGAGGCGTCCGTCGACGTCACGGCGATCGAGATCGGACCCGGCGCGACGAGCGTGCCCGTCGGGCGCCCGGTCTGGAACACCCGCCTGTACGTCCTCGACGCCGGTCTGCGCCCGGTGCCGCCCGGGGTTCCGGGGGAGCTGTACCTGGCGGGCGTGCAGCTGGCGCGCGGCTATCTGGAGCGGCCCGGGCTGACCGCCGAGCGGTTCGTGGCCGACCCGTACGGTCCGGCGGGGACCCGCATGTACCGCACCGGAGACCTGGCCCGCTGGACGGCGGACGGCACGGTCGAGTACCTCGGCCGCACCGACGACCAGGTGAAGGTGCGCGGTTTCCGCGTCGAGCCCGGCGAGATCGAGGCCGTACTCGCCGCCCACCCGGCCATCGCACAGGCCACGGTCGCCGTGCACGGCCAGACGCTCGTCGCCTACGTCGTCCCCGCCACGGGCCCGGTGGTGGACGCGACGGCCCTGCGCGCGCACGCGGCCGCCGCACTCCCCGCCCACATGGTCCCGGCCGCCTACGTCACCCTCGACGCGCTGCCGCTCACCCCGAACGGCAAGCTCGACCGCAAGGCCCTGCCCGCCCCCGAGTTCACCGTCGGCACGGGCGACGGGGCCGCGCCGCGCGCCCCGCGCGCCCCGCGCGAGGAGATCCTCGCCGCCCTGTTCGCCGACGTCCTGGGCCGCGAACGGGTCGGCCCGGACGACGACTTCTTCACACTGGGCGGCCACTCGCTGCTCGCCATGCGCCTGGCCGGCCGCGCCCGCACCGCACTCGGCGCGGAACTGACGGTCCGCGACGTCTTCGAGGCACCGACGGTGGCCCTGCTCGCCGCCCGCACCGACACGTCTGCCACCGGGACACGTCCGGCGCTCGCCGTCCCGCGCCCGCGCCCCGAACTGCTGCCGCTGTCCTCGGCGCAGCGCCGGCTGTGGCTGCTCGCCCAGGTGGACGGCGCGAGCACGGCGTACAACCTGCCCTCGGCCTGGCGGCTGACCGGCCCCCTCGACCGGGACGCCCTCCAGGCCGCCCTGGACGACGTGGCCGCCCGGCACACCCCGCTGCGGACCGTCTTCCCGGCGGTCGACGGAGTCCCGTACCAGCGGATCCTGGCGGATGCGCAAGTCCCGCTGGAGACGGCCCCGTTCGCGGAACTCGCCGACCGGGCGGCGCACGTCTTCGACCTGGAACGCGAACTCCCGTTCCGCGCGACCCTGTTCGAGACCGGCCCCGGCGAGCACGTCCTGCTGCTGCTCCTCCACCACATCGCCACCGACGAGTGGTCCGACCGCCCGCTGCTCGCCGACCTCGCCACCGCCTACGCGGCCCGGACTGCGGGTCGGGCCCCCGACTGGAGCCCACTGCCAGCGAGTTACGCCGACTACACGCTCTGGCAGCGCGAACTGCTGGCCGCGGCCGAGCCGGAGCTGCTCGCCCACTGGACCGAGACGCTGCGCGGACTGCCCGCCGAGCTGAACCTGCCCACCGACCGGCCGCGCCCCGCCGAGCCCACCGGGCGCGGCGGCACCACCGGCTTCACCGTCCCGCCCGCCCTGGCCGGCGCCCTGCGCGGCCTGGCCCGCAGCCACGGCGTCAGCATGTTCATGGTGGCCCAGGCGGCGGTGGCCGCGCTGCTGCACCGGCTCGGCGCCGGGGACGACATCCCGCTCGGCGCCCCGGTGTCCGGGCGGTCCGACGAGGCACTCGAAGACCTGGTCGGGTTCTTCGTCAACTCCCTGGTCTTGCGCACCGACCTGACCGGCGACCCCACCTTCGGCGAGCTGCTCGCCCGGGTCCGGGACACCGACCTGGCCGCCTACGAGCACCAGGACCTGCCCTTCGAGCGGCTGGTGGAGACCCTCAACCCCGAACGCTCCCTGGCCCGGCATCCGTTGTTCCAGGTGATGGTCGTCCACCTCGCGGGACCGGGCGAGAGCCCCGTGCTGCCCGGCCTGACCGCCCGCCGCGAGACCGTCGGGCAGGACAGCGCCAAGTTCGACCTCAGCTTCGACTTCGTCGAGCGGGGCGAGCACATCGACGGCTGGATCGAGTACAGCGCCGACCTCTTCGACGCGCGGACCGCCGGACTCCTCGCCCGCCGCCTGGAGTCCCTGCTGGCCCAGGTCGCCGCCGACCCCGGCCGCCGCGTCGGCACCCTCGACGTGCTGCGCGACGACGAACGCGCCCTCGTCCTCACCGGCTGGAACGACACCGCCCGGCCCGTTCCGGACCTCACCCTCCCCGAACTGTTCCGCGCCCAGGTCGCCCGGACTCCCGCCGCCACGGCCCTCGTCTTCGAGGGCACCGCGCTCACCTACGCCGAACTCGACCAGCGCGTCGAGCGGCTCGCCCACACCCTCGCCGCGCACGGCGCCCGCGCCGAGACGACCGTCGCCGTCGCCCTGCCGCGCTCCGCCGCCCTCGTGGTGACCCTGCTCGCCGTGCACCGCGCGGGCGCCGCCTACCTGCCCCTCGACACCGGCTATCCCGCCGACCGACTGGCGTACACGCTCACCGACGCCCGCCCGGCCTGCCTGGTCACGGGGGAGGGCATCGCCGTTCCTGACACCGGCACGCCCCGCCTCACGGTGGCCGCCGACGGCACCCCGGACCACCCCGCCGACGCCCCGCTGCCCACCTCCTACGACCCCCGCCACCCCGCCTACGTCATCTACACCTCCGGCTCCACCGGCCGCCCCAAGGGCGTCACCGTCCCGCACGCGGGCATCGTCAACCGGCTGCTGTGGATGCAGGACACCTACCGCCTGGGCGCGGCCGACCGGGTGCTGCAGAAGACGCCGGCCGGCTTCGACGTGTCGGTGTGGGAGTTCTTCTGGCCGCTGGTCACCGGCGCGGGACTGGTGGTCGCCCGGCCCGAGGGCCACCAGGACCCGGCCTACCTGGCCGACCTCGTCCGGCGCGAGCGCGTCACCACGGCCCACTTCGTGCCGTCCATGCTGCGCGCCTTCCTCGACGAGCCCGCCGCCGCAGACTGCGCCGGCCTCCGCCAGGTGATGTGCAGCGGCGAGGCGCTGCCCGCACCGCTGGCCGCCCGGTTCCACCACGTCCTGCCGGACGTCCGCCTGCACAACCTCTACGGCCCGACCGAGGCGTCCGTCGACGTGACCGCGACCGAGACCGTCCCGGGTGCGACGAGTGTTCCCATCGGCCGCCCGGTGTGGAACACCCGCACCTATGTCCTCGACGCCGGTCTGCGCCCGGTGCCGCCCGGCGTCGCGGGGGAGCTGTATCTCGCGGGCGTGCAGCTCGCGCGCGGCTATCTCGGCCGCCCCGGGCTGACCGCCGAACGGTTCGTGGCCGACCCGTTCGGTCCGGCGGGGGCCCGCATGTACCGCACCGGCGACCTGGCCCGCTGGACGGCCGACGGGGAGCTGGAGTACCTCGGCCGCACCGACGACCAGGTCAAGCTGCGCGGTTTCCGCATCGAACTCGGCGAGATCGAGACCGTGCTCGCCGCCCACCCGGCCGTCGCGCATGCCACCGTGGTGATGCGGGACGAACGGCTCGTCGCGTACGCGGTGCCCACCGGCCCCGGCGCGGACTCCGCCGAACTGCGCGCCCACGCCGCTCGCTCGCTGCCCGACCACATGGTCCCGGCCGCCGTCATCACCCTCGACGCCCTCCCGCTCACCCCGAACGGCAAGCTGGACCGCCGGGCCCTGCCCGCCCCGGACTTCGCCGCCGAGGTGACCGACACCCGGCCGCGCACCCCGCTGGAGGAGACCCTGGGCGCCCTGGTCGCCGAGATCCTCGGCCTCGAACGGGTGGGTGTGGACGACGACTTCTTCGCCCTCGGCGGGGACAGCATCGTCGCCATGCAGCTGGTCGCCCGGGCCCGCGCCGCCGGGCTGGCGTTCAGCCCGCGCGACGTGTTCCGGCACAAGTCGGTGGCGGGGCTGGCCGCGGTCGCGACCACCGCCACGTCCGGGGACCGGGCCAGGGAAACCGCCCTCCTCGACCTCACCGACGCCGAACGCGCCGAGGTCGCCGCCCTGCCCGCCGGCACCGACGTGCTGCCCCTCTCCCCGCTCCAGGCCGGACTCCTCTTCCACGCGGCCCTGGACTCCGGAGACGACGGCCCGGACGTCTACACCGTCCAGATCACCTACGACCTCGAAGGCCCCGTCGACGCCGACCGGCTGCGCGCCGCCGCACAGGACCTGCTCGACGCCCACGAGAACCTGCGCAGCGGCTTCCGCTACCTGTCCTCCGGACGCCCGGTGGCCGTCGTACCGCGCACCGCCGTGCTGCCCTGGCGGCAGCTCGACGCCGCTGATGGCGACGAGGCGGCCTGGACCCGGCTGCTCGGGCAGGAGCGGCGGCGCTTCGACCCCGAACACCCGCCGCTGCTGCGCCTGTTGCTGGCCCGCACCGGCCCGGACCGGCACCGCCTGGTCCTCTCGCACCAGCACCTGCTCCTCGACGGCTGGTCGCTGCCGCTGCTCACCGCCGAGCTGTGGGCACGCTACGAGGGCCGCACCCCGGCCCCGCCGGCCCCCTACCGGGAGCACCTGCGGCTGCTGGCCGCCCAGGACCCGGCCGTCTCCGCCGCCGCCTGGACCGAGGCGCTCACCGGCCTCGCCGAACCCACCCGGCTCGCGCCCGCCGACCCCGACCGGGCCGCCGCCGTCCCGCACACCCACACCGTGGAACTGGACGCCGACCGCACCGCGGAGCTGGAGGCGTTCGCCCGGCGCGCGGGCGTCACCGTCAACACCCTCGTGCAGGCGGCCTGGGGCGTGCTCCTCGGCCGCCTCACCGGACGTGACGACGTGGTGTTCGGCGCCACCGTCGCGGGCCGCTCGCCCGAACTCACCGGCGCCGAGGCGATGATCGGCCTCTTCATCAACACGATCCCGGTCCGGGTGCGGATCCGCCCCGACGAGAGCACGGCCGCCCTCCTGGAACGGGTCCAGGACGAGCAGTCCCGGCTCATCGCCCACCAGCACCTCGGCCTCGCCGACATCCAGCGCACCGCCGGACTCGGCGAACTCTTCGACACCCTCGTGGTGTTCGAGTCGTACCCGGTCGCTGAGCCCGACGAGGACACGGGTGACGCGCCGCGCGCCACGGTCCGCGCGCACGCGGACTCCACCCACTACCCCCTCGCCTGGGCGGTCGAGCCCGCCGAACGGCTGCGGGTGACCGCCGAGTTCCGCCCCGACCTGTTCGAGGCGGCCACCGTGCGGCGGATCACGGACGCCCTGACCGGCCTGCTGACCGGCATGGCCGCCGACCCGGGCCGCCCCGTCGGCCGCCTCGACCTGCTCGGCTCCGCCGACCGGTACACCGTCCTGGAGACCTGGAACGACACCGCCCTCCCGGCCGCCGAACGCCTCGGCACGGTACCGGCGCTGTTCGCCGCCCAGGCCGCCGCCACCCCGGACGCGGTCGCCGTCACCGACGGCCGCACCACCTGGACCTTCGCCGAACTCGAAGCCCGGAGCGCTGAGTTGGCCCGCGTCCTGGCCGGGCACGGCGCCGGGCCCGAGCGGATCGTGGCCCTCGCCCTGCCCCGCACCGCCGACCACATCGCCGCGATCCTCGCCGTGATGAAGGCGGGCGCCGCCTATCTGCCCCTCGACCCCGACCTGCCAGAGGCCCGCCTCACCGCCATGCTCGCCGACGCCCGCCCGGTGCTCGTCCTGGCCACCACCGGGACCGCCGCGAGCCTGCCCGCCACCGAGACCCCCGTCCTGCTCCTCGACGCCCCGAAGGACGCCCCGAAGGACGGCCCGCCGGACGACCTCCCGCAGGCCGATCCCACCGCCCCCGGCCCCGACCACCCCGCCTACGTCATCTACACCTCCGGCTCCACCGGCCGCCCCAAGGGCGTCGTCGTCACCCAGCGCGGCGTCGCCAACCTCTTCCACAGCCACCGCCACGACCTGCACGACCTCGCCAAGGCCCGCACCGGGCGGCGCCGGCTGCGGGTCGGGCACGCCTGGTCGTTCTCCTTCGACGCCTCCTGGCAGCCGCAGCTCTGGCTCCTCGACGGACACGCCCTGCACATCGCCGACGACGACACCCGCCGCGACCCCGAACTCCTCGCCGCGTTCATCCGCGACCGGGGCATCGACTTCATCGAGGTCACCCCGTCCCTGCTCGCCCGGATGGCCGACAGCGGCCTGATCGGGCCCGGCGGCGACTGCCCGCTCGCGATGGTCGGCTTCGGCGGCGAAGCCGTGCCCGAGTCGCTGTGGCAGCGGCTCGCCGCGCTCCCCGACACCGAGGCGGTCAACCTGTACGGCCCCACCGAGGCCACCGTCGACGCCCTCGTCGGCCGGGTACGCGACAGCGCCCGCCCGGTCGTCGGCCGCCCCGTCCACCACTCCCGCGCCTACGTCCTGGACACCGCCCTGCGCCCGGTCCCGCCCGGCGTCACCGGCGAGCTGTACCTGTCCGGACCGGGCCTGGCCCGCGGCTACCTCGGCCGGCCCGGCCTCACCGCCGAACGCTTCGTCGCCGACCCCTTCGGACTGCCGGGGGAGCGGATGTACCGCACCGGCGACCTGGCCCGCTGGACCGAGGACGGACTGCTCGAATTCGCCGGCCGCACCGACGACCAGGTGAAGATCCGCGGTTACCGGGTCGAACTCGCGGAGATCGAGGCCGCGTTGGACACCCACCCGGCGGTCGCGCAGAGCGTCGTCGTGACCCGCGAACACCGGCCCGGAGTACGGCAGTTGATCGCCTACGCGGTCTCGGACCAGGTCGGCGGAGGGGAGTTGCGCGCCCACGCCGCCGCCCGCCTGCCCGAGTACATGGTCCCGGCCGCCGTGGTCGTCCTGGAGCGGCTGCCGCTGCTCTCCAACGGCAAGCTCGACCGGGCCGCCCTGCCCGCCCCGGACTTCACCGCCGCGGGCGGCGGGCGGGCCCCGGAGAACGACACCGAGCGCGCCCTGCGCGACCTGTTCGCGGACGCCCTCGGGCTGCCCGCCGAGGCGATCGGCACGGACGACGACTTCTTCGCCTTCGGCGGGGACAGCATCGTCGCCATGCAACTCGTCGCCCGCGCCCGCTCGGGCGGCCTGCGGGTCACCCCGCGCCAGATCCTCCAGCACCGCACGGTCGCCGCCCTGGCCGCCGTCGCCGTCCCGCTGGGCGCGGGCGACCGGCGGGCCGCGCACGACGACGGCACCGGCACCGTCCCGCTCACCCCGATCATGCGCGCCCTGCTCGACCGCGGCGGCCCCGTCGCCGCCTACCACCAGGCGGCCCTGCTGCGCACCCCGTCGGACCTCACCGAACCCGGCCTGCTGACCGTGCTAGGGGCGCTCGCCGCCCGGCACGACATGCTCCGGGCCCGGCTGGTCCGCACCCCGGAGGCCGCGCTCTCGGTGCCCGCTGCGGCCGACACCGACGTACGGACCTGGCTCACCCGGGTCGACATACGGGAGGCCGCCGCGGACGAGAGCGCGCTGCGGGACGCCGTCGCCCGCCACGCGCCGACGGCCCTGGCGGAGCTCGACCCCGAGGCCGGGGCGATGGTGCGGGCGGTCTGGTTCGACGCCGGACCGGACCACCCCGGGCGGCTGCTGCTCCTCGTCCACCACCTGGTGGTCGACGGCGTCTCCTGGCGCGTACTGCTGCCCGACCTGGCCACCGCCTGGGCGGCCGTCCGCGGCGGCCGTACCCTCGAACTGGCGCCGGTGGAGCTGTCGTTCGCCCGCTGGTCACGACTGCTGGGCGCCCGGGCCTGCGAACCGGCCGCCGAGGACGAGCTGCCCTGGTGGACCTCCGTCCTCGCCGAGGGCGCCGAGCTGCCGCTGCCCCGCCCGCTCGACCCGGCCCGGGACACCGTCGCCACGACCCGCTACCTGTCCCTCTCCCTGCCCGCCGCCGTCACCGGCCCCCTGCTCAGCCGGGTCCCGGCCGCCTTCGGGGCGAGCGTCAACGACGTCCTGCTCACCGCGTTCGCCCTGGCCGTCGGCGACTGGCGGGCCCGGACCCTGGGCGCCGAGCAAGCCGGCGGTCCGGTCCTGGTCGACCTGGAAGGCCACGGCCGCGAGGAGGAACTCGCGGGCGACGCCGACCTGTCCCGCACGGTCGGCTGGTTCACCAGTGTCGTCCCGGTACGGCTCGACCCCGGTGCGTCCGGCGCGGAGGCCCTCGGCGGCGGACCCGCCCTCGACGCGGCCGTGGCCCGGATCCGCGACCACCTCACCGCCCTCCCGGCGGCCGGCATCGGCCACGGCCTGCTGCGCCGGCTCAACCCCGCGACCGGCCCGCTCCTCGCCGAACTCGCCGAACCGCAGATCGAGTTCAACTACATGGGCCGCTTCGACCGCCCCGCGGCCGCCGACTGGTCCTACGCCGCCGAGGAGGACGCCGCCGACCTCGACGCCGACGCCGGCATGCCGATGTCGCACGCGCTCACCCTCAACGCCCTCACCGAGGACCGCCCCGAAGGACCGGAACTCACCGCCCACTGGGCGTACGCGGCCGGACTCCTCACCGAGGACGCGGTACGGGAGCTGGCCGGGACCTGGTTCCGGGCGCTGACGGCGCTGGTGGCACGCGCGGCCGAACTGAACTGAACTGCCCGGCCGCCCCGGCCGAGCAGACCGAGCAGACCGAGCAGACCGAGCAGACCGAACAGACCGAACAGACCGAAAGGCAAGGACCCGCTGACATGAGCAACCCGTTCGAGAACCCCGACGGTGTCTACTCCGTCCTCGTCAACGACGAGGGCCAGTACAGCCTGTGGCCCGACTTCGTGGCCGTACCCGCCGGCTGGACGGTCGCGCACGGCCCGGCCGCCCGGCAGGAGTGCCTGGACCACATCGAGACGCACTGGACGGACATGCGGCCCAAGAGCCTGGTCGACGGCTCCTGACGGCAGACGAAAGGGGGGGGCGGTCCGGTCTGGAACCGGACCGCCCCCCTTTTTTTTCATACGCTCTCTTTCATACGCTCACGACGCCGGCTGCTCCACCTTCGTCGCCGTCTTGCCGTCCACCGCCGCCGCCAGCTGCGGCACCAGGCGGTCCAGGACGTAGGGGATGCTCAGCACGGTCGACAGGGACACCGCGTTGCCGTAGTCGCTGGTCTCCTTGATGTAGACCTCACGGCCCTGCTTCACCACGTTCAGGTCGCCGTAGACCGGGTCACTGTGCAGCTTGGTGACCGACGTGGTGGTGTCCGGCGCGATCCACACGGCCACGTCCTGGTCGAGCAGGTCGTAGCGTTCCTTGCTGATCTGGGCCCCGAACTGGTCCCCGATCACCTTGTCGAGGTCCTTGGGCAGCGTGAAGCCGAGGTCGGACAGGAGCCGGGAGCGCGGGTCCTGGCTGCCGTAGACGAACACGCCCTGGTACGGCGTCGCCATGACCGCCGTGGCCTTGGCGAACGCGGGGTTGGCCTTCTCGGCCGCCGTGAACTTGGCCTCCACGCCCGACACCAGCGTCTTGGCCTCGTCCGGCTTGCCGAGCGCCTGCCCGATCTCCTCGGTCTGCTGCTGCCACGGCACGCCGTAGTCGTTGTACTGCTTCGGCTGGGCCACGACCGGCGCGAACTTCGACAGGCTCTCGTACTGGGCCTTGGTGAGCCCCGAGTACACCGCGAGGATCAGGTCCGGCTTGAGCGCGGCGATCTTCTCCACCTGGGGGCCGGTGCCGGTGTCCTTGAGGACGGTCGGCGCGGCCGTGCTGCCCAGCTTGTCCTGGGCCCAGGGGCCGATCGCGCCCTTGTAGCCGCCCAGCCACTCGGTCGTGCCGACCGGGACCTTGCCGAGGGCGAGGACGGCGTCCTGGTCGGTGAGGCCGACGGTCACGATCCGCTTGGGCTCCGACTTGATGGTCGTACTGCCGAACTTGTGGGCGATCGTCACGGGGAACGCGCCGGCGGACGAGTCCTTCGCCGCGGACGACGACGAGCCGGAGCCGCTGTCGGAGCCGGAGTCGGAGGAGCCGCAGGCGACCGCCGTCGCCGTGAGCAGGATGACGGAGGCGAGCAGGCCGGTGAGCCTGGACACTCTGGTGACGCGGGGCATCGGCTGATCCTTCTGTTCTTGGCGATGGGTCCGGCGGGGGGCGGCTCGGTCTTCTGGGGATCCAGATCTAGTGGGGGGCTGCGGGGGAGCGGTGGTCCGACCAGGCCTGCCACAGGGCGGCGTACCGGCCCCGGGCGGCGAGGAGTTCGTCGTGGGTGCCCTCCTCCGCCACCCGGCCTTCGCTCAGCACGACCACCCGGTCGGCCGCGGCGGCCTGGCTGAGGCGGTGTGCCACGACCAGTGCGGTACGGCCCTGCAGCGCCTGCTCGGCGGCCTCGTCGAGCAGCCGGGCGCCGGAGCTGCCCGCCTCGGCGGTCGCTTCGTCGAGCACGACGACCGGCGGATCGGCCAGCAGCAGCCGGGCCAGGGCGAGTTGCTGGGCCTGGTCGGCGGTGAGCCGGTGCCCGCCGTCGCCGACGACCGTGTCCAGCGCCTCCGGCAGGGCCTCGGCCCAAGCGAGGGCGCCCACCGCGGCCAGCGCGTCCCGCAGTTCCTCGTCGCCCGCGTCCGGGCGGGCCAGGCGCAGGTCGTCGGCGAGCGGCCCGGCGAACACGTGCACCTCCTGGGTGACGAGCCCCACCAGGCGGCCGGAGCCGTCCGGTTCGGTGCCGCCGACGTCGACCCGCCCGGCCTCCGGACGGTGCAGTCCCGCCACCAGCCGGGCCAGGGTCGTCTTGCCCGCGCCCGTGGTGCCGACCAGCGCGACCCGTTCCTTGGGCCGCACCTCCAGGTCGACACCGTGCAGCACCGGACGGCCGGGTACGTACGCGTGCGAGACCCCGGTCAGCGTCACGGCCGGATCGCCCGTCACGGCCGGATCGCCCGTCCCGGCGGTCGTACGGCCGTCCGTGTGCTCGGCGGCCGCGGGTGCCGGCTCGTCGACGACCCCGACCAGCCGGGCCAGTCCCGCCGTCGCCGACTGGGCGTCGTCCAGGAGCACCAGCGCGGTGTTGACCGGCCCGAAGAGGCTGTGGAAGTACAGCGCGGCGGCGGTCGCCGTACCGACCGAGGCGGCACCGGACCGCACCAGCAGGAAACCGGTGACCAGCACGGCGGCCAGCCCCACGTACTCGGCGATGTGCAGCCTGCTGTAGAAGCGCAGCACCAGCCGCACCCCGCGCATCGTCAACTCCACGGCCGCGCGTGACCGTTCGGTGACCCGGCGGGTGTGGTCGTCCTGGCGCCGGTACGCCCGAACCGTCCGGGCCCCGCCGATGGTGTCCAGCAACTGCTGCTGCTGGGCCCCGGTGGCGATCCGCTCCTTCGCGTACAGGGGCACGGCGTTGCGCACGTACCAGCGGGCGGTGTGCGCCTGCACGGGCACCGCGAGCAGCGCGGCCAGCAGGAACCGCCAGTCCAGCACGGCGAGGGCGGCCAGGGTCAGCACGATGGACAGCCCGGAGCGGGCGAGTTCGGGCAGCGCGGTGCGCACGGCGTCGGCGACCCGGGAGACGTCCCGGGTGACCCGCGCGTTGAGGTCGCCGGAGCCCGCCCGCTCCAGCCGCTCCAGCGGCAGCGACAGGGCGCGTTCCACGAAGAGTTCACGCAGCCGGGCGAGCGCGGTCTCGCCGAGCCGGGACACCAGGGACATGCCGAGCGCGGTGCTGATGCCCTGCACCACGGCGACCCCGGCGAGCGCGACGGCCGGCCAGGTGAGCGCGTCGGGGGAGCGGTGCTCGGTGACCACGTCCACGATGTGCCCGAGCAGCGGCTGGGTGAGCAGCCCGACGGCCGTGGCGATCACCATCGTGCCGAATCCGGCCACCGCCAGCTTCCGGTCGGGGCGCAGGAGTTCGCGGACGGCCGCGCGGGTGCGGGCGGGCGTGGCGGTGGGCAGCAGGTCGCGTTCGGCGGTGGTGCCGGGCTGTGCGATGGCGTCCGGCCCCGCGGTGACGTCCGTCATGCCAGTACCGCCGTCCGGTAGGTCTCGTGGGTCCGGGCCAGTTCCGCGTGGGTGCCCTCGGCGCCGACCCGGCCGCCGTCCAGCAGCACCACCCGGTCGGTCACGGCGAGCAGCGCGGGGCTGTTGGTCACCACGACCGTCGTACGGCCCCGCCGGAACTCCCGGAGTCCCTCGGCGATCCGGGCCTCGGTGACCGCGTCCACCGCGGTCGTCGGATCGTGCACGACCAGGACCGGGGCCCCGGCCCGCAGGGCCCGAGCCAGCAGGACGCGCTGCCGCTGCCCGCCGGACAGCGAACGCCCGCCCTCGCCCACCCCGGTGGCCGCGCCGTGCGGCAGCGAGCGGACCACCTCGTCGGCGTCGGCGGCGGCCATGGCGCGTGCCGTCAGCGGATCGGCCTCGCCGTCCGCCGGGCCCGATGCGTCCGCCGGACCCGATGCGTCCGCCGGGCCCGATGCGAGGGCCGCATCCGACACATGGGCCGCGTCCGCCGGGACCACGTTGTCGGCGAGGGATCCCTCGAACAGCGCGGCGTCGTGTGCGGCGACCAGCACCGCGGCCCGCAGCCGGGCCGGGTCCAGCCGGGTCAGCGGCACCCCGTCCAGTTCCACCGTGCCCGACTCCGGGTCGCTCTCCCGGCCCAGGCAGCTCAACAGGGCCTCGGCACAGGCCGGATCGGTCACCGCGATCCCGGTCAGCCGTCCGGCGGGCACGTCGAGGTCCACGCCGTCCAGGCCGCCGAGCCGCACCCCGCGCAGCCGCAACTCCCCACGCACCGCGTCCGGCACCGGTTCCTCCCCGCCCGTGACGGCGGGCCCCGCCGAGAGCACCTCGGCGATGCGGGCGGCGGAGGCACGGCCCTGGGCCAGTTCGGCGTTGACCCAGGCGAACGTCTCCAACGGCCCAAGGAGGAACAGCGCGAGGCCCACCGCCGAGACCAACTGGCCGAGCGTGAGGGAGCCGTCGAGGGCCAGCCGGCCGCCCACCCAGGCGATCAGCGCGATGAACCCGCCGGTCAGGGCCAGCACGAGCCCGGTCTGCCACGACTCGGCCCGGGCCGCGCGCAGGGTGGCGGCGAGGGAGACCTGGCTGGTCCGGCGGTAGCGCTCGACCGCGGCCCGCTGCGCGCCGAGCCCCTTCAACACCCGTAGCCCGGCCACCAGATCGGCCGCGACCCCGGCGGCCCCGGCGGCCCGGTCCTGCTCGGCCTCGCTGCGCCGTTCCAGGGGCTTGCTGAGCAGATGCCCGAGCCACAGCAGCACAGGCGTGCCCAGCAGCACGATCAGACCGAGCGGTACGGACGTCAGCAGCAGCGCAACGGCGCTGACGGTGATGCCGGCGACCGCCGAAATCCCGCTCATCAGAGCCATGTTGACCGCGCCGACGCGCTTGGCGTCCTCCGTGGCGACATTGGCCAGCTCACCGGAGAGCCGGTCCGCCTCGGCTCCGCCCCGCGGGTCGAGCACCCGGCGCACGACGGCCAGCCGCAACTCGTGGGCGGCCTCCTCGGCCCCGCGCTCCCCGGCCCGCGCGCCCAGCCGGAAACTCCACGACAGGCACACGTACAGGACGGCCAGCACGGCCAGCCACAGCACCAGACGCCCGGCGTCCCGGCCGGCCACGGCCTGGTCGACGACGACACCGACGAGTACGGGGACCAGGGCCTCCCCGAACTGGTGCACGCTTCCGAGCGCGGCGCCGAGAGCGACTCGCCGCCCCTGCCCTCCGACCGACCTCGCCAGGACATCCCGCCCCGACAGTTCCCCTGATCCCACCGGCCACCCTCCGGAGACGGTCAACTTAGGCAAGGCTACTCTAAGTAAATCCCGTCCCGTCAATCCCCGCCCCGGGATCCGGACTCGGTCCGGCGAGGCTCGACTCCCCTTGTGCCGCAGGCGATCGGCCGTGACCGGGCCGGTCGCACGGCCGCCCCCGGCCCGAGGCCGGGGGCGGAACCGCGCGACCAGTCACGGCGGTGCCGCAGCCGAACGACGGCGTATCGCGGCACTTCCGGCGGAGGCGCGCTCAGCCGCACCTGGTGAGGATCGATTCCGGCAAGCGACTTGAGCCGTTGCTGTTGCCGTTGCTGTTGCCGTCGCTGTTGCCGTTGTCGTCGTCTTCGTCCGGATGGCCCGCCGCCTGCCGGTCGCCGCCGCCGGCGCCCGCGGGTGCCGGCGGCCGCGAGAGCAGCCGGCGCCGGGACTCCTGGGGGGAGACGCGGCCGAACTGGACGTCCCAGTAGCCGCCTCGCCAGGTGAGGAAGGCCGTGCTCAGGGGCGGCACGGTGAGATGCCAGAAAGCTCGTGCCGGCAGGGCCAGGGCCCGGATGAGCGCGGCTCGGACGACGGCCGCTTCGGTGATGGCCACGGTGTGGCCCGCGTCGGGTGCGACGCTGTCCAGCCAGTCCGCCGACCGGCGGCAGAGCCGGCGTACGGACTCCCCTCCGTGGGGCGCGGCATCCGGATCCGTGAGCCAGGCGCTGTACCTTTCGGGGTCGGCCGCGGCGACTTCGCCGACGGTGCGACCGCACCAACCACCCACGTCGAGATCGCGCAGCATGGGCTCGGGCGCGGCCGCCAGGCCGATGGCCTCGGCGGTCTGCGAGCAACGGACCGAGGGTGCCCGGACGGCCGGCTCGTGGGGAGAGAGCACTGCTCTCGCGGTGCCTGCCAGACGCAGGTCGCGCTCACTCAGGGGAACGTCGCCGAGGAGCGGGTCCAGCGTGGCGTCACCGCCGGGCGCGCACAGAAGCGTCAGGTGGATGGACATGGGACCGACCTCCTTCTTGGCCGTTCTTGGCCCCTCTTGACCCGGCACGGCTTCGGACGGTGCGAGGCCCGGGGTGACGGCCGCCTGATCGGTCGGGCCGGCGCCACGGGGTGCCTCACGTCCTCCACGGTCGCCGCAGATCCCCCGGCCGCACCATCCGCCAGGTGTCCGGACGCACCCCGCCGACTGGCCGGCCCGCCCCCGCGACCGGCCGGGGAACCGGCGTCGGACACCGCCGCGCGCCACCCGACGGGACACGCAACCGGACCGTGGTCCGATTGCTCCCGTGCCGCGCTGTGCGCGCTGTGCCGCGCCGCGTCGTGCCGCGTCGTGGGGCGCCGCCGTGCCGGGAGCGGCGTTCACCGGTTCCGGTCGACGGGCAGTTCCAGGCGGAGCTGGTAGCCCCCCTGGGACGTGGGGCCGGACGTGACGGTGCCGCCCAGGAGCTCCGCGCGCTGGGCCAGGCCGACCAGGCCGTTCTGGGCGCTCGGCAGGGGCACCGCGGGCCGGGTGGGGGCGGTGTTGGTGACGGTGGCGCGCAGGACGCCGTCCGTGTGCCGGACGCGGACGGTCGCGGCGGCGCCGGGGGCGTGTTTGCGGACGTTGGTCAGCGCTTCCTGGACGGTGCGGTAGACGGCGCGCTGCACCGTGGGCGGAAGCTCCTCGGGCAGGTCGGTCTCCAGCTTCGCCTCGATGCCGCTGGCCTCGACCAGGTGCTCCAGGTCGGCGAGCGAAGGCTGCGGGGTGAGCTCCGTGGGCCTGCTGCCGGAGGCCCGCAGCACGCTGACCATGTGGCGCAGTTCCTCCAGGGTCTGCACGCTCAGCCGGCGGATCGTGGCCGCGGCCTGCCTGGTCTCGGCGTCCCGGCCGCTCACCTGGAGCGCTCCGGCCTGTACGGCGATGAGACTGACCTGGTGGGAGACCACGTCGTGCATCTCGCGGGCGAGCTGGGCGCGCTCCTTCGCCAGCACGCTCTGGGCGGTCAGCAGCCGTTCCTGCTCGCGGGCCTCGGAGATGTCGGCGAGCCGCAGGGACAGCTCGCGCCGGGCCTGGACGAGCTGGCCGAGGAAGACCGGAGCGGCGGCGGTGGCCAGGGTGTAGCTGAGGTGGAACAGGTTGTTCGTCTGGGACAGCTCGGTGGCGTCCAGGGACGACCACGGCCAGGGCAGGAAGTCGATGATCGCGTAGGCCAGCGCGCAGCCGGCCAGCAGGAGACGGTGGCGGTTGACGGAGGAGAGCGTGTACAGCGCGGCCATGGGAGCGACCACCGCGTCGGTGACCAGGGCGGTGGGGAGCGTGAGGACGAAGGTCGTCAGGGGCAGCCGGTGCCGCAGCATCAGGGCGAGGGCGCCGAGCAACGCGAAGGCGGCGGCCGGCTGGTCCTCGGCTCCGACGTGCGCCCAGGCGTCCGCCAGCGCGAACCCGACGAAGCCGATGTCGAGGAGCACGGCCGACGGCTGCCGGGAGCTCACCGGGCGCCCTCGTCCTGCGCGGGCGCGGGAGTGAGCAGGCCCGCGCGCTCGGCGATGAGCGCCGCTTGGACACGGCTGCCCACCCGCAGTTTGCCGAGGACGTTGGTGACATGGCCCTTGATGGTGCCGGTGCTCAGGTGCAGCCGTTCGCCGATCTCGTTGTTGGCGAGTCCTTCGGCCATGAGGACGAGCACGGCGCGTTCACGCTCGGTGAGCCGGGCGGTGAGCCGGACGGCGGCGGGCTCCCGGACGCTGTTGTCGAGGTAGCCGCCCACCACCAGCCGCGTGACCTTGGACGACAGTACGGTCCCTCCCTCGGCCAGGGTGCGCACCAGATGGGGGAGCTGCTCGGGGTCGGTGTCCTTGAGCAGGAATCCGGCGGCGCCCGAACGCAGCGCGGTCGCCACGTATTCGTCGGTGTCGAACGTGGTGAGCATGGCGACCACCGGAGCCTGCGGCATCCGGCGCAGGTCGGCCAGAATCGTGAGCCCGTCCACGTCCGGCATCCGGATGTCGAGCAGGACGACGTCGGGCCGCAGCTCCTGCACCGTGCGCACGGCCTGGCCACCCGGTACCGCCGCGACGACCTCGATGTCGTCCGCCGTTTCGAGAATGTGCATGAAGCCCGTGCGGATCAGGGCTTCGTCATCGACCACCAGTACCCGGATCACGTGCGCTCCGCTCGTCGCGTGCCCTGCCGATGCGTACCCCGTGGCAGCCGTCCTCCGGCGGCCGGCACGGAGAACCCGCCAGTTGGCGGCGCGACCTCAGCCGGTCGGCGGTGGCGCAGCCAGAAGCTCGTCACGTGCCTCACTACGCTGAGCGACGGGGGGACCACACGGCCCAGGACAGATCGGGAGACCATGGCCCTCGACCTAGACATCGACCGCATCCGCGAGCTCGTCGGCGAAGGTGTCCGCGACAAGGTCTACCCAGGCGCCGTCTGGGCCGTCGGCGACCGCGCGAACATGGCCATCGGCACCCCGGGCGTCCCGGATCCCGACCGGCCCGACGAACCGATGCGGCACGACACCGTCTTCGACGTCGCCGGCCTCACGGCGGTCCTCGCCGTGTGGTCGTCCATCGGATGCCTCGTCGAGGCCGGCAGGCTGCACCTCGACGAGCAGCTGGGTGAGTTCTGGTCCGAGGTGCGCGGACACCCCCTGGGCCGGGCGACCACACGCCACCTGCTCACCCACACCGCCGGCCTGCCGCTCCGCACCGACCTCGGGGACCTGTACGGCACCCACCCCCGGGACATCCGCGACGGCGTCCTCCACGAAGCCGTACGCCGTCCGCCCGGGGAGGCCGTGGAGTACACCGACCGGGCCGCCCTCGTCCTCGGCTACCTCGCCGAGGAGCTCTCCGGACAGAGCCTCGACGTCCTCGCGGCCACCGGCGTGTGGCAGCCCCTGGGCATGACCCGCACCTGCTACGGCCCCCTGCCCGACGAAGCGGCCGCCCGCTGCGCGCCGACCGGACTCGACGACAGCACGGGGGCCCGCCTGAAGGGCACCGCCCGGTGCCCGTCGGCGCGCCTGCTCGGCGGGGTCTGCGGCATCTCCGGGGCGTTCTCCGTCCTCCCCGACCTCGCGGCCTTCCTCCGCCACCTGCTCCAGCCGGGACAGGACGGCGGGCAGCCGGGCTTCGGCCCCGCCTGGATCCAGGAATCCCTGCGGACCGGGACCGGGACCGGCGACCTCGCACCCGCCGGCGGGCTGTTCTGGCACCCGGCCCCGGGAACCGACCCCGGGACCGACGACATCTGGGTGCCCCACGGCCCCACCGGAACAGGCGCCTGGCTCGCTCCGAAGCAGGGCCGCTGGGCAGTCCTGCTGACCAACGAGTTCTACTACTCCGGGGACCCCGCGCCCCTCGGCCACGTCCGCGACGCGTTCCGCTCGCTCGCCTTCGCCTGACCGCGCGCCAGGACCACGGACACCGTCCCCCCGACGGAGCCCGGGACGGCGACGGCCGCCGCCACGCTCCGGGAACGCGCCGCCGGGCGCCCACGGACCGGAGGGCATGCCTCGGGTCTCCGTGAACCGCCTACCCTTTAGGCATGACCATCAGCAGTGACCGGAGCCCGGCAGTGGACGCTCGTTCATCCAAAACCTATGAAATCCGTACCTACGGGTGCCAGATGAACGTCCACGACTCCGAGCGATTGTCCGGGCTGCTGGAGGAGGCCGGGTACGTACGCGCTCCCGAGGGGGCGGACGGCGACGCCGACGTGGTCGTGTTCAACACCTGCGCGGTCCGTGAGAACGCCGACAACCGGCTCTACGGCAACCTCGGCCGGCTCGCGCCGCGGAAGGCGTCCCGCCCCGGCATGCAGATCGCGGTCGGCGGCTGCCTGGCGCAGAAGGACCGCGAGACCATCGTCCGCAAGGCCCCCTGGGTCGACGTCGTCTTCGGCACGCACAACATCGGCAAGCTGCCGGTCCTGCTGGAGCGCGCCAGGGTCCAGGAAGAGGCGCAGGTCGAGATCGCCGAGTCGCTGGAGGCCTTCCCCTCCACCCTGCCGACCCGGCGCGAGAGCGCCTACGCGGCCTGGGTCTCGATCTCCGTCGGCTGCAACAACACCTGCACCTTCTGCATCGTCCCGGCCCTGCGCGGCAAGGAGAAGGACCGCCGCACCGGCGACATCCTCGCCGAGATCGAGGCCCTGGTCGCCGAGGGCGTCTCCGAGATCACGCTGCTCGGCCAGAACGTCAACGCCTACGGCTCCGACATCGGCGACCGCGAGGCCTTCAGCAAGCTGCTGCGGGCCTGCGGGACCATCGAGGGCCTGGAGCGGGTCCGGTTCACCTCCCCGCACCCCCGTGACTTCACGGACGACGTGATCGCGGCCATGGCCGAGACCCCGAACGTGATGCCGCAGCTGCACATGCCCATGCAGTCCGGCTCGGACACCGTCCTGAAGGCGATGCGCCGCTCGTACCGGCAGGAGCGCTACCTCGGGATCATCGAGAAGGTGCGGGCCGCGATCCCGCACGCGGCGATCACCACCGACATCATCGTGGGCTTCCCCGGCGAGACCGAGGAGGACTTCGAGCAGACGATGCACGCCGTGCGCGAGGCCCGCTTCACGCAGGCCTTCACCTTCCAGTACTCCAAGCGGCCCGGCACCCCCGCCGCGACCATGGAGAACCAGATCCCCAAGGAGGTCGTCCAGGCGCGCTACGAGCGTCTCGTCGCCCTCCAGGAGGAGATCTCCTGGGACGAGAACAAGAAGCAGGTCGGCCGCACCCTCGACCTGATGGTCGCCGAGGGCGAGGGCCGCAAGGACGGCGCCACCCACCGCCTCTCCGGCCGCGCCCCCGACAACCGGCTCGTCCACTTCACCAAGCCGGACCAGGAGGTCCGCCCCGGCGACGTCGTCACGGTCGAGATCACCTACGCCGCCCCGCACCACCTGCTCGCCGAGGGCCAGGTGCTCGGCGTACGGCGCACCCGCGCCGGCGACGCCTGGGAGAAGCGGAACGCGGCCGAGGCGGCCAAGCCGGCGGGGGTGCTGCTGGGGCTGCCGAAGATCGGCGTGCCGGAGCCGCTGCCGGTGGCGACCGGGGGCTGTGCGGCGCACTGATCACCCGCCATACTCCTCACGTCGATCGGGAGCCGGGGGGCGGAGCATGGCGCGCTGGGTGGTTGTCGCGCAGTTCGGTAACGGGGACTTCTACAAGGTCGAGGAGGTCACCCGCTTCGAGAGCACCCCGGAGCAGGCCCGGGCCACGCTCTACGAGGTCGCCTGCACCCACCGGCCACGCGCGGGCCTGCGCCAGCAGCGCCGTGAGGTGTTCCGGGTGGGGGACGGGGACGTGTACTACGTCCACATCGACGGCTGGATGTCCACGCACCGGGTGTTCTACCGGTTGGCGGAACTGGCGTGGAGCAGCGGTCCCGCGCCCGTGTACCAGCAGTAGGCTGCCGATCATGCTTGTCGCAGCCGCAGTCTGTCCCTGCCCGCCCGTCCTCGTCCCCGAGGTCGCGGCAGGAGCCGCACCGGAGCTGGACGCCGCGCGTGCCGCCTGCGCCGACGCGCTCGGGGTGCTCGCGGCGGCCCGGCCCGACCTCCTGGTGGTGGTGGGGCCCGCCGAACAGCCGGGACGCGGCGTGTTCCCGCAGGGCAGCCGGGGCACCTTCCGGGGTTTCGGGGCCGAGGTCGACGTACGGCTCGGCAGCGGCGCGGCCGGTGAGCGGGAGCTGCCGCCCTCGCTCGCCGTCGCCGGCTGGCTGCTGGAGCGCACCGGCTGGGCCGACGCCCCCATCGAGGGGCTCGGCGTGGGCGAGCCCCTGGAGACCGAGCGGTGCGTCCGGACCGGCCGGGAGATCGCCGGCCGGGCCGCGCGGGTGGCGATGCTGGTGATGGGCGACGCCAGCGCCTGCCGCACCCTGAAGGCACCGGGCTACCTCGACGAACGGGCGGCTCCCTTCGACGCCCAGGCCGCCCGGGCGCTCGGCGCCGCCGACATCGAGGCGATCAAGGCCCTCGACGCCGACCTGGCGTACCAGCTCAAGGCCGCCGGCCGCGCCCCGTGGCAGGTCCTCGCCGGCGCGGCCGAGGGCGCGGACCTCGCCGGGGCCCTCCTCTACGACGACGCACCGTACGGCGTCTGCTACCTGGTGGCGACCTGGTCCTGAGCACCGGCCGCACCGCGCCCCCGTCGTGAACGGGCCCCGTCGTGAACAGGCCCCGTTGCGAACGGGCCCCGTCGTGAACGGCTGCCGGAACGGCGGACGGCCGGGAGTCGGGTGACTCTCGGCCGTCCGCCGAACTCCGCCGGGACCCGCCCGGCTCAGGAAGCCGGCGGCGGCCCTTCCCGCCCGGTCGGGGCGTTGGGGTCGGGTGTCGTACCGCCCATGGCGTCCGGGTGCACGAACCGGTCCATGGCGCCCTTGGCCCGGCCCGTACCCGTCTGGATCTTGTCGCTGTACTTGCCCTTGGTCTTCTCGTCGACGACCCGCGCGGCCTTGTCGATGCCGTGCTGGAGCTTGTCGACCTTGTCCTCGTGCTGCTGCGCGAAGTGAGAGGCCTTGTCCTTGGCCGGGGCGAGCTTGGCCTTCAAATTGTCCAAAAGACCCATGGTTACCTTCCCTATGGCTTCCCTCGCGGGCCGTTATGTGCGGGCGCCCTCGCCGGCCTCGTTGTCGGCGGCCTCCTTGGCGGACTGCTGCTTGGGGATCTCGGTGCTCTCGGCGGCGGCCGCGGCGCGCTCCGTCTCCGTCCTCGCGTCCGCGTCCCGGCCGTCGTCCTCGTCCGGACCCTTCGCCGCCGCCCCGGCCCCGGCCGCCTCCTCCACGGCGTCCTCCGCGCCGGGCCCGTCCGGCCCGGCACCTGCCGGCAGCTTGGCCTCCGGCTCTTCCGGCGTCTTCGGCTCTTCCGACGCCTTCTGCTTCTTCCCAAGGAACCGTGCAAAAACGCCCATATCCACTCCATACGTTACTCGTGCGAGCGAAATCCCGCGTGACCCCGGTGCGTCCGATTGCGCCGGACCGGTCGCGGCCTCTCGGCGGCGGTGGCGGGAACCTCGCAACGGGCAACGAAGCCGGACACGCTCCGTCACGTAACTCGTTCGAGACCTGCCTCCGAGGTTTGCGAGACTGGTGCGGTGAGCAGCGCACCCCCCGCCCCCCGTGTCATCGCCGTCGTCGGCCCCACCGCGGCCGGAAAGTCCGACCTCGGCGTCTTCCTGGCCCAACGGCTCGGCGGCGAGGTCGTCAACGCCGACTCCATGCAGCTGTACCGGGGGATGGACATCGGCACCGCCAAACTGACGCCCGAGGAGCGTGCCGACGTCCCGCACCACCTGCTCGACATCTGGGACGTGACCGTCACCGCCTCCGTCGCCGAGTACCAGCGGCTCGCCCGCGCCCGCATCGACGCCCTGCTCGCCGAGGGCCGCTGGCCGATCCTGGTCGGCGGCAGCGGGCTGTACGTCCGCGGTGCCGTCGACAACCTGGAGTTCCCCGGCACCGACCCGGAGGTCAGGGCCCGCCTGGAGGACGAGCTGGCCCTGCGCGGTTCCGGCGCCCTGCACGCCAGGCTGTCCGCCGCCGACCCCGACGCGGGGCGCGCGATCCTGCCCAGCAACGGCCGCCGTATCGTCCGCGCGCTGGAGGTGATCGAGATCACCGGGCGCCCCTTCACCGCCAACCTGCCCGGCCACGACTCGGTCTACGACACCGTCCAGATCGGTGTCGACGTGGCTCGCCCCGAGCTCGACGAGCGCATCGCGCTGCGCGTCGACCGGATGTGGGAGGCCGGACTCGTGGCCGAGGTGCGCGCACTGGAGGCGCACGGGCTGCGCGAGGGACGCACGGCGTCGCGCGCCCTCGGCTACCAGCAGGTGCTGGCGGCGCTCGCCGGCGAGTGCACGGAAGCGGAAGCACGGGCCGAGACCGTCCGTGCCACCAAGCGCTTCGCGCGCCGCCAGGATTCATGGTTCAGGCGCGACCCCCGGGTGCACTGGTTGAGTGGGGCCGCGGCGGACCGTGAGGAACTTCCGCAGCTGGCCCTGGCGTTGGTCGAACGACCGGTCACAGCCTGATCACGTCATGGCATCGGGATGCGCCACCGGTCATCGAGGCCTCCGGCGCCGTGCCATCATCGAGCTTCGATCGCAAGTGGAGTCCTAGGTTGGGAGGGCGCGTGGCGATGGAGGCCGGCCCTCGCGACACCGCACAAGACACCGAGCACGTCGCAGTCGGGGCCAGTGAGGCAGTGGAGGCCGAGGACCGGCTGAGCTCCGACGGTCCGGACGACACGGTGGGCGGCGTCACCGCCGACGGCCCCGAGCCGGAGGAGATGTTCGCGAGCGGCCCCGAGGTCGAGGTCGAACTCCGCCCGCAGCGCCGCCTGCGCCTGTGGCAGCTCGCCCCCATCGTTGGCCTGGCCGCGGTCGGCTCCCTGATGTTCGCCTTCCCGCTGGCCTTCGACTTCGGCGACAGCGGCGCGGTGATCGCGATGCTGGGCCTGCTGATCTGCTCCTGCGCGGCGGGCTGGGGAATGATGGCGGCCAGGAAGGTCGGCTACACGTGGCCCGGCCTCCCGGCAAGGGGTTCGGGCCGCAGGCCCGACTGGCGCGTGGTGATCGGTTACATGCTCCTGGTGGCGATCGTCGCCGTCCTGGCGGTATGGCGGGTAGCGCGCCTGCGCTGAAGGCGCCCCGGACTGGAACGCCCCGAGAGGGGCGCTGGGGGTCCCCCCGGCCGAAGGCTGGGGGAGGAACTGCGCGATCAACCCCCACCGGCCCGCACCCGGACCACCATCCGAACCACCCCCCACCCCTCCCTTACCCTCGAAGAATGAGCATCCCCTTCCTCAAGGGCCACGGCACCGAGAACGACTTCGTGATCGTCCCGGACCCCGACAACGCCCTGGACCTCACCCCGGCCGCCGTAGCCGCCCTCTGCGACCGCCGGTCAGGCATCGGCGCCGACGGCGTGCTGCACGTCGTACGGTCCGCCGCGCACCCCGAGGCCAAGGGGATGGCCGCCGACGCCGAGTGGTTCATGGACTACCGCAACGGCGACGGCTCGATCGCCGAGATGTGCGGCAACGGCGTCCGCGTCTTCGCCCGCTACCTCCAGCACGCCGGCCACGCCACGGAGGGCGACCTCGCCGTCGCCACCCGCGCCGGCGTCAGGACCGTGCACATCGCCAAGGACGGTGACGTCACCGTCGGCATGGGCAGCGCCCGCCTCCCCGAGGGCGACGTGACCGTCAGCGTCGGCGACCGCACCTGGCCCGCGCGGAACGTGAACATGGGCAACCCGCACGCCGTCGCCTTCGTCGCGGACCTCGCCGACGCCGGCGACCTCTACACCCCACCCCCCTTCAGCCCCCCGTCGGCCTACCCCGAAGGGGTCAACGTCGAGTTCGTCGTCGACCGCGGCCCCCGCCACGTCGCGATGCGCGTGCACGAGCGCGGCTCCGGCGAGACCCGCTCCTGCGGCACCGGCGCCTGCGCGGTCGCTGTGGCCGCCGCCCGCCGCGACGGCGCCGACCCCTCGGTCACCGGTGCCCCGGCGACGTACACCGTGGACGTGCCCGGCGGACGGCTCGTCATCACCGAGCGGCCCGACGGCGAGATCGAGATGACCGGCCCCGCAGTGATTGTCGCCACGGGCGAGATCAGTACGGAGTGGCTGGAAAACGCCGTCCGTTGAGCTGACTGCGCGTCGTAATCCGTGGTCCGGGCGGTGCTCCAACACCCGGATCCACGGCCCGCGTTGCCACGTGTGGCGAGAAACGTCGGCCACCCCCCGAACAGGTGGCGCAAAATCGTAAACCTCGAATTCGTCGCTCGATTGGGTGATCCGTTTCACGCTCGGCGGGAGCCGGTCAATCGGGCCCGATGGGCTCGGTAGCATCAAGCACCGGCACGGACGGGGGAACGTCGCCAATCCCTGAGCCTCGTATGCCCTGGGGCCCCGTCCGCCGGTCCACGAGCCGGAGGTGCCCATGAGTGCGGAGGCCACGAACCCTGCGACGCCCGGTCCCGCAGCGCCTGCGGCGGCGGTCCGCAGGAAGGCCCGCCCCCGGATCGACCTGCGCCGCCTCGGCCGGGCCGCGCTGCTCGGCAACGCCGCCCGCGGCAAGCTCCCCGACGCCATCGGCCACGTCGCCGAGGCGCACCGCGCCCACTACCCCGACGCCGATCTCGAACCCCTGCGCCGCGCCTACGTGCTGGCCGAGTCCTCGCACCGCGGCCAGATGCGCAAGAGCGGCGAGCCGTACATCACCCACCCGCTCGCGGTCACCCTGATCCTCGCCGAACTCGGTGCGGAGACCACGACCCTGACGGCGTCCCTGCTCCACGACACCGTCGAGGACACCGATGTGACGCTCGACCAGGTGCGGGAACAGTTCGGCGAGGAGGTCCGTTACCTGGTCGACGGGGTGACGAAACTCGAGAAGGTCGACTACGGGGCCGCCGCCGAACCCGAGACGTTCCGCAAGATGCTCGTCGCCACCGGCAGCGACGTCCGCGTGATGTCCATCAAGCTCGCCGACCGCCTGCACAACATGCGCACCCTCGGCGTGATGCGCCGTGAGAAACAGGAACGCATCGCCAAGGTCACCCGTGACGTCCTCATCCCGCTCGCCGAGCGGCTCGGCGTGCAGGCGCTGAAGACCGAGCTGGAGGACCTGGTCTTCGCCATCCTGCACCCCGAGGAGTACGAGCACACCCGGGAACTGATCGCCGCGAACGCGGCCCGCGCCGACGACCCCCTCGCGGCGATCGCCGACGAGGTGCGCGGAGTGCTGCGCGAGGCCGACATCCCGGCCGAAGTCCTCATCCGGCCCCGGCACTTCGTCTCCGTCCACCGCGTCAGCCGCAAACGCGGCGAACTGCGCGGCGCCGACTTCGGCCGGCTCCTCGTGCTGGTCAACGAGGACGCGGACTGTTACGCCGTCCTCGGTGAACTGCACACCTGCCTGACCCCGGTGGTCTCGGAGTTCAAGGACTTCATCGCGGTACCGAAGTTCAACCTGTACCAGTCGCTGCACACGGCGGTCGCCCGCGCCGACGGACAGGTCGCCGAAGTCCTCATCCGCACCCACCAGATGCACAAGGTCGCCGAGGCCGGCGTCGTCGCCCTCGGCAACCCCTACGCCCCGGCCGCCGACGCCCCCGCGGCGGAGGCCGCCGACACCGCGGCCGACGGCGAGCGCGCCGACCCCACCCGCCCCGGCTGGCTCTCCCGCCTCCTCGACTGGCAGAAGGCCGCCCCGGACACCGACACCTTCTGGTCCACCCTGCGCGAGGACCTCGCCCAGGACCGCGAGATCACCGTGTTCCGCCCCGACGGCGGCACCCTCGGCCTCCCCGAGGGCGCCACCTGCGTCGACGCCGCGTACGCCCAGTACGGCGAGGACGCCCACGCCTGCATCGGCGCCCGCGTCAACGGCCGCCTCGCCACCCTCAGCACGGTCCTCACGGACGGCGACACCGTCCAGCTCCTGATGGGCCAGGACCCGGCCTCCGAGCCCTCCCGGGAGTGGCTGGAGCACGCCCACACCCCGGCGGCCCGGATCGCCATCCAGCGCTGGCTGGCCGCCCACCCGGACAGCGCCGAGGAGCCGCCGGCCCCCGCGCCCAGCCGCCCCGTACCCGAGTTCCCGGCCCCGGGCGCCGCTGCCGGCGCCCCCCGGACCGCCAGCGCCGTGGTCGCCGACCGCCCGGGCGCGACCGTACGGCTCGCCGGCTGCTGCACCCCCGTACCGCTGGACGAGGTCACCGGCTTCGCGGTACGCGGCGGAGTGGTCACCGTGCACCGCGTGGAGTGCGCCTCGGTGGCGCACATGAAGAGCACCGGGCGCCCCGAGGTGGCCGTGAGCTGGGACGACAGCACCGCCTGCCGGGTCACCCTGGTCGCCGAATCGTTCGGCCGGCCCCATCTGCTCGCCGACCTCACCGAGGCGATGGCCCAGGAGGGCGCCGAGATCGTCTCGGCGACCGTGGAACCACCCAGCCAGCAGCGCGTCCGGCACACGTACACCGTCGACCTCCCCGACGCGGCCCACCTGCCCGCCCTGATGCGCGCGATGCGCAACGTGCCCGGTGTGTACGACGTCGGCCGAGCGCAACACCAATGAACTACTCGTTCGGGTGGATTGGTCGCGCGTCGTACCCGTGAGCGGGGGGTGTGCTGGTAGCGGTGGTCCATGCCGCTCACCCTCCGCACCCGCCGCCCTGCACAGCGTGCCGCCCGACCGCTCCGGCACCGGCGGGCCGCCGCCCTCCTCGCCTCCGCCGTCTCCGTCGCCCTCCTCGGCGCGAGCGCCCCGCCGGTCCCGCTCGGCGTCGGCGACCGGCTCTTCCCGTACCTCGGCAACCCGGGGTACGACGTCGCGTCGTACGACCTCTCCTTCACCTATCCCGGCAGCAACGACAAGCCGCTGCAGGCCGTGACCACCATCGACGCCTGGACCACCACCGACCTGGACCGCCTCAACCTCGACTTCGCGCACGGCAAGGTCGAGTCCGTCGAGGTCGACGGCCGGCCCGCCGCCTTCGCCGGCGCCGGCGAGGACCTGGTCGTCACCCCGGACAAGCCGCTGCGGCAGGGCGACTGGACGCGGATCACGGTCAGGCACACCAGCGACCCGGTGTCCGCCAAGGGCCAGGACGGCGGCTGGGTGCGCACCACCGACGGGCTCGCCATGGCCAACCAGGCCGACGCGGCCCACCTGGTCTTCCCGTGCAACGACCACCCGTCCGACAAGGCGATGTTCACCTTCCACGTGACCGCCCCGAACGGCTACACCGTCGTCGCCAACGGCATCCCCACCGACTCCGTCCGGGTCGGCGGCCAGACCACCTGGACCTACCGCACCGAGCACCCCATGGCCACCGAACTGGCCCAGGTCTCCATCGGCCGCTCCGCCGTACTGCACCGCGCCGGACCGCACGGACTGCCCGTCCGGGACGTCGTCCCGAGCGCCGACGCCAAGAAGCTCGAACCCTGGCTGGCCAAGACCCCGGACCAGATCGCCTGGCTGGAGAGCAAGGTCGGCAGGTACCCGTTCGAGACGTACGGCGTGCTCATGGCCCAGGCGTCCACCGGCTTCGAGCTGGAGACCCAGACTCTCTCCCTCTTCGAGAAGAACCTGTTCACCGAGCCCGCGTACCCCAAGTGGTACATCGAGTCGGTCATGGTGCACGAGCTGTCCCACCAGTGGTTCGGCGACAGCGTCAGCCCGCGCGTCTGGTCCGACGTCTGGCTGAACGAGGGGCACGCCACCTGGTACGAGGAGCTGTACGCGGAGGAGAAGGGCAAGCAGCCCATGATCAACCGCATGAAGGCCGCGTACGGCGCCTCCGACCGCTGGCGCGCCGCCGGCGGACCGCCCGCCCTGCCCAAGGCCCCCGACCCCGGCCAGAAGATCAGCATCTTCCGCCCCAACATCTACGACGGCGCGGCCCTCGCCCTCTACGCCCTGCGCCAGGAGATCGGCAAGCCCGCCTTCGAGCGCCTGGAGCGGATCTGGGTCGAGCGGCACAAGGACGGCACCGCGACCACCGCCGACTTCGTCCACCTGGCCTCCGCGGTCGCCAACCGTGACCTCACCGGTTTCTTCGACGCCTGGCTGTACGGCACGAAGACCCCGCCGATGCCCGGCCACCCGGACTGGAAGCAGGTCCCGGCCCCGAAGAAGCAGACCAAGAAGTGACGGCGGGGCGGCCCCCGGAATAACACGGTGCCGGGACGAGGCGTACCGTGCGACCATCGTGGAGCCGGCACAGCCGGCCGCGGGTCGGCCCAGGCCGGCCCAGGTCGGCACGGTACGGGTCGCGGGGAATCTCCCGGGGTACTCGTACGTTGAGAAGTCGAAGGCCGGCTTCGGCACTCCCATCGACGTAAGGACCCAATGACCTCCTCTTCTTCCCCTTCCCAGGACACCAGGCGCCTCGCGCAGGACTACCCCGACGGTCTTCGGGCCGATGCCCTGATGGAAGAGGACGTCGCCTGGAGCCACGAGATCGACGGAGAGCGGGACGGCGACCAGTTCGACCGCTCCGAGCGCGCGGCCCTGCGCCGCGTCGTGGGCCTCTCCACCGAGCTTGAGGACGTCACCGAGGTCGAGTACCGACAGCTCCGCCTGGAGCGGGTCGTACTGGTCGGGGTGTGGACCTCGGGCACCGTGCAGGACGCGGACAACTCCCTCGCGGAGCTGGCCGCCCTCGCCGAGACCGCGGGCGCGCTCGTCCTCGACGGCGTCATCCAGCGCCGCGACAAGCCCGACGCGGCCACCTACATCGGCTCCGGCAAGGCCCTGGAGCTGCGTGACATCGTCCTCGAGACCGGCGCCGACACCGTCATCTGCGACGGTGAGCTGAGCCCGGGCCAGCTGATCCAGCTGGAGGACGTCGTCAAGGTCAAGGTCATCGACCGGACCGCCCTCATCCTGGACATCTTCGCCCAGCACGCCAAGTCCCGCGAGGGCAAGGCGCAGGTCTCGCTCGCGCAGATGCAGTACATGCTGCCGCGGCTGCGAGGCTGGGGTCAGTCGCTGTCCCGCCAGATGGGCGGCGGCAAGGGCGGCGGCCTCGCCACCCGTGGTCCCGGTGAGACCAAGATCGAGACGGACCGGCGGCGGATCCGCGAGAAGATGGCGAAGATGCGCCGGGAGATCGCGGAGATGAAGACCGGCCGCGAGATCAAGCGCCAGGAGCGCCGCCGCAACAAGGTGCCGTCCGTCGCCATCGCGGGCTACACCAACGCCGGCAAGTCCTCCCTGCTCAACCGCCTCACCGGCGCCGGCGTCCTGGTCGAGAACGCGCTGTTCGCGACCCTGGACCCGACCGTCCGCCGCGCGGAGACCCCGAGCGGCCGCGTGTACACCCTGGCCGACACCGTCGGCTTCGTCCGCCACCTGCCCCACCACCTGGTCGAGGCGTTCCGCTCCACCATGGAGGAGGTCGGCGACGCCGACCTGATCCTCCACGTGGTCGACGGCTCGCACCCGGTCCCGGAGGAGCAGCTGGCCGCGGTACGCGAGGTGATCAGGGACGTCGGCGCCACCGACGTACCCGAGATCGTCGTGATCAACAAGGCGGACGCGGCGGACCCCCTGGTCCTCCAGCGCCTGCTGCGCAACGAGAAGCGCTCGATCGCGGTCTCGGCCCGCTCCGGCCTGGGCATCGACGAACTCCTGGCCCTGATCGACAACGACCTGCCCCGCCCGTCGGTCGAGATCGAGGCCCTGGTCCCGTACACCCACGGCAAGCTCGTGGCCCGCGCCCACAACGAGGGCGAGGTCCTCTCGGAGGAGCACACCGCCGAGGGCACCCTCCTCAAGGTCCGGGTCCACGAGGAACTGGCGGCGGATCTCGCGCCCTACGTGCCGGCTCCGGCCGCGTAGCAGTTCGCAACCGAACGGGCCGTCTCCTTTTCAGGAGGCGGCCCGTTCGCCTACCTCACTGATCGGCGAACTCCTTACTGACCCCCTCGTAAACCCCCTTGGCCACATCACCGAACCGAGGCCCGGCCAGCCACCCCGAACTCACCGGCCCGATCGACGTGTTGGACACCAGCGCCGGCTTGCCGTCGGTGCCCGTCTCCACCCAGCCGCCACCCGACGCCCCACCGGTCATCGTGCACCCGATCCGGTACATCGTGGGCGCCGCCGCATCCACCGACAGCCGCCCGGGCCGGTCCGCGCACTGGTACAGCAGCGACCCGTCGTACGGCTTCGCCGCCGGATACCCCGTGGCGGTGATGCTCGACACCTTCGGCACCGCGGGCGCGTCGAAGTTCACCGGCAGCGCCGAACCGACCGTCTCCTCAAGGGACTTGCCGCCACTGCCCTGCTCGGGCGTCACATGGATCACCGCGTAGTCGTACGACGCACCGTCGCCGCCCGTCTCACCGCCCTGGTCGATCCACTGCTGCGAGGTCTGCGCCCCGTCGCCCCACCACACGCCGTACGGCGCGACCTCCGCACGGGTCGCCGCCGCCAGCGCCGAACCGGTCAGCCCCTTGTCGTTGTACGACGGCACGAACGCGATGTTCCGGTACCAGCCGCCGTTCTTGCCGGCGTGCACACAGTGCCCCGCCGTCCACACCAGGTTGGACTTGCCCGGGTGCGCCGGGTCCTCGACGACCGTCGCCGAACAGACCATCGTGCCCTCGGGGGAGTCGAAGAAGACCTTCCCGGCCGTGGCCGCACTCGCGTGGTACGCCGGCCGCACCGCCTTCGCCTGAACGGGCTGCGGCGTCGGGTCGGTCACCCCCTGGTCACCGGAGAGGTCGTTGTCGTCGACGCCCTTGCCCTTGTCGGGGTCGTTGGCGTCCCGCATCCGGTTGGGGTCCCACAGACCCTTGATGATCGGGTTGATGAAGTCGTTGGCCTCGCGCAGCCAGTCGTCCTTGTCCCAGTTCTTCCAGGCGCCGTTCTTCCACTTGTCGATGTCGATCCCGTGCTCTTTGAGCTTGTTCTTGATGTCGTCCGGGATCTTGATCTTGCCGTCACCGGTGTCGGCCGTGGCGGACGCGGAAGCCGGGCCGCCCGCGTTGTCGTCGCCGGAGCTGCCGCAGGCGGTGGCGGTCAGCGCCAGCGCCGAGGCGAGGGCGACGGCCGCCAGCGCACGGGGCGCGCCCCTGCCACCTCGGAGGGCGAACGACGGCCGGATGGATCGCATGGTGGTGACTCCCCCTGTTGGTAAGGAACTTCAGCGCCACACACTATGCGCTCGCTGTGCGGCGCTCCCGGTGGATGGGCAACGGTTCTGCTACGGGGTTCACCTGCGGAGCAACCACAGTGCGCAGGTGAGAGCGACGCGTCGCCCGCGGCCGGTGTCGTCCCGAGCGCGTATGTGAGACTCCAGGTGCGGTCGGTGCGGTCGGTGCGGTCGGTGCGGTCGGTGCGGTCGGTGCGGTCGGTGCGGACGGTGCAGACGGTGGGGCGCATGGTGATCGCGTTCGGCGCCGAGTCGTGGACCGATGGCGCCGAGTCGTGGACCGGTGGACACGACCCCCTTCCCTGCGGGGCGGCCGTCGGGCGGGCATCCCATGGCAAGCTCCCGGCAAGGATCTTGAGACGACCCGTAACCACCCGGCCGGTCCGCTGTTGGTAGCGGTGGGGGTCCGGCTGTCTGTGCCCGGTGCCCGCCGATCAACTCGCCTCTGGACAGCGGGGAGGACAGCGAGCCGTGGCCGTGACGGAGTCGGTGACCGAGGAGACGTCCA
The DNA here is from genome assembly GCF_042957285.1 of Streptomyces sp. NPDC008092. Classification (NCBI taxonomy): domain Bacteria; kingdom Bacillati; phylum Actinomycetota; class Actinomycetes; order Kitasatosporales; family Streptomycetaceae; genus Streptomyces; species Streptomyces sp. NPDC008092. Next base: position 125,093 of record NZ_JBIBHY010000013.1, read on the forward strand.
GGGGGACGTTCGAGGGAGCGCCCGCGGCGCACGAGGGGATCCTGAGGCGCCAGTCGGCGCGTGAGTCGCGGGCACGTACCTACGCGCGCGCCCTGCCCATCGTGCCGGTGCGGGCCCGCGGCCTGACCATCGAAGGCGCCGACGGACGCCGCTACCTGGACTGTCTCTCCGGCGCGGGCACCCTCGCCCTCGGCCACAACCACCCCGTCGTGCTGGAAGCGATCCGCAAGGTCCTCGACTCCGGCGCGCCGCTCTCCGTCCTCGACCTGGCGACCCCCGTCAAGGACGCCTTCATCACCGAACTGTTCCGGACCCTGCCGCCCGGCCTCGCCGACCGCGCCCGCGTCCAGTTCTGCGGGCCCGCCGGCACGGACGCCGTGGAGGCTGCCTTCAAACTCGTCCGGGCCGCGACCGGCCGCACCGGCATCCTCGCCTTCACCGGTGCCTACCACGGGATGACCACCGGCGCCCTGGCCGCTTCCGGCGGAGCCGGCGACGTCCGCGTCGCCCGGCTGCCCTTCCCCCAGGACTACCGCTGCCCGTTCGGCGTCGGTGGCCCCCGCGGCGCGGAACTGTCCGCCCGCTGGACCGAGACCGTCCTCGACGACCCCAAGTCCGGTGTCCCCCTTCCCGCCGGGATGATCCTCGAACCCGTGCAGGGCGAGGGCGGGGTGATCCCCGCGCCGGACGACTGGCTCCGCCGGATGCGCCGGCTCACCGCCGACCGCTCCATCCCCCTGATCGCGGACGAGATCCAGACCGGGGTGGGCCGGACCGGCGCCTTCTGGGCCGTCGAGCACAGCGGCGTCACCCCCGACGTGATGGTCCTGTCCAAGGCCATCGGCGGCAGCCTCCCCCTCGCCGTCGTCGTCTACCGCGACGGGCTCGACGTCTGGGAACCCGGAGCCCACGCCGGAACCTTCCGCGGCAACCAGCTCGCCATGGCCGCCGGCACCGCCACCCTCGCCCACGTCCGCGAGAACGCCCTCGCCGAACGAGCGGGCCTGCTCGGTGCCCGGATGCTCGCCCAACTGCGCCGACTCCAGGACGACTTCACGTGCGTGGGAGACGTGCGGGGGCGGGGGCTGATGATCGGGATGGAACTGGTGGACCCGGAGCAGGAGGGGCCCACCGGGGAGGCGGAGGAGCGCGCGGGGGAGGCGAGGGTCCAGGGGAGCGGTGATCCGGCCGCGGTGGCGCGGGGCGCCGCGGTGAGCGGCCGGGAGGAGGAAGCCCGGCCGGGGCCGCGCCCCGCCGCTCCCGAACTGGCCGCGGCCGTGCAGCGCGCCTGCCTGGAGCGGGGCCTGATCGTCGAACTCGGGGGCCGCCACGCCGGAGTCGTACGACTGCTGCCGCCACTGACCATCACCGACGAACAGGCGGCCGCCGTACTGGACCGCCTCGCCGACGCCGTGGCAGCCGTGGCCCGCGACCCGGCCGCCCACGGTGCCAGGCCCCGACGCCCCGAGGGCCGCAAGGAGCCGGACGACTGAGCGGCGCACCGGGAAAACCCCGGCCGGCCCCCACCTCCCACGAGCACCCGCCGACCGAGCCGTCCGAGGGGAGCCCGCCACCGGGAGCACTCGGACCGGCAGGGCTGGCGGGGCTGGCGGGGCCGCCAGGGTTGTCCGGACCGCTCGGGCCGTTTGGGCAGTCTGGGTCGTTCGGGCCGCCCGGGTCGTCTTGTTCGTCCGGTCGATCCGGTTAATTCGGCTAACCCGGATCATCCGGGTCATCCCGATCGCTCGAATCATTCGGATCACCCGGGCGGGGCCGGCCCGCCGAACCGCCGACAGCAGCCCGGCCGGCGGGCGCACCTCGGACGAACCGGCCGGCCGACGGCCCCGGAGCGAACCGACCGCCCCACGAAACGAACCGCTCCACATCATCCGCACCCCTCTCATCAGGACACTCAGCACTCGACTCGCCACCCGACCGGCACGGTTCGCCGGCCCGACGCCGAACCCCGCACCGCCCGAGCCCCGAGGAAGCCTCCTTGAACGCCACCCCCGCGCCCGACGACAACGGAGACCAAGGCCCACAGGGGCGCCCCGTTCCGCTCGCCGAGTCGGTCCCCCAGCAACGAGGCCGTACCTCTCCGCCCGAGCGGCCACGCGACGACACGGGAGACCTCCTCGAACACCCCGACCCGTACATCGCCGCCCAGGCCGCCGCGGTGGAGAACCTGCTCCGCTGCTGGGCGCGAGAGACGAACCTGCCCACGCCCGACGCCGGCACCCTCCGTGTTCCGCTCCCCGCCAGCGGAACGGCGCTGATCACCCCGATCCGCCACTGGTCCCCGACCGGCTGGCACCGCTTCGGACCGCCCCGCCTGGCCGGCGCCCCCGACACCGCCCCGCCCGTCGACGCGGTCACCCTCGCCGCCCTGCTCACCCGCGAGACGACCACGGGACCGGCAGGCACCGCCGACCGCGCCGAGGGCAGCACCGGCCACGCCGAAGCCGGCACCGGCCATGCCGCGCTCCTGGCCGTCCACACCGGGGGCCCGGTCGGTCACACGGCCGACGGAGCTTTCGGCAGTGCCCGGGCCATCCCCGCGAGCGCCGACCTCGTGGCCCGGGTCGCCGACTCCCTGCGCCGCACGGCCACCTTCATCGCGGACCGGCGCGCCCACCCCGCCGACGGCCCCGACCGCTTCCTCGCCGCCGAGCAGGCACTCCTCCTCGGGCACCCGCTGCACCCGACCCCGAAGAGCCGCGAGGGTCTGACCGAGTCCGAAGCCCGGCTCTACTCACCGGAGTTGCGCGGCTCCTTTCCCCTGCACTGGATCGCGGTCGCCTCCTCCCTGCTCGCCACCGACTCGGCCTGGACCGAACGAGGCCGTCCCGTCCCGGCGGCGCACCTCATGGAACGTCTGGCCGGCACGGCCCTGCCCCTGCCCGACGGCTGCGCCGCCGCCCTGCCGCTGCACCCCTGGCAGGCCCGCGAGATCGGTCACCGCGAGGAGACCGCCGCTCTCCTCGACGCCGGGCTCCTGCGCGACCTGGGCCCGCTCGGCGCCCCCTGGTACCCCACCTCCTCCGTACGAACCGTGCACCGCACCGGTGCCCCCGCCATGCTCAAGCTGTCGCTCGGCCTGCGCATCACCAACTCCCGCCGGGAGAACCTCCGCAAGGAACTCCACCGCGGCGTCGAGGTGCACCGCCTGCTGCGCACCGGCCTCGCCAAGCAGTGGCAGGCCGCCCACCCCGCCTTCGACATCGTGCGCGACCCCGCCTGGCTGGCCGTCGACGGCCAGGACGGCCGGCCCGTACCCGGACTCGACGTGGTGATCCGGCACAACCCGTTCACCCCCACCGACGACGTGTCCTGCGTCGCCGGGCTGGTCACGCCCCGGCCTCTCGACGTCCCGGCGGCGAACGGCAGGACCCGCCCGTACCGCTCCCGACTGGCCCGGGTGGTCTCCCGGCTCGCCGAACGCACCGGTCGGCCCGTGGGCGCCGTCAGCGCCGAGTGGTTCCTGCGCTACCTGGAGCAGGTCGTCCGCCCGGTGCTCTGGCTCGACAGCGAGGCGGGCATCGCCCTGGAGGCGCACCAGCAGAACACCCTCCTCCTGCTGGACGCCGACGGCTGGCCGGCCGGCGGGCGCTACCGCGACAACCAGGGCTACTACTTCCGCGAGTCCCGACGGGACGACCTCGACGCGCGGCTGCCCGGCATCGGAGAGCACAGCGACACCTTCGTCTCCGACGAGGTCACCGACGAACGCTTCGCCTACTACCTCGGCATCAACAACGTGCTCGGCCTGATCGGCGCGTTCGGCTCCCAGCGGCTGGCCGACGAGCGGCTGCTGCTCGCGGCCTTCCGCCGGTTCCTCGCCGACGCGGCCGCCGGACCCGCCCGGCTGCGCAGCTCCCTGCCCGGCCACCTGCTCGACTCACCCGTCCTGCGCTGCAAGGCCAACCTGCTGACCCGGCTGCACGGCCTCGACGAACTCGTGGGCCCGGTCGACATCCAGTCCGTCTACGTCACCATCACCAACCCCCTCCACTCCTCACCCTCACCCTGCTGACCCCACCGACCTCGTCACCCGCTCTCGTCCATCGCGCTTCATCCGTCGCCTTTCATCCGCTGCCGCCATCCATCGCCCGCCATCCACCGCCTGTCATCCACCGCCTTCATCCAGCGACCGAGGAACATGCCCCACCCCGTCTCCTGAGAGGACCGCACCATGCCTCCCACCGACGCGAGCGCCGACACCGGCGCCGTCCCGGTCCATCCCGGATGTTCCGGGCCCGCCGGCCACCCCGGCCGTTCCGGACCCACCGAGGACATCAGGGACTGCGAGGACACCCTGGACCTTCGTCTGCCCGGCGAACTGCTCGCCCTCATCGCCGGGACGGTGCCCGGCGCCGACGAGGCCGACGCGCAAGGCCCCGGGCTCGCTCACGACCGACCCGGCCCCCTCGGTCCGCTCGACCCGCCGGGCCCGTTCAGCCCCCCGGGCGCGCTCGGCCCGCTCGACCTGCTCGACCAGGTGGGCGCCTGGGGCCCCACCAAGACGCCCGTCGGCCTCTTCCACCTGGTGCCGGTCCACGTCGAACGCGACCTGCCGGTCATCAGCGGCTGGATGAACGACCCCGGCGTGGCCGCGTTCTGGCAGCTGGCCGGCTCACGGGCGCAGACGGAGGACCATCTGCGGGCCCAACTCGCGGGAGACGGACGCAGCGTGCCGTGTCTGGGCATGCTCGACGGCACCCCGATGAGCTATTGGGAGATCTATCGAGCCGACCTGGACCCACTCGCCCGCCACTATCCGGCCCGCCCGCACGACACGGGCGTCCATCTCCTCGTCGGCGATGTCGCCGACCGGGGACGCGGACTGGGGTCCGCCCTGCTCAGAGCCGTGGCCGATCTCGTACTCGACCATCGCCCCGCCTGTGCACGTGTCGTCGCCGAACCAGACCTTCACAACACCCCCTCCGTGGCCGCCTTCCTCAACGCGGGCTTCCGCTACGGCTCCGAGGTCGACCTGCCTGCCAAACGGGCCGCCCTCATGATCCGGGACCGGTCCCTACGTCATCTGATGTAGCGCTGAGTGATTGCGTGTACACATGTAGTACGAAGCGGCGACCGATCGAGTTCCCGGCCGTCGGAAAGAAATTCCGAGCGACCCGACTCCCGGCCCGCCCATGCCCCTTGGCCCGCCTGTCCAGGAGCTTCCGGCGTGATCCCACCCCTCGTCCCCGCCTTGATCGCCCGGTTGTCAGTGCCGGGTCGTAGGGTGGTCGCGCTATGACGAAGCCCTCACTCCCTGAACTCCTGCATGCCGCGGTCACAGCTGTCGGCGGTACGGAGCGCCCCGGCCAGGTGACCATGGCCGAATCGGTCGCCGAGGCGATCGACGACGGATCCCATCTGCTGGTCCAGGCCGGCACCGGCACCGGAAAGTCCCTCGGCTACCTGGTGCCCGCGCTCGCTCACGGAGAGCGGGTGGTCGTCGCGACGGCGACCCTCGCCCTGCAGAGACAGCTCGTCGAGCGGGATCTGCCGCGCACCGTCGACGCCCTGCACCCGTTGCTGCGCCGGCGGCCGGAGTTCGCCATGCTCAAGGGCAGGTCGAACTACCTGTGCCTGCACCGGTTGCACGAGGGCATGCCGCAGGACGAGGAGGAGGGCCTCTTCGACCAGTTCGAGGCGGCCGCGCCCACCAGCAAGCTCGGACAGGACCTGCTGCGCCTGCGCGACTGGGCCGACGAGACCGAGAACGGCGACCGCGACGACCTCACACCGGGTGTCTCCGACAAGGCCTGGGCGCAGGTCTCGGTCTCCTCCCGGGAGTGCCTCGGCGCGTCCAAGTGCGCCTACGGCGCCGAGTGCTTCGCCGAGATGGCCCGTGAGCGAGCGAAGCTCGCCGAGGTGGTCGTCACCAATCACGCCCTGCTCGCGATCGACGCCATCGAGGGCGCCCCGGTGCTCCCGCCGCACGAGGTGCTGATCGTGGACGAGGCGCACGAACTGGTCTCCCGGGTCACCGGTGTGGCCACCGGCGAGCTCACCCCGGGCCAGGTCAACCGCGCGGTGCGGCGCGCCGCCAAACTGGTCGACGAGAAGGCCGCCGACCAGCTCCAGACCGCCGCCGAGGGCTTCGAGCGGCTGATGGAGCTGGCGCTGCCGGGCCGGCTGGAGGAGATCCCGGAGGATCTCGGTTACGCCCTGGCGGCGCTCAGAGACGCCGCCCGCACCGTGATCTCCGCGCTCGGCACGACCCGCGACAAGTCGGTCCAGGACGAGGACGCGGTCCGCAAGCAGGCACTGGCCTCCGTGGAGACCGTGCACGACGTGTCGGAGCGGATCGTCAACGGCGCCGAGTGGGACGTCGTCTGGTACGAACGCCACGACCGTTTCGGTGCCTCCCTGCGGGTCGCCCCGATGTCCGTGTCGGGCCTGCTCAGGGAGAAGCTCTTCGCGGACCGCTCGGTCGTCCTCACCTCGGCGACGCTCAAGCTCGGCGGCGACTTCAACGGTGTCGGCGCGTCCCTCGGCCTCGCCCCGGAGGGCACGGAGGGGGACGACCTCCCGCAGTGGAAGGGCGTCGACGTCGGCTCGCCCTTCGACTATCCGAAACAGGGCATCCTCTACGTCGCCAAGCATCTGTCGCGCCCCGCACGGGACGGCGACCGGGCCGACATGCTCGACGAACTGACCGAGCTGATCCAGGCCGCCGGCGGCCGTACGCTCGGCCTCTTCTCCTCGATGCGGGCCGCCCAGCAGGCGGCCGAGGAACTGCGCGTCCGGATGCCCGAGTTCCCGATACTGCTGCAGGGCGAGGAGACCCTCGGCGAACTGATCAAGAACTTCGCCGCCGATCCCAGAACCTGCCTCTTCGGCACGCTGTCGCTCTGGCAGGGCGTCGATGTCCCCGGCCCCAGCTGCCAGCTGGTCGTCATGGACAAGATCCCGTTCCCGCGCCCGGACGACCCGCTCATGAGCGCCCGGCAGAAGGCCGTCGAGGACGCCGGCGGCAACGGCTTCATGGCGGTCGCCGCCACCCACGCCGCGCTTCTGATGGCGCAGGGCGCCGGCCGGCTCGTACGTGCCTCGGGGGACCGCGGCGTGGTCGCCGTACTCGACCAGCGGCTGGCCACCGCGCGGTACGGCGGGTATCTCAAGTCCTCACTGCCCGACTTCTGGTACACCACGGACCGTAACCAGGTCCGCAGGTCGCTGGCGGCGATCGACGCGGTGGCGCGGCAGGCGGAAGCGGAATGATCGCGGGTTAGCCTGGGCGGCGCCGCCCAGGCTAACCCGCGATCCCGGGCCTGCAGTGACCGGGGTCCGGACAGTGCTGGACCCCGGAACCGGCGCAGGGGTCCCGGGGCCGATCGGAGGGCGGGCGGGATGACCGCCCGCCGCAGGCGTCACACGCGCCGCAGTACCGCGACGACCTTGCCCAGGATGGTCGCGTCGTCGCCGGGGATGGGCTCGTAGGCCGCGTTGTGGGGGAGGAGCCAGACATGGCCGTCCTCGCGCTTGAAGCGCTTGACGGTGGCCTCGCCGTCGAGCATGGCGGCGACGATGTCGCCGTTCTCGGCCACCGGCTGGCGGCGGACGGTGACCCAGTCGCCATCGCAGATCGCGGCCTCGATCATGGAGTCGCCGACGACCTTGAGCACGAACAGCTCGCCGTCACCGACCAGCTGCCGGGGCAGGGGGAAGACGTCCTCGACCGACTCCTCGGCGAGGATCGGCCCACCGGCGGCGATCCGGCCGACCAGCGGGACGTACGACGCGGCGGGCTTGCCGGCGGTGTCCGTGGGCTGCACGGTCACGGCCTGGTCGGAGCCGCGCACCTCGTACGCCCGCGGGCGGTGCGGGTCGCGGCGCAGGAAGCCCTTGCGCTCCAGCGCCATCAGCTGGTGCGCCACTGAGGACGTGCTGGACAGGCCGACGGCCTGGCCGATCTCCCGCATCGACGGCGGGTAGCCCCTCCGCTGCACCGAGTCCCGGATCACCTCGATCACCCGGCGCTGCCGGTCGGTGAGGCCCGAGCTGTCCGCCCGGATGCCTGGAGGTCGGCCCGGCAGGGAACGCTTGTGTCCCTCGGGATTCACGGCTTCGTTCATGGCATGCACCGGGTCGAGTCGGCCCTGGGAGCGGTCCTGGGCGGTGATGGTGGCACTGTCTGCGGTCGTGGTCACGTCGGCCCCTCTCGATGGTCTCCCTGCTGGACAACGGTAGTTGCTTTCGAAAGGTTGCGCCAAACACACGTTCGAGTGAAAAAACGCGGTTCACCGTACGTGATCGCATGTCTGGGTGTATGGCTCATGCGGTGCCCGGCGGGCAAAAGGGCCCATTGTTGTACTCTTCACCGCCGGGGGACGGCCTCGTGGGTGTGCCCAGTCTGCCATCCGGACCGCCGCGGACCGGGATGTCCCTCCCCATCTGCGCCGGAGTCGCACGTGACCTCCGTGCGGCGCCCACGGTATCTCCGTATCCGCCGTAGCGGTACGTGTGCGACACGCGCAACCTGGTGATGTATCTGCCAATCACCACATCTAGTGGTTGGATTGCTACGGCAGCCCACAAGTTGTGGTCCCCCGGGTCTCCGGTCTCTCTGAGATCGCCTATGCTTGGGGCTGCTTCGAGGGGCCCATGTGGCCCAGCGAGGCTATTGAGTCTGCTGTGAGGAGGGTTGGAGATCATGCACTGCCCCTTCTGCAGGCACCCCGACAGCCGCGTGGTCGACAGTCGTACGACCGACGACGGCACGTCGATCCGCAGGCGCCGCCAGTGTCCGGACTGCTCCCGTCGTTTCACGACCGTGGAGACGTGCTCGCTCATGGTGGTCAAGCGGTCCGGAGTCACCGAGCCGTTCAGTCGTACCAAGGTCATCAACGGCGTGCGCAAGGCATGCCAGGGGCGGCCTGTCACCGAGGACGCACTCGCCCAGCTCGGCCAGCGGGTCGAGGAGGCGGTGCGGGCCACCGGAAGCGCCGAGCTGACCACCCACGACGTGGGGCTGGCCATACTCGGCCCGTTGCAGGAACTCGACCTGGTCGCCTACCTGCGATTCGCCTCCGTCTACCGGGCGTTCGACTCGCTTGAGGACTTCGAGGCCGCGATCGCGGAGCTAAGGCAGGCGGCCCAGGACCCCGTCGCGGACGACGAAGACGCGGGAGCGGGGGGCCAGGAAGACGGTCACGGGCCAGGCGGGGGCGCACAGGTACCCGCACCCGTTCACGTCGCCGGCTGACGGGAGGACCGGAACAGGGCGGAGGGCCCGGATCCGGTTGTCGGACGGCGATCCAGGACTTGTCGCGGGTGGCAGCTGAGGGCGCCCGCGACGTGAAAACAGAACAGTGTGTCACGGGAACATCGTGGCATTTCAGGGCGTTTTAGCCCGTACAGGGAGGCGGCATGACAGAGACGGCGAGCGGTCCGGCACGGAGTTCCCGCGCGAAGGGAACCAAGGCCACCAAGGGACTGCGTATCGAGCGCATCCACACCACCCCCGGCGTGCACCCGTACGACGAGGTGAGCTGGGAGCGCCGTGACGTCGTCATGACCAACTGGCGCGACGGCTCGGTCAACTTCGAGCAGCGTGGCGTCGAGTTCCCCGACTTCTGGTCGGTGAACGCGGTCAACATCGTCACCAGCAAGTACTTCCGCGGTGCCGTCGGCACCCCGCAGCGTGAGACCGGCCTCAAGCAGCTGATCGACCGCATCGTGAAGACGTACCGGAAGGCCGGCGAGGAGTACAAGTACTTCGCCTCGCCCGCCGACGCCGAGATCTTCGAGCACGAGCTGGCGTACGCCCTCCTGCACCAGATCTTCAGCTTCAACAGCCCCGTGTGGTTCAACGTGGGCACCCCGCAGCCCCAGCAGGTCTCCGCCTGCTTCATCCTGTCCGTCGACGACTCCATGGAGTCGATCCTCGACTGGTACAAGGAAGAGGGCATGATCTTCAAGGGCGGCTCCGGCGCCGGCCTGAACCTGTCCCGTATCCGCTCCTCCAAGGAGCTGCTCTCCTCCGGCGGCAACGCCTCCGGACCGGTCTCCTTCATGCGCGGCGCCGACGCCTCCGCGGGCACCATCAAGTCCGGCGGTGCCACCCGCCGTGCCGCCAAGATGGTCATCCTCGACGTCGACCACCCCGACATCGAGGACTTCATCGAGACCAAGGTCAAGGAGGAGGAGAAGATCCGCGCCCTGCGTGACGCGGGCTTCGACATGGACCTGGGCGGCGACGACATCACGTCCGTCCAGTACCAGAACGCCAACAACTCGGTCCGCGTGAACGACGAGTTCATGAAGGCGGTCGAGCAGGGCGGGCAGTTCGGTCTGCGCGCCCGGATGACCGGCGAGGTCATCGAGGAGGTCGGGGCCAAGTCCCTCTTCCGCAAGATGGCCGAGGCCGCCTGGGCCTGCGCCGACCCGGGCATCCAGTACGACGACACCATCAACCACTGGCACACCTGCCCGGAGTCCGGCCGGATCAACGGCTCGAACCCCTGCAGCGAGTACATGCACCTGGACAACACGTCCTGCAACCTCGCCTCGCTGAACCTGATGAAGTTCCTGAAGGACGACGGCAAGGGCAGCCAGTCCTTCGACGTCGAGCGCTTCGCGAAGGTCGTCGAGCTCGTCATCACCGCGATGGACATCTCCATCTGCTTCGCGGACTTCCCGACCCAGAAGATCGGCGAGAACACCCGCGCGTTCCGTCAGCTCGGCATCGGCTACGCCAACCTCGGCGCCCTGCTGATGGCGACCGGCCACGCCTACGACTCCGACGGCGGCCGCGCCCTCGCCGGTGCCATCACCTCCCTGATGACCGGCACCGCCTACAAGCGCTCCGCCGATCTCGCCGCGGTCGTCGGCCCCTACGACGGCTACGCCCGCAACGCCGACGCCCACAACCGCGTCATGAAGCAGCACGCCGACGCCAACACCGTGGCCGTCCGCATGGACGACCTGGACACCCCGGTCTGGGCCGCCGCCACGGAGGCCTGGCAGGACGTGGTGCGCCTCGGCGAGAAGAACGGTTTCCGTAACTCCCAGGCGTCCGTCCTCGCCCCCACCGGCACCATCGGTCTCGCGATGTCCTGCGACACCACCGGCGTCGAGCCCGACCTGGCCCTGGTCAAGTTCAAGAAGCTGGTCGGCGGCGGCTCGATGCAGATCGTCAACGGCACGGTCCCGCAGGCCCTGCGCCGCCTGGGCTACCAGGAGGAGCAGATCGAGGCGATCGTCGCCCACATCGCCGACAACGGCAACGTGATCGACGCCCCCGGCCTCAAGCACGAGCACTACGAGGTCTTCGACTGCGCCATGGGCGAGCGTGCCATCTCCCCGATGGGCCACGTCCGCATGATGGCCGCGATCCAGCCGTGGATCTCCGGTGCCATCTCCAAGACGGTCAACATGCCGGAGACGGCGACCGTCGAGGAGGTCGAGGAGATCTACTTCGAGGCCTGGAAGCTCGGCGTCAAGGCGCTCGCGATCTACCGGGACAACTGCAAGGTCGGCCAGCCGCTCTCCGCCAAGACCAAGGAGAAGGAGAAGGAGCAGGTCACGGCGAAGACCGAGGCGACCATCCGCGAGACGGTCGAGAAGGTCATCGAGTACCGCCCGGTCCGCAAGCGCCTCCCGAAGGGTCGTCCCGGCATCACCACGTCCTTCACCGTCGGCGGCGCCGAGGGCTACATGACGGCGAACTCCTACCCGGACGACGGCCTGGGCGAGGTCTTCCTGAAGATGTCCAAGCAGGGCTCGACCCTCGCGGGCATGATGGACGCCTTCTCCATCGCGGTCTCCGTCGGCCTCCAGTACGGCGTGCCGCTGGAGACCTACGTCTCGAAGTTCACCAACATGCGCTTCGAGCCGGCCGGCATGACGGACGACCCGGACGTGCGGATGGCGCAGTCGATCGTCGACTACATCTTCCGCCGCCTGGCGCTGGACTTCCTGCCGTTCGAGACGCGTTCCGCGCTCGGCATCCACTCCGCCGAGGAGCGTCAGCGGCACCTGGAGACCGGTTCCTACGAGCCGTCCCTCGACGATGACGAGGTCGACGTCGAGGGCCTGGCCCAGTCGGCGCCGCGTGCCCAGGAGCTGAAGGCCGTCGCCGCCCCGAAGGCCGAGGTGGAGGTGGCCAAGCCCGCCCCGAAGCAGGCGCACACCAGTGCCGAGCTGGTGGAGATGCAGCTGGGCATCCAGGCCGACGCCCCGCTCTGCTTCTCCTGCGGTACGAAGATGCAGCGGGCCGGTTCCTGCTACATCTGCGAGGGATGCGGCTCGACCAGCGGCTGCAGCTGACGAGTCGATGTGACGTGAAGTAAGGGGCGTCGGCCATGGCCGACGCCCCTTACCGTTCGCCTGTCGCGGGCGGTCGTCCGCCGTCAGGGGCGGCCGAGTCCGCCCATCTCCCGGCTGAAGACCACCGGGTCGTCCTCGAACCCGTGCAGTCCGGGCCGGAAGCCCCAGTCGCCGGACCCGTCGCGCACGAACTCCGCGACGGTGGCCGCGGTCGCACCGAGGACCGAGCCGAAGTCGTCCTCGGCCAGCACGTTGTAGCCCTCCCGGACGCGGACGGCCGGGTTCAGGACATTCACGAACGTCCGGTGCGTGGCCCGCTGCTGGATGACGACTCCGACGACCACGCGCGTGTACCGGCTGTCGAGCCGGTCCAGTTCGAGCGTCATCACCTCGTCCCAGCCGAAGCCCTTGCCGTCCTGGCTGTCCCGGTTGAGGAAAATCGTGCCGTCGGGCGAACGGCTGTCGAAGTGCACCAGATAGGCCGGAGTTCCGTACGGGTCAGCCGCCGTGAACGTCCCGGCGACGACGTCGAGATCGGTGGGCGGCTGCCCGGAAGGGCTGGGATCCCACTTCACCGCGACCTCGACCTTGCGGATCGCCTTGCTGAAACCGCTCACCACGCGTCCCCTTCCCCCTAGAGGCCACTGCCCCAACTGATGGTTTGCCAAGGCTCTTTGTCCATCGTGCCACGCACGCGGGGGCGTATGCGCGGGTGATCTCCGCCGGAGCGTGACCGATGCCACGCCCCATGGCCTTACGATGGCGCGGTGCTGGTCAAGTGGATTCGCTGCACCGTGGTTGACCGCCGGGGCTTCGAGCGGGGGCAGCGGAAATGGGCGGGGCTTCCGGGGGAGCCGGGATTTCGGGGACAGGGCGGGGGCTGGAGTCGGCAGCGACCTGGAGTGGCGCACATATTCGCCTTCTGGGAGAGCCGTGCCTTCTACGACTCCTTCATGGCGCGTTCGCATGACCGCCTGGCCGCGTCCCAGTCCGGCACGTACAAGGACCAGCAGGTCAAGCTGTTCGAGTACCGGTTCGACGTGAAGACCGGCTTCGAACCGCGGTTCACGGACAGCGACCTGGTCCGGGTGGCCCTCTGCCGGGTGCACGAGGAGCGCGTCGAACACTTCACGCTGATGCAGGAGAAGGTCTGGAACCCGGCGATGGCCGGCTCGCCCGGCATGATCCGCGGCATGTTCGCGGAGGCGCCGGAGAACGAGTTCATGATCCTTTCCATGTGGCGGGCGGCCGCCGAGCACGGCAAGTACCGCACCGAACGGGTGGAGCGGCTGGCGCTGCGCGCCCAGACGGAGGCCGACATCGCGGCCCTCACGGGTGACATCGTGGAGCTCGAACCGAGCTGGATCGTTTGAATATCCAACCTTCGATTTATGTGACCTGCGCTGTATGGAGCCCATCCGAGTGCTCGATTTTTCGTCACTCGATCTAGGGTTTTGGCATGGCACGACCACGGCGCATCGTCCTTGTCCGGCACGGCGAGTCAACCGGCAATGTCGACGACTCCGTGTATGAGCGGGAACCCGACCACGCACTGGCCCTGACGGACCGGGGCTGGCGGCAGGCCGAAGAGACCGGAAAACGGGTCCGGGAGATCTTCGGCCAGGAGCGCGTCAGCGTGTACGTCTCCCCATACCGCCGTACGCACGAGACCCTCCGCGCCTTCCACCTCGACCCGGATCTCATACGCGTGCGCGAGGAGCCCCGGCTGCGTGAGCAGGACTGGGGAAACTGGCAGGACCGTGACGACGTGCGACTGCAGAAGACGTACCGGGACGCCTACGGACACTTCTTCTTCCGCTTCCCGCAGGGTGAGTCCGGGGCCGACGTGTACGACCGCGTCGGCGGCTTCCTGGAGAGCCTGTTCCGCAGCTTCGAGGCGCCGGACCACCCGCCCAACGTGCTCCTGGTGACCCACGGCCTGGCGATGCGGCTGTTCTGCATGCGCTGGTTCCACTGGACGGTCGCGGAGTTCGAGTCGCTCTCCAACCCCGGGAACGCCGAGATGCGGATGCTCGTTCTCGGGGACGACGGCAAGTACACGCTCAACCAGCCCTTCGACCGCTGGCGGGACCCGGAGCCGCACTGGATGAGCGGCTAGGCTGGCCGCGATGACCTCCTCCTTCGACACCTCGACCCCGGGGCGCCTGGAGCGCGCCCTGGCCAGCCTGCGCGGACTCGCGGTCGGCGACGCGCTGGGCTCGCAGTTCTTCGTGCCGGTGAACTACCCGCTGCTGAAGCGACGGGAGCTGCCTCCGGCCCCCTGGCAGTGGACCGACGACACCGAGATGGCCTGTTCCGTCGTCGCCGTCCTGGCCGCCCACCACCGCGTCGACCAGGACGCGCTGGCCCACTCCTTCGCCGCGCACCACGACTTCGACCGGGGCTACGGACCCGCCGTCAACCGCCTGCTGCGCCTCGTCCGGGAAGGCGGCGACTGGCGCGAGCTGGCCGCCGGGCTCTTCGACGGGCGGGGATCATGGGGCAACGGCGCGGCGATGCGGATCGCACCCCTGGGCGCCTGGTACGCGGACGATCCGGAGCAGGCCACGCACCAGGCCGAGATCTCCGCCTACCCCACGCACCAGCACCGGGAGGCCGTGGCCGGTGCCATGGCCGTGGCGGCCGCCGCAGCGCTGGCAGCCGCGCCCGGCGGCCCGCCGGGTCCCGAGGCGCTCCTGGACGGGGTCGTCGCCCTCGTCCCCAGGAGCGCCGTCGGCCAGGGCCTGCGGCGCGCCCGCGACATGCTCGACTACGCCGACGCGGGCACCGTCGCTGCCGTCCTGGGCTGCGGGCGCCGTACGACCGCTCATGACACCGTCCCCTTCGCGCTCTGGTCGGCCGCACGCGCCCTCGGTGACTACGAGACGGCGTTCTGGACGACCGCCCAGGCGGGCGGCGACGTGGACACCACCTGCGCCATCGTGGGCGGCGTGCTCGCGGGCGGCAGGGCGGGAGCGCCGCCGGCCGCCTGGGCGGAGCGGACAGAGGCGCTGCCGGACTGGGCGCCGACGGGGACGGGGTCCGCAGTCGGCGGGTGACGTCGGCCGACGCGCCCCGGTCCCGGCCGGGTGTGCCCCGGCTCTGTCCGGGTCCCCGCTTCGTCCGCATCGCGCGGGTCTGTGGCCTGGAAACACGGTGCTGCACCCGCGCTGAAGACGCGATCCACCGGGACGCTTCGAAACTCTCCGTGCCTGATGGGAACTCTGCGTGACCGGCGGGCGTTTTCCCGGCAACCGCGACGTGCTCCGTCCAAGTGCGGACGGAGCACGGAGCAGGCAGCGGAATCGTTGGGGGGTGCGTGGGCGATGGGGATCGGGTGGGCTCTCGCGAGGGTGTCGGCGGCGCTGACGGCCTCGGCGCCGGTGGCCGTGGTGGTTGCGGCGGCAGTGTTCGCGGCCGTGGCGTCAATGGCCTTGTTGTCGGTGGTCGTGGTGCCAGTGGCCGAGGGGCTCGTGGCCGTGGCACTTGTGGCTGTCGTGCTCGTGGCTGTCGTGCTTGTGGCCGTGATGCCTGTGGCTGTGGTGCGGATGGCCGGGCCTCGGCCTCTGCCGTCTGTCCCCTGGCGGAGGTCCGGTCATCCGCGGCTCTGCACGGACCCGGTGGGGTCAGCCCATCCCGGGGCCGGCCGTACCGGCGAGCGCTTCGAGGTCGCTCTTGCGGACCTTGATCACCAGCCAGGCGGTGAGCAGCCCGAGCCCGGCCATGGCGGCGGCGGGGATGAACGCGGTCGAGATGCCGTGCGCGAGCACCTCGTGCCCCCAGGGCGGCGGCAGCTGGTGGGTCTTGGCGAACGCGGCTTTCTGCTCCGGCGAACCGTCGGCGAGGAACTTCGGCAGCTGCTTCTTCGCCTCGTCCTTGCTGGCCGAACCGAACACCGTGGTCAGGATGGACAGACCCAGCGAACCGCCGACCTGCTGCATGGCGTTGAGCAGTCCGGATGCCGCCCCGGCTTCGTGCTGGGCGACGCCGGAGACCGCGGTGACGGTCGCCGTCACGAAGTTCAGCCCCATGCCGAAGCCGAAGATCAGCATGGGCCCGAGGATTCCGCCGAGATAGGAGCTGTCGGGCTTGATGAAGGTCTGCCAGGTGAGTCCGACGACCACGAGCGCCGAGCCGGTCATCATGAACGGCTTCGGGCCCAGGACGGGCAGGAACCGCTGCGAGAGCCCGGCGCCGACGGCGATGGCCGCCGTCACGGGCAGGAAGGCCAGACCGGCCCTGATCGGGCTGTAGCCCAGCACGTTCTGCACGAACAGCACGATGTAGAAGAACATCCCGAACATCGCGGCCGCCAGGCTGAGCATGATCACGTAGGTGCCGGAGCGGTTGCGGTCGGCGAACATCCGCAGCGGGGTGATGGGCTCCTTCGCCCGGGTTTCGATGAAGACGAAGGCGAACAGCAGGACCACCGCGGCGGCGAACGACCCGAGTGTCAGGGCGTCGCGCCAGCCCTCCTCCGAAGCCCGGATGAAGCCGTAGACCAGGGCGGCCATGCCCAGGGTGGAGGTCAGCGCTCCCGCGATGTCGAATCGCCCGGGGTGCCGTTCGGACTCGTTGATGTACTGCGGGGTGAGGGCGGCGATCAGCAGTCCGATCGGTACGTTGACGAAGAGCACCCAACGCCAGTCGAGCCAGTCGGTGAGCATGCCGCCGGCCAGCAGGCCGATGGCCCCGCCTCCCGCGGAGACGGCGGCGAACACTCCGAACGCCCGGTTCCGCTCCGGACCTTCGGGGAAGGTGGTGGTGATCAGCGCCAGCGAGGTCGGCGACGCGATCGCGCCTCCGACACCCTGGAGGGCGCGGGCGGCGAGCAGCTGCCAGGGTTCCTGGGCGAGACCGCCGAGGAGCGAGGCGAAGGTGAACAGCAGGATGCCGGTCATGAACACCCGGCGGCGGCCCAGGATGTCACCGGCCCGCGCACCGAGGAGCAGCAGGCCGCCGAAAGTGAGTGTGTAGGCGCTGACCACCCACGTGAGGTCCGTGGTGCTGAACTTGAGCGCCTCTTGAATGTGCGGGAGCGCGATGTTCACAATCGTCGCGTCAAGTACCACCATGAGCTGGCAGGCGGCAATCACGGTGAGCGCGATGCCGGGGCGCCCCTGCCGGCGGGCCGCGCCTGGTTTCTGGTCCGGTATCAGCTGAGAGGTTGTCACTATGGATCCCCCACGAAGGTGTTAGTGAACGCCAGCGTTCACTGTCGCGTCAACGGTAGTGAGTTCTCGGTAGAGAACGCAAGCGTTCACTTAATTGCGCGTGGTGTGCCGCGTCCCCCCTTGCTGCCGCGCGCCGCGTCACCGCTCCGGAATTCCCGCTTCCCCTCGCTCGCTGGAGAAACATCAGATGGTTACCTCGCGCTGGACTGCCGCTGCCTCCCAGGCGGCCTCCCCTCGTCGGCGCGGTGCGGTCCTCGAACGCGCGATCCTGGACGCCGCCCTGGAGCAACTCAGCACGGTCGGCTGGAACGGCCTCACCATGGAGGGCGTCGCCGCCGGCGCCCAGACCGGGAAGGCGGCGGTCTACCGCCGCTGGCCCTCCAAGGAGGAACTGGTCGCCGACGCGCTGCAGGCCGGCCTGCCGCGTCTGGAGGAGGCTCCCGACCTCGGAAGTGTGCGTGAAGACCTGTTGGCCCTGTGTCGGCAGGCCCGGGACGCGATGTTCTCGCGCCCCGGCTTCGCGCTGCGGTCCGTGATTCACGAATGCGATCCCCTGCAGGTCGAGCGGTTCCACGGCGTGATCTTCGACGGAGTGGTGGGGCCGACGATCCAGCTGATCGGTGCCGTCATCGACCGCGGCATTGAGCGGGGAGAGGTGCGCGCCGATGCGGCCAACGGATATGTCCTGGACGCCATTCCGGCGATGATGATGTACCGCAACAAGATTTCTGGAAGCGAATGGAACGACCAGGAGGTCGAGGAGATGATCGACCGGTTCATGCTCCCGCTGCTGCTCTCGCGCGGGGCGTGAGCCGCGGCTCCGACGGCCCCCGGCGCGGCCCGGGAGGCCGGGGTGTCGCTCGGGGATCAGGGCGGCGTACCCTAGGGGCGCCATGCCGTACGAACCGCCTACTCACACCGTCGAGCGCTCCCTTCGCGCCACGACCGGAGCCAAGGTCATTGCCGGTGTCGACGAGGTGGGGCGCGGCGCCTGGGCCGGGCCCGTCACCGTCTGTGCCGCGGTCACCGGTCTTCGCCGACCGCCCGAGGGCCTCACCGACTCCAAGCTGCTGACCGTCAGGCGGCGTACGGAACTTGCCGAGGTGCTGCGGGAGTGGGTGACGGCCTACGCCCTGGGGCATGCCTCACCGGAGGAGATCGACGACCTCGGGATGACCGCCGCACTGCGACTTGCGGCGGTCCGTGCCCTGGAGACCTTGCCGGTGCGTCCCGACGCGGTCATCCTCGACGGGAAGCACGACTACCTCGGAACTCCGTGGCGGGTGCGCACGGTCATCAAGGGTGACCGATCGTGTGTGGCTGTGGCCGCTGCCTCGGTGATCGCCAAAGTTCAGCGCGACAAAATGATGGCCGAACTGGGTATCGACCATGCAGACTTCGGATTTGCGGACAATGCCGGGTACCCGTCGCCCGTGCACAAGGCCGCACTGGAGGAGCGGGGCCCCACCCCGTACCACCGGTTGTCGTGGGCGTATCTTGATGCGCTGCCCCAGTGGCGGCACCTCAAGAAGGTCCGCAGCTGGGCGGAGGGAAGCGTTCCGGAGATCGAGGGTCAGCTCGGCTTCGATTTCTGACGTTCCGGTCGCACAGTTGTGCCACCCGGTTCACGTGACCTGCACCAACGTTTGATAAATATCAGCTCATGCCTCTCATTCCCGAGGAGCCTCAGATTCACGAGAGTGCCCAGGGTCCCCGCGCCACTCCGGCCAGTGGCCGTACCGCGCCGACCCCTCGTCCCGTACCCGGCCCCCGCCCCGCGGCTCCGTCGCGTCCCGGTCGTCCCGGCCCTCTGCGGCCCACGCCGCCGGTGCAGCGCACGCCGCGTGACGTGGCCAAGCCAGGCCAGTCCGGCCCGGCCGTCCCCGCCGCGGCAGCGGCGGCCCCGCAGATCCAGCTGATCCCGGCCTCGGTCGAGAGCGCTCTCGACGCGGCCGAGGAAGCAGTGGACCTGCTCCTCGAATCGGGTCGTGCCCCCGGTGACGTGCTGGTGATCACCACCGGCGCGCAGCATCCGTGGGCCGACCACGAGCTGTCCTTCGGCGAAGCCGCCTACTGGGCCCAGCACGACGCGGGCGACGACGTCTTCTACGCGGACGCCGCCGTCGCCTCCCGTGCCGTGACCCGATCCGTGGTCGTCGTCGCCGTCAACGGCGGAGCCGACACCGTCGCCGCCACCGCCCTGCCGCTGGCCCTCTCCCGGGCCGGTGCCCTGCTGATCGTCTGCGGCGACCCGCAGCACATCAACTCGGTGCTGGGCGCAGGCGTCTGAGCTGCCTCCGGCACCTCTGGGACTCCGGAGGTACCGAAGGAGCCGCGGCGGTGACTCGCACGGTGCTGTCTTCGGCATGTCCGGACGACGGGCGCCGGCCGCTGCCCGTCGCGGCGGCGGCCGTTCGGCGGACGGCGGATCCGGGGCACGGGCGCCGGGCCCGATCCCCCGGGTGACAAGACGACGGGACGGCGGGACGTCCGCTCCGGCGTGGAGCGCGGCGTGACCCGCCGAGCACCCCGCCGCAGGGCGTCATGAGACGCCGTGCCCGACAGGGCGTGCCCGGTCGGTGCTCCGTGCGGGAGCCGGGGTTCAGCGGGCCGCCGCGCGGCGCAGTACCTCCGAGACGGCGCCGCCGGTACGCGGCGACAGGGGCGGGGCCTCGGACAGGGCGAAGGGTTCGGGAGGCGAGTCGGCGTTGGGACGCCGTCCGCCTCGGCCCTCACCGAGCACCTGCCAGCCGTCGTGCGTCAGCGTGATGTACGCCCCGCAGCGCAGTCCGTGCAGAGTGCAGGCGTCTCGCAGCCCCCACATCCAGGCACCGTCCTCCTCCGTCCAACGCGCGTCCCCCTCGCGGCAGTAGAGCAGTACGGCGGTCCGCACCGGGGTGCGGCGGCGCAGGTCGTGCGGGATGACCCGGCGCAACTGTGCCAGCAGTGCGTTGCGGAACATCCAGCCATCGGCCGGGGCCGAGCGTCTGCCGAAGGAGGCGCTGGCACACAGCCGCTCCTCCGGATCGAGAACGGCTACGACCGCGGTGCCCGGACGGGGGCGATGCCGGGTGTGCAGACCACTGACGACCTCGCGGGGGTTGCGCAGCAGCGGTATTCCGGCGTCGGCCCACTCCGCGGGCTCAAGCAGGCGACTGGCGGACGTCGTAGACGCGGACGTCGACAACGATGCCGCCGAGGACGGAGCGAATCCGAAGGTCACGTTCCTCCCTTCGGCTACGCGCCCACACTGCGGGCGAGATCGGATTCGGGGCCGCGCGCACCGCAGCAAAGCCCAACCGGATCACGGACGAGCCGTGCGGGGAGCGGACCTCAATTCTTGCTGTCGAACTTGGATGCGGCAACGAGCAAATGGGGCCACCGACTGTTATCTGGCGGTGCGTGGCTTATATCCCTACCCGATGAGGTGTCCGGCGACCCCTGGGACGTTCGAGCGCGGCACGTTCGTGCGTCGCGCCCGGCACCGAATTCGAACAGCGGCGGGCCGGTCAGCCCTGAACGGCGAGGACCAGCGGCAACACCCCCCGCGCCCCGGACCTGCGGAGCATGCGCGCCGCCACCGCCAGGGTCCAGCCGGTCTCGGTGAAATCGTCGACCAGCAGGACCGGCCCCTGGACCTCGGTGAGGGCGGCGGCGAGGCCGGGCGGCACGGTCAGCGCACCGTCGAGGGCCTTCAGGCGCTGGGCACTGTTGCTGCGCGAGACCCGGGCTGCCTCGCCGGCGTACTCGACGGAACCCAGCAGGGGCAGCCTGCCGACCTCCGCGATACGCGTGCCCAGGGAGTGGACCAGCCGGGGCCTGGAACGCGAGGCGACGGTGACGACACCCACCGGGCGCGGCTGTGCGTCGGCCGCGCTCGGGGCCCACCCGCCGGGCCCCTTCGCCCAGTCGGCCAGCACTTCCACGACGGCACGGGCGACATCGTCCGGCACAGGCGCGTCCGGGGTCTGGGGAGCGAGCAGCGGTCGCAGCCGATTGCCCCAGCCGATGTCCGACAACCGCCCCAAGGCCCGTCCCGCCGATGCCTGTTCACCGGCCGGAATACGCCCCTTGAGGTCGATGCCGATCGCCGGCAGCCCGGTCGGCCACATCCGGCGGGGCTCCACCTCGACGCCCGCGCGGTCCAGGTCGACCCGCGCGGCGTCGAGCGCGGCCGAAGTGGTGTCGGCCGTGAAACGGGGCCGCGCGCAGTTGTCGCAGCGGCCGCAGGGCTTTGCGCCCTCGTCGTCCAGCTGGCGCTGCAGAAACTCCATCCGGCAGTCCGGCGTGGCCGCGTACTCGCGCATCGCCTGCTGTTCGGCCTCGCGCTGCCTGGCCACCCAGGCATACCGGTCGGCGTCGTACGCCCACGGCTGCCCGGTCGCGACCCAGCCGCCCTTGACCCGTCTGACCGCGCCGTCCACGTCGAGGACCTTCAGCATGGACTCCAGCCGGGAGCGGCGCAGTTCCACCAGCGGCTCCAGCGCGGGCAGCGACACGGGGCCGCCGGCCCGGGAGAGAACGTCCAGGGTGCGGCGCACCAGGTCCTCCGACGGGAAGGCGAGCGAGGCGAAGTAGTCCCAGATCGCCTCGTCCTCCCGGCCCGGCAGCAGCAGCACCTCGGCGTGCTCGACACCGCGGCCCGCACGGCCCACCTGCTGGTAGTAGGCGATGGGGGAGGAGGGCGAGCCGAGGTGCACCACGAACCCGAGGTCGGGCTTGTCGAATCCCATGCCGAGCGCGGAGGTGGCGATCAGCGCCTTGACCCGGTTGCCGAGCAGGTCGTCCTCGGCCTGCATACGGTCGGCGTTCTCCGTCTTCCCCGTGTACGAGGCCACCGTGTGCCCGCGCTGCCGAAGGAAGGTGGTGACCTCCTCGGCGGCGGCCACGGTGAGCGTGTAGACGATGCCGGAACCCGGCAGGTCGTCCAGGTGGTCCGCGAGCCAGGCCATCCGGTGCGCGGCGTCCGGCAGCCGCAGCACGTTCAGACTGAGGCTCTCCCGGTCCAGCGGGCCGCGCAGCACCAGAGCGTCCGAGGCACCCCCGGTGCCGAGCTGCTCGGCCACGTCGGCGGTCACCCGGGCGTTGGCCGTGGCGGTGGTCGCCAGCACCGGCACGCCAGGCGGCAGGTCGGCCAGCATGGTGCGCAGCCGCCGGTAGTCGGGCCGGAAGTCGTGGCCCCAGTCGGAGATGCAGTGGGCCTCGTCCACCACGAGCAGCCCGGTCGCCGCGGCGAGCTTGGGCAGGACCTGGTCGCGGAATTCCGGGTTGTTGAGGCGCTCCGGGGACACGAGGAGGACGTCGACCTCGCCGGCCGCGATCTCCGCCTGGATCGACTCCCACTCCTCTGTGTTGGAGGAGTTGATGGTGCGGGCGTGGATGCCGGCCCGGGCCGCGGCCTCCACCTGGTTGCGCATCAGCGCGAGCAGCGGGGAGACGATCACCGTCGGGCCGGCGCCCGAGGCGCGGAGCAGCGAGGTCGCCACGAAGTACACCGCGGACTTGCCCCAGCCCGTGCGCTGGACCACCAGGGCCCGGCGCCGGTCCGCGACCAGTGCCTCGATCGCCCGCCACTGGTCCTCGCGCAGCCGGGCGGCGCCCGTGTCGTCCCCGACGAGACGGGCGAGGACGGCGTCCGCCCGGGCCCGCAGTTCCGCGTTGCTCGTGTGTTCCATGCGTCCCATACAACAGGACGGGACCGACAGCCGGGCGGGCCTGTGGACAGCGGAGACGGCATTGTCGTGCCCCTGATTCGACTTATCCACAGGTTTGACTTATCCACAGGCTCAACCGGAATCACGAGATCCGCGAGATCGTCTGCGCATGACGAATCACAGCGAAACCACCGGACCCTCCGAAAACGGCGACATCGCCCGAGATGCACTCCCTCTCGGGCCGTCCGCCCACGACACCCAGGTCACCCTGCGTACCCCGGCCGAGCTGGCCGACGCGCTGCCCTATCTGCTGGGGTACCGCCCCGAGGACAGCATGGTGCTGGTGGCCCTTCATGACCGCGCCGGCCGTGGCCGCTTCGGCGGTCGGGCCCGGCTCGGCATCCCCGCCAACAAGGACGACTGGGAGTCGGCCGCACGCCAGCTGGCGCAGGGCCTGGTGGCCGGCGGCGAGCGCCGGGGAGCCCGGGCCGAGCAGATGGTCGCCTATGTCTGCCAGGAACCGGCGCCCGGCGAGTCGGGCCGGGACGTGATGCTCCGGCTCGCGCCGCTGACCCAGCTGCTCCGGGTCGAGTGCGGTCGGCTCGACGTGCCGGTGATCGAGGCGCTGTGCGTCTCGGACGGCCGCTTCTGGTCGTACTGTTGCCCGACCGAGGACTGCTGTCCGCCCGAAGGCGCCCCCATGGGCCTGCCCGGTACCTCCGTGCTCGCGGCCGCTGCCGCCTACGCCGGGATCCAGGTGCGCGGCAGCCTGCGCGAGCTGCGGGCCAGGCTGCTTCCCTGGGAGACCGGCGCCCTGCTGGAGCAGGAGATCGCCCTGGACAGCGCGGGCATGGCATTGGTGCCCCGCATCCTCGACGACGCCTTCCGTGCGGACGTGGCCGAGAAGACCCTCACCCTCGCCGGGCGGGTCATCGACCGGTATGCCGCTGCCGCCCCGGTGTCCGGCAGCCACGGGGCGGATGCCCGTGACGACACCCTGCTCTCCCACGACGAGGCCGCCTCGCTGATTCTCGGACTGCAGGACCGCACGACCCGCGACCGCGCGGCCGCCTGGATGGAGGGCGACGAGGCGGGACCTGCCCTGCGGCTGTGGCGAGCCCTTGCCCGCCGCTGCGTCGGCCCCTACGGCGAACACGCCGCCGCTCCCCTCACGCTGGCGGGCTGGGTCGCCTGGTCGACCGGTGACGACCTGGAGGCACGGGAGGCCTTCGCGATGGCCTTGGGTGCCGACCCCGAGTACCTCTTCGCCAAGTTGCTCCACCAGGCCTGCAACGAGGGCCTGGACCCGGAGTCGATCCGCCGCTGCCTGCGGGTGGAAAACGTGGAAAGCGCAGAGAGTTCCAAAAGCGAAGAAGAGCGAGAAAGTGATGCAAATGAGGTGAGCGAGGCGAACAGGGAACGTGCTGGACGCATGGAGCTGACGGACCGCGTTGGCCGTCGGCCGGTGGACGGGACCGACGCAGTCGGCGACGCCGGTCCGTCTCACCACGATGCCGACGACTCGGCGGTCGCCCACTCGGGCACCCGCCGTGGCCGCCCGCCACGCACGGCAGACACCGCAGCCGACCGACGGCCGCGGACGGCCGGAACCCGGCCCGAGCAGGTGCGCTCCGGGCGCACCCGCCCCGGCGCCGCTACGCCGGGCCGCACGCGCACGCGTGCGGCCGAGAAGGCGGAGCCGAGTGAGACAGGCGGCCGAGCCGGGCAGGAGGGCAGGCGATCCGGGACCGGCCGCAACGAGGGGGACGAATGACCGGGGGAGGGTCACGGGCGGCAGCCGGCCGGACCTGGGCCGCTGATGCGGTCCGCCGGGCCCGGAACCTCGTCGGAGGGAGGCGACGCCGTGATCGCCGGCGCTCGGGCGGGCGCCGCATCGGCTTGCCGGACCAGGGGTTTCGCGGTCACATGCGCAGGCCGACCGGTCCGAACGACGCAGCACCGTCTCGGCTTCGGATCGGCTTCGGCACGCGGGGGCGTGACCAGGAGGAGTCCGTCTCCGTTCACCTGAGTGGCGGAACGCCTGCACGGGCCGTGCCGCCATCCGTCCCCCCGGAGCCCTCCGTCCGGTGCCCGGCACATCACAGGCGCACATCACAGGCGCGCAGCGCACAGAAGAAGCCTCCCCATGCATCAGCCGACTCCGCCCCCCACCGCCACCGACAACCGCCGCCTACGGGACGGCCCGCCCTGGCCGTCGCCGACGCAAGGCGGCCAGGGCCACGGGCAGCAGCGCGGCCGCGCACCCCGGCCCACCCCCGCCCGACCCGTTCCCCCGGGCCCGGGGCACGTCGACGGGCTGCCGCCCACGCACACCGCCCTCATCTGCGTCGCCCTGCCCGGCCTCGCCATCTCCGCGGAGCACGGTCAGTTGACCGGCCAGGGGCTGGAAGGGTTCTACCGCGCGGGCCGGCGGCTGCTCGCGCGCTGCCAGGTCCGTGTCGCGGGCCGCGAACCGCTCGCCGTGCAGGCCCGGATGACGGGAGCGGACTCCGCCCGCTTCGTCGGCACGCTCCGGGCCTCCCCGGCGGCGGGACCGGATCCGGACGTCGTCGTGGAGCGGATCCGGCACGCCGACGGCACGGAGCGCATCACGGTGCGCAACTGCGCGCCCCACCTCCTGCGCCTGCCTCTGGAGGCGGCCCTCGGCACAGATCTGGCCGACCTGAGCGCCATCGCCTCCGGCACCCCGGGGCCCGAACTACCGGCCAGCGTCCACGACTCCGGCCTCCGCTGGACCACCCCCACCGGCAACGCCTCGGTCACGGCGGACCCGCCGCCATCCGACGCGCTGGCCTCGGCGGGACTGCTGCGCTGGGAGTTCGAGCTGCCGCCGGGCGGCACGGCGAGCGTGGAGCTGAGGGTCCGCCCGGACGGCGCGAGCCCCCTGCGCGCCGTGGGGCGCGCCGCGACCAGCCCGCTGGCACCGGCCAGAGCCACGGGCGACGATCCGAGGGCCACGGCCCTGCTGAGGGCGAGCATCGACGACCTCCAGGCGTTGCTGCTCCGCGACCCCGCGCATCCCTCCGACTCCTATCTCGCCGCCGGGGCGCCGTGGCGGTGCGGTCTGGCCCCGGCCGAGGCACTCGCCGCCGCCCGGATGACCCTGCCCCTCGGCACCCGTCTCGCCGCTGGCACACTGCGCACCCTGGCCCGCACCCAACTCCGGGGTCCGGGACCGCGGAGCGGCATGATCCCCGGCCCGCGGCGCGAGACCGGAGCACACCTGCCACCGGGCTGCACGGGGACGGAGGCCACGCTGCTCTTCCCCGTCCTGCTGTCGGAGGCCCGCCGCTGGGGGCTCCCGGAACAGGAGACGCGGGAGCTGCTGCCCGCCGCCGAGCGCTGCCTGGCCTGGCTGCGCACCACGGTGGGCGACCGGACCTACCTCTGTGACCCGCAGCCCGGCGGTCCCGCACGGGGCGAGACCCAGGCCCATGCCCACCGGGCCGCCCTGCTCGGCGCCGACCTCCTCGACGCCTGCGGCCGGCCCGGAGCTGCCGGGCTGCGGCAGTGGGCTGCGGAGCTGAGGAACGCGTTCCGGGCGGACTTCTGGGTCGATGACCGGGGCGGCGGCCGTCCCGCGGCGGCCCTGACCCCGGACGGCCGCCCCCTGACCCACCTCGGCTCCAGCGCCGTCCACCTTCTCGACACCGGTCTGCTCGGTGCGGGCGAACTGGCCGTCGGCCTGCTCGACAAGGTGCAGACCGAGCAGCTCGCCCGGCTGCTCGGCGGACCGGCCATGGACTCGGGGTGGGGGCTGCGCGGTCTGGGAGCCAAGGAGGCGGGACACAGCCCGTTCGGACACCGGTCCGGCGCCGTCCGGGTCCACGAGACGGCACTCGCCGTCGCCTGGCTGGCCGCCGCAGGCTACGAGAAGGAGGCGGGCGGGCTGCTGCGCGGCCTGCTGGCGGCGGCCGAGCACTTCGGTCACCGGTTGCCGGAGATGTTCGCCGGAGAGCAGCGCTGCGAGGGGAGCGCTCCCCTTCCGCACCCCGCTGCCTGCCGTCCGGCGGCCACGGCCGCCGCTGCCGGGGTCCTGCTCCTCACCACGCTCGCCGGCATCCGCCCCGATGCCCCGGCAGGTACCGTCACCGTCCGCCCGCTCCACAGCGCGCCCCTGGGCGAACTCGGCCTGACCGGGCTGCGGGTGGCCGGTGCGCCTTTCGCGGTGCGGGTCAGCCGGCTCGGCCTGGCCATGGTCGAAGAGGCCGCCGACGGTCTACAGCTGCGGGCGTGAGCCTCTGCCGGAAGAAGGGCGGACCCTGGCGGCGGTGCGGCCGCGGCGAAAGGACGACCGAGTCGAGAACGCGTGCCGGAAGGAACCCGGGGGTGCGCACCGGAGCGAAGTGGATCAGCCGTCGGAGTGAGTACCGAAGGGAGTGTTTATCGTCAGGCAGACGACTATGATCACCGCATGCCCTACGACCCGTCAGCCTTTCCGCCGTTCGCCGTCACCGTGGACCTGGTCGTGCTGACCGTGCGCCGACACGCCCTGTGTGCGTTGGCGGTACGCAGAGGCGAGTCGCCGTTCCAGGGGCGCTGGGCGCTGCCGGGCGGCTTCGTGCGGGCCGACGAGGACCTTTCGCAGGCGGCGGCGCGAGAACTCGCGGAGGAGACGGGGTTGCGGGCCCACGACCCCGACGCCCCCGCCCAGGAGGGCGGAGCCCATCTGGAGCAGCTGGCGACCTACGGGGACCCCAAGCGCGACCCCCGGATGCGTGTGGTCAGCGTCGCCCACCTCGCCCTCGCCCCCGACCTGCCCGCGCCGCGCGCGGGTGGTGACGCCAGCAACGCGCGCTGGGCGCCGGTGGAGGAACTGCTCGCGCAGGGCGGCTACGGCCGCGACGGCGAACCTGTCGCACCGCTTGCCTTCGACCATGCCCAGATTCTGTCCGACGGGGTGGAGCGGGCCCGGTCCAAGATCGAGTACTCGTCCCTGGCCACCGCCTTCTGCCCGCCCGAGTTCACGGTCGGCGAGCTGCGCCGGGTCTACGAGGCGGTGTGGGGGGTGGCGCTCGACCCGCGCAACTTCCACCGCAAGGTGACCGGAACCCCCGGCTTCCTCGTTCCCACCGGCGGTACGACCACCCGCCAGGGTGGTCGCCCGGCCCAGCTTTTCCGGGCCGGCGGGGCCACGCTGCTCAACCCGCCGATGCTCCGGCCCGAGGTGTGACCGTCCGACAGCGCGGACTCGGGCAGGGTTAAAACCTTCTATACCCGGAAAAACGGTCATTCCGCGCTATCTTCCCTAAGGTGATCCAGGCCTTCGGACTGACCAGCAATCCCCGCAAGGCGCACCCGCCCGCCGTCGACGACGTGACCTTCGAAGCGGGCGCGGGCCGCGTCACCGCACTCCTGGGCGAGGCGGGCGCGGGCAAGACCACGACGCTCAGACTGATGCTCGAACTCCAACAGGGCCGCGGCCTCACCTACTTCAGGGGCCGCCCCCTGCACCGCATCGCCCACCCCTCGCGCGAGGTCGGTGTCGTTCTCGGCGATGTCCCCGGTCATCCGTCCCGTTCCGTCCGCGGTCATCTGCGCATGCTGTGCGCGGCGACCGGGGTGCCGGCCCGGCGCGCCGACGAAGTGCTCGAAGCGGTCGGGCTCGTCAGCCTGCGCGAGGAGCGCCTCGGCACGCTGTCGCACGGAGTGGACCGCCGACTCGGCCTGGCCTGTGCGCTCCTCGCCGACCCGCACACCCTCGTCCTGGACGAACCCGCGGACGGCCTGCCCACCCGCGAAGCCCACTGGCTGCACCGCATGCTCAAGGCGCACGCGGCGCAGGGCGGCACGGTTCTGTTCACCACCGCCGACCCGAAGGAGGCCGCCCGCGCCGCCGACCAGGTCGTCACCCTGAAGGCAGGCAGGCTCGTCGCAGACCAGGAGGCCGACGTGTTCGCCCGCACCCGGCTCCGCCCGCGCGTGGCCGTCCGCAGCCCCCACGCCGCCCGGCTCGCCGCCGCCCTCGGCAAGGAGGCCCGCTCCGCCCACCGCTCGGTGGAGGTCGTACGGGAAGGCGGCAACCGCCTCTCCGTGTACGGCAGTACGACCGCCGAGGTCGGCGAGACCGCCTTCCGCCACGGCATCCTGGTCCACCAACTCGCCGACGAGACCGGCGACATGGGACCGGGCGCCGACGCGGAGCCGCCGACGGGGGAGGGGCAGGAGGCGGGAGCGGCGCCGGAGCCGGTGCGGCAGGAACCGGACCGCGGTGAGCCGACTGCGGCCGACGAGGGGTGGCCGGCGTGCGAGCGGCAATGCGCCGACAGCGCGGGGGAGCAGGCCGCGGCGGACGGTGCCCCGCCGGCGTATCCGCAGCGGGCCGAGGAGGCTCCTGCCGCCGGCGGCCAGGACGCACCGCACCAGGAAGGACGCAGGGACGCGGACGCGCCGGTGGTCGCACCGCAGCCGAGGACGGAGCTGGGCGGCCCGCAGCAGGCGGCCGCCCCAGGCCTCGCGCAGCAGGCGCGCACCACCGACCAGGAGCAGAGCCGGAGCCGCCCGACGGCCGCCACGGAACCCGGCGACGCGGCCGAACCCCAGCCCCACACCACCGTCGACGGCCGCGCCGACCACCCCGCCGCCACCTCTCGGCCCGCGCCCCCGGACTCGGAGCTCTCCACCCGCATGCTTCCCCCCGGCGAGTTGCCCGCTCCGGCAACGGCCGAGCCGTCGACCGCCGCCTCGCTCGCCAAGCCGTCGGCCTTCCTCGGCTCCACCGCGCCCTCCGGTCACGCCGCGGCGACCAGGACAGCGCCCGCCGTGCCCGCCCAGCCACCGGCCGCCGCTTCCGCTCAGCCGCCGAGCCGCCCGGTGTCCGCGGAGGTCCCGGCATCCCAGCCGCCCGGCCGCGCCGAAGCCGCCACGGCCCGGCCGGCGACCTGCGCGGTACCCGCCGACGCTCCTGCGGCCCAGCCCTCGACGGGCGCCGTATCCGTCGAGGCCGTCAGCGATGAGCCGCCGATCCGCGCCGCATCCTTCGACGCTCCCGCAAGCCGACCCTCCACCCGCTCGGAAGCCGCCGAACCCCCCGCCATCGAACCCCCCGCCATCGAACCCCCCGCCATCGAACCCCCCGCCGTCCAACCCCCCGCCCGGCAGCCGGAGCCGCAGCCACAGTCGCAGCCGGAACTTTGGAAGGCGTCGGCGGTCGGAGGTGAGTCCGCCCCGGCGTCGGCCGGCCCCGTGCGCCGCGACGGAGCCGCCGACGAGCCGGACCCCCTCTCCCCGCTTCCGCCCCCCATCTCCGTCCGCTCGGTTCCCGGCCCCCTCCGGCCCCTGCGCTACGAACTCCGCCGGGCTGCCGGGATCGGCACCGGCTTCCTCACCTGCGGTGTCGTGCTGCTGGTGTCCGCCCTCACCGCCGTACTGCTGGCCAGGGTGGGACACACCCCGCAGGCCCGGCTGTTCGCGGCCTGGCCGGGGGAGCTGCCGCTGCCCCCGGCGGCGCTCGGCGCGGGACTGCTCGGGGCGCTGGCCTTCGGAGACGAGTTCCGTCATCCCGCGCTGGCGTCGGACCGCGGCACCGTGCCGCGCCGGCTGGGGCTGCTCACCGCGAAACTGCTGGTCTCCGGGGCGACCGCGGTAATGCTCTCGTTCCTCACGGTGGGCTGTGACGCCGAAGTGCTCTACCTCGTCTACGGCCGGGAACTCGCACAGGTTCCCGCCGACTGGATCTCACTGACCGCGAGTTGGTTCGCACTGATCGTCGGCTGTGCCTGGGCGGGCGTACTGGCGGCCGGTGTCTTCCGGTCCACCACGGCCGGTCTCGCCGCGGTGCTCGCCGTACCCGTGCTCGTCGTGCCCGTCGTGCACAGGGCGGTGCAGGGGACGGGGGTACGGGTGGCCGCCGGATTCCCGATGCGGATGCGGGAGACGTTCCTGCTGAAATGGCCCTTCGGGGGAGAGCGCTATCTGGTCGGTGCGGCCCGGGTGCTCGCCCAACCTGTGGGCGGTGCACTGGCGTTGTCGCTGGTGGCGCTGGTCTGCGCGTATCTGTTCAGCACCCTGCGGACCAGGGCCCGATGACCGCGGACCGGGCGCTTGCGATCCCGCAGTGCGCACAACTCCCCGCAGAACGGCCATTTCTTTCCGATAAGGCGTCAATTGCGACGGGGTGAGCGATCACCCTTTCGTGTGCTTTTCACCAAAGACCTCAAGGGAGTTGGAGGCAGCGCCGACAAAGGATCCGTGAGTACCCTTGCGCACACCATGATGACCGCCGCCCGCTCCGCAGACTCTGGTCTGGTCGGCCCGGGCGAACTCGACCGCTACCCGTATGCGGAGGTCCCCGCCGTCGATCGGGTCGGCACGCCCGCCTGGGAGGGTGCGGATCCGGAGCTGGGCCGTGTGGGCCGGCGCGCCGCGGGCAGCCGCGGCCGCGGACTGCACGGTCAACTCGTCCAACAACTGGGTCAGATGATCGTCTCCGGCGACCTGGGAGCGGACCGCCCCCTGGTCCCCGAGGAGATCGGCCAGCGTTTCGAGGTCTCCCGAACCGTAGTCCGGGAGTCCCTCCGGGTCCTGGAGGCCAAGGGCCTGGTCAGTGCCCGCCCGAACGTCGGCACGCGGGTACGTCCCGTCAGCGACTGGAACCTCCTCGACCCGGACATCATCGAGTGGCGGGCCTTCGGGCCGCAGCGCGACGACCAGCGCCGTGAGCTCAGCGAGCTGCGCTGGACGATCGAGCCGCTCGCCGCCCGCCTCGCCGCCGGGCACGGGCGCGAGGACGTCCAGCAGCGGCTGTGCGACATGGTCGAGATCATGAGCCACGCCATGGCGCAGGGCGACGCGCTGACGTTCTCGCGCGCGGACGCCGAGTTCCACTCGCTGCTCATCCAGATCGCGGGCAACCGCATGCTGGAGCACCTCTCCGGCATCGTGTCGGCGGCCCTCCAGGTGTCCGGCGGCCCGGTCACCGGCTGCGAGCGGCCGAACGAGACGTCGCTGGCCCAGCACGCGCGGATCGTCGACGCGCTCGGCACCGGGGACGGCACCGCGGCCGAGTCGGCGATGCGCCAGCTGCTGACCGTCCACCCCGAGGTGGAGCGCGTGGTGCCCGCCCCGCGCGAGCACTGACCCGCGCCGAGAGCGGTGCGCTCGGTCAGTGCCGCGTTCTCGGGGTGCCGTCGGTCCGGGAACCCCCTTCCGCCGGCCGCCGCCGGACCCCGCCGGATCCCTCGGGCTCCGGCCGGGCCCGGCGGTGCGGCGGGGGCCGGCGCGGTGCCCGGTGGCCGGTCGCGCGACAGGTTGCGGCAGGCTCCGCAGTGATCCAAACGGTCCGGAGAGATCATCAACGACAACCTCTGCCCATGTCTGACCGTTTTTGAGCGCTTACGGGGTGTGACTCGGGCCACGTAGATTGGGCGTAACGCTCTTGCGGACAACGCGATGACCTAAGAGGTGACAGCCGCGGAGGGAATACGGACGCCATTAATGGCGCTGTGCATCTTCCCGGCCCCCGCCCGCGCCGTCGGCCCATCCCCAAGCCGGCGGTCGGCTCCAGTCCGTCCCGGACGGGGCCGGAAGCCGTTTTCCAACGTTCCGAGAGGTTGTTCGTGTCGGCCAGCACATCCCGTACGCTCCCGCCGGAGATCGCCGAGTCCGTCTCTGTCATGGCTCTCATTGAGCGGGGAAAGGCTGAGGGGCAGATCGCCGGCGACGATGTGCGTCGGGCCTTCGAAGCTGACCAGATTCCGGCCACTCAGTGGAAGAACGTACTGCGCAGCCTCAACCAGATCCTTGAGGAAGAGGGTGTGACGCTGATGGTCAGTGCCGCGGAGCCCAAGCGCACCCGTAAGAGCGTCGCAGCGAAGAGTCCGGCCAAGCGCACCGCCACCAAGACGGTCGCGGCGAAGGCGGTGACCACGAGGAAGGCCACCGCCACGGCCGCCCCCACAGTGGCGTCCGCCGCCGTCGCCGACGACCCGGCCGAGGAGGCGGCGTCCGTGAAGAAGGCCGTTGCCAAGAAGGCCGCCCCCACCGCGAAGAAGGCGGCCGCGAAGAAGACCGCGACCGCCGCCGCCAAGAAGACGGTGGCCAAGAAGACCGCCGCCAAGAAGGACGACGCCGAGATTCTCGAGGACGAGGTCCTTGAGGAGGTCAAGGCGGGCGCCGAGGAGCCCGAGGGCACCGAGAGCGCGGGCTTCGTGCTGTCCGACGAGGACGAGGACGACGCGCCGGCGCAGCAGGTCGCCGCGGCCGGTGCCACCGCCGACCCGGTCAAGGACTACCTCAAGCAGATCGGCAAGGTCCCCCTGCTCAACGCCGAGCAGGAGGTCGAGCTCGCCAAGCGCATCGAGGCCGGTCTGTTCGCCGAGGACAAGCTGGCCAACGCCGACAAGCTGGCCCCGAAGCTCAAGCGCGAACTGGAGATCATCGCCGAGGACGGCCGCCGCGCCAAGAACCACCTCCTGGAGGCCAACCTCCGTCTGGTGGTCTCCCTGGCCAAGCGCTACACCGGCCGCGGCATGCTCTTCCTGGACCTCATCCAGGAGGGCAACCTCGGTCTGATCCGCGCGGTCGAGAAGTTCGACTACACCAAGGGCTACAAGTTCTCCACGTACGCCACCTGGTGGATCCGCCAGGCGATCACCCGCGCCATGGCCGACCAGGCCCGCACCATCCGTATCCCGGTGCACATGGTCGAGGTCATCAACAAGCTCGCGCGCGTGCAGCGACAGATGCTCCAGGACCTGGGCCGCGAGCCCACCCCGGAGGAGCTGGCCAAGGAACTCGACATGACCCCGGAGAAGGTCATCGAGGTCCAGAAGTACGGCCGTGAGCCCATCTCCCTGCACACCCCGCTGGGCGAGGACGGCGACAGCGAGTTCGGCGACCTCATCGAGGACTCCGAGGCCGTCGTCCCCGCCGACGCCGTCAGCTTCACCCTCCTCCAGGAGCAGCTGCACTCGGTGCTGGACACCCTGTCCGAGCGCGAGGCCGGCGTCGTCTCCATGCGGTTCGGTCTCACCGACGGCCAGCCGAAGACCCTCGACGAGATCGGCAAGGTCTACGGCGTCACGCGTGAGCGGATCCGCCAGATCGAGTCCAAGACGATGTCGAAGCTGCGCCACCCGTCGCGTTCCCAGGTGCTGCGCGACTACCTTGACTAGGTCGCGGTCGTACGGCGTCGAAGGCCCGGCCTCCCACCGCGGAGGCCGGGCCTTCGTGCTGCGGGTCGCGGTGCGCTGGATGACTCTGGGTGTCCAAGTCCCACCCAGAGTGAGGAGCGTGCATGCGCCGTTCTGTTGCCTCGGCCCTGATCCGGCCGCTGATCCTGGCGGCCGTCAGCACGGCCATACCGCTGGCCGCCACGTCTCCCGCCGTCGCCGACAGCGTGGTGGTCGGTGGCTTCCCTGTCGACGTCTCCCAGGCCCCGTGGACGGTCGCGCTGTCCAGCCGTGACCGGTTCGGGGGTACGCGGGCCGGTCAGTTCTGCGGCGGGGTGGCGATCGGCCGGACCACGGTGCTGACCGCCGCCCACTGCCTGGCCGACGACGTCGTCGGCGGGCCGTCCGACCGGGTCCGCGACCTCAAGGTCATCGCGGGCCGCACGGATCTGCTCGGGACGCAGGGCCAGGAGATCCCCGTGACCGCCGCCCGGGTCAATCCCGGCTACGACCCCGACACGAACACCGGTGACTTCGCCGTTCTCACCCTTGCCGAGCCCCTGCCCCGCCGCGCGGTCATCGCGATGGCCCCCAGGGGCGATACCGCCTACAAGCCCGGCACCAGTGCCCTGGTCTCGGGGTGGGGCGACATCACGGGCGGTGGCGACTACTCGCGCCGGCTGTACGCGGCGCGGCTCCATGTGCTGCCCGACGAGACGTGCGAGCGGGCCTATCCCGGCGGCGCCGACGGCACCTACCGGGCGGACTCGATGGTGTGCGCGGGAGAGACCAGGGGCGGCCCGGACGCCTGCCAGGGCGACAGCGGCGGGCCGCTGGTCGCGGGCGGGAAGCTGATCGGACTCGTGTCCTGGGGGAGCGGCTGCGGGCGACCGGGGAGTCCCGGCGTCTATACGCGCGTCTCGGAGGTCGTACGGGCGATGGGTACCCGCGGTGCCCTCGGTGGATCGAGCGGGCCTCACAAGCGCTCCTGAGGGCCTCTGTGCGGATACGACGAGGGCGGCCGCTCCCTGAGGAGCGGCCGCCCTTCACCGGCCTGTGCCGGAGCTGGCTCGTCGTGGATGCGAGAGGTCAGCGCTCATCTTCGGAAGCGATGGCCGGAACGGAGGTCAGCCGTTCCGTCTCGTCCTGTATCTCAGCGGCGATCTTCTTGAGTTCCGGCTCGAACTTGCGACCGTGGTGGGCGCAGAAGAGCAGTTCTCCGCCGCTGAGCAGCACGACGCGCAGGTATGCCTGGGCGCCGCAGCGGTCGCAGCGATCGGCGGCCGTCAGGTGGCTCGCGGGGGTCAGAACAGTAGTCACGTCGCCTCTTCTCTAGCTCGACGAGCTGTCGTACCAGGGTCAACATCCAACCAGCCCGAAAACGTTCCCGCTCGGGGCTTCTCCTCGAAAAAAATCTTTCGAGGTGGCCGTCTGCTGCCGGTTGGCGGCGAATGTGCCGTATTGCGTGGTCTTAAGTGCTTACGGGTTCGCGCGGTTCATCGGTTTCATCCTCCCGGCCGGGTTGCCGGTTGTTTGTGAGGACGTGCCCGGAGCCTAAATGGTTCATGCCTCGAAGGGAACGTGATATGTACTTCACTCCATCGAGGGATCGAACACCCATACGACCCTGGACTAGTGTGAGTTCATGACGAGGGTGGCGTTACAACGGCTCTACCAGGCCTCGGTACCCTCTGAGCGGCGACCGAAGCCGACCCCTTACCCCAAAGGGGCCCCATTGAAATTCAGCGAGGAGCGAACCGCGTGACCGCCGATACGTCCGTGCCGTCCACAGCGCTGCTGGCAGGAGCAGACCGGGACGGCTCCAACTACACCGCGCGGCACCTGCTCGTCCTTGAGGGCCTCGAAGCCGTGCGCAAGCGCCCCGGCATGTACATCGGCTCGACCGACAGCCGCGGTCTCATGCACTGTCTGTGGGAGATCATCGACAACGCGGTGGACGAGGCCCTCGGTGGCTACTGCGACCACATCGACGTCATCCTCCACGACGACGGCTCCGTCGAGGTCCGGGACAACGGCCGCGGCATCCCCGTGGACGTCGAGCCCAAGACCGGCCTGTCCGGCGTCGAGGTCGTCATGACCAAGCTGCACGCCGGCGGAAAGTTCGGAGGCGGCTCCTACGCGGCCTCCGGCGGTCTGCACGGCGTCGGTGCCTCCGTGGTCAACGCGCTCTCCGCGCGACTCGACGTCGAGGTCGACCGCGGCGGCAGCGTGCACGCCATCAGCTTCCGCCGTGGCGTGCCGGGAGCCTTCACCGGCGCCGGCCCGGACGGCAAGTTCGAGGCCGGAAGCGGGCTGCGCAAGACCAAGAGGGTGCCCAAGACCCGCAGCGGCACGCGCGTGCGCTACTGGGCCGACCGGCAGATCTTCCTCAAGGACGCCAAGCTCTCCCTGGACACGCTGCACCAGCGCGCCCGCCAGACCGCGTTCCTGGTGCCCGGCCTGACCATCGTCGTGCGGGACGAGTACGGCCTCGGCGAGGGTGGCAGCAAGGGTGAGGAGTCGTTCCGCTTCGACGGCGGTATCAGCGAGTTCTGCGAGTACCTGGCCACCGACAAGCCGGTCTGCGACGTCCTCCGTTTCTCCGGGCAGGGCACCTTCAAGGAGACCGTCCCGGTCCTGGACGAGCACGGCCAGATGACCCCCACCGAGGTCACCCGCGAACTCGGCGTCGACGTGGCGCTGCGCTGGGGCACCGGTTACGACCAGAACCTCAGGTCGTTCGTCAACATCATCGCCACGCCCAAGGGCGGCACCCACGTGGCCGGCTTCGAGCAGGCCATCCGGGAGACCCTCAACGAGGCGCTGCGCGCCAAGAAGCTGCTGCGCGTCGCCGAGGACGACATCGTCAAGGACGACGCCCTGGAGGGCCTCACCGCGGTCGTCACCGTCCGGCTCGCCGAGCCGCAGTTCGAGGGCCAGACCAAGGAGGTCCTCGGTACCTCGGCGGCCCGCCGGATCGTGAACGGCGTGATCTCCAAGGAACTGAAGGCGTTCCTCACCTCCACCAAGCGCGACGCCGCCGCCCAGGCCCGCGTGGTCATGGAGAAGGTGGTCGCCGCCGCGCGGACCCGCATCGCGGCCCGCCAGCACAAGGACGCGCAGCGCCGCAAGACGGCCCTGGAGTCCTCGTCCCTGCCCGCCAAGCTCGCCGACTGCCGCAGCGACGACGTCGAGCGCAGCGAGCTGTTCATCGTGGAGGGCGACTCCGCGCTCGGTACGGCGAAGCTCGCCCGGAACTCCGAGTTCCAGGCGCTGCTGCCGATCCGCGGCAAGATCCTCAACGTCCAGCGGTCCTCGGTGACGGACATGCTGAAGAACGCCGAGTGCGGGGCGATCATCCAGGTCATAGGGGCGGGCTCGGGCCGCACCTTCGACATCGACGCGGCCCGCTACGGCAAGATCATCATGATGACCGACGCCGACGTCGACGGCTCGCACATCCGCTGCCTGCTGCTGACGCTGTTCCAGCGTTATATGCGGCCCATGGTCGAGGCCGGCCGGGTCTTCGCCGCGGTGCCGCCGCTGCACCGCATCGAGATCGTCCAGCCCAAGAAGGGCCAGGACAAGTACGTGTACACGTACTCGGACCGCGAGCTGCGCGACAAGCTCATGGAGTTCCAGAGCAAGGGTGTCCGGTACAAGGACTCCATCCAGCGCTACAAGGGTCTCGGCGAGATGGACGCCGACCAGCTGGCCGAGACGACGATGGACCCGCGCCATCGCACGCTGCGCCGCATCAACCTTTCCGACCTGGAGGCGGCCGAACAGGTCTTCGACCTTCTGATGGGCAATGACGTGGCTCCCCGCAAGGAGTTCATCTCCGGCTCGGCGGCGACGCTGGACCGGTCGCGGATCGACGCGTAGCCGCTGCGCTGGGCCTCGGCCGAAGGAGAGGCCGGAGGCCCGGGGCGCGACGGGCCGGGCGGTGGGCGGTGGGCGGTGGTGAGGTGTGCGCCGCCCGGTCGGCCCCTGCGACGACGACACCGTCGGCTGCCCCGGTCGGGGGCCGGCCGGTCGTTTCCGCGGGGTGCCTGCCTATCCGCCCGGTGGAGGATCGGCAGGCCGCCTCTTGAGGCGCCCCGCCGGTATTGAGGCGTCCTGCCGGGCTGAGTGCTGCGGGGCGCCCGTCGGCTGCCACGGGGTGTCGGCCGACCGCTTCGCGAGGTGCCCGTCGGGTGTGCTGCGGAGCGCCAGCCTGTTGTCCTGAGGGTGCCGACCTGCCCCTTTCAGGAAGTGCCCGCAGGCTGTGCGGTGAGGCGCCTGCCGCTTTCCTGGGCGATTTCACTCCGCTCGGCCGTTCTGCCCGCTCGGCCGTTCTGCGGGATTCGCGTGGTCAGGCTGACCGCGGCCCGTCGGGCTGTCTCCAGCCCGTCGGTTCGTCCGGAGGCCGCCGGTTCGTGCGAGGGGCCTCAGCGCTCCCGAGGCCCGTCGTCCGACGATGCACCTCCCCACCTCCCCACCTCCCACGTCCCCACGTGGTTCTCCACCTGGGGGTGGAGAGATTCCGCTCGCCGGAATCCACCCGTGATCCACCCCCGCTCCGATCTGCTGACCTGCGCATTTCCGTAGCGTCGAAGGCGTCGGCAGCTCCCGCTCCCGGCACCGCCCCTTCCCGCTCACGGAGGCTCTGATGTCCGGGCTCGTCAACGCGTTGCTGATCGTGGCCGTCGTCGTCGTGGTGATCGTGCGCCAGTTCCGCGCCCGCCCGGTCGACACAGGCAGGCGCTGGTGGCTGGTGCCCGTGATCCTTGCGGTCGTCGCGCTGCGCGAACCCGGCATACTCGACGCCCACCACCGCACCGCTTCCGCCGCGCTGCTCGGCACGGAATTGCTGGTGGGACTGGTGATGGGCGCCGCCTGGGCCTGGACCACCCGGGTGTGGACGGAAGCCGACGGCGTCGTGTGGACCAAGAGCACCAGGGCCAGCGCATTCGTCTGGTTCGGCGGTATAGCCGTGCGTGTCGGCCTCTACGCCCTCGGCGCCGCCGTCGGCGTCCATCAGGACAGCGCGGCCCTCATGCTCGGCCTTGCGGTCACCCTGCTGGTCCGCGCCGGCATCCTCGTCTGGCGCGCCCAGTCGCTCCCCTCCGCTGCGCCGGTGAGCGGATCCACCCGGGCGTACCGTGACGACATGGCCCAGGTCACCAGGAAGGAAGGCGTGTGACGGAGAACGCCTGGACACGCTGGCCCTCACGAGAAGCGCTGAGCCGCGCAGGGGTCACGCGGCCCCGGCGCGCCCTCGCCTGGGGTGTGAGACTGCTCGTCCTCGCCCTGCTGCTGTGGAGTGCCTTCAACCAGTCGCACGTCCACGGCTGGGGCATGGCCGCGGCGGTGGCGGGGGTTGTCGTGACCGCCGTGGTCTCCTGGGGGTTCTTCCGGACCACCTATGCCCACCGGCTCGTGCCCTCCCTGGCGCTCATGGTCGTCCTCCTGGGGATCGCGGTCCTGGCGGAGACCACCGGCTTCCAGGGACCGGCCCTCGTGATCTGGTGCGGCTGCGGCATCTCCGCCCTGGAGCGGCTGCCGATCGCGATCGCTCTGCCCGTCACGTCCGTGGCCCTGGCCTCGTACTCCGCGTTCAACAACGACGTATGGCTGACCACCGCGGCCACCGTCGTGGGAATGGCTCTCGCCGGCTACGTCCTGCGACTCGACGCCGAGGCCCGGGGAGGTGCCCAGCGGCTGCTCGCCCAGGAGCGAGCGGCGAGAGCGGCCGAGGCCGAGTCGGCGGCGCTGGCGGAGCGCGCCAGGATCGCACGGGAGATCCACGACGTGCTGGCCCACAGCCTCTCCGCCCAGATGGTGCACCTGGAGGCGGCACGGCTGCTGATCGAGCGCGGAGCCGACCGGGAGCAGATCCTCGAACGGGTGGTGGCCGCCCGGGGAATGGCCCGCGACGGACTCGCCGAGACCCGGCAGGCCCTGTCCGCGCTGCGCGGGGAGTTCACCCCGCTGGAGGACTTCCTGTCCGAGCTCGTCGGCTCGACCGACGGTGCCGAGGTCACCGTGACGGGTGAACGCAGACCTCTGCCCGCGGAGGCGTCGCAGACCGTACGGCGTGTCGCCCAGGAGGCGTTGACGAATGTCCGCAAGCACGCCCATGGCGCCAAGGTCCATGTGCGGCTGGACTACGGCGAGCACGAAGTGGCGCTGGACGTACGGGACTCGGGTGGCCGTTCCGGCGAACTCAGCGGCGCGGGCGGCGGGTACGGTCTGCTGGGTATGCGGGAGCGGGCCGAGCTGCTGGGCGGGTCGCTGGATGCAGGGCCTGACGACGAGGGGTTCGAGGTGAGGTTGAGGGTGCCCGTATGACGGAGACGGAGGGGGAGAAGAAGCCCGCACGGGTCGTGGTCGCGGACGACCAGACGGTGGTCAGGGAGGGGATCGTGATGCTCCTCGGCCTGCTGCCGGGCGTGGAGGTCGTCGGAGCGGCGGGCGACGGGGAGGAGGCGGTCCGGCTGGTCGCCGAGCTCTCCCCGGACGTGGTGCTGATGGACCTGAGGATGCCGCGCTGCGACGGCGTGGAGGCGACCCGGCGGATCCGGTCTCGGTACCCGGGGACCCAGGTGGTGGTGCTGACGACGTTCGCCGACGACGAGTCGCTGTTCCCGGCGCTGCGGGCCGGCGCCCGTGGCTACCTGACCAAGGACGCGGGCGGCGACGAGATCGTGCGAGCCGTGGAGAGCGTGCTGTCGGGAGACGCGGGACTGTCGCCGAGCATCCAGCGGAGGCTGCTGGAGCGGCTCTCACAGCCCGAACCGGCGCCCGTGGCCGCCGAGGCGCCCGACGGGCTGACCGCGCGGGAGACCGAGGTCCTGGTGCTGATCGCGGAGGGGTTCAGCAACCAGGAGATCGCCCGGAAGCTGCATGTGTCCACCGCCACCGTGAAGACGCACATCAACAACCTGTTCGCCAAGACGGGTCTCAAGGACCGGGCTCAGGCGGTGCGTTACGCCTACGGAAAGGGATTGGTGCGGCCACCAGCGGATTGAGTCACCTGATGGGGTGAAGAGGCGGGGGAAGAAGAGTCGGGGATCTTCCCGATCTGTCCATCCTTGGGCATGCAGTCAAGCAACGGGCGTCACCGCGACGGCGGGGACGGCTCCGAGAGTTCGGCCGGGCGGCACGAGGACCAGGGCGAGTACGGCGCGGCCTCCCGGGAAGTCAGGTACGAGGACCCCTGGTACGACGCGCTGGCCTCGGGCTGGGGCGAGCTGGAAGGCACCGGTGAGCCGGCGCCCGCCGTGCCCGGCGCGCGAACGGAGGTGGACGGGGCGGCTGTTCGCGCCCGTGACATCTATCTGGAGGTGCAGCGCAGCGCGGCCTTTCAGGAGGTACGCAGCCGCTACCGGAGATTCGTGGTGCCGGGGGTCGCCGCCTTCCTCATCTGGTACGTGGGGTACGTGGTGACCGCGACGACGGCGCCCGGGCTGATGGCGCGGCCCGTCGCCGGAGCGGTCAACGTGGGGATGGTCGCGGGGCTCGGACAGTTCCTCACCACGTTCGCGCTCACCTGGGCCTACGCCCGGCACGCGCGGTTGCGCAGGGACCGTGCCGCGCTGGAGCTGCGCTGGGACACCCAGGAGCTGACCCGGGGTGCCCGGGGTGGTGCGTCATGACGGTCCATCACCAGACCCTGGCGTTGGTGCTGTTCAGCGCGTTCGTCGCCGTGACGCTCGGGATCACGACCTGGGTGAGCCGGAAGCGACATGGTTCGGCGGAGGAGTTCTATGCCGGCGGGCGGCTCTTCTCCCCGATGGAGAATGGTTTTGCCATCGCGGGCGACTACATGTCCGCGGCCTCCTTCCTCGGTGTGACCGGACTCATCGCGCTGTTCGGCTACGACGGGCTGCTGTACGCGGTCGGCTTCCTGGTGGCATGGCTGGTCGTGCTGTTCCTGGTGGCCGAACTGGTGCGCAACTGCGGACGGTTCACGCTGGCCGACGTGATCGCGGCGCGGATGAGCGAGCGGCCGGTGCGGATCGCGGTGGGCGCGTCGTCGGTCACCGTGTCCGTTCTCTATTTGGTGGCGCAAATGGTGGGAGCGGGCAGCCTGGTCGCGCTGCTCCTCGGGCGGACCAGCGAGGCGGCGCAGGCGTGGACGGTCATCGGGGTCGGCGCGCTGATGGTGGTCTACGTGTCGCTGGGCGGGATGCGGGCGACCACCTGGATCCAGATCGTGAAGGCGGTCCTGCTGCTGAGCGGGACGGTGGCGCTGACCGTGCTGGTGCTGCTGCGCTTCCACGGCGACATCGACCGGCTGCTGCTCACGGCCGCCGAGCGCAGCGGGCACGGGAGGTCGTTCCTTGCGCCGGGACTCAAGTACGGCGGGAGCTGGAGCGCGCGGCTGGACTTCATCAGCCTGGGGCTGGCACTGGTACTGGGCACGGCGGGTCTGCCGCACATCCTGTCCCGCTTCTACACGGTGCCGACCGCGCGGGCCGCACGGCGTTCGGTGGTGTGGTCGATCGGGCTGATCGGGAGCTTCTACCTGATGACGTTCGTGCTCGGCTTCGGGGCGGCGGCCGTGGTCGGGCCGGACGCGGTGCGTGCGTCGAACGAGGCGGGGAACACGGCGGTGCCGCTGCTGGCACTCGACCTGGGCGGTGGCGCGGGCTCCACCGGTGGCACGGTCCTGTTCGCGGTCGTCGCCGCCGTCGCCTTCGCGACGATCCTCGCCGTGGTCGCCGGGATCACCCTCGCCTCCTCGGCGTCCGTCGCCCACGACCTCTACGCCACCCTGCGAAGGCCGCACGCCAAGCACCGCAGCGAGGTCGCCGTGGCGCGCGTGGCGGCGGTCGGCATCGGTGTCGTGGCGATCGCCCTCGGCCTGCTGGCCCGTGACATGAACGTCGCCTTCCTCGTGGGGCTCGCGTTCGCGGTGGCGGCCTCGGCGAACCTGCCGGTGCTGCTGTACTCGCTGTTCTGGCGGAACTTCACGACCCGCGGCGCGGTCTGGGCCGTATACGGCGGGCTCGTCCCCGCGCTGGTGCTGGTCGTGCTGTCGCCGGTGGTGTCCGGGAGCCCGGGCGCGCTGTTCCCGGGGGTGGACTTCCAGTACTTCCCGTTGCAGAACCCGGGGATCGTCTCCGTCCCGCTCGGCTTCCTGGCCGGCTGGCTCGGCACGGTCACCTCGGACGAGGCCCCGGACGAGGCCAGGCACGCCGAGACCGAGGTGCGGTCGCTGACGGGGGCGGGGGCCGTCTAGAGCGCTCCGGGACGGCTACGGCGCCACCCAGGCGTAGCGGTGTTCCGGGCGGCCCGTGTCGCCGTACTTCAGGGAGAGCCGGAGGCGGCCGGCCTGTTCCAGGTGGCGGAGGTAGCGCTGGGCGGTGGAGCGGCTGAGGCCGGTCTCTGCGGCGACCTCGTGGGCGGAGAGCGGATGGTCGGCGCGGTGCAGGACGCCGCAGATGAGGTCCGTGGTCGGCTCGGAGTGGCCGCTGGGCAGGCCGGGCGCGGACGGCGCCGGTGAGGTACGCAGGGCGCCGAAGATCCGGTCGACCTGCTCCTGGCCCGTCAGGCCCCGGCCGCCGACCCGGTCGACGGTACGGCGCAGGGCCGCGTAGGAGTCCAGGCGGGAGCGCAGCGCGGCGAAGGTGAACGGCTTGACCAGGTAGTGCAGGGCACCCAGGCGCATCGCCTTCTGGACGGTCGTCACATCGCTGGCCGCCGTGATCATGATCACGTCGGTGCCGTAGCCCTGCTCCCGCATCTGGTGGACGAGTTCGAGGCCGGTCCGGTCCGGCAGGTAGTGGTCCAGCAGGACCAGGTCGATGGTGCCGCGGCCCACGGCGGCCAGCGCCTGGGCGGCGCTGTGCGCGCGGGCGGCCACCCGGAAGCCGGGAACCTTCCCCACGTACTTGGCGTTTATCTCAGCGACGCGGAAGTCGTCGTCGACCACCAGGACGTCAATCATCAGGCCTCTCCTTCAAGGCCGGCGAGCGTTAAGCCCGTGTTTCGTCTGCGCAGTTGTAGCGCGAGCAAAAAGAGCACAACAGATGCTTGCGAGCAAAAGAACGGCTTGCGCCCAGAAGACTGCTGCCGTGGTCCGGGTCACACCTACCGTCCCGGCCCATGAGCGCAGACACCAGCCCCGCCATCGAGCTGCGGGGCGCGAGCAAGATTTTCAAGACCCCGTCGGGGGGTCTGCACACGGCCGTCCGCGACCTCGACCTCACCGTCGGGCGCGGTGAGTTCGTGGCCGTCGTGGGGCCGACGGGTTGCGGCAAGTCCACCACGCTGACCCTGGTCAGCGGCCTGGAGGAGCCCAGTGAGGGCGAGGTGCTGGTGGCCGGTGAG
Organism: Streptomyces sp. NPDC008092; assembly: GCF_042957285.1. Taxonomy (NCBI): domain Bacteria; kingdom Bacillati; phylum Actinomycetota; class Actinomycetes; order Kitasatosporales; family Streptomycetaceae; genus Streptomyces; species Streptomyces sp. NPDC008092. Next base: position 169,655 of record NZ_JBIBHY010000013.1, read on the forward strand.
CCGGTCGCCGGCGTCGGCGACAAGGTCGGCTTCGTCTTCCAGCAGGACGCCACCTTCCCCTGGCGGACGGTGCTGTCCAACGTGATGGCCGGGCCCCGCTTCCGGGGCGTGCCCAAGGCGGAGGCCAGGGAGAAGGCCCGCGCCTGGCTGGCCAAGGTCGGGCTCGCCGCGTTCGAGGACCGCTATCCGCACCAGCTCTCCGGCGGCCAGCGCAAGCGCGTGGCGCTCGCCGCGACCTTCGTCAACGACCCCCAGATCCTGCTCATGGACGAGCCGTTCTCCGCGCTCGACGTGCAGACCCGGGCCCTGATGTCGGACGAACTCCTCGAACTGTGGGAGGGCACGGGCGCCTCGGTCGTCTTCGTCACCCACGACCTGGAGGAGTCCATCGCGCTGGCCGACAAGGTCGTCGTCATGACCGCCGGGCCCGCGACCGTGAAGCAGGTCTTCGAGATCGACCTGCCCCGTCCCCGCAAGGTCGAGTCGGTGCGTCTGGAGCCGCGGTTCATCGAGATCTACCGCGAGATCTGGGAGTCCCTCGGCGAAGAGGTCCGCATCACCCGCGAGAGGGGTGCCGCTCATGTCGCCTGACACCCTCAGCACACCGGTCGTCGAGACGGCCAAGACCACGGACCGCGCGCAGTCGCGGGCCCAGGCCGCCCGCAGACGCAAGGCGGTCGTGTTCGCCGTGCGCGTGCTGCTCCTGGTGGCCGTCCTCGGCCTGTGGGAGGTCCTGTCCAGGACCAAGGTCATCGATCCGTTCAACTTCTCGATGCCGTCGAAGATCTGGGACCAGATCTGGACCTGGGTGACCCACGGCACCGCCCTCGGTCCCCTGGGCGAGCAGATCTGGTACACGCTCTACGAGGCCCTGCTCGGCTGGCTCATCGGTGTCATCGCCGGTGTGGTCTTCGGCATCGCCCTCGGGCGGGTCGCCTTCCTCGCCGACGTCCTCGGCCCCTACATCAAGGTGCTCAACTCGATCCCCAGGATCGTGCTCGCCCCGATCTTCGTGATCTGGTTCGGGCTCGGCGCCTCCTCCAAGGTCGCCTCGGCCGTCGTGCTGGTGTTCTTCCCGGTGTTCTTCAACGCCTTCCAGGGCGCCCGCGAGGTCGACCGCAACCTGGTCGCCAACGCCCGGATCCTCGGCGCGAGCGACCGCAGGGTGACCCTCCAGGTCGTCATCCCGTCGGCCACCTCGTGGATCTTCACCAGCCTCCACGTCAGCTTCGGCTTCGCACTCATCGGCGCCATCGTCGGCGAGTACATCGGTGCCACCAAGGGCATCGGCCTGCTCGTCGCGCAGTCGCAGGGCACCTTCAACGCGGCCGGTGTGTACGCCTCGATGACCATCCTCGCCGTCGTCGCGCTCGCCGCCGAAGGGCTCCTCACCTTCGTCGAGAGCCGCATCTTCCGGTGGAAGCCGTCGGGTTCCGACAGCTGAGCCTGCCCACCTCCTCTTCCCTCATCGCACAGCTCTCACCGCACCGCCTTCTCACAAGGACGTGAACCGCATGCGCAAGTCCGTCAGATACAGCACCCTGGCCGCCGCCGGCCTGCTCGCCGTCTCCTCCCTCACCGCCTGTGCCAACGACGCCGCGAGCACGGCCTCCACCGGCTCCGGCAAGGGCACGAAGGTCAAGATCATGGTCGGTGGCCTGGACAAGGTCATCTACCTGCCCGCGATGCTCACCCAGCGGCTCGGCTACTTCGACGCCGAGGGCCTGAACGTGGAACTGCTGACCGAGCCGGCCGGTGTGCAGGCCGAGACGGCGCTCGTCGCGGGGCAGGTCCAGGGGACGGTCGGCTTCTACGACCACACGCTGGACCTGCAGACCAAGGGCAAGGCGGTGGAGTCCGTCGTGCAGTTCTCGCGCGCTCCCGGCGAGGTGGAGGTCGTCTCCACCAAGGCGGCGGGTGACATCACCTCGCCCAAGGACTTCAAGGGCAAGAAGCTCGGCATCACCAGCCTCGGGTCGTCGACCGACTTCCTCACCAAGTACCTCGCCGTGAAGAACGGGGTGAAGGTCAGCGACTTCTCACCGGTCGCCGTCGGCGCGGGCGCGACCTTCATCGCGGCGCTCCAGCAGGGCTCCATCGACGGCGGCATGACGACCGACCCGACCGTCGCGACGATCCTGGACAAGAAGGCGGGCAAGGTCCTGGTGGACATGCGGACGCCCGAGGGCTCCCAGAAGGCGCTCGGCGGCCCGTACCCGTCGTCGAGCCTGTACATGCAGACGGACTGGGTCAACGGCCACAAGGACACCGTCCAGAAGCTGGTCAATGCATTCGTCAAGACGCTCAAGTGGATGTCCACGCACAGCGCCGCCGAGATCGCGGCCAAGATGCCCGCCGACTACGCCCAGGGCGACAAGGCCCTCTACACGCAGTCCATCGAGAGCACGCTGCCGATGTTCACCGACGACGGCGTGATGCCCGAGAACGGGCCGGAGACCGTGGAGAAGGTGCTCAAGGCGTTCAACACGAACATCCAGAACGCCGATGTCGACCTCAGCAAGACGTACACCACGGAGTTCGTCGAGGCGGCCAAGTAGCGGCCAAGCAGCACGTCTCAGCCGCGGGTCGCCCACACGTAACGGTGTTCGGGGCGGCCCGCGTCGCCGTACTTGAGGGTCAGCCGGGCCCGTCCGGTGCGTTCCAGCAGCTTCAGATAGCGCTGGGCGGTCTGCCGGCTCACCCCCGTCCGCTCGGCGATCTCCTGGGCCGACAGCGGGCCTTCGGCGCTCATCAGGGACTGGCGCACCAGCTCGGCGGTGGTGGGGGAGTGCCCTTTGGGCAGCCCCGGTTCGGACGGCGCGGACAGGGCGCCGAAGATGCGGTCCACCTCGGCCTGTTCGGCCTCGCCGCCGCCGTCCAGGGTGCGCCGAAGTTGCGCGTAGGCCTCCAGCTTGGCGCGCAGTCCCGCGAACGCGAACGGCTTGACCAGGTACTGCAGGGCGCCCTGGCGCATGGCCGCCTGGACGGTCGACACGTCCCGGGCCGCCGTCACCATGATCACGTCGGTCTGGTGGCCGCGCCGCCGCATCTCCTGGACCACCGCGAGCCCCGTGTCGTCGGGCAGGTAGTGGTCCATGAGGACGAGGTCGAGGCGGGGCAGGGTCTCCAGCCGGTGCAGGGCCTCGGCCGCGTTGTGCGCCGCGCCGGCCACATGGAAGCCGGGCACCTTCTCGACGTAGGCCGCGTTGACCCGGGCGACGCGGGTGTCGTCGTCCACGACCAGGACCTCGATCATCGAGTCTCCTCCTCGGCCGGGGCGAGCGCCGGCCCGTGCGCCGGCGCCGCCTCCAGTTCCGCCTTCGGTTCAGCCTTCGGTTCCGCCTTCGTTTCAGTCTTCAGTTCCGGCTCCCGTCCCGGCTCCAGTACCGCCTCGGTCAGTGCCTCGGGGAGCACGACCGTGAACTGCGCGCCCCCGCCCTCCGGTTCGCCCACGGTCGCGCTGCCGCCCTGCCGTTCGGCGAGCCGGCGCACCAGGGAGAGCCCGATGCCGCGCTTGCCGTGCGCGGGCGGCTTCTTGGTGGACCAGCCCTCGGTGAAGACCAGCTCCCGCTGTGCCGCCGGGATCCCGGGCCCCGTGTCCCGCACCCGGAGGACGACCGCGCGGCCCTCCGCGCACAACTCGACCTCCACGCGCGCGTGCGGCGTACCGGCGACCGCGTCCAGCGCGTTGTCCACCAGGTTGCCCACGACCGTGACCAGCCCCCTGGGGTCGATCAGCCGGTCCGGGAGCCGGGTGCGGTCGGACACCCACAGGGCGACCCCGCGCTCGGCCGCGACGGTGGCCTTGCCGACCAGCAGGGCGGCCAGCAGCGGGTCCTGGATCTTCTCCGTGACCTGCTCGGCGGTGACCCGGTGGTCGCCGACCACCTCGCCGACGAACTCCACGGCGTCGTCGAACATCTCCAGCTCCAGCAGCCCGAGCAGGGTGTGCATGCGGTTGGCGTGCTCGTGGTCCTGGGCGCGCAGGGCGTCGATCAGGCCGCGCGTGGAGTCGAGTTCACGGCCCAGCTGCTCCAACTCGGTGCGGTCGCGCAGGGTGGCGACCGCACCGCCGTCGTCCGTGGGCATGCGGTTGGCGACCAGGACCCGCTGGCCGCGCACGGTGAGCAGGTCGGTGCCGGTGACCCGGCCGGCCAGGACGTCGGCCGTACGGCCCGCGCCGAGCGCCTCGTCGGGGGACCGGCCGACGGCCTCGTCACCGATGCCCAGAAGCCGTCTCGCCTCGTCGTTCAGGAGCCGGACACGGCCGCCGCGGTCGAGGGCGACGACGCCCTCGCGGATGCCGTGCAGCATCGCCTCGCGCTCCGCGAGCAGCGCCGAGATGTCGGAGAAGGCCAGGTCGCGGGTCTGCCGCTGGACCCGCCGGGAGATCAGCCAGGCGGCCAGCGCGCCGGCCGCGAGGGCACCGCCGGCGTAGGCGAACAGCCCGGGGATCGTGCTGAGCAGCCGCGCCCGCACGCTGTCGTAGGCGATGCCGACCGAGACCGCCCCGATGATCCGGTGCTGCGTGTCGTACAGCGGAACCTTGCCGCGCGCGGAGCGGCCCAGGGTGCCGTTGTCGATCTGCATGACCTCCTTGCCGTCCAGCGCCTCCGTGGGGTCGGTCGACACGTGCCGGCCGATCTCCGAGGGAGTGGTGTGCGACCAGCGGAAACCGCCCCGGTCCATCACCACGATGTACTCGGCGTTGGTGGCCAACCGGATCCGTTCCGCCTCCTGCTGCACCGGCCCGTCCACGGTCGGCGCGGTGGTCAGGACGCCCTCGGCGATCTGCGGGTCCTGCGCCGTGGTCTGGGCGATCGCCAGCGCCCTGCGCATCGCCTCCTGGTCCAGCTGCTTGCTCAGGGGGGCCAGGAAGAGCCCGGTCGCGAGCACGGCGACGCCCGCGGCGATCGCCAGCTGCATCAGCAGGATCTGCGAGAACACCTTCCGGGGCAGCCGGGGACGCAGACGGCGCACAGGGGGCGTGGGGCTCATACCCACGACGGTACGTGCGCGGGTACGCCGTCCTTAAGGGGGTGTGGCGTGGATCTCTTGACCAGTTCTGTGGATCTCTTGACCAGTTCTTGGGAGAGGTCGGGTCAGCCCGCCAGTGCCGTCGTCGTCCGCAGTTCCCGCACCGACACCACGTCCATCCGGGCCGGCGACCCCAGCACCGACACCCCGCAGCTCTCCGGGCGCGGCGGCAGTGAGGCGCCCTGGGCCACGCACACCCGCCAGCGGCGGCCGTCGGTGTGGGCGACGGTGACCTCCCAGCGCGGGGCCGCGCCCTCGGTCCGTACGACGCTCAGCACGCCCGCCGTGTACTCGTCCGCCGCCTCGCGCACAGCCAGTTCGGCCGCCTGGCCGGGGCGTTCCCAGGCGGAGCAGCCGCGGCACCCCTCCAGCACCACACGGCCCTCGTGGATGCCGTGCAGGACCTCCTTGACGGCATGGGCCTCGGCGCGGCCGTACGCGTAGCCGTACGGCAGGACGAGCAGCGTCGGCGAGAAGCGATGACCACCCAGATGGGTGACCTCCCAGGTGCCCTCCACCCCGGACGCGGCCAGCTCGGCGGCGAGCGGGCGGCCCAGCAGGGCGCAGCAGCGGTCGCGCCTGCCGTTGGTGCAGACGAGCGCGAGCGGACTGCCCTGGTGCGGCCGGCCGCCGAGCGCCGCGCCGAACGAACGGTGGTCGCCCGCGCCGAGCGCCGTGAAGTCGAGGCCGAGCAGCCGGCTCGGGTCGCGGGTGGTGGCACTGTGCAGCCAGACATTCCCGGGCACCGTGTGGGCGATGTACACCTGCCGTGGGGCGGGGGTGCCGGGGTCGGCGTGGCGGCCGGGGCGTCGGATGAGCGCGATCCGCACGCCGGTCCCCTGGGCGGCCGCCTCCAGGGCGCGGCCCAGTGCGGGGTCCAGATGGCTCGAAGTGAGCGCCTTGGGACCCCACGGGCCGGGTTGTTCCAGCAGCAGCCATGTCGTCGCGGTGGCCGCGGTGCCCGAAACGGGCTCGTCGAGCATCCGGGAGACGGTCGCGCACCTACTCACAGAGGTGAGCCTAACCTGACTTTGCCCGGGGTGACTTCCGGCCTCGTCCGTTCGCGCCTTCGAGGGTGCTGCCGGAGGGTTCGCCGGACGGGTTCGGAGGGATCGCCCAAGGGGCGTTACGGCAGCGGCTGCGGCGGCTTCGGGCCCACGTAGTGGCCGCTGGGCCGCATGCGCAGCGGGCGTTCGCCGTACTCCTCCAGGGCGTGGGCGATCCAGCCCGCCGTCCGGGCGACGGCGAAGATCGTCTCGCCCGCGGTGGCCGGCATGCCGCAGGAGGCCGTGAACACGGCGAGCGCCAGGTCGACGTTGGCGTGCAGCGGGGTGTGCCGGGCGGTCGTGGCGACGATGTCCCGGGCCGCGAGCAGGGCGGGCTCCGCGCGGGGAACATCCTCCAGCAGTGCGAACAGCGCACGCGCGCGTGGGTCTTCGCCCTGGTAGAGGCGGTGCCCGAGGCCGGGGATACGGCGGCCCGCGCGGAGTTCGTCCGCGATCACCGTGACGGCGGTGCCCTGGTCGAGGACGTCGAGCAGCAACCGGTGGGCGAGGCCGCTGGAGGCGCCGTGCAGGGGGCCTTCGAGCACGCCGAGCCCCGCCGACACGGCCGCGTAGGCGTGCGCGCGGGCGGAGGCGGCGACCCGGACGGCGAGGGTGGAGGCGGCCAGGTCGTGGTCGACGAGCAGCGCGAGCGCGGTGTCCAGGACGCGCAGCTCGGCGTCGCCCGGGTCGATTCCGGTCAGCCGGCGCCACAGGCGGTGGGCCAGCGGGCCGTCGTCGTGCCCCCGCCGGCGCTGCACCGGGAGCGCGGCGACGAGGGTGGGGATCAGCACGCGCGCGGTGCCGAGGACGGACTCCTCGGACAGGTCGAAGCGGAGCGGGTCCTCGGCCGCCGCGGCGATCGTGGCGACCCGCAGCCGGTCGGTGGGCGAGGTGTGCTCGGGCAGCGCGTCGACGGTCCGCCGGGCGGCCGCGGCCGTGGCCTCCGGGGCGGTGAAGGTCACGCCCGGGGTCATGCGGCCGGTCCACAGCCACTCGGCCACCTCCTCGTAGGAGTGGCGGGCGGCGAGTTCCGTGGCGTCGACCCCCCGGAAGAAGTACCGGTCCTGGTCGATCAGCGTGATCCGGGTGCGCACCGACAGATCACCGCCGGAGCCCGCACTCCCGGCGGCCTCCCGCCTGTTGCGCCGGGCCAGCGCCGCCACCTCCCCGGCGTCGAAGGTGCTGGCGCGGCCCCCGGGCTCGCGTCTGCTGCTGAGCTGGCCCCGGCTCACGTAGGCGTACACGGTCTCGGGCTTCACACCGAGCAGCTCGGCGGTCTCCCTGGTGCTCAGCCGCCGCGCGGGACTGCCGGGAGCGGGGTGTTGATCGCGCATGGGCGTCACCGTAGCCGCTTCGGCATGGATTGACTCGATCAATGTTGATGGAGATTGCGTTGATGGAGATTGCGTTCATGGAGATCGTGTTGGGCAGTGGGTAGTGGGCAGCGGACACCGGATCACGTGAACACGATGGTGTGGTTGCCGTGCCGGACGACCCGGTCCTCGGCGTGCCACAGCACGGCCCGGGAGAGCACCGCCCGCTCCACGTCGGAGCCCCGGCGCCGGAGGTCGGCGGCGGTGTCGGCGTGGGTGACGCGGACGACATCCTGTTCGATGATCGGGCCCTCGTCGAGGTCCTCGGTGACGTAGTGCGCGGTCGCGCCGACGAGTTTCACGCCCCGCTCCTTGGCCCTGGCGTACGGTCCGGCGCCGATGAAGGCGGGGAGGAAGGAGTGGTGGATGTTGATGATCGGGACTCCGACCCGCTCGATGAAGTCGCCGGAGAGGATCTGCATGTAGCGGGCCAGCACGACGAAGTCCACGTTGTCCCCGAGGAGCCGCAGGTGTTCGGCCTCGGCGGCCGACTTCTCCGGGCCCGAGGACGGCACGTGGAAGAAGGGCACGCCGAAGCCGCGTACCTCCTCGGCGGTGTCGGGGTGGTTGGAGATCACCATGGCGATGCCCACCGGGAGTTCGCCCCGCCGGTGCCGCCACAGCAGGTCGAGCAGGCAGTGGTCGGACCTGGAGGCGAAGACGGCCATCCGTTTCGGCACCGAGAGGTCCCGCAGCGTGACGTCGAGGTCGAAGTCCTTTGCCAGCCCTTCCTCCAGTTCCGCGCGGATGCCGGGCAGGGCGGCCCGCAGACCGTCGAGGCAGAAGACCGTGCGCTGGAAGAAGGCCCCGGTGGCAGGGTCGGAGTACTGGTCGAGCGAGACGATGTCGGCGCCCCGGGCGCTGAGGAGGGAGCCGACGGCGGCGACGATGCCGACACGGTCCGTGCCCCGCACGATCAGCGAGGCGCGCCGGCCCGGTGCGGTACCGCTCGCCGTGATCGCCGGGGCCTGCCGGGCGACGGTCATGACAAGCCCTGCTCGGTGCGGAAGCCGGCGATCCACGCGGAGGTCGCGTCCAGTCCGCCGAAGGTGTAGAAGTGCAGCTTCACCTCGCCGTGCGCGGCGGGGTCGTACCCCTCGGCCAGGGTGCGGATGAACAGGTCCGGTCCGGCCGTGCCCATCAGGTTGGTCAGGGACAGCCCGTACTTGCGGGCGATGGACGCGCTGGTCCCGACCCCGAACCGGGTGGCGTACGACAGCAGCCTCCGCACCCCGGCGGGTCCGGGCACGCCGACGCGGACCGGCAGGCCGATGCCCCGCTCGCGCAGCCGCTCGATCCAGCCCAGCACCGCGTCGGGGTCGAAGCCGAACTGGGTGATGACGTCGCCGGTCAGCCCCTCCTCGGCGAGGGCCGCCGCCTTCTGTTCGAGGGCCGCCCACAGTGCCGCCTCCGGGATCTGCGGATGGCCCTCCGGGTATCCGCTGATGCCGGCCTGCCGTACGCCGTGCTTCCGGAGCAGTCCGGAACGGATGACGGAGAGCGAGTCGCCGTAGGGGCCGTGCGGGTGTGCCGGGTCGCCGCCGACGACGAAGACGTGCCGCTCGGTGCCGTCGGCCTGCAGGGCGGCGAGGAACTCCGCCAGGTCCCGCCGCGATCCCAGCCGGCGTGCCGAGACGTGGGGGACCGGGACGAACCCGAGGCGTCGGGCGGCCCGGGCCGCGGTCCGCCGTACCGGCAGGTCCTCGTTGCCGAGATACGTCACGTTGACGCGGGTGCCCTCGGGGACGGACTCCCTGGCGGCCTCCAGTTTGGGTGTGTCCTTGCCCGTCATCTCCAGGGAGAAGTCCCGCAGCAGCAGTGCGGCTCCGGTGAGTGCGGGGGTGGAAACAGGGGTCATCGTGCTCCTTGCTCGCATCGGCGCAGGGGGAGGTGGCGTGGGCGGGACTACCGGTCGCGGTAGGCGCCGCGCGCGAACCCGACGAAGGGGGCCGGCGCCACCGTCGCGCGGATCTCCACCTGGCGGTGCGCCTCGACACCCGGCTTGGCCGAGTTGGGGCTCTCGCCCCACACCACGGTGACCTCGGTGCCGGGCTCGCTGTGGGCGAGGTCGACGGTGGCCAGCGAGACCATGGCCCGCTCGTTGGCTGTGTAGCCGACGTCCATGGAGATCCCGACGAGCTCTCCGCCGGCGAGCACCTTGTCGCTCTGGTGCAGGGCGTAACGCGCCTTGGGGAACTCGATGTACTTCGCGGGCAGTTCGCCGGACCGGTGGAGCGAGCCGACGGCGGCGGCGACGTCCTCGGCGTTCCACACCAGGGTTACCTTGGTGCGGCGCGGGTTCTTCGCGATCTCCTCCAGGGCCTCGCGGCCGACGAAGTCGTGGTCGAACGCGACGATGCCGCCGTAGCCGATGTCGTACGGCGTCACGTAGTAGTCGGTGACGTCCTCGGAGTCCATCGAGCCGCCGAGCGAGCCCATCGCCGAGGTGGGAAGCCACTCGCGGTAGCCCTTGAGCCTGTCGCCGGAGAAGACGGCCGGGAACGGCGCCGGCACCCAGGCCGACTCCAGGTTGGCGGTGGAGTACGCCTTGGCACCGGCCCGGACCAGACCGAACTCGGAGCCGGCGGCGAGGACGGCCGCCAGGACCTCCGCGCCCTCCTCCCAGGGGCCGAACAGCTCGAACCCGGGCTGCCCGGCCATGCCGTGGCGCAGGGCGCGCACCTGCCGGCCTGCGATCGTGAACGTCGTCATGCGGAAGAACCCCACAGGGGGAACCGGTGCTCCCGTGACCCGCTCCAGCAGGCCGACCGCGTTCGGGCCCTGCACCTCGTAGCGGTACACCCTGGGCGGGCGGCCGGCCTCCCGGTCGTAGGAGTTGTCGTCGCGCTCGGTCGTGGCGTCGTACTCGCCCGTCTCCAGGTGGTACTGCACCCAGTCCAGGACCATCGGGTGCCCGACCAGGTCGAACCGGTTCTCCTCCAGGTGGAACAGGACGGCGTCGCCGATGAGCTGCCCGTCGTGGTTGACCGCGACGTACTGCTTGGCGTGGCCCGGGCCGAACCGGGCGAAGCTGTTGACCCCGAGGTCCGACAGCAGCCGCAGCGCGTCGGGGCCCTCGATGTACAGGTCCGTCATGTGGTGCGACTGGTCGAGCAGCGCCACCGACTCGCGCCAGGCCCGCTGTTCGGTGCGCCAGTTGGTGAACTCCGCGGCGACCGGGAAGGTGTGCGGCCGGATCGGTGAGTTCCGCAGCAGCGCCACCGCTCCGCCGCACCGCTGGATCGCCTGCTCGACGCTCTCTTGGCTCATGTCGCGCCTTCCGTGTGCCTGATGCCCGAAGAATCTGTCTGATGACTAGAACGCTCGTCTGTTGTGCAGAACGATAAAACGGCATGGGGTGGCCGGGCAACAGGTGGAGACGAAATTGTCAACAATCAGGGGGCTGGCTCAGGGCTGGCTCAGGGCTGACTCAGGGCGGCTCAGAAGCGGTAGGCGCCCATGTCCTTCGACAGCTCGGTGGCCGCGGACTTCAGCCGCGCCCCGATCCGTGACTCCCAGTCGGGGGCCACCGAGGCCTCGGGGCAGACCAGCCCGATACCGGCGAACATGCCCGGCTCCGGCAGGGCGACCGCCACGCCGACGGACAGCACGCCGGGCTCGCTCTCGCCCCGGTTGACGGCGTAACCGGCCGCCCGTGCCGTCCGCATCTCCGCCAGCAGGCCCGCCACGGTGGAGACGGACCGGTCGGTGACGGCCTGCGGCGGCGCGTCCCGGTAGAGCTGGCGCAGCTGGTCGTCGGTGAGGGTCGCCAGCAGTGCCTTGCCGACGCCGGTGACGTGGGCGGGCAGGGTGTCCCCGGTGCGCAGGGCCGCCCTGATGGTGCGGCGGCTCTCGACCCCGTCGACGTAGAGGACGTCCCGGCCCCGGGGGAGCGCGAGGTGGGCGGTCATCTCGGTGGCCGCGGCGAGTTCGGTGAGCACCGGCCTGGCCAGGGCCCGGATGTCGAGGGCGCGTACGGCGGACAGGCCGACGTCGACCAGCGCGGCGCCGGGCCGGAAGGAGCGCGACGCCGGGTCCTGGCGGACGAAGTCGTAGTAGGACAGCATCGCCATCAGGCGGTGTGCGCTGGAGCGGGCGATGTCCAGTTCGGCGGCGACGTCAGCGAGGGTCAGGCGGTTGCGCTCCCGCAGCAGCAGGAGGATGCGGAGCGTGTTCTCCACCGAGGCGATCGGGTAGGCCGGTGTCGCGCGGTCGCTCAACGGCGGCATCTCGCCGAGCCGGTCGGGTGGCGTTTCCATGCGGTCAGCTTCGCACGCGGTGAAACGCCGGTGGAGCCTCGTCGGCGGAGCCCCCGCCCCCCCCGGCCGCCGGTGACGACGGCGGCCGTCCGGACCATAAGCTCACTGCATGACCGACCACACCCGAACGCTCTCCCTGGTCCTGGATCTGATCAGGAGCGGAGCGGCCGTGACCAGGCCCGACCTCGGCCGGCAGACCGGGCTGGGCCGGACGATCATCACGCAGCGGGTGGACCACGCGATCCGGCTCGGCCTGGTGGCGGAGGGCGAACCGGCCCCCTCCACCGGCGGCCGGCCCTCCCGCATCCTGCGGATCGCGTCCGGTCGCGGGGCCGTCCTCGGCGCGGTGTTCGGAGCCACCCATCTGCACGCCGCGGTGACCGACCTCGACGGGACCCTGCTCGCGGACCGCCGGGTGCCGTGGGACATCGAGTCGGGCCCCGAGGCGTCCCTGGCCACGCTGGTCGGGCTGGCGGGGCGGCTGCTGAGCCCGGAGCTGCGGGAGCGCCTGTGGGGGGTGTGCGTGGGCGTCCCCGGGCCGGTCGACTTCGCGCGCGGGATGCCGGTGCGGCCGCCCATCATGGCCGGCTGGCACGGCTTCCCGCTCCGGGACCGGCTCGAAGCCCACTACGACGTGCCGGCCTGGGTCGACAACGACGCCAACCTGATGGCGCTCGGCGCCTGGAGCCGGACCCGGGCGACCGCGGGCGACAACCTCCTGCTCGTCAAGGCGAGTACCGGGATCGGCCTGGGCCTGATGTCCAGGGGCCGGCTGCACCGGGGAGCGCGCGGCGCGGCCGGCGACCTCGGGCACACCATCGTCGCCGAGGAGTCCCGGCACCGGTGCCGGTGCGGCAAGTTCGGGTGCCTCGAAGCGTTCGCGGGCGGCTGGGCCCTCACCCGTGACGCACGCGCCGCGGCCCTGGAGGGGCGCAGCCCCTTCCTGGCCGAGCGCCTGGAGCGTCCGGAGCGCCGGGACGCGCCGCTGGCCGTCACCGACGTGCTCGACGGCTGCCGGGCCGGCGACCGGGTCAGCACCGAGCTGGTCACCCGGGCGGGCGAGCTGGTCGGCGGGCAACTGGCGACCCTCGTCAGCGTCTTCAACCCGTCGACGGTCTACCTCGCCGGTGTGCTCGCGCAGGCCGGCGACGTGTTCCGGGACCCCGTCGCGGAGGTCGTGGCCAGACGGTCCCTGCCGCTGGCCACCGACGAACTCGTCATCGCCCGGGTCGACCTCGGCCGCGCCGAGGGGGTCGTCGGAGCGGCGGCGCTGGCCATCGACGAACTGCTGCGCCCGGAGCTGCTCGACCAGTGGCTCCGGCGCGGCAGCCCGCGCGGGATCCGCGCCCGCACCGGGGACTCCACCGGGCCGCTCCCCCTCGACGCGCCGCTGGCGGGTGCGCGGTAGCGGCTCGGCAGCGCATCTCCGCAGACCCCTTCACCCCGCCGACGCCTTCACCATCACCCCGCCTCGGCCTCCGCCTACGCCCCGCCTCGGCCTCCGCCTACACCCCGCCTCGGCCTCCGCCTCCGCCCCGCCTCGGCCTCCGCCTCCGCCTACACCCCGCCTCCGCCAGCCTCTTCACCCCGTCGCGGGAACGTCGACCCAGCCGCCGCCGCGTGCCGAGCCGACGACCGCCTCGGCGAGCTCTGCCGCCCGCAGTCCGTCGGCGAAGGACGGCATCCCGGTGACCTGTTCGCCGCGGACCGCCGCGTAGGCGTCGGCCACGAAGTCGGCGAAGGCCTCGTAGTAGCCCTGCGGATGCCCGGACGGCAGACCGGCCGCCCGGCCGGTGGGAGCCCCGGGCCGGTTCGGGTCGCGCAGCAGCACCTCGTTGGCGTCGCGGCCGCCGATCCACAGCGACTCCGGGGTCTCCTGGCGGAACGCGTAACTGGCGTCCGGCCCGTCGAAGGAGAACGACAGCGCGTTCTTGTACCCGGCGGAGACCTGGCTGACCACCACCGATCCGATCGCGCCGGCGTCGGTCTCCAGGAGGACGACCGCGCCGTCCTCGGTCTCGACGGGACGCGGGGTGCCGTCCGCCGCCGGCCGGGCCGGAACCGCTCGGGCGAAGGAGGCGTTCACCCGGGTGATCCGCTGTCCGGTCACGAACTCGGCGAGATCGCACCAGTGCACCCCGATGTCCCCGAACGCGCGCGTGGCACCGCCGTCCGCCGGGTCGACCCGCCAGTTGGTGGCCTCGGTGTCGGCGAGCCAGTCCTGCAGGTAGCTGCCGTGGATCAGCCAGGGCGGCCGGTGCCCCGGCCGCCGGATCCGCTCGCGTGCCTCCCGCACGGACGCGTAGTAGCGGTAGACGAAGGGCACGGCGGTGACCAGCCCGCGCTCCGCCGCCAGTTCGGTGAGTTCGCGTGCGGTACCGGCATCGGTGGCCAGCGGCTTCTCGCAGACGACCGGCACGCCGGCGGCGAGGGCCGCACGGCAGAAGCCGGCGTGCGTGGCGTTGGGCGTGCACACGTGCAGGACGTCCACCCCGTGCCGCAGCAGGTCCTCGACCGAGTCGAAGCCCTGGCCGGCCCGGAACTCCGCGGCGGCGCGGCGGCCCTTCCCGGGCGTCGACCCGACCACGCCCACCACGTCGCCGCCCGCCACGAGCGCGGACCGGGTATGCACGGCCCCCATGAAGCCGGTACCGATGACACCGACGCGCATGACACACACCTCTTCCCTCCTCCGGATCCGGAGGAGCTAACGCGTGAACAGATCGAAAAAACGGAGAGCGACGACGCCCGTAAGGTCGACTTTTGCTCATCGTAAGCTAAAGTGTCGGAAACGCCAAGGAGGCCGCACATGAACCAGAGCCAGGCACAGAGCCGGGAGACGGCCCGGCAGCCGGTCACCCTCTTCACCGGTCAGTGGGCGGACCTGCCGTTCGAGGAGGTGGCGCGACTGGCGGGCGAGTGGGGGTACGACGGTCTGGAGATCGCGGCCTCCGGCGACCACCTGGACCTGGCCCGCGCCGAGGCCGACCCCGACTACCTGCCCCACCGGCAGGCGATCCTGGAGCGCCACGGGCTGAAGGTCTGGGCGATCTCCCACCACCTCGGCGGCCAGGCCGTGTGCGACGACCCCATCGACTTCCGCCACCAGGCGATCCTGCGCCCGGAGATCTGGGGCGACGGCGACCCGGAGGGCGTCCGGCAGCGCGCGGCCGAGGACATGAAGCGCGCTGCCCGAGTCGCGCGCAGGCTCGGCGCCGACACCGTCGTCGGGTTCACCGGTTCGAAGATCTGGAAGTACGTGGCGATGTTCCCGCCGGTCTCCCAGGCGGTGATCGACGAGGGGTACGAGGACTTCGCGCGCCGCTGGAACCCGATCCTCGACGTCTTCGACGCCGAGGGCGTGCGCTTCGCCCACGAGGTCCATCCGTCCGAGATCGCCTACGACTACTGGACGAGCGAGCGCACCCTCGAAGCGATCGGCCGCCGCCCCGCCTTCGGCTTCAACTGGGACCCCTCGCACATGATCTGGCAGGGCGTGGACCCGGTCGGCTTCATCACGGACTTCGCCGACCGCATCTACCACGTCGACTGCAAGGACACCCGTCTGCGGCCGCCGTCGGGACGCGCCGGGATCCTCGGCTCCCACCTGCCCTGGGGCGACCCGCGCCGGCGCTGGGACTTCGTCTCCGTCGGCCACGGGGACATGCCCTGGGAGGACGCCTTCCGCGCGCTGGCCGCCATCGGCTACGACGGCCCCGTCTCGGTGGAGTGGGAGGACGCGGGCATGGACCGGCTGCACGGCGCGGCCGAGGCCGTCGGCCGGATCCGCTCCGCCCTGTGGCCCCTGCCGAAGGCGTCCTTCGACTCGGCGTTCAGCAACCAGTGAGCGCGCCGGGCGGGGTACCCGGCCGTTGACCCCGCCCGGCCGCCCGGCCGCCCGGCCCCATGCCCAGCCGCCCAGCCGCCCAGCCGCCCAGCGGCCCGGCCCCATGCCCTCCGCCCGGCCCCATGCCCTCCGCCCAGGCCCGGCGGGTCGTATCGTCGTCCCGTGGCTCACGGCGAGGATGACACCAGCACACCGCACGACGGCGGCGCCAGGCCGGCCAGGTCCGCCAAGCCGGCGTCCGGCGTCCGGCAGGGGAACGTCCGGCGGGTGCTCGACGCCCTGCGCCTGGACGGACCCTCCTCGCAGGCGGCCCTGGCCCGCCGGACCCAGCTGTCTCCGGCGACGGTCAACGCCATCGTCAAGACGCTGCGCGCGGACGGCGTGGCCGAGGTGCGGCCGGTCAACGGCCGGGAGTCGCTCGTCGCCCTGGTCGCGAGCCACGCCGCGGTCGTCGCGGTCCAGGTGAACGTCGCCGCCATGCGCGCGGCGCTCTTCGACTTCGGCGGCCGCGTCCGGCTCGACGCCTCCGTGCCGTTGCCGGGGGAGGGCGGCAGCCCCGCCCTCGTCGTCGACCTGGTGCGCTCCCTGACCGCCGAGGCCGGCCTCGGTCCGCAGGACGTCGCGGGCGTCGCCGTCGGCATGCAGGCACCTCTCGCCCGCGCCACCGGCACCGTCGCCTCCTGGGCGCGGCTGCAGTTCCCCGAGTGGACGGACCTCCCGGTCGCCAAGACCCTGGAGGACGGCCTCGGCATGCCCGTGACCGCGGAGAACGACGCCAACCTCGCCGCCCTGGCCGAGTGGACCTGGGGAGCGGGCCAGGGCGCCGCCGACTTCCTCTACGTCATGTGCGCCGCGGGGGTCGGCGGCGGGCTCGTCATCGACGGCCGGATCTACCGCGGCGGTGACGGCCTGGCCGGCGAGATCGGCCACATCGTCCTGGAACCCGGCGGCCCCGTCTGCTTCTGCGGCAGCCGCGGCTGCCTCACCACGTTCGTCTCCGAGCGGTCGATCCTGCTCGCGCTCGAAGCGTCCGGGAGCTCCCGCGGCAGCCTGCGCGAGGTCGTCGACGGCGCGCGCCGCGGCGACCCCGCCTGCCGCAGGGTGCTGTACGAGGCCGGACGCCATCTGGGCCGGGCCTTCGCCAGCACCGCCAAGCTCATGGCGCCCAGCGTGATCGCCGTCGGCGGGACGCTGAGCGAGGCGGGGGCCCTGGTGTTCGACGGCATCCAGTCCTCGGTGGAGATGCACAGCCTGCGCGCCGTGTCCCCGTCGATCCGGGTCTGCCCGGCCCGGCTCGGCGACGACGCGACCCTGTTCGGCGGAGTCGCCGCCGTGCTCGCGGAGACCGGACAGGGCGTCAGCACGCTTCCCGCCTGGGCGAAGCCCTCGAAGACCGCTCGCCAAGCCCGAATCATTCGAGATGTGAATAGTCGCGACTGAAATCGTTGACAAACACTGCGGAAATCATACGATAACCGGGAGCTAGGGCGTCGCGGAGTGCAACAGGCTCCGCCGCGCACCAAGCAGGACGCTTATCGGTAAGCGCGAGACGCGCTCGGCGCGCGGGGCAGCGGGCCCCTGCGGCGCGACAACATCCCCCTTGCGGGCACTGATCGCTGAAAACCACCTGGAAGTCGACTTGGTCGACCCCTCTTGCCGGTGGGGAAACGTTCGGAACCCGAATGGTTGTCAAAAGGATCTCAATGACGAGTCACCCGACGAGCTTTGATGAGACGTCACAGTCGGCCGCGCCCTCGCGTGCGACGGCCGAAGAGCCGCACAGCGGCAACAGGAAGACATTCGTACAGCTCGTCGTGATGATGCTGCTCGAATTCGTGGTCTTCGGCTCCTGGTTCGCCACCTTCGGCCTGGTCCTCGCCACGAACGGCCTGGCCTCCGTCATCGGCACGGCCTACACCCTGGCGGCGGTCGCCGCGATCGTCTCCCCGATGCTGCTCGGCGCGATCGGCGACCGCTTCCTCCCCTCGCAGAAGGGGCTCGGCGTGGCGCATCTGGCGGGCGGGGCCGTGATGCTGACGCTGCCGGCCGTCGTACGCGCCGGCAGCGGCACCCTCGCCCTCACCCTGATCTTCGTCTACATGCTGTTCTTCCAGCCCACTCTCGGCCTGGCCAACGCGATCGCCTTCCGGCACCTCGGCTCGGACAAACGGCACTTCCCCTACATCCGGGTCTTCGGCACCGTCGGCTGGGTGGTGGCCGGATTCGCCGTGGGCTGGCTCGGCCTGTCGGCCTCGGTCGGGGTCTTCTACGTGACGGCCGTCGCGAGCTTCGCCCTGGGCCTCTACTCCTTCACGCTGCCGGCCACCCCGCCGCCCGCGCGGAGCGTGCGCTTCGCCGTCGGTGACCTGGTGGGCGCCAAAGCCTTCCGGCTGCTGCGCCACCGCGACTTCGCCGTGCTGATGGGCTGCGCCGTGCTCACCTCCGTCTCGCTCGGCGTCTACAACACCTACGCGTCCACCTACCTCGGCGCCCTCGGCATCGGCAACGTCGCAGGTGTGCTCGCCCTCGGACAGGCCTCCGAGGTCGCGTTCATCGTGACCATCCCCTTCATGCTCAAGCGCGTCGGGATGAAGTGGGCCATCTTCGCGGGCATGTGCATGTGGGCGGTGCGGTTCGTCCTCTTCATCGAGGCGGCGCACAGCGGCAACTGGCTCGCGATCACGGCGATCGTGCTCCAGGGCGTCTGCAACGACTTCTTCCTCGTCCTGGCGGCGATGTACATCGGCCAGGTCGCGCCGGTCGAACTCGGCGCCCAGGCCCAGGGGATGCTCATCCTCGTCGTCTCCGGGATCGGCGCCTTCATCGGCTCGTCCGTCTCCGGCGAGATCTACAACGCGACCGTGGGCGCGCACGGCACCCCCGGTGACTGGACCGCCGTCTGGTCCCTGCCCATCGCCACGGCGGCGCTCGCGGCCCTGCTGTGGGGACTGCTGTTCCGCGGGCCCCGGAGCCGGGAAGCCGTACCGCTCCGCGCCTGAGCACCGCCATGACGGACCGGACGGGAACAGACCAGCGAGCGGAGAGGGAAGGGACGAGGACCATGCGACAGCACCAGGCCGGCACCACCCCGGCCCGCAAGCCCCCTCGCACGGCACCCCGTCCGGCTCCGGCGGCCCGTCGGGCTTCGGTGGCCCGTCCGGCTTCGGTGCCCCGTCCGGCTCCGGCGCCCGCGCTCGGCGCCTGGGAGCGCAGCAGACGGCTCGGTCTGCGCGAGGTCCGCGGCCCGACGGCGGCCACCGCCGTCGCCGTCCACACGGAGCCGCCCCGACGGGCGGCCCGTGACCTCGAAGCGGAAAGAGCCGAACCACTGTGCACAGGACACAAGACATCCCTGACCTGACCGTCGTCGAAGGCGGGTGCCGGGCATGACCACCCTCGACAAGCGCTACGACGCCCTGGTCGTCGGCTCCGGCGCCGCCGGCAGCATCGCCGTCAAGGAACTGACCGAGCGCGGCCTGGAGGTGCTCCTCCTGGAGGCCGGCCGCGACATCACCGCGGCCGACTTCACGCCCGCGCCCCCGTCGGCGCCCAAGGCGATGAGCATCGGCCTCGGCGGCCGGCTCCGCGCCGGTCTGAGGGGGCAGCACATCCAGGCCCGCCGGGCCATGTTCAAGGACCAGACCAGCCCGTTCCTCGTCAACGACCGGCAGCACCCGTACGCCTCCGACAGCGAGTTCCTCTGGATCCGGGGCCGTCAGCTCGGCGGCCGCCTGCACGCCTACGGGCGGGTGCTGCTCCGGTCCTCCGACCACGAGTTCAAGGCCGCGTCGCGGGACGGGCACGGCGAGGACTGGCCCGTCTCCTACGCGGACCTCGCCCCCTACTACGACCGGGTCGAGGAGTTCACCGGCCTCTACGGCACGTCCGACGGGCTGCCCAACCTCCCCGACGGCAGCTACCGCGGGCCGTCGCCGCTCACCACGGCGGAGGAGGAGTTCAAGGCCACGGTCGAGGGCCGGTGGGCGAACCGGCACGTCGTACCGTGGCGCTACGCGGCCCCCAACCTGCACCGGGTCCCGCTCGGGATCGTCGCGGCCCGCGCGACGGGACGGCTGACCACCCGCACGGACGCGATCGTGCACCGGATCACGGTCGACTCGAGGACGGGCCTCGCCGACGGTGCCGTCTTCATCGACCGCAACACCAGGACCGAGCACCGGGTCCACGCGGACGTCGTGGTGATGTGCGCCTCGGCCATCGAGACGGTACGGCTGCTGCTCAACTCCGGCGGCACCGCACACCCCGGTGGGCTCGCCAACTCCTCCGGACTCCTCGGCCGCTACTTCATGGACCAGACCCCGAGCCTGCTGTTCGGCGACGATCCGCACCACCCCGGTGCCGAGGCGACGGAGGACCCCGCGCCACCGGACCCGTACTACCCGCCGATCGGCGGCGTCTACATCCCGCACTTCGACAACGTCGACGCGCACACCGCCAACCCCGCGTTCGCCCGCGGCTGGTCGGTGCAGGGCACGATAGGCCGGATGCCCGTCCCGGAGGGCGCCGGCGGGGTCGTCGGCCTGATGGGGTTCGGCGAGATGCTGCCGTACCACGACAACCGCATCACGCTGCACCCGCGCCGCACGGACGCCTGGGGCATCCCCGTCCCGCGGATCCGCCTCGCGATCACCGACAACGAGCGGGCCCTGATGCGCGCCCAGGTCCGCGGCCTGCGCGAGATGGCCGAGGCGAGCGGCTACCGGGTCAACTTCGCGGCCTCCGCACTAGGCCTGGACTCGAAGAAGATCTGGCCCGACGCCGACCCGGTCAGCCGGGCGGTCTTCCGGCTCGGGATCAAGCGGAGCCTGGCGATGGGCGCCGCGATCCACGAGTGCGGCGGTGCCCGGATGGGCGACGACCCGGCCAGGTCGGTCCTCAACGCCCACAACCAGGCCTGGGACGTGCCCAACCTCTTCGCCACCGACGCCAGCTGCTACGTGTCGAACGGCGGGGTCGGCCCGACGCTGACGATCATGGCCCTCACCGCACGCGCCTGCGAGTTCATCGCCCGCGAGCACGCGGACGGGTCACTCCACCGCCAGCGCTGATCCCCCTGACCTCCCCGACCTCACCTGGTGCAAGGAATGTTCGAGAACTTCTTGATCCGCCCCGACAGCCTGCGCAACGAGGTCCGCGACGGCCGGACGGTGGGCTTCACGCTCGCCGTCCGCCACGCGAACTACCGCGGCTGCTACCTCTCCCTCCACAACGGCTACTACCTCGCGGTCGACGGGACCGAGTACCCCACGACCGCCCAGACCTTCGAGATCAACGCCCGGCCGCCCCGGACCTTCGACGAGATCCGCACCGCCGTCCACGAGCACTGGGACTACGACGACGAGGCGGTCCTGCACGTCGCCGCTCCCGGCGGACTTGCTCCCGGCGTGCACGAGGTCCGCTTCCAGCAGTCCGTCCTGGCCGCCTACGGCTACCTGCCGACCGACGAGGAATGGGTGCGGAACCCGCCGAAGCCGGGTTCCGGAGCGGGCTCCGACAAGACCCCGGAGATCGTCGCCTACGCCCTTCCCCTGACCGAGCCGAGCGAGCCGACCATGACCGAGCCGACCGTGGCCGAGCCGACCGTGACCGAGCCGGAGAAGACCCGATGACCATCCAGCGCGGGGTGTCCCTCTACAGCTACCAGCAGTCCCAGTTCTTCGGGGAACTCAGCCTCGAAGAGCAGATCCGCGAGGTCGGCCGGAACCTCGGCGGCGCCGACGGCATCGAGCTGATCGACGAGATGTCCCTGCGCTACCCGGAGCCGGGCGAGGACTTCCGCCGCCGGTGGTTCGCGTGGATGGACGCCTACGGCACCAGGCCCGTAGCCATGGACGTCGGCATGGACGTCCTGCAGTTCCGGGACCACGTCATGACCTACGAGGAGTGCGCGGACCGCCTCCGCCACGACATCCGGCTGGCCAAGTCCCTCGGCTTCGCCAACGTCCGGGTCCTGTCCGTCGTGCCCGTCGAGATCCTCGTCGCGGCCCTGCCGCTGGCCGAACAGCTCGACATCCGGCTCGGCAAGGAGATCCACCAGCCCATGAGGCTGGAGGGCCCCGAGGTCGGCGACCTCCTCGACATCGTCGAGCGCACCGGCACCAGGCACCTCGGCATCGTGCCCGACCTGGGCATCTTCCAGTTCCGTCCCTCGGAGGTCCAGCTGGCCTGGCTGGAACGCCGTGGCGCCCGGCCCGAGGCCTCCCGGGCGTCCGTGGACCTCGCCCTGGACATCCGCCGGGGCGCGGCCCCCTTCGACCTGACGGCGGTCCACCGCCACACCGCCGGCAACCTGC
Source organism: Streptomyces sp. NPDC008092 (assembly GCF_042957285.1). Lineage (NCBI taxonomy): Bacteria > Bacillati > Actinomycetota > Actinomycetes > Kitasatosporales > Streptomycetaceae > Streptomyces > Streptomyces sp. NPDC008092. The sequence goes on from NZ_JBIBHY010000013.1 coordinate 191,531, forward strand.
GCTCCGACTTCAACCGGTTCCTGAGCACCGGAGCGTGCGAACCCGCGTTCCTGGAGGTGTTCGAAGGGGTCGGGCAGTACACGCGCGACCGCGTCCAGGATCCCGCGGACATCGACTTCAGGACCGTGGCCGAGGCGCTGACGCTCTCCCGGACCTCCGCCGAGACGCTCCGCCGGATCGCCCCCCATGTCATCCACGTGCACGGCAAGTTCAACAACATGTCCGAGATCCCCGGCCGCCCCGGTCAGTACCAGGACATCGCCATCGACTACGACGCCGCGATCGGGGCGCTGAAGGCCGGCGGCTTCGACGGTTACGTCAACTCCGAGTACGAGGGGCAGCGCTACTCCCAGGACCGGGGCCGGGAAGACCTGATGGACGAGGTGGACCAGGTCCGCCGCCACCAGGAGATGCTGCGGAGGCTGCTGGCCGCATGAGCACCACGGAACCGACACCTCGCCTCGTCGCCTACGTCGGCAGCTACGGCAGCCCCTCCGACGCCGGCGCGGGCGGCATCACCGCGCTCGGCGTCAGCCGGGACGGCCGCGAGCTCACCCCGCTGAGCAGGGTCACCGAGCCCCGGGAGGCCGGTTACCTCGTCTACGCCCCGGCCACCCGCACGCTGTACGCGGTGGACGAGCGCAAGAACGACGGCAGGGGCCCGGTCGAGCCGCCCGCGAGCGTGCACGCCCTGTCCGTGTCCGCCGGGGACGGCAGCCTCACCCGGCTCAACTCCCGCCCCGCACCCGGCCCCCGGCCCACCTACCTCGCGCTCGACGAGCGCCGTGGCGTCCTCGTCTCCGCCAACCACGGCGACTTCGACCACGTCGAACACGTCTTCCGCGCGGACGACGGCACCTGGACGGTCGGGTACCTCTACGACGACTCGACCGTACTGCTCTACGGCCTGGAACCGGACGGCCGGATCGGCCCGCTCCGGGACGTACGGGTGCTGCCCGGCCACGGCCCGGACCCGAACTCCTCGCCGCAGGCCGGCGGCCACGCCCAGTCGAGCGCCCATGCGCACTGTGCGGTGGTCGACCCCTCGGGCCGGTACGTGCTGGTCGCCGACAAGGGCACCGACCGCATCCTCGTGCACGCGCTCGGCGACACGCTCGACCTCGTGCACACGTACACGTGCCCGCCGGAGACCGGCCCCCGGCACATCGCCTTCGACCCCGGCTCCGACCGGGCCTACGTCACCTGCGAGTTCGCCTCCGCCCTGGCCTCGTTCGCGTTCGACCGGGAGACCGGGCGGCTGTGCCCGGTCGACCGGGTCCCGACCGTCGCGCCGGACCACCGGGGCCCGAACGAACCGGCGGAGGTACGCGTCCACCCGAACGGCAGGTTCGTCTACGTCAACAACCGCGGAGAGGACTCCGTCGCCTGGTTCCGCGTCGCCGACGACGCCACGCTCACAAGGGCGGGAGACGTCCGCCTCGCCCGCTCCCGCCACCCGGGCCTCGCGGCCCGCAGCTTCGCCTTCGATCCGTCCGGCACGTTCCTGCTCGTCGCCGACCGTCCGGCCGACCTGGTGCGCTCGTACGCGGTCGACGGCGACGACGGGACGCTGTCCGCGCTGACGGAGGCGCATGTACCGCAACCGGCGTTCATCGCCTTCGCGGAGCTATGAGGTTGATTTTGCAAGGTTGATTCAATCAACGTTGACAGGATCTTCGTCAATGATGGACAGTCGAATCAAGTTCAGGGAGGGAAACGGAGGCAGGTCATGACCGTCAACAGGAGTGCGTCGCCCCTCGTCGAGGTGCCACGCGGGCTCGCCGGCGTCGTCGTCACGGACACCGAGGTGGGCGACGTCCGGGGGAGCGAGGGCTTCTACCACTACCGCCAGTACTCGGCGGTCGAACTCGCCCGTACCCGTGGCTTCGAGGACGTCTGGCACCTCCTGGTCCACGGCCGGCTCCCCGACCCGGCGCGCGCGGCCGTCTTCGCCGCCGAGACCGCCGCGCTCCGGCGCCTGCCCGCCGAGGTCCGGACGGCCCTGCCCGCGGTGGCCGCGGCGAGCCGCACGTCCGGCCCGCTGGCCGGCCTGCGCACCGCCCTGTCGCTGCTCGGCGCGGCCAAGGGATTCCGGCCGGTGTACGACATCGACGCGGACCGGCGCCGGGCCGACACGGTCGCCGCCTGTGCGGCCGTGCCGACGCTGCTCACGGCGCTGTACCGGCTGGAGCAGGGGCTCGACCCGGTGGAACCGCGCGAGGACCTGCCGTACGCGGCCAACTACCTCTACATGCTGACGGGCGCGGAACCGGACCCCCGGCGGGCGCGTGCGGTCGAGCAGTACCTGATCTCGACCATTGACCACGGATTCAATGCGTCAACCTTCACCGCACGCGTCATCGCGTCGACGGGCGCGGATGTCGCGGCCTGCCTCGTGGGTGCCGTCGGCGCCCTGTCCGGGCCGCTGCACGGGGGTGCGCCCAGCCGCGCACTGGACACCCTGGACGCGATCGCGACACCGGACCGGATCGACCCGTGGATCCGTGCCCGGGTCCTCGCCGGTGACCGCGTGATGGGCTTCGGGCACGCGGTCTACCGCACGGAGGACCCCCGTTCCCGCATGCTCCGCGAGATCGCCCAGGACTTCGGCGGCCCCCGGGTCGAGTTCGCCGTGGAGGTCGAACGCCACGTCGAGCGCATCCTCGCGGAACTGAAGCCCGGCCGCGAACTCCACACCAACGTCGAGTTCTACGCGGGCGTGGTCATGGAACTGTGCGGCCTGCCCCGGGAGATGTTCACCCCGACGTTCGCGGCGGCCCGCGCGATCGGCTGGAGCGCCAACATCCTGGAACAGGCGACGGACTCGAAGATCATCCGGCCGGTGGCGCGGTACGTGGGGCCGGAACCGGAGGTGACCGACGCCGTCGTCGCGTAGCCGGAACGGGGCGCGGTGTCCGGTCCGGTGGGATTTCCTATCCTGGACCGGCCCGCCACCCCGCCCGCGCGAAAGAGGCCCCCGTTGGAGCACCACCCCACCCCCCGGCAGATCCCGGTAGTCGTCCTCGCCGGATTCCTGGGGTCCGGGAAGACCACGCTCCTCAACCACCTGCTGCACCGCAGCGGGGGCAGCCGGATCGGGGCGATCGTCAACGACTTCGGGGCCATCGAGATCGACGCGATGGCCGTGGCCGGGGCCCTCGGCGACTCGACGGTCTCGCTCGGCAACGGGTGCCTGTGCTGTGCCGTCGACGCCAGTGAACTCGACGTCTACCTGGAGCGGCTCGCGGGCCCCGGCACCGGTGTCGACGTCATCGTCATCGAGGCCAGCGGTCTCGCCGAACCCCAGGAACTCGTCCGGATGCTGCTCGCCAGCGAGCATCCCGGCATCGTCTACGGCGGCCTCGTCGAGGTCGTCGACGCCGCCGAGTTCCACGACACCCGTACCAGGCACCCCGAGATCGACCGGCACCTCGCCCTCGCCGACCTGGTCGTCGTCAACAAGATCGACCGGGCCGAGCAGGGCGGCGAGCGCGTCCTCGCGCTGGTGCGGTCGCTCGCCGACCGGGCCGCCGCCGTCGTACCGGCCACCTACGGCCGTGTCGACCCCGAGTTCCTGTTCGACTGCCGGCCCGGCGAGGAGCGCATCGGCCAGCTGTCCTTCGACGACCTGCACGACCACCACCACGGCGGTGGCGACGGCGACGCGCACGCGGGACACCTGCACAGCGCCTACGACAGCCTGTCCTTCACCTCCGCGCCACCCCTCGACCCCCGTCGGCTGATGGCCTTCCTCGACAGCCGTCCCGAGGGGCTCTACCGGATCAAGGGGTACGTCGACTTCGGGCCGCACGACACGGGCAACCGGTACGCCGTGCACGCCGTGGGGCGGTTCCTGCGGTTCTACCCGGAGGCCTGGGGACCCGGCGAGGAACGGCTCACGCAGCTCGTGCTGATCGGCTCCGGCATCGACGCGGCCGCGCTCCGCAAACAGCTGGAGGCGTGCGCGAACGACGCCCCGCACGCCGACGAGCACGGCATGTGGGGCGTCCTGCGCTACGTCCAGGGCCTGGCGGAGGGCCCCGACGGCGACCTGTACGACGGGTACGGGGCCTAGACCGGGCCCGCCACCACCGACACCGTCTTCGTCAGCGACACGCCGGAGCCGTCGCGGCGCGGGTCGATCTCCGGGAGGTCGACCGGGGTGCCGTTCTTCTGGGCCGCCTTCGCCGGGACCGGGCCCGCCCAGGCGAAGGACAGGCAGTCCTCGCCCTTCAGGAACCGCTGGCAGCGCACGCCGCCGGTGGCCCGGCCCTTGCGGGGGTACTGGTCGAACGGGGTCAGCTTGGCCGTCGTCTGCACCGAGTCGTCGAGGGTGCCGCGCGAGCCGGCCACCGTGAAGACCACCGCGTCGGCCGCCGGGTCGACCGCGGTGAAGGAGATGACCTTCGCGCCCTCGGTGAGCTTGATGCCCGCCATACCGCCCGCCGGCCGGCCCTGCGGCCGCACCTGGGAGGCCTGGTAGCGCAGCAGCTGCGCGTCGTCCGTGACGAAGACCAGGTCCTCCTCGCCGGTGCGCAGCTCCATCGCGCCGACGATCCGGTCGCCCTCCTTGAGGGTGATGACCTCCAACTCGTCCTTGTTGGACGGGTAGTCGGGCACCACACGCTTGACCACGCCCTGCTCGGTGCCGAGGGCGAGACCCGGCGAGGACTCGTCCAGGGTGGTCAGGCAGACCACCGACTCGCCGTCCTCCAGGGAGAGGAACTCGGAGAGGGGGGCGCCGCCGGCCAGGTTCGGGGCGGTCGCCGTCCGGGGGAGCTGGGGCAGGTCGACGACGTTGATCCGCAGCAGGCGGCCCGTCGAGGTGACCGCGCCGATCTCACCGCGCGCGGTCGCGGGGACCGCCGAGACGATGACGTCGTGCTTGGCGCGCCCGCCGTCGGTGTCCGCCGGGAACGGCTCGCCGTTCGTGGTGCGCGCCAGCAGGCCGGTCGAGGACAGCAGCACCCGGCACGGGTCGTCGGCGACCTGGAGCGGCACCACGGCCGCCGGGGCGCCGGACGCCTCCAGCAGGACCGTGCGCCGCTCGGTGCCGAACTTCTTGGCGACCGCGGCCAGTTCGGCCGAGACCAGCTTGCGCAGCTCCGCGTCCGACTCCAGGATCCGGGTCAGCTCGGCGATCTCCGCGGTGAGCTTCTCCTTCTCCGCCTCCAGCTCGATGCGGTCGTACTTGGTGAGGCGACGCAGCGGCGTGTCGAGGATGTACTGCGTCTGGATCTCCGACAGCGAGAAGCGCTCCATGAGGCGCTGCTTGGCCTCCGCGCTGTTCTCGCTGGAGCGGATCAGCCGGATGACCTCGTCGATGTCGACGAGGGCGGTGAGCAGGCCCTCGACCAGGTGGAGGCGGTCGCGGCGCTTGGTGCGGCGGAACTCACTGCGGCGGCGGACCACGTCGAAGCGGTGGTCGAGGTAGACCTCCAGCAGCTCCTTGAGGCCCAGGGTGAGCGGCTGGCCGTCCACCAGGGCCACGTTGTTGATGCCGAAGGACTCCTCCATCGGCGTCAGCTTGTAGAGCTGCTCCAGGACCGCCTCCGGCACGAAGCCGTTCTTGATCTCGACGACCAGGCGCAGCCCGTGCTCGCGGTCGGTGAGGTCCTTGACGTCGGCGATGCCCTGCAGCTTCTTGGCGTTGACCAGGTCCTTGATCTTGGCGATGACCTTCTCGGGGCCGACCGTGAAGGGCAGTTCGGTGATGACCAGGCCCTTGCGGCGGGCCGTCACCGTCTCCACCGTCACCGTGGCCCGGATCTTGAAGGTGCCGCGGCCCGTCTCGTACGCGTCCCGGACGCCCTCCAGGCCGACGATCCGGCCGCCGGTGGGCAGGTCGGGGCCCGGGACGTGCTTCATCAGCGTGTCCAGGTCCGCGTTCGGATAGCGGATCAGGTGGCGGGCGGCCGCGATGACCTCGCCGAGGTTGTGCGGCGGCATGTTCGTCGCCATGCCGACGGCGATCCCCGACGAGCCGTTGACCAGCAGGTTCGGGAACGCGGCGGGCAGTGCCACCGGCTCCTGCTCCTGGCCGTCGTAGTTGGGCGCGAAGTCGACCGTGTCCTCGTCGATCGACTCGGTCATCAGGCTGGTCGCCTCGGCCATCCGGCACTCGGTGTACCGCATGGCGGCCGGCGGGTCGTCGTTGCCCAGCGAGCCGAAGTTGCCGTGGCCGTCGACCAGTGGGACCCGCATCGAGAACGGCTGGGCCATGCGCACCAGCGCGTCGTAGATCGACGAGTCGCCGTGCGGGTGCAACTTGCCCATGACCTCGCCGACCACGCGCGCGCACTTCACGTAGCCGCGCTCGGGACGCAGCCCCATCTCGTTCATCTGGTAGACGATGCGGCGGTGCACCGGCTTGAGGCCGTCGCGGGCGTCCGGCAGGGCGCGCGAGTAGATGACCGAGTACGCGTACTCAAGGTAGGAGCCGCGCATCTCGTCCACGACGTCGATGTCGAGGATCCTCTCCTCGAACGAGTCGTCGGGCGGCGGGGTCTTCGTGCTGCGGCGGGCCATCGCTGCCGGCTCCTTGCTCATGCGTGAACGGGATCTGACGCGGACCATTGTGGACCGCGGTACTGACAACCCGGGCCAGGACCCGGTCTCCGCGGCCCGCCCCGGTGCCCGTGAGCCGCCCTGAGCGCGGCCCGGAGACATTCGAGGCGGTCGGACGCAGGCTACGCGATCCGCCCGCACGATCCGCTGTGGGCGTACGTCGTGCGGGAACTTCGCCCGGCCCCCGCACGCTTGCATACAGTGGCAGGACCGGTAGAAAAACCGCGGTTCGGGACCGCTTCCGCGAGCGAAGGGACGTACATGCCCATGGGTCACACGACCACGGCCGAGACAGGCTCCGGAGGCCTGGCAGCGACCGAGCACCGCTTGGCCAACGGTCTGCGCGTGGTGCTCTCCGAGGACCACCTGACCCCGGTCGCGGCGGTCTGCCTCTGGTACGACGTCGGTTCCCGGCACGAAGTCAAGGGCCGTACCGGCCTGGCTCACCTTTTCGAGCACCTGATGTTCCAGGGCTCCGCGCAGGTGAAGGGCAACGGCCACTTCGAGCTCGTCCAGGGCGCCGGCGGCTCGCTCAACGGCACCACGAGCTTCGAGCGCACCAACTACTTCGAGACCATGCCCGCCCACCAGCTGGAGCTCGCCCTCTGGCTGGAGGCCGACCGGATGGGCTCGCTGCTCGCCGCCCTGGACGACGAGTCGATGGAGAACCAGCGCGACGTCGTCAAGAACGAGCGCCGCCAGCGCTACGACAACGTCCCCTACGGCACGGCCTTCGAGAAGCTGACCGCGCTCGCCTACCCGGAGGGCCACCCCTACCACCACACGCCGATCGGCTCGATGGCGGACCTGGACGCGGCCACCCTGGAGGACGCGCGCGCGTTCTTCCGCACCTACTACGCGCCCAACAACGCCGTTCTTTCGGTCGTCGGCGACATCGATCCGGAGCAGACGCTCGCCTGGGTCGAGAAGTACTTCGGTTCCATCCCGGCGCACGACGGCAAGCCGGCTCCGCGCGACGGCTCGCTGCCCGACATCATGGGCGGGCAGCTGCGCGAGGTCGTCGTGGAGGAGGTCCCCGCACGGGCGCTGATGGCCGCCTACCGGCTCCCGGAGGACGGCACGCGCGTGTCCGACGCGGCCGACCTGGCGCTCACCGTCCTCGGCGGCGGCGAGTCCTCCCGCCTCTACAACCGCCTGGTGCGGCGCGACCGTACGGCCGTCGCGGCCGGCTTCGGCCTGCTGCGGCTGGCCGGGGCGCCCTCCCTGGGCTGGCTGGACGTGAAGACCTCCGGTGACGTCGAGGTGCCGGTCATCGAGGCCGCCATCGACGAGGAGCTCGCCCGGTTCGCCGAGGAGGGCCCGACGCCCGAGGAGATGGAGCGCGCCCAGGCCCAGTTGGAGCGCGAGTGGCTGGACCGGCTCGGCACCGTCGCGGGCCGCGCGGACGAACTGTGCCGCTTCGCCGTCCTGTTCGGCGACCCGCAGCTCGCCCTGACCGCCGTCCAGCGCGTCCTGACGGTCACCCCGGAGGAGGTCCAGGAGGTCGCCAAGGCCCGCCTGCGCCCCGACAACCGCGCGGTGCTCGTCTACGAGCCGCTGTCCGCGGAGTCCGCGGAGCACACCCAGGAGGCGGGGCGCGGCGAGGACCCGGAGCAGGAAGCCACCGTAGAGGCCGGCAACGAGAACGAGGAGACGGCCAAGTGACCGAACTCGCCACCATGGACTTCCACCCCCAGCCGCAGCCGGGCGAGGCCAAGCCCTGGGCCTTCCCGGCCCCCGAGCGCGCCACCCTGGACAACGGCCTGACCGTGCTGCGCTGCCACCGCCCCGGCCAGCAGGTCGTCGCCGTCGAGGTGCTCCTGGACGCGCCCCTGGACGCCGAGCCGGCCGGTCTGGACGGCGTGGCCACCATCATGGCGCGCGCCTTCTCCGAGGGCACCGACAAGCACTCCGCCGAGGAGTACGCCGCCGAGCTGGAGCGGGCCGGCGCCACCCTGGACGCGCACGCCGACCACCCCGGCGTCCGGATCAGCCTGGAGGTCCCGGCCTCCCGGCTCGCCAAGGGCCTCGGGCTGCTGTCCGACGCGCTCAGGGCGCCCGCCTTCGCCGACAGCGAGGTCGAACGGCTGGTCCGCAACCGCCTCGACGAGATCCCGCACGAGCTGGCCAACCCCAGCCGCCGGGCCGCCAAGCAGCTCTACAAGGAGCTCTTCCCGGCCGCCACGCGGATCTCCCGCCCGCGCCAGGGCACCGAGGACACCGTCGAGAAGATCGACGCGGCCGCCGTACGGGCCTTCTACGACCGGCACGTCCGCCCCGCCACGGCCACCGCGGTCGTCGTCGGCGACCTGACCGGCATCGACCTGGACGAGCTGCTCGGCGAGACCCTGGGCGCCTGGCGGGCCGCCACCGGGCAGCCTCGCCCGGTCCCGACCGTGACCGCCGACGACACCGGCCGGGTCGTCATCGTGGACCGTCCGGGCGCCGTCCAGACCCAGTTGCTCATCGGCCGGGTGGGCTCCGACCGGCACGACCGCGTCTGGCCGGCCCAGGTGCTCGGCACCTACTGCCTGGGCGGCACCCTCACCTCCCGCCTGGACCGCGTCCTGCGCGAGGAGAAGGGCTACACCTACGGCGTCCGCTCCTTCGGGCAGGTCCTGCGGTCCGCCCCCGACGGCACCGGGATCTCGATGCTCGCCATCAGCGGCTCCGTGGACACCCCGAACACCGGCCCGGCGCTGTCGGACCTGTGGACGGTGCTGCGCACGCTCGCCGCCCAGGGCCTCACGGACGCCGAGCGCGACGTGGCCGTGCAGAACCTCGTCGGGGTGGCGCCGCTCAAGTACGAGACGGCGGCGGCCGTCGCGGGCACCCTGGCCGACCAGGTCGAGCAGTACCTGCCCGACGACTTCCAGGCCACGCTGTACCGGCAACTGGCCGCCACCGGCACCGTGGAGGCCACCGCGGCGGTCGTGAACGCCTTCCCGGTGGACCGCCTGGTGACCGTCCTCGTCGGGGACGCGGCGCAGATCAAGGAGCCCGTGGAGGCGCTCGGGATCGGCGAAGTCACGGTCGTCGCCGCGGAGTAGCGGCACGCGCGTGTGCGGAGCCCTGGTGACCTCCCGGCCACCAGGGCTCTGGAATGTCCGAATTGGGGCGGAGGTTGCCTGTCTGCCCTGTGGGATACGCGACAAAAGCAGTGATCCGTTTGAGCATCGAAGGCGGGTCCTCGTAGGTTCTTCCGGGCTGTCCGTCAGGCATCGCGCCGCGTCCGCGGCACCGGACAGCCATCGCCGAGTCCCCGTACGGCGCGAGCCAGGGGAGCCGGGGACCCACGCAGTCCCTGGGGTGAATCGGGTGCCCGCGCGTGTCGCGAGGGGGCCCGTAGGAGACCTTCCTGCTCCGAACCCGTCAGCTAACCCGGTAGGCGAGAGGGAAGGAAAGGACCAGCCACTACATGGCGTTCATGTGCGCCTCCGGGAAGCACCGTCGTCCCGGCCGGGTGAAGCGCACCACCGCGCAGGCCGCCGGTATCGCGGCCCTCACCACCACGGGTGTCATCAGCACCGTCTCGGCCGCTCCGGCGCTCGCCGCCGAGAACTCCGTCGAGCAGACCGGCCTCACCCCGGTCATCACGATCAGCGACTCCGTCGCCGAGCAGATCGACGCCCAGGCGGCCGCGCAGCAGGCCGCCGCCGACCGCAAGGCCGCCGAGGAGGCCGCCCGCAAGGAGGCCGCCGCCGAGGCGAAGAAGGAGCGCGCGGCCGAGGTGCGCGCCGCCCGCGCGGCCGAGCGTAAGCGCCTCAACACCTTCGTCGCGCCGATCAGCGACTCCTACGTCTCCACCGGCTACAAGACCGGCGGCTCCCTGTGGTCCTCCGGCGCCCACACCGGCATTGACTTCCACGCCGCCGGCGGCACGGTCGTGCACGCGGTCGGCACCGGCACGGTCGTCTCCACCGGCTGGGGCGGGGCGTACGGCAACGAGATCGTCATCAAGATGGCCGACGGCATGTACACCCAGTACGGCCACCTCTCGTCCATCGGCGTCTCGGTGGGCCAGAAGGTCACCCCGGGCCAGCAGATCGGCCTCTCCGGCTCGACGGGCAACACGACGGGACCGCACCTCCACTTCGAGGCCCGTACGACCCCCGAGTACGGCTCCGACGTCGACCCGGTCGCCTACCTCCGCAAGCACGGCGTGAACGTCTGACGGAGCTGGACGCGGGTCCGGCGCCGAGACCGACGGGCCGAGCGTGCTGTGCCGGGTGCGGGTGCGTGGGGGTTGCTCGCGCAGTTCCCCGTGCCCCTGAAGGGGCGCTGCGCGTAACGTCCCTGAAAGGGGCGCGGGGAACTGCGCGACCAGCCACGACGCACCCGCACCCGACCACCAGGGCGAACCCGGCGGGGCAACACGCTGGCGGCCCGGCGACGACAACCCGTGAGATCTTCGGAAGCCCCGGCCCACCGCCGGGGCTTTCGTCGTTTTCGTGCCCCCACTGTCCAAAATATATCCCTGGATTCCGGCCCCCCGTCGGAAATTGCGGCTCATTGCAATAGAGTCACGGAACGAGCGCCACTCGGCGGCGTTTCACGGGGATTAAGGCGGAGGTCGGTCATGCGTATTCCGGCGCACTCGGTATGCACGGCGATCCGGGACGACATCGTCGCGGGTGTCTACGAGCGCGGCAGCCGGCTCACCGAGGAACTCCTGGCCCGCCGCTACGGGGTCTCACGCGTCCCCGTCCGTGAGGCCCTGCGCACCCTGGAGGCCGAGGGCTTCGTGGTGACGCGCCGGCACGCGGGCGCCTGCGTCGCCGAACCGACCGAGCAGGAGGCCGCCGACCTGCTGGAGATGCGCATGCTCCTGGAGCCGCTGGGCGCCTCCCGGGCCGCCCAGCGCCGCACCGAGGCCCACCTCAAGGTGCTGCGCGGACTGGTCAGGCTGGGGCAGGAGCGGGCCAGGCGGGGCAACAGCGAGGACCTGCGCTCCCTGGGCGGCTGGTTCCACGAGACCCTTGCGCAGGCCTCCGGCAGCCACGCCCTGACCTCGACGCTCACCCAGCTGCGCCACAAGATCGCCTGGATGTACACCGTGGAGACGCCCGCCAACCCCGTGGAGTCCTGGGCGGAGCACGGCGCCATCGTGGACGCGGTGGCGCGCGGCGACGGCGACCGCGCCCGGGCGATCACGGCCCTGCACACCGAGCGCTCCACGGTCTCCCACCGGCTGCGATTTCCCGGCGCCGCCGAACGGGCGAACGGTGTGAGGACTTCGCAACATCCCGTAAACATGTCGGGCCTGCGGCATTAACACGCGCGCCGTATACAAAGAGGTGTTATTCGGCGGGGCGTATTTTTGCTGCCCGAATTCACGCGCGCCGGGAATTCGCGGTCGCGCTCTCCGTGTGTGCCCGCGGTAAAGCCGGGCGCCGGAGTTCTTCACAAAGTCAGGGGCGGGCCGCCGTAAAGGGATGCGCGGCCCGGTCGTGAAGTCATGTGCGGCCGTCATGGAATTGCGGCACATGACGGGCGGCCCGGTACGGGCGGCGCTGAGACGGTGCGGCCGGGCGGCGGGGAAACGGCGGGGCCGCGCCGCCCCCGGTGGGAGTGGCGCGGCCCCGGACGTGCGGGCGCCGGGCGCTCAGACGGTCTCGGGGAGCTCCTCGAGACCCTCGGCGACCAGCTTGGCCAGGCGGTCGAGGGCGGCGTCCGCACCCTCGGCGTCGGAGGCGAGGACGATCTCCTCGCCGCCCTGGGCGCCCAGCCCCAGGACAGCCAGCATGGAGGCCGCGTTGACGGGGTTGCCCCCGGCCTTGGCGATCGTCACCGGGACGCCTGCGGCCGTGGCGGCTCGGACGAAGATGGAAGCGGGGCGGGCGTGGAGGCCCTCGGCCCAGCCGACGTTGACGCGGCGCTCAGCCATGTGATGCTGCCCTTCGGTGTTCAGGGTTGTCTAGACCAGTTTCCCATATCGTGAAGCATGCCCGGAGTGGACATGGATCCCTCCGGGTGTGTCGCCGGACCGCGGCCTCGGTCCGACGTACGTCCTCCACAGACTGCCTCGCACCGTTGCCGGACGCGAGCCGTACTCTGGGGCCCATGCAGACCCCGGCGGACCCGCAGGACCGGCACGAGTACCCGTCCCACTGGGAAGCTGACGTGGTGCTGCGCGACGGGGGTACCGCGCGCGTCCGGCCCATCACCGTCGATGACGCCGAGCGCCTGGTCAGCTTCTACGAGCAGGTCTCGGACGAGTCGAAGTACTACCGCTTCTTCGCGCCCTACCCCAGGCTCTCCGCCAAGGACGTCCACCGCTTCACGCACCACGACTTTGTGGACAGGGTGGGGCTCGCGGCCACCATCGGCGGCGAGTTCATCGCAACCGTACGCTATGACCGCATTGGCCCCGGCGGGACGCCCGCCTCCGCGCCCGCCGACGAGGCCGAGGTCGCCTTCCTCGTCCAGGACGCCCACCAGGGCCGGGGGGTGGCCTCCGCCCTCCTCGAACACATCGCGGCCGTGGCGCGCGAGCGCGGGATCCGCCGCTTCGCCGCCGAGGTGCTGCCCGCCAACACCAAGATGATCAAGGTGTTCATGGACGCGGGCTACACCCAGCAGCGCAGCTTCGAGGACGGTGTCGTCCGCCTGGAGTTCGACCTGGAGCCCACGGACCGCTCCCTCGCCGTGCAGCGCGCCCGCGAGCAGCGCGCGGAGGCCCGTTCGGTACGACGGCTGCTGGCTCCCGGTTCGGTGGCCGTGATCGGGGTCGGCCGCACGCCCGGCGGGGTCGGCCGCAGCGTCCTCGGCAACCTCCGGGACGCCGGTTTCACCGGCTCCCTGCACGCCGTGAACCGGGCCTTCCCGGACGATCTCAAGGAGGTCGACGGGGTGCCCGCGCACCGCTCCGTGCGCGACATCGACGGCTCTGTCGACCTCGCGGTCGTCGCCGTACCCGCCGAGCATGTCCCCGAGGTCGTCACCGAGTGCGGCGAGCACGGCGTCCAGGGGCTCGTCGTCCTCGCCGCCGGGTACGCGGAGAGCGGCCCCGACGGCCGTGAGCGCCAGCGTGCGCTGGTCCGGCAGGCGCGCACGTACGGCATGCGCATCATCGGCCCCAACGCCTTCGGGGTCATCAACACCGCGGACGGCGTCCGGCTGAACGCCTCCCTCGCACCCGAGATGCCCCGTCCCGGCCGCATCGGCCTGTTCGCCCAGTCCGGCGCCATCGGCATCGCCCTGCTCTCCCGGCTGCACCGGCGCGGCGGCGGGGTGACCGGCACCACGGGCGTCTCCACCTTCGTCTCCTCCGGCAACCGCGCGGACGTCTCCGGCAACGACGTCCTCCAGTACTGGTACGACGACCCCGAGACCGACGTCGTCCTCATGTACCTGGAGTCCATCGGCAACCCGCGCAAGTTCACCCGCCTCGCGCGGCGGACGGGGGCGGCGAAGCCGCTGGTCGTGGTGCAGGGCGCCGGGCAGGCGCCGCCCGGCCACGCGGTGCGGGCGACGCGGCTGCCGCACGCCACGGTGTCCGCCCTGCTCAGGCAGGCCGGGGTGATCCGCGTCGACACGATCACCGAACTGGTCGACGCGGGGCTGCTGCTCGCCCGGCAGCCGCTGCCGGCCGGGCCGCGGGTGGCGATCCTCGGCAACTCGGAGTCGCTCGGGCTGCTGACGTACGACCGGTGCCTGGCCGAGGGCCTGCGGCCGGCCCGGCCGCTGGACCTGACCACGCGGGCGACCGCGGGGGACTTCCACCGGGCGCTGGCGCAGGCGCTGGCCGACGAGTCGTGCGACGCGGTGGTCGTCACGGCGATTCCGACGATCGGGGAGGGGGCGGTGGGGGACGCGGAGCTGGCGGAGGCGCTGCGGTCGGCGGCCGAAGAGGTTCCGGGGAAGCCGGTGCTCGTGGTGCACGTGGAGCTCGGGGGGCTGGCCGAGGCGCTTTCGGCCGCGGGCCGTACCGCGCCTGCCGCGAGTGCGACGGCACCCGGCACCGGTGGCGGTGCCCACCCGGTCCGCCCTGCGGAACGCCCGCCCACCGAGGTGCAGGCGAAGCCCCCCGCCCCCCGGACCTCGCGCCCCTGCTCCCGCCTCATCCCCGCCTACCCCGCCGCCGAGCGGGCCGTCCGGGCGCTCGCCGAGGCTGTGAAGTACGCGCAGTGGCAGCGAGAGGCCGCCGAGCCAGGGAAGGTGCCCGGGTACGACGACATCGACGAGCGGGGCGCCGCCGAGCTGATCGGCGCGCTGCTCGAACGCGGCGAGGGGCTCACCATCGGCGTGGAGGAGACCTGCCGGCTCCTCGGCAAGTACGGCATCGGCGTGCACCGCGCACTGCCCGCCCCCACCCCCGAGGCCGCCGCCGACGCCGCCCGCGCCCTCGGCTACCCCGTCGCCCTCAAGGCCACCGCCCCCCACCTGCGCCACCGCGCCGACCTGGGCGGTGTACGGCTCGACCTGGCCGACGAAGAGCAACTGCGCCGGGCGTACGACGAGTTGAGCGAGCTGTACGGGCCGCCCGAGGAGCTGCGGCCGGTGGTGCAGCGGATGGCGCCGCGGGGTGTCGACACCGTCGTACGCGCCGTGATCGACCCGGCCGCCGGGGCCGTGGTGTCCTTCGGTCTCGCCGGGGCCGCCTCGCAGCTGCTCGGCGACATGGCGCACCGGCTGGTTCCGGTCACCGACCGGGACGCCACCTCACTGGTGCGGTCGATCCGGACCGCGCCCCTGCTGTTCGGCTGGCGCGGCTCGGCCCCCGTCGACACGCCCGCCCTGGAGGAGCTGCTGCTCAGGGTCTCCCGGCTGGTCGACGACCACCCCGAGGTCGTCGCGGTCACCCTGGAGCCGGTCGTCGTCGCCCGGCAGGGCGTGAGCGTCCTGGGGGCCACTGTGCGCCTCGCGCCACCGCCGGCCCGCGACGATCTGGGCCCCCGCACCCTGCCCGCCTACTGACCCGCCCGCCGGCCGGGACGAACACCCGCACGCCCCGGCGGCGTTCGACACGGCCGTGCGCGACGGCGGCGGCGCCGGACGCGGCCGCGCACGACTGGCCCGGGTCCCCTTGACCACGGATTAGGATGGACGCCATGGCCAAGACCAGTACGACGACCCAGGGGCTGCGTGTCGCGATCGAGCGCAGCGGCTACTACCCGGCCCTCGTGGCCGAGGCGGTGGAGGCCGCCATCGGCGGCGAGCCGATCCGGTCGTACCTGGTCCACCAGGAGACGACGTTCGACCAGAACGAGGTGCGGCGGCACGTGACCGTGCTCGTCCTCACCGGCAACCGCTTCATCGTCAGCCACACCGACGAGCAGGCCGCCGACAGCACCTCCCCGACGCCGTACGCCACCACCTCCACCGAGTCGGTCAAGCTCGGCCGGATCTCGTCGGTCGTGGTGAGCCGGGTCGTGGCCAACCCGGAGCAGTACACGCCGGGCACCCCGCCCCGCGAGATCGTGCTGACCATCGGCTGGGGCGCCGTCTCCCGCATCGACCTGGAGCCCGCCGCCTGCGGCGACCCCAACTGCGAGGCCGACCACGGCTACACCGGCAACTCCACCGCCGACGACCTCAGCCTGCGGGTCAGCGAGGCAGGGGACGGCCCGGAGACGGTGCGCCAGGCGCTCGCCTTCGCCCAGGCCATCTCCGAGGCGACCGCGGACGTCGCGCACTGATGGCGTACGCCGCCTGGGACCATCCGGAACCCCTCGCCCTCGGCTCCGCGCCGCTGCCCGAGTACGGCAGCGGTTCCCTCGCCGACCTGCTGCCCACCCTGGCCGCCGGCATGGCCGTACCCGGCATGACCGCGTCGATCACGGAGCTGACGCCCGCCGACCGCAACTGCGTCTTCCTGATCGACGGGCTCGGCTGGGAGCAGATCAAGGCCCACCCGGACGAGGCGCCCTACCTGACCTCGCTGCTCGGCAGCTCGCGCGGCGGCACGGGACGGCCGATCACCGCCGGCTACCCGGCCACCACCGCGACCTCCCTCGCCTCCGTCGGCACCGGCCTGCCCCCGGGCGCCCACGGCCTGCCCGGCTACACGGTCCGCAACCCGGCCACCGGCCAGCTGATGAACCAGCTCCGCTGGCAGCCCTGGTCGGACCCGTTCGCCTGGCAGCCGTACCCCACCGTCTTCCAGCTCGCCGCCGACGCCGGGGTGCACGCCGCCCAGGTCTCCTCCCCGACCTTCCAGCACACCCCGCTCACCAAGGTCGCGCTCAGCGGCGGAACGTTTCACGGGCGGCTGACCGGCGAGGAGCGGATGGACCTCGCGGCGGAGCAGCTCGCCGCCGCCGACCGTGCCCTGGTGTACACGTACTACGCCGAACTGGACGGCGCCGGGCACCGCTACGGCGTGGACTCCGACACCTGGCGCGGCCAGCTCATGCACGTCGACCGGCTGGTGCAGCGGCTCGCCGAGCAGCTCCCGGCGCGCAGCGCGCTGTACGTCACCGCCGACCACGGCATGGTCGACATCCCGTTCGACGAACAGCACCGCATCGACTTCGACGAGGACTGGGAGCTGAAGGCAGGCGTCGCCCTGCTCGGCGGCGAGGGCCGGGCCCGGCACGTCTACGCGGTGCCCGGCGCCGCGAACGACGTCCTGACCTGCTGGCGTGAGGTGCTCGGTGAGCAGTTCTGGGTGGCCTCGCGGGACGAGGCGATCGCGGCGGGCTGGTTCGGCCCGCCGGACCGGTTCGAGGCGCGGGTGTACGAGCGGATCGGCGACGTGGTCGCGGCCGCGCACGACGACGTCCTGATCATCGCCTCCGAGCGGGAGCCCAAGGAGTCGGCGATGGTCGGCAACCACGGCTCGATGACCCCCGCCGAGCAGCTCGTGCCGCTGCTCGAAGTACGCTCCTGACGTTCCGCCCCGTCCTGCCCCACCACTGATCGAAAGGTGTTCAACTCCCCATGCCCGAGCTGGTGTTCTTCTCCGGAACGATGGACTGCGGGAAGTCGACGCTGGCGCTGCAGATCGCGCACAACCGGTCGGCCCGGGGACTGAGGGGTGTCATCTTCACGCGCGACGACCGGGCCGGGGAGGGCAAGCTGTCCTCGCGGCTGGGACTGGTGACCGAGGCGGTCGAGGCGGCCGAGGGCATGGACATGTACACCTATCTGGTCGAGCAGCTGTCCCGGGGCGGCAAGGTGGACTACGTGATCGTGGACGAGGCCCAGTTCCTCGCGCCTGGGCAGATCGACCAGCTGGCCCGGGTGGTCGACGATCTCGGGCTGGACGTCTTCGCCTTCGGGATCACCACGGACTTCCGTACCAAGCTGTTCCCGGGTTCGCAGCGCCTGATCGAGCTGGCCGACCGGATCGAGACCCTCCAGGTGGAGGCGCTGTGCTGGTGCGGGGCCCGGGCGACGCACAACGCCCGCACGGTGGGCGGAGCGATGGTGGTCGAGGGTGCCCAGGTGGTCGTGGGCGACGTCAACCGCCCGGCGGAGGAGATCGGTTACGAGGTGCTGTGCCGCAGACACCACCTCCGCCGGATGACCAGCGCTTCGGCCCAGGCCGGCGTGCTGTCCCCTGACGTCCTGCCGGTTCCCTCGGTTTGACGAGGTGACGCCCGCGGGCGCTGGGCGGCCATGCTGCGGACGGACCTGCACCCCTGCACCTCAAGCAGGCCGGTCCGAGTCCCTCATGGGCTCGCCGCCCCGGAGGTCACCTGCCGGTGCCGCAAGGTGCGCCGGGTCCGGTGCAGCCGCAGGGCGAGCTGGATCTCCAGTGCCCGTTCGGGTTCCAGCCAGTCGGCTCCGAGGAGTTCGGCGATGCGCTCCAGCCGTCTGGACACCGTGTTGGGATGGACATGCAGGCCGGCCGCCGCGCGCGTCGGGCTGGCGGAGGACGCGAAGTACGCGTCGAGGGTCCCGGTCAGGTCGGTGAAGCGCCGCGTGTCGTAGTCCAGTACGGGACCGATCACGGCCTCGACGTAGTCGCCGATGCCGTGGGTCTCGGAGAGCAGGACGCCGAGGAAGCCCATCTGCTGCGGGGTGGCGACACCGCCCGGGTTGCCCAGTTCGACGAGCGCCTCCAGGCAGCTGAGGGCCTCGCGGTGGGCCCGTGCCACGTGCACCGGGTCCGATACCGGCCCGGCCGCCCCGACCGTGACGGGATGCCCGACGACGGGCGTCAGCTCAGCGGACACGGCGGTGGCCGCGGCGAGCGGGTCCTCGCCGGGGAGCAGCAGGGTCACCCGGCCGTCCCGGAACCTCGCGAGTCCGGACGCGCGATGGGCGTACGACGACGCCCACGCGGCGGCCCGGCCGGCCGGACCTCCCTCGGGCCTGGCCACCACCATCACATGCGGATCGCCGAGGGAGAGGCCGAGCCGGCGGGCCTGCGCGACCAGCCGGCGCGGCTGCGGCCCGACGTCGCCGAGCAGCTCGTCCAGCAGCTCGTCACGGATCTGGTCGTGGGCCACCGTCGAGGTGCGCTGCAGCAACAGGATGAGGGCGACCGCCCGCGCGGTGAGCTGGAGCAAGCGCACGCCGAAGCCGTCCGTGAGGGGTTCGTCGGGGACCAGCAGCACGGTCCCGAGGTTCTCGCCGCCCGCCGTGACCGGCGCGGCCCAGCCGCCCCCGGACATCGGCACTGGACCGCCGGCGGCGTGTGCGTCGTAGGTCCACCTGAGCACGTCGTCCTCGGCGAGTCCGGGCGGTGTGCCGGTCACGACGACCTCGCGTCCGACGCAGTCCCTGACGACCAGCGCCCCCGACAGCTCCCGGACCGCCGCCTCGGCGAGGGTCTGCGGGTCGCAGCCGCCGAGCACCAGGTCGATCAGACGGATGTAGGCGGCCTCGACGCGGTGCTGCACGTCGAGGCTGCTCCTGGCACGGGAGGTGTCCCGTGCCAGCTCGGTCACCTCGGCGCGGGTCTCCTCCAGGAGCCGCACGCGTTCGAGGGCGACGCCCGCGAGCTTGCCGAGCGACCGCAGGAGGCTGATCTCGTCCGGCGTGAAGTACCGCACCTTCCGGTCGGCGCCGTAGAGGGTGCCGAAGACCGCGGTGCCGTGGCCGAGCGGAACCGCCAGGACGGCGTGCAGACCTTCGGCCCGTACGACGGCGTCGATGTCGGGGGAGTGCGGAACGGCCGTGTCGGTCAGGTAGTCGGGGCTCCAGGCGGGCGCCCCGCTCCGCTGGACGAGACCGCCGAGGCCCCGGTCGCCGGCGGTCTCCAGGCCCACGCCGCGCGCGGTGGTCCCGCCCTCCGCCGCGCGGATGGAGGAGGCCCCGCCCTCGTCGCCCGCGTTGCGCAGTCCGACGAAGGCCATGTCGACGTTCAGCAGCCGGCGTGCCCGTCGGGCGATCTCGTGCAGCAGCGCGTCCACGCCGTGCACCAGGGTGAGGTCGTGGGCGGTGTCGACGAGCGCGGCGAGCCCGGCCTCCCGCTGCTGCGCGTGGCCGATCCGGGCCTGGACGGACGAGGCCAGGCGGACGGCGTGGTCGAGTTCCGCCAGGGTGTCGCCGGGCAGTTCCTCGCGCCGGGCGGTGCGCAGCAGTTCGTCGAACCGCGCTGCCGGGGCCCCTTCGGCGAGCAGTTCCAGCACGGACATCGCATCCGGCGACGTGGCCGGCACCGGTCCCTCCACCATGTTCCCCCGTGATCAGGCAAGCAGCTCCTTAGAGAGCCTAAGCATGGGGATCCGCGGCGGCAACCGCGGTCCGCGCCCGCCCCGGAGAGTGGGCAGGGGCGGTGGTCGGGTCACCCCGGTTCCCGGCCGGATGTGTGGTCTGATCACCTGTCGTCCGCCGGGGTCGCCGCGGAAGGATCGGGCCGGGGCGCGTGCGCGCACGAGCGGCGCGCACAGCGCGGGACGCCGGCCGTGGAACGTCTGCCGTGCGGGCGCCCTGATTTCCCGTCCACGACGACAGGTACCAAGGAGCACCCCCCATGACCGCCCGTTTCAAGGACAAGGTCGTCATCGTCACCGGGGCCGGAGCCGGCATCGGCCGGGCCAGTGCCAGGGCCTTCGCCCGGGAGGGCGCCACCGTGGTCGCCGCCGGCGCCCGGCCGGAGTCCGTCGAGGAGACCGTGCGGCTCGTCGGCGAGGACGGCGGCACGGCCGGCGCCGTGGTCGCCGACGTCACCCGGCCCGAGGACATGGAACGCCTGGTGCGCACCACGGTGGAGCGCTACGGCGGCCTGCACGTCGCGCACAACAACGCGGGCGTCTTCGGCAGGCCCGCCCCGGTCGCCGACCTGGACCTGTCGGCGTGGCAGTCCGTACTGGACGTCAACCTGACCGGCGTCCTGCTCGGCATGCAGCAGCAGATCAGGCACATGCGGGCGCACGGCGGCGGCGTCATCGTCAACACCGCGTCCAACATCGGGTACCACGGGCGCCGCCCCGGCATGGCCGCCTACGCCGCGTCCAAGGCCGCCGTGAGCACCCTCACCCGGGTCGCCGCCCTGGACCACATCAGGGACAACGTACGCATCAACGCGGTGAGCCCCGGTGCCACGGACACCGGCATGTCGCTGCGGCCCGGGGAGACCGCCGCCGACCGGGCGGCCCGGCTGGCCACGACGGTGCCGATCGCCCGCGTCGCGACGACCGACGAGATCGTCAACGCGGTGCTGTGGCTGGCGTCCGACGAGTCGAGCTTCGTCGTCGGCCACGACCTCGTCGTCGACGGCGGCGTCACCAGCTGATCCCGCCGACCGCCCGCCCGTTCCCAGGGTTCGATCCGGGACGCCTTGCCGATCCCGCATCCGCACGCGCGACTTGAGGCGGCCTGCCCCCGGCGACCGCGACCCGCGGACCGTACGGATCGGCGTCGGCGCGTGCCGTGCGCACTGGCCGGCGACGCCGTGGCGTGGGACGGGTTGCCTTGCGCCGTCCCACGCCGGCGACGGCTCAGCGCGGGCTCTGGATCACCGAGAAGACCGCGCCCTCCGGGTCGGCCACCGTCGCGACCCGCCCGTGCGCGCTGTCCCGGGCCGGCTTCAGCACCTGCCCGCCCAGCTCGGCGACCTCCCGCAGGGTCGCGTCCGCGTCGGCCACCTCGAAGTACGTCAGCCAGTGCGGCCCCCGGTCCCGGGGCAGCGCGAGGCCGACACCGTGGATGCCGGCCACCGGACGGCCCCCGACGTGCAGGGTCACGTAGTCGAAGTCGGCGGACACCACCGGCTCCTCCTCGTAACCGAACACCGTCTCGTAGAACTTGGCGACGCTCGACGTCTCGAAGGTGAGCAGCTCGTCCCAGACCGGTGTGCCCGGGACGCCGGTCAGGGCCGTGCCGAGGTGGGCCGATCCCTGCCAGATCCCGAACACCGCGCCCGAGGGGTCGGAGGCGATGGCCATCCGCCCGGCCTCGGCCGCGTCCAGCGGGCCGACGCCCACCGTGCCGCCGCACAGCCGGGCCGTCTCGGCCGTCAGGTCCACGTCGTCCGAGGCGAAGTACGGCGTCCAGGCGATCGGCAGATGCAGGTCCGGCGACAGCTGCCCGATGCCCGCCACCTCCTGCCCGTCGAGCAGCGCCCGGACATACGGGCCGAGCTGCTGGGGGCCGGGCTCGAACTCCCAGCCGAACAGGGTTCCGTAGAACTCCTCGGTCGCGGTCAAGCCGTGCACCATCAGACTCACCCAGCAGGGGGTGCCGGGCGCGCGCCGAGCGTGCGTGCCGCCGTTCGCGCCCGCCGATCCCCGTACCTCGGTCATCGTCACTCTCTCCTCGGCCCCTCGCGGTGGCCGTGTCGCTTCCGCTCTCCGGACCGGCTGCGCCGCAGCCGCGGGCACGCCCCGTGCCGTTCCCGGCACCCTCCGTGGTGACCTGCGTCCACGCCCGTGGGGCGGCTCCGCCGCGAGGATGCCTGGTCTGCCGTTTCTCGCCCGTTTCCGGCCGATTGCCGTCGGGTGTCCATCAGCCGTACAGCATGTGCCCGATCCCGTACGCCCGGTGATCGAGCCTGTCCGGCCGAGCAGAGTAGTCGTACCTGGACGATGCGGCCACCCCTGGCGTAAGGATGGGGCCATGGAAGCCATCATCGACGCAACCGAACTCGCCGACGACCTGACCGGGCCGAATCCGCCCGTCCTGCTCGACGTCCGCTGGCAGCTGACCCCGCCCGGCACCCCGCCGTTCGACGGCCGGGCGGCCTACGCGGCCGGGCATCTGCCGGGCGCCGTCTACGTGCACCTGGACGGCGAACTCGCCTCGCCGCCCGGCGGGAACGGCCGGCATCCCCTGCCCGACCTGGCCGTCTTCGGTGCGGCGATGCGGCGCGCGGGGGTGTCGGCGGGCCGGCCGGTCGTCGTCTACGACGGCGGACAGGGCTGGGCGGCGGCCCGTGCCTGGTGGCTGCTGCGCTGGACGGGTCACCCGGACGTGCGGGTCCTCGACGGCGGGTTGCCGTCCTGGACGGGTGCTCTTTCGGCGGACGTGACCGAGCCGGCCGAGGGTGACTTCGAACCGGCCCCGGGTGCCGGGCAGTTGCTCGACGCGGACGGGGCGGCGGCGCTGGCTCGCTCGGGTGTGCTGTTCGACGCCCGCGCGGGGGAGCGGTACCGGGGTGAGGTGGAGCCGATCGACCGGGTCGGCGGCCACATCCCGGGCGCCGTGTCGGCGCCGACCACCGAGAACGTCGGTCCGGACGGCCGCTTCCTGCCCGCCGCCGAACTCCGTGACCGCTTCAAGGGCCTGGGTGCCTCGGAGGGGGCCGAGGTGGGCGTGTACTGCGGCTCGGGCGTCTCCGGCGCCCACGAGGTGCTGGCGCTGGCCGTCGCGGGCGTCCCGGCGGCGCTGTACGTCGGTTCGTGGTCGGAGTGGTCCGCCGACCCGTCCCGTCCGGTGGCGGTCGGCCCCGACCCGCAGTAGCGCAGGCGCAGCGGAAGGCGGGGGCACGCACGCGCGCCCCCGCCTTCCGCTGCCTGTTCCGGTTCTACTCCTGCTTCTTGCGCCGTGTCCCGAAGACGATCTCGTCCCAGCTCGGCACGGCGGCACGGCGGCCGGGGCGGACGCCGTCGGCCTCGGCCTGGCGGTCGGTGGCACCGATCAGCCGGTCGCGGTGGCTGCCGACGGAGCGGGGCATGAGGACGTCCGCGTAGGCGGAGCCGGCCGAGGCTGCCGGGGCCGGGGGCTCCTCCGCGGCCGGTTCCGGAGCGGGCTCCTCCGGGACCTCCACCGGGCGCTCCGGGACCACCATGTCGCCCCGGAAGCTCGGCACCGCCTCCAGCAGGCTGGTCAGGGAGTCCCGTTCGCCGGCCGTCTCCTCGACCGGATCGGACGACTGCGCGGGCAGGCTCGGCCGCTCGCGGTCCCGGTCGCCGGAACGGTCCAGCGGCCGGTCGCGCGGCAGCCGTGCGATGCGCGGCACGAACGGAAAGCTGGGCTCCGGTACGGCGAGGTCCTCGGACTCGCCGATCAGCGAGCGCGCCTCGTCGTCGACCGCCTGGACGAGCCGCCTGGGCGGGTCGTAGGTCCAGCTCGCCGAGTGCGGTTCGCCCGCGACCCGGTAGACGAGCAGGACTTCCCAGGTGCCGTCGTCGCGGCGCCAGGAGTCCCACTGCACGGTGTCCTTCTCGGCGCCGCGCAGCACCAGCCGCTCCTGCACGGCCTCGCCGAGCAGCGGCCCGGAGTTCTCGCCGGGCCTGCGGACCGGCGTCTTGCGGGCCCGCTCGGCCATGAAGGCGCGCTCGGCCAGTACCGGACCCTCGAAGCGCCGCACCCGGTCGACGGGGATCCCGGCGAGCTGCGCGACCTCTTCGGCCGTCGCGCCCGCTCGTATCCGCGCCTGGATGTCTCGGGGCCGGAGATGGCTCTCGACCTCGATCTCGATCTGGCCGAGCCGGGGCCGGTCGCCGCGTACGGCGGCACGGAGCCGTTCGTCGATCGGAAGGGTGTACTCCGTAGAGTCGGCAGCCTTGAGCACCAGCCGTGTGCCGTCATTGGAGACGGCCACGACACGCAGTTCGGGCATGGGGACCTCCCGGGTGGTGCCTGCCGACGTCACGTGCGTCGCTGCTTCCGCTAGTCGAGTGTGGCCTGCCCGGGTGCAGCCTGCCACAACCTTGCCGAGTTGCCCGGCGTGTCGGGCACGGGCCCTGCACCGCCGTTATGGCACGGTTACCTATTCGCAACGCTAAGTGACCAACTCCGTCACCCTGTGCAACTAGCCCCCTCCCGGCGGTCCTGCAAGGCCTCGGACGCCCTGGCGGGAGACCGGGCCCAGGGCTCGCAACAGTACTCCATTCGGGCCACGTGCGTGGATTGGCGCGCCGCCCAACTTCTGGCAACAACCGCTCCCCGGCCGTTGTTTGCCCGTATCGGGCGATCTTGAACGTGGCGTACTTCACGCAATCCTCAGAAACGGAACTAATGGTTTCGTCCGTACGTCCCTTTCTTGTGCAGTCGATCGAACAAGTACGGGAAGGGCAGGCAAGGTTCGGTAATGCGTGAAAGGCCCGGTTCCGGTGACGAGACCAGTACGGGGGAGGAGGTGAAGGGAAGTTCGAAGCGGATCGACCTCAGCGTGCCCCAGGTCGCGGGCGGCGCGGTGGCCGCGGTGGTGGCCGCCAAACTCGCTTCCTACTTCGGGGTGTACGGGACGATCCTCGGCGCCGGAGTCGTCAGTGTGATCGCCACCTGCGGCGGCTCGGTGTTCCAGCACTTCTTCAGCCGCACCGGCGAACAGTTCCGCGACGCGACGGTGACCGCGTCCAGAACCGCGCGCCCCCGGGAGCAAGCGCCCCCGGAGCCCGGCGCGTTCACCGAGGGCACCGTCTACCGCGCCCGGGTGCGGACCCGGCGCCGCCCGCTGGTCGCGGCCGCCCTGGTGTTCGCGGTCACCATGGCCGGCGTCACGGCCTGGGAACTCGTCTCCGGCAACAGCTTCAGCGGCAGCTCCGGCACGACGGTCGGCGGCGCGGTCACCGGTGACGCCAGGTCTTCGGGTTCGTCCGGCGGCTCCGGCTCCTCCGACACCACGGATTCTCCGGGGACTTCGGGTTCCTCCGGTGCGAACTCCGGTGCCGGTACGGCCACTTCGACCACTCCGTCGCCGTCGTCCTCCCCGGGGGCGTCCGGTACCCCCGGGAGCGACGGGACCGCCGGCCCGGCACCGTCACCGAGCGGGTCCGCGAGCGCGGAGCCGAGCACGGCCCCCACGCCCGGCGCCTCCGCCGGTGACTCCGCGGCTACTGCCCCAGAACCCTCCGCAGATAGTCGTTCTGGAACAGCCGGTCCGGATCGAGCCGGTCCCGCAGCGCAGTGAACTCGCCGAAGCGCGGGTAGACCTCGGCGAAGTAGTCCGCGTCCCGGGTGTGCACCTTGCCCCAGTGCGGACGCCCCTCGTGCGCGGTGAAGATGCGCTCGGCGGCGGTGAAGTACGCCTGGTACGGCGTGCCCCGGAACATGTGCACGGCGATGTAGGCGCTGTCCCGGGCGGACGCGGTGGACAGGGCGATGTCGTCGGCGGGGGCGGTGCGGACCTCGACCGGGAAGTTCACCCTGAGACCGGAACGGTCGACCATCGCCCTGAGTTCCCGCAGCGTGTCCACCAATGCCTCGCGGGGCACCGCGTACTCCATCTCCACGAACCGCACCCGGCGCGGGGATGTGAAGACCTTGTACGGAATGTCCGTGTAGGACCGGGCGGACAGTGCCGTGCTGGAGATCCGGGCGACCGTCGGGACGACGGCGGGCACCGCGCGGCCGAACAGCTGCGCGGCGTGGAAGACCCCGTTGGAGAGGAACTCGTCCTCGAACCAGCCGGCCAGCTGCCCCACCGGCTGCGGCGGGCCCGCGCTGCGGTTGTTGCGCTTGGTGTTGGTGTTGCCGGTGTGCGGGAACCAGTAGAACTCGAAGTGTTCGTTCTCGGTCCAGAGCTGGTCGAACTCGGCGAGAACCCGGTCCAGGGGCATCGGCTCCTCGCGCGCGGCGAGCAGGAAGACCGGCTCCACCGCGAACGTGATCGCGGTGACGATGCCCAGGGCACCGAGACCGACCCGCGCCGCCGCGAAGACCTCGGGGTTCTCCTTCTCCGAACAGGTGAGCACCGAGCCGTCGGCGGTGACCAGTTCGAGTTCCCTGATCTGTGCGGCGAGCGAGGCCGACTCGCGGCCGGTGCCGTGGGTGCCGGTGCTGGTGGCCCCGGAGACCGTCTGCTCCATGATGTCGCCCATGTTGGTCAGCGACAGGCCCTCACGGGCCAGGGCCATATTGAGTCTCTTGAGCGGGGTACCGGCCTCGACCGTGACGGTCATGGCCTTGCGGTCGATGTCGCGTATGCCCGTGAGCAGTTGAGGGCGGATCGAGACACCGTCGGTCGCGGCGATCGAGGTGAAGGAGTGGCCGCTGCCGACCGCCTTCACCTTCAGGCCGTCCTCCGCCGCCTGCCGTACGGCCGCCGCCAGCTCGTCCACGGAGGCGGGCACGACCTCCCGCGCGGGGCGGACGGTGACATTCCCTCCCCAGTTACGCCACGTGCCGCTCTTCCCGCTCGCTGTACTGCTCAACGGTGCCTCCCCGACCCGTGACCGGCCTGCTGAGCCGGCGGTACCCGAGGAAACCGACCGCGACCGCGACGGCTCCGGACACGGCCGGAACCCCGTACCCGGCACGGGCGCCGGCCGCGTCGATCACCCAGCCGGCGACCGAGGAGCCGAGCGCCACCCCGACCGCGAGGCCGGTGCTCACCCAGGTCATGCCCTCGGTGAGTTTCGCGCGAGGTACGTGCTTTTCGATGAGGGACATCGTCGTGATCATCGTCGGTGCGATGGACAGGCCCGCAACGAACAGCGCCACGGCCAGAAGCGGCAAGTTTCCGACCAGTAGGAGGGGGATCATACTCACGGCCATCGCGCATATGCCCAGCAGCCACCGGCGTTCCGGCTTCCCCCCGAACCGCATGAGCCCGAAGACAGCCCCGGCCACGCAGGAACCCGCCGCATACAGGGCCAGGACGATGCTGGAAGCGGCCTTGTGGCCGCGTTCGTCGGCGAAGGCGACGGTCACCACGTCGACCGCCCCGAAGATGGCTCCGGTGGCCACGAAGGTCGCCACCAGCACCTGGAGGCCGGGCGCGCGCAGCGCGGAGCCGCCGCCGTGGTGGTCACGCGGGTGCGGCTCGGGCTCGGTGGCCCGCTGGGCGGTCAGCCAGAAGACGCCGGCGGCGAGGAAGCCGGCGGCGAGCAGCGGGCCCGCCTCCGGGAACCAGGTCGTGGACAGGCCGATGGAGAGGATCGGCCCGAAGATGAAGCACACCTCGTCGACGACGGACTCGAACGAGTAGGCGGTGTGCAGCTGCGGGGTGCCCCGGTAGAGGGCTGCCCAGCGGGCCCGGATCATCGCGCCCAGGCTCGGCACCGCGCCGATCCCGGCGGCGCACACGAACAGCACCCAGTCCGGCCATCCGAAGTGCGCGGCCAGCAGCAGCCCGGCCGCCGCGGCGAGCGCGAGCAGGGTCGCGGGGCGCAGGACGCGGCGCTGGCCGTGCCGGTCGACCAGCCGGGACACCTGCGGCCCGATCGCGGCGGCGGACAGCGCCATGGTGGCCGACAGCGCGCCCGCGAGCCCGTACCGGCCGCTGAGCTGGGAGATCATCGTGACCACGCCGATGCCCATCATGGACAACGGCATCCGGCCGACGAAGCCCGCGGCGGAGAAGCCCTTGCTGCCGGGGGCGGCGAACAGAGCGCGATAGGGGCTGGGCACGGGGGTCTCCGACGGATGTGCGAGTAAGGCGTGACTGCGGCTGATACAGCTTACGAGTGAGGTCGCTGTCCTGCACCCGTCCGGTACCGGGGATAAACCTCCCGAATCCGACTCTTCACGCTCCTGTTTCCGGGCCGTCAGTGCCGGGTGGCAGGATCGGCACATGTCAGACGCGCTCGAAGCCACCCCCTACGACGCCCTGCTCCTGCTCTCCTTCGGCGGCCCGGAAGGCCCGGACGACGTGGTTCCGTTCCTGGAGAACGTGACGCGCGGGCGCGGTATCCCGAAGGAACGTCTCAAGGAAGTCGGGCAGCACTACTTCCTGTTCGGCGGGGTCAGCCCGATCAACGACCAGAACCGCGCCCTGCTGGACGCCCTGCGCAAGGACTTCGCCGAGCACGGCCTCGACCTGCCGGTCTACTGGGGCAACCGCAACTGGGCGCCGTACCTGACGGACACCCTGCGCGAGATGGTCGCCGACGGCCGCCGCCGCATCCTGGTCCTCGCCACCAGCGCCTACGCCTCCTACTCGGGCTGCCGCCAGTACCGCGAGAACCTCGCCGACTCGCTGGCCGCGCTGGAGGCCGAGGGCCTCGAACTCCCGAAGGTCGACAAGCTGCGGCACTACTTCAACCACCCCGGCTTCCTGGACCCGATGATCGACGGGGTGCTTGCATCCCTCGCCGACCTCCCCGACGACGTCCGCGCGGGCGCCCACATCGCCTTCACCACCCACTCCATCCCGACCGCGAGCGCCGACACCTCGGGCCCGGCCGAGACGCACGGCGAGGGCGGCGCGTACGTCGAGGAGCACCTGGACGTGGCCGAGCTGATCGCGGACGCGGTCCGGGAGCGCACCGGGACCGACCACCCCTGGCGGCTCGTCTACCAGTCCCGCTCCGGCGCCCCGCACATCCCGTGGCTGGAGCCGGACATCTGCGACCACCTGGAGGCGCTGCACGGCGCCGGGGTCCCGGCGGTCGTCATGGCCCCCATCGGGTTCGTCTCCGACCACATGGAGGTCCTCTACGACCTCGACACGGAGGCCACGGCGAAGGCCGCGGAGCTGGGTCTGCCGGTCCGCCGGTCCGCGACCGTCGGGGACGACCCGCGGTTCGCCGCCGCGATCCGCGAGCTGGTCCTGGAGCGCGCCGCCGCGGAGAGCGGACGGGAGATCACGCCGTGCGCCCTGGGCGCACTCGGCGCGAGCCACGACCTCTGCCCGGTCGGCTGCTGCCCGGCCCGCGCCCCCCGCCCGGCCGCGGCCGGTGCCGACAGCCCCTACGCGTGAGGAGCCCCGTGACCGACGCCCTGCACACGGACCTGCTGGACCTCGCCCGGGAGGCGGCCGCCCGCGCGGGCGAACTGCTGCGGGACGGCCGTCCGGCCGACCTCGCCGTGGCCCGGACCAAGTCCAGCCCGATCGACGTGGTGACCGAGATGGACATCGCGGCGGAGAAACTGATCACCGACCTGATCGCCGGGCACCGCCCCGACGACGGCTTCCTCGGCGAGGAGGGCGCGTCGTCGGAGGGGACCAGCGGCGTCCGCTGGGTGATCGACCCCCTCGACGGCACCGTGAACTACTTGTACGGGCTGCCGACCTGGGCGGTCTCCATCGCCGCCGAGCAGGACGGGGAGACCGTGGTCGGCGTCGTGGCGGCCCCGATGCGCGGCGAGACGTACCACGCGGTGCGCGGCGGCGGGGCCTGGGCGACCGGGGCGTGGGACGGGGAGCGGGAGCTGCGCTGCCGCCCGGCGCCGCCGCTGGACCAGGCGCTGGTGTCGACCGGCTTCAACTACGTCACCGCCGTCCGCACCCACCAGGCCGAGGTCGCGGCCCGGCTGATCCCCCTGCTGCGCGACATCCGCCGCAGCGGGTCGGCCGCGATCGACCTGTGCGACGTGGCCTGCGGCCGGCTGGACGGCTACTACGAGCGCGGCCTCAACGCCTGGGACTGGGGCGCGGGCGACCTCATCGCCCGGGAGGCCGGCGCCCTGACCGGTGGCCGCCCCGGAGAGCGCCCCGCACGCGCCCTGACGGTCGCCGGCACCCCGGGCGTCTTCGAGCCCCTCCAGCGCCTCCTGGAGGACTTCGGAGCCTGGCACGACTGAGGAACGCCGTACGCCGGGGCCGAGGGGGCACGCCGTAGGGGCGCTGTCGGAACACCCGGGTCCGAGAGGTCCCGGCGCTCGCAGCCGGTCTCGGGAAAAAGATCTCGTGCCTTGCCGGCCGAGAGGAATCGAACGCGGTTGCGGTGGGAAAGGATCAGGTACGAGCAGGGCCCCGGCGCTGGATTCGCCGGGGCCCTGTTCTCGTGCTGCGGTGCTGCGGGACTGTCAGACGCTGGTCGCGCCGACTTCCACACCGTGTTCGGCTGCGAGGCGGCGCAGGTCGTCGAGCTCGGCCTGCTCCACTTCGACGAGGAAGTCGTCACCCTCGTCACGAGCCCGGGTGATGTCGGACTCGGTCGCCTTTATGCGCTGCAGAAGTCCTGCGGTGAATGCGTCCATGCTGCGCCCCCTCGTCCTGGGTCGTGGGTCGGTGGCACGGGGGTGTGCCGTTCGGAAGGGGCGATCACGTCTCTCGCGGGTGCCCAGCGCTGCCCGGCCGGGCGGCGACGGTGCCGGACACCCCCATCGTCCACTCTGCTGTAGCGGCGGTGTACGTACCGCATGGTGCTGCGGCACATGCAGAGCGTGATCGCGGGGTGTACATGCCGTCCTCCCCCCGCTCCTCTCCGTGGAAACCTCAACCGCAGGAGAAAATCCCGCATTCCCGCCCGGCCGCCTCGGATCCGGCTGTCCAGCCCCCGTCTTACTGCCGACTTATGGCCGAAAAGGGCAGGATGGAGGTCACACATCCCACGGAGACCCCCTGCCCGGGTGCGCCGGTGCGCGCTACGCGGGTGGACAGAGGAAGGACAAGCGACGTGCGCGTACTCGTCGTCGAGGACGAGCAACTGCTCGCCGATGCGGTGGCCACCGGACTGCGCCGGGAGGCCATGGCCGTCGACGTCGTGTACGACGGTGCGGCCGCCCTGGAGCGCATCGGCGTCAACGACTACGACGTGGTCGTCCTCGACCGCGACCTCCCCCTCGTGCACGGCGACGACGTCTGCCGCCGGATCGTCGAGCTCGGCATGCCCACCCGCGTGCTGATGCTGACCGCCTCCGGTGACGTCAGCGACCGCGTCGAGGGCCTGGAGATCGGCGCCGACGACTACCTTCCCAAGCCCTTCGCCTTCAGCGAGCTCATCGCGCGCGTGCGCGCCCTGGGCCGCCGCACCAGCGTGCCGCTGCCGCCCGTCCTGGAGCGCGCCGGCATCAAGCTGGACCCGAACCGCCGCGAGGTCTTCCGCGACGGCAAGGAGGTCCAGCTGGCGCCGAAGGAGTTCGCGGTGCTGGAGGTGCTGATGCGCAGCGAGGGCGCGGTGGTCTCCGCCGAGCAGCTCCTGGAGAAGGCGTGGGACGAGAACACCGACCCCTTCACCAACGTCGTGCGCGTGACCGTCATGACGCTGCGCCGCAAGCTGGGCGAACCCCCGGTGATCGTCACCGTTCCCGGCTCGGGCTACCGGATCTGATGACCGTGGCGACCACTCCCGCACCCCCGCAGGCACCGCCCAAGCCCACCTGGGACCCGAGAAGGCAGCAGCCGGTCCTGCCGTGGCTGCGCCCGACCATCCGGATACGGCTCACCCTGCTGTACGGCGGCATGTTCCTGATCGCCGGCATCCTGCTGCTGTCGATCATCTATCTGCTGGCCGCCCAGGCGATCAGTACCGGCAACCAGCCGCTGTTCAAGATCGTCAAGTATGACGGGCTGCAGGTCTCCAGCGACAACTGTCCGGCGATCAACATGGCCGCCACGGCCAACTCCAACACCGTGTCGCTGCAGGACTTCAACAACGCCATCGCCCAGTGCGTGGACCACCAGCGCCAGGTGGCCCTGGACAACCTGCTCAGCCGTTCGCTCCTCGCTCTGCTGGGCCTGGCCGTGATCGCCTTCGCGTTCGGCTACGCGATGGCCGGCCGGGTGCTGTCCCCGCTCGGCCGGATCACCCGCACCGCCCGCGCGGTGGCCGGCTCGGACCTGTCCCGCCGGATCGAGCTGGACGGCCCGGACGACGAGCTCAAGGAACTCGCGGACACCTTCGACGACATGCTGGAGCGGTTGCAACGGGCCTTCACCGCCCAGCAGCGCTTCGTCGGCAACGCCTCGCACGAACTGCGCACGCCCCTGGCGATCAACCGCACGCTCCTGGAGGTGCACCTCTCGGACCCGGGCGCGCCCGTGGAGCTGCAACAGCTCGGCAGGACTCTGCTGGCCACCAACGAGCGCAGCGAGCAGCTCGTGGAGGGCCTGCTGCTGCTCGCCCGCAGCGACAACCAGATCGTCGAGCGCAAACCGGTCGACCTGGCCGAGGTGGCCTCCCAGGCCGTCGACCAGGTGCACGCCGAGGCGGAGGCCAAGGGCGTGACGATCCGGGGCGTACGGAAACCGGCCGTGGTCCAGGGCAACGGCGTGCTCCTGGAGCGGATCGCCCTGAACCTGCTGCAGAACGCGGTCCGCTACAACGTGCCCGAGGACGGCTGGGTGGAGGTCAACACCGAGATCCAGCACGGGCAGGCGGTGCTCTACGTGGCGAACACCGGTCCGGTGGTCCCGGCGTACGAGATCGACAACCTCTTCGAGCCCTTCAGACGGCTCCGTACCGAGCGAACGGGCAGCGACAAGGGTGTGGGCCTCGGCCTGTCCATCGTGCGGTCCGTGGCCCGGGCGCACGGCGGGCACATCGTGGCCCAGCCGCGAGAGGGCGGAGGACTCGTGATGCGGGTCACGTTGCCGGTCTGACGCCGTTACAAGATCGCGACACACGCGGGGGATGTTCGCTTTGCGCTGAATTTTCCAGCGGCGCGGCACATTCCCCTCTGTGTGATCGATCACAAGGGCGGATTTCCGGCCATCTACTCTGCGTGATCATGGCTAGGGGAATAAAGCCGGGAAAATCCCTGTTTTCAGGGGTCTTGATCACGGGAAGTACAGGGTGAGGCGCCTTTGAAGTGCCTCGGCAGGACCGTGTACGGTCCCCATCGCCATTCAACCTGATCACTCTTGGGGGGTCCGGTTGGGTGTCGATTGAGTAACAGACCTTGATGTGAGGCAAAATCTCCGCCTCGGGTCGGGCACAAGTCCGGCCTCTCACGCGTTACGTGCGCTGGAGACACCGCAGACACCCAGAGGGGGAGAGCGACATGGCAACCGATTACGACACTCCACGCAAGACCGACGACGACGTCGACTCGGACAGTCTTGAAGAGCTGAAGGCCCGGCGGAACGACAAGTCAACGTCCTCGGTGGACGTCGACGAGTTCGAGGCCGCAGAAGGCCTGGAGCTGCCCGGAGCGGACCTCTCGAACGAGGAGCTGGCCGTCCGGGTGCTGCCCAAGCAGCAGGACGAGTTCACCTGCATGAGCTGCTTCCTGGTGCATCACCGCAGCCAGCTGGCCCGGGAGAAGAACGGTCAGCCGATCTGCCGCGACTGCGACTGAGGACGGGTCGGGCATGACTGGCTCGACCCCACCTCGGAAGCGCCGTTTCCCTTTGCCGGGAGCGGACTCCGGGCCGTCCGACGGCCCGCGCGCGCGTGATGCCGAGCGGGGCTCACCCGACCCGGGAGCCTCGCTCGAACCGGCGGCCGGCCGGGGTGACCTCCCGGCGCCGACGGACCGGTCCGCGCCCGTCGCCAGGCGACGGGTCGCGGCCATCCGGGACAGGGCCGTGGACATGGCCCGGGAAGGCGCCCGTAAGGGCGGCAGCCGGGCGAAAGCGGGGCTGGGGTACCTGGCGGACCGGATCATCGAGATCGCCCCGCGTGTCCCCGTACGCGACCTCGCGACCCTGCGCCGGCAGTTCCCGGGCCTCGGGCCCGAGCAGCTCGCCGACAAACTGGTGGCGGGCGCGGCCGGCGCGACCTCGGCGGTCGGGGCCGGAGTCGGGGCTGCGGCGATGCTGCCGGTGCCGCCGGCGATGCCGACCGAGCTGGCCGCGGAGATCACCGGGGTCGCGGCGATCGAGCTGAAGATGATCGCCGAGCTCCACGAGGTCTACGGCGTGCGCCCGCCGGGGAACCTGAAGGACCGCAGCACCGCGTATCTGTCCTCCTGGTCGGGGGAGCGCGG
This sequence comes from Streptomyces sp. NPDC008092, assembly GCF_042957285.1. NCBI lineage: Bacteria > Bacillati > Actinomycetota > Actinomycetes > Kitasatosporales > Streptomycetaceae > Streptomyces > Streptomyces sp. NPDC008092. The sequence goes on from NZ_JBIBHY010000013.1 coordinate 225,917, forward strand.
CATCGACGTGATGAAGCCGTCGACGATCAACAACGCCCTCGGCGGGCACATGAAGCGCGAGCTGCGCCAGCAGATCATGAAGCGGATGGTGCGGGACCTGCCGAACCTGATGCCGTTCATGGTGGGCGCCGCGGTGGGGGCGGTCATGAACCGCCGGGACACCAGAAAGCTCGCGGCGCGGATCCGGACGGACCTGAGAAAGATCCAGGTGCCGTGGGAGGAACTGCCGGAGCTGCCGCCGCTGGAGAAGCCGGCGGAGCCGCTGCCGATCGCGGAGCTGCCGGAGGACTTCGGGGGCTGACGGGCGTTCCGGGTGCGCGGGCGGAGCGCCCCGCGCCCCTCTGGGGTGCTGCCGAGACCGGAGCGGGCGCAGCCCGACCCGCTCAGGCCTTCGTGCTGGTCTTCGCCGCCTCGATCGCCGCCGCCAGGGCCTCCGGCTCCCGGGTCGACAGGTACAGGTACGGGGTGGGGTCGGCCGGGTCCGTGACCTCCACGCGGAGGGCCCTCGGGATGTAGGAGCGCAGCAGGAGGAAGGCGCGGACGTCGGCCTTGTGCGTGCGCCAGGCGCGCGCCTCGTCCGGGTCCAGGATCTCCGCCGGGCCCAGGGCCGACACCGGGATCTTCGCCTCGCCCGCGATCAGCGAGTCGCCGACGACCCGGATCCGCGGGGAACCGTACGAGCTGGCCACCACCGCTGCCGCCGCGGTGCCGCCGACCAGGCCGCCCAGCATCGGCAGGGTGCCGAACGGCAGCAGGATCAGGGCGAACGAGACGCCGACCAGGAAGCTGATGAACCACCAGGACCGGGGGGCGGTGAGGCGTTCTTCGTACGGGGTGGCGGAGAGCTGCATGGAGCCAAGCTTGGCACGGTGTCCGGATTCACTGGACGCGCGGGTAAGGTCTGCGCCTGTGAGTGGTAGTTCCGCAGCTCTTCAGCCCCCTGCCAGTGCCCGGAAACCGGAGCGGCACCCCGACGCGCCCGCGCCCGGTGAGCTCATCGGTGCACACTACGAACACTGTTTCGGGTGTGGGCACGGGCAGTCCCACGGGCTGCACCTGGAGGTACGCGCCGGCGAGGGCGTCTCCCTCGCCGCCGAGTTCACCGTGCGCCCCGCCCACCAGGGCGCCCCGGGCCTCGCGCACGGCGGCGTGCTCGCCTCCGCCCTGGACGAGACGCTGGGCTCGCTCAACTGGCTGCTGCGGAAGATCGCCGTGACGGGACGGCTGGAGACCGACTTCGTGCGGCCCGTGCCCGTGGGCACCACGCTCCACCTGGAGGCCGAGGTGGTCGCCGTGGCCGGCCGGAAGATCTACTCGACCGCCACCGGACGCATGGACGGCCCCACGGGGCCCGTAGCCGTCCGCGCCGACGCCCTCTTCATCGAGGTCCCGGTCGAGCACTTCGTCGACAACGGCCGCGAGGAAGAGATCCAGGCCGCCATGAAGGACCCCGACCAGGCCCGGCGCGCCCGCGCCTTCGAGGTGAATCCGTGAACCCCGCAGACCCCCTGGCCCCGGCCCGCACGGCCGGCCCGCTCGGCGTCCTCGTGCGCCGCGTCGACCCCGACGTACCGCTTCCGGCGTACGAGCACCCCGGTGATGCCGGGGCCGATCTGCGCACCACACAGGCGTGCGAGCTGGCGCCGGGAGAACGGGCCGTGCTGCCGACGGGAGTGTCGATCGCCCTCCCGGAGGGGTACGCGGCCTTCGTGCACCCTCGTTCGGGGCTCGCCGCCCGGTGCGGTGTGGCCCTTGTGAATGCCCCGGGGACGATTGATGCCGGGTACCGTGGGGAGATCAAGGTGATCGTGGTGAATCTCGACCCGCGCGAGGCGGTGCGGTTCGAGCGCTTCGACCGGATCGCCCAACTGGTCGTCCAGCAGGTCGAGAGGGTCCGCTTCCAGGAGGTGGCGGAACTTCCCGGCTCGGCGCGGGCCGAGGGGGGCTTCGGGTCCACCGGCGGTCATGCCGCGGTGGGCGATGTGAGCGGCACAAGCGGTCAGGCCGCCGAGGGCGGTCGGACGGGTGGGAATCGATACGCTTCGGTCGTATCCGACCGGGAAGGACAGTGACGTGTTCGGACGTCGCAAGAAGAAGGGTGCCGCCGAGGACGCGGCCGGCGAGGCCGAGCAGGTCGTCGACAGCGTCGACACCGAGGCGGACGAGGAAGAGGGCGAGCGCGAGCGCGTTCGTCTGGAGCCGGAGCCCCGGCCCGACGGGCCGTGGGACGACACCGAGGTGCGTGAGGCCGGCGAGGGCCGGGTGGACCTGGGCGGTCTGTTCGTGCCCGGCGTGGACGGCATGGAGCTGAGGGTCGAGGTCGCGGGCGACGCGATCGTCGCGGCGACCGTCGTGCTGCGCGACAGCGCCATCCAGCTGCAGGCCTTCGCCGCGCCCAAGCGCGAGGGCATCTGGGGCGAGGTCCGCGAGGAGATCGCGACCGGCATCACGCAGCAGGGCGGCATCGTCGACGAGGTCGAGGGTCCGCTGGGCTGGGAGCTGCGCGCCCAGGTGCCGGTGCAGCTGCCGGACGGCACCGGCGGCTTCCAGGTCGTGCGGTTCGTCGGTGTGGACGGTCCGCGCTGGTTCCTGCGCGGGGTGATCTCCGGGCAGGGCGCGGTCCAGCCGCAGGCGGCCGGCCTCCTGGAGCAGATCTTCCGGGACACCGTCGTGGTCCGTGGCGAGGGCCCGATGGCGCCCCGCGACCCGATCGTCCTGAAGCTGCCCAACGATGCCCAGATGGTCCCCGAGGGCGTCCAGCAGGAGGAGTCCTCGCGCTTCTCCGGCGGCATGGGCCAGCTCCAGCGCGGACCGGAGATCACCGAGGTCCGCTAGCGGAACAGGCAGGCGACGAGGGCCGTACCCCACACCGGGGTGCGGCCCTTTCACATGCCCGGGTGCTCCGGTGTGAATGACTCCCGCTTACTTCACACCTTGACGGAAGTCTGGTCCGTACCTACGGTCTCGATTCACGCCTACGTTCACAGAGGCGCTCAACGTTCACATACAAGAACGGAGTCGCTGTGCGTCGCATCCCCCTGCTCGCGGCCGCGGGTGCCCTGCTCCTGGGCGTCTTCACGGCCCCCGCCGCCCACTCCGCCCCCAGCACCTTCGTGCACCCCGGGGTCACCGTCTCCAAGGCCCAGCTCGACTTCGCCCGCACCGAGGTGCTGGCCGGCGCCCAGCCCTGGAAGTCGGCCTACGACCAGATGCTGGCGAGCAAGTACGCCGACCTGAACCGCACCCCCACACCCTGGGCGACGGTCGAGTGCGGCTCGTACTCGAACCCCAACTACGGCTGCACCGACGAGCGCGAGGACGCGATCGCCGCCTACACCGACGCGCTCGCCTGGTACATCACCAAGGACGCCCGGTACGCCCAGAAGGCCATCCAGATCATGGACGCCTGGTCGGCCACCATCACCAGCCACACCAACAGCAACGCGCCCCTGCAGACCGGCTGGGCGGGCTCCTCCTGGCCCAAGGCCGCCGAGATCATCCGGTACACGTACACCGGCACCTGGTCGAACGAGGCCCGCTTCGCCACCATGCTGCGCAACGTCTACCTCCCCACCGTCATCAAGGGCTCCAACTCCAACGGCAACTGGGAGCTGTCGATGATGGAGGCCGCCGTCGGCATCTCCGTCTTCCTGGAGGACAAGACGTCGTACGACACGGCCATGGCGAAGTTCCGCACCCGCACCGCCGCCTACGTCTACCTGGCCTCCGACGGGTCGGTGCCCAAGACCGTGCCGAGCCAGAACCTCGACACCACCGCCAAGATCGTCTCCTACTGGCAGGGCCAGTCCACCTTCGTCACCGGCCTCACCCAGGAGACCTGCCGGGACTTCACGCACACCGGGTACGGCATCTCCGCGATCTCGCACGTCGCCGAGACCAGCCGGATCCAGGGCACCGACCTGTACGGCACGGACGTCGGCGAGCGGCTGCGCCAGGCGCTCGGCTTCCAGGCCAAGTACCAGCTGGGCACCGCCGTCCCCAGCTGGCTCTGCGGCGGCTCCCTCAACCTCGGGCTCGGGCCCGTCACCGAGGTCGGCTACAACGCCCTGCACAACCGGCTGGGCATCGCCATGACCAACACCCAGACGCTCACGCTGAACAACCGTCCCGCGGGCAGCAACAACCTCTTCGTCGCCTGGGAGACCCTCACCCACGGCGACAACCCCAACTGAGCGCACGGTGGCGGGCGCCGGAGCCGCGGCACCGGCGCCCATCAGGGTTGCGTCAAAGATGCCCGCCGCCGGGGTCCCTGCGCCGTTCGCCCGGATTGTTGGCCGTAAGGTCGACGCTGCGTTGACGGCAGTTGCAGGAAGACAATAGGACCATGGCACGCGGCAAGCTTCGAATCTATCTCGGTGCGGCACCGGGCGTGGGCAAGACCTACGCCATGCTCTCCGAGGCGCACCGGCGGGTGGAGCGGGGCACCGACTGCGTGGTCGCCTTCGTCGAGCACCACGACCGGCCGCGCACCGAGGTGATGCTGCACGGCCTGGAGCAGATCCAGCGCAAGGAGCTGGAGTACCGGGGTGCCGTGTTCACGGAGATGGACGTGGACGCCGTCCTGCACCGGGCCCCGGCCGTCGCCCTGGTGGACGAACTCGCCCACACCAACGTCCCCGGCTCCCGCAACGCCAAGCGCTGGCAGGACGTCGAGGAGCTGCTCGCCGCCGGGATCGACGTCGTCTCCACCGTCAACATCCAGCACCTGGAATCGCTCGGCGACGTCGTCGAGTCCATCACGGGCGTGCGCCAGCGCGAGACGGTGCCCGACGAGGTGGTACGGCGCGCGGACCAGATCGAGCTGGTCGACATGTCGCCCCAGGCGCTGCGCCGGCGCATGGCGCACGGCAACATCTACCAGTCCGACAAGGTCGACGCGGCCCTGTCCAACTACTTCCGGCCGGGCAACCTCACCGCCCTGCGCGAGCTGGCGCTGCTGTGGGTGGCCGACCGGGTCGACGAGTACCTGAAGCAGTACCGCAGCGAGCACCAGGTCTCGGCGATCTGGGGCTCCCGGGAGCGGATCGTCGTCGGGCTCACCGGCGGACCCGAGGGGCGGACGCTGATCCGGCGGGCCGCCCGGCTCGCCGAGAAGGGCGCCGGCGGCGAGGTGCTCGCCGTCTACATCTCCCGCAGCGACGGCCTGACCTCGGCCTCCCCGAAGGAACTCGCCGTCCAGCGCACCCTGGTCGAGGACCTCGGCGGCACCTTCCACCACGTCGTCGGCGAGGACATACCCGCGGCCCTGCTCGACTTCGCGCGCGGCGTCAACGCCACCCAGATCGTCCTCGGCTCCTCGCGCCGCAAGGCCTGGCAGTACGTCCTCGGACCCGGCGTCGGCGCCACCGTCGCCCGCGAGTCCGGACCCGACCTGGACGTCCACATCGTCACCCACGGCGAGGCCGGCAAGGGCCGCGGACTGCCGGTGGCCCGGGGCGCCCGGCTCGGCCGGGGCCGGATCATCGCGGGCTGGCTGGTCGGACTGGCCGGCCCCGTCGCCATGGCGCTGCTGCTGAACACCGTCGACCTCGGCCTCGCCAACGACATGCTGCTGTTCCTGACCCTCACGGTCGCGGCCGCGCTGCTCGGCGGGCTCTTCCCGGCACTGGCCTCGGCGGCCTTCGGGTCGCTGCTGCTGAACTACTTCTACACCCCGCCCCTGCACCGGCTGACCATCGCCGACCCGAAGAACATCGTGGCCATCGTGATCTTCTTCGGGGTCGCGCTCTCCGTCGCCTCGGTCGTGGACCTCGCCGCCCGCCGCACCCACCAGGCGGCCCGGCTGCGCGCCGAGTCGGAGATCCTCTCCTTCCTGGCCGGCAACGTGCTGCGCGGCGAGACCAGCCTGGAGGAGCTGCTCGAACGGGTCCGGGAGACCTTCGGCATGGAGTCCGCCGCCCTCCTGGAGCGGGCGGGCGACGTCGAGCCGTGGAGCTGCGCCGGGCGGGCCGGCTTCGGACCCGCGCTGGAGCGGCCCGAGGACGCCGACGTCGACATGCCGATAGGCGACCACATGGCCCTCGCGCTGACCGGCCGGGTGCTGCCCGCCGAGGACCGCCGGGTGCTCGCCGCCTTCGCCGCCCAGGCCGCCGTCGTACTGGACCGCAGGCGCCTCCAGGAGGAGGCCGAGCGGGCCCGCGCGCTCGCCGAGGGCAACCGGATCCGCACCGCCCTGCTGGCCGCCGTCAGCCACGACCTGCGCACCCCGCTGGCCGGCATCAAGGCGGCGGTCACGTCGCTGCGCTCGGACGACGTGGACTGGTCCGAGGAGGACCGGGCCGAGCTCCTCGAAGGCATCGAGGAGGGCGCCGACCGGCTGGACCACCTCGTCGGCAACCTGCTCGACATGTCCCGGCTGCAGACCGGCACCGTCACCCCGATCGTCCACGAGACCGACCTCGACGAGGTGGTCCCGATGGCGCTGGTCGGGGTACCGGACGGCAGCGTGGACCTGGACGTCCCCGAGACCCTGCCGATGGTCGAGGCCGACGCCGGACTCCTGGAGCGGTCGGTGGCCAACCTGGTCGAGAACGCCGTCAAGTACAGCCCGCCCGACCGGCCCGTGCTGGTCTCCGCCAGCGCCATCGCGGACCGGGTGGAGGTGCGGATCGTGGACCGCGGGCCGGGCGTGCCCGACGAGGCAAAGGAACGCATATTCGAGCCCTTCCAGCGCTACGGTGACGCTCCGCGCGGCGCCGGGGTCGGACTCGGACTCGCGGTCGCCCGGGGCTTCGCGGAGGCGATGGGCGGCACCCTGAACGCCGAGGACACGCCCGGCGGCGGGCTCACCATGGTCCTCAGCCTCCGCGCGGCAGGATCGGTCACCGAAGCGGCACGAGCCGTGGCGGAACGCGTGGCGGAACCCGTGGCAGAACCCTTGGCAGAACCGGAAAGGCAGGCCTCATGACCCGTGTGCTCGTGGTCGACGACGAGCCGCAGATCGTGCGCGCCCTCGTGATCAACCTCAAGGCGCGCAAGTACGAGGTCGACGCGGCCCCCGACGGCCGTACCGCCCTCGAACTGGCCGCCTCCCGCCACCCCGACGTGGTCGTCCTCGACCTCGGCCTGCCCGACATGGACGGCGTCGAGGTGATCAGGGGGCTGCGCGGCTGGACCCGGGTGCCGATCCTGGTCCTCTCCGCCCGCCACTCCTCCGACGAGAAGGTCGAGGCGCTCGACGCGGGCGCCGACGACTACGTCACCAAGCCCTTCGGCATGGACGAGCTGCTGGCCCGGCTGCGGGCCTCCGTCCGCCGCGCCGAGCCCGTCGCCGGGGGCGCCGAGGACGACGTCCTGGTGGAGACCGAGGGGTTCACCGTCGACCTGGCCGCGAAGAAGGTCAACCGGGCGGGCCGGGACGTCCGGCTCACCCCGACCGAGTGGCACCTCCTGGAGGTGCTGGTGCGCAACACCGGGCGGCTGGTCAGCCAGAAGCAGCTGCTGCAGGAGGTGTGGGGGCCGTCGTACGGGACGGAGACCAACTACCTGCGCGTGTACATGGCACAGCTGCGCCGGAAGCTGGAGGCGGACCCGTCGCACCCGAAGCACTTCATCACGGAGCCGGGGATGGGGTACCGGTTCGAAAAGTGAGGCGGGTCGCGAAGTGAGCTGGACTACGGCGGTGTCGGTGTGCCCCGGTACGCTTCAGACATGAGTGCTGTTCCCCGTTCGGAAAAGCCGGCCGGCCGGTTCCGGCGCATGCTCGACCGGCTCTCCTCGTCCCAGGAGGACCTGGAGTCGGAGGAGCTGCGCGAGGACGCCGACACGGCGGGCTGCGTCCGGATCGGCGACTGCCACGACCGGCAGATCGTCACCGTTACTGGTACCTTGCGCACGGTCACCCTGCGGCCGCGCGCCGGAGTCCCGGCCCTGGAGGCCGAGCTGTTCGACGGCTCCGCCGCGCTGGACGTGGTGTGGCTCGGCAGGCGCTCCATCGTCGGCATAGAACCGGGGCGCAGGCTGATCGCATCGGGCCGGATCTCGCTGAGCCGGGGCCGCCGGGTGCTGTTCAATCCCAAGTACGAACTGAGACCCCTCGGTAGGGAGTAGCCGGTGACGTCGCTCGACAAGCCGACCGAAGACACGCAGGCGGAGGACGCCCGGGCGGAGGACGCGCGGGCGGTGACCGAGGCCGCGCTCTTCGAGGCGTTCGGCGGTGTCCGGGGCATGGTCGAGACGGTCCTGCCCGGCCTGCTCTTCGTCACGATCTTCACCATCAACAAGGACCTGCACTGGTCGGCGATCGCCGCCCTCGCGGTCTCCGTGGTGCTGGTCGTGGTCCGCCTCGCCATGCGGGACACCGTCAAGCACGCCTTCAGCGGCGTCTTCGGCGTCGCCTTCGGTGTCGTCTTCGCGATGATGACCGGCAACGCCAAGGACTTCTACCTCCCCGGCATGCTCTACACGCTGGGCCTGGCGCTGGCGTACATCATCACGACCCTGTGCGGGGTCCCGCTGATCGGCCTGATCCTCGGCCCGGTCTTCAAGGAGAACCTCTCCTGGCGCACCCGCAACCCCGGCCGCAAGAAGGCGTACGCCAAGGCCAGCTGGGCGTGGGGCCTGATCCTGCTCGCCAAGTGCGCGATCCTCTTCCCGCTCTACTGGTGGGCGAACACCGCCCAGCTCGGCTGGGTGCTCGTCGCGCTGAAGATCCCGCCGTTCCTGCTCGCGGTCTGGCTCACCTGGGTCTTCCTCGCCAAGGCGCCGGCGCCTATCGACGTGTTCGCGGAGATGGAGGCGGCGGAGAAGGCCGAGGAGGAGCGCAAGGCGGCGCTCGCCGCGGAGAGCGGTGAGCCGTCCGCCGGGCGCCACCGCAAGTAGCCCCGCACGTGAGAAGGGCGCCCTCCGCAGCGGAGGGCGCCCTTCTTGACGTTCACGCCCGCGTCAGCCGTCTTCCCGCCGTACCGACAGCAGGTCCTCCAGCTGCTCCTCACGGGCCTGGGCCGCCACGAACAGCAGCTCGTCGCCCGCTTCCAGGGAGTCCTCCTTGGACGGGGTGAGGACCCGGGTGCCGCGGATGATCGTGACCAGGGAGGTGTCCTCGGGCCACTCCACGTCGCCGACCTGGGTGCCGGCCAGGGCCGACTCCTCTGGCAGCGTCAGCTCCACCAGGTTCGCGTCGCCGTGGCTGAAGCGCAGCAGGCGCACCAGGTCGCCGACCGACACCGCCTCCTCCACCAGGGCCGACATCAGGCGCGGCGTCGAGACGGCGACGTCCACGCCCCAGGCCTCGTTGAACAGCCACTCGTTCTTGGGGTTGTTGACCCGGGCGACGACGCGCGGAACTCCGTACTCCGTCTTCGCGAGCAGCGAGACGACCAGGTTCACCTTGTCGTCGCCGGTCGCGGCGATCACGACGTTGCAGCGCTGCAGCGCCGCCTCGTCGAGGGAGGTGATCTCACAGGCGTCGGCCAGCAGCCACTCCGCCTGCGGGACCCGCTCCACCGAGATGGCGGTCGGGGCCTTGTCGATCAGCAGGACCTCGTGGCCGTTCTCCAGCAGCTCGCCCGCGATCGAGCGGCCGACGGCACCGGCCCCGGCAATGGCGACCCTCATCAGTGACCGCCCTCCTCTTCCGGACCCCCGGCGAACGCGGCCTCGACCTTGTCGACGTCGTCCGTCCGCATCATCACGTGCACCAGGTCGCCCTCCTGCAGGACCGTCTGCGAGGTGGGCAGCATGGCCTCGCCGAGCCGGGTCAGGAACGCGACCCGGACCCCGGTCTCCTCCTGGAGCTTGCTGATCTTGTGCCCGACCCACTTCGGGGAGGCGTGCACCTCGGCGAGCTGCACCCCGCCGGTGGGGTCGCGCCACAGCGGCTCGGCACCCGAGGGCAGCAGCCGGCGCAGCATCTGGTCGGCGGTCCAGCGGACCGTGGCGACGGTCGGGATGCCCAGGCGCTGGTAGACCTCGGCGCGCCGGGGGTCGTAGATCCGGGCCGCCACGTTCTCCACGCCGAACATCTCGCGGGCGACGCGCGCGGAGATGATGTTCGAGTTGTCACCGCTGGAGACGGCGGCGAAGGCGCCGGCCTCCTCGATGCCCGCCTCGCGCAGGGTGTCCTGGTCGAAGCCGACTCCGGTGACCCGACGGCCGCCGAAGCCGGGGCCCAGCCTGCGGAAGGCGGTGGGGTCCTGGTCGATCACGGCGACCGTGTGCCCCTGCTGCTCCAGGGTCTGGGCGAGAGCGGAACCCACTCTGCCGCAGCCCATGATGACGATGTGCACGACCGTCCTTCCGGTGTCCAAAAGTTACTGCTCAGCCCCATCAGGTTCTCAGACCGAGGCCCAAGCTACACACGCACCGTCCGAGCCGGGCACCCCTGTGCCCCGCTCATCGCCTAGTGATGCTGCGCACGCTCCACGCGGTGAGGATTCCGAGGCCGACGAGGGCGACCGTGGCACCGATCAGCTCTGCGGTCGCGGGCATGGGACCTCCGAAGTGCGAAGACAGGCGGGGTCTGCCATCTAGGCACGGATCGGACGTAAGCTGCGGAATCCGCAGTTCCAGCCGTCACCTTTTTCACTCGGGAGGCAGATCCCGTACTGCGGCTGGAGACCTGCCAGGTGGAAGGCCTACGATCCTCTCTCGTGTCCAAACTGACCGACGTGCCCAAACGGATCCTGATCGGGCGGGCTCTGCGCAGTGACCGGCTGGGCGAAACGCTCCTGCCGAAGCGCATCGCCCTCCCCGTCTTCGCTTCCGACCCGCTGTCCTCCGTCGCCTACGCGCCGGGGGAGGTCCTGCTGGTCCTGTCCATCGCGGGCGTGTCGGCGTACCACTTCAGCCCCTGGATCGCCGTCGCGGTCGTCGTGCTGATGTTCACGGTGGTCGCCTCCTACCGGCAGAACGTGCACGCCTACCCGAGCGGCGGCGGCGACTACGAGGTCGCCACCACCAACCTCGGCCCCAAGGCGGGCCTGACCGTCGCCAGCGCGCTGCTCGTCGACTACGTCCTGACCGTCGCCGTCTCCATCGCCTCCGGCATCGAGAACCTCGGCTCCGCGATCCCCTTCGTCGTCGAGCACAAGGTGCTGTGCGCGGTCACCGTGATCGTGCTGCTCACGCTGATGAACCTGCGCGGCGTCAAGGAGTCCGGCAAGCTCTTCGCGATCCCGACGTACGTGTTCGTCGGCGGCGTCTTCATCATGATCGCGTGGGGTGCGTTCCGGGGGCTGGTCCTCGGGGACACGATGCGCGCCCCGACCGCGGACTACCACATCAAGGCCGAGCACCAGGGACTGGCGGGCTTCGCCCTGGTCTTCCTCCTCCTGCGCGCCTTCTCCTCCGGCTGTGCGGCGCTCACCGGTGTCGAGGCGATCTCCAACGGCGTCCCCGCCTTCCGCAAGCCCAAGTCGAAGAACGCGGCGACCACGCTGGCCGCGATGGGCCTGCTCGCCGTCACCATGTTCTGCGGCATCATCGCGCTCGCCGCGGTCACCAAGGTCCGCATGGCCGAGAACCCGGCCACCGACCTGATCCACAACGGCGTCGCGCTGGGCTCCGGCTATGTCCAGAACCCGGTGATCTCCCAGGTCGCCGAGGCCGTCTTCGGCAAGGGCAGCTTCCTGTTCGTCGTGCTGGCCGCGGCCACCGCCCTGGTCCTCTTCCTCGCCGCGAACACCGCGTACAACGGCTTCCCGCTGCTCGGCTCGATCCTCGCCCAGGACCGCTACCTGCCGCGCCAGCTGCACACCCGCGGCGACCGCCTCGCCTTCTCCAACGGCATCGTGCTCCTCGCCGGCGCCGCCGCCCTGCTCACGGTCATCTACGGCGCCGACTCGACCCGCCTGATCCAGCTGTACATCGTCGGCGTCTTCGTGTCCTTCACGCTCAGCCAGACCGGCATGGTCCGGCACTGGAACCGCCACCTGGCGGTGGAGAAGGACCCCGCCAAGCGCAGCCACATGATCCGCTCCCGCGCGATCAACGCGTTCGGCGCCTTCTTCACCGGCCTGGTCCTGGTCGTCGTCCTGGTCACGAAGTTCACCCACGGCGCCTGGGTGGCGCTGCTCGGCATGTGCATCTTCTACGCCACGATGACCGCGATCCGTAAGCACTACGACCGCGTCTCCGAGGAGATCTCGGCCCCCGAGGAGCCCGACGACGACCTCGTCCGCCCGTCCCGCGTCCACTCGGTCGTCCTCATCTCCAAGATCCACCGCCCCACCCTGCGCGCCCTGGCCTACGCCAAGCTCATGCGCTCGGACACCCTGGAGGCGCTCACCGTCAACGTCGACCCGGCGGAGACGAAGGCGCTGCGCGAGGAGTGGGAGCGGCGCGGGATAGACGTACCGCTGAAGGTCCTCGACTCGCCGTACCGCGAGATCACCCGGCCGATCATCGAGTACGTGAAGGGCCTGCGCGCCCAGTCCCCGCGGGACGCGGTCTCCGTGATCATCCCGGAGTACGTGGTCGGCCACTGGTACGAGCACATCCTGCACAACCAGAGCGCGCTGCGCCTCAAGGGCCGGCTGCTGTTCACGCCCGGCGTGATGGTGACGTCGGTGCCCTACCAGCTGGTGTCCTCGGAGGCGGCGAAGAACCGGGCGCGCAAGCGCCAGGAGTGGAACGCGCCCGGCGCGGTCCGGCGCGGTCCGGCGGAGCACCGGCCCAAGGAGCACAGCGGCGGCTGACGGGGCGGGGAGCGCGGGCCGCACGGAGGGAGGGCGGTCGTTTCCGACGGCGGGCGGTCGTCTCCGGCGGAGGGGCCGTCTCCGGCGGAGGGGCCGTCTCCGGCGGAGGGGCCGTCTCCGGCGGAGGGGCCGTCTCCGGCGGAGGGGCCGTCTCCGGTGGAGGGGCCGTCTCCGAGGGGGACCGTCTCCGCCCCCCCCGGTGCGGACACGGCAGGCACCGGCGACCACGTAGACTGGTGGGCTGTCGTCGGCCCCCGCCCGGGCCGTTTCCCTCCCCCTTGATCTGGAGTCACCCCGCCATGCAGGCAGAACCGAAGAAATCGCTGGTGGGGACGGAGTACGAGGTCGAGGTCGGCCCGGTCGCGCACGGCGGGCACTGCATCGCCAGGACCGCCGAGGGCCAGGTGCTGTTCGTCCGGCACGCCCTGCCCGGTGAGCGGGTCGTGGCCCGGGTGACCGAGGGCGAGGAGGGGGCCCGCTTCCTGCGCGCGGACGCGGTGGACATCCTGGACGCGTCCAAGGACCGGGTGCCGGCCCCCTGCCCCTACGCCGGCCCCGGCCGCTGCGGCGGCTGCGACTGGCAGCACGCCAAGCCGGGCGCCCAGCGCCGGCTCAAGGGCGAGGTGATCGCCGAGCAGCTCCAGCGGCTCGCGGGCCTCACGCCCGAGGACGTCGGCTGGGACGGCACGGTGATGCCCGCCGAGGGTGACAAGCTGCCGGCCGGCGAGGTGCCGCAGTGGCGCACGCGCGTGCAGTACGCCGTCGACGCCGACGGCAACGCGGGACTGCGCCGGCACCGCTCGCACGAGGTGGAGCCGATCGAGCACTGCATGATCGCGGCACCGGGCATCACCGAGCTGGGCATCGAGGAACGCGACTGGTCGGGCATGGTCTCGGTCGACGCGATCGCCGCGACGGGCTCCCAGGACCGCATGGTCATCCTGGAACCGCGGCCCGGCGCCCGCCTCCCCCTCGTCGAACTCGACAGGCCCGTCTCGGTGATGCGGGTCGACGAGCACGACGGCGGCATCCACCGCGTCCACGGCCGCGCCTTCGTCCGCGAACGCGCCGACGGCCGCACCCACCGGGTCGGCAGCGGCGGCTTCTGGCAGGTCCACCCGAAGGCGGCGGACACCCTGGTCACCGCCGTCATGCAGGGCCTCCTCCCGCGCAAGGGCGAGATGGCGCTCGACCTCTACTGCGGCGTCGGCCTCTTCGCCGGCGCCCTCGCCGACCGCCTCGGCGAGAAGGGCGCGGTCCTCGGCATCGAGTCCGGCAAGCGCGCGGTGGAGGACGCCCGCCACAACCTCGCCGACTTCCCGCGGGTCCGCGTCGAACAGGGCAAGGTCGAGTCGGTCCTCCCGCGCACGGGCATCACGGAGGTCGACCTCATCGTCCTCGACCCGCCCCGCGCGGGCGCCGGCCGCAACACGGTCGCCCACCTGGCGTCGCTGGGCGCCCGCCGCATCGCCTACGTGGCCTGCGACCCGGCAGCACTCGCCCGCGACCTGGCGTACTTCCGGGACGGGGGGTACCGGGTGCGGACACTGCGGGCGTTCGACCTGTTTCCGATGACGCATCACGTGGAGTGCGTGGCGATTCTGGAGCCTGCAGCAAAGGCCATCTGAACTGCGCGTTCGTGGATCCGATAGGTCTGCTCGACCTCTTGTGGAGTGCCGAGCGGGTGCACCGTGTGGAGTGCGGTGTAGTGCCTGAACCTGTCACCGATGCGAGGGTGATGAGGCATCACCTGGAGTGCGTGACGATCTCGGAACCCGTCGCCCGATGCTCCGGAGCGCTGTCTTATAGATCGACCCGGCATCCCGGATGAAGCGGGCTGGTGGCAGCTCGGCGTTGGCCGGCGTGGACGCATGGCAATGTGCGGGCGATCGACCCCTTGAGCCAGCTTCCGAAGATACCGGCTCTGCGTGATGGTCAGGAGGCCAGTCAGGACGAGCAGAGGCCTCAGCAGAACTTGGGGCTCATGTGGTTCACCGCCGTGGGTGCTCCTGGCTGTCGGGCCGGGAGCACCCACGGCGGGAGCGGTCAGGGGATTTGTTGGTAGAGGGCGGTCACCTGGTTGGGGGTGAGGGCGTAGTTCCAGGCCTGGACGGTGCTGATCAGGCCGGGGAAGAAGTCGGTGTTGCTGCCGTTGTAGAGGCTGCGGCCGATGGTGAAGGTGTTGGCGGCGTTCCAGGAGGTGACGCCGGTGGCAGCGGCGGCGAGGGTGCCGTTGACGTAGAGCTGGGCGGTCTTTGTGGTGGCGTCGTAGGTGCCGACCAGGTGGGTCCAGGTGTTGGCGGCGGCTGCTGTGGTCGACTCGGCGACGGTGAAGGCCGGGTTGGCGGTGTCGGTGTTGGCGAAGGTGAGGGCCCATCGCGGGCTGTCGGTGTCCGCGTAGTCGTACTGGAGGGAGAAGGGGCTGTTCTGGGTGCCGTCCTGGGCTGCGACGGTGGCGTTGCGGGTGGGCAGTGAGGAGGGTTTCACCCATGCCGAGACGGAATAGCTGCCGGTGGTGTTGAGTGCTGGGCCGCTGCCGGCGGCGTAGCCGGTGGTGCCGTCGAAGGTGAGGGCTTCGCCGCGGGTGGTGTCGTTGGTCCAGGTGGTGGTGCCGTTGAGGGTGAGGGTGTTGCTGCCGACGCCGGTGGTGTCGTTGACGGTGTAGGGGGTGTCGGTGGGGGCGGTGTCGTTGGCGATGGTGAAGCCGTCGCCGTCGTCGAGGGCCCAGGTGTCGTGGGGGGAGAGGATGGCGAGGGTTTCGGCGGCGTATCCGGAGTTGGTGAGGTTGACGTGGTCTCCGGTGTCGGCGGCCGTGGCGAGTTTGTTCTCGCCGTTGCCGGTGTCGGGTACGGCGAGGGCGGTGTCGAAGTCTGCGAAGTAGACCGGCGGGGTGGACCAGGGGCTGCCGAGGTCCATGTCGTCGAGCCAGCCGTTGACGTCGGTGCGGTTGGCGTCGACGGTGCTGGTGCAGGGGTCGTTGGCGGCGGCACCGTCGCCGGCGAAGCCATCGCAGGGGGTGAGGGAGGTCAGGGTGGTGGAGATGCCCCAGCCCTGGAGTTGTTGGACGAGGGCGGTGTAGCCGTTGGCTTCCAGGTCGTCCGGAGTGCTGCCGCCGAGGAGATCTTCGAGCCCTTCGTAGACCACGACGCTGCTGATGCCGGGCTGGTCGAGGATGTCGCGGTCGATGCGGGAGAGTGCTGAGGGGCCGCCGAGGGTTTTGGCGTTGTAGGTCTGGGGGTTGTCGGTCATGAGGTCGTTGGACTCGATGCCCTCGGCGATGGTGCCGTAGGGGCTGGGGGTGGTGGGTTCGGCGCCTTCCAGGGTGTCGGAGACGCGGCTTCCGCTGGCGACGGGGGTGGTGTTGGGCTGGAAGGCGTCGACGAGTCCGTCACCGAGCACTGCTTGGGTCGGGGTGTGGCTGGTGGTGACGTCGACGTTGGTGACGAGGTCGGTGAACCAGCCCTGGAGGGTTCCGGTGCTGCCGTCGAAGGGTGTGCCGGTGGTGTCGGTGGTCTTGTCCCCGGCGCCGACGGTGGTGACGTACTGGTAGGCGTTGTTGGCGAACGAGTGCTGGACCAGATACGGCACGGAGTTGCTGAGTTGGTAGGAGACCAGGAGGTAGTGGTTGGCGGTGACAGGGAAGGTGAGCGGGTCGCTGTAGACGGAGGCGCCCACGGGGATGGTGACCGACTGGCTGCCGCCGAAGGTGAGGGTGGTGGGGGTGGCGGTGGGTACGGCAGAGGGGCCACCGGACGCGGAGTCCTGGGCGATGGTGGCGTGGCCGATGGACAGCTTGCTCGTGCCGAGGGCGTTGTCGAGCTTGATGCGGACGGTGTTGCCGGAGATCGAGGCGGGGAGGGCGATACGGAACGTCTGGTTGGAGAAGTTGGCGCCCTGGAAGTTGTACTGGCCCTCGTTGGGGTTGGCCCAGGCGCCGGTCCAGCTCTGGCTGGCCGGTGCGGCGGCGGTGGTGCCGGTGGCCTCAGGGGTGCCGGTGGTGGTGTTGCGGGTGGCCATGCTGAAGATGTGCAGCGACTGGGTGTGGTAGCCGATGTGATTGCCCACATCGGGCAGCGTCACCGAGGCGATGGTCTTGGCCGGGTCGATGGGTACGGAGAAGGCGAAGAGCCGGTGCGGGGAGGCTGCCTGTCCCGCGACGTCGTTGCGGTGCGGCAGGACCACGGCGGCGATGACGTCGTTGCTGACGCTCCAGTTGGGGACGGTCAGGTCGTATTTCGCGGTGGTGCCGTCGGTGTAGGTGATGGTGCCGGTGGCCGCGCAGGCTCCCGCCGGGTCGGTGCCGTTGAAGCAGTAGGAACCGCTCACCGGGGTGCCGGCCGGGACGTAGGGGGCGGTGTCGTCATTGGCGATGGCGCCGGGCGTGGACAGGCCGGAGTAGGTGGATGTGGCGAGGAAGTTCAGGGCGCTGCCGGATCCGCTGTAGGGGATGGTCTGGTTGGCGGCCAGAACGTTGTCTTTTTGTCCGGAGCCGAACGCGGGCAGGGTGAAAGTGGCGCCGTTGACGGTGACTTTGCCGCCGCTGGCCCAGCCTGCCGTGGTGAGGTCGGTGGCGGAGAAGCTGTCGCCGACGCCGTCGATGTCGGCCTGGCCGGGGTTGGCGTCGGCGCTGATGGCGGTGTTGTTGAAGCACGCGGAGAGGCTGGTGCAGGTGGTGCTGTTCGGGTCTCCGGTGGCCAGGAACGGGTAGCCGGTGGCGCCGGAGTCGTCGCCCGCGGCGTCCACGGCGTACACCCACAGGGTGTGCGGGCCGGGGGAGTAGGGGGTGATGGTCACCGCGGCGGCGTTGCTCGAAGCGGTGACGACCTGGGAAGCGGGCGGGGTGCTGGTGGCGGGCGGTACGTCGACGGAGTAGACGAACTTCGTCGCGGCGGCCCCGCCGCTGGTGGCCAGGTTGAAGGTGCCAGTGGTGCCAGCCGCGGCGCCTGCGCTCCCGTCGTTGTCGGTGTTGGGGTAGAGGTTGTTCTTCGACGTGACGGTGGGGGCGCTCGGCGCGGTGGGTTCGGCGACGAAGTGGCAGGTCGGGGACTGGGTGTAGGAGGTGGAGTCCTCACCGTCGGTGACCTTGACCTGCCAGTCCACGATCTGGCCGCTGGTCAGCGAGTTGATGAAGCTCGACGGCAGGCTGTAGGCGGCGTAGGAGCCGCTGGCCAGGTTGTCGCCGCTGAGTCCGGTGTGCAGGGTGGTGGAGCCGTTGATCCAGTACTGGAAGGTCGCCTGCAGTTTGTCGCTGTCGGCATCGGAGACCTTCGCCCGCAGTACGGGTGGGGTGCTGGCGATGGTCTTGCCCATGAACGGGTAGTCGGGGCCGGTGGTGTCGCACGCCGCGTCGTCCGCGCCGGCGACCGCTGCCATCGTCGACTTGGAGGGCACGGACGGCGGGAGGTTGTAGAAGATCTCCAGGCTGGGGTTGTGCGAGAAGCGGGAGAAGCCGCCGTCGTCGTGGCCGGCCTCGGCGGAGTCCTCGCTGAGTGTGGCGGTGAAGGTGGCGGAGTGACCGGCGGCGTTGTGCTTGATCGGCGTGAGCACGTTCAGCCCGTGGGTCACCGAACCGTTCGAGGGGCAGTACGTGGGGTTGTAGGCGCGGGCGTAGCCGGCGGAGGTGGAGTAGCTGTTGTAGCCGGGCCGGTTGCTCCAGTCGGTGCCCGACCCGATGCCTCCGGACCAGTGCAGGTTGACGGTGTAGGAGCTGGAGCAGGACGCGGAGTAGATCTCGGTGGCGTTGACGGTGGCGCTGTTGATGTGCGCGCCGAAGATGGTGGAGGACAGCTTCCACTGGTAGATCGCGTGTTCTTTGCCTGTGTAGCAGGAGCCTTCCTGCCAGCCGTTGTAGCCGACCCCCAGGTATCCGTCGTCGGCGAGTGCGCCGGTCTGGTTGTAGAAGGACTTGTTGGGGCAGCCCTGTTTGACCTCGTCGAAGGCCGGGGCGGCGGGATCGTAGGGATGCCAGTTGAAGGTGGGGTCGATATAGACCGGGAACACCGTGGAGTGGGCCTTCAGCATCCGCGCGTCCGGCACGAGGGACAGCTGCGAGGCGGACACCTTCGTGGCGACCGGCGCCTCACGCGCGGCCAGTCCGGGGTGTGCGGCGTCCGAGGAGTCCGCGGCGACCTTGGCCGTGCCTGCCGTACGCGCCTTCTTGGCGGCCGGTTTCGGCAGCACGGTGTTGGAGTCCCACATCAGTGGGCTGGCAGCGTCCATGAGGTTCCGGCCGCGGGTGTCCCGCAGTGCGAGGTTGTCCGCGCTGCCCCTGGTCAGGCGGCCGCCGGTCACCTGGGTGCCCAGACGCAAGGTGGCCAGCGCCGGGTTCCGGGCGGCGGCAGGGGACTTGACGACCAGGGTGTCGGTGAAGCCTCCTGCTGCGGTGGCTGAGACCACCAGGTCCACCGAGGGCAGCACGGACCGGTACGTCGCTGATCCGCCCTTGACGACGGGAGCGGGCAGCGTGCCCGGCCAGGAGACGGCCATGCTCACGCCGTCGTAATGGGTGGTGGCTAATGGGGCGTGGCCGCCGCCGGAGAAGGACACCGTGCCGTACGCGGTCGCGGCCGGGGACCAGGTGCCGTCACCGTTGTGATGCAGTGTCATGTCGACGGCGACCCAGCTGCCGCGCTGCTGGGTCCGCACGGGCTCGGGGTTGGCCGACAACTGGAATCCGCCGCCGGGACTGGCGGTCACCTGCTGGACGGGGGTCGTCAACGAGCTGACCATGACGGCCTTCCCGGTCTCCCGGGCGGTCGCCGCAGCGGTCTCCATCGCTTCGAGCTGAGCGGCTGACGGGCCGTAACCGTTCGGCAGCTGCGGCAGATCCGATGGCTCGGGCGTGTCTTCGGCGACCGGGGCGGATGCGCCGGAGGAGTAGACGGCCGTGCCCCCAGGGGCGTCGGCATACGCAGGGGAAAGGCTTGCTGTGGCGGCGACCAGGGCAAGCACGGCGGTAACCGCGGCTCTGCTCCGGCCGGTGGTTCTGCGTGCGGCGGGTATGTGGTGCCATCGCATGGGGAGATCCACCTCTGTCTGATGACCTGAAGATCCAGTGCTTCACGACGCTAGGAGTCCGCCGTTGTCCGTGAACAGAGGGGCGGGGTGGCTGGAGGCGATCATTCCGCCCAATTGGCCGCGGAATGTTGTCATGTAAGCGACGTAAAGGTCCAGTCATGACTTGATTGAAGGGTTCGTTGAAGGTCAATGGGTGGGTAGCGTCCGCTCGGATCGAGTGATCTTTGTGGACACCGAGGGGCGGGACGCTGTGGTTTCTGGTAGACGCCGGGGCAGCAAGGCGGTCCGAGCGAGCCTGGCCGCACGCGCGTGGCTGGGCCGCGTTGCACTGCGCGCCCCCACCGCGGCTCTCGCCACGATGGCGTTATGCGCCGGAGTCCTACAGGCAACCCCGGCCGCCGCGGCCAGTCAGCATCAGGCGCCCACCCCCGCCCATGACAAACCGGTGCCGGTCACCGCTGTGGCCTCGCGCTACCACCAGCCCAAACCCATGCCGGCCTACCGGCCCCCGCACATCTCATGGCCCTCCGGTACGGCGAAGGTCACCCTGAGCGGGGCCGGGACGAAATCGAAGCAGGCATCCGGCGCGGCGATACGTGCCGGGTCGCTCCCGGTGTGGATAGGCCCGGCGAAGACCGCAGCCGCGGCGAAGCGCAACGCCGGGCAGGCCGGGAGAACCACGGCCGCCACTCCACCGGCCGTCGGCGTGCGAGTGCTGACCCGCAGCAAGGCGAGCGCCGCAGGCGTGAACGGCGTCCTGCTGGGCCTGGATCGCAACGACGGCAGCAACGTCGAAAGCCGGGTCGGCCTCAAGCTGGACTACTCGGCGTTCACTGCCGCCTTCGGCGCCGACTGGGCTTCCCGCCTGCACCTGGTCACGCTGCCCGCGTGCGCTCTGACCACGCCCCGGCTGGCCCGCTGCCGCACCGAGACACCGCTCACGTCCGCGAACGACAGCACCGCGCACCGGCTGAGCGCGGACGTCACCTTCCCCGCGGCGAAGAGCAGCACCGTGACGGAACAGGCGTCGGTGGTGGTGGCGGCGACCTCGTCGGCGGGCGGAGGTGGCGGCGACTACTCGGCGACGTCGCTGAAGCCGTCCGGAACGTGGCAGGCGGGCGGCAGCACGGACGCCTTCAACTGGTCCTACCCCATCGACACGCCGGCGGTACCGGGCGGGCTCGAACCGAAGATCTCGCTGGACTACAACTCGCAGTCCCAGGACGGTCTGACTTCCTCCACGAACAACCAGGCCTCCTGGATCGGCGACGGCTTCGAGTACAGCCCCGGCTACATCGAGCGGTCGTACCAGTCGTGCCACGAGAACCCGGCCGGCACGACCAAGACCCAGGACAACTGCTGGTCCAGCAACAACACGATCACCCTGTCCCTGGGCGGCCAGTCCACCACCCTGGTCAAGGACGACACCACCGGCGACTGGCACGCCCAGGACGACTCCGGCGACCGGGTGCAGTACAAGACCGGAGCCACCAACGGGGCCCAGAACGGCGAGTACTGGGTCGTCACCACGGACGATGGCACCCAGTACTACTTCGGGCAGAATCAACTGCCGGGCTACGCCAGCGGGAACACGGCCACCAACTCGGTATGGACCGAGCCGGTCTACGCCACCGCCTCCGGCCAGCCCTGCTACAACGCGACGTTCGCCAACTCCTGGTGCCAGCAGGCCTACCGCTGGAACCTCGACTACGTTGTCGACGCCCACCAGGACACGGTCTCGTACTTCTACACCACCGAGACCAACTACTACGCCCGCGACCTGGGCACCACCGCCAACACTTCCTACATTCGCGGCGGTTACCTCAACAAGATCATGTACGGGCAGCGGGCCGGTGCGGTGTACTCCACCTCACCGGCCGGCCAGGTCACCTTCTCCGTCAACGGCCGCTGCTCCACCTCCGCCGCCGGCTGTGCGACCTCGGGCCTGTCCTCCTCGACCGCGGCCAACTGGCCCGACGTCCCGTACGACCTCAATTGCGCGAGTGGCGCGTCGTGTTCGGTCAACTCCCCGACCTTCTGGTCGGAGTACGAACTCACCGGCATCCAGACCCAGGCCCTGGTCGGCACCACCGAGACCAACGTCGACTCCTGGACCTTCACCCACTCCTTCCCGGCCACCGGCGACTCCACCACCGCCTCCCTGTGGCTGTCCTCGATCGTCCGTACCGGGCAGGACACCAGCGCCGGAGGCTCTACCGCCTCCATCTCCACCCCCGCTGTCACCCTCACCGGCACGGCGCTGTCCAACCGCGTCAACGTCACCGACGGCTATCCGCCGATCACCCGCCACCGGCTCAACACCATCACCACGGAGACGGGCGGCATCATCAACGTCGCCTACTCCTCGGCGGCCTGCGCCTCCGGAACCCCGAGCGACCCGAGCCAGAACACCAAGCTGTGCTACCCGGCCTACTGGACCCCGGACGGCCAGACCACACCGATCCAGGACTGGTTCAACAAGTACATCGTCACCGGCGTCACCCAACAGGACCCGACGGGCGGCGGCGTCAACGACACCATCGCCACCCACTACACCCCCGTGGGCACCCCCGCCTGGCACTACGACGACAACCCGCTCACCCCGTCCGACCAGCGCACCTGGAACCAGTGGCGCGGCTACCAGGGCATGAAGGTCACCACCGGAACCGCACCGGACCCGGTCACCGAGACCGACTACACCTACTTCCGGGGCATCGACGGTGACACCCTGCCGGGCGGCGGCACCCGGTCGGCGACGGTCACCGACTCCCGGGGCGACACGGGCATCGCCGATCTCGACCAGTACGCGGGAACGACGTACGAGACGATCGGCTACAACGGCTCGGGCAGCGGCAAGGTCGTCACCGACACCATCGCCGACCCCTGGACGTCCGCCGCGACCGCCACCCACACGGTGGGCGGCGGCCTCCCGGTCCAGCACGCCTACTTCACCGGCGACAGTAAGCAGCGCGTGTACACCTCCCTGTCCTCCGGCGGCACCCGGGAGACCGAGACCGACTACACCCACGACTCTCGCGGACGCGTCAACCAGACGGATGACCTGGGCGACGTCTCCACCGCCGCGGACGACCTCTGCTCCACGACCACCTTCGCGGACAACACCACCGCATGGATCCTGAACGCGCCGGACGAGGAAACGACGGTCGCGGTGAAGTGCTCGGCCACTCCATCGCTGCCGGCCGACGCGGTCTCCGACACCCGTACCTACTACGACCTCTCCACCGCGTTCGGTACCGCCCCCACCACCGGCGACACCACCATGGTGCAGCAGGCCACCGCCTACACCGGCTCCACGCCCACCTTCACCACGATGGCCACCAGCACGGTGGACCAGTACGGGCGCACCCTGACGGCCACCGATGCGGACAACCGCAAAACCTCCACCGTCTACACCCCGACCACCGGCGCGGAGCCCACCTCGGTCACCGTCACCGACCCGCTCACCTACACGACGACCACCACCTACGACGCACTTCGTGAGCTGCCGTTGAAGTCCACCGACGCCGGCGGATACGTGACGACGGAGCAGTACGACGCGTTGGGCCGGCTGACCGCCGTGTTCAAGCCGGGCATATCATCAGCTATCTACAAGGACTCCTACGGCCTGTCCAACAGCGCGCCCTCGGTGGTCACCACCCAGACCCTCAACGACGACGGCACCTACCGCACCAGCGAAGTCCTCTACGACGCACTGCTGCGTACCCGGGAGGCCCAGACCGGAACCGTGGACGGTGGCCGGCTCGTCACCGACACCGTCTACAACACCGATGGCCTGACCGCCAAGACCACCGACCCCTACTACACCACCGGCGCCCCCGGCTCCACCCTGGTCCAGGCGCAGGACGGGCAGATCCCCTCCGAGACCGGCTTCGCGTACGACGGCGCGGGACGTCAGACCGCCGCCGTCTCCTACGCCCTCGGCACGGAAACATGGCGGACCACCACCGCCTACGGCGGCAACGTCACCACCACCGTCCCCCCGGCCGGCGGCACCGCCAAGAGCGTCCTGACCGATGCGCGCGGCAGGACCACGGACCTGTACGAGTACCACGCAGGCGCTGCGGCGGACCCGGTCAACGACCCGGCCTCGGACTACTCCGACACCCACTACACCTACTTCCCCAGCGGGAAGCAGGCCACCGAGACCGATGCCGCCGGGAACTCCTGGTCCTGGACGTACGACCTGCTCGGCAACCAGACCTCCGCCACCGACCCGGACACCGGAACCTCGCACTCGACGTACGACAACGCCGGCCAGCTCCTGACGGTGACGGACGCCCGCAGCAAGCAGACCACGTACACCTACGACAAGGACGGCCGGAAGACCTTCGCCTACGACACCACCGGCGGCGCGGCCACCTCCACCGGCGATGAGATCGCTGCCTGGACCTACGACACCCTGAAGAAGGGGTACCCGACCTCGTCAGTCTCCTACCAGAAGGGCACCACCAGCCCGTCGGTGGCGAACGCGGTCCTGGCCTACAACGGCTTGGCCAAACCCGCGGCCAGCAAGGAGACTCTGGCGAACCTGCCCTCCAACACGGCCGCCCTCGCCCCCGCCGCCGGCTACACCACCAGCTACAGCTACACCCTCACCGGAAACGTCGCCTCCCAGGGCGACCCTGCCTCCGGCGGCCTGCCCGCCGAGACCGTCAACTACGGATACGACACCTACGGCCGGCCCACCAGCGCCGGCAGCGACGGTGCCACCGCCTCCTGGGACTACGTCACGGCCGTCGGCTACTCCGAGTACGGCCAGCCCCTCCAGTACACCATGGGCCCCTCCGGCTCCTGGGTCGCGCTGTCCCTCACCTACGACCCACAGACCCGGGCGCTGACCGACGCCAAGACCACCGACGCCACCGCCGCCACGGTCGTCGACGACACCAGTTACACCTACAGCGGCAGCGGCGTGTCCGCCGGAGCGGGCCTGGTCACCTCCACCACCGACAAGCAGAGTGGTGGCGCCGTCACCGACACCCAGTGCTACCAGCACGACTACGCCACCCGCCTGTCCGCGGCCTGGACCGCGACCGACCAGTGCGCCGCCATTCCCACCCCTGGCAGCAGCGCGTCCGTCGGCGGCCCGAACGCGTACTGGCAGAGCTGGACCTACGACGAGGCCGGCGACCGCAAGACCCAGACAGACCACGACACCTCGGGGACCACGGCCGACGACACCACGACCACCTACAACTACCCGCCCCAGGGCTCGGCCACCGACCAGCCCCACACCCTCACCAGCACCACCGCGACCGGTCCCGACGCCGCCAGGAACACCGCGTCCTACACCTACGACCTGTCCGGTGACACCGGCACCATCACCGGGGGCGCTACCGGTGACCAGAGCCTGGTCTGGAACGACCAGGGCAAGCTGGCCACCGACACCACCAGCGCCGGTACCACAAGCTACCTCTACGACACCGACGGCAATGTGGTGCTGCGCACCGATCCGGGGCAGGCCACGCTCTTCCTGGGCGACGAGCAACTCGTGGAGAACACCTCCACCTCGGCCCTGTCCGGCACCCGCTACTACTCGATCGGTGGTACGACGGTCGCCGAGCGGTCCAGCACCGGTGACATCCAGTACCTGATCCCCGACCGGCAGGGCACGGACAGCCTGGCCGTCGACTACCAGACCCTGACCGCCACCCGCCGCCAGTACCTGCCCTTCGGCGGCACCCGCGGTACCGCACCCACCACCTGGCCCGGCGACAAGGGCTATATCGGCGGCACCCCGGACCCGGCCACGAGCCTGGAGAACCTCGGCGCCCGCGAATACGACCCGGCCAACGGCCGTTTCCTGTCCGCCGACCCGGTCCTGGAATCCACCGATCCCACCCAGCTCGCCGGGTACGACTATTCCGGCAACAACCCGACCACCGGGTCCGACCCGACCGGCCTGGACAACTGGTGGGCCGACCCCACCATGAACAAGCCCGTGGTGCCTGGTGCTCCGCCCATCTCACAGGACCTCGCCAATGCCCAGGGCTTCGGTGACCTCTGCAACGCGCACAACTGCTCCGACTACTCGCCGTACAAGAAGCCCAGTTTCAAGCGCAAGCTCATCAATGCGATCCAGGACTACGAGCGCAAGGAACAGCAGCAGAAGTCGAAGCTGCACCAGTGGTGGCAGAGCCTGAAGAACTACGGCCACGCCATCCTCGACAACGGTCCGAACCTGGTCATCCACGCAGGTGAGACGGCCCTGGGGATCTTCATCACCAACGTCGGGGCCGACGTGGCCGGCGGCGGGGTCGTCATCTGTCTCTCCGGCATAGGCTGCCTCGTGGGAGCCCCGGCCGCAGCGGCCGGAGTCGCCACAGCCGCAGGCGGCGCCGCGCTGGCGGGCTACGGCACGAAGGGCCTCGCCGACGACATCAACAAAGTATTCAACGAAGCCGATAGTTCGGCGAGCGGGCCCAGACTCTCAGACCCTAATCCTGTACCGGCGAAGATCCGTGAACAATATGAAGAGATAATTACAGGTGGAGGAACGCCTCGACTTGACGATGATGGGGTACAAAAAATTTGGACGGGCAACAGGAAAAATGTCCCCCCAGCCGTGAAACGGAGATGGGGTGGATCTACGGAATGGGAGGTCCCTGGTGCACCGAGTGATGAATGGAGAATCCTTCGAAATCCAAGTGGGCAACTTGGTTACACCACGGACCATTATTCAAGTATCAAGCTATTCCCCGGCCCGTGGTATCCGGATGGCGGCTGACGGCCGCATGCAAGGACCCACCGGATTCTTGTGTAGGGTATTGGCTCGCTAGCAAGGCAAGCGGTCGTCTGCTTCTAGCGCAGGCGGCCGCGTGTTATCTTGATTGTTATCCTGAGTTCGTATTGGAGTAAGAGGTATGACTAGCCCTCGCGGAAGCCTCCAGAGGTTTTCTATTGTTGACGATGAAGATGGTTCAGAATTGGGTAGATTTGCCGAGTTGGATGGCTTCTTCGTAGGGAATAGGAGCGCTTATGCTGATTTTGAAGAGTGGGACGGTGAATCCATTAATAGGTTGAATTTCGAAGTTATCGGATTGATTCTGAATCATCCTTTGTTCCGCGGGGCGGAGAGCGGTTCGCACAGAAAGAGAAAAATCGGCAACGTTATGATTCGGGTTCTTGGATCTGACGGGGATGGTATTGGTGAGTATTTTGTAGGCTCGGCGGAGATCGGTGGATTTTCGGCTACTGAGGGAGGTGCTGTTCGTGCAGCCATCACGGGAACGGTCGACAAAGTTCCGAGTGTTGGCGCCGGAGGAGTATGGGACATCTGGCGGCAGCATCCGCCGGAGTTCAAGAATGCTTGGTCCGACCTGCCTGTAGGGGAGCGAGAAGGATGGCTTGAAGTAGTGCGGATGTATCATCCGAATACTTCGACCAGGGTGTCGGATAATCCTGCAACGGGTGCATTCGTGCTCGATGGTAGATATGTGGAGGACCTGGCTAGTTTTTATTTGGCGGTCGGAGAAGCTGTAAATGGGGCAGGGGGATACTTTGGGTCGACGCTTATGGCCCTTGAGGATTGCT
This sequence comes from Streptomyces sp. NPDC008092, assembly GCF_042957285.1. Taxonomy (NCBI): domain Bacteria; kingdom Bacillati; phylum Actinomycetota; class Actinomycetes; order Kitasatosporales; family Streptomycetaceae; genus Streptomyces; species Streptomyces sp. NPDC008092. Next base: position 253,144 of record NZ_JBIBHY010000013.1, read on the forward strand.
TGATGGGAGGGTACGGCGCGAGCGCACCGTTCACGCTCGTATGGGAGAGGTTTGAGGTGGCCCAAAGGTTCCTTGCGGGGAGATTTGTGGAGACTGGCGATGGTCGGGCATCTTATCTGGATATAATTATGGAGATCTTTTCGGGTGCGAGAGTCGAAGTAGTGAGGTCGTAGCCGACTCTCTCTTTGGTATTTTGAAATCGCTCGATTTTGCCGACTTCTTAATTAGTGAGTCTTTTTAACTTCCTGTCTTGGTTGCTTCGGTAAGGGCTGCCACGGCCTATTTACCCGAAACTCAAAGGGTTCTATTCGAGGCTGCAGTGGACGTGCGGGCCGCCGAAGTACCCGCGGACGATGTGCGGCTGGCGCTGGCGCCGGTAGAAGAACCTGTGCATTTCGGCAGCCAGTTGAGCCTGGTCCCGGGGTCGGGGTTCAGCTCCGGCGAGTATGCCGGAAGAATGTGCAGCTCGATGCAGTCCTGGTGGTCGACCAGCCAGGCGCGGACCTTGCGGGAGCGGTGGGCGGAGTGGCCATCCAGGACGAGGTGCACCTTGTGGTCGAAGTGGCCGGCGAGGCGGTCTATGAAACGGCACATCACGTCGGCGTCGAAGGTCTCGGTGAACACCATGAAGTGCATCCGGCCCTTGGTGCTGATCACTGACATCGCGTTCACGGAGAACCTGTTGCCTGTGTGGCGCACGACGGGGGTGCACCCCCTGGCGCCCCAGGTGTGGCCTGTGACCTGGTCGGAGCGGATGCCGACCTGGTCTGCGAAGAGCACATCCCCGCCCTCGGCCTCCGCCTTCGCGCGGATCGCCGGCCAGGTCTCCTCCCGCCAGACGAGGACGGCTTCCGCGTCCTGCTCGACCGCCCGCTTGTCCGGGCGCTGGAACGACAGCCCCCAGCTGCGCAGGTACTTGCCCACGCCGTGCTCGGTCAGCCGCACCCGGTACAGCTTCGCGATCAGATTCCCCACGCCTGCACGTGTCCACAGCTGCCCGGCCAGCCCCAGGTCGCAGGGAAGGTGATCCAGCACGGCCTGCCGAATCGCCTGCTGCTCGACCATATCGAGAACCTGATGTTCGCCGAGCCGGCGCCCACGCGGCTGGGCCACGAGCGCCTGGCGTCCGCCTGCCAGCCACTTCGCCCACCAGTTGTCCACCGCCTTGAGCGAGACCTGGAATACCGCCGCGACATCCTCGCGAGTGCGGCCCGCCGCCAGCGCGGCCACCGTCCGCATCCGCAGGGCCTCGTGGGCCGACGGCGACAACTGCCGTGCATCTCCCACCAGTTCACTCACACAGCTACCGTTTCGGATCAACAGACCGGGCTGGTGATCCTTTTCCTGTCCGCCGACCCGGTCCTGGAGTCCACCGATCCCACCCAGCTCGCCGGGTACGACTACTCCGGCAACAACCCGACCACCGGGTCCGACCCGACCGGCCTGGACAACTGGTGGGCCGACCCCACCATGAACAAGCCCGTGATGCCTGGCGCTCCGCCCATCTCACAGGACCTCGCCAATGCCCAGGGCTTCGGTGACCTCTGCAACGCGCACAACTGCTCCGACTACTCGCCGTACAAGAAGCCCAGTTTCAAGCGCAAGCTCATCAATGCGATCCAGGACTACGAGCGCAAGGAACAGCAGCAGAAGTCGAAGCTGCACCAGTGGTGGCAGAGCCTGAAGAACTACGGCCACGCCATCCTCGACAACGGTCCGAACCTGGTCATCCACGCAGGTGAGACGGCCCTGGGGATCTTCATCACCAACGTCGGGGCCGACGTGGCCGGCGGCGGGGTCGTCATCTGTCTCTCCGGCATAGGCTGCCTCGTGGGAGCCCCGGTCGCAGCGGCCGGAGTCGCCACAGCCGCAGGCGGCGCCGGGCTGGCGGGCTACGGCACGAAGGGCCTCGCCGACGACATCAACAAAGTATTCAACGAAGCTGAAGATTCGGCGTCCTCCGGAAGCGGAAGCCTGCCGAGCGTGGGCGTTTTCGGGTCCCTGACCTTGACGGCAAGTCTCTGTCAGACGCTGAGACGGAAATTTCCAACCAGGGGGGTTCACTTTCAATTCGTAGACCGCTGGTTGCTATCGTTGCTACGTCCTCCCGGACGGTAGCGTGATTTGGATCAGGCCGAACGAAGAGGTTCAGCGTATTGGACCCAAGATCAATCCAGGCCCGAATCGGAAGAATTACAGTCTACTTTTTGGGCCGGATGGAAACGTGACATCGGAACGCTCGGCAGGGGGGACGGTAATTCGGTGAACGAATTCGCACGGCTTTGTGAAAAGGTGCCGGACTTCGCGGGATACGTCATTGATCGGCTGTCCATGTCACGTATCGAGGAAGCTGATGCGCTCGATATCGGATTGCGTTGGGGGCCCGGGAAGCCGGATGTAACGCTGTCCTTCCGGGACGTTTTCTATTTCACGATCGGGAGGATTCCCGGGCCGGGGGCTGAACCGTTGGACAGGTTGGCGGCGCAAGTTCTGCAGCCGCAGGACCAGCCTTGGCCGGACGGGCTCAGCATGGATCTTGTGCGCTCGGCCTCGCTCCCGACGCTGATCTGGGTTCGCGCCGAAGGTCCGGTTCAGCTCAGTGTGGTTGCTGCTATTGCCACCATCTTTATGGAGGCGAGCTGATGACACGGGTCCCGTACTTCAGCCGGGCTTCGGGGTACCTCCTGCTCGGCGGCGTGGAGGAGGGGGCGTGACTGGACGGCGTGGGGGCTTTATGAGTTCCCCGGACATGGGGCGCGTCGCGGTGTTCCTCGCCGGCCCGGAAGGCAGGCGATCCGGACGCGGCGCGGTACCTCTCCGCCGTCCGGCGGGGGCCGCCGCAGCAAGGTTTGGAAGCGTCGATCTGCTTTCGTTCCAAGCTTCAGCACTCCCTTGCCACCTGTCGACGTACTTCTCAGAACTACTCCACCTGATCGGAGATTTCTGCACCGGGGAGAGGTCGGGGCAGACGGAGTCATCTCCTGGGCATGGCAGTGGCAGGGAGGTGAACTTCCAGCACGACTGCGGTGCCGGCCACCGTTCGATCCTCGTGCATATAGATCTGTTGGCCGGTTTCGATGTGCGCCCAGTGAGAGGGGGTGAAGGGAACGAGGCGGACAGTGGCCCGGCCGCCGGGCTCTAGGACGGCCATGTCTTCGACCCAGAGCCTGGCGATGTTCAGCGAAGTACCCCCGGCGGGTGACGAGTTCCCGATGTTCCACATGGGCTGCAGAACACCGTGACCGGAGATGGGTGTCCTGCGTCGCGTCTCCGTGGCCGGACGGAGCGTCAGATCGGCTCGGATCATGCCGTTTCGGATCTCGGAACACCGCCAGTGGCACCAGGCCGCGCTCCGTTCAAGGCGGAGTTGCTCGGCTGCCTCTGCAAGCTGCTCCCAGAACGTCAAAGGCAGCGGATGTCCGTCCCCGAGCTCCTCCAGCAGGCCCAGCGCGATCTCCCATTCGTCGTGGGCCAGATAGTCCCAGACGTCTCGCGCTGTGATGTCGTTCTCGGTAGCGATCTCTTCCGGGATCAGGAGGCAAGCCGCTTCGAGTAGTTCGGTGACTTCCATGGGGTCATTGTCGACCACATTGCCGGGCGTCTGATCATGAAGATCTGTGGCGATTCCTGCGTGTCACTGCGAACCTGCGGCCACCAGGGTCGCGGTGATGGGTTCGAGCTCGGTGATCAGTTCGTCGAGTTCGGCGGGGGACAGGGCGTCGTAGGGCGGGGCGGCGAGTTCGTCGGTGAGGGTTTCGACGCGCTGTTTGGTCGCGCGGCCGGCGTCGGTGAAGTGGCCGTCGGTGTCGACGAGTCCGCGTTCGCGCAGGCCGTCCATGACCGCGGCCAGGCGCGCTTTCGGCAGGTGATGGATGCGTCCGAACGACTCCGGGGGGTGGATGCCCTGTTCCAGGGCGGAGAGCACGTGGGCCTCGGTGCCGCCGATGCGCGCGCCGACGAGAGCGGCGATGTGCCCGTCGCCACGGTGCTCGCGCAGCATGGTCGCGGAATGCCACAGCCGGGCGACGGGGTCGCCGGGCACCTCCAGGGTGCGCATGCCGGCGTACATCACGCGGCCTTCGGTGGGGGCGCTCGTCGCGGCCCTGGTGGTCAGGTCCGCGGAGCGCACCAGGCCCGGGGAGCCTGCCAGCTCGTCGCCGAGGATGCGCCGTAGGGAGGCCGCGCTGCCCCGCTGCCGCGCGGCGACGGAGGCCTCGGGCGGGATGGTCTCCCAGGCGCTGGGGATGTGCCGTGCGGCTTCCCCGTCGGCGAAGTTGTAGAAGGCCGCGTGCACGACCTGGGCCGGCACCCGTCCCAGTGGTGCGGCCCGGCTGGCGAAGTAGCCGTCCCAGTAGGTGCGGTGGCCGAGTGCGGCCAGTTCCTCGTTGCACTCGTCGGCGAGGAAGGTGACCAGGCAGATCGGCTCCAGGAGCTCGAACATGCGACGGGCGAGGTGAGTCGTCGGGTGCGGGCGCGTCGTGCCCATGGGGTCCTCCCTATGTCAGGTGCGCCGGCTTGGACCGTCCGGCACACCGAAACTCATCGGCGACCGAACGGAGCCCGCATCGGCGTCCAGTCCGGGAACAGACGGCTTGGTCCGCGCCCACTGCGTCGTCGGGTCGTTGGTCTGGTGTGTCGTTGACGGATACGGGAGAGACAGGTGGGCATCCGGGGTCGGCGCCGCAGCGGTGTGCAACGGCACGGACCCGCATGCCCTGGGAAGCGACTGCCCGGCCAGGGCGCCGGAGCACGCCGCAGCCGGATGCACCGGACACGTGCCCGAGCTCGCGGCACACCGGATCAATTCTTTGCTTCGAGGGCAACGCCCCCGGCTTCCTCCACTGCACCGGTAATCGAGCCACTGTGCGGCAGGGTGTCGTTGTCCGGACCGCGGCGCCGGCCGGGCTGTCCTGCCCGACCAGCAGGTGCTATGCGCCTCGCGCGCTGTCCGGTTCGTCCGACTGCGGCAGGGATCCCAGCATCTGCTGGGCGAAGTTCCCGGGCTCGTACGAGTACAGCACCAGCGCCGTGTCCGTGTGCCGGATCCCCTCGAAGGCGAGCAGCCGTTCGAAGTACACCTCGTTGAAGTGGGCCTGGTCCCTGACCCGCAGGCGGACCTGGAGGTCGGAGGACCCGGTGACGACGTCGACCTGCTCGACCTCGGGTATGCCGAGGATGGCCTGGGCCACTTCGCGCTGGTCGGCGCTGCGCTCCGAGGTGATGCCGACGAGCAGGGTCAGCCCTCGGTCGAGGAGGGCGTAGTCGATCTTTGCCCGGTAGCCCTGGATGACCCCGGTCGACTCCAGGCGGGCGATCCGGTCGGCGATGGCCGGGGCCGACATGCCGATGGCGCGGGCGATGGCCCGCTGGGACATCCGGGCGTCCGTCGCGAGATACGTGAGGATCTGCAGGTCCGTCGAGTCCAGTGGGGGAGGGCCGGCAACGGGGCGAGTGCCGGGGTGGCGCCTGGCCGGGCGTTCGCTCGTGGGTTCGGCCTCATCCTTCTCGGGCGGCATGCCCCCTCTTTCCCCGGACCTGATGTCCGATTCCTTCCCGGGCGCCGATGCGGCGCAGGACCGGACGGCCGTACGACATCGCACACCGTAACAGCAGGACGCGCCCGTCCGGCGGCCCTGCGATCATGCGGGCTGCCTGCGGACATACAGCTCCCGCGCGTTCCCGTCGAAGGCCCGCTCGCGGGTCCGCGCGAGCCACTCGGCCCCGATTCCCGCGGCCGTCATCGTCTCCTCGGCCTGCTGCCAGGCGTCCCGTACCGCGCACGCCGCGAACCACAGCGTCTCGGGCTGCCCGTGCCCGTCCGTACCGATCGTCAGGCGGTCCGCAGGGACCAGGTCCAGCAGCCGGACGATCCGGTCGGCGAGGGTCAGCGGCGCGAAGAGGTTGGACAGGGACAGCTCGGCGTACACGTTGGGCCTGCTCAGGGCCAGGTAGCCGAGCTCCTCGGTCCAGGGGAAGCCGCCGTGGATCAGGACGACGGTCGCGGCTGTTCCCTCCTCGGTGTGCAGCAGGTCCTCCAGGAGCAGCGGGTTCGATCCGGACAGCCGCAGATCCGAGTCGCCGAACCCGGTGTGGAACTGGACGGGCAGGTCATGGCGTGCCGCGACGCCCAAGGCACGGCGCAGTGCCAGGTCCCGGCACGCCTTGCCGCGCCGGCGCACCGGTTCGTCGCCGGCCAGTGACCGCTGGGCCTCGTCCAGGGTGACGTCCGCCCGGACGGCGAGCCCCGTGCGGTAGGCGGCGATGGTCTTGAAGCCGGCGCACCCCGCCCGAGCGGCCCGCTCGCAGTGCTCCTCGACCTCGGCGACGATCGTCCCGGCATCGGCCCCGGCCGCGATGAGCCGGTCGACCAGCGGGTCGAAGCGGGCGAGCCAGTGCACGGGGCGGCCGGTCAGCGCGGTGTAGGGGCCGACGACGGACGCCTCCGCGTCCGCGTCGATGGAGCCGATGTCGAAGACCAGCTCATCGATGTCGGCGTCGGCGAGCAGCGCCCGCACATGGGCGGGCCAGTCCCGCGCCGCCTCGGCGCGCGCGGCCTCGACCTCCTCCGGGGCGCACTTCAGATAGGTGGCCAGGCGCCGCCGCATCAGTTCCTGGCCGGCGCGCAGCGGCCCCGCCTGTTTGCGCCGGGCGACCGCGGGCGGGCTGTCGCCCACGCACAGCGAGATGTCCGCCAGGTCGAGGGGCTGTGCGTTCAGCCCGAAGGTGTGGCAGTGGTCGTCGATCACATCGCCTCCAAGTGAAGACCTTGACATACCTTACAAGCGACCGGACACTCATCGCTATCGGCTTCCAATTGTAAGACATCATCGATTTTTCACCTTCCTAATGGAAAATCCGAGTGTGAGGAACCCTCCCGATGACAGCTGTTCCCAACCCCGCGGGCGTCGGCCGCCCGGGATTCGTCGCCGAGCACGGGCTGCACACGCCCGAGCAGCAGGAAGCGGCGGAGAAGGTGATCGCCCGCATCGAGGAGCTCGACCTGCGCACGATCCGGGTGGTCGTCGTCGACCAGCACGGCGTCCCGCGCGCCAAGTTCCTCTCCCCGCAGGCCGCCGCGGCCGCATTCCGCAACGGCGTGGACTTCTCCGGTGCCGTCTACAGCCTCGACACCGGCAACCGGGTCTTCCCGCCCGCCTTCGCCGAGGGCGGGGGCTTCGGGATACCCGAGTTCACCGGCTTTCCCGACATCGTGATCGTCCCCGACCCGGACACCTTCCGGGTCCTGCCCTGGGCGGACCGCACGGGATGGGTGCTGTGCGACGCCTACTTCGCCTCCGGCGCCCCGCTGCCGCTCGACGGCCGCAGGCTCCTGCGCGAGCAGCTGCGGCGGCTCGCGGACCGCGGCCTGACCTACCTGTCGGGCCTTGAGGTGGAGTTCTACGTCACCCGCCGCCGGACCTTGGTGATCGGGCTCGACGAGACGGGCCAGCCGCCCGCCCCGCCCGCGGTCGACGTGTTCGAGCAGGGATACCAGTTCCTGTCCGAGGTCCGGCTCGACGGAGTGCTCGACACGGTCAACGCCCTGCGGGACGGACTGGACGGCGTGGGGCTGCTGCCCCGGTCCATGGAGGACGAGTGGGGGCCGGGCCAGCTGGAGTTCAGCTTCAGCCCGATGCCGGGCCTCGGCACCGCCGACGCCATGATCCTGTTCCGCAGCGCGGTCAAGCAGATCTGTCAGCGGCGCGGGCTCCAGGCGACGTTCATGTGCAAGCCGCCGCTGCCGAACTTCGGCTCGTCCGGCTGGCACCTGCACAGCTCGCTGCTGGACGCGGCCGGTCGCAACGCCTACGCGGACGACACCGCGCTGCTCTCGCCGCTCGGCATGAACTACCTGGCCGGGCTCCTCGACCACGCACCCGCCATGACGCTGTTCGCCAGCCCGACCGTCAACGGCTACGAGCGGTTCGCCCCCTACACCTTCGCCCCGGACCGCATCTGCTGGGCCGTCGACAACCGCGGCGCGCTCGTCCGGGTCCAGGGCGGTCCCGGAGACAGTGGCACCCACCTGGAGAACCGGCTCGGCGAACCCGCCGCCAACCCCTACCTCTACCTGGCCTCGGACATCGCCGCCGGCCTCTCCGGGATCGAACGCGGACTCACCCCGCCGCCGCCCGCCGGCGCGGACCCGTATGCGCTGGAGGCGCCCTCACTGCCGGCGAGCATGGGCGAGGCCATCGCGGCCCTGGAGGGCGACCCGGTGTTCCGGAGCGCCTTCGGTGACGGCTTCGTCGACTATTTCCTGATGCTGAAGCGCGCCGAACTCGCCCGGTACGAGGCCGCCGGCACGGACGCGAAGGACGAACAGAGCGCCGCCGCCGCGAGGAACGAGTGGCAGATGCGCGAGTACTTCGAGTTCTTCTGACCCGGCCCCGACGCCGACCGCACCCCCGCTCCCCGTGAAAGTCCCCGAAGTCCCCGCGACAGTCCCCGCGAAAGCCCCCGTGGAAGCCGCCGTATGCCCTCCGGTTTAGCCCGTCCCCCTCCCTTCCCGCTCATGAAGGAAGCCCCATGTCCGAGAGCACGTCAGCAGCACCCCCGAGTGACGGCACCGCCCCCGCGCCCCGCCTGGCCCGGGGCAGCCTGAGCGTCACCGACGCGATCGCGATATCCGTCTCGCTCCTCGCCCCCGGGCTCGCCATGTTCCTCAACGTGGCCGGTGTGTCGGTCGTCGCCGGCGCCTCGACCCCGCTCGCCTTCCTGCTCGGCGGCGTCGCCTGCCTGGCGCTGGCCTTCGTGGTCGTCGGCTTCACCCGGCGCATGGCGTCAGCCGGGTACGCCTACAGCTACGCGAGCCGCAGCCTGGGCAAGCGGGCCGGCTTCCTGGCCGGCTGGCTGTACGCCTTCGGGTTCGTGTGCTTCACCCCGATGCTCATGGCGGGCGTCGCCTACCTGCTCGTCGACCTGCTCCAGGTCGGCGCCGGCTGGTGGTTCCCGTTCTTCCTGACCGGGATGGTCCTGCTGGTCGCCCTGTCCGTGGTCCGGGTGAAGGTGACCACCCAGGCCCAGATCGCGGTGGCCGTGGCGACCGTCGCGCTCATCCTGGTCGTCGACGTCGTCGTCACCGTCAAGGGCGGCACCGCCGGGCACACCGTCCAGCCCTTCACCTTCGACCACACCCTCAAGGGCGGCTTCTCCGGCGTCTTCTACGGAATCATCCTCGGCATCACCTCGTACATCGGCTTCGAGACCGCCGCCGACTTCGGCGAGGAGACCGCGAACCCGCGCAAGGCCGTCCCCGTCGCGATCATCACCACGGTGGTCTTCGCGATCGTCCTGTACGTGTGGACCACCTACGCCCTCGACATCGGCGTCGGCACGCACGACAACGGCGCGGCCTTCGCCGCGGAGCCCTCCGCCCTGAAGGCCGTGGCGACCCGGTACGTCGGCGGCTGGCTGGGGAACCTGCTGGAGCTCGGCGCCCTGCTGTCCGCGTTCTTCGCCTGCGTCGGCTGTGTCATCGCCGTCAGCCGCACCCTGTTCTCCATGGGCCGTGAAGGCGTGCTGCCCAGCTGGCTCGGCCGCACCCACCCCCGCTTCCGGACCCCGGCCAACGCCACCGTCGCCGTCGCCGCCCTCGCCACCGTCCTTGCCGTGATCGTCGGCTTCGGCATGGCCCAGAAGGCCTTCGGGGGCGCCGCGTTCACGGTCTTCTACTTCTTCGCCACGCTCGGCACGCTCGCCGTCATCCTCGTCTACATCGGCCTGTGCTTCGGCGGAGCGGTCTTCTTCAAGCGCACCCACGAGCGCTACAACGCCCTCGCTCATCTCGTCGTGCCGGTGGCGGGCGCCGCGCTGTTCGCGGCCGCGCTCTACGGCTCCGTCTACCCGGTGCCGGCCTTCCCCCTGAACTACACGCCCTACCTGACCCTCCTGTGGCTCGTCCTCGGCGTCGCCGTGATCGCGGCGCTCAAGGCACGCAACCCGGCCGCCATCGAGCGGATCGGCTCGATCCTCGGCGAGGAGGGCGGCGGCACCGCGGCCGACGAACTCGACGCGGTCGCGGACGCACAGACAGCAGCAGCAACCAAGGAGTGAACATGACCAGCACCGAGCCCGAGGCCCGGTCCAGGGCCAAGGTGGCCATCATCGGGTCCGGCAACATCGGAACCGACCTGATGATCAAGATCCTGCGGCTCTCCGACACCCTCGAAGTCGCCGCGATGGTCGGCATCGACGAGACCTCGGACGGACTGGCCCGCGCCCGCAGGCTGGGGGTGACCGCGCTGTCCACCGGAGTCCAGGGGCTGCTCGACCTCCCGGACTTCGACGAGATCCGCGTCGTCTTCGACGCCACCTCGGCCGAGGCCCACCGGGCCAACCACGAGGCACTGCGCGACACCCACGTCACCCTGATCGACCTGACCCCGGCGGCGATCGGCCCGTTCCTGGTGCCGCCGGTCAACCTCGACGAACACCGCGACGCCGGCAACGTCAACATGGTCACCTGCGGCGGCCAGGCCACCATCCCCGTCGTCGCCGCCGTCTCCTCCGTCACGCCGGTGCACTACGCCGAGATCGTGGCGTCCATCGCCTCCCGCTCGGCGGGCCCCGGAACCCGGGCCAACATCGACGAGTTCACCCAGACCACGGCCCGCGCCATCGAGCAGGTCGGCGGCGCCGGGCGGGGCAAGGCGATCATCATCCTCAACCCCGCCGAACCGCCGCTGATCATGCGGGACACCGTCATGTGCATCGTGGACGACTGCGACCAGGAGGCCGTCTCCCGGGCCGTGGAGCGGATGGTCGAGGACGTGCACGCGTACGTGCCGGGCTACCGGCTCAAGCAGGACGTGCACTTCAGGAAGTTCGGCCCCGAGGACTTCGAGGCCGACCTCGTCCCCGGCCTGCCGCCGGCCGACCGCTACGTGGTCACCGTGCTCCTGGAGGTCGAGGGCGCCGCCCACTACCTGCCCGCCTACGCCGGAAACCTCGACATCATGACCTCCGCCGCGCTGCGGACCGCCGAACACATGCTCCAGAAGGTGACCGCGTGACGAACGAGCAGCTCTTCATCCAGGACGTGACCCTGCGCGACGGAAGCCACGCCATCCGACACCGCTTCCGCGTGGAGGACGTACAGGCCATCGCCGCCGCACTGGATGCGGCGGGTGTCGCCTCGATCGAGGTCGGGCACGGCGACGGCCTGGCCGGCAGCAGCCTCAACTTCGGCCCGACCCCGGCAGGCGGCGAGCTGTCGTGGATCGCCGCGGCCGCCGAGGTGGTCACCCGGGCCCGGCTGACGACCGTCCTGCTGCCGGGCATCGGCACGATCGACGACATGAAGGCCGCCCGCGACCTCGGTGTCCAGTCGATGCGGCTCGCCACGCACTGCACCGAGGCCGACATCGCCCAGCAGCACATCGCCAAGGCCCGCGATCTCGGCATGGACACCTCGGGCTTCCTGATGATGTCCGCCCGCACCGACCCCGCCGACCTGGCCGACCAGGCGGCCATCATGGAGGCCGCGGGCGCCCAGTGCGTGTTCGTCGCCGACTCCTCCGGCCAGCTCACCATGAACGGCTACCGCGACCGCGTCCGGGCCCTGCGCGACCGCCTCGACGCGGAGACCGAGATCGGCGTCCACGCCCACCACAACCTGGGCCTGTCCGTCGCCAACTCGATCATCGCCGTCGAGGAGGGCGTCACCCGCGTCGACGCCTCCCTCGCCGGTCTCGGCGCCGGTGCCGGCAACGCACCGCTGGAGGCGTTCATCGCCGCCGCCGACCTCCAGGGCTGGAAGCACGGCTGCGACCTGTTCGCCCTGATGGACGCCGCCGACGACCTCGTACGCCCCCTCATGGACCGCCCCGTCCAGGTGGACCGCGAAACCCTGTCCCTCGGCTACACCGGCGTGTACGGCAGCTTCCTGCGCCCCGCCGAGCAACTGGCCCGCGCCTACGGGCTGTCCACCCGCGACCTGCTGGTGGAGGCCGGGCACCGCTCGATGGTGGCCGGTCAGGAGGACATGCTCCTCGACATCGCCCTCACCCTCCGCGCGCGGAACGACCGCACCACGGACACCACCCGCACCGATCCCACCGGCACCACCCGCACCGACACCGCCAGGACCACGTGATGACCGACCAGATCACCGACCAGATCACCGCACCCGCGACCGACCAGGACGAGCTGACCGGTACCGGCCTGGACACGCTGCGCGAGGTGGAGCAGCGCGTGCTGTGGCTGTCCACCGCGATCGTCGACCACGCCAACCGGGTCCGGCCCAACCCCACCGGCCTGAAGGTGGGCGGCCATCAGGCGTCCAGCGCCTCCATCACCAGCATCATGACCGCCCTGTGGTTCGAGCACCTGCGCCCCGAGGACCGGGTGTCGGTCAAACCGCACGCCTCCCCGGTCCTGCACGCCATCGAGTACCTGCTCGGCACCCTCGACGAGAAGTACCTGACCACCCTGCGCGCCTTCGGCGGACTGCAGAGCTACCCCTCGCGCACCAAGGACCCGGTCCCCGCCGACTACTCCACCGGCTCGGTCGGCATCGGTGCCACCGCCCCCATCTGGGGCGCGATCTCCCGCCGTTACGTCGGCAGCCACTTCACCCCCCAGGCCACCGGACGCCAGTACTCGCTGGTCGGCGACGCCGAACTCGACGAAGGCGCCGTCTGGGAGGCGGTCCTCGACCCGATGGTCGCCGACCTCGGGGAGATCGTCTGGATCGTCGACTTCAACCGGCAGTCCCTCGACCGCGTCGTGCCCGTGCAGGGCGGCGAGCGCACGGCATCGCTCTTCGCCGCCGCCGGGTGGCAGGTCATCACCGTCAAGTACGGCGCCGTACTGGAGGAGTTGTTCACCCGCCCGGGCGGCGACGCGCTGCGCGAGCGCATCGACACCATGAGCAACCCGGAGTACCAGCGCCTGCTGCGCCACTCCGCGGACCGGCTGCGCGAACTCCTCCCGGGCACCGGGCCGCGGGCCGCCGACATCGGCGCGGTCCTCGCCGGCGTCGACGACGACCGCCTCACCGAGGCGTTCCGCAGCCTGGGCGGCCACGACCACGCCGCGCTGCGCCGCGCGTTCGACGCGATCGACGACACCCGGCCGACCGTCATCATCGCCTACACCGTCAAGGGATACGGCCTGCCCACCGCCGGCCACCCGCAGAACCACTCGGCGCTGCTCAAGGCCGACCAGATCGAGGAACTCGCCGCCCGCGTCGGGGTCTTGGCCGACCAGCCCTGGCAGCGGTTCGCCCCCGGCAGCGCCGCCGCCGAGCTCTGCTCACGTGCCGCCGCACGCCTGCGCCGGGCACCCGAAGCAACCGCCCCACCGCCTGCCGTGCCCGCGGACCTGGGCCGTACCCCCACCGGATCCGCGACCACCCAGTCCGCGCTCGGCCGGGCCCTGCTCGACCTGAACCGGGCCGCGCCCGAGGCCGGGGCCCGCGTCGTCACCGTCTCACCGGACGTCAGCTCCAGCACCAACCTCGGCGGCTGGGTCAACAAGGTGGGCGTGTGGTCGACCACCGAGCGCACCGACTGGTTCGCCGACGACCGCGAGACGATCCTGCACTGGCGCGAACGCCCCAGCGGCCAGCACATCGAGCTCGGCATCGCCGAGGTCAACCTGGTCAGCCTGCTGGGTGAGCTCGGCGCCACCTGGAGCCGCTGGGGCCAGCCCCTGCTGCCCATCGGCGTGCTCTACGACCCGTTCGTCACCCGCGCGCTGGAGCCCTGGTCGTACGGGATCTACGCCGGCGGTCAGTCGATCCTGGTCGGCACCCCCTCCGGCGTGACCCTCGCCCCCGAGGGCGGCGCCCACCAGTCGATCATCACCCCGTCCGTCGGCATCGAGCAGCCGGGCTGCACCACCTGGGAGCCCGCGTTCGCCCTGGACACCGAGTGGTGTCTGCTCGCCGCCCTGGGACAGCTCGGCCGCCCCGGCGGTACTTCCGCCTACCTCAGGCTGTCCACCCGCTCCGTCGACCAGGCCCTGGCAGCGATCCCCACCGACCCGGCCGCCCGTGAGCGGCGCCGCCGCCAGGTCGTCGCCGGCGGGTACGCCCTGCGCCGCACGCAGGGAACACCGGACGCCACCATCGTCGCGATGGGCGCCCTCGTCCCCGAGGCCCTCCAGGCAGCCGAGCGCCTCGAACGACTGGGAACGGCCGTCGACGTCATCTGCGTCACCAGCCCCGACCTGCTCTTCCGTGCCGTCCAGGCACGACGCGGCAAGAGCGACGCACCCAGCTGGATCCTCGACACCCTCTTCCCGGCGGACCGGGCCGCGCCCCTGACCACCGTGCTGGACGGACATCCCCACACCCTCGCCTTCCTGGCCGGGCTGGCCAAGGGTGGCGCGACGCATCTGGGTGTCACGCAGTTCGGGCAGTCCGGTGACCTGGAGAGCGTCCACCGCGCCCACGGGATCGACGCAGACAGCATCGTCGGGGCCGTCCTCGACCTCACGGACTGACCGAGCAGGAGACAAGACAGTGACCATCCCCTACGCGAACCGCATGGGCGGAGTCCGGCCGTCCGCCATCCGCGAGCTGCTCCGGCTCGGCGCCGACCCGGAGATCGTCTCCTTCGGCGGCGGATACCCCGACCCCGCGCTGTTTCCCATGACCGAACTGAGCGAGGTCTTCCAGAAGCTCCTCACCGGCGCACACGCCGAGGCGCTCCAGTACACCGAGTCCCGCGGCCTGCCCGAGCTGCGTGAACACATCGCGCGCCGGCTCACCCGGGACGGCATCGACTGCGGCGCCGACGACGTGCTCGTCGTCCAGGGCGGCCAGCAGGGCATGGACCTCGCGGCGAAGCTCGTGCTCAACGTCGGCGACACCGTCGTCACGGAGAACCCGACCTTCCTCGGCGCGCTGATCTCCTTCGCCCCGTACGAACCGCGCTACGCGCCCGTACGCATCGACGAGGACGGGATGGACATGGACCATCTCGAGGAGACCCTCGCCCGCAACCCCGGCACGAAACTCCTCTACACCGTCCCCGACTTCCAGAACCCCACCGGTGTCACCCTCGGCCTCGAACGCCGGCACCGCATGATCGAGCTGGCCAACCAGCACGACCTCCTGCTGCTGGAGGACACCCCCTACCGGTCCCTGCGCTACGAGGGCTCCCACGTCCCGACCCTGAAGAGCCTGGACACCGAGGGCCGCGTCGTGCACCTCGGCAGCTTCTCCAAGATCCTCGCTCCCGGCATGCGCCTGGGCTGGGCCGTCGCCGCGCCCGACGTCCTGGAGAAGCTCGGCCTGCTCAAGCTCGCCGCCGACACCCAGTGCAGCACCCTCAACATGGCGGCGACCTCGGCCTATCTGGACGCCTACGACATCGACGCGCACATCGTCGACGCCTGCGCGGCCTACAAGCACAAGCGCGATCTCACCCTCAAGACCCTCGCCGAGGTCCTGCCGCCCTCCGTCGGCTTCACCCGCCCCCAGGGCGGCCTGTTCACCTGGCTGTCCTTCCCCGGCGGGTTCGACGCGGCGTCCTTCATGCGGGACACCCTGCTCCCACTGGCCAAGGTCGCCTATGTACCGGGCGCGACCTTCTTCCCGGGCACGCAGGAACCCAACCACGCCCGCATGAGCTTCTCCGGCGTACCCGACGAGGCACTCGTACGGGGGCTCGGCCGCCTCGGCGAACTGCTCTGGCAGGAGCTCGGCGGCTGACGACACGGATTGCCAGGCGCCTTGAACCAAGGAACACGCATGCACCCTTCCGCAGCGCGGAGCGTCCCGTACGGGCAGCCCGCCTCTCCCCGCGCACCGCTGATGCTCTCGGTCGGCGCGCAACCCCACGACGTGGTCATGCGGCTGCAGCGCACCGGCCTCTTCGTCACCGGCCCCCTGCCCTGGGGAAGCGAGAGCGCGTGCGCGGCCCTCCTCGAACGGCGGCCGCCGATGATCGTGCTGAGCGCTCCCGACAAGGACGCGGAGACCCTCACCCGCCTCATCAAGGCAGCCGCGCGCATCGCTCCGGTGGCAGTCCTGCGACCCGGCGGGAGCGACGCCGTGGCCGCGTTCGACGCGGGAGCCTGCGATGTCCTCGACCCCGACGCCCCCACGGCCGAACTCGCCTGGCGCATCCGCGCCGACCTCAGACGATGTCCACCCGTGCTCGCGGACCCGGACGGGCCGACGGGCACCGCAAGCCAGCGACTGCTGCTCGACGTCCTCTCCCGTGCGCGGTCGGCCGTCTGCTGCCACCACCTCAGGCTCCTGCTCGGCACCCCGGACCTGCCCATGACCCTCCGAGCACTGAGGGCCCGACTCCAGCGGCTCCTGCCCTCCCTCACCGACCAGGGCCTGGAACTGGTCGTCGACCAGCAGTGGGGACTGGCCACCTACCACACCCGCAAAACCTGCTGAGCCGACAGCGGGTCGCAACCCACACCACGAACGACGCAACCGAAGGAGGAACCGATGAAGGCACTCAGCGGCATAGACAGGGAATGGGGCGGCGCACGCACCACGCCCCGGCCGGCGCCTCCAACCGAACAGCCCGGCCCCCGCAACCGAGTCGTCGGCGGCCGTATCGGAGTGGTCACCCCTCCCGCCGACGTCACCGGAATCCTGCCGGACGAGGGAGACGAGGACCCCGACCACCCACCGGAGGACCGGCACACCCCTGCCCCGTCGAACCAACCCGCCGCACGACAGGAAGCAGCCACCGATGTGCCGCATGGCCGCATGGTTCACTGACCGCGCCACCACCCCCGTGACCGCACTGGGCCGCGAAGTGGTCGACCGTATCGCCCACCTCTCCACCGTGCACGCGGACGGATGGGGCGCGGCATGGGTCGATCCGGCCGGCGCACACCACACCCACCGCTCCGTGCTGCCCGCCCACACGGACCCCGGCTTCGCGGACTTCATGACCGGCACCGAGACCCGGGCCTGCTTCGTCCACGTGCGCCTCGGCACCCCCGGCTACGGCACCGGCCTCGCCAACGTCCACCCCTTCGTCCGCGACGGCTGGGCCTTCGCCCACAACGGCGCGATCCTGCCCGCCGGCCACATCGACGCGTTGCTGCCACCAGGTAGCGAGCGAAAACCGGAAGGCCAGACCGACAGCGAGATCTACTTCCTCGCCCTCCTGGAGGAGATGGACCACACCGCGGGCGACCTCGTGACCGCGGCCGACCGGGTCATCGCCCGCACCACCGACGCGGGACTCCACGCCTCCAGCCTCAACGCGATCCTCCTCGGCCCCGACATCCTGGCGGTCATCAGCCACCACGACCCGACCGCCGGCACCGGCCACGTCCGCGTCTGGCCGGACGACGAACGCGCCACGGGCGTGACCTGGCCGCCCTACCACCCGATGCTGCACACCCGCCGCCCGGGCTTCGAGGCGGTCGTCTCCTCCGGCCTGGTACCAGAACCTGCCGCGGATGGTTGGAACTCCCTGGCCGACGACCTGGTGTGGTCCGTGGCGCTGGAGAGCGGGCACTCCACACTCCGGCCTCTGGCCGGGTACCAAGAGCGCATAACTCCCGTTCCGGTCAGCCGGTGTGAAAGCTAATCAGGCGGCCCTTCCTTCTCCGTCCGGCGGTACGCGCCCTGTTCTGCCACCAAGACGTACCGCCGGACGGTCCCAGCCATACATCGAGCAGCGCCCGTCGACAGCCGCTGCCCACCCGCCCCGTCCGGCGGCACGTCCCTGCCCTGACAAGCCGCGCGTGCCGCCGGGCGGCCCGCACGAACTGCTTACCGCGCCCCCGCCACACCGGTGCCGACTGATCCGAAGTAGTAGGACAGCCGCAGTTCGAGATCTATGAGGCTCTGACTTCCCGTGGCTGACAGCCCGGCATCGGATCGTCGGGGGGTTGGCGCTACTGGGCGCTCGGAACGCGCAGGCCGTCGAGAATGACGGCCAGCGGCCGGTCGTCGGGAGCGTACCGGCGGGCTTGAGAGGCGCCGGCGAGCAGCGCGATGACATCACTGACTCCGATGTCCGTGCGCACTGCCTCTGCCCGCTGCGCCTGCTGCAGCAGAGCGGACAGGGCTTCGGTCACCTCCTCGGCGACTGTCGCGACGGCCTCGTTCGGGTGGATGCCCAATTCGGCCAGTGCGTCCACGAGTTCGAGTTTGGTTGCCGAGCCACGGACGACGGAGGTGAAGAAGTCGAAGAAGGCCGCCCCTGCATCGGACGATGCGGCGTGTTCGCGGGCGTCGGCGGCGATCCTGGCAAGGCGCTCCACGACAAGTGCCCGCAGCAAAGCCTCTTTGCTCGGGAAATGCCGGAAGACGGTACCGACACCGACGCCGGCCGCGCGGGCGACCTCCTCGGTCGAGGCGGCCGTACCTCGTTCCGCGAAGACCTTCTCTGCCGCGGCCAGCACCCGTGCGCGGTTGCGCTGCGCGTCGGCGCGCAGGGGCCGGGCGGTGGTCATCGGCCGTTCCTTGCAACCGGAGTGGTCAGTCCGTATCCTCTAATCGGAGTCACAAGTCCGATTCTAGGGTCAACGGATTCCACGGCAACGGGATGGAGACCGGCATGTGGCAGGCGGTACTGCTCGCGTTCCTGGCCGGCATGCTGGCTGCCAACGCGCATCCTCACTTCGCCAAGGGCATCGCGGCGGAACGGTTCCCGACCGTGTTCGGATCCTCCCCGGTGGTCAACGTGCTCGCCGGCTGGTCTGGCCTGGCGCTTGCCGGGCTATGTCTTTGGGGCGCGCATCCAGTGCGGCATCCCGGCTGGGCGCTGCTCGGCATGGCCGTCGGTGCGCTGCCGATGGGTCTGTTCCACGCCACCGGCCGTACGATCGGCGCTCGCGACTGAACCCGCCCCACCCACCAGGTCGGAACCGGCTCTTCGACGAAACCGTTGCCGGGTAAGCGATCGGGCGGTGTGTCGCGGCCGGGCACGGCGCGGCCACCGCGTGATCATCAGGTGCTGTGCAGGGGCTGGTGCGGAGACGGGTGCAGCCACCGTTGATCATCGTGAGTTGTGTGGACAAACGACGAGACGGTGGCCGCAGGGCACAGCAGAGATCCCGGCCGTTGGCGGAAAGCGTTCGATGTGGCCCTGGGCCGGATCGCGGGACGGTTCGTGCGGGTCGAACCCCGGCTGCGAGCCGGGCGGTTGGTGCTGGGCCTGCTGTCCGACCTCCCGCGCAAAAACTGCTGGACGATCGCGGAGTGGGCCGGGGAAGCGACTCCGCACGGCATGCAGCACCTTCTGTGTCGGGTCTCCTGGGACGCCGACGCGGTCCGCGACGATGTGCGCGAGTACATCGTCGAACAGAACACCTCCACGACAAGGCCGCGGTACTGGTTGTCGACGAGACCGGCGACCTGAAGAAGGGCACCCGCACCGTCGGAGTCCAGCGCCAGTACACCGGCACGGCCGGGCGGATCGAGAACTCCCAAATCGCCGTCTGTCTCGTCTACGCGAGCCCGCGCGGACACGCTGCGGTCGACCGGGAGTTGTACATCCCGCGCTCCTGGACGTCTGCCCCGGCCCGCTGCCAGGCCGCGGGACTCGGCGAGGACACCGTCTTCGGAACCAAGCCGGAACTGGCCCGCCGGATGATCGAACGGTTCCTGGACGCCGGACACCACGTGGGCTGGGTCACCGGGGACGAGGTCTACGGCGGCAACCCGAAGTTGCGCGGCGCCTTGGAGGAAGGTGGCTTGGGACATGTGCTCGCGGTGCCCTGCTCGGCCGAAGCGACCACCGGCGCCGGGCCACCGTCACCTACTGATCCGCCGCAACCGCACCACCCGTGAACTCGCCTACTGCCGCTGCTACTCACCCGATCCCGTACCGCTGACTACCTTGGTGAAGGCACCAGGTCCGCCGCTACCCCTCCTGGATCCGCTGGGGCACCCTCTCGATGCTCGCCCACGCTTTCCTGGCCGTAGTCCGTGCCGACGAACACACCCGCCAGTCCACAGACGGCGGCCTGGTTCCGCTGTCCTGCAACGAGATCCAGCGCCTGTTCATCACCGTCGTCGTCCAGCCTCTCCACGACGCGGCCCACCGGCTCAGCTGGTCACACTGGCGCCGCCGCCATCAGGAGCGATCACGCGCCAGCCATTGCCGGCGACAAGCCGCATACCAGACATGAACAACACGATCTACAGCGGCCGTCGGCGCGGTGGTCGCGGTGAGCCCGGGTTCAGGCGGTTTCGTTCGGGCCGGCGGTCGGGCCGGTGGAAGACGCCTGCGTTGTGTAGTCCGGCCAGGTGGCGAGCGGCGGTCTTCTCGCGGTCGAAGACGGTTCGGATCGCGAGGAGGGCTTCGCGTTCGTCGCCGGTCGCGCGGCAGGACTGGTGCGCTGCCACCCCGGTGCGCCGAAGGCGACGGGCTGGGCGTGGCCTCGGTGCCGACGCGGTGAGCGCGCAGTCGCGGTTCTACGCACTCAGGCGTACAAGGAGGCCGGGCCGGACACCGTACCTCTGGTGGACGGCCCTCTCTGTACGCGTCGTTCCGCAGTCACTCAGGCCACTGGCCTGCTGTCCGGGCAGCCGTGTGGCGGTGCGGGTATCGGGAGCCGCATGGCCGGGTGTGCAGGCTGGAGCAGGACGGGTAGGCGGCTGGTCGTGACGCCCGTTTGACGCCCTGGGCGCCAGTGCGTGGGACGGCGAGCCTGGAAATGGGATCTGACCTGGCCTTTTTCGAGGCCCACTTGGACCGGCATCTTTCCGATGACGCATCGACGCATCACGTGGAGTGCGTGGCGATCCTCGAACCGGTAGCGAAGGGCCACTGACCCGCGCCTTCGTGGATCTGGCAGGTCTGCTCGACCTCCTTCGGAGTGCTGGGCCGGCCGTTCAGGTGCCGGGCGCTGGGGGTCTGCCGGTCACAGTCTGAGGGTGAACCAGGTGGTCTTCCCGCGTTCGTCGGGGCGGACGCCCCAGGTGTCGGCGAGGGTGTCGACGAGGACGAGACCGCGTCCGGATTCGTCGTCGTGGGCGGCCAGACGCGGTTGGGGCAGGTGTGGGCTGAGGTCGCTGATCTCGACGGCGCACTCGGAGGCGCTGCGGCGGAGGCGGAGGACGACAGGACCTTCCGCGTGCTGGACGGCGTTGGTGAGGATCTCGGAGACCAGCAGTCGCGCGTCGTCGGCCCGGTGGCCGCAGCCCCAGGTGGCAAGGGTCTCGACCACGAAGGAGCGGCCCGCGGACACCGCGGAGGCGGTGGCCGGCAGTTCTGTACGGGCGGTTTCCAGCGGGGCGGCTGGGAGCTGGGTCAGGAGCAGGGTGACGTCGTCGTCGTGGCCCTCGGCATCGGGCAGCAGCGCGGTGAGGACGTGGTCGGCGGCGGCGTCGAGGCTGCTGGTGCGGGTGAAGGCGTCGTCGAGAGCCGCGGTGAGTTTGTCGATCTGGTGCTCGATGTCACTGCCCGGAGTCTCGACCATCCCGTCGGTGTACAGCACGAGCGTGGCGCCGGGCGCGATGGCCGAGCTGGACTGCTGATAGAGGATGTCGCCGACGCCGAGAGGCGCGTTCACCGGCGCGGGAAGTCTGCGGCAGCCGCCTTCGGGATCGGTGACGAGGGTGGGCAGATGACCGGCGGAGCACACGGTGACGGATCCGGAGTCCGGAGCGATGACGAGGTAGCAGCAGGTGACGAGCTGGTCGGGGACGTCGAGGTCGGCGACGACCGCGTCCAGGGCCTGCATCAACTGGCGGGGCTGCATGGCGGTCTTGGCCAGGGCGTGGGCGGCGGAGCGCAGCTGGCCCATGACGGACGCCGCCTCCAGACCGCGGCCCATCACGTCGCCGATGAGGACCCCGACCCGGCCGGCGCCGAGCGGGATGAGGTCGAACCAGTCGCCGCCCACGCCGGCGCCCTGGGTGGCGGGCCGGTAGCGGCTGGCGGCGGCCAGGCCGGGAATGGCGGGCGGGGTGCCCATGAGGCTGCGCTGCAGGGTAAGGGCGATGTGCTGCTGCTGCCGGTACAACTCGGTGAGTTCGGCCTCCGCGCGCTTTCGGTCGCTGATGTCGCGGACGATGGCGCAGGCGCCGACGACGGTTCCGGTGGTGTCCCGGGTCGGCCACAGGGTGACGTCGACATCGAGCAGGGCGCCGGTACTGGTGACCCGGAGCGTTTCGAAGTGCTCGATCTTCTCGTCCTGTCTCAACCGCTCCAGCAAGTGGGTGATCTCGTCCTTGCGTTCCGGCGGCGCCAGCATGGAGACGTGCTGCCCGATGGCTTCCTCGGCCGAGTAGCCGTACAGGCGCTGGGCGGCGGTGTTCCAGTAGGTGATGCGACCGTCGAGGGTCTTGGCGAGGATCGCGTCCTGGGAGGACTCCACGAGCGCGGCGAGCTCGGTGATCCGCGCCTCGGCGGCCTTGCGTTCGCTGACGTCGCGTACGGCGGCGGAGACGAGGAGGCCGTCGGTGGTCTCCAGTGGGCTGAGGCTGATCTCGACGGGGAACTCGGTGCCGTCCTTGCGCAGTCCGTGCAGTTCCAGTCCGGCGCCCATGGGACGCACCTGACGGTTGGTGGTGTATCCGTCGCGATGCCGGGTGTGGTTGACCTGGAACCGTTCGGGAACCAGCAAGTCGACCGGACGGCCGAGGAGTTCGTCGCGCCGGTAGCCGAAGAGGGCTTCGGTCTGGGCGTTGACGAGGGTGATGGTTCCGGTGTCGTCCACGATGACCATCGCGTCGGGGGCCGCTTCCAGCAGCGCCCGGAACCTTTCTTCGGCGGCCTTGCGTTCGCTGACGTCGCGTACGGCGGCGGAGACGAGGAGGCCGTCGGTGGTTTCCAGTGGGCTGAGGCTGATCTCGACGGGGAACTCGGTGCCGTCCTTGCGCAGTCCGTGCAGTTCCAGTCCGGCGCCCATGGGACGCACCTGACGGGTGGTGGCGTAGTCGTCGCGATGGGCGGCGTGCTGGTCGCGGAACCGGCCGGGGATGAGGATCTCGACGGGACGGTCGAGGAGTTCGTCGCGGTGGTAGCCGAAGAGGGTCTCGGTCTGGGCGTTGACGAGCTTGATGGTTCCGGTGTCGTCCACGATGACCATCGCGTCGGGCGCCGCTTCCAGCAGTCCCCGGAACCGGTCCTCGGCCGCTCCGGGCTCACCCGTTCGGCTCGGGGTACCGCGTCGGCGGTGGGCCCGCCGGGCAGCTCCTGCCCCGTCTATCGGCTCTGACGTGACCGTGTCGCTCATGGCGGCCCCAACTGACTGTCAGGTTGCGGTGAATCGGTCCATCCCAGCGCATCCCGGTCACGCCCGCCTCGGCCTGCCGCTTACTGGCCCCGATAGGGCCGTACTCGCCTGTTTGCGACCGGACGCCGTTGCTGTCTGGCGGAATCGAGAGGGGCAGTGCGTTGCTGCCCGGTCAAAACCACGTGCTGAACCCTCGACCGCGCACACGGACAGGTACGGCCACCTCGCCCCCTGTCGGAGCGGACGTCAGCGCACATTCGACCGCCCGGCCGTCACCTTGGCGAACCTCTTCATCCAGGGGTCCGCTTGTCGCGCAAGGTCTCGATCTCGGCGGCCAGCGCGGCCATGTCGCGCACGTGCGTGAAGTACCTGGCCGCGTACTCGTCGTCGATCGCCGGGAGAACCTTCGCGAGCACCGCTGTGACTCTCGTCAGGCCCGCGCGGCGCCGCTGGTCGAGCGGGCCTTCGAGGGCGCCGGCAGCGTAGCCGTAGGCGTCCGCGTCGAGCAGCACCATGTCCTGGTCCTCGACATCCCGGTTGCGGAAGCCCGGCGGGAACGGGGCGGCCATGTGCCTGGCCATCAGCTGCGAGAGCGCGTCGAGCTTTTCTTCGAGCATGCGGGAGATCCTGCCAGGGGCGCACGGGACCGGCTGCCTGGCATGGGTGTGGGCCGGTCTCGGACGGCGACGGGCCGGTCGCCCGGAGACCGTGCGGTGTGCTCCTCGGCGGACGGTGCCGGCAGTCCTGCGGCCGGGCGTGAACCCGAGGGGAGTTCGGTCGGTGGCCTCCTTCTTGAGGGGGGGGGCCGGCAGGGAAGCACCTCCGCGTCGGCGGGGGATGGTCAGGTCGGCTGCCATGGCTGGAGCTTGTCCGGGTTGCGTACCGCCCAGATGTGCGTGATCCGGCTGTCCTCGGCGACCTCGAACGCGAACACCGTCTCGACCCGGCCCTCGGACTCGATCACCAGGCCCGGCAGCCCGTTGACGGTGCGTTCGAGGATCGTCCGGTGTGGCGCGAGCCGGGCGATCGTGAGATAGAGGTGGGCGATCCGTTCCGCGCCCTCGACCGGCAGCAGGTGGGCGATGGCGCGGCCGCCACCGTCGGCGATCGCGGTGGCGCCCGGGTCGAGGAGGCCGAGCAGGGCGTCGATGTCCTGGGTCTCCCAGGCCGCCTTGAACCGCCGGACGACGCTCGCCTGCCGGGCCGCGTCCGGGCTCGCCTCCGCGCGCGTGGCGATGCGGCGGCGGGCAGAGGACGCCAGCTGGCGGCACGCCGCCGGGCTGCGGCCGATGATCTCGGCCACCTCGGCGAACGGGTAGCGGAAGACGTCGTGCAGCACGAACGCGACGCGCTCGGCCGGGGTCAACGACTCGAACACGACCAGCAAGGCCATGGTCACCGACTCGTCGAGGGTGATCCGGTCGGCCGGGTCCTCGCCGGCGCCGCCCGCCGCCCCGGCGATCCACTCGGCCGGGTCGGGCAGTGGCTCCGGGACCCACTCCCCGACGTAGGTCACCCGTCGGCTGCGCGCCGAGCCGAGCAGGTTCAGACAGATACGGCTGGCCACCGTCGTCAGCCAGGCGCCCGGGGACTCGACGGCTTCCTGCTGCGCCCGGGACATCGCGTACCAACGGATGTAGGTCTCCTGGACGACGTCCTCCGCGTCGGCCAGGGACCCGAGCAGTCGGTAGGCGAGATTGAGCAGTTGCCGCCGCTCGCTCATGATCGCGCCCAGGATCGGGTCGTGTTGCTCCTCCGCCTGCCGCTGTGACTGTTCCCACGGGGTGGTCATACGCTCTCCGGCTCCCTCGTTCGCGGTCCCTCTCCATGACGACACATCAGCGCGGCGGAATGTGAGGTCGGTGGCTCGCCTCACATTCGGCGGGCCTGCGTTGTCGGACCGGGTGAAGAGGAACACACCGGCCACAGGACAGGACGCCGAACATGAACGACTTCCAGGAGATCGCCGACCGCGTCGAGATCGAGGCGCTGCGCGGGGAGTTCACCGACGCGGCGATGATGCGCGACCGTGCCCGCCTCGCCGCGCTGTTCACCCCCGACGGCGTGCTGCGCATGCCCGACATCCCGGTCGAGTTCGTGGGCCGCGAGGAGATCCGGACCGGAGGCGAACGCCTGCAGGCCCAGTGGGACTTCTTCGTGCAGAACAGCCACCCGGGCACGATCCGTCTCGACGGAGACACGGCCGCGGGCCGCACCTACATTCAGGAGATCGCGCGGGTGCTCGACGGCCGATCGGGCCTGAACTTCGCCGTCTACCACGACAGTTACCGGCGAACGCCGGAGGGTTGGAAGTTCGCCGAGCGGGTCTACGAGGTCAGGTACGTCGACACGACCCCGCTGCGGGGCTCCGCGCCCGGCCCCGATGGCCGGTCGCACGGCTCCGGTGAGGTCCGGGACGTCGTCCTGGCCGCGGCGGCCGCTGAGGCGGACGTGTCGGCCGCCGGTGCGGCCGACGACTTCGGCGCACCGGCGTCCGCCGAGCGGCTGGACCGGGCGGTGGCGGCGCTGCGGGCGAACGGCTTCACCGCCGAACTGCTCGACGACGCCGCGGCGGCGCGCGCCCGCGTCAAGGAACTGATACCGGACGGTGCGGGCGTGTTCACCGGGGCCAGCGAGACGCTTAGGCTCTCCGGCATCGCGCAGGACATCGAGGAGGACGACCGCTGCCAGGCCATCCGGCCGCGCGTCCTGAAGATGGACCGCGCCACCGAGTTCGACCGGATCCGCCGGCTGGTGGCCACTCCGGACGTCTTCGTCGCCAGCGTCGCGGCCGTGACCGAGACCGGCTCGCTCGTCATCGCCTCGGGCAGCGGCAGCCAGCTGCCCGCCGCCGCAGGCGGCGCCGCAAAGGCGATCTGGATCGTCGGGGCGCAGAAGGTGGTGCCCGACCTGAGCACCGCACTGCGCCGGGTCGAGGAGCACGCCCTCGCGCTGGAGAACGTGCGCGCCCAGGCGGTCTACGGGCAGTCGAGCGCCGTCAACCGTCTGCTGGTCCTCAACGCCGAGCCGCAGTCCGGGCGCAGCACTGTCCTGCTGCTGCGTGAGGCCATCGGATTCTGACCTGACCGCCGCCGGCTGCCGCCGGCACGTCTGGGCGCCTGCACGAAGGACGATGAGTCGAGAAACGGCTCTGACCAGGTAATTTCTGGGATCCGTTCAAGCCGGCCCTCTTCCGATGACGCCTCATGCGGAGTGCGTCGCGATCCTCGCGCCTTCGGAAAAGGATCACCGACCCGCTCGACGGTTCGGCCCAGTCCGGCTCGGGCTGCCCACTGTGTCGGCTCCGGCTCGGGTGCCGTCCCGGGCGCGGTCAGTTCCTGACGCCGAAGAAGGTGAGCTCGTAGGTGGCGGGGGTCGGGCCGCCGCCGTACTCCAAGAGATAGGCGGCGGCCGGTCCCGCCCGGTACAGGGGGCTGTCCACGGGCAGGTGGTCCTCGCGGTACTTCCGGTCCACGGGGCCGGTGACGCCGTCGAGCCGGCGGACCGCCGCGGCGGGGCGGGCGCCGATGTGGTCGAACCGGGCGCAGGCGTGCAGGAAGGCGGCCCGGCCGGGTGCCTTCGCGGTGGCCCCGCAGGACAGGTACTCCAGATCGCCGGCCAGGTCCCACAGCCCAGCCACCCAGAGTTCGGTGCCGTTGGACGGATGCGTGGCTCCCGCGGCATGCCATACAGCGGGCCCGGCGCCTTTTCCTATGGGGCCGAGCTTCTTTCGGGCGGCAAGGCTGATGTGCCACTGCCGGGTCAGGGCGCCGATGAAGTCCTTGCCCGTGTAGTGCCGCGACAGCACCCCGTAGGAGTGGCCCCTGGGGAACCCGGTCTCGTCGACGTCGGTCGGCGCGGTCGGCCAGGCCGAGAGGTCGAAGGACGCGGAGGGCGACGCGGACGGCTCGCCGGAGGCAGGGGAGGAGGGCGAGGAGTCGGCCGTCGGGCCGGTGGCGGCCGCGGAGGTGGTGCTGTGGTGTGCGGATGAACATCCGGTGAGGGGCAGGGCCAACGCCGCTGCTGCTAAGGCGAGTTGGCGGAGGCGGCTGGCGGGCAGCTGCATGGTCGGGGCTCCGGGAGGTGGGGCGAGGACGGGGGCGGCGGTGCGCCGTGCGGGCCGGCCGGAGCCGGGGCGCGGGTGTATCGCCGTAGTGGGTGAGGAGGCAGGAGAGATCAGGAGTCGGTGAAGCGGTGGTCCGAACTCGCCGCGGTGGGTCGTCGGCTGGAAGACGACGGCATCGTAGGCGACGTCCTGGTCCTGCTCGCCCGGCTTACGTTGTACATGTGTGTGGGCTTCGCGTCGGCGTTGTTCATGCCGACCTGGCCCGCCAACTGCCGTCGCTGCGCAAATAGGTGAAGTTGTCACCGAACGGGAGGGTGAACTTGCCTTTGTTCGTACGGGAGTCGGCGCTGCCCAAGGGCCGGGGGACCAACGCCTGTGCCGGGGTGACGGACCAGAACCTCACGGGGCGAGGAGCCCGCGTGGTGACCGGCGGCTGCCTGGCCGTGCTGGTCGTCCTGGTCCTCGTCCTCGGGACCGGCCTCGCCTGGACGGCGTACGCGTTCCACCGGGTCGGAGAGGGCAACGCGGACCGTCGTACGCAGGCACGTGCCGCGGTGGAACGGCAGGCCCGGCAGGCCGTGTCGGCGACCGTACGGGCGCTGACCGCGGCGCGTACGGCCGCAGGCGGTGCGGCGGCGCAGGACATCGTGCTGCGCGACGCAGGAGACCCGGACTCCGGTGGGAGTGCGGTGGCACCGGATCTCGTGTACGACCGCAGCACAGGCCGGCTGACCGTCGTCACACCGTTCTCCGGCGGGTACGAGGTACGCCCCGCCCTGTGGGGAGCCGTCCGCACGGAGTCGGAGACGCGCTGCCAGGCCCTGGCGTTCCGGCGCGGCACGGGTGGCCGGCGGGCCGACGTCACGGCTCGGCCCGAGGCGGAGTGCGCGCGGCGGCAGCCGGTCACCGGCGCGGCCCAGTCCGCCCAGGAAGCCCTGCGCGCCCTCGTCCGACCGGGCGCGACCCGCTCGGAGGTCCGGCAACTCCTCGCGTCGGCCGGCAGTGCCTCCGACGCCTACGCCTACGACGTGATCAGGGTGACCGGCCAGGTCACCGACATCACCGTCACCGTCCTCGTGTACGCCTCCGGGCAGCAGCAGTGCTACCGGTTCGTCCGGCACACCGGTTCCCGTGACAGCGACCCCGTCACCGTCCTCCCGGTGGCCGGCGCGCACTGCGAGGGCTGAGCGAGTGGCGTCCCGGCGGAAGGAGACGACGGGGCTGCGATCGACCAGGGCAGCGGTCGTCCTGGAGCGCACCGGCGTTGTTCCGCGGAACGTACGACCCGGCCGCGGCTGGTACCCACGGGAAGACGGATCGGGTGACCCGGATCTGGACCGGCGTGATCAATGTCCGTGACGCCGTGCGCGGCCGTTCGTCGCGGCCCGCATGATGTGTGTCGTGGGTGTTACGGGCGGTGTCCTGACTCTGGAACGACGCTCGCCCAGGCAGCTTGACGATCATGCGGCGATCGTCTGATGAGGTGTCAGGTGTGTCGGCGGTGGAAGGCGCCCCCGCGCGGGCGAGGGCTGTGCTGTGGATCTGCATCCACGAGAATTGTCGGCCCTGATATGCGCATCCCGTAGGGCAAGCGCTCGCCGTGCCCGAACGCGACGGTGAGGAGGTGGACCTGCTCGCCACTCTCCTCGACCCGGCCGGGACCGGAATTGTTAATTCCCGCCGCCGGACCGGCCCCACGCCCGATCAAGCGGAGTGATCCCGGCGGCCGCCGCGAGCGACGTCGCTCCCGGGCGCGACATCCGGCCACTCCAGGCCACCCGCCGTGGGGCTTCCGTCGGCCGCTGTGCGGGCCCACCCGCGGCGTCACCAAGCGGAATTGGCCTCCGTGCCAGGGGTCGGCGGGCCTGTCCCATGCTCATGTAAAGGAGCTTGACAAGCCAACGCGGGGCCTGCAAAGGTCAGTCGCGTCACGGCTCAAGAGCTGGGAATTCGAATTTCAGGGGATCTACGGACGGCCACGGCCACTTTTGTAACGGCAGTGTTGCACACCCCCTCTTCAGGTCATATTGGCTCTCGCCCGTATTTGGTGAGCCGAACGAGGTCGCACAAAAGAAGTTTTCATATTCCGGTCAACCTTTCGGGGGAAGGGTAGCTCTGAATGGAAGCGACAAAGTCGGCCGATCATCCGTCTGCCGACCTGGCCGCTGCGGTGCGCGCCGAATTATCCGCCCGGCTCGGCATGGATCCCGCTGCTCTGCGCGACGACATCGTGTTCTCCTCCTATGGACTCGACTCGCTCAAGGCCGTCGGATTCGTCGAGGCACTCGGCGAACTGATGGGCCGTAAGCTTCCGGCCACGCTCCCGTGGGAATGCCCGACGGTCGAGCGACTGGTCGCGCGGCTGCTCGGCGGACCGGCACCGAATTCGACGGCACCGGATTCGACAGCCCTGGGCGGGACGGAGGAATCCGGGGCACCCGTGAGCGGCGAGCCCGTCGCCGTCGTGGGCATGGCCTGCCGCTTCCCCGGCGCCGACGACGTCGACCAGTTCTGGCAGCTCCTCAGCGACGGCGCCGACCTGACCGGACCTGTACCGCCGGGGCGGCTCACGCCCAGGTCCGGGCCGCGTGAAGCCGGATATCTCCGCGGCCCCGTCGACCGGTTCGACCCGCTCTTCTTCGGCATCTCCCCACGTGAGGCGCAGGAGATGGATCCGCAGCAGTCCCTCTTCCTCGAAGTGGCCTGGGAGGCGCTGGACGCCGCCGGGCTCGGCGACGGCAGCCTCGCCGGCAGCCGCACCGGCGTGTTCGTCGGCGCCATCTGGCACGACTACGCCGACCTCGGTGCGGCGCCGGACGGCCCGGCCTCGGCCTACCTGGCGAGCGGGCGCTCCCTGAACATGATCGCCAACCGCTTCTCGTACGCACTCGGGCTGCGCGGTCCGAGCCTCGTCGTCGACACCGCGTGCTCGTCCTCGCTGCTGGCCGTGCACCTCGCCTGCCAGAGCCTGGCCACCGGGGAGTCGAAGGTGGCCGTCGTCGGTGGGGTCAACCTGCTTCTGGACCCGCGGACCACGGAGGCGCTGCAGGGCTTCGGCGCTCTGGCGCCGGACGGCCGGTGCAAGGTCTTCGACGAGAGTGCCGACGGGTTCGGCCGGGGCGAGGGCTGCGGCGTCGTCGTCCTCAAGCCCCTGTCGCGGGCGCTCGCCGACAACGACCGGATCTGGTGCGTGATCCGGGGATCGGCCGCCAACAACGACGGGCAGAGCAACGGCCTGACCGCGCCGAACCCCGTCGCCCAGCAGGAAGTCGTCAGCCGGGCGTACGCGACGGCGGCGGTCGACCCACGCGAGGTCGCGTACGTCGAGACGCACGGCACGGGAACCGCCCTCGGCGACCCGATCGAGGCCTCGGCGCTCGGCGCGGTGCTCACCGCGGGGCGGCAGGAGGACGCGCCCGACCTGGTCCTCGGTTCGGTGAAGGCGAACATCGGCCACCTCGAAGGCGCCGCGGGCATCGCGGGGCTGATGAAGGCGGCGCTCTGCCTGTGGCACCGCCGGATCCCGTCGAACCCGCACTTCGACATCCCGAACGCGCACATCGACTTCGAGGGAATGCGCCTGCGCGTCCCGCGCGAGAACGAGGCCTGGCCGCGGAACGCGCGCCGGCTCGCCGGAGTCAGCGCCTTCGGCTGGGGCGGCACGAACGTGCACGTCGTTCTCGAAGGACGCGACGAGCCGCGGCTCCGTGAACTGCCCCCGGCCGGCACCCAGGAGCCGGTCGGGCGGCCTACCGCCCCACCCGCGGACGGGCCGAACCCGGACATCCTCTTCGTCTGCTCTCCGCACGGGCACCAGTACCCGGAGATGGGCGTCGAACTGATGCGCGCGGAGCCGGTCTTCCGCGCCGCGGTCGAGGAGTGCGACCGCTACTTCGTCCCGCTGGCCGGCTGGTCCCTGGCCGAGAAGCTCGCCACGGGCTCGGAGTCCAGGAAACGCCTGGACGTGGTCCTGCCGCTGCTGTACGCCGTGCAGGTCGGCCTGGCCCGCCTGCTGGAGCACCACGGCGTGCGCCCGGCCTCGGTGGTCGGACACTGCATCGGCGAGATCCCGGCGGCCGTGATCGCCGGAATCCTCGACGTGGAGCAGGCGACGGCGCTCGTCTACCAATACAGCCGGTACCAATACCAGATGGCCCGGCCCGACCACGGCATGGCCGCGCTGGAGTACACGGCGGCCGAGGCGTACGCGCTCGTCGGCGACGACGACAGGGTGCACGTGGCCGCGTGCAACGGGCCGCGTTCCACCGTGATCTCCGGCGATCGCGCCCGGCTCGAAGAGCTGGTCGCCGAGACCAGGGCGGCCGGTGCCCAGGCCGGCATGATCGACGTCGACGTGGCCGGACACGGCCCGGCGATCGAGCAGGTCATCGAGGACCTGGTGCGCGACATCGGCGAGTTGCGCCCGCGCCCGGGGCGGATCCCGCTGATCTCCTCGGTCACCGCGGAACCGCTCGACTGGCGTGAGGTCGACGGCGCCTACTTCGCGCAGAACCTCCGCCGCCTGGTCCGGTTCGACGACGCCGTACGCCGGGCGATGACCGACGGCGCCTCGGTACTCCTGGAGATCACCGCCCATGCCGTGCTGCTGCACGCGCTGACGCAGCTCACCGACGAGGCCACGGCCGGTGCCACCGGCGACGGCCGCACCCCTGTCGCACTCGGCACCATGCGGCGCGGCGACCCGCGCGGCGGACTCTCCGACGCGCTCGCGGCGCTGCGGGCGCTCGGCCGGCGGCCGCCGGCGCGGGACGAACGGACGGCGCACCTGCTGACCCTCTCCGCGCGAAGCCCGAAGGCGCTGCTCCAGTACGCCGGGGAGACGGCCCACGCGCTGCGCACGGCCACGCCGGAGACCACCGCGGCGGACGTCTGCCTGGCCACCGCCCGCCGCACCGCCTTCCCGTACCGGCTCGCCGCGGTCGGGTGCGATCTGCCCGGCCTGGCCGCCGACCTGGAGCGGCTCGCCCGGAGCGGCGACGCGCAGGCCGCATGGGCCTCCGGGCAGCCTGCGGCCGGCCGGCCCCGGACCGCGTTCGTGTTCCCCGGTCCCGGCTCGCAGTGGTCCGCCACGGCCCGTAGCCTGCCGGTCGAGGAGCCGGTGTTCGCGGCGGTGCTGCGCGAGTGCGACGCGAAGGCGGCGCCGCTGCTCGGCCGCTCGCTCCTCGACGAGCTGAACTCCAGCACGGCGTACGGGCAGCCGAACGGTCCTGTCCAGCCGCTGCTCTTCTCCGTCCAGGTGGCACTCGCCGCGCTGTGGCGGTCCTGGGGAGTGGAGCCGGACGTGGTGCTCGGCCACGGCACGGGCGAGGTGGCGGCGGCGTGTACGAGCGGGGCTCTCACCCTGGACGACGGCCTGCGGATCGCCTGCCTGGGCACGGTTCTGCCGGACGGCCCGCCGGAGGAGCTGCGGGCGGAGCTGAGCGAGCTCAGGCCGGCCGCCGGCCGGGTCCCGATCCACTCGGCCGTGCTGAACCGGCGCGTCGACGGCTCCGGCATGGACGCCGCGTACTGGGGCGACGTCCTGCGCGAGCCCGGGCCGTTCCCGGACGGTGTCAGGTCGCTGCTCGACGACGGCAGCACCCTCTTCGTCGAGATCAGCCCGGACCCCGTCCTCACCACCTCGATCGACGAGGCCGCCGCGCACGCGGGGCGGCAGGTGACGGTCGTCCCGTCGCTGCGCCGCGGCGAGGACGGACGCACGGTCATGCTGCGGTCGCTCGGCGCCGCCCATCTCGCCGGTGTCGAGGTCGACGGAAGCGCGGCGCTACGACCCGGCGCCCGTCGTCAGGCGGACCTGCCGGCGTACCCCTGGCAGCGGGAGCACTTCCCGATTCCCGGCCTGTCCGCCGCCGATCGCGGGGCGCGCTCCGGGTACGCGGCCGGTACGGGTCTGGTGCTCGGCGCCCGGCTCGACTCGGCGGTCGAACCCGGGGTGCACTACTGGCAGACGCGGCTGTCCGCGGAGCTCCCGGAGGTCGCGGACCACCGGGTCCGGGGCACCGCGGTGGTGCCGGCATCGGCCTACCTCGCGCTGGCCGCGGCGGCGGTCGACGAGGTGCTGCCGGGGACGGAACTCGGTGTCCGCGACCTCCTGTTCGCCTCCGCGCTCGCGCCGGAGGCGGGACGGCCGCGGCTCGTGCAGTCGGTGCTGGCCGAGGAGGCCGGCGGCGCCCGCTTCCGGGTCTTCGACCGCGGCGGCGCGACCCCGGTCCTGCTCGCCGAGGCCGTCTTCCGGGCCGAGGACCGCGCGCCGGACGGGCACGGCCCCCTGCGCCAGGACACGGGGCGCCAGGACACAGGGCGCCACGACACAGGGCGCCACGACACGAAGCGAGACGACACGGCGCTCTCCGCGCCGGACGCGCTCACGGAGGACGGCTTCTACCGGCTGCTCGCCGACCACGGCGTCGAGTGCGGTCCGGAGTACCGGCGGGTGACCGCCTTCCGGCTTCTCGACGGCGGCGCCGTCGCGCAGGCCACGCTCACGGCACAGGACCTCGCGATGGCGGGCACGCGACTGCCGCGCGCCGTCCACGACGCCGCCTTCCAGACCGCCACCGCCGCCGTCCTCGGCGGCGACCCGGGCGGGACGGGTGTGGTGGTGGTCGAGGGAGCCGACTCGATCTCCTTCTCCGGCAAGCCGTCGGGCACGGTCTCCGTGCACGTGCGGCTCGCAGCGGACGGCCCCGCGGGGACCCTGGCCGACGTGCGGGTGCTGGACGCCACCGGCGGAGAGCTGATGGAGCTCCGCGGGTTGCGCGTGCGCCGGTCCGACGCCTTGCGGATCGCCTCACCTGCCGCGGAACCCGGGGGCCTCGCGCAGGCCCCGGAGTCCGCGCGGCCCGCGGCGGCGGACGAAAGCGGGCCGGAGCCGTTCACGGCGGCCGACCCGACGGCCGAGGTGGAGTCCGTCGTGCGGGCGGCCGTCGCACGGATCGTGGACACGAGCCCCGAGCGTCTCCGGGTCGACCAGCCGTTCCGCGAGCTCGGCATGGACTCCCTCATGGCGGTCGAGCTCCGGAAGAGGCTGGAACGGAAGTTCGGCGTGAAGCTGTCCTCCAGCCTCGCCTTCAACTACCCGACGGTCCAGGAACTCGTGCCCTACCTCATCGACAAGGCCGGGCTGAACACGCCGCGGCACGACGCCGACGCGCAGCGGCCGCCCGAGCCGCTGCCGCCCGGCCCACCCGACGGACCCGTGCTCCAGCCCGGTGCGGACGACGCAGACAGCCTGTTGCGGGAGCTCGAACTCCTCGAAGCACGCATAGAGGACCTCTGACATGACCGATTCCCCCACCGTCGCGGCTCGGCCCGCGCCGGCACCCGACGCTGCGCGCATCGTCGCACGCCTCCGGGAACGCATCGAGAAGCTGGAGCGCGCCCGCAGCGAGCCGATCGCCCTCATCGGCATCGGCTGCCGGCTGCCCGGCGGCGTCCGGTCCATGGAGGACTACTGGGACCTGCTCTCCGGCGGTGTGGACGCCGTCACGCCCATCCCCGCCTCGCGGTGGGACGGGGACTCCTACTACGACCCCGACCCTGAGACGCCCGGCCGGATGCGGATGCGGTACGGCGCCTTCGTCGACGGGGTCGACGAGTTCGACCCGTACTTCTTCGGTATCTCGCCGCGCGAGGCCGCCCGGATGGACCCGCAGCAGCGGCTCTTCCTGGAGGTCGGCTGGGAGGCGCTGGACCGGGCCGGACTCTCCCGGGAGACGCTCGCCGGCACCTCGACGGGCGTGTTCGTCGGGGTGAACTCCGCCGACTACCTCCAGCTCCAGGTCGCCGACCCGTCCTGGGCGGACACCTACACGATCACCGGCGGCACCAACTCGCTGATCGCGAACCGGCTCTCCTACCTGCTCGACCTCAACGGCCCGAGCCTGACCGTGGACACCGCCTGCTCCTCCTCGCTCGTCGCGGTGCACCTGGCCTGCCAGAGCCTGCGCAGCGGCGAAAGCGACCTGGCGGTGGCCGGCGGTGTGAACCTGATCCTGTCCCCCTCGGTGGCGATCGCCCATGCCAAGGGCATGCCGCTCTCGCCGGACGGCCGATGTCGCACTTTCGACGCCGCCGCGAGCGGTTACACCCGAGGCGAGGGCGTGGTCGCGGTCGCGCTCCGCCGGCTCGGCGACGCGGTGGCCGCGGGCGACCCGGTCATCGCGGTGATCAACGGCACCGCGGTCAACCAGGACGGGCTGAGCAACGGCCAGACCGCCCCGAACGGCCGGGCCCAGCAGAAGGTGATCCGCCAGGCGCTTCGGTCCGCCGCCCTCCAGCCGGACCAGATCACCCTCGTCGAGGCGCACGGCACGGGCACGGTGCTCGGCGACCCGATCGAGGTCGAGGCACTGGCGGCGACCTACGGGCGCGCGGACGGGGCGCCGCCCTGCCTGGTCGGTTCGGTGAAGACCAACATCGGCCACCTGGAGCCGGCCGCGGGACTCGCCGGGCTCGTGAAGGCCGCACTGTGCATCAAGCACGGCCGGATCGTCGGCAATCTGAACTTCGAACGCCTCAACCCGAACATCGACCTGGACGGTACGCGGCTGGCCATCGCCGAGAAGGCCCAGGACTGGACGGTGCCCGACCGCTTCCGGCACGCGGCGGTCAGCTCCTTCGGCGCCGGCGGGACGAACGCGCACGCGATCCTCGGCCCCGCACCGGCACCGGCGCCCGAGGCAGCGCCCGCCCCGCCGCCCCCGTACGTCGTGGCGATGTCCGCCCGCACCGAGGACCTCCTCGCCGCGACCGCGGCGGCGCACCAGGACTTCCTGCACGGGGCCCCGGCCGGCGACGCGGAGTACCGGGCCGTCGCGCACACGGCGACCGTCCGGCGCACCCACCAGGAGCACCGCCTCGCCGTGGTGGCCCGCACCGCGCGCGAGGCGGCGGAGCGGCTCGGCGACTGGTCGGAGTCCGGCTTCGCTCCCGGAGTGACCAGCGGGCGGGCCGCCGACGCGCCGAACGGCACGGTGTTCGCCTTCTCGGCGCACGCGCAGGGCGGCTGGGCGGAGACCGCGCGGCGGCTGGCGCAGGAGAGCCCCGCCTTCCGGGAGACGTTCGACGACTGCGACGACGCCCTGCGCCCGTGGCTCGGCCGGAGCATCCACGACCTGATCGAGGGCATCGACGACGAGCGGCGGATCGACCTGGTGCAGCCGGTGCGGTACGCGATCACCCTCGGCCTGGCCGCCTGGTGGACGGAGCTGGGGGTCCGCCCGCAGGCCGTCGTCGGGCACGGGTTCGGTGAGGCGGCCGCGGCCCGGTTCGCCGGGGTACTCGACCGCGTCGACGGCGCCCGGGTGATCTGCGCGCAGAGCGCCGCCGTCGAGGCACGGCGGGGCCACGGCGGGATGCTCGCGGTCGCCACGTCGGCCGACCGGCTCGCCGATCTGGTCCGGCGCCACGACGGGCTCGTGGTGGCCTCGTCGGAAGGGCCGCTGTCCGCCGCGCTCTCCGGCCCGCAGGACGCGCTGGAGAAGGCGGCGGCCGAGCTGAAGGCGGAGAACGTCCCGTCACGGCTGGTCAGCCAGGCGGTCGCGACCCACAGCTCGGCCATGGACGCGATGCGCGAGAGGCTGCTCGACGCGCTGTCCGGGCTGACTCCGCGGCCGGCCGGTCCGCAGATCGTCTCCACGGTGACCGGACAGGTCCGCGAAGGCACCGACTTCGGGCCCGGGCACTGGTTCGAGAACATGCGGCGCACGGTCCGCTTCTGGGACGCGGCGCAGACCGCCCTCGGCCTCGGCGCCGGCCTGTTCGTCGACCTGAGTCCGGGCCAGCCGCTCGCCAGCAGCCTCCAGCGGGCCCTCGCCGACGCCGGAGTCCAGGGGCTGGCCGTGCCCGCGCCCAACTCGGGCCCGGCGGCCGGGGAACCCCTGCTGCTGGGCGCCGCGGCGCTGCACTGCGCAGGCCTGCCGATGCGGTTCGACACGCTGCTCGGCCCGGTCGCCCGGGCGGTGCCGCCGGTACCCCAGCAGTGGCAGCACGAGCGGCTCTGGTACCGCGAGCGCGACACCCGGGCCGTGGCGCAGGCGCCCGAACCGGCCGCGCCGCAGCGTCGCCGTGCCGCCGCCCATGCCGGGCTCGGCGGGCGACTGCGCACCCTGCCGCCGGCCGAACGGGTGCCGGCCGCCGCGGAGTTCGTCCTCGGCCTGGTGGCCACGGCCCTGGAGTTCGACCCCCGGGAGCTGGACCCGGACGCGGGCTTCTTCCAGCTCGGCATGGACTCGCTCATGGCGACGAACGTGCACAGGCGGATCGTCGCCGCCCTCGGCATCCCGATCCCGGCGACGGTCATGTTCGAGCACGGGTCCGTCAACGCGCTCGCCCGGCACCTGGCCGAGGTGGCCGTTCCCGAGGGCGAGGTCGAGGGCGCGGCCGGGGCCGTTCCCGAGGCCGTCCCGGTGCCCGCTCCCGAAGCCCCGGACGTGGAGGCACTGGATCTCGCCGAGGCCGAAGGCCTGTCGGAAGAAGAACTCATCTCTCTGCTGAACGCGGAAATCGACAGTGAGGGTTAGGCGAAGGGCTATGACCATCGACACAGCTCAGTCCAGCCAGGCCCGCGAGGTGCTGGCCCGGAGCCTGGTGCAGATCCGCAAGCTGCGGGAACGCCTCGACGCCGCCGAGCAGGCGAAGACCGAGCCCATCGCGGTGATCGGCATGGGCTGCCGGCTGCCCGGCGGAGTGCGGAGCCCGGAGCAGTACTGGGATTTCCTGCTCCGTGGCCGGAGCGGGACCGGGCCGGTCCCCTCGGACCGCTGGGACCCGCAGCGGTGGGGCGGCGTGCAGGGCGGCGGCTTCCTCGACGAGGTCGACCGCTTCGACGCCGGGTTCTTCGGCATCTCCCCGCGCGAGGCCGCCGCACTCGACCCGCAGCAGCGGATGTTCCTCGAAGTGGCCTGGGAGGCCCTGGAGCACGCGGGCCAGGCGCCGGACCGCCTGTCCGGCAGCCCCACCGGCGTCTACCTGGGCGTCACCACGTACGACTACACCCAGAACCAGATGCAGCACGTCGTCCCGGACGAGCTGGAGATGTACTGCACCACCAGCAACGCCGCCACGTTCGCGGCCGGCCGGCTCTCCTACTGGCTCGGCCTGAGCGGCCCGAGCCTCTCCGTGGACACCGCCTGCTCCTCCTCGCTGGTCTCGGTGCACCTGGCCTGCCAGAGCCTGCGCTCCGGCGAGACCTCGATGGCCCTGGCCGGCGGCGTCAACGTCCTGCTGAGCCCCGAGTGGTTCCTGCTGATGACCCAGGCCGGGATGCTCGCCGGGGACGGCCGGTGCAAGACCTTCGACGCCTCCGCCGACGGCTACGGCCGCGGCGAGGGCTGCGGCGTGGTGGTGCTCAAGCGGCTGTCCGACGCGCTCGCGGACCACGACCGCATCGAGGGGCTGATCCTCGGCTCCGCCGTCAACCAGGACGGCCGCAGCAGCGGCATCACCGTGCCCAACCCGGCGGCCCAGACCGACGTGATACGGGCGGCGCTGCGCGCGGCCCGGGTCGACGGCAGCCGCGTCGGCTACATCGAGGCGCACGGCACCGGCACCCCGCTCGGCGACCCGATCGAACTGCGGGCGCTGCGCGCCGCCCTCGGCACGCCAGCCGGCGCGGAGCCGCCGCTGGTCGGTTCCGCCAAGACCAACTTCGGCCACCTGGAGGCCGCGGCCGGCGTCGTGGGCCTCATCAAGGCCCTGATGGCCGTGCGGCACGGCACCGTGCCGCCGCACCTGAACCTGGACACCGTCAACCCCGCGGTCGACCTGGACCAGCTGCACCTGCGCATCCCGGTCGAGCCGACCGCCTTCCCCGCCGGGACCGGCACCCGCGTCGCCGGCGTCAGCGCGTTCGGCGTCAGCGGCACCAACGCGCACGTGGTCGTCGGCCAGCCGCCGGCGCCGGAAGCGAGCGCGGACGTGCCCGAGCCGCGCAAGGACCACGTCCTGACCCTGTCCGCGAAGAGCCCCGCGGCCCTCGGCGAGCTGGTGCGCGCCTACCAGGACCGGCTGGCGGCCGTGGACGAGGGCGAGCTGGCCGACCTGTGCCACACCTCGACCGCGGGCCGCGCCGTGCTGCCCCACCGGGCCACCGTGGTCGGCCCGACCGCCGAGGCACTGGGCGAACGGCTCGCCGAGGTGGTCGAGCCGGACGAGGACGCGTCGCCGTACGTGCACACGGGCCGGGTGAGCGCCTCCGGCCGGCCCCGCGTCGCCTTCCTGTTCACCGGCCAGGGCTCGCAGTACGCGCCGATGGCCGCCACGCTCTACCGCACCGAGCCGCTGGTGCGCGAACTGTTCGACCAGGCCGACGAGTTCCTTGAGCCGGTGCTCGGCCGCCGCCTGCTGCCGCTGCTGCTCGACGGCTCGCTCGACACCGGGCTCATCGACGAGACCCGCTTCACCCAGCCGGCCCTGTTCGTCGTCGAGTACGCCGTCGCCCGGCTGTGGCGCTCCTGGGGCGTCGAGCCGGCCGCCCTGCTCGGCCACAGCATCGGCGAACTCGCCGCGGCCTGTGTGGCCGGGGCGATGGACTGGACCGAGGGCGCCCTGCTCGCCGCCCACCGCGGCCGGCTCATGCAGGAGCTGACCCCCGAGGGCGCGATGCTCAACGTGTTCGCCGACGACCAGCGGGTGCGCGAACTGCTCGCGCAGGCCGGGCCGGGGCTCTCGCTCAGCGCCGTCAACGGCCCGCAGAGCATCGTGGTGGCCGGCGCGCCGGAAGCGATGGAACGCTTCCTGCCGGTCCTCGCCGAGGCGGGCGTCAGCTCACGGCCGGTCAACACCGCCAAGGCCTTCCACTCGCCGCTCATGGAACCGATGCTCGACGCGTTCGAGGCCGAGGCCGAGAAGATCGTGTACCGGACTCCGCAGATCCCGTTGTTCTCGAACGTCACCGGTAAATCCCTCAACGGAGACGGCTGTATCGGCGCCGGGTACTGGCGCCGCCACGCGCTGGCCCCGGTGGACTTCCTGCGCGGGATGCAGGCCGTGTTCGACTCCGGCTGCACCGTCTTCGTCGAGGTCGGGCCGAGCCCCGTGCTCTGCGGGATGGCCTCGCGGTTCGCCCCGCAGTCCGACTCCGGCCCCGACTTCCTCTTCCTGCCCTCGCTGCGGCAGCGGCAGGACGACAACCGGGTGATGCTCAACAGCCTGGCCGCGCTGCACACCCGCGGCGTTCCGGTCGACTGGGAGAAGGTCGACGCGGGGCGGGGCCGGCGCAAGATCGCCGTACCCACGTACCCGTTCCGGGCCGACCGGCACTGGTACACCCCGAGCACGCGCACCGGGGCCGCGGCGGCGGCCCCGGCCTCCCCGGCCCCGACGGGGGCCTCGGCGGGCGGCGCGGGCGGTGCCCTGCTCGGCGCCTCCGTCCCGTGCGCCCTGGACAGCCGGCTCTACGACGCGCGGATCGACCCCGCGGCCCACGCGGTCCTGCGCGACTGCGTCATGGACGGGCTGCCGGTGGTCAACGCCGGTGTCTACCTCGACCTGGCCATGTCGGCCGCGCGGCGCGAAGGCGTCACCGGGCCGATCGCCGTCGAGGACTACTCGGTTCCCCGGAGCCTCATCGCCGACGAGGTGTGTGCCGGACAGCTCGCGCTCGAACCCCTCGACGGGACACGCCACTCCTACCGCTTCTTCGCCCGCCCGGAGGGCGCCGGAGACTCCGCCCCCTGGGTGCTGCACGCCCAGGGACGCGTCGGCCCCGGCACGCCCGGTACCGCCTCCGAGGCCGTCGACGAGGCGCGGCTGGCCGCCGAGTTCGCCCAGCAGACCACCGGCGAGGAGCACTACACCCGGCTCTGGCAGCGCCAGATCTACCTGGGCGGGGCGGCCCGCTGGATCGACCACCTCTGGCACCGGCCCGGCGAGGCCGTAGCCCGGCTCAGGCCGGCCGCGGCGGGCGAGGCCGACCCGTATCTGCTGCACCCGGGCGTGACCGACTCGCTGCTGCAGATGCTGATCAGCTGCATGCCCGAAGGCGGCGCGCCGGACGAGGCGTACATGCTCCTCGGCATCGACCGCCTCACCTTCCACGGCCACGACGGCGGCGCGCTCTACTGCCGTGCCACCGTGACCCGGTCCGGCTACGCCGGGGACGTCCTCACCGCGACGCTCGACGTGCGGGACGCCGAGGGCAACCCGGTGGTGTCGGCCGACGGCGTGTACATGAAGCGCGCCGACAAGGACGCGGTCACGCGGCAGCAGACCGGCGCGAGGACGAATGCGGCGCGCCCCGGCGCGGCGCCGTCCGCCAGGCCGGCCGGAGCGAGCGGTGCGGCACGCGCCCGCATCCTCGCCCTGCCGTCGGACGAGCGCCCGGCCGAGACCCTGAAGGTGGTCGCCGGAACCATCGCGGGCGTCCTCGGAGCGAGCGCCGAGGACCTCGCCCTCGACGAGCCGCTGCCCGCCCTGGGGCTCGACTCGCTGATGGCGCTGCAGGCCAACGACCAGCTGACCCGCCAGCTGTCCGTCTCGCTGCCGCTGGTCGCCTTCATCGAGGGCAGCGACATCAACGGCCTGACCGGGCTGGTCCTCGACGCGCTCGGCGAGCCGGCCGGCGCCGAAGCCGTCCAGGACGCCGCCCGGGGCGCGGAGACGAGCCCCGAAGCCGGGGCGGACGAGCCGCCGCGGATCGTGCCCGACCCGGCCGCGCGGTTCGAACCCTTCCCGCTCACCGACCTCCAGCAGGCCTACATGATGGGCCGCACGGACGCCTTCGAACTCGGCAACGTCTCGACCTACTTCTTCACCGAGGTCGACCTCGAAGGCGCCGACCTCGGCCTCCTGACCGACAGGCTCAACGACCTGATCGACCGCCACGACATGCTCAGGGCGGTGATGAACGGTGACAGCACCCAGCGGGTGCTGCCCGAGGTGCCGCGGTACGAGATCCGCACCTACGACGTGTCCGGGCTCCCGGCCGAGGCGCGCGACCGGGAGCTGACCGCGGTCCACGACGAGATGCGCGACCAGGTCTTCGACCCGGCCGTGTGGCCGCTGTTCGACGTCCGCGCCACCGTCCTCGGCACGGGGCGCATCCGTCTGCACGTCGCGCACGAGGCGCTGATCAGCGACGCCTGGGGCGCGTCGACGGTGTTCCGCGAGTGGGCACAGTCCGTCAACGGCGAGGACCTGGGCGAGCCCGCGGAGATCACCTTCCGCGACTACGTCACCGCCGTGAAGGAACTGGAACAGGGCCCCGAGTACGAGGCCTCCCTCGCATACTGGCGCGACCGGGTCGCCGACATGCCGCCCGCGCCCGAACTGCCGCTGGCCCGCGACCCCGCCACCGTGCGCCGGCCGCACTTCGTGCACCGCTCGCACCGGCTCGGCCGCGAGGCCTGGACGGCGTTCCGGGAGCACGCGAAGGCGGCCGGGGTCACCGCGTCCGCGGCCGTCTGCGCCGCGTACACCGAGGTGATCGCGCAGTGGAGCACGAACCCCGACTTCACCCTGAACGTGCTCTTCTTCAACCGGATGCCGCTGCACCCGCAGGTGGACTCGATCGTCGGCAACTTCAGCTCGACGATTCTGCTGGAGGTGCACGCGGGCGGCGGCACGCCGTTCGCCGACCGCGCCGTCAAGGTGCAGCAGCAGCTGTGGCAGGACCTCGGGCACAGCCGGGTGAGCGGTGTCCGGGTGCTGCGCGAGATGAACCAGCAGCGCGGCGAGTCGGTGCGCGCGTCCGTGCCGGTCGTGTTCGCCAGCACGGTGAACTTCGCCGCCCGCGACACGCGCGCCGCGGGAGTCGGCCTGGTCCAGCACCTGCTCTCGCTCGGCGACAGCGGACACGAGGTCTCCAGCGCCATCCGCACTCCGCAGGTATGGCTCGACCACCAGGTGATCGAGGACGACGGGGAGCTGATCGTCAACTGGGACGTGGTGGAAGAGCTCTTCCCGGCCGGCCTGATCGACGCGATGCACGCCGCCTACGTAGGCCTCCTCGACGAGCTGG
Source organism: Streptomyces sp. NPDC008092 (assembly GCF_042957285.1). Lineage (NCBI taxonomy): Bacteria > Bacillati > Actinomycetota > Actinomycetes > Kitasatosporales > Streptomycetaceae > Streptomyces > Streptomyces sp. NPDC008092. Next base: position 296,316 of record NZ_JBIBHY010000013.1, read on the forward strand.
CCGCCTCGCCCGCGGCCTGGCACGGTCCGACCGCACCCCTCCTGGGCCGGCAGGACCTCGCCGCGCGCCACCGGGTCAACGCCACCACCGGCCCCCGGCCCGAGGGGCTGCTGCACGCCGGGTTCCTCGCCAACGCCGCCGAACGGCCCGACCGGGTCGCCGTGATCACGCCCGGCCGCAGCCTCACCTACGGTGAACTCGACACCCTCTCGAACCGGATCGGGAACTGGCTGCTCGACCGCGGCACCACCTCCGAGCAGCTGATCGGCGTGGTGATGCACAAGGGCTGGGAGCAGGTCGCCGGCGCCCTCGGCATCCTCAAGGCGGGCGCCGCCTACGTACCGATCGACGCCTCGGTCCCGGCCGAACGGCTCCGCAGGCTCTGCGAGACCTCCGGCATCACCCTGGCGCTCACCCAGCCCGGCGGGTCGGCCGGCGAGTCCTGGCCCGAAGGCGTGGCACGGCTCGTGATCGACGACGAGACGCTCGCCGCGCTCTCCGACGCGCCGCCCCCGCCGTCCGCGGCGGACCCGGGAGACCTGGCGTACGTCATCTTCACCTCCGGCAGCACCGGAACCCCCAAGGGGGTGATGATCGAACACCGGGCGGCCGGCAACACCGTCGCGGACGTCAACGACCGATTCGCCGTCACCGACCGGGACCGCGTGCTGGCCCTGTCCGCGTTCAACTTCGACCTGTCCGTCTACGACGTGTTCGGCATGCTCTCGGCCGGCGGCGCGATCGTGCTGCCCGAGCCGGACGCCGCGCACGAACCGTCCCGGTGGGCCGAACTCGTCCGCGAACACGGCGTGACGATCTGGAACAGCGTCCCGGCCCTGATGGAGCTGTTCGCCCAGCACCTCGCCTCGCCGACCGCGCGGCCGGCGGACGGGGTCCGCGTCGTGATGATGAGCGGCGACTGGATCCCGGTGACCCTGCCGGAGCTGATCCGGCGGGTGCTGCCCGGCGCGGCGACATGGAGCCTGGGCGGCGCGACCGAGGCGGCGATCTGGTCGATCTGGTACCCGATCGAGAGCGTCGACCCGCAGTGGACGAGCGTTCCGTACGGAACGCCGATGCGCAATCAGCAGTTCCACGTGCTCGACGAGCAGCTGCGCCCGCGCCCGGCCTGGGTGCCCGGTCAGCTCTACATCGGCGGCGAGGGCCTGGCCCGCGGTTACCACGCCGACGGGGAGAAGACGCGCGCCGCGTTCGTCCGGCACCCGGCCACCGGTGAGCGGCTCTACCGCACCGGCGACCTGGGCCGCTACCGGCCCGACGGCGTGATCGAGTTCCTCGGCCGCGAGGACAACCAGGTCAAGGTGCAGGGCTACCGCATCGAACTCGGCGAGATCGAAGCGGCGATCTCGCACTGCGACGGCGTGCGCGCGGCCGTGGTGCAGGCGCTCGGCTCCCGGCAGGGCCCCAAGCGTCTGGTCGCCTACGTGGTCCACCGGCCCGGCGCCGACCCGGACACCGGCAGGCTGGAGTCGGCGCTGCGCGCCGTGCTGCCGGAGTACATGGTCCCGAGGCAGTTCGTGCTGCTCGACGAGCTGCCGCTCACGGCCAACGGCAAGGTGAACCGCGGCGCGCTGCCCGACCCGTCCCTGGCCCTCGGCGACGCCGCAGGCCGGGCGCCCGAAGGGGAGACCGAGACCCGGCTGGCCGCGATCTGGGCCGAGTTCTTCGACCCGGCGCTGGTCACCGCGGACGCCGGCTTCTTCGCCCTGGGCGGCGACTCGCTCACCGCGGTGCGGCTGATGGCCCGCATCGAGGCCGAGTGGGAGCGCGTGCTGCCCGTCTCCCTGCTGTTCGCCCGGCCCACCATCGCCCAGCTGGCCGAGGCGCTGACCGACGCCGGCGGCACGGCCCGCCGTGAGGCCCTGGTGCCGGTGCGTACCCAAGGCGCGCTGCCGCCGCTGTTCTTCGTGCACCCGGTCGGCGGCGACGTGCTCTGCTACGCGGAACTGGCCGCGCGGGTCGACGGCGACCGCCCGTTCTACGCGCTCCAGACCCCGGACGGCCCGGACGCGCCGACGCTGACCGAACTGGCCGCCCACTACGTCCAGGAAGTCCTCGCGGTGCGGCCGGACGGCCCCTGGGTGCTCGGCGGCTGGTCGATGGGCGGCGTGGTCGCCATCGAGATGTCCCGGCTGATGGCCGAGTCGGGCCGCACGGCGGAACTGGTCGTCGCGGTGGACCTGCTCGAACAGCCGGGCCCGGCCGCCGGCGGACCGCTCGGCACCGGCGAGCTGCTCGACTGGCTCGCCCGCGACCTGGCCGGACTCTCGGGCCTCGACCGGATCCCGTCCCCCGCGGCGGACGACGACGGGGCGGTGTCCGATGCCGACCGCGTCGAGTCCCTGCGCGAGTCCCTGGTGAGCGGCGGCGTGCTGCCCGCGGACATCGGCGCCGAGGCCTTCCAGCGGATCGTCGAGCGCTTCATGGCCAACTCACGCCTCCTGGAGGCCCACCGCCCGGCCCCGTCCGGGGTCCGCACCCTGCTGCTGCGCGCTGCGGACGGCGGCGCCGACGAGAAGACGGCAGCGGCCTGGACGGAACTCCTCGGCGCGGACGTCACCAGCGTCGAGGCCGTCCCCGGCAACCACTACTCCGTCGTCGCGCCGCCCGCCGTGGACGTCGTCGCGGACGCGATCCGTCGAGCCCTGCACTCCTGACCGAACTGGCGCACGCAATCCGAGAAGAAATCCGAGAGGACACCCAAGCATGCGATTCGGAGCGTTTCTCCCTCCCTTCCACAAGCTCGGCCAGGACCCGACCGCGAACTTCCAGCACGACCTGGAGCTGATCACCCGCGCCGACGAACTGGGCTTCGACGAGGCCTGGGTCGGCGAGCACCACTCCGGAGGCTGGTCCACCATCGCCTCGCCGGAGCTGTTCCTGGCCGCCGCCGCCGAGCGCACCCGGCGCATCATGCTGGGCACCGGCGTCGTCAGCCTGCCCTACCACCACCCGCTCACCGCGGCCGACCGGATGGTCCAGCTCGACCACCAGACCCGCGGCCGGATCATGTTCGGCATGGGCGCAGGGGTGCACCCCTCGGACGCGTACATGATGGGCATCTCCGCCGGCGACCAGCGGCGGATGATGGCCGAGTCGCTGGACGCGATCCACCAGCTGCTCACCAGCACCGAGCCGGTGACCCGCAAGACCGACTGGTTCGAGCTGCGCGAGGCCCGGCTCCAGCTGCGGCCGTACACCAAGCCCTGCTTCGAGATGATGGCCGCGGGCGTGGGCACCGAGCGCAGCATGCGGCTGGCCGGCAAGTACGGCATCAACCCGCTGACCTTCGCCGGACTGGCCGGCCGCGAGGCCCCGCCGCTCGGCAAACTGTGGGAGGCCGCCGAGGACGAGGCCGCGAAGAACGGCACGACGGTGGACCGCGGCAAGTGGCGCGTGGCCATCTGCACCCATGTCGCGGAGACCCGCGAGGAGGCGTACCGGCAGGTGCGCGAGGGCGCCGCGAGCTGGTTCCGCGGCTACGTCAAGGGCACCCTCGGCGCCGTCGGCGACCTGCCGGAGGGCCGCGAGGTGGAGCACATGGTGGAGACGCGCACCGCCATCATCGGTTCCCCGCAGGACGCGATCGAGGCGATCGAGCACCTGGTCGAGCAGAGCGGCGGCCTCGGCAGCCTGCTGCTGACCGTGCAGAACTGGGCCAACCGCCGCCAGACCATGGAGAGTTTCGAGCTGTTCGCCTCCGAGGTCGCGCCCCGCTTCACCGGCTCGGTGCAGAGCCTGCGCGACTCGCAGGCCTGGGAGGCGTCGCACCGCGACGACTTCTCCGCGCAGGTCCGCGAGGCGGCCAAGGCCGCGGCGAACGCCAGGGTCTGACAGGACCTCGCCGGCCTCGGACGACGGGTCCGGGAACGGGCAGGGCCCCTGGCGGCCCCTTCCCGCCCACGCACCAAGCAGCAGACTCAATGCGGCTATCAGGCTCGCCTCATCAGCTGACCACGGGGGGTCCTCAGTGCTTTCTGGGACGACGATATCCAGCACGCGCCCATCGACCGGCAGTGAGGTGCCGGCAGCTCACCGGGCCGACGCGCGCCGCCGCCAATTCCTCTACCAGGACGGCGTGGTCGTCTCCTCGGTCATCCGCGCCCTCGACTCGCTCGGCCTCCTGGACGCCGGCCCCGGCCCGGGGTGCGGCCTTCCCGGGACCGGCTACCTGGCAGTCGTACGGCGCTGCCTCGCGGGCGTCGGCTGGTTCGGCGGCGACGCCGGGCCGGCGACCTGGACGTCGTCCGGGCGGGCGGCGCTGCGCCACCGCGCTTCCCTCGTGGAGGCGGGCCGGCTCCTCGCCCGGTTCGCCGACGGCTCCGACGTGCGGCGGACCCCGTGGGACGACGAGACCTCGGCCGCCTTCTCGGCCGGGGTCGGACGCTTCGAGGAATGGCACGCGGACACCGGGCGGGACGAGTTCGTCGGGGCCTGTCTGGCAGGCGCGCTGCTGGTACCGGTCATGCTGTCCCTGCGGGCCGGCGAGGCCGGCGAGGACGGCGACCGGCTCCCGGCGGACGCGGGGCGCTTCCTGGCCCTGCTCGGCCTTGCCGACGCCGAGGGCCGGTGGACCCCGCAGGGCCGGGCCCTGCGGGAGTTCGAGGACCACTTCGGCCTGGCGGCCTCGTACCTCCCCCTGCTGGCCCGCCTGGAGGAACTGCTTCGCGGCGAACTCGTGGTGAGTCCCGGCGACGACGCCTGGCACCGCGAGCGCGCGCTCCGGGTGCAGACCGGCTCGGCGGCCCGGCGACGGTACTTCGCCGACGCGGACCCGATCTTCCGGGAGATGTTCGCGTACGGCCGGCCGCCGGCGTTCATCGCCGACATGGGGTGCGGTGACGGCAGTTGGCTCGTCCACCTGCACGCCCTGCTCGGGGACGGCGTCCGGTACGTCGGAATCGACACCGACCAGGTCGCTCTCGACGCGGCGCGGCGGAAGCTTCGGGCCGCCGGGGTACCCGACCCGCTGCTGCTCCTGGGCGACGTGGCGGCGCCCGGGGAACTGCGGGACCGGCTGGCCGAGCACGGCCTGTCGATCGAGGACGGCCTGCACATCCGCGCGTTCGCCGACCACGGCCCGGGCTTGCGCGGCGGACCGCCGTCCGAGGTCCCCGCCACGGCGTCCGGCGCGTACGTGGCGCCCGACGGCACGCCCCTGTCCGCCGCCTCGGTCGAGGCGGACCTCGTCGCCCACCTGGAGCGCTGGAAGCCGTACATCGGCAAGCACGGCATGGTCCTCGTCGAGGCGCACACCGTGCCCACGCACGTCGCGTCCCGGCACCTCGGCACGCTGCACGCGGCCGCCTTCGACGCGTACCGCGGCCTGACGCACCGGTATCCGGTCGAGTACTCGACGTTCATGACCTGCTGCCGGCGGGCCGGCCTGACCGCGAGCAGTCACCTCGAACGCCGCCACCCGGCGACGCGGCCCTTCGTCGCGGTCTCGGTCAACCGCTTCGTGTGCGCGCAGCCCAATCCCCTGGAGGTGATCCGGGCGGGGACGGGCACGGAACAGGGGACCGCGACGGCCAGGCGGGCGGGCGACTGGTGCCCGGCACCGGGTTCCGACCTGGACGACGGCCGCGGCCTGCACGAACTGCTCTACTTCGACGGCGACTTGTCCCAGCCCCGCAGGTGGTCGGCCGGCGCGACCGGGGTCGTGGTCCGCGAGGTCATGGCCGCGATCAACGCGCGCGCCGAGCGGGCTCGCGCAGACGACGTCATCCGGGTGCTGGACTACGGGGCGGGCACGGGCCTGGCGTCGATCGAACTCGCCAAGGTCTGCATCGCGCAGGACCTGCCCGAACGTCTCGCCGGTCGCGGCATCGGCTTCCAGCTCCACCTGGTCGACCTGCCGACCGGATGGTTCGCCCAGGGCTACGAACTCCTGAAGGACGTCCCGTGGGTCAGGTTCCATTCCCTGCGGGGAGAGGGCGGTGAATTCCGCGGTCTTCTCGACGTCATGGGCGGCGACCACGTCGACGTGGTCATGGCCAACATGGTGTTCCACCTGCTCCGTGAAGGCCCCATGCGGCACGCGGCCGGGTCGATCGCGGACGTGCTGGCGCCCGGCGGAAAACTGGTCTTCAACGCGCCCGACCTCGGACCCGCCACCGGGAACTCCATCCTTTTCCACGATCCCAACCGGTTGCTCAGGAAGTACTGGCTGGAGGCGCTGGACGCGGCCGACCCGGCCGATTGCCACGAGCCGCTGCGCGAGGCCGTCGCCCGCGCGCGTTCCGCCGGCAGAGCGGACGCCCAGAAGCGTGCGGATCGCCGGATCCTGCCCACGCCGCAGTCCGTCGAAGGCGTTGTCGAGGCTCTCGAACCCTTCATGACCGGTACGTCGTTCGGCCAGACTTTCGAGTTGCTGGCCGAGGAGAACCTGGCGACCGCCCTTGTCCCGTCGAACCAGGCGGAATACCTCTCCGAGATCACCGACCGGGCGGCCCGGGAGGAAGTCATCCGCTTCATCATGCGCGAATGTGTCTTCCCGGAACTCTCGAAGGGGCCGGCCGGAACCGGTCTCGGCTACAACATCGAGTGGAAGTTCGGCGTCTTCGAGCGCCGCCGGTAATTTCCCCTTCTTTTCCCCCTCCTCTCTCTCCTGTTTCTCGTCCCTCCCTTCTTTCTCTCATTTCGCCGGCGAAGAACATTTCCCGGCGCCCCACGCATACCCGTAAGGAGGCCTGGCCGGTGTTCAGGCGTATTGCCATCGTCAATCGCGGGGAGGCCGCGATGCGGCTGATCCACGCGGTCCGCGACCTGTCCGCACAGACCGGAAGTACCACCGAGACGGTCGCGCTGTACACCGACGCGGACCGCGGGGCCTCGTTCGTCCGGGAGGCCGACCACAGGGTCTTCCTCGGCGCGGCCGCGGACCGCCCCTATCTCGACCTGGCGGTGCTGGAGCGGGCTCTGGCGGAGTCGGGCGCGGACGCGGCGTGGCCGGGCTGGGGCTTCGTCGCGGAGGACCCGGCGTTCGCGGAGCTGTGCGAGAAGGCCGGGGTCACGTTCGTCGGCCCGTCCGCCGAGGCGATGCGGAACCTGGGCGACAAGATCGGCGCGAAGCTGATCGCCGAGCGCGTCGGCCTGCCGGTCGCCCCGTGGAGCCGCGGCCCGGTCGCCACCCTGGAGGAGGCGCACCGGGCGGCAGCGCGCATCGGTTACCCGCTGATGCTGAAGGCGACCGCCGGCGGCGGCGGGCGCGGCATCCGGGTCGTCGCCTCGGCCGCCGACCTCACCGCGGCGTGGGAGCGGACCAGCTCCGAGGCGCTGCGGGCGTTCGGAAACGGCACGGTCTTCCTGGAGCGGCTCGTGACCGGTGCGCGGCACGTCGAGGTCCAGGTCATCGCGGACGGCCGGGGCACGGCCTGGGCCCTGGGCGTGCGGGACTGCTCGGTGCAGCGCCGCAACCAGAAGGTCATCGAGGAGTCCGCCTCCCCGTTGCTGTCCGCGCCGCAGGTCACGGACCTGAAGGCGGCCGCGGAGCGGCTCGCCCTCTCGGTCGGCTACCGGGGTGCCGCGACCGTGGAGTTCCTCTACCACCCGGACGACAAGCAGTTCGCGTTCCTGGAGGTGAACACCCGCCTGCAGGTCGAGCATCCCGTCACCGAACTGACCACCGGCGTCGACCTGGTGCGGATGCAGCTGCACGTGGCCTCCGGCGGGCGCCTCGTCGGGGACCGGCCGGCCGAGTCCGGGCACGCCGTCGAGGCTCGGCTGAACGCCGAGGACGCGGACCGCGACTTCGCGCCCGCGCCCGGCCGCATCGTCCGCCTGGTCCTGCCGGCCGGGCCGGGGATACGCGTCGACACCGGTGTCAGCGAGGGCGACACGATCCCCGCGGACTTCGACTCGATGATCGCGAAGGTCATCGCCTACGGCCGCGACCGGGACGAGGCCCTGGCCCGGCTGCGGCGCGCCATGGCCGAGACCAGCGTCGTCATCGAGGGCGGTGCCACCAACAAGACCTTCGTCCTCGACCTGCTGGACCAGCCCGAGGTGACCGACGGCAGCCCCGGGGCCGGCTGGGCCGACACCGGCTGGATCGACCGGGTCCGCGCGCAGGGCCGGCTGGCCGCCCGCGAGCACTCCGGCATCGCCCTCGTCGCCGCGGCCGTCGGGGCCTACGAGGACGAGGAGGCGGCCGGCCGGCGGGCGCTGCTGGCCACCGCCCGCGGTGGGCGGCCGCACGTCCGCCACAACCCCGGGCAGGCCGTCGACTACAAGCTCCGCGACGTCTCCTACCGGGTGCGGGTCGCGCGTCGCGGCCCGGACCGGTTCCGGGTCGAGATCCGGGCCGGCGGCGACCTCGCCGTGGCCGACGCCGTGTTCGAGCGGTTCGACGGCTACAGCGGGGCGCTCACGGTCAACGGGCAGCGGTTCCGGCTGACGACCTCCGTGCACGGACCCGTGCACCTGGTCGAGGTCGACGGCGTCGCGCACCGGGTCAGCCGTGACGAGGGCGGCGTGGTCCGTTCTCCCGCCCCGGCCCTGGTGGTCGCGACCCCGGTCGCCGCCGGGGACGAGGTCGCCGAAGGGGCCCCGGTCCTGGTGCTGGAGTCGATGAAGATGGAGACGGTGCTGCGGGCCCCGTTCCGTGCCCTGGTCCGCGAGTGCGCGGCCCCGGTCGGCACCCAGGTCGAGACCGGCGCGCCGCTGCTGCGCCTGGAGCCGCTGCCCGACGGGGACGGTGCGCCCGGCGACGGCTCCGCCGCCACCGCGCCGACCGTGCGGGAGCAGGCCGTCGGCCTGCCCGCGCGGGCCGACGAGGAGCCGGCCGAGGATCCGGCCGGCGCGTGCCTGCGGGACCTGCGCGGCCTGCTGCTCGGGTTCGACGGCGACGCCGACGACCGTAAGGCCCTGCTCGCTCGGTACCTGGACGCCCGCGCCGATCCTGGCGACGAGCTCCTTGCCGCGGAACTGGACCTGCTCACCGTCTTCGCCGACCTGGCGGAGCTGAGCCGGAGCAGGCCGGTCCGGCATGCCGGTCAGGCGGATGCGGACCCGGCCGCGACGGGCCCCGCGAGCGCCGTGCACAGCCCGCGCGAGCACTTCCACGTCTACCTGCGCAGCCTCGACACCGACCGCGCCGGGCTCCCCGAGGCGGTCCGGGCCGTGCTGCACCGGGTCCTGGCCCACTACGGCGTCACGGGGCCGGACCGGACTCCGGAGCTCGAGACGGCGGTCTTCCGGATCTACCTGGCGCAGCAGCGGCTGGCCGACAGCGCCGGGACCGTCTGCGAGGTGCTGCGGCGGTGGCAGGCGGACGCACCGCCCGCCGGACCCGTCCGCGCGCGGGCGGGCCAGGCCCTGGACCGGCTCGTCGAAGCGGCCCGGGACCAGTTCTCCGCCGTCTCCGATCTCGCCCGCGGCGCCGTGTTCCGCTGGTTCACCCTGCCATCGCTGCTCCGCGACCGGGCCCGCGTGTACGCCGCCGTCCGCGCGGACCTGCGCCACCTCGACGCGCACCCGGACGCGGCCGACCGGGCCGACCGCATCCGGGCGATGGCCGACGCCCCCGAGCCCCTCGTCCGGCTGCTCGGGCAGCGGCTCACCCGCTCCGCGCGCCTGGCATCCGTCGGCCGGCCCGGCCTGGACCACGCGCCGCTCGTCGAGGTCCTGACCCGCCGTCGCTACGGCGACGACCGCCTGGCGAACGTCACCGTCGCCGACGCTGCCGGGCACCGCTTCGTCACCGCGGAGCACGTCGGCACCCCCGTCGGAGCCGTGACCCGCGTCGCGGCCACCACCGCGGACCTCGCCGGCCTGTCCGACGCGGTCGCGGCCATCGGCGCCCTGGCCGGCCGGACGCCCGGCGGCGGCCTGGCCGCCGACATCCATCTCGCCTGGCCCGGCAGGACAGCCGCCGACGAACTCGCCGAGGCGGTCGCCGGCGCCGTCGCGGCGCGTCCGGCGCCCCCCGGGGTCGTCCGGATCACCGTCACGGTCGCCGCCACCGCGGCCGGCGTCCTGTCCCAGCACTTCACCTTCCGGCCCGGCGACGACCGTCCGGCCGAGGACCGGCAGGTCCGCGGCCTGCACCCGCGGCTCGCCGAGCGCCTGCGGCTCGGCCGCTTCCGCGAGTTCGGCCTCACCCGGCTGCCCTGCACGGACGAGGACCTGTACCTGCTCCGGGCCGTCGCGAAGACCGATGCCGGGGACGAGCGGCTGATCGCGATGGGCCAGGTCCGCAAGCTGACCCCGCAGCGCGACGCCGGGGGCCGGCTCCTTGCCCTGCCCGAGGTGGAGAACACCCTCGCCGCCTGCCTCGACGCGCTCCGCACCGCCCGGTCACGGCAGCCCGGCGCCGGGGGCACCGGGACCAACCGGATCCTGATGTACGTGTGGCCTCCCAGCGACGTCAGCGCGCCGGAACTGGGCCGCCTCGTCCGCCGGCTCCGCCCGTCCGTGTCGGGCGCCGGCCTGGAGGAGGTCGAGCTCGTCGTCCGGCAGCGCCGGGCGACCGGGGAACCGGCGGAGATGTCCCTCCGGATCACCGGCGACACCCAGGGCGCCCCGGTGCTGCACGCCGGAACGCCGCCGACCGACGTCGTCCCGCCACTGGACGACTACCGGCGCAAGGTCCTGTCCGCGGCCCGCCGCGGCGCCGTCTACCCCTACGAGCTCACCGGCCTGCTCGCCGGGGACAGGGGCGTCTTCACCGAGTACGACCTCGAACCGGGCGCGCCCGGCAGCGCCGTCGGGCCCGGCGCCGGGCGCAGGTGCCTGGTCCCGGTGGACCGGCCGAAGGGCGGGAACACCGCGGGCATCGTCGTCGGCGTCGTCAGCACGCCCACCGCCGTGTACCCGGAGGGCATCACCCGCGTGGTGCTGCTCGGCGATCCGACGAAGTCCCTCGGTGCCCTGTCCGAGCCCGAGTGCGCCCGCGTCATCGCCGCCCTCGACCTGGCCGAGGAGCTGCGGGTCCCGATCGAGTGGATCGCCATCTCCGCCGGGGCGCAGATCTCCATGACGTCGGGCTCGGAGAACATGGACTGGGTCGCCGCCGCCCTCAAACGGGTCGTCGAGTTCACCCAGGCCGGCGGCGAGATCAACATCGTCATCGCCGGGATCACCGTCGGCGGCCAGCCGTACTGGAACGCCGAGGCGACGATGCTCATGCACACCAAGGGCGTCCTGGTCATGACCCCGGACTCGGCGATGGTCCTCACCGGCAAGCAGTCCCTCGACTTCTCCGGCGGTGTGTCCGCCGAGGACAACTTCGGCATCGGCGGACACGACCGGATCATGGGCCCCAACGGCCAGGCCCAGTACTGGGCCCCGGACCTCACCGCCGCGGCCGCGCTCCTCATGACCCACTACGACCACGCCTACATCGCGCCCGGCGAGAAGGCGCCGCGCCCGGCTCCGACGACCGACCCGGCCGAGCGGGACATCCGCGGCTACCCGCACCCGGCGGACGGCAGCGACTTCGCCACCGTCGGGGAGATCTTCTCCGACGCGTCCAACCCGGACCGCAAGAAGCCCTTCGACATCCGCACCGTGATGCGGGCCGTCGCCGACCAGGACCACCCCGTCCTGGAGCGGTGGGCGGGCATGGCCGACGCCGAGACCTCCGTGGTCCAGGACGCCCACATCGGGGGACGCCCGGTCTGCCTGCTCGGCGTCGAGTCCCACGCCGTGCCCAGGCGGGGCTTCCCGCCCGCCGACGGCCCGGACACCTACACCGCCGGCACGCTGTTCCCCATGTCGTCGAAGAAGACGGCGCGGGCGATCAACGCCGCTTCCGGCAACCGGCCGCTCGTGGTCCTGGCGAACATGTCCGGGTTCGACGGCTCCCCGGAGTCGATGCGCAGGCTTCAGCTGGAGTACGGCGCCGAGATCGGCCGGGCGGTCGTCAACTTCGAGGGCCCGATCGTGTTCTGCGTCGTCTCCCGCTGCCACGGCGGCACCTTCGCGGTGTTCTCCAAGGCGCTCAACCCGGACATGACGATCCTCGCCGTCGAGGGCTCGTACGCCTCCGTCCTCGGGGGCGCCCCCGCCGCCGCGGTCGTCTTCTCCGGCGAGGTCGGCAAGCGCACCGCGGCCGACCAGCGCGTCGCCGGCCTGCGCGCGAAGGCGGCCGGGGCGGTGGCGGCCGACCGCGCCGCGCTCGACGAGGAACTGGCCGGGATCACCGAGGCCGTCCGGGCGGAGAAGCTCAGCGAGGTCGCCGCCGAGTTCGACGGCATCCACACCATCCAGCGGGCCGTCGAGGTCGGCTCCGTCGACAGGATCATCAGCGCGGCGCAGTTGCGCCCCGCGATCATCGACGCGATCGAGACAGGGCTGCGCCGTGAGACAGCGGCGCCCGTGACATCCGGGGACGGGGACGGGGACAGGGACAGGGCCAGGGACGTCGAACCGGTCATGTCGTACGGTCGGCGGTGAAAATGACGACTTCAGCCCGCACGCGAGAGCGGTCCCGTCGGCCGGCGGTCAGCAATCTCCGGAAAGAATGTCGCCCCTGGTCACCACGTGGGCCGCAGCGGAGGAATATGGCCGCCGCTCAGCGTCTTGATTATCTCGGCCAATGTCATCCGCAGGGTGTACATCGGGATCTTCCCGGTCTGGCCGATGATTTCCGCTTCGAGATCGTGCAGCACGGCACCGGCCTCGGAAAGGTGCACGTAGGCCTTCTCGGTCAGCTGAAGCAGCTGGCGGCGGCCGCCGGACGGGTGCTGCACGCGCACCACATAGCCGTGTTCCTCAAGATGCGTGGCCATTCCACTGACCGCCTGCTTGGTAATTCCCAATGCGGCGGCCAGTTCGGTGCCGGTGGCGCCTTCGCCCTTCAGTACCTGAAGGGCCATTCCGTCGATTGGCCTGATGTCTTCGTAACCGAGTTCGTTGAGTCTGCCCACGAACTCCCCGAGCAACAGCTGGAACGTCATCCCGACAAGGTAGATGAGCTCGTAGTCGGTCAGGTCATCCGCGTTTTCCATGGGTCCATATTGACACACGAGCACCCGTCCCCATTAGACTTGTGTCAAGTAAGTTGACACAGGGAGAGTAGCATGATTATCATCAATCCCACCGAAGACCGGACAATCAAGACAGCTTCCGCCGTGATGTACGCCCTCGCCGCACCGAGCCAGGGCAGCGAGCAGGTGGCGACCTGGAAGGTCTCGGTGATCGACGGCGGCGAGTCCCCCGTCCACGTCATCGACAAGGACCAGATCTGGATGCCGATCGCCGGTTCGTTCGAGTTCACGGTCGACGGCCAGACCGAGCAGATCTCGGCCGGCCAGGCCCTCGTGGTACCGGCCGGGTCCGTGCGCCGGTTCCGCAGCACCGGTGAGCCGCTGGAGGCGCTGGTCGCCATGCAGGCCGGGGCGCTGGTGAGCATTCCCGGCACCGAAGGAGCCAACCCGATCCCCTGGGCCGTCTGACCTCGGCGCAGGCCCCTGGCCACCGCTCCTGACGGGTGACCGGCTCCGCAAGGCGGGCCGTCACCCGGCATCCGTCCCCCTGTCCGAAGGAACGCAATGTCGAACAGCCCGACCACGCCGCCCCAGACGGCCGACCGGTCAGCCGAGCGCCGGTTATCGATAGCCCTCTTCGTGATCGTGACCTGCCAGCTCATGATCATGCTGGACCTGACGATCGTGACCACCGCCCTGCCCACCATCCAGCGTGCGCTGGGCTTCTCCTCGGCCAACCTCACCTGGGTCATCAACGCTTACGGGGTGGCCTTCGGCGGCCTGCTGCTGTTCGGCGGGAGGCTCGGCGACGTCTTCGGCCGCCGCACGGTCTTCCTCACCGGCGTGGCGGTGTTCACGGCCGCCTCCCTCGCAGGGGGTCTCGCCCAGAGTGCCACCTGGCTGCTGGCCACCCGGGTGATCCAGGGGATCGGCGCGGCCGTCGCCGCCCCGAGCGCGCTGTCCCTGATCGCCACCACCTTCACCGCACCGGCCGCCCGGGCCCGGGCCCTCAGCTACTACACCGCCGCGTCCTCGGCGGGCGGCTCCCTCGGTCTGCTGGCCGGCGGCATCCTCACCTCCTGGGCCAACTGGCGCTGGGTGATGCTGGTCAACGTGCCGATCGGCATCGCGATCATCGTGCTCGCCATCCGGTTCATCCCGCACCTGGCGCACACCCAGGCCAAGCTCGACGTGTTCGGCGCGATCACCGGCACCGCCGGTCTGATCGGCATCGTCTACGGGTTCACCCATGCCGCTGACAAGGGCTGGGGCGACGCGCAGACGATCACCGCCTTCGCCGTGGGAGCCGTGCTGCTCGTCGCCTTCCTGATCGGCGAACAGCGGGTGGCCCAGCCGATCATCCCGCTGGCACTGTTCTCCGTCCGCAACCGGGCCGTCGCCTACGGCGGCATGCTGATGCTGCCCGCGGCCATGTTCGCCGGTCTCTACTTCCTGATGGTGTACGCGCAGGAGTCACTGGGATACAGCCCCGTCAGGGCCGGCTTCGCGGTCGTCCCGCTTACCCTGGGCGTCCTCTCCTCCCGGTGGACCTTTCCGCCGCTGGTGAAGAGGTTCGGCCCGAAGAACCTCGTGACGGCCGCGGCGGCACTGATCATCGTCGGCCTGCTCTGGCTCAGCCAGATGTCCGCCTCCACCGGCTACGGATTCGTCGTGGTCCCCACGGTCTTCTGCGGCGTCGGCGTCGGCATCGCCTTCACGGCGCTGAACTTCACCGTCCTCGCGGGCCTGCCACCGCAGAACGCCGGCGCCGCGGCCGGCATGCTGCAGACCATGCAGCAGGTCGGCGGTGCGCTCGGTATCGCCGTCCTCGGCACGGTCTACATCTCCCGGCTGGACGATGCGCTCGCGACCGGCAGCACCGCGCACGGTGCGGTCGCCGACGCCGCGGGACAGGCCCTGGGCGGCGGCGCGGTCTTCATCGCCGTCCTCCTGCTCATCGGGCTGTTCGGCCTGGTGAAGGCAGCCCCCGCCCCGGCCCCTGCTCCGGCCCCTGCTCCCGGGGCACAGCCCGCCGGGCAGGCCGGCAGGGACTGACCTCGGAGCACACCCGCAGTACCCCGCAGGTGCACTCGGCCTGCCTGGCGTGGTCGAAGACCTCGGTCTGCCGGGCAGTGAACGAATCGGCCTGCCTGGCGCGGCCGAAGACCTCGGTCCGTCAGGCAGGCCGCCCGGCAAGCCGAACCCGTGCAGCACAGGCCGTCGCCCCGTGCGTGGGAGACCTTACGGGGCATCAGCCGGACCCGGTCGGCGAGCGGCGGGCAGCCGACGATGCGTCGCGAGTCGGCGCAGTCCACGGCCGACGTGCCGGTGCCGACCGGACGGCGCCCCGGGCCGATGTCCCAAGGGGCGCCGTGGGCCGACGAGTTGCACCCCTTGGAGCACGCGGCCTCGCCGGCACCCTCCGCGCCGGCCGCACGGCCGGATTCCCTCGCACAGCAGACAGCCGACGGGTTCTGCTCGCCGACACCGTGATGACGATTGGAGGCGGTCGTGACAGTCAGCGTTGTCGCGGGTATCCCCACGGCAGGTCCGCCAACTCCCGGCCCGGCCCGCACACTTGCGCCCCCCGTTGCCGTTCCCGGTGACGAGATCACGACGACCGGCCCGGCCGGGCACGTGGCGGAGATCTTCGCCCCGCCCACCTGCGCGGCGACCGGCACCGGCCCGCCGCACTGCTTCCCAGACCGCCACCCGGACCCCGGTCCGAAGCACATGCACGTCATCCCGCTGATGACGGGGGCAGACGGGGGACACTCCAAGGCCTCCGAGATGCCCCCGCGCCCACTCGCACTCCTGGTCGCACCCGATGCCCTGGCACCCGCCAGGTGTTTCCGCTACGAGCTCCCGCTCACGGACCGCGCCCACGAGAGGGCCGGCGCACGGGTTGCGGCACCTGCCGCCGGGCCCCGTCACATCCGTGCCACCGCCCGCCCCAAGGCCGGCACGCCATGACGATCGCGGGCCTCAACCGCCGGTTCGGCACCGACGCCGCCGCCCTCGCACCAGCGGTCGCCCACTCTGACCAGATCCGTGCCGTCTTCGGCGGATTCCCCGCAGCGGTCGTAGCCCTCTGTGCGGAGGTCGGCGGCTCACGCTACGGAATGATCGCCACATCACTGACCGTAGGTGTCTCCTACGACCCGCCCATGGCCCTGTTCTCCGCACACAACGACTCCTCGACGTGGCCCGTCCTGAAGACAGCCGGCCGGGTCGGCGCCTCCGTGCTCGCCGAACACCAGAGCGCGGCCTGCCACCAGCTCGCGGCGAAGGGCGTGGACAGGTTCGCCGACCTCGACATCCACACCACCCCGCACGGCCCGCTCTTCATCGAGGGCGCAAGCTCCTGGATGGACTGCGAAATCACCGGAGAGCTCCCGGCGGGCGACCACACCATCATCACCTTCCGAATCCACCAGATCGGTCACAGCCCTCACACGCCCCTCATCTACCACAACGGCCACTTCCCCCGAATCCAGCACGACCACAACCCCTGAGGTGTCCGGTGGCCGGGCGGCCACGGTGAAGAGGGGGGACGGCGGGGCGGTCTCCAGGGTGTGCTCCTCACAGCTGCGGGCTTCCGGCCGGCGCGGAGCCCGGCGGCGATGCCGGTCATGGGTGCCGGGTTCTCGACAGCGACATCGAGGCCCTGGCTGTGGCGGTTCAGGAGACGGTGTGCCCGCACGGCATACCCGCCGGTGGGAACCAGGGGACAGGGACAGCCGGACGTGATCACGTCGGCCGGGGCCGCGTGTGCGGCCCCGGCATCTCGGGCAGCACCGGCCACAGTTGGCGGAGCAGGCCGCGGTCGAGATACCGGAGCTGGTCGTCGTACCCGGCGAAGCCGGCAAACGTTGCCGAGACCTCTCCCGGTAGAGCGCGAGGCCCTGGGCGACCCGCACCCGAGACGTCCCTCGGGTGCGGGCGTGACCCGGCGCAACGCGGCGTACGAGGGCATGGTGCGGCTCATCGGCCGCGCCAAGGAGGCAGGCCGGCTGCGCGCGGACTTCGACCCCTCCGACCTGGTCCTGCTGCACATGGCGAACGCCGGAGTCGTCAACGCCACCGGAGATGCCGCGCCCGACGCCTGGCGCCGCGTCCTTGCCCTGTTCGTCCAGTCCTTCGTGGCCCCCGCGCGGGGCCCGCTGCCCGCCTCACCCGAGCACGAGGCCCTCTACAAGGCCATGCTCCGCGCCGCCCCGGCAGCTCCCGCGGCCTCCGCCCCCGCGGCCTCCGCCCCCGACAGGACGAGCCGAGGGGGCTCGGCGAAGTGACGAGGCGCCCGGCCGGGTGGGGTTGGGCGGCGGCGGACTGCTGATCCTCAGCTGTCCTGGGTTCGCGCTCTGGAAGCGGTGGCCGTGAGCCGGTCGCCGAGCGTGCTTCTCCGGTACAGCACATACCGGCCGTCACGGGTCCGGGTGACCAGTCCAGTGGCGTGCAGGACCCGCAGGTGCTGGGAGACGGCGCTCGGGGTGACCCCGAGCCGGCGGGCCAGCTCCGCGGTGGGCAGCGGCTCTTCCAGGAGGCTGAGCAGTCTGGCCCGGGACGCGCCGAGCAGGGACACCAGGGCGGTCGCGTCGGCCACCGGGATCTCCGAGCCCCACAGCGTGGCCACTCCCCGGCTGGGATAGACGAGGCTCGGCGGCTCGTCCGGACTGACGGGGGGCGCGGGCTTGTGCGCGAACACGGACGGCATGAGCAACAGCCCCCGGCCGGAGGCCGCGACCCGGTGCCTGCTGATCATCTGGTGGATGTGGAGCTCTCCGGCTTGCCAGCGCAGGTTCGGGTGCATGTCGGTGAACAGCAGCCGGGCGCCCCCCAGGGCGAGTTGGCGGGCACGGTAGGTCATGTCGGCCTCCAGCACCAGCCGCATCTGCGGCCACATCGGCTCGACGGCCACCTCCCAGTACCGCCGCAGGAGATCGCAGATGGCGTCACGGAGCCTGGCGACAGGTGCGTCCTCGTCGGCGGTGGCGTCGCGGAGGGCTTCGGGAACGGGGTCGGGTGCGTGCGCAAGGCGCAGGTCGTGGCGGACCCGGGCGCAGGACGCCTGGCGGACGACCGAGAGTTCTTCCTCGAAGGCCGGTGCGAAGCCCGCGGGATTCGGGGTCAGGAAGTCGGGGAGAGTGCGCCGCTGGGCGACCAGGGACATCAGCAGCCCGGTGTCGAGCGTGCCGAGTCTGCCGAGTACGGACCTGCGCCAGGGCAGGTGCAGCGCGGACAGGCCCGGGTCCTGGAGCACGCGCAGGCTGAAGAGGGTTTCGTGCAGGGGGGAAAGGGCGAAGCGGGTGTCCGCTAGGTCCTCGACGCCGAGCACAAAGCTGATCATTAAGCCATACGCTACATCGATTGGCGGCGCCACGTCGATGTCGTGGACTTCCTCTCATGACACACACAACTCATGTGCGGCGCACGGCGGTTGTCGCCGGTGCGGCACGGGGCACCGGCGCCGCGGTGACCAGGCGCCCGGCGGGCGACGGCCCGGCGTCCGGCGTGGTCGATCCGGACGAGGCGGACCGCGTCGCCACTGCGGAGGCCCCCACAAATGCCGGCCGCGAGGACCGCGCCGGCGCGAAGGCGGGATTCGTGCCGGGGTCCGTCTCCGGCCGGGTCAGCTGCGTAGCGGTCGGGCCGGTGAACCGAGAATGAGCCGCCGGATGGTCCTGATACTGGCTGTCACGTGCGCCGTGGCAGTGGGCAACATCTACTTTCCGCAGGCCATCGGTCCGCTGGTCGCCGCCGGGCTGCACGTGTCCCCGGACTCGGCCGCCGCGGTGGTGACCGCCACGCAGATCGGTTACACGGCCGGGATGGTCCTGCTGGTGCCGCTCGGCGACCGGCTCCCGCACCGCTCGTTCCTCGTCGCCCTTCTCGTCCTGACCGGTCTGGCGCTGCTCGCCGCGGGTTGCGCACCGGCTCTGCCGGCCCTCATCGCCGCCAGCACCCTGGTCGGTCTGACCACCGTGGGCGCGCAGGTCGTCGGCCCGCTGGCGGCCGGTCTCGTGGCCGCCGACCGCCAAGGAGCCGTGCTCGGTGCCCTGCTGAGCGGATCGACCGGCGGCATGCTGCTGGCCCGGACCTTCAGCGGCACGCTCGGTGAAGGGCTGGGCTGGCGGGCCCCCTACCTGATCGCCGCGGTCCTCGCCCTGCTCCTCGCCACCGTCCTGGCGTTCGCGGTGCCCGTCACGACCCCGTCCTCCCGCCAGCGGTACACGGCACTCCTGGCCGAGCCACTGCGCCTGCTGCGCACCGAGCCGGAACTGCGCCGCTCCTGCTTCTACCAGGCAACCGTCTTCGCCGGGTTCTCCGCCGTCTGGACCTGCCTGGCGCTCCTGCTCACCGGACCGGCCTACGGGCTGGGTGCCCAGGCGGTCGGCATGATCGCCCTGACCGGTACGGCGACCATGGTCTGCACCCCGCTCGCCGGCCGTCTGGTGGACCGCCACGGCCCCGATCCGGTGAACCTCGTCTGCATGCTCGGCGTCCTCGCCGCGGCCGCGATCCTCGCCGCCGGTGCCTGGGGCGGCACCCTGGGGCTGGCCGCCCTGACACTCGGCACGCTGCTCCTCGACACCGCGATGCAGTCCGGCATGGTCGCCAACCAGGTCCGCGTCTACGCCCTGCGCTCCGACGCCCGCGGCAGGCTCAACACCGCGTACATGACCTGCGCCTACCTGGGCGGCAGCGCAGGCTCTTGGCTCGGGGTACGCGTCTGGAGCCGGGCCGGCTGGTGGGGCGTGTGCTTACTCGTCGCGCTGCTTGCCGCACTCGCCCTGGCCCGCCACCTGCTGGCGCCGGGCGCGTTCGGGGAGAGCCCGGTCAGGACCCGGGCGGAGAATCCGGACGGCTACGGCCACAGTCCGGGCACTGGTGGAAGCGGGCAAGCCTCGTGCGGCAGCTCCGCTACTCGGTCTGGTCGTCCGACTCGTCGTGGGCGCGGGGGCCACGCGACGGGCGCAGGCCAGGCGCCCCGGGCCGGGTGAGCAGCTCATCGGTGACGGGAAAGTCATCGGTGACGGGAAAGCCATCCGTGACGGGAAAGCCATCGGTGACTGGAAAGCCGTCGGTGGCGAACTGCTTGACGGTAGCGCCGATGCGGCGGCTGTCGAACAGCACAACCCCGTGCCCCGGGCCGTCCACGACGCAGGACAGTCCTCCTGGACCTCCCGTCGGCGGTTGCGTGGGGCGGCGGGGAGGAGGGCCTGGCCGGTGCCCTCAACCGCCGGGACGGTTCACGCCGTCAGGGCCGACCCGCTGGGCCGGGCGTCCCGGACGCCGCTCGCGGACCCCTCCGGCTCGCCGCTTGCCGCGCGGGCTGCGGGCTGCGGGGTTACGCAGTGCCAGTAACCTCCCGTGCGGCAAGCACGGCCGGCCTGCGGAGGTTCAGCCGGTGGCGGGTCCCGTGGGGATGGCCGCGACTGCCGCCGCGGTCATCTGCCGTGCGGTGGTCACGAGGCCGGCGACCGCGTCGTCGGGGGTCAGGCCGCAGAGGTCCAGCAGGGCGAACAGCGACTCGGCGCTGATCACGAGGGCGAGGCCGCGGACCAGTTGTGCCACGTCCGCGCGCTGCGCGGAGCCGCACCTGTCGGCCCACGGGGCAAGGGCGTGCTCGATGAGTCCGAAGCGGCGGGCGGGACGGTCCTTGGACGTCGAGGGCTTCGCGATGGCCGAGGAGACGACCACCCGGACGGCACCCTGCCTGCGCAGCACCGCCCGGCCGAGGATCTCCGCGGCCTGGCCGATCCGTTCGACCGGGTCGTCGCTGTGCGTCGCCGCTCGCAGGACCGCGACCAGATCGTCCGTCATCACGGCGGCGCGCAGGAGTGAGACGAGGTCGGGGAAGTAGCGATAGGCGGTCGCTTCGGAGACCCCTGCCTCGGCCGCGACCGCCGGCATCGTGATCTCCGCCCCGGTGTCGGCGAGGTCGCGGGCGGCCGTGACGATCGCCGACCTGGTCCGTTCCATCGTCTTGCTGAGCCCGCTCGGGCGACTCCGCTCGGCCATGATCATCCTTCCGTGCCGGCCGAAATCATATCGGGCGAGGACATTGAATGAGAGTCGACTCTTTTTTTGAGAGTCGACTTGCATAAAGGTTCGGATCGATCATAGGGTCCTGGCGTTGGCAACCCCACCAGTCAGGGAGATCCCATGGCCCAGGTGTCGATCACCGGTCCCGGCGAGGGCGAGCTCATCGTCAACGGCCCGTCGACGATCCGGATCCTTGAGGACGGCAGCAACACCGACCACCGCCTGGGGATGGGTGAAATCACCATCCCCCCGCACACCGCCGGTCCTCCGCAGCACCGCCATGCACAGCACGACGAGGGCTTCTACGTACTTTCGGGCAGCGTGCGGTTCACCGTCGGGCAGGACGACCACGACGCCGGAGCCGGTACGTGGGTCATGGTCCCGCCGGGTGCACCGCACACGTTCGCCAACGTCACCGACGACACGGCGGTCATGCTCAACACCTTCACTCCGGACCTGTACGTGCAGTACTTCCGTGACCTCAAGGCCATGGTCGAGTCCGGGCAGCCGCTGTCACCCGAAGCCGTCGCAGAGGTCTGGACGAAGTACGGCACCGAACCGTCGACCGAGTACGCCCCGTGAACGTTCTCCTGGGGGCCAACACCGTCGGTGCGGTCGCCGGCATCGTCTTCGCGCTGGTGGGAGGGGTGCGCCCGGCGGCGCTGAGCGAGAGCGGTACGCCGACCGCCGGCGAACGCTTCTACGGCTGGATGTACGCGACCAGGGGAGTGCCCCTGGGGGCGGCGGCCCTCGTCGCACCGCTCGCGTGGTCGGGCCCGGCCGGCTCGCTCATCCTCTGCGCGGCCGCCGCGGCCCAGGTGGGCGACGCCGCCATCGGAGTCGCCACGAGGAAGTGGACGATGATCGCGGGTGCCTCGCTCCTGACCGCGATACACCTCGCAACGGCCGCCGCCACCGCCTGAGCAGGGCTCACGCCCGACAGGAGGCCGGACAGGTGTCCCGGGCCCGGGACCGGAGGAACGTCGTGTTCACGACGTGCACCGGCGGATCGCGGCCGGGTACCCGCCGGGACACCCCGAGGACAGCTGGCCGTGATAGACAACGCCGGTGTGACGGGCGGCCGTTGGCGTTCGCGGGATGACAGGAGAGTGCAGCCGTGCTGTTGAGGACCTTTCGCTGGGCGTTCCTGGTCACCGTGGTCGGCCTGGCGGCCGGGGTGCTGTACGACGGCTGGACCGCCCTCGGGATCGTGGCGATCCTGGCCGTCCTGGAGATCTCCCTGTCGTTCGACAACGCTGTCGTCAACGCCGGGATCCTGAAGAAGATGAACGCCTTCTGGCAGAGCGTCTTCCTCACGGTGGGCGTCCTGATCGCCGTGTTCGGCATGCGGCTCGCCTTTCCGGTCGTCATCGTCGCGATCACCGCCCAGCTCAATCCGTACGACGCGGTGAACCTGGCGCTGACCGACAAGGACCGCTACGAGCAACTGGTCACCGACGCCCACCCGGCGATCGCCGCCTTCGGCGGCATGTTCCTGCTGATGATCTTCCTGGACTTCGTCTTCGAGGACCGGGACGTGCAGTGGCTGGGCTGGATCGAGCGCCCGCTGGCCAGGCTCGGCAAGGTCGACATGCTGTCGGTCTGCATCGCCCTGATCGTCCTGCTCGTCACGTCCTTCACCTTCGCCGCCCACGCCCACCAGCACGGTGGCGCGCACGCCGACAAGGCGCAGACGGTGCTGGTCTCCGGCATCGCCGGACTGATCACGTACCTGGTCGTGGGCGGCCTGTCGGGCTACTTCGAGAACCAGCTGGAGGAGGACGAGGAGAGCCAGCGGCGGCGCGGGGGCTCGGCGGTGCTGCTGGCCGGCCGGGCCGCGTTCTTCATGTTCCTCTACCTGGAGGTCCTGGACGCGTCGTTCTCGTTCGACGGCGTGATCGGCGCGTTCGCCATCACCAACGACATCGTGCTGATGGCCCTGGGCCTCGGTATCGGTGCGATGTACGTCCGTTCGCTCACCGTGTACCTCGTCCGTCAGGGCACCCTGGACGACTACGTCTACCTGGAGCACGGCGCCCACTACGCGATCGGCGCGCTGGCCGTGATCCTGATGGTCACCATCCAGTACCAGATCAACGAGGTCGTCACCGGTCTGGTCGGCGTCGTCCTGATCGGCTGGTCCTTCTGGTCCTCCGTGCGACGCAACCGGCAACTGGCGGCGGCCGAGGCGGAGTCGGGGTCGGAGACCGCCGAAGCGGTCCGCGTCCCGTAGCCCACGGGGTGCGCCGGCCACCGCCTCCGACGCCGATGCCCCGTCCCGCCCCGTCGGACTACTCGATGAGTCCCGGGCCGGTGACGGCGAGGGTGGCCAGAGGGCCCGGGCGCAGGCGCTCGTGCGCCGTGGCGGCCGGTCCCGGTCTGCGGGCGGTCACGGGCGCACCAGTACCTTCAGTGCCTCGCGGTCGTTCATCGCGCGGTAGCCGTCGGCGATGTCCTCCAGGGCGACGGTGCGGTCGAAGACGCGGCCCGGCCGGATCGAGCCGTCGAGGATGTGCGGCATCAGCTCCCCGATGTAGGCGCGGGCGGGCGCGACGCCCCCGGTGAGGGTGATGTTGCGCATGAAGTCGGCGAACCCGAACGGTACGTCGGTGAACTGCGGGGCGCCGACGCGGCTGACCGTGCCGCCGTCGCGGACCACGCCGAAGCTCTGCACGAGGGCGTCCTTCAGGCCGACGCATTCCAGTACCTTCCGCGTGCCCTCGCCGCCGGTCAGCTCGCGGACCCGGGCGACGCCCTCGGCTCCGCGTTCGGCGACCACGTCGGTGGCGCCGAAGTCGCGGCCCAGGTCGGTGCGGGCCCGGTGGCGGCCCATCAGGATGACCTGCTCGGCGCCCAGCAGCCGGGCACAGATCACGGCGGACAGGCCCACGGCACCGTCCCCGATCACGGTGACGGTGTCGCCGCGGCGGACGCCGGCGGTGTACGCGGCGTGATAGCCGGTGCTGAGCACGTCGGAGAGGGTGAGCAGATCGGGGAGCAGCTCGGAGTCCTCGGCGACGGGCAGCCGGACCAGGGTGCCGTCGGCCTGGGGGACGCGGGCGGCCTGGCCCTGGCCGCCGTCGACACCGTTCACGCCCCACGGGCCGCCGTGCGGGCAGGACGTCTGCAGGCCTTCGCGGCAGTACCCGCAGGTGTTGTCGGCCCAGACGAACGGGGCGACGACCACGTCGCCGGGCCTGAGGGTGCGCACGTCGGGTCCGGTCTCCTCGACGACGCCGAGGAACTCGTGGCCCATGTGCCGGGGGTTGTCGGTGGGCTCCAGCGACTTGTAGGGCCACAGGTCGCTGCCGCACACGCAGGACAGCACTATCCGGACGACCGCGTCGGTGGGCTGCTGGATCTTCGGGTCGGCGACGTCTTCGACGCGTACGTCTTCGGCCGCGTACATCAGGGTGGCTCGCACGGTGGTGCTCCTTGGAGGGCCTTGGCGGGGCCGTTTTGAGGGTGAGTGTGGGCGGGTGTGGGCGGGGGCGGGGGTCAGCGGGGTTCGAGTCGCAGGGTGGAGGCGTGGGCCCGGTCGGTCAGGACGTGTCCGACGATGCCGGTGTAACGGCCGTACTTCTCCCGGT
The DNA here is from genome assembly GCF_042957285.1 of Streptomyces sp. NPDC008092. NCBI lineage: Bacteria > Bacillati > Actinomycetota > Actinomycetes > Kitasatosporales > Streptomycetaceae > Streptomyces > Streptomyces sp. NPDC008092. Next base: position 320,905 of record NZ_JBIBHY010000013.1, read on the forward strand.
AGGCCGCGTCCACCTCGGCGTACTCGCCGGGATCGGCGTCGTGGAAGGCGACGTCGGCCCGGACGCCCGCGGCCTCGACGCGTCCCTGGTGGCGGGAGCGGGTGCCGCGGTACCAGGGGCCGTCGACGCCCTTGACCGAGCGGACGTAGAGCCGGTCGCCCGCGCGGACGACCCACATGGTCACGGGCGTGCGGAGGGTGCCGTCGGCGCGTTCGGACTCCAGGTCCAGTTCTTCCGCCGCGCCGATCCTGCTCAGGTCGGAGGCGTTCCAGGCGGTCATGGTTCGCACCTTTCGTGGACGGGAGGCGATTGTTCGTGCAGGGAGGAGCGCGTCATGCCTTCGGATCGGCGAAGGTCGCGCCGTCGACGACGAACCGGTAGCGGACGTCGGAGGCGAGGATCCGCTCGTAGGCGGTGTTGATGTCCCGCGCGGCGATCAGCTCGATGTCGGCGCCCACGCCGTGCACGGCCGCGAAGTCGAGCATCTCCTGGGTCTCGGCGATGCCGCCGAACAGCGAGCCCGCGTAGGAGCGGCCGTTCTGGCACAGGGTGAGGACGTCCACCGGCATCGGCTCCGTCGTCACCCCGGCGTTCACCATGGTGCCGTGCAGCCGCAGCATCCCGAGGTGGTCGGGGAGGGACACCGGCGCGCTGACGGTGTTCAGGATGATGTCGAAGGTGTCGGCCAGTTCGGTGAACGCCGAGCCGTCGCCGGTCACGGCGTAGTGGTCGGCGCCGAGGGCCAGGGCGGCCTCGCGCTTGTCGCCGGACCGGGACAGCACGGTCACGTCGGCGCCCATGGCCTTGGCCATCTTCACGCCGAGGTGGCCGAGGCCGCCGAGGCCGACGACCGCGACCCTGGTGCCGGGCCGGGCGCCGAACCGCCTGAGCGGGGCGTAGACGGTGATGCCGGCGCACAGCAGGGGAGCGGCGGCCGCCGGGTCGAGGGATTCGGGCACGCGGACGACGAAGTCCTCGGGGGCGACGATCGCCTCGGAGTAGCCGCCCTGGGTGTGGGCGCCCGGTTCGGCCGGGTCGGGGCTGCCGAAGACCAGGGTGTGGCCCTTGAGGCAGTACTGCTCCTGCCCGGCCTTGCAGTTCTCGCACGCGCGGCAGGAGTTGACCATGCAGCCGATGCCGACCAGGTCGCCGACGCGGTGGCGGGTGACCCCGGACCCGGTCTCGGTCACCCGGCCGACGATCTCGTGGCCGGGGACGAGCGGGCTGACCGGCAGCGGGCCGAACGCGCCGCCGGCGAAGTTGATGTCGGAGTGGCAGACACCGCAGTAGAGGATGTCGAGCCTGACGTCGTGCGGGCCGACGTCCCGGCGCTCGACGGCCACGGCGGTGAGCGGCTTGCCCGCTTCGTGGGCGCCGAACGCGTTGACGGTGGTGGGCATGGTGGTTCCTTTGCGCGGGTACGAGGTGGTGCCGGGCTGCTACGGGGTGGTGTCAGGCTTCGGGGATGGCACGGCCGTAGTTCGCGAGGGTGATGTTCTCCGGCTCGGGGCCGCCGCGGCGGCCGGTCTCCAGGGCGTCGAGGGCCTTCAGTTCGTCCGCGGTCAGCTCGAAGTCGAAGACGTCGATGTTCTCCGCGATGCGGTGGCGCCTGGTCGACTTGGGGATCACGGAGCGGCCGTGCTGCAGGCCCCAGCGGAGCAGCACCTGGGCGGGGCTCTTGCCGTGCGCCTCGGCGATGCCGGTGACGACGGGGTCCGCCAGGACACTCCTGCGGCTCTCGCCGTATCCCGGGTAGAAGGTGATGCCTCCGATGGGGGACCACGCCTGGTTGAGGATGCCGTGCCGGTCGTCGAAGTCGAGGAGGGCGCGCTGCTGGAAGTAGGGGTGGATCTCCAGCTGGTTGACGGCGGGGACGACGGCGGTGGCGTCGAGGAGGGCGGTCAGGTGGTCGACCATGAAGTTGCTGACGCCGATGGCGCGCACCCTGCCGTCGGCCAGGAGCCTTTCCAGGGCGCGGTAGGCGGCGAGGGTCCGGTCGAAGTCCGACGGCAGGGCCTGGTGCAGGATGAGCAGGTCGATGCGGTCGACGCCCAGTTTGGCGGCGCTCTTGTCGAAGCCGTGCAGGGTCTCGTCGTACCCGTAGTCGCTGATCCAGATCTTCGTCTCGACGAAGATCTCCTCGCGGGGCACGGCGGACTCGCGGACGGCCCGGCCGACCTCGCGTTCGTTGCCGTAGGCGGCGGCGGTGTCGATGTGCCGGTAGCCGAGGTCGAGCGCGGCCGTGACGGCGGCCCGGGTCTCGTCGGGCGGGGTCTGGAAGACGCCGAGTCCGAGGGCCGGCATCTCGACGCCGTTGTTGAGGGTGAGGGTCTGCATCACAGGGACCTTTCGGTACGGGTGGCCCGGGAGGGCACGACGAGGGTCACGACGGCCAGGACCGCCAGGGAGAGCAGGACGGCGGAGCCGGTCAGGGCGGCGCCCGAGCGGGCCGCGATGCCGGCGGCGTCGTGGCCGGTGGAGACGGTGGCGGCCACGGCGGTCAGGATGCTCAGGCTCAGCGCGCTGCCGATCTGGTGCACGGTGTTGACCAGGCCCGAGCCGGCGCCGGCGTCCGCGGGCGCGACGCCGTCGACACCGCTGGAGGTCATCGGGGCCAGCGCCAGCCCCTGTCCGGCGCCGATGAGCGCCATGGGCAGTGCCACTCCCGTCACATAGGGGGTGTGCAGGCCGAGGCGGCTGAGCCAGGCCAGGCCGGCCGCGGTCAGGACGACCCCGGTGAGCAGCACTCTCTGTCTGCCCGCCCGCTCCAGCAACCGCGGCACCTGGACCGCGAGGACGAAGTTGACCAGCGTCATCGGCAGGAAGGAGAGCCCCGCCTGCAACGGCGTCCAGTGGTAGACGCTCTGCACGAACTGCGCCGTGAAGAAGAAGAACCCCATCATGGCGCCCATGTAGAGCATCCGGGTGAGGTACGCGCCGCTGCGCTCCCGGCTCGCGAACAGCCGCAGTGGCACGATCGGCTGCGCGGCCCGCCGCTCCACCCGGACGAACAGGCACAGCATCCCCGCACCCGCCACCAGCGGAACCAGGGTGGCCGGCGCGGCCGGGCCGAGGTCGGACGCGTCGACGATGCCGAGGACCAGAGCGGTCGAACCCAGCGTCGCCAGGAGCGCGCCCGGGATGTCGAAGCGGCCCCGCCGACGGTCGGTCTCCGGCAGGAAACGCACGGCCAGCACCATCATCACGATGCCGACCGGCACGTTCAGGAAGAACCCGGCCCGCCACGAGACCAGGTCCGCGACCAGACCTCCGACGACCAGGCCGAGGGAGGCACCGAGACCCGCGACCGCGCTGTACGCGGCCATCGCGCGGTCCCGGGCCCGGCCCTCGGGGAAGCTGCGGGTGAGCAGCGACAGCGCGGAGGGGGCCAGAACCGCGGCCCCGACGCCCTGCAGCGCCCGGGCCCCGATCAGCCACCACTGGCTCTGCGCGGCCCCGACCAGGAGCGAGGACAGCGAGAAGACGACCAGGGAGGAGAGGAACAGCCTGCGGTGTCCGAACAGGTCGCCGGCCCGGGCGCCGAGGAGCAGCAGCCCGCCGAAGACCAGGACGTAGGCGTTGGTGATCCAGGACAGACCCGTCTCGGAGAACCCCATGTCGGAGCGGATCTGCGGCAGCCCGGTGAAGACGATCGAGTTGTCGAGGATGACCATGAAATAGCTGACGCAGATGATCGTCAGGATCACCGTCGCGTGTCCCCGAGGACTCGGGCCGGCCGCACGCCCGGCACGGACAGCCGCGGCGTGGGCGTCCCCGGCGTGGACCCCGCCGGTTGCGGACAAGGACGCTGTGGGCACGGAACTCCTTCTGACGGAACAGGTCGGCGGAACAGGTCGGCGGAACAGGTCGGTCTCCGGTCCGGGCCCGGTCGTGGCCGGCCGGGACCTCGGTCCTTTCCAGAGAACCGCGCCCCGCGCCGCGGGTGGGAGTCACTGCTCTTCCAGGTAATGGCAGTACCTCGCAGGCGCCTGCCGACGGATCTACCGTGAGGAGACCGGCGCAGGATTCACCACGATCAGAAGGAGCCGCCGCATGTCCGCCCGCGCTGCCACCGCAGAAGCTCCGGGGCCCGAGCATGGCTGACACCGACCGGAAGACCCTGGCCGCCGAGGTCCGCGAGTTCCTGAGCACCCGCCGGGCCCGGATCACCCCGGAGCAGGCCGGGCTGCCGGTCTACGGCGGGAACCGCCGGGTCGCCGGCCTCCGCCGTGAGGAGGTCGCCCTGCTGGCGGGCATGAGCGTGGACTACTACATCCGGCTGGAGCGCGGGAACCTCACCGGCGCCTCGGACTCGGTGCTCGACGCCCTCGCACAGGCACTCCAGCTGGACGAGGCCGAACGCACCCACCTCTACGACCTCGCCCGCGCGGCGACGCCGTCGGGCCGACGGCCCACGGTGACCGCGTCCCGGGTGCGGCCCACGATCCTGCGGCTGCTCGACTCGATGACCGACGTGCCGGCGTACGTGCGCAACGCGCGCTTCGACGTCCTGGCCGCCAACTCACTGGGACGTGCGCTGTACGCACCCGTCTTCGACTCGCCGCTGTTCGCCCGGCGCGGTCCGGTCAACACCGCGCGCTTCATGTTCCTCGACCCGGCCAGCCAGGAGTTCTGGACGGACTGGGACAAGGGCGCCAACGACGCGGTCGCCTTCCTGCGCACCGAGACGGGCCGGGCGCCCCACGACAAGGTGCTCACCGATCTGGTCGGAGAGCTGACGACCAAGAGCGACGACTTCGCCCGCCGGTGGGCCCGCCACGACGTGAAGTTCCACCGCTCCGGCGTCAAGCACCTTCACCACCCGCTGGTCGGTGATCTCGCGCTGCCCTACGAGGCGATGGACCTGCCGGCCGATCCCGGCCTGCGCCTCAACTTCTACACCCCGGAACCGGACTCCCGGGAGCGGGAGGCCCTGGGCCTGCTCGCCAGCTGGGCGGGTTCCGGCGCCGCCGTTCCCGCCGTGGACGACTGACCGCCACACGATCTAGGAGAACCGTTTCATGCAGTACCGACCGCTCGGGCGCACCGGCGTCCGGGTCAGCCCGCTCTGCCTGGGCGCCATGATGTTCGGCCCCTGGGGCAACGAGGACGAGGCCGACTCGATCCGGATCATCCACCGCGCCCTCGACGCGGGCATCAACTTCGTCGACACCGCCGACGTGTACTCCGCCGGCGTCTCGGAGGAGATCGTCGGCAAGGCGCTCAAGGACCGCCGCGAGGACGTGTTCCTGGCGACCAAGTTCTTCATGCCGATGGACCGCGACGACCCCAACCAGCGAGGCGGCTCACGGCGTTGGATCATCCGCGAGGTCGAGAACTCCCTGCGGCGGCTCGGCACCGACCACATCGACCTCTACCAGGTCCACCGCCCGAGCCCCGACACCGACGTCTCGGAGACCCTCGGTGCCCTCTCCGACCTCGTCCACCAGGGCAAGGTCCGCTACCTCGGCTCCTCGTCCTACTCCGGCTCCCAGATCGTCGAGGCCCAGTGGGTCTCGCGCGAGCGGAACCTGGAGCGGTTCGTGACCGAGCAGCCGCCGTACTCGATCCTGGTCCGCGGCATCGAGGAGGACGTGCTTCCCACCGCGCGCCGCCACGGCATGGGCACCCTCACGTACAGCCCGCTCTCCGGAGGCTGGCTCTCCGGCCGCTACCGCAGGCACGCCACCGAGGGGCCCGCCTCCGCGGCCCGTCCGCAGGCCCGCTTCGACATGAGCACCCCGGCCAACCAGCGCAAGCTCGACGCCGTCGAACAACTCGCCGTCCTGGCGGAGAAGGCCGGTCTCACGCTCATCGAGCTCGCCGTCGCCTTCGTCGTCAACCACCCCGGCGTCACCTCGGCGATCATCGGGCCCCGCACCATGGCACAGCTGGAGGCGTTCCTGCCTGCCGCAGACGTCACGCTGCCGGCCGACCTGCTCGACGCCATCGACGAGATCGTCGCACCCGGTGTCACGGTCAACCCGGTCGACAACAGCTACGGCGACTTCGAACTGCGCGCCGACCAGCGGCGGCGGTGAGGCGAGTGGCCCGGCAGGCCACGGGGGGTCACCGTGCGCCGCTGCCGTGCGTCGACCGCACCTTGAACAGCCGCGGCTGCACGTCGGTCGCGATCGTCGCCGCCTGGTCCATGTGGACGCGGGCCTCGGGGTTGGCGAGCATCGTCCGGTAGTGCTCCTCCGACTCCCACTGGGCGTAGTTGATGACGCGCTCGCCGTCCTGGGAGGCGTGGAAGTTGGCGCAGATGAAGCCGGGCTGGTGCCTCATCGTCTCCTCGGTGGCGCGGGCGAGCAGCGCGAGGAGTTCCGCCTGGCGGTCCGGCGGGACGGTGAAGACGTTGATGAGCGTCGCCACGGGGCGGACGCTGTCGATCTGTGCGGTAACGGCCATGATCCCAGTTCTCCCCTTACTGATGACCTGAGGGGCGGGCGGCGGACCGCTTTCCCCCGATCGGGCGAGTTGGCGGACGGGGCGGCTTATTGCATAGATGTCGCAATAACGAATAGAGTGCAGCATGCGGGCGGGCGGCCGCACCCGGCCCGCCGGGTGCGGGGTGGCTCCGCTTGACAGCGTCCCTTCGGAGAGGGTCGCCCCGCACCCGTCTCGGACGTGGCGGTCGGCGCGGCGTCCGTGGGTGAGGGGTGCGCCGGTGGAGTCGGGGCGTGGCGAGCGCGGCGGGAAGACCCGGGTCCAACGCCTCATCGGCAGAAGCCCTTCCTGCTGCTAGCGTGCAGTTGCACATCATTCGCAATTATGTCGGAGGACGTTGGACATGCCGGTGTACACGCTCCCGGAGCTCCCGTACGACTACTCGGCGCTCGCCCCGGTCATCAGCCCCGAGATCATCGAGCTGCACCACGACAAGCACCACGCGGCCTACGTGAAGGGCGCCAACGACACCCTCGAACAGCTCGCGGAGGCGCGGGACAAGGAGACCTGGGGCTCGATCAACGGCCTGGAGAAGAACCTGGCCTTCCACCTCTCCGGCCACATCCTGCACAGCATCTACTGGCAGAACATGACCGGCCCGAAGGACGGCGGCGGCGAGCCGCTGGCCGCCGACGGCGTGGGCGACCTCGCTGACGCGATCACCGAGTCCTTCGGCTCCTTCGCCGGCTTCAAGGCACAGCTCACCAAGGCCGCCGCGACCACCCAGGGCTCCGGCTGGGGCGTCCTCGCCTACGAGCCGCTCAGTGACCGCCTGATCGTCGAGCAGGTCTACGACCACCAGGGCAACGTCGGCCAGGGCTCCACCCCGGTCCTCGTCTTCGACGCCTGGGAGCACGCCTTCTACCTCCAGTACCGGAACCAGAAGGTCGACTTCATCGACGCCATGTGGGCCGTCGTCAACTGGCAGGACGTGGCCCGCCGTTACGCCGCCGCCAAGGAGCGCGGCGACAGCCTGCTGCTCCGCCCGTGACGCCGTGACACACCCTGGGCGTCCTGCCTCGTGATCGTCTTCTCACCCTTCACGGCGGCAGGCGGTACAAGGGAGGGCTCCCGCGGGCCGGATGCCTGCGGGAGCCCTCCTGTGTCCGGCGGCTCCTGTGTCCCGGACGGCGGGTCAGGAGCTGTGGGCCGACAGGAAGCCGGTGATGTGGCTCATCGTCTTCTCGGTGGACCAGGGCTCTGTGGCGCTGTCGGGCGACGAGGTGCTCGACGGGGTACCGGACGGGGCGCCGGTGAGGGCTGCCACGCTGAGGTCGCCGTGGCCGGCTCCGGTGAGTACGACGCGCTGGGCGTCGACGCCCTTGTCCTTGAGGGCGGTGAAGAGGTTCAGCGTCTGGCTGGGGGAGACCAGGGGGTCGGCCGTGCCGTGCATGAGGAGGAAGGGCGGGGTCGACGAGGTGATGTGGGTGGCCGGGTCGGCCGCGGCCACCTGGCTGGTGTACTGCGCGACGGACTTGGTGGTTCCGGGGCCGTAGACCCACTGCGCGGCGGAGTTGCCCTTGGCGTAGTTGAAGTCCTGGGCGGCCCGGTCGTAGTCGGCGGCGAGTTCCGACAGGTTCGCGGGGCCGAACTCGTCCACGACTCCCTGGACCGCGCTGCTCTGGTCGAGGTGGGCGCCGACGTCGTACTTCGTGTCGCCGCTGGTGACTCCGGTCATGGCGGCCAGGTATCCGCCCGCCGACTGGCCCCAGACGAAGACGCGGTCGGTGTCGATGCCGTAGGTGCCGGCGTTGGCGCGCAGGTAGCGGATGGCGGACTTGACGTCGGCGAGGGCGTCCTTGTAGGTGGCGCCGCCGGTCGTGGTGCGGTACTGGACGCTGGCGACCACGTAGCCCTGGTCGGCGACGTAGGTGCGCTGGTCCAGGTTGCCGGTGCGGTCCGCCGTCACCCAGCCGCCGCCCGTGACATAGACGACCAGGGGCTTCTTGCCCGAGGTCTTCGGTACCTGGATGTCGAGCTTCAGGTCGGTCTTCCTGCCCTCGGTGGTGGGTGAGGAGTAGGTGATGTCGTCGGTGGTGGTGATCGCCGACGTGTCGCAGGCGATCGCCGGGCCGGCCGGGTCGATGACCGTGCTGGTGCTGTTGTCGGTCTTCTTGATCGTCGATGCCTGTACGAGTTTCGTGGTGCCGCCTCCTGCCGGTGCGGACTGCGTGCCGCCGCCCGGGCCTGCTCCCGCTCCCGGGCCCGACGTGGATGCCGGGCACGCGGAGGCCGAAGCCGATGCCGGCGCGGTGGACGACGCGGCCGAGGAGCCGTCGTTCCCGCAGCCGGTCAGGCCGGCTCCGGCCGTGAGGGCGACCACCGCCAGGGCGACGATCCGCCCCGGGCGCCGGGGCCGTCGCCGCCGCTCTCCCTCGCCGTGGTCCGCGGCCGCTTCGTGTCCGTGCATCGCGCCTTCTCCCGCCGGTTGCCGATCTCGAATGCAGACTGATACGGAGATTGAATCTCCGTTTCGTTCCGCGGCCACCGTAGCATGAAGCGGAGATGCGATCTCCAGTTCGGTGGGCAGGGGGGGTTATGTACACCCCTCATCCGGTGGGATGTCCCATCCCCGCGCGCCTCTGGTTCCGGTTGGCTGGTGGTGGTCACCGACCGGGACACCCAGAAGCAACGGGGGATTCGAACATGCACCTGCCGCCGTCGAAGAGGGCCGGAGCCGCCCTGCTGACCGCAGCGCTGCTCGCGCTCGCCTCACCGATGACCGCGACCGCCGTCACCGCCGGACACCGCCCGGCCGCGCGGCACTCCTACGACGCGGCCGCCCTGCGCCAGGACCTGGCGGCCGTACGGCAGGCCGGGGGAGGCGATGTGAACGTGCTCGCCCGGGTCGACCGGGCGGACGGCGCCCCGCTCATGGCACGCATCGGCACCCGGAGCGCCGACTCCGCGGACCCGGTCCCGTGGAACGCGCACTTCCGCGTGGCGAGCACGACGAAGACGTTCACGGCCACCGTCGTCCTCCAGCTCGCCGCGGAGAAGAAGCTGTCGCTGGACGACACCGTCGAGCACTGGCTGCCGGGGGTCGTCGCCGGCAACGGCAACGACGGCGGCCGGATCACCGTCCGCGACCTGCTCCGCCAGACCAGCGGCCTGTACGACTATGTCGACGACCCGGAGATCCAGGACCGGTTGATCAACCACTTCGACGAGAACCGCTACGACACCACTCCCGCCGCCGACCTGGTGGCGGTGGCGACGAGGCACCGGCCGGTGTTCGTGCCGCAGCCCGGCGGGGCCACCCGGTGGGCGTACTCGAACACCAACTACCTGGTCGCCGGGATGATCGCGGAGAAGGCCGGCGGCGCGAGCTGGCAGGACCTGGTCGCGCACCGGGTGATCGCGAGGCTGGGACTGCGGAACACCTCCGTCCCCGGGCTCGACCCGTATCTCCCGGACCCGTATGTGCGCGCCTACCTGACGACCGCGGACGGCAGCCGTCTGGACGTCACCGAGCACAGCTTCCAGCACACCGCCGACTCCGGAGTGGTGAGCACCACCGCCGACCTGAACACCTTCTTCCGCGCCCTGGCCGGCGGCCGGCTGCTCCCCGCCGAGCAGTGGCGTGAGATGCGGCGGACCGTCGAGCGCACCGACGATCCGGAGGACGTCGCCGAGATGCCCGAGGGCACCTACGGCCTCGGGCTGCGCAGGATCCCGCTCTCCTGCGGCGGCTCCTACTACACCCACGAGGGCGACGGGGCCGGCGTCAACACCCGCCCCGCGGTGAGCGCGGACGGCAGGCGGGCGGTGACCGTCTCCGTCACCACCACGACCGCGCCGCCGGACCTCGCCGCCCTCAACCGCGCCACGGGCACCCTCGTCGACCACGCCCTGTGCGACCGGCCCGCCACGGGTTCCCGGAAGCGGTAGGTCAGCCCTGGCCCCCCTGCGTGAGGGCGTCCCGGAGCTGGGCCCTGGCCGTGATGCCGAGCTTGGGGAAGATCTTGTGCAGGTGGTAGCCGACCGTGCGGGGGGAGAGGTAGAGGCGGGCCGCGATGTCGCGGTTGGTCAGGCCCTGGGCGGCCAGTTCGGCGATCTGGAGTTCCTGCGGGGTGAGTTCGCCGGAGGGGGCCGGGGCGGTCGCCGCCCCGGCCGCCCGGAGCTCCGCCGTCGCCCGCTCGGTCCACGGGCGGGCGTCCAGCCGCTCGAAGCACTCCAGGGCCGCGTTCAGGTGCGGGCGGGCCTCGGCGCTGCGCCGGCGCCGGCGGAGCCACTCGCCGAGGTCGAGGTGGGCGAGGGCCTTCTCGAACGGCCAGCAATCGGTGGCCGGGTCGTCGAGCGCGGCACGGAAGTGCTGTTCGGCTTCGTCGGTCTCGGTCAGCAGGGCGGTCGCCCGGTGCAGTACGGCGGCCAGCCGCGGGGACGGGTCGGGCTTCAGGTCCTGCCGCACGGCGTCGACCACCGTCCGCGCGTCGTCCGCCCGCCCCGCGCGCACCGCCGCGGCCGCCAGGTCGCCCAGGTAGTAGAGCGAGGCGTGGTAATGGACGGGGGCCGGCCGGAAGTCCCGGGTGAAGGTCGCACGCAACTGGTCGTAGGCGTCCGCGTGGTCGCCCCCGGCGAACGCCGCCATGCCCATGGCGTGCCGGTGGCGGACCTGGAGGCTCAGCGAGCGGCGCAGGTCCACGCCCCGCACGGCCTGCTGCGCCTCGGCCCGGGCGGTCGCGGGGTCGCCCCGGAGCGCGCGCAGGGTGGCCCGCAGGAGGCCGGCGCCCACGGTCACGTTGTCCGCCCCCGCCTCCGTGGCCATCCAGAACGCCTCGTGCGCCGCGTCCTCGGCCGCCGTCCACGAGCCGTTCTCGAACAGGGCGAGGGCGAGCGCCTGGGTCACGGTCGCGTTCGTGCCCGCGCTGCCGGCCCGCCGCAGCAGGTCCATGGTCAGCCCGAGGATGCGCACGGCCTGCTCGGTCTCGTCCAGGATCCAGGTCGCGCCGCCCAGCGCGGTGAGGTTGCCGAGCGACTCCTCCCGCGCCAGGGCGGCCAGTCCGTCCGCCAAGTGCCGTGCCAGGAGCGGCCGTTCGTGAACGGGGTCGATGACCGACAGCGCCCAGACGCGGCCGGCCGGGTCGTCGGCCCCGCCGATCAGGCCGCTGATCCGGTCGAGTTCGGCGCGGTGGCGGGGTGCACCGGAGTTGTAGACGGACGTGGCGGCGGTGCTCAGCGCGCCGAGGGCGAGTTCCGGTGCCGAGGCGGCGGTGGCCTCGGCGACGCCCAGCAGAAGTGCCAGCGCCTCCTCGTGCCGGAGGGTCACCCCGAGGGCCCAGCCGCCCAGCAGCGAGGCCTCGGCGCGCGGCCGGGGATCCTCGGTCAATCCGCCGACGCGGCCGCTCAGTTCGCCGACCCACTGCGGATGGCCGGCGAACATCGCCGCCTGCGCGGCCGTCAGCAGGCGCCGGGCCCGCAGGTCCGGCGCCGGGGTCAGTTCGGCGGCGCGTTCCATCGCGGTCGCGGCGGCCGCGTAGCCGCCCCGGCCCCGGGCCCGTTCGGCGCTCTCCGCCAGCGCGTCGGCGACCTCCGCGTCCTGGCCGGTCGCCGCGGCGGCCAGATGCCACGCCCGGCGGTCCGGCTCCCCGGCCAGCGCGGCGGCCAGGGCGAGATGGGCCTGCCGGCGCTCGTGGAAGGAGGCCGCGTGGTAGACGGCCGAGCGCACCAGCGGATGCCGCAGCAGCACCCCGCCGTCCGCCACCCGCACCAGCCCGGCCCGCTCGGCGGGGTCCAGCGCCGCCACGACGTCCAGCCCGGGGGCGGCCCGCATGAGGTCCGTCAGCCGGGCCGGGCCGGCCGCGGCCACCAGGAGCAGGGCCGCCCGGGTCGGCGCGGGCAGACCGGGCAGGTCGGCGGCGAACAGGTTCTCCAGACGCGCGGTGAGCGGCAGCGTGGCACCCCCGGCGCCGCCCGCCCCCATGTCCCCGGTCCGGCCCCGGGCCAGGGCGCGGGGCAGCTCGATCAGGGCCAGCGGATTGCCGGCCGCCTGCCGGAGGATCTCGGCCCGCGCCTTGCCGCGCGGCGGATCCGGCTGCGCGTCAAGCAGCTGCCCGGCCGCGGAACGGCTCAGCGGACCCAGGGTGATCTGCGGGAAGGCCCGGTCGAAGCGGGCCGGTACGCCGTCCTCGCGGGCCGCGAGCAGCAGCACCACCGGCCTGCCCTCAAGCCGCCGGGCGAGGAAGGCCAGCACGTCCACCGAGCCGAGGTCCAGCCACTGGGCGTCGTCCACCAGCAGGAGCAGCGGCCCGCGTGCGGCGGCCTCGGTGATGAGGCCGAGCACGCCGACGCACAGGGACAACTGGTCGAGTTTCAGCTCGTACTCCGCCGCCTCCGGTCCGAAGGCGCGGTCCAGCACCTCCCGGTGCGCCGCGGCCAGGCCCTCGCCGGGCAGCAGCGGATGCAGCAACTGGTGCACGCCCGACAGCCCGAGACCCGCCTCGCCCTCACTGCCGCGCACCCGCAGGATCCGCAGGCCCCGGTCCCGGCCCCGCTCGGCCGCGCGGTCCACGAGGGTGCTCTTGCCCGTCCCCGGCTCCCCGGTCAGCACCAGCACCTGCGGGCCGCCGCCGTCCACCGCCTCCAGCAGCCGGTCGAGGCGGGCCAGCTCGGCGGCCCGGCCCAGGATGCCCGGATCGGAGGGGTGGTCGGTGGTGCCGGCGTGCATGAACCGTCCTTGTCGTCGAGCCGCTGATAGGGCAATGGCGTCCAGCCGCCGAAACGGCGATGGCGTCGAGCCGCTGATACGGCAATCCTGCCAGCGGCCGGCGGCGGGACCGGAACCGCGGGCCCGCGCGCTCCGGCCGGGCCGCGGGCGCCGGTGACTGGTCATGTGACAGAAGCGCCCCTCCCCGGTGTCCGCGATGATGGCCCCGGCCAGGGAAAACGCGCACCATCCGGGGAGTACGTGCATGACGGTCCACCCACCCCAGCAGTCCACGACCGGCGACGAGAGCGCCGTACTGGGCCGGGACGGTGAGATCGAGCGGATCCTGCGGTGCGCGACGCGCGAGCCCGGCACGCCCCAGACCCTGCTGCTCCTCGGCGAGGAGGGCACCGGGCGTACGGCACTGCTCCGGCACGTCCGGGACCGGGCCGCCGCCGAGGGCGTGCTGGTGCTGGCCGCACAGGGCTGGGCCGAGGACCCGCGGCATGCGCACGCCTGCCTGCAGCAGCTGCTGACACCGCCGGTGCGGGACGAGCTGGCCGCCCTGCCCGCCGACCGGCAACGGGCGCTGACGGCCGTACCGCGGGTGGACGGCCCGGCGGACGAGGCCGGGCTGCACGCGGCGGTGACGGCGCTGCTGGACCGGCTCGCCGGGGCCGGTCCGGTGCTGGTGTGCGTGGACGACGCCGACCTGTGCGGCCGCGCCTTCCCGGAGGCGCTGTTCGCCGCGGTCCGGCAGCTGGCCGGCCGTGCGCTCACGGTGCTGCTCGCCGCCCGCCACGAGGCGGCCCTGCCCGGTCCGCCGCCCGGCACCGAGACCCTGCGGCTGGGCCCGCTGAGCGGCCCCGCGGCCGCGGCCCTCCTCGACCGGCAGCCGGCCGCGCCCACCGGCCGGCACCGGCTGGAGATCCTCTCGGAGGCCGAGGGCAACCCGCTGGCCCTCGTGGAACTGGGCCGCGGTACGCCGGGCCCCGCCACCCCGGTGCGGCACACGCACGTCTTCGGCGCACGGGTCGACGCGCTTCCCGCCGCGACCCGCCGGGCCCTGCTGTACGCGGCGGCCGCGGGCCCCGGCGGGACCGTCGCCGCCGTCATGGCCGCCCTCGGCACCGGCGACCTGGCGGTGTGGGCGCCGGCGGAGGCGGCCGGGCTGATCGCGCTGGCCGAGGACCGGTTCGACTTCCGGCATCCGCTGGCCCGCTCGGCCGCCTACCTCGGGCGCCCGGCCGGCGAGCGCCAGGAGGCCCACCGGGAACTCGCCAGGGTCGCCGTGCAGCCCGAGGACAGGGCCCGGCACCTGGCCGCCGCCACCGTGGGCGCCAACGCGTTCGTCGCCGCCGCCCTGGAGGTCTCCGCCTGGCGGCGCGGGGACGCGGTGGAGGCCGCACGCGCCCTGGAACAGGCGGCCCGGCTCAGCCCACGGCCGTCGGACCGCGCCCGCCGGCTGGCCGAGGCCCTGACCGCGGCCCACGCGACGGGCGACCCCGGCTGGGTCCGCGAACTGTACGAACGGCTCGTCCAGGAAGGGGCCGAGCCGGAGCTCGGCTGCGCCGCGGCCGGTGCGCTGGCCTCCGCGCTCTCCCACGAGTCGGCCCAGCGCGAGGCCTTCGAGCTGCTGGCCGACGCCTCGGCTCACTTTCCCGTCGTCGACCGGTCCCTCGCCTTCGCCCTCGCCGGCCTGGCGGCGGGCATCGCCGCCCAGTCCGGGCTGCCGGAGCACACTGCGGCCCTGCCCGCGCTGCTCGACCGGGCCCGGCAGGCCGAGGCGTCCGGGCGGTGGCAGCCCGCCACGGCCGGACCGTTGGCCCGCCTGGACACCCCGCACACCCGGCAGGCCATGGCCGCGCTGGTCACCGCGGTGGCCCGGCCGCGCTCCGCCACCGGCGCCCCGACCGTCCTCGGCCGCCCGCACGGCACCCCGCACGGCACCCCACCCGGTCCCGGCCACCGGGAGGACGCCCCCCACGCCACCCCGCCCGACGTCTCGCACGCCACCCGCCCCGCCCCCGCGGCCCACGCGGTCCTCGCCGCGGTCGCCCACCAGGCCGACGAGGCGGACGTGGACCTGGGGCAGTCGCGGACCGCCGACGAACGGCTGCGCGGCGCCCGCGCCTTCGGGCTGCGCGGCTGGTCGGTGCTGCCGCTGGTGGACACCCTGCTGGCCACCGGGCGGTTCGCGGAGGCCGGCAGCGTCGTCGAGGACGCCCTGACGGAGGCTGCGGTGCTGCGCCTGCCGCGCCTGCGCGCCGACCTGGAGACCCAGGCGCTGACCGTACGGGCGCTGCGCGGCACCCTGCCGCCGGAGCCCTGGTTCACCCCCTCCGTGTGGCGGGCCGTCTGCCTGGACGAGAACCGGGCCACCCACGCCCGGCTGCTGCGCGCCCGCGGACTCGCCTCCGTCACCCGCGGCGACATGGAGGACGCCTGGCGCCAGCTGCGCGGCCTGTTCACCGCCGACGGCGCGCTCCTGCACCCCTTCCTGTCCGCGCGGGCCGTCGCCGAACTCGCCGTCACCGCCCAGCGCACCGGCCGGTCGGCCGAGGCGCTGCCGATCCTGGAACGGGTCCGCGCCGAGCAGGGGGACCGCCCGAGCACCCGGATGACGCTGCTCCTGCACCACGCCACCGCCCTGGTCGGCCGGGACTGCGAGGCCGAGCAGCACTTCCAGCTCGCGCTCGTCAACCACGGGGCGAACCGCTGGCCCTGGGAGTGCGCCCACGTCCGCCTCAACTACGCGATCTGGCTGCGCCGTTGCCGCCGCACCCTGGAGGCGCGCCAGCAGCTGACCACGGTCCTGGAGACCGCCGAACGCCTCGGCGCCGGCGCCCTCGCGGCCGCCGCCGGCAGCGAACTGCGCGCCAGCGGCGCGGCTCCCGCCCCGGCGGACGCGGGGCTGCTGGAGCAACTGACCGCGCAGCAGCAGCAGATCGTCCAGCTGGCCGCGAGCGGCCTGTCGAACCGTGAGATCGGCGAGCGGCTCTTCCTGTCGCCGCGTACCGTCGGCTCGCACCTGTACAACGTGTATCCCAAGCTCGGCATCAGCAGCCGCCATCAGCTCCGCGACCTGGTGCAGGGCCGGTGAGGACACCCGAGGGCCGGCCGGAGGAACGCCCATGACATCCGCAGGACCGGGGACCGCCGTCGTCCTCGACCCCGTGGTGCAGCGCCTGGTCACCGCCGCCGCCGTGCCGCCCGCCCTCGACGACCTCGGCCCGGAGGCGGCGCGGCAGGCGCTGCGGGAGAGCCAGGCCGACCGGTTCGAGGACTTCGCCGTGGACGCGGTCTTCCACGTGGCGCCCGTCGGCCCCGCGCGGCTGCTCGGCTTCTGGACCGTACGCCCGGCCGGGGCGCGCGGCCCGCTCCCGGCCCTGCTGTACCTGCACGGCGGCCGGTGGGCGCTCGGCGACGCCCAGACCCACGCCCGGCTCATCAGCGAACTCGTCACCGGCGCCGGGGTGTGCGCCCTCGTCCCCGAGTACAGCCGCGCCCCCGAGGCCCGCTACCCGGTGGCGCTGGAGGAGTGCTACGCCCTGCTGGCCTGGGCGGCCACCCAGGCCGACGCGCTCGCGCTGGACCCCGGCCGGCTGGCGGTGGCCGGCGACTGCGCGGGCGCCACGCTGGCGGCCGCCGTGACCATGCTGGCGAAGACCCGGCACGGGCCCCGGATCAGCGCGCAGCTGCTCTACTACCCGCTCACCGACGACCGCTGCGACAGCCCCTCGCAGCACCGGTTCGCCACCGGCTACCTGCTCACCCGCCGGGCGCTGCGCACCTACTGGCAGCGGTACCTCGCCAACCCGGCGCACCGGAGCGAGCCCACCGCGGCTCCGCTGCGGGCCAACCCGGAGGAGCTGGCGGGGCTGCCGCCGGCCCTGGTCGTCACCGCGGAGGCGGACGTGGCCCGCGACGAGGGCGAGCAGTACGCGCGGCGGCTGTCCGAGGCCGGTGTCGACGCGCTGTCCGTGCGGTTCCTCGGCACCATCCACGACTTCGTGGCGCTGCACGCCCTCGCCGACAGTGCGCCCACCCGGGCGGCCCTGCTGACCGGTTGTGCCTTTCTGCGGGCCCGTCTGCGGTGACGGGCCCGGCACCGGCCGAGGACCAGTCGGCCGACTGATGCGCCGGTACCGGTCGTCCGGCGAGGCTGACGGCATGGCAACCGCGATCGGCTCCTACGAGGAGAGACGCCGGCCTCCGACCGGCGCGACGAGCGAACGGAGCAGGGTGCTCACCACGCGCTCGGTTCCCCCGGAGGAGAGCCTGGAGTACTGGCACGACGCCGTGTTCGACACCCTGGTGGGGATGGACATCGCCGCCGAGGGCGGTACCTACGACGCCACCCTGCGCACCGACCGCCTCGGGGGCCTGCGGATCACCACGGTGGAGGCGGACCCCGGCCGGGTCCACCGGGCGCCCAGGTTCATCGCCCGCGGCGACGGCCGGGAGATCTTCGTGACCGTCCAGAGCACCGGCCGCGCCCGGGTCGAACAGGACGGCCGCAGCACCGAGCTGCACACCGGCGACATCGGGTTCTTCGAGACCCTGCGCCCCTTCCGCACCACCTTCCCGGAACGCTTCCGGCTGAAGATCTTCGCGGTGCCCCGCTCGCTCCTCGAACTGTCGGAGGCCGACGTACGGCAGCTCACCGGCCGCGCGGTCCACCCGGGCGACGGGCTCCCCGCTCTGCTCGGGCCGCTGCTGGAACGGCTCGCGGACACCTCCGCGTCGTACACCGCACCGGCGGCCGAGCGGCTGGCCGAGAGCGTCGTCGACCTGGTGGCGGCCACCGCCGCGGACCAGCTCGGCGCGGAACCCGCCGACCTGCCCGGCGCCGACGGCGTGCTGCTGCTGCGCATCAGGACGTACATCCGCTGGCACCTGTCGGACCCCGCACTGACCCCGACCGCCATCGCCCGCGTGCACGGCATCTCGGTGCGCTATCTGCACCGGCTGTTCCAGGCCGAGGGCACCACCGTCTGCCAGTGGATCCGCGACCTGCGGCTGCGTGAGTGCCGCCGGGAACTCGCCGCCCGCCCGGCGGGCTCGGTCAGCCTCGGCCAGGTCGCCCGGCGCTGGGGGTTCACCAGCGCGGCCGGGTTCGGCAAGGCCTTCCGCAGCTCCTTCGGGCTGTCCCCGACGGACTGGCTGGACCGGGCGCGGACGGACGGTCCGCCGTGCTGACCGCGGTGTCCTGCGCCACCCGGGACCTGGCCCCCGGCGACCGCCTCGACGCCTGGCAGCGCGTCCTGTCCCGGACCTTCGTGGACGTCGAGGTCACCGTCGACCGGGACCGCCCGTGGACCGGCGAACTGGCCGCCGAACGGCTCGGCGCCCTCCAGATCGCCACCGAGGACTTCGGCCCCGGCACGATCCTGCGCGCCGCCCGCACGGCCGCCGCCGATCCCCGCACCCACATCCTGGTCCGCCGCCAGCTGACCGGCACCGCCCTGCTGCTCCAGGACGGCCGCACCGCCGAACTCCACCCCGGCGGCCTGGCCTTCCACGACGCGCGGCGCCCGTTCCGGATCGTGCTCCCCGAGCGGCAGCGGGCCCGGATCCTCATGGTGCCCCGCGCGCTGCTGCGCCTGGAGGAACGGCAGTTGCACGCCCTCACGGCGACGGCGGTGGACGAGGCCGAAGGGGGTGCGGCGGCCCTGCTGCTGCCGCTGCTCGACGGACTCGTCGACGAGGTCCCCCGGGTCGCCGCGGCCCGGCGCGAACAACTCGCCCGGACCGTCGTGGACGTCCTCGCGACCGTGGCCCTGGAGCGGATCGGCGGGCCGCCCGAGTCGGCACTGTGGGAGCGGATCACCGCGTCCGTCCGGGCCCGGCTCGGCGAACCCGGACTCGCCCCGCAGGACATCGCCGACCAGCACGCCATCTCCCTGCGCTACCTGCACCGGCTCTTCCAGCGCCAGGGCACCACCGTCGGCGCCTGGGTCCGGGCGCGCCGCCTGGAGGCGGCCCACGCGGAGCTGGCCCTGCCCGGCGCCGCCCACCGGTCGATCGCCGCGGTGGCCGCCCGCTGGGGCTTCGCCAGCCCCTCCCACTTCAGCCGGGCGTTCCGCGAGACGTACGGGATGTCGCCGGCGCAGTGGCGGCGGGCGGCGGGCGCGGTCCGGGCGGACTGACACCGGGGCTGTTCCCTGAGGGACCGCACCCCGGGCGCTCTCGGAACGGTCGCCCCCGCCCTCCCCGCCTACCGTCCGGAGCACCGGGTTTCGACGGAAGGGGACGCGCATGAAGCGCAAGGCGATGGCATGGACTCTCCCGGCGCTGCTGGTGGCGCTGAGCGTGGTGGGCGCCGGTGCCCCGTCCTCGGCCCGCGGCGGCACCGGCGCCCGGGCCTCGACCACCGCGGTCGGCCCCCAGTACGACACCACCCACGTGTACGTCACCCCCGGCCAGGAGGACGCCTTCGCGGACAGCTGGGTGGCGACCTTCGGCGGCACCCACACCGCGAAGGTCGTCACGGACGTCACGCCGACCCCCAGCGAGACCGAGTCGGAACTGGTGCTCTCGCCCGTCGGCACGCTGTCCGTCTTCGACTTCAGGACGCCCGTGCCGTATCCGTTCGGCAGCGAACGCACCGGCTGGCTCATGAGCGACTTCGACCGGGGCGTCCGGCTGGCCCGGCAGAGCGGCGCGGACGTCGTCGTGGCGCCGTTCGACGACCCGATCGGGAAGGACGCGGTCGTCCAGTTCCCGGGCGGGATCGACGCCCAGCTGTACTGGCACACCAAGGCCCCCTCGTACGCGCCCCTGGCGACCGTGCCCGACAACCGGGTCTACCTCACGCCGGACTCGGCGTCCGCGTTCCTCCGCTCCTACCTGCGGTTCACCGGCGGCCGGATCGTCTCCGACGACCGTACGGCGGACGGCGGCGACCTCGGCCTGACCGGGAAGACCTACCGCCGGATCGCCCTGGCCTCCCCGTTCGGCAACACGGTCGTCAGCGTCACCGACGGCCACCTGCCCTACCCGTTCGGACGGGAGACCACCGGCTACGCGGTCGACGACCTGACGGCCACCCTGCACAGGGCCGAGGCGGCGGGCGCCCGGGTCCTGTGGGGCCCGTACGACGGCAAGGGCCGTGACACCGCGATGGTGCAGTTCCCCGGCGGTTACGTCGCCGAACTGCACCAGGGCAGCAGCACCCGCTGACCGAACTCCTGGAGACCCCTCATGGCCTCGTCCTCCGTCGTGGAGCTGTCGCGCTGGCAGTTCGCGATCACGGCGATCTTCCACATGACCTTCCCGGCGCTGACCGTCGGCCTGTCCCTCCTCCTCGCGGTCGCGTACACCGTGTACGTCCGCACCGGCAACCCGCTCTACCTGCAGATCTTCCGCTTCTGGAAGAAGATCTTCGCCGTCGGCTTCGGTCTCGGCGTGGTCGCGGGCACCGTGATGACCTTCGAGTTCGGCCTCAACTGGGGTATCTACGCCCACGCGGTCGGCCCGG
Source organism: Streptomyces sp. NPDC008092 (assembly GCF_042957285.1). NCBI lineage: Bacteria > Bacillati > Actinomycetota > Actinomycetes > Kitasatosporales > Streptomycetaceae > Streptomyces > Streptomyces sp. NPDC008092. The sequence goes on from NZ_JBIBHY010000013.1 coordinate 341,484, forward strand.
TCATCGGCGTCACCATCGGCATGGAGGTGATCACCGCCTTCTTCCTGGAGGCTGGCTTCATCGGGATCATGCTGTACGGCGACGGCCGGGTGAAGCCCCGCACCATGGCGCTGGCCTCCTGGATGGTGGCCGCGGGCACCCTGCTCTCCACCACCTGGATCCTCTCCGCCAACAGCTGGATGCAGGACCCGGCGGGCTATACGGAGGTCGACGGGCAGTTCCACGTCACCGACTGGTGGCAGGTGCTCCTCAACCCGGCCTTCAGCTACCGCTTCCCGCACATGCTGATCGCCGTCCTGATCTCCGCCTCCTGGTTCGTCGCCGGCATCAGCGCCTGGTACCTGGTCAAACGCCGGGCGTCCGCCATGCCGTTCGCCCGCCGCACCCTCTCCGTGGCCCTGGGCGTGCTCGCGATCCTGATGCCCGTCCAGCTTTACGCCGGTGACGCCACCGCCGTCTTCATGGGCGGCCACCAGCCCGCCAAGCTCCAGGCGTTCGAGGGCAACTGGAAGACCGACAACAACGGCTACAACCTCGTCGTCATCCCCGACACCGACAAGGGGAAGAACGACTTCCGCGTCGAGATACCCCACCTCGGCGCCGTCATCGGCCACGACCTGACCGGCCAGGCCCAGGTCCCGGGCCTGCTCCAGACCCCGCCCGCCGAACGCCCCAACATGTGGGCCGCCTTCTACGGCTTCCGGGCCATGTACTTCACCGCCCTCGCCATGTTCGCCACCGCCTTCGCCGGGCTCGTGCTGCGTCTGCGCGGCCGCCTGTTCACCTCGCCGCGCTTCCTGCGCTGGCTGGTCTGGATGACCCCCGCCGGGATCATCGCCATCACCGGCGGCTGGATCACCGCCGAGACCGGCCGCCAGCCCTGGGTGGTCTACGGCAGGCTGCGCACCGCCGACGCCGTCTCCCACCTCAGCCTCACCGAGGCGGCCCTCAGCCTCACCGGGTTCGTCCTGCTCTACGCGACCCTGCTCACCCTCTGGATCCGCTACATCGTCCGCACCGTCAAGGCCGGTCCGGAACCGGTCACGGACCTTCGAACCCCCGCTCCGGAGGCCTCCGTTGCCTGAGTACCTGACCTACGCCCTGGTCCTGCTCTCGCTCGGGGCCTACGTCGTCCTGGACGGCTACGACCTCGGCGTCGGCATGCTGAGCCTCCTCGACCGCGACGAGCGGCGCCGCCGCGAGTACAACGAACTGATCGCCACCGCCTGGGACGCCAACGAGAGCTGGATCATCCTGGCCGGCGTGGCCCTGTGGGCCGGGCTGCCCGGGGCGTACGCGACCGTCCTGCCCGGGGTGTACCCGCCGCTGATCGCCATGCTCTTCGCGGTGATCCTGCGCGGCATGGGCCTGGAGTTCCAGAGCGCGGCCGGCACCTACCGGCGCGGCTGGGGACGCCTCTTCGGCGGGGCCTCGCTCGCCGTGACCCTCTGCCAGGGCCTGGTGATCGGTGCGGTCCTGTCCGGACTCCCGCAGCAGGGCGGCCACTTCACCGGCGACGCGCTCGCCTGGCTCACCCCGTACAGCGTGCTGTGCGCGCTCGGCCTGGTCTGCGTGTACCTGCTGGCGGGCGCCGCCTGGCTCCAGGACAAGACGGAGGGCACGGCCCACGCGTGGGCGGGGCGGCTCGGCCGTCCGCTGCTCGGCGCGACCGTCGTGGCCGCGCTGGTCCTCGGCTTCGGCCTGGAGGTCGCCGACCCGCAGCACTTCCCCTTCGAACAGCCCCTGCGCGCGACGCTGTTCTGGCTCGCGGTGGCCGCCGCCGCGGTCTGCGGCGCGGTCGCCTGGTACGGCTTCGGACGGCGGCCGGACTGGCGGCCGTTCGCGGCGGTGCTGGGCGCCGAGGCGGCGGGACTGCTGGCGCTGGTGGCGGCGACCGTACCGGTCGTCGTACCGCCGTCCCTGACCCTGCACGAGGCGTCCAGCCCGCACGGCTCGCAGGTGTTCCTGGTGGTCGGGGTCGGGCTGTGCATGCCGTTCGTGCTGGCCTACAACATCTACGCCTGGTGGGTCTTCCGGGGGAAGTTCCGGGAGCCCGCGCGGCAGGCGCCGACCGCGACGACGGCCTCGGACGACCGGTCGGCCGACGGCACGGCCGCGCCCTTCACATCCCGGCCGGAGTCCCGGGTCGTCGTCATCGTCCGCCGGACGCTGCTGACCCTGCTCGGCATCCTGCTGGCGGCCGTCTCCCAGGACATCTTCGGCGGCGAGTCCACGTGGGTCGACCCGCTCGGCGTCGCCCTGCTGTCCGGTACCGCCCTCGTCGCCTGGATCCTCGGCGACCGCCGGGCCGGGCGGCTCGGGGAGTACGACCTGCCCGGCGGCCCGTCCGGCGGCCTTCCCGGTGATCTGCCGGGCGCCCTGCCCGGCGGCGAACGCCCGTGAGCGACACCGCGGCCCTGGTGGCGGCGCTCGCCGACGAGGACGGCCAGAGCGCGGCCGAGCGGGCGTCCACGCGCCGGCTGCGCGCCTGGGCGCGGATCGGCGAACCGGAGCTGCGCCGGGCGGGCACCCTGCGCGGTCTCGCCCAGCTCGGCACCGTGATCTGGGCGGCGGGCCTGGGCTGGGCGGCCCAACGGGGGCTCGCCGCGCAGCAGTTGCACACCGCCCCGGCGGCCGTCGCGCCGGCCGCCGGGGTCGTGGCCGGTGGCCTGGCGCTGCGCGCCGCACTGCTGGCGGCGGCCGACCGGGCGGCGGCGACGGGCGCCGCCCGGGTCCGGTCCGCGCTGCGCGCCCGCGTCCTGCGCGCGGCCCTGCCGGGGCGGGCACCGCGCGGCGGACTGGCGGACGTCGCCTACGCCGAGGCCCTCGACGCCGAGACGGCCCGCCTCGACGACTGGCTCACCGACTACGTCCCGGCCCGCCGCGCCATGCTGATCGGCAGCGGTGCCGTCCTCGCCGCCATCGCCCTGCGCAGCTGGTTCGTGGCGCTCCTGCTGGTGCTGGCCACCCCGCTGCTGCCGGCCAACCTCAAGGTCATCGGGATGGGCACGAAGGCGGCCGTACAGGCGCAGCTCGGTGCCGTCCGTACCCTGCACGCCCGGCTCCTGGACCAGCTGCGGGGGCTGCCCACCCTGGTCGGGCTCGGCGCACAGGAGGAGGCGGCGCGGGCCCTGCGCCGGGACGACGAGGAACTCGCCCGCCGCACCACCCTCGTGCTGCGGGTGGCGTTCCTCTCAACCGCCTGGGTGGAGCTGCTCGTCACCGGCACCCTCGCGGTCGTCGCCACCTACTGCGGCCTGGTGCTCCTGGACTACCTGCGGCTGCCCGGCGTACCCGACCACATGAGCCTGGCCACCGCCCTGTTCGTCCTCACCCTCACCCCCGCCTACTTCGCGCCCGCCCGCGAACTGGCCCGCGGCTACCACGCCCGCGCCCAGGCGGCGGCCGCGGCCGACCTGCTCGCCGGGGCGATGCGGGGGGCCGTCCCCGAGCGTCGGCTCCGCCCGGCCGTCCGCGATGCCGCCCCGCTGTCCGTCCGCCTGCGCGAGGTGTCCGTCATCCATGCCGGACGGGCGCGGCCCGCGCTGGACCGGGTCGGACTCGACGTCCGGGCAGGGGAGTTCGTCGTGGTGACCGGCCCCAGCGGCGCCGGGAAGTCCACGCTGCTGTCCGTGGCGGCGGGCCTGCTGCTGCCCGACCGGGGCAGCGCCCTGCACGGGCCCGAGCGGGCAACTCCCGCGCACGTGGCCTGGGTCGGCCAGCCGGGCTTCCTGCTCCCCGGCAGCGTGCGCGAGAACCTCCGGCTCGCCCGGCCGGACGCCGATGACATCGAACTCATCGCCGCCTTCGAGGAGTTGGGCTTCGGCAGCCTCCTGGCCGCACTGCCCGACGGACTGGACACCCCCGTCGGCGAACGCGGCCACGGCCTCTCCTCCGGCCAGGCGCAGCAACTGGTCTTCGTACGTGCCCTGTTGCGGGACGCGCCGCTGCTCTGCCTGGACGAACCGACGGCCCATCTCGACCCCGGCGCCGAGGCGGCCGTCGCGGACGCGCTGAGCCGCCTGGCCCGGCACCGGACCGTCCTGCTGGCCACCCACAGCCCGGCCCTGCTCCCGCTCGGGGACCGCGTACTCACCCTGGACCAGGGACGGTTCGTATGACCCTGCGCCTGCTGAGAACGGCGGTCCGGCGACGCGATCTGCTGTACGGCCTGCTCCTCGCCGCCGCGGCCGAACTGTCCGCGGCGACCCTGCTCGGCGTGTCCGGCTGGTTCCTCACGGCGTGCGCGTTGGTCACGGTGCGGGCCGACACCACGTGGTCGTGGCTGTACCCGTCCGGCGCCGTGCGCGTCCTCGCCCTGTCCCGTACCGGGCTGCGCTACGTGGAGCGCCTGGTCAGCCACCGGGTCCTGCTCGACGCCACGGTGGCGCTCCGGGCCCGGCTGGTGCGCGGCGCCGCGGCCCTGCCGGCGCGGCGGCTGCGCGCCCTGCGGGACGGGGCCCTGCTGAGCCGGCTCACCGACGACGTCACGACCGTCGGCGCGTTCCCCGCCGATGTCCTGGCCCCCCTCGCGAGCACCGCGGTGACGGCGGCGGTCGTGACCGGGCTGCTGTGGCACGCCGACGCCCGGCTGGGCGCGGCGGAACTGCTGGTGTTCCTGCTCGCCGCCGCGACCGCCGTGGCGACACACCGGCGCGCGCAGGACGCGGTACGGCGGTCGGCGCGCGAGCAGGCGGTCGTACGGACCGAACTCCTCGGCGCCCGGGACGCGTTGCCCGAACTGATCTGCCTGGACGCCGTGACACCGGCCAGGGCCCGGATCGCGGCGGCGCTGGACCGGGCCCACCGTGCCGACGAGGACACCCGACGGGCCCTGCGGGCAGGGCAGTTGACGCTCCGCCTGCTGGGCGCGCTCGGTCAGTGTCTCGTCCTGGCCCTCGCCCTGGCCCTCGCGGCGACGGCGCAGTCCGTGTCCGCCGCGATCGGTGAGGTCCTGCTGGTCGCCGCCGGTTACGAACTGGTCGAGCAGCTGCCGAGGATCCTGCCGGCGTACGGCCGGGCGCGGGCCGCGGCGCGGCGGCTGGCCCCGCTCGACGCGGTGCCCGGTCCGCCGGCCGACGGACCGGCGGTGGCCTTCGAGGCCGAGCCGGGCACCACCACCCTGGTGACCGGCCCCAACGGCAGCGGGAAGAGCACGCTGCTGGGCCGCCTGGCGGGCCGCGCGACCCCGCGGGAGCTGACCCTCGTCGAGGCCGAGGACTGGCTCGCCGACGCGACCGTCGCCGAGAACCTGCGGCTGGCGGCCCCGGACGCGCCCCCGGAACGGCTCGCCGAGGTGCTGGCCCTGGTCGCCCTCGACGACATCCCGCCGGAGTTCGCGGTCGGTCCGAACGGCGCCCGGCTCTCCCAGGGCCAGCGCCGCCGGCTCGCCCTCGCGCGGGCCGTGCTGCGCGACCCGCCGGTCCTGCTGCTCGACGAGCCGACCGCGGGACTCGACCGGACCACCGCCCGCCGCGTGCTGGGCGCCGTCCGCGCGGCCCTTCCCGGCACCGCTTTCGTGATCGCACTGCCCGACCGCGACCACGACCTCCTACCCTTTCCGGTTGACGGCCGGATCGAACTGACGGCCCGAGTGACGATGGAGCGCGTATGACCGACGAGGCGATGGGTGACGAGGTCTACCAGCCGGACGGTTCGGAGGTGCAGGACGACGCCGGTCTGCTGGACGCCTCGGACACCCTGGACTACCGGGCCGGCGAGGAGGCCCTGGACGAGGGCTACTCGCCGCCGGAGCGGCCCTGGGCCGTCGAGCACACCGGGGTGACGGCGGCGGAGGGGCAGCGCGGGGAGACCCTGGACGAGCGCCTCGCCGAGGAGGTGCCGGACATCGGCGTCCCGGAGGGCGACGACCTCGGCGACGCCTGGGACACGGACGGCGAACTCCTCGACGATGAGGTCGGCGACGACCGCGCCGGACGGCTCCTCGCACCGGACGAGGGTGCGCACGAGGTCACCGACTCCGACCTGTTCGCCTCCGACCGGGGGCTGGACGGCGCCGGGGCGTCGGCGGAGGAGGCCGCGATGCACGTGATCCCCGACTCCGAGGACTTCTGAGACGACACGTGCGGGGGCTCGGGGACGGTTTCCGTCCCCGAGCCCCTGCCATTTCCGGGACGTGCTGTGACCTGTCGACTGCGGCGCCGTCGTGGCTGGTCGCGCAGTTCCTCCCCCAGTCTTCGGCCGGGGGGACCCCCAGCGCCCCTTACGGGGCGCCCTGCCCGCTCAGCGGCGCAGCAGGTACTTGTGCTGGCCGGACAGGACCAGTTCGCCCCGTTGGTTGTGGACGGTGGCCGCCGTGGTGACGATCCCGGTGCCGTCCTCGGCGGGTTCCAGGGCGGTGATGGTCAGCGCGGGGTACAGGGTGTCGCCCGAGTGGACCTCGCCGGTGAAGGTGCAGGACAGCTCCGTGAACCTGACGAAGACCTCACCGATGACGTGCGGGAACAGGGTCGCGCCCGGTGCCGTGAAGGCCAGGACCTGGAGGCCGTGCACCACGGGGGCGCTGTGGCCGTGCCGGCGGGCCCACTCGGCGTCGTAGTGGACCGGGTGGTTGTCGGCGGACACGGTCTGGAACGCCGCCGCGTGGGCGTCGGTCAGGGTCCGGCTGGGGGCGCGGAACACCTCGCCGACCTCCAGGTCGTCGAAGGTCCGGGCGGGGACGACGAGGAACTGCTCGGGGTCGAACGCGGCCGTGCCGGAAGTCGGCTGAGGGGAGTTCATGGGATGTCCTCGGTCGGGTCAGCGGAGGCGGGTGGTGAGGAGGTTGGGGTCCTGCTGGGTGACGTAGGCGGCGTCGGCGACGTACACCTTGTCGCCCCGGACGGCGATGGACGTGGGGTTCTGCAGGCCGTCGGTCCGGTCGAGGACGACGGTGTGGCGGCCGTTCCCGGACACCAGGGCCACCTCGCTGCCGGCGTTGAGCGCCGCGAGGAGCTGGTCGCCGCGGCCCGTGAACGCGAAGTCGTCGACGCCGGTCAGGCCGGTCGCGACGGTGCGGACCGCGCCCGGGGTGCCGTCGTGGCGGACCGGGATGCGCAGCAGGGTCCCGTGGTCGAGGTTGCTCACCCAGACGGATCCGTCGTGCACCTTCACGCCGTTGGCGCCCAGGAAACCGGCCGGGGCGAGGGCGGTGCCGGTCGCCCACACCTCGGGGGTGCCGCCGGTCGCGGGTATCCGCCAGATCCTGCCGAGCACCGAGTCGGCGGCGTACAGCTGCCCGGTCGACCGGTCCAGGGCCAGGCCGTTGGGCAGCGCGTCGGCGGGCAGCGCCGCGATGCGCTCCGGGCTGCCGCCGGGACGCAGCCGCCAGACACCGGTGAGGTCGGCGGTGCCGGTGGCGTAGAGGAAGTAGAGCGCGTGGTCGGGGCCTTGGACGATGCCGCCGAGGAAGGGGGATCCGAGGACCGGGGTCCGGGCGTCCGCCGGCGGCGCCGGAAGGGTCGCGAGGACGCGGACCGTGCCGGTGCGCTCGATCACCGCGATCTGGCGGGAGAAGGCGAAGGTGACCGCGGCGGCACCGCCCGGAAGGAGGGTGAGGTTCTCGGGCTGCTGTCCCGCGGCGAGGTCGAGGTGGGCGACGAAGGACGTCGGGGTGAGCGGCGGCCGGGCCGCGAGGGCCGCGTCCGCGCTCGTGATCGTGGTGGCCAGTGTCGTGGTGCCCACCACGGCGGCGGCAAGAACTCTGCGAAGCTGCACGGCCCCGACCGTAGGCAGCCACGGCCCGGCGACATGCCTCGTCGCGCACGGCGTCGCGCCACAGAGCGCCAGGGGCCGGCGGCAGGGCGCTGGAGGGTCCGTTCCGGTGCGCGCACGGTCATGGCGGCCGGGAGGCCGGCGGCTAGCGTTCGGCGCATCCCACGCATGCGCGACGCAACTCGCCGGAACCGGAAGACGACAAAACCGTGCAATTCGGCATCTTCACGGTCGGTGACGTGACGACCGACCCGACCACGGGACGCACTCCCTCGGAGCACGAACGCATCAAGGCGATGGTCGCCATCGCCCTCAAGGCGGAGGAGGTCGGCCTCGACGTCTTCGCGACCGGCGAGCACCACAACCCGCCGTTCGTGCCGTCCTCCCCGACCACGATGCTCGGCCACATCGCCGCCCGCACCGAGAAGCTGGTCCTGTCCACCGCCACGACGCTGATCACCACCAACGACCCGGTGAAGATCGCCGAGGACTACGCGATGCTCCAGCACCTGGCCGACGGCCGGGTCGACCTGATGCTGGGCCGCGGCAACACCGGTCCCGTCTACCCGTGGTTCGGGCAGGACATCCGGCGGGGCCTCGACCTCGCCAAGGAGAACTACGCCCTGCTGCGCCGCCTGTGGCGCGAGGACGTCGTCGACTGGGAGGGGACGTTCCGCACCCCGCTCCAGGGGTTCACCGCCACCCCCCGCCCGCTGGACGGCGTAGCGCCGTTCGTCTGGCACGGCTCGATCCGCTCGCCCGAGATAGCCGAGCAGGCCGCCTTCTACGGCGACGGCTTCTTCCACAACAACATCTTCTGGCCGGCCGACCACACCCGGCGCATGGTCCAGCTGTACCGGCGGCGGTACGCCTTCCACGGCCACGGCCGGCCCGAGGAGGCGATCGTCGGGCTCGGCGGCCAGGTGTTCATGCGGAAGAACTCCCAGGACGCCGTACGGGAGTTCCGCCCCTACTTCGACAACGCACCGGTCTACGGGCACGGGCCGTCCCTGGAGGACTTCACCGAGCAGACCCCGCTGACCGTGGGCTCCCCCCAGCAGGTCATCGACCGGACGCTGGCCTTCCGCGAGTCGGTCGGCGACTACCAGCGGCAGCTGTTCCTGATGGACCACGCCGGGCTGCCGCTGAAGACCGTCCTTGAGCAGCTCGACATCCTGGGCGAGGAGGTCGTGCCGGTGCTGCGCAAGGAGTTCGCGGCGGGGCGGCCGGCGGACGTGCCCGCGGCACCGACCCACGCCTCCCTGGTCGCCGCGGCCCGGCAGGAGGCCGCCGTATGAGCGCCACCGCCCCGGCCGGCGGCCGCCCGGTGCGGCTCGTCGCCGTCTCGGCGGGGCTGAGCACCCCGTCCGGCACCCGCCTGCTCGCGGACCGGCTCGCCGAGGCGGTCCACGACGAACTCGGGCCGCGGGGCCACGAGGTGGAGAGCCGCGTCATCGAGCTGCGCGAACTGGCCGTCGCCATCGCCAACCACCTCGTCACCGGCTTCCCGCCGCCCCCGCTGGCCGCCGCGATCGACGCGGTGACGGGCGCCGACGGCCTGATCGCCGTGACCCCCGTGTTCAGCGCGTCCTACAGCGGGTTGTTCAAGTCGTTCTTCGACCTGATCGACCCCGGTGCCCTCACCGGCAGGCCGGTCCTGGTCGCCGCGACCGGCGGGACGGCCCGGCACTCCCTGGTCCTGGAGCACGCGCTGCGGCCCCTCTTCGCCTACCTGCGCGCCGTCGTCGTACCCACCGGCGTGTACGCGGCGTCCGAGGACTGGGGGACCGGCGGCGACGCGTACGCCGAGGGACTGCCCGCGCGCATCCGCCGGGCGGGCGGCGAACTGGGCGCCCTGATGGCCGTCCGGCCGGCCGACCCGGAGCCCGGGGACGACATCGACGCCCTCGAACGGCAGCTGTCCGACCTGCGGTTCGACTGAGAACGGCGGTCAGGTGAGGTGGCGCAGCAGCGCCGCGACGGCCGCCGGGGGCTCGCCCGGCGGCCGTACCACCATCACCTTCCAGCTCGGCGCGTGCCGGGCGAACCGGTGGAGCGTCAGGTCCGGGAAGCGGTGGGCGATGGTCGGCGGCATGATGCAGACGCCCAGGTCGGCCCGGACCAGTTCGGACGCGGCCACGATGTCGTTGACCTCGAAGGTCGTGGCGCGCTCGACGCCGGCCGCCCGGAACGCGCGGTCGGCCGCGTCCCGGATCGCCCAGCCGGGGGTGAACTCCACCTGCGGCAGCTCGGCGATGTCGGCCAGGTCGACCGCGCCCTCGGCACCACTGGTGGTGAGGCTCCGCCGGGGCGAGGCCGCCAGGACCATCTCCTCGCGGGCCAGCAGCTTCGTCACCAGACCGCGCTGCTGCTGGCGGTCCAGGGCCACCACCGCCAGGTCCACCGTGCCCTCGCGCAGCGCCTGCCGGATGTCGGTGACCGCCGCCTGCCGCAACTGGACCACCACCCGCGGGTGTTCGGCCCGCAGGGCGGCCAGCGCGTGGTGCAGGTTCGCCCAGACCCCCTGCATGGTGCCGACCGTCACCCGGCCGCGCAGCTCGCCCTTCGCCGCGTCGACCGCCTCGCGGGCCAGCTCGGCGGCGCGCAGGGCGTGCCGGGCCGCCGGGACGAACGCCTCACCGGCCGGGGTGAGCCCGACCCGGTGCGTGGTCCGGGTGAACAGCGGGGTGCCCAGCTCGCGTTCCAGGGCGCGGACCGTGCCGGAGACGGCGGACTGGACCACGTGCAGCCGCCGCGCGGCCGCCGTGAACCCGCCCGCGTCCGCCACGGCGACCACGACTTCCATCTGCCGCAGGTCCATGAGCTGCTCCCGGTGGCACGGCGCCCGCCTCGGTACGGCGGGGATCTCCGCCGCATCCTAGGCAGGCATCCGCCGCTCCCGGGTTCTCTCAGGCGCGGACCAGGGGAGTGTCGACCAGGTGCTCCGCCAGGAACCAGGCCTGCAGCTCCCCGGTCCTGATGACCTGCGAGACCAGCAGGTCGTTGGTGCCGTCGTCGCCCATCCCCGCGGTCCGGGCGGCCGCGTCGTGCGCGTCGACCAGGATCGTCTCGTGGGCCGCCAGGAGCCGCGAGAGCATCGCCGGGACCTCCTCGACGCCGTCCGGCGGGCGCGGGATCGAGGTGATCTCGGCGACGTGCCGCGGGTCGCCCACCGCGACCCCGCCCAGGGTCTGGACCCGCTCGGCGAGCGTGTCGACGAGGGCCAGCTGTTCGCCCGCGTGCTTGTCCAGCAGCAGGTGCAGCTGGTAGAAGGTCGCGCCGCGCAGCAGCCAGTGGTGCTTCTTGTAGAGGCCGTACAGGATCTGGGTGTCCGCCAGGGCCCGGTTCAGACGCTGGCAGGAGTACATGCGCGTCTCGTAGGTGAGGCCGAGGGGGAACTGCTTGACGGTCCCGAACTCCTGGATGACCTCGCCCTTCTGGTGCAGCCACGGCTGGCTGTGCTGCAGGGCCTTCCCGGGCTCGGAGCTGGTGGTCACGGTGCGCCTCCTGGCGGATGTCCGATGCGGCTGGGTACGCGAGTGACGCTAGGCGCGGCGGTGGGGAAGGCGTTGCCCGGGAGCGCCCGGACCGGCACCCCTGAGCGCACCCGGTGCGCCCCGGGAGCGGCCGCGGTGCACGCACCCGATGTGCCCCGGGACCGGCCGCCGTGCACGCATCCGGTGCGCTCTGGGACCGGCCGCCGTGCACGCACGGGCGCGGGCCGGCCGCCGCGGCGCCCTACCGTCGGTGGCCGGCAGTCGTAGGGAGCGAGGGGCGCATGAACGAGCAGGTGGACGTGGTCGTCGTCGGCCTCGGGCCGGGCGGGGAGTACCTGGCGGGCACGCTCGCCGAGGCGGGGCTCGACGTGGTCGGCGTCGAGGCGGAGCTGGTCGGGGGCGAGTGCCCGTACTGGGGGTGCGTCCCCAGCAAGATGATGATCCGGGCCGGGAACGCGCTGGCCGAGGCCCGCCGGGTGCCCGGCCTGGCCGGACGGGCCGAGGTGACCGCGGACTGGGGCCCGGTCGCCGGGCGCATCCGTACCGAGGCCACGGACGACTGGAACGACCGGGTCGCGGCCGACCGGCTGGCGGCCAAGGGCGGCCGCCTGGTCCGCGGCCGGGGCCGGCTCACCGGACCGCGCCGGGTGACCGTCGACGGACGGGAGTTCGAGGCCCGCCGGGGTGTCGTCCTGGCCACCGGCAGCCGCCCCCGGATACCCCCGGTGCCGGGTCTCGTCGGCACGCCCTACTGGACCAACCGGGACGCCATGTCCGCCAAGGAGCTTCCGGCGTCGATGCTGGTGCTCGGCGGCGGTGCCATCGGCGCCGAGGTCGCCCAGGTCTTCGCCCGGTTCGGCTGCCGGGTCACCGTCGTCGAGGGGCAGGAGCGGCTGCTGGCCCAGGAGGAACCCGAGGCCGGAGAACTCGCGGTCGAGGCCCTGCGCGCCGACGGGGTGACCGTCCTGACCGGGGCTCGGGTCGGGCGGGTCGCCCATGACGGTGCCGGGTTCACCGTGTGGCTGGAGGGCGGGGCCGAGCCCCGGCGCGCCGAGCGGCTGCTCGTGGCCACCGGACGGTACAGCGACCTCGCCGGGCTGGGCGTCGAGGCGGCCGGGCTCGACCCCACCGCCCGTGCCGTCCCCACCGACGGACAGCTGCGGGCGGCGGACGGTCTGTGGGCGGTCGGCGACATCACCGGCCGGGGCGCCTTCACCCACGTGTCCATGTACCAGGCGCAGATCGCCGTCCGGGACATCCTCGGCAGGCCCGGCCCCGACGCCGACTACCGGGCGCTGCCCCGGGTCACCTTCACCGACCCCGAGATCGCGGCCGTCGGGCTGACCGAGCGGCAGGCCCGCGAGCGGGGGCTGCGGGTGCGGACCGCCGTACTGCCGAACGCCTCCTCGACCCGTGGCTGGATCCACGGGCCGGGAGGCGAGGGCTTCCTCAAGCTGGTCGAGGACGCCGACCGGGGTGTCCTGGTCGGCGCGACCTCGGCGGGACCGGCCGGCGGCGAGCTGCTCTACGGGCTGAACGTCGCCGTCCACGCCGAGGTCCCGGTCGAGCGGCTGCGTCACATGATCTACACGTACCCGACCTTCCACCGCGCGATGGAAGCGGCCCTCGCGGCCCTTGCCGACCTACGCTGAGCGCTTCGCGCCGGTCCGGTGCTCGGTGAGCCAGTACAGCAGGCCCAGCACCGGCAGGGCGGCCCCGAACATGCTGACCGCGCTCCAGCCGCCGGAGCGGTAGGCGATCGAGCCGAGCTGGGAGCCGAGGGCGCCGCCGATGAAGAAGATCGCGATGAAGGCGCTGTTCAGGCGGGCCCGGGCGAGGGGATCGAGTTGGTAGACGGTGTGCTGGCCGAGGATCAGGCTGGTCTGCACGGCCATGTCGAGGGCGACGGCCGCGAGCCCGATCAGGACGACACTGTGCTGTCCGAACCCGGCGATCGCGAAGGCCACCGCGGCCAGGCCGAACGCGGCACCGGTCATCCGGCGGGTCAGCCCTCGGTCGGCCCAGTGCCCGGCGAACGGGGCGACGGCCGCACCGGCCGCGCCGACCAGCGCGAACACCCCGACCCCGACGGCGGAGTAGCGGAAGTGCGGTCCGGTCAGAACGTACGAGACGGTGGTCCAGAAGGCGCTGAAGGCACCGAACATCGCCGCCTGGTAGAGACCCCGGCGCACCAGCGCGGGGTGCGTGCGCACCAGCGCCGCCGTGGAGCGCAGCACGTGGCGGTACGGCACGGAGGTGGTCGGCGCGTGCTGGGGCAGGGCCAGCCGCAGGGCCACGCCCAGCAGGGCCATCAGGACGGCCGAGCCGAGGTAGACGACCCGCCAGCCGGCCACGCTGGAGACCAGGCTGCTGAGCGTGCGGGACAGCAGGATGCCGGTGAGCAGGCCGCTCATCACCCGGCCCACCACCCGGCCCCGGGCGTGGTCGGGCGCCAGACTTGCGGCGAACGGGACGAGGATCTGCGCCACCACGGAAGTGGCCCCGCTGATCAGCGAGGCGATCAGCAGCATCGGGAAGCCGGTCGCGAGGCCCGCCGCCACCAGGGCGAGCGTGGTGACCGTCAGCAGCGCGGTGATCAGGCTCCGCTTCTCCAGCCGGTCGCCGAGCGGCACCAGGAAGATCATGCCGATCACGTAGCCGACCTGGGTGAGCGTGATCAGCAGGCCCGCCGTGGCCTCGCTGATGTGGAAGACACCGCGCAGCTCGGACAGCAGGGGCTGCGCGTAGTACAGGTTCGCGACCGTCATGCCGGAGGCGACGGCGAACAGCGCGATCAGCCAGCCAGGCACCCCATGGGCGGCCTCGGCGGCCTCCCGGCGCGGGGAGCGTATTTCGGACGACGACATCTGGGACACGGGACCTTCCTCACCGGAGGTGTTGCTCTCGTCATGCACCAGCGCTCCGCCGCCCGTCATGCTTCCCCCTTCGCGGCGATGGTTCGGGATGTCAGTCATCTCGATGGGAGATCACCGTCGCCGTCCCAGACCCACCGGTATCGTCACATCCCACCGAAAGGAACCCGATGAGCCAGCCCCAGGCCGCCCCGGTCGTCGTGCACGACGGCGCCCACCACCGCTACGAGATCCTGGTCGACGGCGTCCGCGCCGGCCTCACCGCCTACCGCGACCACGGTGACCAGCGGGTCTTCTACCACACCGAGGTCGACGACGCCTTCGCCGGACAGGGCCTGGCCGGCCGGCTGGTCGAGGAGGCGCTCACCGACGTCCGCGCGGACGGGAAACGCGTCGTACCCGTGTGCAAGTACGTGGCCACGTTCCTCCGGAGGCACGAGGAGTTCGCCGACCTCGCCGACCCGGTGACCCCCGACGTACTGCACTGGCTGCGCGGCGAACTCGACCGGGTGTGACGTGCGCTGCCGGCGGTGATCCGTGCGCTGATGGTCAACTCCGGTTCGCCCGGCGCCGTTACGGTGACCGGTGGCGCGGCGTCCCCCGCCGTGCCGCCGGCGGCGAAGGAGTGGCATGGCCAGGCAGACCATCGCGGAACAGTACGTCGACCTCATGGCGCGCGCGGGTGTGCGCCGCATCTACGGGGTGGTCGGGGACAGCCTGAACCCCGTCGTCGACGCGGTCAGACGGCATGACGCGGTGGAGTGGGTCCAGGTCCGCCACGAGGAGGTCGCGGCGTTCGCGGCCGGCGCCGAGGCCCAGCTCACCGGCCGCCTCGCCGCCTGCGCCGGCTCCTGCGGCCCGGGAAACCTGCACCTGATCAACGGCCTCTACGACGCCCACCGCTCGATGGCCCCCGTGCTCGCGCTCGCCGCCCAGATACCCAGCGGCCAGATCGGCACCGGCTACTTCCAGGAGACCCACCCCGACCGGCTGTTCGCCGAGTGCAGCCACTACTCGGAGCTGATCTCCTCCCCGCACCAGATGCCCCGTGTCGTCCAGACGGCGATCCAGCACGCGGTGGGCCGCCGCGGCGTCTCGGTCGTCGCCCTCTCCGGCGACACCGCCGCCGAGGACACCCCGGACGCGGCCCCCGAACTCACCCTGCCCCTGGACCTGCCCGCCATCCGCCCGGGCGACCGGGAGCTGGCCCGCCTCACCGAGCTGGTGGACGCCGCCGAGCGGGTGACGGTGTTCTGCGGCCGGGGCGTCGCCGGCTACCACGCCGAGGTGATGGCCTTCGCGGAGAAGGTCAAGGCCCCGGTCGGGCACGCGCTGCGCGGCAAGGAGCACATCCAGTACGACAACCCCTACGACGTCGGCATGAGCGGACTGCTCGGCTACGGCGCCGCCTACGAGGCGATGCACGAGGCCGACCTGCTGATCCTCCTCGGCACCGACTTCCCGTACACCGACTTCCTGCCCCGCCATGTCCGCACGGTCCAGGTCGACGTCCAGCCCGAGCGGCTCGGCCGCCGCACCCAGCTCGACCTCGCCGTCTGGGGCGACGTGGGCGAGACCCTGCGGTGCCTGACCCCGGCCGTGCGGGAGAAGACGTCGCGCCGGTTCCTCGACCG
Organism: Streptomyces sp. NPDC008092; assembly: GCF_042957285.1. Classification (NCBI taxonomy): domain Bacteria; kingdom Bacillati; phylum Actinomycetota; class Actinomycetes; order Kitasatosporales; family Streptomycetaceae; genus Streptomyces; species Streptomyces sp. NPDC008092. The sequence continues at coordinate 357,201 of NZ_JBIBHY010000013.1, forward strand.
CATGCTGGAGCGGCACGCGCACGCCCTTGAGGGCGCCGTGAACGCCTACACCCGCGACGTCGAGAAGCAGACCCCGATCCACCCCGAGTACGTCGCCGCGGTCCTCGACGAAGAGGCCGCCGACGACGCCGTGTTCACCGTGGACACCGGCATGTGCTGTGTGTGGGCGGCGCGTTACCTGACGCCGAACGGCCGCCGCCGCATCCTCGGCTCGTTCGTGCACGGCTCGATGGCCAACGCGCTGCCGCAGGCGATCGGCGCCCAGTTCCTGGACCGCGGCCGGCAGGTCGTCTCGCTCTCCGGCGACGGCGGATTCTCCATGCTGATGGGCGACTTCCTCACCCTCGTCCAGTACGGCCTGCCGGTGAAGGTCGTCGTCTTCAACAACTCCTCGCTCGGCATGGTCGACCTGGAGATGATGGTCGACGGCCTGTCCCCGCACGCCACGTCCTACCCGCACACCGACTACGCGGCCATCGCCACCGCGGCCGGCGCACGGGGCATCCGGGTCGAGAAGCCCGCCGACGTGCGCGGCGCGCTCCGCGAGGCCTTCGCCCACGACGGACCCGCGCTGGTCGACGTCGTCACCGACCCCGCCGCCCTGGCCGTCCCGCCGAAGATCACCGCCGGGCAGATCAGCGGTTTCGCGCTCTCCGCCAGCCGGACCGTGCTCAGCGGCGGAGTCGGCCGCATGGTCCACCTGGCGCGGGCCAACCTCCGCAACGTTCCGCGCCCCTGAGCCTCAGGGACGCCGTATCGCCGGTCCCGCCGTCGTGTCGAAGGCATGGGTCACCTCGGGCGCGGTGCCCGGGGTGAGCAGCGCGCGGGCCTCCTCCTCGAACCGGCGGTCGGTGGCCGTCAGCCGCACGTGGTGCTGGGCCTGGTGCTCGGCCCAGGAGGAGACCAGGTAGTTCTCGACGAAGCGCTCGGCGTCGTGGCCGTCCTGGTAGAGGCCCCAGGACAGGGCTCCGGTACGGCGCCGGGAGCGGGCCACCCGGTGCATGCGGTCCGTGAACTCGGCCTGCCGGTCCGCCGGGACGCGGTAGACGACGGAGACCAGGACCGGGCCGTCGGCCTCCCCGGGTTCGAACACCAGGGGAGGCGCCGGCCAGTGGTCGGAGGGCGCGGGGTTGATGCCCTCGGCGTCCCGCAGCGGCCACCGCCTTACGCTGGCCGCGCTCAGCAGCATCGCGCCGCCGGCGATCAGCAGGCAGGCGCTCAGCCCGAGCCAGTCGGCCACCGCGCCCCACAGCGGCGCGGCCAGCGCCTGACCGCCCTGGAAGACCAGCAGGTAGACGGCGAGCCCGCGGGCCCTGACCCAGCCGGGGAGCCGGGTCTGCACGGCCGCGTTGAGCGTGGAGAGCACGGCGATCCAGGCGAGGCCCGCGGGCAGCAGGGCGAGCGCGACCAGCCACGGCACATGGACCACGGCCAGCACCGCGAGCACCCCGGCGAACACCAGGGCGCCGACCGCGAGGGTGCCGTTGGCGCCCAGCAGCCGCCGGGCGCGGGGGAGCAGGAAGGCACCGCCGACCGCGCCGATGCCGACCGCCCCGAGGAGCAGTCCGTAGCCGCCCGACCCGAGGCCCAGGGAGCGGCTCGCGGTGAGCGGCAGCAGGGCCCACAGGGCGGCGCCGCCGGGGATGAACAGGAGCGTGCGCAGCAGGATCCGGCGGACACCGGGCGCGTTCCAGACGTAGCGGCGGCCGGCGTACAGGGCGGCCAGCAGCCCCTCGTTCCCGGCGGGCGGGACGGCCGCCGCGGCGGGGCGCCGCCACAGCAGCAGGACGGCCGCGATGCCCAGGTAGGACGCCGCGTTGAAGGCGAAGACCCAGCCCGCCCCCGCCGCCGCGACCACCGCGCCGCCGAGCGCCGGGCCGACGGCACGGGCCAGGTTCATGTTCACCGCGCCCAGCGCCGCCGCCTGCCCGAGCCGCTCCCGCTCCACCAGCTCCGGCTGGATCGCCTGCCAGGCCGGGCCCATCAGCGCGGTGCCGCAGCCCAGCAGGAAGGTCAGGGCCAGCAGCGCCGTCGGCGACAGGGCGTCCAGGAACGCGAGCACGGCCAGCGCCCCGGACACCGCGAGCATCGCGAACTGCGCGGTCACCAGCACCACCCGCCGGTCGAACCGGTCGGCGATCACCCCGGAGGGCAGCGCGAGCAGGACGACGGGCAGGCTGGACGCGGTCTGCACGAGGGTCACCAGCGCGGCGCTGTCCCCGACCAGCAGCCACTGGGCGCCGACCGTCTGCATCCAGCTGCCGACGTTGGAGACCAGCTGGGCGATCCACAGTGCCCGGAAGACGCGTGCCGCGAGGGGCGCCCACGGGGACTCGGCGGCTGTGTCGGTCGTCATGCCGCTCCCGACCGGGTCCACGCCGGGTCGCCGCCTGCCAGCCGGTGCGTCGTCAGGGAGGTGACGAACAGGAGCAGCAGGGCCAGGCCCAGGGTGAGCACCAGATGGCCGTGGAGCAGGAGCGCGGTCCCCGCGAACGCGCCGAGCAGCATCGCCAGGACGGACAGGATCCGGCGGCCCGGCCGGGGCGCGGCACCGCCCGCCGGACCGGAGTCCGCGGCCAGGCCCGTCAGGGTCAGCGTCAGCACGGTCGTGGTCATGTCGGGGACGCCGAGGCGCCGGGCGACCGCGTTCTGCAGGCCCATGGCGAGCCCGAGGAACACGATCAGCGTGTACTGCACCCCGGTGCCGGTCCGGCCGCCGCCGACCGCGGCGGCCACCACCGTGACGGCGACCAGCACGCTCTGCACGGCCGTCGCCGTCTTCAGCAGGTTCCCGCGGTGGGCGGCGAACCGGGTGCCCAGCCGCCCGCCGGCCAGCGCCCCGGCCAGGAACGCGGCCAGCGCGACGACCGAGGCGAGCGCGGACAGGTTCGCGGCGCCCGCCAGCGCGAAGCCGAGGAACACCACGTTGCCGGTCATGTTGGCGACGAAGACATGCCCGAGGGACAGGTAACTCACCGCGTCCACCAGCCCGGTGACCACCGTCAGCGTCAGCAGCAGGGGAGGCAGCGGGCCGTGCCGGTCGTCCCGGGGCGGTACCAGGGTGTGGAGCGCGTCAGTCAGCAGCCTGCGCACGGCGTGTTCCTTCCGGTGCGGTGGGGGTGCGGTGCAGCACCGCACGGGTGAGCAGGCCGCTCGTGGGGCCGATCACGATCGCCGCGAGGACGAGCCAGAGCGGCCACGGGGTGAGGCCCAGCGCGTGGTCGACGGACCACCGGCCGGGCCCGGTGAGGGACAGGGCCACCGAGACGACGACGAGGACCATCGGATACTCGTACCCGTCGTTCTGCACCCACAGACCCTTGGGCCACTTGACCGTCCCGGCCACCGTCATCACGCCCATCGCGGCCATCGCGGCCAGCGGGGTGAGCAGCCCGGCGGCCAGGAACAGGCCGGCGCCGATCTGGCTGCCGCCCGCGACGACCGCGGTCAGCCGGCCGCCGCGGAAACCGTCGTGCCGGAACTCCTCCGTTCCGCCCACCAGGCCCTTGCCGCCGAGGCGGAAGCTCACCTTCTGCACTCCGTGACCGGCGATGAGGAGCCCCGCCAGCAGCCGGAGGATCAGCAGCCCAGCATCATCCATGTCTTCCTGCCTGTTCCCGCCTGTTCCCGACTTGGTGAGTGACGACCGGTCAGCCGGCCGCGTGCGCGCCGATCATGGTCTGGGCGTAGACCAGGCCGAGGCCGTAGGCGCCGCCGTGCTCCTTGACCACGTTCGTGACCGCCTCGTACGTCTCCGTACGGGCCCAGTCGCGCTGGAGCTCCAGGAGCACCTGGACCCAGGTGACCGGCGCTGCGCCGGCCTGGACCATGCGCTGCACGGCGTGCTCGTGGGCCTGCGGGGTGACACCGCCGGACGCGTCGGCGACCACGTACACCTCGTACCCCTGGGCGATCGCCGAGAGCACCGGCAGGACCACGCACACCTCGGTCCACAGACCGGCTATGACGAGCTTCTCGCGGCCGGTCGCCCTGACGGCCTCGACGAACGCCTCGTCCTCCCAGGCGTTCATCGTGGTGCGGTCGATGATCTTCTGGCCCGGGAAGACGTCCGCGAGCTGCGGCATGATCGGGCCGGAGAACGACTCGGCGGCGACCGTGCTGAGCACGACCGGCACGCCGAACGCCTTGGCGGCCTTGGCCAGGCCCAGGGTGGAGTTGACGATCGCGGTGCGGTCGCCGCTGCCGGTGCCGAAGAACATCTGCGGCTGGTGGTCGACGAAGAGGACCGCGCAGTTGTCGGGGGTGAGGAGGGCGGGGCCGGGGGTGGCGGTGACGGTGGTGATGTCGGGCATTCGGGTGCCTTTCCTTTTGCGGCTGCGAGAAAGCGCCTGGTGGGGTGGCGGGATGGGTTGTCGGGCGGGTGCGGGTGCGTGGGGGCTGGCCGCGCAGTTCCCCGCGCCCCTAAAGGGGCCCGCCGAAGCAGGGGTCTGTCGGGAAGGGGCCGTTGGTCTCCGTGAGCAGGCCGCGGCGTATTCGCCACTCGCGGTGCAGGTCGGACTCCGCTGCCGCCTCTGCCAGGGCGTGTGCCTGGCGTACGCCTGTGGGCTGGTAGCCGCCGAAGTGGGCCACCGGGCTCCAGTCGGGGGTGATGGCCGGCAGTTCCTCGTCGAGGCCCTCGTACTCGCCGGCGGCGTAGACGATCCGGCCGCCGGTGACCGTGAGCAGTGACTCGATGTGGGCGATCTCCGGTTCGGGCACGGTGAAGTAGTCGTCGGAGAGGATCGCGAGGTCCGCGTAGAAGCCCGGGCGCAGGATGCCCTTGACGCCCTCCTCTCCCGTCAGTTCGGCGCCGGCCCGGGTGAACATGCGCAGGGCGGTTCCCCGGTCGACCCGGTTGGACGGGGGACGGAGCACGAGGTCGCCGACGTTGCGGCCGCTGATCAGCCAGTGCAGGGCGACCCACGGGTTGTAGCTGGAGACCCGGGTGGCGTCGGTGCCGGCGGCCACGGTCAGCCCGCGGTCCAGCATCTCCCGGATCGGCGGGGCGTCGGCCGCGGCACCGGGGCCGTAGCGGCGCAGGAAGGCCTCGCCCTGGAAGGACAGCCGGTTCTGCACGGACATCGCACCGCCGAGCGCGGCCACGCGGTCGAGGCTCTCGGCCGACGCGGTCTCCGCGTGGTCGAACAACCACCGGTTCCCGGCCGGGAAAAGACCCTCGGCGGCCAGCTTCTCGAAGACCGCGAGATCCCGGCGGATCGTCTCGTCGTACGTGGCGTGCAGCCGGAACCCCCAGCCGTTCTCCATGAGAAGACGCACCGCCTTCTCGAACTCCGGCTCGTAGTCGTCGTGTTCGGGGCGCGGCTGGTTGAAGTTCTCGAAGTCGGCCGCCGCCCAGGTGAGGTTCTCGCCCGCGCCGTTGAGGCGCAGCCACTCGTCGCCGTCGCCGTAGTCCGCCATCTCGATCCAGCGGGTGAGGTCGGCCACCTCCTGGCCCGCGGTCTGCGGGAAGAGGTGGTAGGCGATGCGCAGCGACAGCTCACCGGCCGCGGCCAGCTCGACGACGGTGCCGTAGTTCTCGGGGAAGCTCTGGAAGCCGCCGGCCGCGTCGATCGCCGAGGTCAGCCCGAAGCGGTTCAGCTCGCGCAGGAAGTGCCGGGTCGAGGACTTCCGGTGCGCCTCGTCCAGGACCGGCGCCTTGGCCAGCGTCGAGTAGAGGATGAGGGCGCTGGGCGCGGCCAGCAGCATGCCGGTCGGCTCCCCGTCCCGGCCGCGCACGATCTGGCCGCCCCGCGGGTCGGGGGTGTCCTTGTCGAATCCGGCGGCCTTCAGCGCCGCCCGGTTGAGGACGGCCGACTGGTACAGGTGCAGGACGAAGACCGGGGTGTCCGGGGCGGCGGCGTTCAGCTCGGCGACGGTCGGCAGCCGCCGTTCCGCGAACTGCTCCACCGACCAGCCGCCCACCACCCGCACCCACTGGCCCTTCGGGGTCCGGGCGGCCTGCTCGCGGAGCATCGCGAGGCCCTGGCGCAGCGTGGGCACGCCGTCCCAGCGCAGCTCCAGCACGTAGTTGAGCCCGCCGCGGATCACGTGCAGATGGGCGTCGTTGAGGCCCGGGACCACCCGTCGCCCGAGCGCGTCCACGACCCTGGTGGCCGGGCCGATGTGCGGGGCCACGTCCTTGTCGTCGCCGACGACCGTGACCACACCGTCCCGGACGGCGAGTGCCCCGGCATGCGGGCGGTTCGGGTCTCCGGTGTGGATTTTGGCGTTGCGGACGACGAGCTCCGCGGGATCGTCGGCGGCCTGAGGAACCAGACCGCCGACCGGCATTGAGGACACGCTTTCGGGGCCCCTTCCGGGATGGATTTGCGGTGCCGGCCTGTCAGTTGGCCGTCGAATCGGAGGCGAACCGCGACCGCCGCGCCGTCACGCTAGGTCTGCTCCTGGTCGCGGGGTGTCCCGTGCGCGCACTCGTACCCGCCCCACAGCGCACCGGTCCGCACGCGGGCCGCGGCCTGCGGGCCGGTGCGCGTGGGCTGCGGGCCGGTGGGCGTGCGCTGCGGGGCCGGTGGGCGTGCGCTCGGGGGCAACTGCCCGGCGCGCGGCGCTCCTACGGTGAACCGCGGCGGCGCCGGAACGCCCGGTGTGCCCCACGCAATCCCAGGAGAGTCACATGTCCGAAGCCTTCACGCCCGTCACGCCGGTCCTCGAGCCCGCCGCCCAGGCCTTCGTCGAGGCCACCGCCAACCCGCCCTACCTCTTCGACCTCGCCCCCGCCGAGGGCCGCAAGGCCGTCGACGAGGTCCAGTCCGGCGACATCGCCAAGCCCGCCGTCGACGAGGAGTGGATCACCGTCGAGGGCGGCCCCACCGGCACCGTCCGCGCCCGCATCGTCAAGCCCGCCGGCACCACCGCCACCCTCCCCGTCATCCTCTACATCCACGGCGCCGGCTGGGTCTTCGGCAACGCCCACACCCACGACCGCCTCGTCCGCGAACTCGCCACCGGCGCCAACGCCGCCGTCGTCTTCCCCGAGTACGACCTCTCCCCCGAACACCGCTACCCCGTCGCCATCGAGCAGAACTACACCGTCGCCCAGTGGGTCGTCGCCCACGGCGCCACCAAG
>NZ_JBIBHY010000014.1:0-346517 GCF_042957285.1 Streptomyces sp. NPDC008092
CGCAACGGCCCCAACTCGCCGTCACGGACATGTAGTCTATGAGTTGTCGCAGTTCAGAGCCGGTTCACGAGCTCCTGTGGTCGGTAAAGTGGAGTTCAAGAAGGGCTCCGACAGCGGAGTGCTGTCGCAGGCCGTCTCGTATCTGTCCTGGCTGCGCTCGGCGCAGCACGAGTTCGAGGCGTTGGTCCGGAAGGTGCTGGGCGGCGAGGCCGCCGAGTCGATCGACTGGCGTCGACCTCGGATGGTCTGCATCGCGGCCGGCTTCTCCCACCACGATCGCGTGGCCGTGCAGTGGCTGCCCGAGCGGATCGACTTGGTGCGCTATCGGGTCTTCGAGGGCGGCCTGTTGAGCCTGCTGCTCGTCGACTCCTCACCCGGCTTGCCGAGCACCGCTCTCACCAGGCGGAATCGGGGCCGGGACGCGGTGGTCGACGGCGCTTCGGCGGTACCGGTGGTTCCTTCGCCCACAGGGGCCAGCCGCGTTCCCGAGTGTCTGCGAGGCCTTTACGGGGAGTTGGACGAGGCGCTCACGGCGTGGGGCGAGGTCGAGGTCGCGGCGCTGCGGCACTACATCGCCTACCGGCGGCTGGTGAACGTGGCATCGGTGATCTTCCGTCCGAAGCACGAGGTGATCCTCGTGTATCTCAGACTCGACCCGGACTCGGTCGAGCTGGAGGAGGGCTTCACCCGGGACATGCGCGGCATCGGGCACCTGGGGACCGGAGACCTGGAGGTACGGGTCGTCTCGGCGGCCGTCCTGGAGAAGGTGGCGCCGCTCATCCGGCGGGCGTTCGAAGCGGCCTGACGCAACGAGAAGGGCGGCTGGCGCATCGGCTACTCGATGCGCCAGCCGCCCTTCGGCGTCTGCGGGCCGCCGGCCCCTGGCCCTCCGCTCTCGTGCTCATGCCTCCGGTCCGGCCAGTTCGAAGTCGTCCTTCGTCAGCTCGGCGCGCAGCCGCTGTTCTGCGATGCCTGCATAGTGATCGGAGAGCTCGACGCCGATGAACTGGCGCCCCTCACGCAAGGCGGCGACGCCGGTGGTCCCGGAGCCAGCGAAGGGGTCGAGGACCGTGCCGCCCGGCGGGCAGATCTTCACCAGTTCCTGCATCACTTCCACGGGCTTCTGCGTGATGTGCACGCGGTCCTTCCGGGGCTGGCTCGCCGTGTAGAGGCCGGGCAGGTAGACGGGGTTACGGTTGGCGTCGACGGGCCCCTTGGTTCCCCACACGATGTACTCGCACGACTGCTTGAGCCGACCCTTCTGCGGCCGAGAGACCGGCTTGTGCCAAGAGGCGATCCCTCGCCAGGTCCACCCAGCGGCCTGGAGCGCGTCCGTCGTCGTCGGCAGCTGACGCCAGTCGGTGAAGACGAGCGCGCTGCCGGACTCGACGGTCGCGCGATAGGACTCGGTGAGCAGGAGGGTGAGCCAGAAGCCGTACGAGCGCTGGTCTCGGTTCTCTCCGGGGAAGTTGGCGAGGTCGTGCTCGGCGTCGGCCGAGGTGTACTTGGCGCGCGCGGAGCGGCCGGTGCGCTCGCCGCTGGTTCGGCCACCGCTGTTGTAGGGCGGATCGGTGATCACGGCATCGACGCTGTTGTCAGGGATACCGGCGAGGGCGGTCAGCGCGTCGCCTCGGTGCAGGGTGTACGGCATTGGGCGGTTCTCTCTTCCAGGGGGCTGTCGTGCGCCTGTTTCTCCGCGTACGGAGGGCTGCGCACGTCGGCATGGATCGCTCCGCGGGAACTGCGGAAGCAGCCGCCGTGGCGATCAATGCGCCGGAGGTTAACGCCGAATTCCGGCCGCACCCAATGAGGCGACCCTCGGTTCAGCTCCCCGAAACCGCCCGAGGCACAAGCCGTTTGGTGCGGCCGGATTTCGTCCCTACAGTCTCGCCGTGTTCGCAGGACGGGACCTGGCTCCGCCCCTGCTGACCTGTGTCAATGCGTGCTGTCCCGTCCAAGGGACAGCACCGCCGGACACCCCCACCGACCGGCTCCCTATCGGCGAAGGGAACTCCCCATGTGGAGAGTGAGATTACGAGCGCGGCTGGCTGCCGCTTTTCAGTAAGCAAGGGGCCAGCGACCGGGATTTATCAGCTCCCGGCCCTGGTTCCCCTGCCTCCCTCAGGGATGGCGAATTCATGACCGGCGTGGTGCCGGTGGCCTTTTCGACGAGAACGCCTGCGCCGCGCTGCCTACGAGTAAGGAGCTGCCGATGCAGCATGCCGAGGCGCATCCCTCCCCGGGGCCCAGTTCTCCGTCCTACGGTTCGGCGTTCGGCCGTCGTCCGTGAAGAGGGTCGTAGCCATGGCTGGGGCCGTGGCGCTCTGCCCGACGTTGTTGATAGCGCCGGTCGCCGTCGCTCTCGCTGGTTCCAGCAGTGCTCAGGCCGCTTGTTCCGCAGACGGTGCACAGACTGTGGACAGCGCGGCGGTCGCGAAGCTGGTGAAGTCGATCCTCAAGGGCGACGACAAGGGGTCCGTGTCTGTTTCGGGGCTGGATGACCCCGAGGAGCAGATTCCGAATGCCGAGACGATCCAGGCCACCGGCATCGCGATGAAGGTGCCGGCTCGGGGGCAGATCGTTGCCCTGGCCACGGCTCTGCAGGAGTCGGGGCTGCGGAACCTGGATTACGGCGATCGGGATTCGCTCGGCCTCTTCCAGCAGCGCCCCAGCCAGGGTTGGGGCACGCCTGCTGAGGTTCGTGATCCTGTGCACGCCTCCACGAAATTCTACGAGGGCCTGCTCAAGGTCAAGGGCTGGCAGTCGATGACCATCACCCAAGCCGCGCAGGCGGTCCAGAAGAGCGGCTACCGCGACGCGTACGCGAAGTGGGAGCCGCTGGCTACGGCCCTCCAGAAGGCCATCGCAAAGTCGCTTGGCATGGTCGGGAGTTCGAGCACGGACAGCGACACCGGCGATGAGGCCGAACAGCCGACCTCCTCGGCAGCTGCCGTGTGCGGCACCAACGACGACGGGTCCTCCTTCGGCTCGATTCCCGCGGGGTCCGTGCCCGAGGGCTACGAGATCCCGGCCAGGGCGCCCAAGTCGGTGCGTACGGCGATCCGTTGGGGCCTCGGCCAGCTCGGTACGCCGTATCAGTGGGGCGGTACGTGTTCCGCTCCCCACGGCCAGGACCCGATGGGCCGGTGCGACTGCTCGTCCTTGATGCAGGCGTCGTACAAGGCCGGCGGCATCTCGATCTCCCGGACCACGTACACGCAGGTCAAGGAGGGCAAGGCGGTCAGCGTCGATGCCCTCCGGCCGGGTGACCTCCTGTTCACCCGGGGCACGGCCGCGGTGCCGGAACACGTCGGGATGTTCATTGGCCAGGGGTTGATCCTGCAGGCCCCGCACACCGGCGACGTGGTCAAGATCTCGACCCTCGCCGACTGGCGTGCAGACATCGTCGCCGCCCGCCGGATCGTCTGACCGGCCACTTCCCCCCTCCCCCGCTCCATCTCCCCCGGGCCCTCGCGCGCCCAAAATCGCACTGGAGTTCCAAGTGAAGCTCATGCATCACGCCCAGTACCTGGCGTACAACCCCGGCATCACGCCGAAGGAGGGCGGTCTTCCCGGCCTCAGCGTGCTGAAGAACGTCGTCTCCTCGATCAACCTCTTCGGGATCGTCGCGGTGGTCGGCGCCCTTGCCATCTCGGCGATGGTCTGGGCGTGGGGTCACCACAGCGGTGGCCACCAGGCCGAGGCGAACGGGAAGAAGGGCACGGTCATCGCCGCCGGGTGCGCGCTGCTGCTGGGCGCGGCCAACGGCATCGTCGCGTTCTTCTCGGCGATGGGGACGCAGGTCCACTGATGTCGAGGAAACATTCCCTCATCGCCCAGGAGCGCACCTACGGGGCGCCGCCCTCGGTCCTGCGGCGTGCCCTGTTGGGTGGCGTCGTCCTGGCCGTACTGCTGGCAGTCGCCGGGCTCCTCGCGTATTTGACCCGCGCGGAGAGCCCCGCCTCGGCTAAGCCCTCCCCGACTCCGGCATCCACGCAGCGGCCCACCTCGCCGATGGCAACCCCCAGCGGGCGTGCGGCGGGTGCGGCACCGCCCAAGACGAGCGATCCGATCGTCTTCGCCAAGGCGGCCACCAAGGTGCTGTGGACGTACGACACCCGCTCCGTTTCCCGGGCCGAGCACGTCGCCGGGATCAAGCGGTGGATGACCGGCGAGAAGAATTACGCCGACTGGGAGTCCGTCTCCGACCAGGTTCCGGGCCCGGTGCTGTGGTCGCGGATGCACGACAACCGCCAGCACGCGACCGCGAAGGTCGGCGAGGGCCACTTCCCTCAGGCGTTCAAGACGGCCCTGGCGCAGGATCCCGGCGCGATCACAGAGGCGTACGTCTACGCCGTCACGGTCACCGGCAAGCAGTCCATCGCCTGGAAGGGCTCCGGGTCCGGGGCCGAGTCCCGCTCCACGACGCTCGCCGTGCAGTGCCGCCCCGACAAAGCCTGTGCCCTGGTCGGCGTGCTGCCGAGCGTCGCGCCCTGATCGCCCCCAATTCCCGAAAGAAGGTGCCCTCATGGGGGCTTGTGACCTTCCCCTGATGAGCGCGGTGTGCGACACCGTCGGCGGCGTCGTCGGTTCGACCGGCGAGGCGATCACCGATGGCATCGGCGCCTGGATCGCCAAGTCGATGGGCGAGCTGGCCCAGTCCGCCGCGGATCTCGCCTCGACGGCGGTCGACAAGACCACAGCTGTCGATCTCAACGCCGAGTGGTTCCGCGGTAATTACGAGTTGCTTCTGCCCATCGGTCTCGTGCTGACCGTCGGCACGTTCTGTCTGCAGTTGATGCGGGCCGCCTGGCGCCGTGACGAGCGCGCTCTCGCGCAGGCGGTGACGGGGACGGTGGCGGGTGTCCTGTTCGCGTTCGCCGCGATCGCGTGCACCACCGTCGCGCTGACCGTGGTCGACGCGCTGTCCGCCGGGTTGTTCCAGGCGGCGGACACGTCGGTCGACGACGCGATCCGCCGCGTCATCGAGGTCAACGACCTCGGTCCGATGTACGAGTTGGGCTGGGCGATACCCGCCATGGTCGGCCTGGGATGTGCCATCGGCGCGTTCCTGTACTGGGCGGTGATGGTCGCCCGCAAGGTCGGCATCCTGGTCCTGGTGACGCTGGCGGTGTTCGCCGGCGCAGGCGGCGGCTGGGAAGTCGCGCGGCGCTGGCGGCGCGGGTGGATCGAGGCCACCGCCACGTTGATCGTCAGCAAGCTGCTGATGACGATCGTGTTCCTGCTGGGCGTCTCGGCCATGGGCAAGAGCGACGCCTCCGACGGGCTCGCCGCACTGTCCGACGCCATGGCGGGCATCGTCGTCATGGTTCTGGTGATGCTGTGCCCCTACGCCACCTACAAGTTCGTGCACTGGGCGGCCGACGGCGGCGGCCAGGACGACCTGCACCGTTCGGGGGTCGCCGGCGTCGCGGTGGCTGCCGGCGCGGCGAAGACGGCGGGCCAGCTCGCGATGCAGGCCAGCACCGGTGCGCGGGCTCCGCAGGGTCCGTCGAAGGTTCCGGGCCAGGGGTGGGGCGGTGTCGCCTCCGGTATCGACCCGACCGGCGGGTCGGCCGACGGCGACCAGCCGAAGCAGACCCACTTCCGCTTCGGTGAGGACCCCAACGCCGCCGGCGACAAGGGCCGGGCGCTGATCCGGCGGCCTTCCAGCGATGGTGACCGCGGGCAGCCGCTGATCCAGCGGCCCGGCCAAAAGGCGGCGGCCGACGCGGCACCGGTCTCCTCCGGGCCGACGCCCCAGGGCGCGGCGGTGGCGCAGCCGCGCATCACGCACCTGGATCCGCCGGCACCCCGGCGTCCAGGACCGGTGAGCGGTCCTTCGCCGCAAGGCGGTGCCACGCCTCAGCGGTGGGTCTACCCCGAGCCGCCGGGTGGATCGGGCTCGTAGCCCTCGCCTTGCTACGGGGCGGGCGGCACCTGTCGTCTCCGACGCCGCCCGCCCCGTCTTCTCCCCTTCTGTTTCTTGCTCTCCCGTTCCAAGGACGGCTTCGCCATGCTCTCCGACACCTCTCAGCTCGACGGCCCGGCCACCGTGAAGTTCCCGCATCGCTCGCGGCGCGGTGTCCTGCTCGGTCTGTCGGCTCCCCAGCTGACCGTCGTCGCCCTCACCGGGCTGCTGCTGCTCGCGGTACTGCTCACTTCCGGCGTCACCGGGGCGCTCAAGCTCATCCCGCTGTGGGCGGTCGTTCTGGCGGCGGTGTTCGTCCGCCATCGTGGGCGGTCCCTCGCCGACTGGGCGCCCATCGCCGCTCGGTACATGCTGCGTCGCTTCCGGGGCCAGCTGGTCTGGCTCGCCCGGCCGTCCGCCCGGCCGCGCCGCGAGGGCCTGCTCCATCTCCCGGGCACGGCGGCGTCCCTGCGCGTGGTCACCGCCCCGCGCGGACACTTCGGCGCGGTGCACGATCCTCACCACGGCACGCTCACCGCTGTCGTGAAGGTCTCCTCGCGCGCCTTCGCTCTGCTCGACCCAGCCACCCAGTCCAGCAACGTGGCGGGCTGGGGACGGACGCTGGCGGCGCTGGCGCGCACCGGGCACATCGCCCGGGTCCAGGTCCTGGAGCGCACGGTGCCCGACTCCGGCGACGCGCTCAACCGCTACTGGCACGAGCACGGCGACGAGGCGACCCACCTGGCCGGACCGATCTACCGCGACCTGCTGGCCGCCGCCGGCCCGGCCGCCGCCCCGCACGAGGCGTACGTCGCGCTCGCCCTCGATCTGAAGGCCGCTCGCCGGTTGATCAACCAGGCCGGCGGCGGGCTCACCGGCGGCTTCGCGGTCCTGGCCCAGCTCACCGCCACCTTCGACCAGGCCGCCCGCAACTCCGGCCTGGCGCCCAGTGGCTGGCTGAACGCGGCCGAGATCGCCGCCGTCATCCGTACCGCCTACGACCCGAAGGCGTCGGCCGCCTTGGACCAGTGGTCAGACTCGGGCCGCGCGCAGGCCGAGCCCGCTGCCGCCGGCCCCGTCGTCCTGGTCGAGAAGGCCGACCGGATCCAGACCGACTCGGCCCACCACGCCACGTTCTGGATCGAGAACTGGCCCCGCGTCGAGACCTCCCCCGGTTTCCTGCACCAGCTCCTGTTCACCTCCGGCGTGCGCCGCACCCTCTCGCTGACGTACGAGCCCAAGGGCCTGGACTCCGCACTCAAGGACGTGCAGCGCCGCAAGGCCACGGTGATCGCGGACGCCGCCGAGCGGCAACGCAAGGGCCAGGTCGACTCCGAGGAGGACTCGGTCGAGTACGCCGACATCAAGCAGCGCGAGCGCCAGCTGATCGCCGGCCACGCCGACGTCGCGATCACCGGCCTGCTCACCGTCAGCGCCGACACCGACGAGCAGCTCAACGCCGCCTGCGCCGCGATCGAGACGGCCGCCGTCGCCGCCCTCGTCGACCTGCGCCTTCTGACCTGGCAGCAGGCCGAGGCCTTCACCAACGCCGCCCTGCCCCTCGCCCGCCCGTAGCGCACCCGCACCACCCTCTCGCGCTCTACCGAAGGGCACCCTCATGCCGACCGAGCCCCTGCCCGAACTGGCTCCGGACTTCGTCCCGTTCGCCACCGCTGCGCTCGACTTCCACCGGGCGATCAACATTCCGGTCGCCCCCATCGCCGCCGGCCGTGCCGAACTCGACTCCCTGCACGCCCACGTCGTCGCGCTGTACGAGCTGCTCGACGCCCACACCGCCCGCACCACCCCGGTGGCCAGGGCGGAGGGCGACCACCTTCGGGCGTGCCGGATACGGCTGTGGCAGGCAGCCGAGCACCTCCACGCCGCCTTCCACGCCGCCCCACACCCCGGCACCGGCCGCCTCCCCACCCGGGAGGCGTGCCGGGCCCGGCGGCCCGAAGGCGCGCCCGAACTCACCCTGTGCCAGCGCCACCTGGCCACCGCCGCCCACGTCCGCCGCGACCACACCCCGGCCGACCTGCGCGACCCCTTCACCGGCCTCGCCCGCCACTGAACTCCCAGGAGCACCACCACCATGCCCACTCGTACCATCCGCGCCAGCGCCAGCCCGCTGTTCGTCCCGCGCAAGAGCGACCGCCGTACGGCACGCGCCGCCCGTCATCAGTACGCCGCCGCCCGGGAGCAGGCCCGGCACGCCGCATGCCCCGAAGCCCTCTCCACCGCGCCCGGTCTCGACCCTGAGCTGCGTGCCACCTACCCGGCCGCCGGCCGACCGGGCCCGTCCTCCACCCGCGGCGGCCGTCTCAAGCTGCCCGCCCACCGGATGACGACGGCCACCGCCTCCGGGGCCTACCCCTTCCTCGCGGAGGGCGGCCTCGGCGCCCACGGGATCTACATCGGCCGCGACGTGCACGCGGAAGCGGCGTTCACGTACGACCCGTTCGCCCTGTACGGGCGTCTCGATGGCTTCACCAACCCCAACATCCTGCTGGCCGGGGTCATCGGCATGGGCAAGTCAGCCCTGGCCAAGTCCCTCGCGGTGCGCGCCGTGGCCTTCGGATACCGGATCTACGTGCCCTGCGACCCGAAGGGCGAGTGGACCGTCGTCGCCCAGGGGCTGGGCGGGCTGACCATCGCGCTCGGCCCAGGTCTGCCCGGACGCCTGAATCCCCTGGATGCGCCCGCCCGGCCGTACGGCGTCAGCGAGGACGACTGGACGGGCGAGGTCCGTAAGCGGCGCCTTCTGCTGCTCGGCTCGCTCGCGAAGACGGTCCTGGGGCGCGAGCTGCACCCCATGGAGCACACCGCTCTCGACGTGGCGCTCGACCAGGTCGTCGCCCACGCCGAGGCCCACGACACCACGCCGCTGCTGGGCCAGGTCGCCCATGTCCTTGGTTCCCCCGAGCGGCTCGACGCCGCGCTCGGCGAGTTGTCCGGCCGCCTCGGGCATGCAGCCGAGGACCTCGCCCACGCACTGCGCCGGCTCGTGCACGGCGACCTGGCCGGCATGTTCGACGCGCCGAGCACCGTGGCGTTCGACCCGAGCGCGCCGATGCTGTCCATCGACCTGTCCCGCCTCGGCGGCGCGGGGGATGACACCGCGCTCGTCCTGGCAATGACCTGCGCATCGGCCTGGATGGAGTCCGCCCTCGCCGACCCCGCCGGAGGACAGCGCTGGGTGATCTACGACGAGGCGTGGCGCGTGATGCGGCACGTCGCCCTGCTGGAACGGATGCAAAGCCAGTGGAAGCTCTCCCGCGGCCTGGGCATCGCGAACCTGATGGTCATCCACCGCCTCAGCGACCTGCTGGCCGCAGGTGACGCCGGCTCCCGGGGCCGAGCCCTGGCCGAGGGCCTGCTCACCGACTGCTCAACGCGGATCGTCTACCGCCAGGAAGCCGACCAGCTCTTCTCCGCCGCCTCCTTGTTGGGGCTCACCGGCGTCGAGACGCAGGCGGTCTCCGCGCTCACCAAGGGGCGAGGCCTCTGGAAGGTGGCAGGCCGGTCGTTCATTACTCAACATCTTTTGCATCCGCGGGAGCGCGAGCTGTTCGACACGGACGCTCGGATGGGAGCGATCACTCGTCCTTGATCAATACCGCTCGGGGGCCGGTGCCACGTCTCAGCCCCCACTTTCTCCCCGCTCAGAGCGCTCCTAGGAACTCCGCCCTCATGCCTCAGCAGTACAAGATCCGCCACGTGGTGCATCGGCTCGTCCAGCACTACCTCCGCGCTACCGCGGCCAACGCCTCTCACGGTCATATCCCCCTGGCTACGGGCCCGTTCGGCGTCCTTGATGAATCCCGGCGGCGCGACGCCCGCCAGGCTCCGCCTCCCAACGCATCGGCTCTCCGTCATGGCTGAACGGACACAGACGACGTACGAGGCCACCTCGTCTGTGTCTCGTTCCGGCGCGTCAGCCCCAGAACACCGGGCCTCCTCCGCGGCTCGCAGGAGCAACAAGCGCACAGACCTTGCAGCGTTCGCCCAGGGTCTCGCCGCCCGGCTGCCTGGCTCCTGGACCGTCGTCGCCTAGGAGCACGCCACATACGCCGATCAGTTCCCGCTCGCGGATCGGCTCTGGGACCTCGGGCATGTGCGGTGGGCCTTCGAGCAGTTTCGGCTGTGCCGGAGCGCCGTGCTCACCTGCGACACCGGTTGCGAGCTGTTCGTCGTTGATCGCCCGCGGCGCACACGGGAGTTTCTGGTCGCCGCCTTACAGCCCAGCGGCGGTGACGTCGAGGACCGGGTGAAGGCACCACACGGCATCGTCGTCGACGCGGAGATGTGGGCTGTGTTCGCTCCCTTCCTCGACCACGGTCCCGCCCTGGTCGCCCACGCCGTGGAGACGCTCCCGTTCCTGGAGCCGCAGGATCGTATGGATGGGCGGTGGGCGTACCGGCTGCGACTGCTGCGCGAGGCTTTGGAGGGCGGCGCGCGTGTTCAGGCCGACTTCGAGTTCGTCACCGGTGCGCTCGTGCCGGATCACCCCCGCGCCGAGGCCGCGTTCGCGAAGGCTGTCGCCGAGCGCGATGCCGAGGGCTGGCACTACGCCCTGACCTGGATGGAGAGCGGCTGCGTGCTCGTCGAGATGGCACGAGCCGAGCGAGCCCTGCGCGGCCGACCTGAACAGTCGCAGCAGCCCGCACAGGTCCAGGCCGCCCGTGCCCGATCCCCGCACGCGGTCCGCCATCGCGCCGCGCCAGCGACGGGGTCCGCCGCTGCAGCGCAGTCCGGCCTCCTCGCACACGATCGCGTACGCCGATCCCGCTAGCGCAGATTCCCCGGCCCCGCCAAATCCGTCTTCGGGCCACATCCTCGTCCTCCGCATGGCCCCGACCTCTGCGAGGTGCACCTCTCGTGGCGGAAACACCCCCGCACATCACCGTCGCCCACCACACCCAGTACGGCGTCGTCGCCGCGCTGTCCCACGAGCACCACGTCGCCGATCACCTGCTGCGGCGGGTCGGCTTCGAGCGACTGCCCGGCGGCCGCCTGTACGCGCTGACCGAGCCGGACCGCGACCTGACGCGGCGCGGACAGCTGGCGGTCCGGTCATTGCGCGCCGCGCGGTACAGCGTCACCTCCGACGCCGCGTACGACCTCAAGCCCGCCACACGGCCCGATCCCGGTCGAGGTCTCTTCGAGGAGTCGGAGAACCGCCCCGTCGCGGAGGTCCTCGGCGGCGGGGAGGCGGTCTTCGCCTCCGCCCGCACACTCGATGCCGACATCCGGGCCGCCTGGATCGTCGTGCACGACCAGGTCCGCGATCCCGACGGCACGTTGCGCGCGGTCGGCACCGACACACGCACCGGCGAGGGTGTGCTGCTGCACGGTGAGGGCGATCTGCGGTACGTCGAAACGCGGCTGGACAGCGCGGCCCTCGCGTTCGACGCGTTCTCCTACATCCGCGGCAATGGACGTCCCGATCCGACTCCGGCGACCTGGCAGCGCCGGGCTCAGGCGGCAGCCACCGCCATCTCCCCGGCGCGCGCGAGCACTTCGGTACCACAGCGGCCCGACGTCACAGTCGCCTTCCATCCCGCCCATGCACCCCGGCAGCCGATCCGCGCCCGCTAGGTCATCCGAACCCGAAGGGAATCTTCCGCATGAAACTACAGCTCGAACCCGACGTCGCCTTCGGTGTCCACCCGGAGTTCGGTGTGGTCGCCGCCGTCTCGGACGATCACCCCTTCCTCGACGAGGTGCTGCGCAAGCACCACTTCCGTCACAGCAGCGCCCTCGATCTCTACGTGCTGTCCGACGACACCCCGCACAACGCGGCGGTGCGGGCCGTGGCGCGTGCCAGCCGCGAGTTCCAGGACGTCGGCCTTTCGGTCGCCGCCGATCCCCGCATCATGCTGCCGCCGCCGATCCCGGCGCCGGACGGGGTGGCCGAACGCCAGACGTTGCCCGGGCAGTCGCTGACCGCCCTGACCGGGGAACTGCACGAGCTGCGCCGCTCGGCCGATGTCGCCGACGTCCTGGAGCAGATCCTGGACGAACATCACGGCGTCGTCGGCGACTTGGAGGAGTTCATCGACACGGCCGCCGCCTGGTGCGATCGGCTGGACACCTCCACCGGCCGCGAGCTGGGCCAGCACCTGCGCACCATCGCCCACCACGTCGCGTTCCTCGGCGATCAGCTCGTCACCGCCCAGCTCGACCTGGCGGTCATGCCGGACCTGACTCCGGAAGGCGCCCCGCCCCTGGCCGACGTACCGCTGCTGCCCCGGTACGAGCTCCCGTCGGTCACGCACACCGCCCGCGCCCGCGCCGCTCGCGCATCCTCCCCAAGCCGTCCGACCTCCCTGCCCAACTCCCCGGACGATGCAGCCCATTCACCGGCTCCCCCGTCCAGCCTCCGCCGTACGCGCTGACCTTCCTCTCGATTCCGCGAAGGAGTCCGGCTCATGGCCGTCAAGAAGATCTGGACCATCAACCACGCTTGCGGGGACACCGCTCAGGCCGATCTGTCCGACCGTCCGGCCGACCGGCGTGCCGGCTACGCCCGCTGGCTCGCCGAGCGCGACTGCACCGACTGCTGGCGCGCCACCCAGGGCGAGGACACCGGGTCCAAGGCCGAGTGGCTGGCGAAGAAGCGGGCCGCCGAGCAGGCCGAGGTCGAGGAATGGTCGACGCGGTACCGGATGCCCCCGCTGGAAGGCACCGACCGCGCCATCGCCTGGGGCATCCGCTGCCGCCACCAGCTCATGGCCGCCGCGTACACCGCCCTGGTCCTCGAAGGCACCACGAGCGAAGCGGAGTGGGCGGCCATCGAGGAGGCCGCGCGGCCTCTGACGCGTGCCGGGTGGTGGCTGGACCAGCGCGACGCCGATCCCGGCGACCTGCCCGAGTTGCTGGCCGCCGCCACCGAGGGCGACCGGCCCACCGAGAACCCTCACTTCTGACACCCGCGGAGGCACCCATGTCCACCACGCCCGATGTCGTCATCACCCGCGAGCCGACCGGCAACGTCACCGCCGAGGGCGGGGACGAACTGGCCTTCACGCTCCTCAAGCGCGCCGGCTTCGTCATCGAGACCGCCCCGTTCTCCTTCTGGTACCGCCTGCCCTGGGACATGGGTGAGAAGCGCGAGAACCAGATGGCCAGCCATGCCGCCCGGATGCTTACCGTGGTCGGCTACCGGGTCGAACTCGATCCCGGCCTCGACGTCACCCGGATCACCACGCCCACCGATCCCCTCGGCACACGCGTCTACGGGCAGCAGATCCTCTCCCTGACCGACCAGCTCAACGGAGCCGAGACATACGCGGGGGCGGCCGACCTCGTCGAGCACGTCGTGGCCCCGGACGACGGAGTCCTCGTCCGCCTCGGTGAGTTCTTCGAGGCCGCGGCCGTGCAGGCCAACGTCGCCGACACCGATGCCGGTTGGGACCTGTCCCACCTCTGCGAGGACGCCGCTGCCACGCTCATCTCTCTCGCCGAGGACGTACGCGGCGCCGGCCACCAGATGCGGGCGCTCGGATCGCCCCGGAAGCAGGGCTGGCAGGAAGGCGTCGCCAGCTATTACGCGACCGCCCCACGCCCGCACACCGGAGCCGCGCCCGGCGCCGAAGAGCCCGCTGCAACTCCTCCGACCGCGCCCCGGCCTGGCCGGTCGCGCTGACCGACACCCCGCCGTTCCTGCTCACAGCCGCAGCCACCAGGAGCCCGCTCGTGATCACGAGAGCAACTTGCCGCCCCGCAGCCACCCGTAGGTCCGCACCCCTCTGGATCCCGTCTTGCCATCTCCGCGTACCAGCACGCCCTCGACCACCACCGGCACCGACTTCCTCCTCTATCTCCTGATCGGCGTCGCCGGTCTCGGCATGGTGGGAGGCTCGCTGGCCTGGCTGTTCGGCAACCTCGCCAACGCCGTGGCCGGCTCCGATCCGTGGGCCGCCTTCCAGCCGACCGACGCGCTCATGCATCCCGAACTCCTCTGGCCGCATCTCGCCCGGCCCGAGGTTCTCACCGGCTGCTACCTGCTGCCCGCCGCCACGCTCACCACGGCAGCCGTCCTCTGCGCCCGGCTGTGGCTGCGCGTTCGCCGGAACCCCAACGGGCTGGCCGATCGCCGGGACCTGGCCGACCTGCTGCCCAAGAAGATCGCCGCCAAAGCCATCGACCTGCGGCCCAGTCTGAAGGGCACCAAGGCCAAAGCCGTCGCCCCCGACGACCGCGGCGTCCTCCTCGGCACGCTGAAGCCAGGTGGCACCGAGGTCCGTTCCTCCTGGGAGGACGTTCTCCTCGCGATCATGGCGCCCCGCTCCGGGAAGACCTCCGGACTCGCGATTCCCGCGATCCTGCGCGCCCCCGGCCCGGTCCTGCTGACCTCCAACAAGGCGGCACGCGACGCCTTCACGGCGACGCTCGACGAGCGCGCCCGGGTGGGCACCGTGTGGACGCTGGACCCGCAGCAGATCGCCCACGCCCCGCGGACCATGTGGTGGGACATCCTCGCCGACGCCCACGATCTCGCCGGAGCCCGGCGGCTGGCCGGGCACTTCGTGACCGCGTCCGTGGACGAGTCGAGCGCGGGCGACTTCTGGTCCACGGCCGCCGCCAACACCCTCACCGCGCTGTTCCTCGCGGCGGCCCGCGACCACCGGCCGATCACCGACGTGCTGGACTGGCTCGCCTCCCCCGCTGACCGCACTCCCATCGACCTCCTGCAGGACGCCGGCCTCGACGGCGTCGCCGCCCAGCTCCAGGGCACCGTGGCCGGAGCCGTCGAGACCCGCGATGGCATCTTCGAGACCGCCCGGCAGTACGCCAGTTGCCTCCTCGACCCGGGCATCGCCGCCTGGGTCACCCCTCCCGACGGCCTGGAGAAGGTACGGGAGTTCAAGCCGGAGGCGTTCGCGACCAGCAAGGACACTCTGTTCCTGCTGTCGAAGGACGGCGGCGGCTCCGCCTCGGCGATCATCGCCGCGGCCGCCGACGCGGTGATGCGCGCGGCCGTCATCCAGGCCGAGCGCGACGGCGGGCGCCTCGACGCCCCACTGCTCGCGATCCTCGACGAGGCCGCCAACGTCTGCAAGATCTCCGACCTCCCGGACCTATACTCCCACCTCGGCTCGCGCGGCGTCATCCCGATCACGATCCTGCAGTCCTACCGTCAGGGCGTACGGGTCTGGGGCGAGGCCGGCATGGACGCCCTCTGGTCCGCCGCGACGATCAAACTGGTCGGCTCCGGCATCGACGACGCCGACTTCGCGGACAAGCTCTCCCGCCTCGTCGGCGACCACGACGTACGCACCGTCTCCGTGTCCACAAGCGAGTCGGGCAGGTCCACGTCGGTGTCGATGCGTCAGGAGCGCGTGCTACCGGCCGACGCGATCCGGGCCCTGCCCAAGGGCTCCGCGCTGCTGCTGGCCACCGGCGTGCGCCCCGCCCTCCTCGACCTCAAGCCCTGGTACCGCGAGCCCGACGCCGACCGGCTCGGCGCCGCCTCCGCCCAGGCGACCGCGGCCATCACCGAGCGTGCGCTGGCCAAGCAGCTGCACCGCGACGACTTCGGCCCAGCGGCATGACCGCCCCGGAACAGCTCGTCGCGCACACGAGACGCACGGGAGTACAGCCCGCCGCATCCCCGAGTCGCTGCTCGGCCTCCCCTTCTTCTTGAGGTGCTCCCATGTCCCACCCCGTTCCAACCTGGGCATCCGTCCGCCCTTCCGAGCGGCTCGCCGGCACTCCCGCTGTCCGCCGCGGCAGCGCATGGTGGCTGGTCACCCCGACAGGCACCATTTCCGCCGCGGACCCCGTCTTCACCGGCGAACTTGACCGCCTCGCCGCCGACATGGCCGCCGCCGACCGTGCCGTCGCAGAGCTGCGTACCGAGCGCACGTCCGCGCTGACGGAGCGACGGTGACGCCGCTCGTCCAGGCCGAGCAGGCGGTCCTGGGCTCGGTCTTCCTCGACCCCTCCCAACTCGACCAACTCTCGCCCTGGCTACGGCCCGAACACTTCCACCGACCGACACACGCTGCTCTCTACGCCGCAATGCTCAGGCTCCACGCCGACGGCCACCCGGCCACGACAGGCGAGAGCGGAGGCCCGATCCCGCTGTCCTGGGTGACGGACACCGTCCAGGAGGCCGGCACTCGGACCCGGGGGCTCACCGCGTCGTACGCCCACTCCTTGATCTCCGCATGCCCGCGCCCCACCCATGCGCCCGTCTACGGGCGGATGGTCCTGGAGGGCGCCATCCGCCGCAGCGTCACTCAGCACGCCATCCGCCTGCACCAGGCCGCGCGTGCCGACGCCGTCCGCGGTGGGGTCGAGGAGACGGTCCGCCATGCCCGGGTCCTGGCCGACGTGCTCGCCGATCTCGCCCACCGGTGGGGCACCGAGCCGCGACCTGTGCCGTCCCCGGAGCCGGTCACGTCGCCAGTACAGCAGCCGCAAGTTGTCGACGAACAGGTCCTCGCCGACGAGGAGTTCCTCCTCGGGTGCATCAGCGCCCGGCCCGAGCAACTGCTCGATGTCGTCGGCTGGCTGCATCCCGGCGACTTCGCGGACAGCGGCCATCAGCAGATCTACCGCGCCCTGGGCGCACTGCATCACCGGGGCGAACCCATCGATCAGCTGACCGTGCTGTGGGAAACCCAGCGCCGGGGCGCACTGTCCGACGGAACACTGGCCGCAGAACGCGTCCTGCGGATCTGCGACCCGCTGTCCTTCTCCGGTGTGGCCGAGCACTTCGGCGAGCAGGTCGTCCAGGCCTCACTCGTCCGCACGGCCGCCGCCGTCGCTCGGCAGGTGCGCGCGCTCGCCGACGACGAGTCCCTGGCCCCGGGGCGGCTGATCACCTACGCCCTGCACGCCCTCGGTCCGCTGGACGACGTACGCCGCCGCCTACGCCTCGCGAACGAACCAGAATCCGAGCCCGCCCAGCGGCGGCCGGCCAGCCGCCCCGGTGCGTCACCGCCCGCCGCCCGCGTCGACGCGGCCCGAGCCCGCAGCCGCCTCGCGGCCACCCCTAAGCCCTCGACACCGGTCGAGACCGCCTGCGCCGCGCTTCCCGAACGACACAGCCAACGGAGTCCGTCATGACCGACCACACCGGCCGCGCGGGCCTGGAGAAGGACGAACTGTACGCCCTGGCAAGGGAGTTCGAGATGCTCCGTTCCGACATAGTGCGGTCGTACACGCAGACCTCCCTGCCCGACCTTGCCGCCGCGTCCCGTCATCTCCGCGCCCTGACAGGACTGGTGAAGGACCTGTCGGACGAGGTCCTCCTCCGTGCCACGGACAGCGACCCAGGACTCGACTTCGGCCCGGTCATCGCCGCCTACACCGACGCGTCCGCCCCTGCGGGACATGCCATGAACAACTACACCGAGGCCTTCGAACAGCTCGGGTTCCTGCGCAGGTACGCGGAAGCCCCGGCCTCGGCGAATCGACGCGAGGCCCGCCAGGACGCCTTCGATGTGGCACAGGACCGACTGGACCTCACCCTCGACTCGCTGCAGGAAACCTTCGTCACGCTGCGGCGCTCCGCCGACCGGATCGACGGCACCCCGCCCCGGGTCCTCGCCGCGCTGAGCCGCTCGGCACGGCCGACGAACTCGATCTACCGCCTGCCCGTGGAACCGCCCGCCCCAGGTCCGGTCCGGCTCGCCTACACTCCGGCGCCCCGCCATGGCCGCTGACCCGACCCCGGTCCAGATGTCGCCGTTGATCGGGAGCCTGTGCTCCGGGTACGGCGGTCTTGATCTCGGCGTCCAGGCGGTCATCGGCGGAACGATCGCCTGGCATGCGGAGATCGATCCGGGACCGGCCCGGATCCTGTCCCGGCACTGGCCGGCCGTGCCGAACCTCGGCGACATCACGTCCGCGAACTGGGCCGAAGTCCCGGAGGTGTGCGTCCTGACAGCCGGGTTCCCCTGTCAAAGACGTCTCGGTCGCCGGCCGTCGCGCCGGACTGGCTGACGGCACCCGGTCCGGCCTGTGGCTGCACGTCGTCCGTGCCATCGAAACCCTCAACCCCTGCCTGGTGGTGATCGAGAATGTCCGGGGGCTCCTCACCTCAACCGCCGGTCCCCCTGGCGACGTGGAACCCTGCCCGTGGTGTCTGGGAGACACCGCAGGCCAGTCTGCTGTGCGCGCACTCGGTGCCGTACTCGGCTCCCTGGCCGACCTCGGGTTCGATGCGCGCTGGTGTGTGCTTCGCGCCTCTGATGTCGGAGCCCCGCACCGCCGAGAGCGGATCTTCCTCACCGCGTGGCCGTCCGGACGGATCACCGCTGCTCAAGACGCCGACCAGCAACCTGGGGACCAACGGGGGCAGCCAGCACCCGGCGAAACGCAAGCAGGGCGGCCACGGCCCGAACCTGGCGGACGAGGTCGAGTGGCTCCTGCCCACCCCAAAGGCCTCGGACGGCACCAAGGTCTCGCCCAACCAGCGCCACGGCAATGGGGACCTGACCCCGCCCTCGGCGGCAGCGCGCCTGCGGCCCACCCCGGCTGCTCCACCCACACGCATGGCCGGTCGGCGGAAGGGTGCCACGGACGGGACCCCGCTCACGCGGTCGCTGCCGGCGCCGTTGTTCGAGGATCCGTCGGACACGGAGGACGGGCCGAGATCTGGGGGCCGTACTCCGCCGCGATCACCCGCTGGGAGCACGCCACGCGTCCCGCGCCCCGGCCGACCGACGACGCGGGCCGCCTCAGCCCGCGGTTCGTGGAGTGGATGCAAGGCCTTCCTCCCGGCTGGGTGACCGGCACACCCGGGCTGGGCCGTCCCTCACAACTAACCGCTCTGGGCAATGGAGTCGTGCCCCAGCAGGCGGCCCACGCCCTGCGGATCCTGGCCCCGCCCCGGACCGTGTGCCGCCATCGCGCGCCGCACTGACCTGCGCCATCTACACCCGTTTCCCGGCCGGGCCAAACCCCCGTTTCTCCGGAACCTCGACACCCCACCCACCAGAACTCGCACCAGGGGTAGCCATGTCCGAACCCGCCCACGAGAACAAGCCGGTGCGCGTACCGGACCACGACCTCGACGACCTCGTCGCCACGGTCACCCGGCTCACCGCCGAGAGCCACAAACAGAGCGAGACGCTCGCCCGGCTCACCGACGACCAGCCGTCCGAGGACGTCGGCGAAGCGGCCGATCCCGTGCACCCCGAAAACCCGGCATCGGCCTCCGCCCCGGCCGAAGGCAACGCCGACGGCGGCCCGGCCTCCGTCTTCATCCTGGCGCTCGGCGCCAAGGCCTACGCCGAGGAACTGGCCGCGCTGACCAACTGGGTGCACAACCTGCTCCTGCCGGTCTACGGACGGGAGATCACCACCGGCCGCCCGTGGTGCCGACAGTGGCAGGAGCACCCCGAGGCCGTGGCCCGACTCCACGCCCTCTGGCTGGCCTGGCAGCAACTCACCGACGTCCAGGCCGGCCTCACCGGCCCTTCCACCTGGCACCGCGATCACCTCGATCCGGCTCTGCTCCAACTCCGCACCCCGGAAGGCCCGTTCGGAGCCTGCACAACCAGCGCGGCCCGCCCCCACCACCGGCTGCTGGCCTCCCCCGAGCCCGCCGGAGTCTGAGATGGCCGACGCGTACGAACCCTCTGCGCCGAACTACCGGCTCGACGGCTTCCAAGCCACCACCGAGCGGATCGAGGACGACTTCTTCTCCGTCACGCTCTCGGACGACATGTTCGTCCCCTTCTCCGAGCACCACAGCGCCGACGGCCGCGACAGCTACCTGCTGCTGTACGACCGGTCCGCGATCTGGGACATCCCAGGGGCGGCGGAGTACGTCACGCTGCACATCATCCGGAACGTCGAGCAGCGCACGTTCGACTTCGCGTCGGAGCGCCACCCGGTCGTTCCGCTGGCGCAGAACTGGCTGATCCGCCGGGGCTGCCCACAGGAAGCCGCCGAGATGTCCCACGGCCACGGGCCCCGTCCCGCCGACGCCCTCACGGCACGCCTTGAGAACCTGCTCCGCACCAACCCCGGCAACCGGTACGAGGTCCTCGACCACTACACCGACAACCCGTGCTCCTTCGACGTCGGCGTCGAGGTACGCACCCTCGTCCACGACAGGCACCCCGAGTCCTCAGCTGCGCCGTACCGCCTCTTTCTCGAAGAGACGACCAAAGACATGCGCACCTACACCGTCCGGGAGGGCGTCTTCGCCAGCGCCGAGGAGGCGGACACGTGGATGGTGGAGCGGAACTCGTCGCTCCCTCTCGCGCCCGCCCCACCGCACGCCGTCGGCCGCCGGGCGGCAGCCGCCCGCGCTCGCTCCACGATCAACGGTGACGGCCTCGCCGTAGCTCCCGCGCCCGTCTCCCCACCGCCATCAACGGAACCTGCTCCGACACACTCCCGACGGAGCGCGCGATGAGCCGGGCACGGTACGCCTTCGCCGCCCATCCCGAGGCACTGGCCGACCTGCGCGCCGTACCGGAGAACATCCGCGACCTGGCCCTGCTCGAACTGCAGCACCTGGTCCACGGCAACGAACGCGGCGCCGCCCTCCAGCGCGAACTGACGGGCTGCCACAAGGTCTACGTCGACCCGGAGACCCGCTGGCGGCTGGTCATCCAGTACCGGGACGCTCCCGCCTCCTCCCAGCACAAACGGGAGATCTACCTCCTCGCGGTCGGCGAACGCCAGGACCAGGCCGCCTACCGCACCGCGGCACTCCGGCTGGAGCGCGAACGGACGGCCACCGCCACATCCCCGCACGACCGGCGAGCCCAAGCCGCCAGGGCCCGCTCCCCCCAGCACCGCGGCGGACAACCGGCCACCACAACCCACCAGCCTGCGGCAACAACCGCCGTCACGAACCGCACCCCGTCGGAACGCGCCGCGCGGTCCCACTGACGGCGCTCAACCACCCTTCGGAGAACCCCACCGTGCCCGTCCTCTCCACCACACCCACCCGTCACACCGAACTCGTCGACCAGGCCATCGCCTTCCTCTCGCCCCGCTGGACCACCTGGACCCTGCAGACCATCCAGCAGCACGGCCCCATGCACCTCGCCCACATCAACTCCACACTTCCCTGGGTAGGCGTCCACGCCATGGCCCAGATCGTGCGCCGCATGCAGACGAGCGGCCTCCTGGACCGGCCCCAGGTCGGGGTATACGACCTCACACCGCTCGCCCACGACACCCAACACGTCCACCGTGCGCTCTCGGCCTGGCACCGTAACCACCTCGCTGACGGCACGGCGTCACTCGCCGAGGCGGAACGCGTAGAAGACTCCCTCGGCCGACTCCGCGGGAAGGGCACGATCCCCCTCCTCCACGCCCTCGCACAGCACGGCCCCCTTCCCAACGGTGCGCTGCGAACCGAAGCCGCACTCGCCACCGGCTCCTTCCACTACCGCATCACGCAGCTCCAGACCGACCAGCTCATCACCCGCAGGAGCCCCTTCTCCGGTCGAGGCTCCGAGTACACCCTGACGCCCGCGGCCCGGGGGCTCACACCGGTGTACGCCGAACTCGCGGAGTTCGCCCGCAAGGCACACCCAACGACAACTCGCCCCACCCAACTCAGCCCGCCAGCACAGCTGGCCGTACAGGCGAGCGCGGCTACGCGCCGCAGTCCCGCGGCATCTCCCGAGTTGTTCTCGCACGTCCCCGACTCGCAGCCACGCGTGCCTGCGTACGTCACCGCGCTCTCCCGCCCATCCCGGACCAGGTGACTCCAGTGCCCACGGCCAGACCCCTCCGCGCGACCGCGCCCTCACACGGGCCGCTCAGCCGCCCGTGCCCCACCACCCGAAGGCCCTCTCATGCTCAGCCCCGCTCCGCCTGCCCTCGCCCCGCACTCGAATGTCCTGGTCAGTCCCGGCTACCTGGCCGGTCCCGGCGACAGCCGCAGCATCTTCGACACCCTCGACCACGCCCCCGGTTGGACCAAGACCATCGCCTTCGGCACCGACACCTACTACACGAGCCCATGCCAGCGCGTACGCGTCGCCAACGCCCTGGAGAGCTTCTACGGCGGGTGGACCATCACCTACGCCGAAGACCCGCTCGGCGTGCCCGACTGGATCACCACGTTCGACCGGAACACGCCCAACGAGATCGTGGCCGCCTTCACCGAGATCCTCGTCGACGGACTGCACAACAA
Organism: Streptomyces sp. NPDC008092; assembly: GCF_042957285.1. Lineage (NCBI taxonomy): Bacteria > Bacillati > Actinomycetota > Actinomycetes > Kitasatosporales > Streptomycetaceae > Streptomyces > Streptomyces sp. NPDC008092. The sequence goes on from NZ_JBIBHY010000014.1 coordinate 22,038, forward strand.
CTTCGCCGACTACCTCAGCGGAGGCCCGCACTACACGGGTATCAGCCCCGCGTCCCTCACCGCGCGACACCGGTGGGAGGCTGTACGTGGCACCCGGCCGTTCCGTACGGTCTCCCCCGACGGCCACGCTGCCTATCGGATGGCCGACGGCTGGCTGCACGAGTACGACGAGCTGCTCACGCCCGAGAAGTCGACGTGGCGCATGTCCGCCGGCCCCGACCCCGTGTACACGCCGAGCTGGCAAGCCTTCTTCAGCCGGTACACCCCGCAGCACCTCATCACCGCCTCCACCGCCGCGTTCACTGACCCCACCCCTGTGCCGCGCGCCCTGGACGAGATTCCCGACCGCCACCGCTCACTGGTCTCGATCACCCAGGCGGACACAGCCAGGCCCGGCCCACGAGCCGAGGCCGCGCTCGCCCGCAGCACCCAATCCCAGGCGATGTACAAAACTCCACCCTCGACCGCGCCGACCAGGCTCGCCGTACACGTCAGCTCCCGACGGCAGCGCTGACGCTCCCCCTCAGCCTTGGAGCCCCACCGTGCCAGCCCCGCCCTCCGACGGCGACCAGTACGTCTCCCCGCTCTACCCCGCCGGCTGCACCTTCACCGGCGACCCTGCCGTCGCGCCCCTCCTCGACCACGGCTTCGACCTCCATAACGACGAACTGGCGATTATGCGGAATCAAGATTGTCAAGACTGCGATGCGTAGGGCGGGCCAGCCACGTCGACGGACGTCCTGCTCCGCGCAGGCGTCCGCACCCAACCTCCCCAGCCGTTTCTCGGAGTCAACTGTCCGTAACGACCTCGTGACGCATGTTAACCAATCTGATCTTGTGAAGTTGTTGTGAATAGTGCAAAGATCCCTTCTCGTTCGTCTGGCCCAAGATCAGAAGGGATTCTTTTCATGACGCAAGGTTTGTTAAGTCGGTGGAGAACCTGGTTAGTTGCTGGAGTGGCGGGTGGGCTCCTAGCGTGCGCGGGCGCAGCGCCGCCGTCCGAGGCTGCATCCGTGTCACCGGCGACGACAAAGGCAAGTGACCAGCCCCACTCCTCGACTCGTCGACCTTTTCGCGAGGTAAAGCCGAGCAAGGCGCAGATACGGGCGGCCAGGAAGGCAGCATCCCGGGTCCCGGACTTCGGTTCGAGAGAGAAGGTCGTCCGTGGCTGGCGCAAGCATCAGCTCACGGTGGACCAGATGGTGCGGTACGGGATCAATTCGCTTTTCGACCCGGCGGCCGTCCCGAAAAGGTGGCGTACGTCGGCGTCGCTTCAGGAGATCACTCCGCTGTACCTGACGTACCTGTTCCAGCAGGCCCATAACGCCAGCCCTGAGACGCAGTCGTGGGTCAAGCGGATCAAGGCGTCGCTGGAGCGTCCGGTCCGGGTCAACAAGGTACACCCCAACTACGCTCCCATCGCTCCGAGTTCCGGCGCAAAGAAGAGTTCCCGAGAGACGGCCGCTGCTACGTCGGCCGGCTCCCGCGTGCTGCAGTCCTCAGTCTCGGGCGTGAGCGCTGCAGCTGCGAGCAACGATCCAGGGTGCAGTAGCCAGTCGTACTTCGACACGGGCGTCATGTTCGTGTCCCATCCCTACTACTGCCTCTACGCCACCGAGCACTTCGCCCTTCTCTACAACCACAATCAAGGACTGCCCGAGTCCAGCGGCGCCAACGGTGTGCCGACCGCGATCGTGGAGATGGCGAACGCCGCCGAGGAGGCGTATGCCATCTACACATCCGGAGAGCAGGTCGGCTCGGTCACCATCCCCGGCCTGGGGTACACGGAGCCGGGGGGCCGATTCACCATCTTCGTCGGCGATTCGTTGCATGACGTCGCCGGTGACGCGGCGGCCCTCACCGCCCCGTTCGGTCCCGGGGAGCAGCCCTCGATCTGGATGCCGCAGGACCCGGAAGACTACGACGCCCTCGTGCGGCACGAGCTGTTTCACGCGTTTCAGTACCACTACCTGTCGACGGGCGGCTTCCTCTGGGACTTATTTCCGGGACAGTGGTTTGACGGGGACTTTGCTTCACTGAACTGGTGGATGGAGTCCACCGCGCAGTGGGCGACTGGACAGACCTACACGCGAGACCCGTACTGGCCGCTGTCCTACGACCCTGGTTGGTCGGTGAATGGAATTTGGTATTCCGAAAGCCAGTACCAGGCAGCCCAGCGGTCCTACTACCTTGGTGCCCTCGATGACTTCCTCGAAGCACCGGGGCGCGCGCTCAACGCCTGGGACGGCCTGTCGGCCTCCCGGCAGTACGGTGAGTTCCCTCTCGCGGAGTATCTGAGCGAGCGGGCCGGGACAGCGGACGCGGTCCGTAAGACCTGGGAGGCCATGGATCACAACGACGTCCTGCCGCTTGACGCGGTCAGCATGGTTTTCGCCGGTTACGGCCTTGATCTGCACGACGAATTGATGGGTTTCGCCATCGCGAACTACCGGCTCTCCACGCCTGGGACCACATGGTCGCAGCAAGCCAACTCGGGGAAGGGCGCCAATGTGACGGTGGGTGGCTACACCACTGCCGAAGCAGGCGCCGCCTGGCGGGACGCGCTGAACAACGCCGGCTCGGATGCCAACGGTCCGGCACGGCCCGCCCACGAGACGTACGATCTGGCATGGTCCGGCTCGGCGGCGAGTACCGGGACCCAGTCCGCGAGTCTGCAACCGGGCGGCACGCTGTACGCGGATCTCGTGCCGGAGGACACCGGTGCCTCGGACCAGCTGGGTCTGCTGACGGTCCAGGTGCCCGCGGAGGTGAGCGCCGCGCTCATCAAGTGGCCGCGCGCCTCTTTGTCCGGCGGGATTCAGTACCCGACCGTCACCCAGCTCGACAGGCCTGACAGCGGCACCATCTCCGTGCCCGTCGACGACGCCCGGTTCATCGAGACCCTCGTCCTGACCCGCACGGACTTCAAGGCGGACTCCACCGCGGCCATGGACGACACGGAGACGGTCTCCTGGCAGGCCAAGCTCACCTCCTTCAACCAGCTGGACCTGTCCACCGCCAACCGACGCGGCGCTGTTGCGGGCCTGTACGACTGGTCCAAGGCGGGCTACCGCGAAGGGGCGGGTCTACCGACGGCCGCGGACATCAACTCGAACGCCGGCTGTGAGATCACCGCGGACGAGCTCGCCACGCAGTACGGGGTGGTCCCCGACGACGGCGTCGACGACACCGCCGGACTGCAGAACGCCATCGACTCCATCAAGGCCAACTGCTCACCCTCGGCCTCCTACACCAAGCTCAGCCGGATCACCCTGCCCGTCGGCGTCATCAACGTCTCCCACCAGATCTACGTCGACGCCGACTACCTGGTCATCCGCGGGTCCGGAGCCGACCCGGACACCGGCACGGCCATCCACTTCGCCCCGGACGCCAACACCCGCTACGACACGATCACCGCCGACGGCACCGACTGGGACCAGGACGCCATGACCTCCGGATCCGCCTCCGGCGGCTGGATCTGGCCCGGCCGCGCCCTGTTCCGCGTCCAGTCCCGCGCGATCAACTCCGCCTACGCGACCGAGTACGCGGCAGCCCCCGCCAACCGCAAGGACCTCTTCGAAGGCACCGTCAACGTGCACTGGAAGGTCGGCGTGAAACTGCGGGACAAGCCCGGCGACACCGGCTTCGCCGCCCGCACCGGCGACACCAAGGTCTACCTCGCCACCAACGCCAGCCTGACCAACCTCAAGGTCGGCGAGTACGTCAACATCCGCGCCGCCAACAGCGTCAAGTTCTACGAGAGCATGAACGCCACCGGCACCCAGTGGCCGCTGCTCAACCTGCACATGCGCCAGCAGATCTTCACCATCACCGCGGTCGACTCCACCAACAAGACCATCACGGTGGACAAGCCCCTGGAGTACGACGTCCCCGTCACCTCCATCTCCGACGGCTCCGCCCAGATCGACGGCACGACCTACGACTCCAAAGCCTCCCCGCTGGTCGACCCCGTCCTGGGCGTGGGCTTCGAGAACTTCTACCTCACCCAGGACGAGCCGAACCTGAAGCGCGGTGACGCCACCCACAACTACGGCAACATGGACCCGGCCGGCGCGATGAACGGCATCCTGTTCAAGTGGGCCGTCAACGGCTGGGTGCACGGCATCCACACCGAGATGACCGGCTCCCACCCCATCGTCACCGAAGAGGCCAAGAACCTCACCATCACCGGCAACTACCTCGACGGCGCCTGGAACAAGGGCAAGGGCGGCCGGGGCTACTTCCGCGGCTCCCGCGTCTGGGACTCCGTCTACGCCGGAAACATCTCCCGCAACCTGCGCCACTTCACCTTCCAGTGGTCCGCCAGCGGGAACGTCGCCATCGGCAACGACCTCGACTCCGACCTCAACCTGCACGGCGGCTACGAACGCAATAACCTCTTCGAACTCAACACCGTCCACGTCCCCTACGCCCACCGCTCCGCGAACTGCACCGTCAACTGCGGCGAGGAAGGCGGCGGAGGCACCGACGACTCCGACTGGTACCCGATCTGGTGGGCCGCCGGCCAGAAGGCCGTCAAATGGTCCGGGTCCTCCGGCTACCGCAACGTCTTCTTCAACAACACCATGACCAAACGCCTCGACAACGACGTCACCGGCCCCATCGTCACCTTCTACAGCGAGCCACACCGCATCTTCGAGTTCGGCTGGGACGGCACCGCCTTCCACCACCTCGACGTCGGCGGCACGCCCATCAGCGACTGGGCCCACAACGAAACCAACAACTACTCCCCCGACATCACCGGCACCAGCCACGGCGTCGACAACACCATGACCGACCCCGGCTCATCCCTCTTCCTGGCCACCGTTCCCACACCATGAGCCCAGGCCACCAGCCCTAAGGCTGGCAGTCCGGCTGGCCGGCGTGCCGTACGTTTTGCCCCCACGGCACCCCGGCCGGCCGGTTGCCCCATCGCGCACCCGACCCGGAACCGGGTCCGGCAGCTGAGCCCTGGGCCGGACGATCAGTCTGAACCGGCCCGTCCCCATGCAGATCAGACGCACACGCCCAAACAAGGAGTCAGCATGACAGCGCCGCAGACCAGGACGGCCTCGCAGGCACATGATCGATGGCGTCGGCCACTGCTGACTCTCAGCGGTTTCGCCGTCGTCCTCCTCGGCGCTACGGCATGCCAGCCAGGAGCCGTGTTCACCGTCGACAACAAGACATCCGAACCACTCAGGCTTTACACAAGCGTGTCCTCGCCCGCCGACTCCAAACCTGACGTACGTCCGCTGAAAGGAGTAGGACCCGGCAAGGACACCGGCCCCAACATCAACAATATCCCCGGCCTGTACAGCAACAACTGCAGTAAAGGCGTCAGCCTCATCGCGATCGGAGCCACCTCAGGCAAGAGGTACGTCTACGGCCCGCCCGTGTGCAAGGGCAAGACCTGGACCATCGACGACTCCACCCCCACCGCCCCGAGCACCGGTGAGTACTCAGGTTGAACTCGTAGAGCCGGTGGCCCGTGACGGTTCCTGATCGCTGCAGTACCACGTCGTCATGCGGTATGCGCATGAGGGAGGGCTGACGCCCAGAGAGCAGGACAAGCGGGAGCGGGTGCGTCTTGAGGCGGCCGAGCGGTTCGCTCGTGGTGAGAAGTCCGAGGGCGCCCGAAGTTCCTGCCCGAAACCGTGGCGCCGCCCGCATCACTCCAGTCACACCGCCTGTAGCGACTCCTCTGGACGTTCGCCCAGCCTCCGCTGCCCGCGCCCGCACCACGTTTCCGAGGGCCTTCGTGCATGCCCACGCGGTGGCGCCGCCACCCGGTCCGGGCACCGCCCTTCCGATCAGCGCCTACCGGCGCCGATGACCGCCGTACTCCACGTTGGAATGCCACGTGCCCGGTAGCCCCACTCGACCGTCCAAAAGGCAGCCAGCTCAGGGTGGTCATGGCCCGTCACTGACGAAGTCGGTCAACGCCTGCGAGGCATAGCCCTCTACCGGTCAGGCGCCCTCAAGCAGACGCACCAGAGAAGCAGTGATCACGCGGTGGCGGCCCCCGAGGGGCACGAGTTTGACCGGTGCCTCACCTCTTCTGATCAGCTCGTAGAGGTGGCTCTTTGAGACTCCGAGCGCGGTCGCGGCCTTGGGGACACTCACCGTGGCGGGCCAGGAACGCACCTCGTCGAGCGTCGGGCCGCCACTGGGCGTCAAGCGGCCTGCGCCGACGTCACTCGCGGGGACGTGCGTATGGGCAGTTCGTTCGGCAGGGGCGCGTGCACCCAGGGAGAGCAAGGCGCGTAGCCGATCGACATCTTCCGGACTGGGCAACGGCGCGCTGTCTACGATGCGGCGGATGTGCGCCTCCCTCTCCTCAGGCGTCATTGGTCTGCGCCCGATCCGGACGACGGGAGGTCGTCCGGGCTTCGGCTTCGTTCCGAGGCAGGATGCGCAGCCCGACTTCCTGTGCGGGGAGACAGGTGAGCCACTCGGCGACCACACGACGAATGGGCTCGGCGAGGCGTTCGCAAATCGTCATACCGCACCCCCTGCTCCGGCCGCCCGTTCACTCTCAACTCGCTCTGCCTCGACGCGCTCAGCGGCGGGGACAAGGATCGGTCTGAGCCAGGCGATCAACTCAGGGGGAATGCCCACCGTGCGGATCGCGCGGTCGGCCTGGGCGCGGGCGTCCGCGATCTCCTCCGGGGTAAGGATCGCATGGCGCTCTTCCTCGGTCATCAGAGATCTCCCGCCTTCGTGCACGACCCAGTCCATCGGCCGCTAGCGACTCCGGCAAGGCGCCCAAGAGATGTGCGAATTACGCGTTCGAACGAGCCATAGGCCCACCGACGCTCAGCATGGATTCAGAGAGGTCCGTCGGCCTCGCTATCCATCAGGCGCGCCAGTTCCTCCATGCTCAGCTCGATCCACCGCCCATCAGCCATCCGGGACCGGCCCAACGACGCAGCCTCGACATCGTCGACAGCCTCGTCTCGAACACGGATCTCCTCGCTGCCCAAGCCAGCTTCTCCTCTTCTCTCCGCGCGCCTCCGTGAACGGTCGCTCCCGCACCAGCCGGGAGAGCGGCCAGTTCATTCCGCATTGGCCGGACATCAGCCGCCGCACCTGCGGCCAGTTCGCCCACGGCAGACGCACACCGCGGGCAACGACTGGAGACCCCACCCAAGAGCATGTCAACGTACGGAGGCCCGGAAAAGCCGCAGGTCAACGAAGGGTTCTCTGTTCGTGACACTCACCGCCACCGCTCCGTGCCCGCCCTTGCCCGAGTCATCTCCGCCCGCACTCGGCGAGCGGGAGTGGCTCCTCGTATGTCTCTGCGCCCGCCCCGTCACCGACCTCCTCCAAGGTCAGGGGTGGGACGTCGTTACCGACCGTCAGGCCTTCGGACCGGACACCTCTGCACAGGCCGTCGCCGGATTCCTCGCCGCCCTGATCGCCTCCCCCACCCGCCACTGCACCTGCGTCTGACGCTCACGTCACAGCCGCCACCCACCTGCTTCCCCTCTCTCCACCCAGGAGGTCGCTTTGCCCCACGTGATCACCGTCGGCCATCTGATCCGCCAGCTTCAGACCGTGGACCCCGATCTGCCCGTGTACTTCGCCATCAATCCGGACTGGCCGAACGCCCACCGCATCGGCCACATCGTGGAGATCACGGGATCGGACGGAGCCGTCTACATCGCCGAGAACGGGCAGGAGGGCGTCCTCCCACCCACGGTCCGCAACCAGTTGGACTGGGCCGACGTATGACCTGCCGCCACCACACCCAGCCGACCGCGCCGCCAGCCGACTCCTCGGGCCACATGATCCTCAGTGACCTGATCCACCAGCCCATGCCCTCGTCCGTACGCGGCGCCCTCCTGCGCTCGGTCCCCTCGCTCCCCACGCAGCCGATCCACACGGTGTGGATGATCGGTGCGGAGTCCGGTCTGCTCCGCCCCGGCGCCATCCTGTTGAGCTGGGAACCCAGCCGCCAGGGCGGAATGGATGTGACTGCCGGCCTCGGTCTGGCAGCGACGGAGGTCCTGCTCGCCAAGTGGCCTGGTCTTCACGGCGACTGGACTCCGGTCGTACACCCCACGTTGCTGGAGGTCACCGGCCTGCACGCCGCGCTGTCCGTGGCGACGGATGCGTTGCACCTCGCCAACCACCTGGCCGCCAACTGACGATCACGTGCTTCGAACGCCGAGGGCTGCCCCGAGAACTGGGGCAGCCCTCGGCTGACTGGCGTGCCGCGCGTCGGCTGACGGTTCTTCGGGCATCTGGTTGGCCCTGTATCACCGTCAATTCACCTGTCGGCCAGGAAGGCGCTGGCCGCGTGCCGTGCAGCGATCGGCCCTTTTGCCGGACGGAACAGTTGAACGCGGCAACGCTCTCCCCCGCCGCGAAGACGACGGTGCTGAGGTCTGATAGCGCCTGACAGAGCAGAACCGTTCGAAGCAAGAACGCTGCCGCTACGGACGGTAGACCGCCCACGTCTTGGGGGTCTCCGATACCTTCACCGCCGTGAGTTCGGGCAGTTCGTCACGCCACCTGTCGAAGATCCATTTGGCGAGGTTCTCCGCCGAAGGGGGAGCACCCCCCCATCGATTCATTGAGGTGTCGGTGATCGAGGGTGTCGTCCATCCATTTCTTGAACGCGTCGAGTTCCCTGTAATCCCGTACGAATCCCGCAGGAGTCAGCGCGTCATCCTCAGCGGAGAGCTCGACGACCACGATGTAGTTGTGGCCGTGCATGCGCGCGCAAGGGTGCCACGCGGGCAGCTGGTCGAGCACGTGACTCGCGGAGAAGTGGAACTCCTTGGTGATGGTGAACACGGTTTCCGCCTCCCTCTACCCCTGCGCCTGCGAATCACCCTGGTCCCGCACTGTAACCGCGAGGTCGGCGGAATCCGACGGCGCCTCTGCGAACAAGGCCTGGTTGAGCGGTACGGCGTTCAGGAAGTGTGCCCGCCGACCCGGGTCACCGATGCTGTCCGCCTTACGGCGCACCTCGGCACGGGCCCGCTCCAGCAGGTCGCCGGCCTCCTCGTCGGCGCCCACGGCGACCAGGGCACGCGAGACGTCGTACAGCACCTCTTCCGTCCGCAGGGCTGGCATCGCACCCCGCTCTTCGAGGATCGCGTACGCTGCCCGGGCGTCCTCGGCCGCGCTGCGGGCATCGCCCTGCGCGAGCCGGAGCCGGCTGCGCAGGCAGAACGCGGCGATGCGGCTGCGCTCCATCTTCGTGGTCTCGGTCTCGACGAGGGTGTCCCCGATGAGCTGGAGCGCCAACCTGGAGTCCTCCCCCACGGCCATGAGTACGTCCACGTACAGGTTGCGGACGATGGGCACCAGGTTGACCAGCCACGTCTCCTGCGTCTCCAGCCACGCGGCCTGGATCCGTCGGAGCGCCTCCGGCGCGCGCTCGGGGGTGCGGGAGGCGATCTGGGCCAGGAGCGCGTTGTTGTACGCGTGCCAGCCGCTGATGGTCTCGCGCTCCTCCTGGTACTCCTCTTCGAAGGCCAGCGCCCTGTCGAGGGCGGCCTCCGCCTCCTCCATGTCGCCCATGGCGATGTGCAGTTGAGCGAGATAGTTCAGCGCTATGGGCAGTTCACCGCGCATCGCCTCACCGCTCAGCCGTTCCACGCAGCGCAGCAGCCGTTGCAGGGCTTCGTCGAAGCGGCTCGCGTCGAAGAGGTTGACGCCGATCTGCATCTCGTTGAGGTTGCGCGCGTGCTGAAGCAACGGGCTCGCGACATCGCCGAGGTCGGCGGCGGAGGCGTACAGTTCCTCGGCCTCGAACAGTACCCTCAGGCCGGCTTCCAGGTTGCGTTTGGGCAGCTGGCGACCGTACTCGACGAGCGCTACGTAGAGCACTTCGGTGCCTTCCGGACCGCACTCGCGGGCGAGAGCGACCGCCTCCTGGTGTTTCTCCAGCGAGGGATCGAGGCCGCGCACCGCCAGCAGTGTCTTCCCTCGCAGCAGCGCGGTGCGGGCCATCAGCAGCGGGTCACCGAGGCGTCGGGCCGATTCCTCGGCCTCGGCCGCGAGCGTGTCGATGCCGGGGGACTCCGCTTCGCTCCCACTGCCCCTCCAGCGCACCTCGGTGAGGCTCAGCAGCAGTTCGGCCGCCTCCACGAGCCGACGGTCACGTTCCGGGTCGCCCAGGGGCAGTTGCCGGGCCGAGTCGATGGCCGTCCGGCAGTACTTCTCGGCCTGGATGAACGCCAGCTCGTCCACGGCCACGGACCGGGCGAGCCGGTAGTGGGCGCCGGCGCTCGCGGCAGCACAGGAGGGTCCCGCCGCGTGGAGGTGGCCGGCGATCATGACACGGACCTCACGCGGGAGATCCTCGCCAGCACGCGGCAGCCGCTCCAGGGCCTCGGCCACCTGGGCGTGCCTCAGCAGCCGAGCCCCCTCGTCCTGCCGTTCTTCGCGGATGCACGACTGGAGGGCTCGGTGCTCGAAGTCGTACCAGTCGATGTGCAGTCCGTCCGCCCAGCGGGGCATGTCCGCACGGCGTCGTTCCCGCACCAACCCGTGCTCGCGTGCCACGCGGTGCAGCAGGTCCTGAACGCGGATCTGGGATTTTCCGGTCACTTCGGCGAGCGTGTGCGAGAAGAAGAACTGGCCCGCGGTGGCCCCGAGGACAAGCAGTTCCTGGGCCTCGGGATCGATAGCACGGAAGCGCTCCCCGACCGCGTACGGCAGTTCGTGCGGCAGCGGTACATCCGTCCCGTAACCGGGGCGCCACAGCTTCAGAACCTGGTCCGCGAAGACAGGACGTCCACCGGTCACCGAGTGCACCTGCGCGGCGAAGCCGACGGGAACGTCCTGGCCCTGCAGCCTGGCCGACACCAACTCGCCGACGGCCCAGTCCGGCAGGGGTCGAATCCGGTGTCGGGCGATCAGCAGGTTGTGTCTTGTCTCCCACACCCGGAGCAGTTGCTCGATCTCCGCGCCGCTCGCCGTCGTCGACATGTAGGAGCCGAGGCCCAGCACCAGACTGAGCGGCTCGCCTTCGAGCTTGCGCAGGAGTATGTGCAGGAGTTCGCGGCTTCCCTCGTCGAACAGCTGGATGTCATCGATCAGCAGCAGGAGCGGTGCGCCGTCCCGTGCCTCCGCCAGCAACGCTTCGCCGATCTGGTGGGCCATGATCGTCCGTACCGAACCCAAGCTGTCCGCCGGAATGGACCCGGTGGCGAGCGCCGACTTGACCGCCGCGGTTCCCGCGTCGACCACACCGCCAATTCCGGGGATCGCCAGGGACACCAACGCCGGCGCGGCGGAGACGGCTCCTCGTCCCAACGCGCGGGCCCACATCGACCTGCGCTTTCCGGCGCGCGGAGATGAGCTCAGTTCGGCGAGGGCATCGAGGAACGGCCCGTACTCGCCTCCCCTGCCGAGCCCTGGCACACAGCTGACCAGCACGACACGGCAGGCCCCTTCGGACGATCTGTGGCGCACCTCGGCCAGCAAGGACGATTTACCCATGCCCGAATCGCCCTCGACGACCAGGACACTGCTGTCGCCCTCCTCCAGCCGCCTCGCGACGCTCGCGATCACGGCCAGGCTGTCCTCACGGTCGACGAACACCGCCGCCACTGCGCCCCCTAATCTCGCCGACTCCAACATGCACCACGTCAACAACGTGCGGGATCAGGGTATTTGACGCATGACGATCTACGAAGGCTTTCCGGGACCGAGCCCCGGAACCGCAGGGGCCGACAGAGATGTGGCCGCCCCTTCCCAACCCAATGGTCGAGGTCGGCCACTCCAGGTGGCAGGACCGATCGCCGGAGACCGCTCCGAAGGCGATTCCGCTTGTCAATCCAGATACACGCCGACGAACGTACCGTCGTAGCCTGCGGCCTGGGCCGCAGCCTCCAGGTTCGGGTAGTCCTGGCCTCCGACGTCGATCATCGCCTCGTAGTCCGCGCGGGTCAGTTCGCGCTCGGCCCACTGGTGTGCGCAGCGGCAGCGGATGCTGATCTCGTCGCGGTCGCAGATCACCATCCAGTCGCGCCGGGCGCCGCACTGCGAGCACATCGCGGGGATCCCGGTTATGACGATTTCCTCGGGGTGGGTAGTGGCGCGGAGGCCGATGCTGCCGTCGCCGAGTTGCGTCTCCTGCTGGAGCCGCAGCAGAGGATCGTCGCCGAGGGCCGTCTCCGGCAGAACGGTTCTCTGAGTGTGGAGGCCTTCGTCGAGTATCTGCATTGTCTCCTTCTCCATATCAACCAGCCCTAACAGGCGCCGGCCGTCGGTGTCCAGCTCTTTGTGCTGCTCAGCGCTTTGGTCCCCGGTGACGGGAGTCGACACGGCGGGTGTCGGCCGACCCATCGGGCGCTTGCGGCGGGGACGGGCGAGGGCGTGATCGGGTTGTCCGCGCGTTCGTACGGGCGCGTGGCGGGTCCATGGTGGCGGGGAGTTTGCCGATCCGTCGTACTCGCCAGACGAGGACGTCGGTGACGCTGTCCGCAGTGTCCAGTTCGCGCCATTCGATGGCCTGCTGGAGCAGGGCATCCGGGTCGTGTCCTGCGCGCTCGGCCTGGTCCAGGGTGGCCGCGAGTGCATCCCAGCCGGGTTCGCGGCGTAGGGAGTCGGGCTGCTCGGGCAGGAGGGTTTCGAGAGTGTCGGCGTACCGCTCTCGTACGGGTTCGGGGAGGCGCCGGCCCTGCTCGCGCATCGCGTTCATGGGAACGGTGGCGGCCGAGCGGTAGGCGCTGCGCAGGTGTTGCGCGGCTCGTTGGGCGGCGGCTGCCTGCTGGGCGTGGCCTCGGGCGGAGTGCCAGCGCGCGGCGGCGATGGTGACGAGGACCATCGTGGACAGGACCATCGCGGTGGCGCCGCCGTCTTCGCCCTTGCCGAGGGCGTTGCCGGCGCGGATGATGCCGCGGGCGGCGGAGCGGATGGCTCGGTTGTCGGCGCGCTCGGCGCGGATGTGGGAGCGGGTGGCGCGTTCGAAGGCGCGGGCGGCCTCGGAGAGTTCCCCGCGGGTCGAGGGCGGGGCGGTCTGGGCGAGAGCGTCGAGGAGTTCGCCGGCGCCGACGAGTTGGGCGGCGGAGTCTTCGTCATCGTCCCCGTCGAGGATCGATACGGCTCGTTCGGCGACCGTGACCGCCTGGCGCCGTGCAGGGGCCGGGCGAGGTGCTCGGTCATCTCCATGGTCCGTGATGGGCTCGCCATCGAGGCGTGCAACGGCCAAGCGCTGGCGGATCCTGGGGAGGGAGAGGTCCGGGGCGAGTTTCGAGCCGGAGAACCAGACGGGTTCGGCGTCGCGGTTGCGGTCGCCTGGCAGGGCGACCTTGTATCCGAGTGCGTCGCCGGACGGGGCGATGCGTTGTTCGACCCGAAGGCCGGCTTCTGCGAGGCGGTGGAAGAACTCCTCCTCGCTGACGGCTCCGGCCAGGGCGTGGCGGACGCTCTCCCGCAGGGACTCGCGGGGGGTCTCGGTCCGGCCGGTTCGCTCGGCCTTAGAGCGTTCGGCGCTGGTGGGGCGCTGGGCGGCGGTGCGATCGCCGCCGTTGAGGATCTGCAGGCCGAACTCCTTCTCGATCTTGCGGCATTCGGCCTGGGCGCGGATGCCGTCCTCGTGGCGGCGGGGGCGGCGGCCGTCTTCGCGGACCAGGGTGGCGGCGAGGTGGATGTGGTCGTCGGCATGGCGTACGGCGATCCAACGGCAGGCCTTGTCGTCGCCGTATTCGGCGATGCCGGTGGCGTGGACGATGCGGCGGGCGACCTCGGCCCATTCGGCGTCGGTGAGGTGGCGGTCGCCGGGTGCCGTGCGCACGGGGCAGTGCCAGACGTGCCGGGCCGGGCGCCGGTCCTTCGGAAGGGCGAGGACGGGGAGGTCGAGCCGGTCAGCGAGTTGCTTGAGAGTGGCGGCCGGATCGCGTCCGGGGTCGTGGGCGAGTTCGGGCATCCAGGATGCGACGAGGTGCGGGTCGGTGTGCTCTTCGCGGCGGCCGGGTCCGTAGAGGTAGTTGAGGAGTCCGTACGTGCGGCTGCCGGTGGAGATGTCGGGGACCACCGTCAGCGCCGCGCGATCTCGATCGCGGCGGCCTCGACCCGGTCCGCGGCCCGCAGGACGCGGGCGACCGCGTCGTCCGCGTACTCCACCTGACCGCCGGAGTTGAGGATGCGGGCCACCTGGTTGAGGTTGTTGCCGGCGCGGGCGAGCTGTGCGCTGGCGGCCATCAGTTCTTCGACCCGGCCGCGCTGGTCCAACAGCCAAGGCTGCGGGCCTCCTTGGTCCCGGGCGACCGCGACCGCGGCGTCAGCGAGGAACCCGGCGGTCTTCAGGCCGACGGCTTCCGCGGCGTGCTTCACCAACGCGAGTTCGTCGGATGTCAGTCGGACGCTTCGGACTTGGTCACGGTGCACGCTCTGGCGCAGGCGGGGGCGCGTACGCGTGGTGGCGGGCGGGTTCGGGTGCTCTCCTGGCCGCGATCCGCCCTCGGTCGCGGCTTCCGAGCACGGCGCCCCCTGGTGCCGGGCTTCCGCCGCCCCTCCCGGGGCGGGGGCATGCGCTTCCGAAACTCCTCCGCGGCCCGTGGCCGCGGAGGAGTTTCGGAAGCTACAGCTTGCTCGGCCTCGTGCCGGCAAGTCGTCTTGTCGCAGGTCAGAGGTTGTTTCGGGTGATTCGGAGCCTGCCATCACTGCGTCCGGGCCTTCGTACGGCGCACGTCGCGGAGGATCTCGGTGACGAAGTCGAGCGCGAGGACCGGGTGATGCAGGGTGCGGGGCGTGCTGGCGGGGGTTCGCTGCACGGTCCAGGTTCCGTCCGGGCCGGGTTCGGCACGGTGCAGGTGGCCGTACCGCCGGAGCACGGTGATCCAGGCGTCCGCTTCGGCCGGGGTGGTCGGTGTGGTGCGCAATGTGTGTCTCCGGTGCGTGGAGGAGAGTTTGTCGGGTGCGGGCGGGCGGCCAGGTTGTGGCCGCTGACCGCCCGCCTGTCCGGGCCGGTCGGTCAGCCGGTCCTGGTGGCCGACTTTTGGCTGGTCTCGGCGCGGAGTTGTCGCATCAGGGCGGTCAGCCGGTCGTTGGACAGCGTCTTGCCCTGTCCGCGGATGGCGTCCGCGACGACCTCGCGGGTGGCCTTGCCCGCGTCGGCGACCGCCCGGCGGGCGATCGGCAGGAGGGTGTCCGCCGACGCGGCAGTGTCCGGGCCGCCAGTGTCCGAGGCCTCCAAGGCGGTGCCCCGGCTGGTCTCCGGCTCGGTAGCCGTGGGGGCGGCGAGCCGGAGACGGGTTATCGGGGCAGGTCTGCTGACCGGCTGTCCGCCCAGGTCAGTGGTGTCTCCGCCGTGCGTGGACTCAGGCTCCGGGACGCTCTCCGGGTGGTGTCCGGACGCCTCCTCCCGGTCAGCCATTCGCGGCACGTCCGGGCCGGAAGTGACCGCCGGACGGCCGTTCTCCGGCCGGGAGAGCGCGGTCGAGTGTGCGGGGGTGACCGTGACCGGCCGGTGTCCGTCCGCCGCCTGCGGGGTCTCCGGCCGGTCAGTGGTGATCCGGTCAGTGCGGACGGCGACGGTGTCCGGGTGTCCGTGGTGACCGGCCTCGGTGACCCGGCGGGCGATGAGGATGTACAGGTGGACGGCTCCGGCCAGGGCGAGCGGGGCGATGGTGGACAGGGCGCCGACGGTGACGTCGCCGAGTCGGAGTCCGCCGCCTCCGGGATGCTGCTGGTTGAGGCGTACGGCATGCAGCGCGTTGGCCCAGATGCTGGCGGTGGTCGCCGTGCCGAACAGCGTCCAGACGTACAGGCGTGCGGCGAAGGAGGCGGTGCGCAGGACCAGGAGGGCGCGCACTCCGTAGGCGATGAAGCCGTCGATCACCAGGGGGAAGAGGAACGTGAGGGGTCCTCGGACGTGGATGGCGGTGGCCATCTGCTGCAGGGCGTCGTACGAGAGGGCGCATCCGGCGCCGCCGAGCGCGACGATCGCGGCTCGGTCCCAGCCGGTGATCCGCGCCGGTGTTGGGGCGTTGTGGCTCACGCGGCCGTCCCGAGGTCGCCACGTGCGGGGGTCTCGGCTGCGGGTGCCTTGAGCTTCGTGGTGGGGCTGGCCTTGGGGTTCGTCTTCCCCTCGTTCACCTTCTTCTTGTGGTCGACGGCGCGGTTGCGGATCTTCCGGCGGGTGCGTCGGTAGAGCTTCTCGGCGTGCTCCTCGGTGATTTTGAGCAGCCAGGCGAGGCGCTCGGCCGGCACCTTGGCGTGGTAGGCGGCTGTGACGACGGCGTCGCGCTCGGCCTGTGTGAGGTGGATGTCGCGGCCGTCGAGTACGGCGTTGACTCGGGCGTAGTCGCAGCGGCGGTGGAGCTTGCGGTGCAGGGGGTCGCGTTCCTCTTCGGTCATGCCGCCCCGGATGCCGTCGCGGTCTCCGTTTTCGAGGGCGGCGTCCAGGCAGGTGGCACGGACGGGGCACTGCGCGCACAGGGCCTTGGCGGCGCGGATGCGGTCCATCTCGTCGGGCTCGGGGAAGAAGATGTCCGGATCGACCTGGTGATGGGTCGTCGAGCGGCAGGCGGCGCTGTCGTGCCAGGTGAGGTCGCCAAGGGTGCGCGGCGTCTGGTTCTCGGTGCTGTGCATGTGGGTGTCTCCGGTCGCCCCGGGAGCGTTTTGGGCAGGCGCGTCCGAGGGGGTTGGTGCGTGAAGGAGGCGGAGGTGGTGGCAGCCGCCCGCGGCGGGGATCAGACGGCGGGGATGCGGCGACGCTCGGCTGCGAGGGCTCGTCTGCGGTCGGGGCCGTCGAGGATGACCTTGTCGCTCATCTCGGTCAGCCGGGAGGCGACCCGGTCGCCGATGTGCTGACGCAGGTCGGCCATGCCGAGGTTGGTGGTGATCAGCGTCGGGAGCATCTCGTTGTAGCGGCGGTTGATCAGCCGCATCGTGATCTCCTCGGTCCACTCGCTGTTCTTGGCCGCGCCGAGGTCGTCGATGATCAGCAGGGGGCAGCGGGCGAGGTCCATCAGCTCCCGCTCGCCGTCGTGCCCGGGGCGGGGTCGCAGTTCGGCGTACAGGTCGGCGGCCGTGGTCGCCTTCCACCGCAGCCGTACGCCGGCGATGAGCAGCGAGCGGATCGCGCCGTACGCCTGGTGGGTCTTGCCTGTGCCGGTGGTGCCGACGATCAGCAGCGAGCGGCCCTGCGCGATGCCCCGGGCTCCCTCGGGTCCGGGACGGCCGGCCTCGGCGATCTCGCGGACCCAGGCGGCGACCGCCGGGTGGTCGGCGACGGCTGCCTGGTAGCGGGCCGGGATTCGGGCCTGTGCCGCCTGGAGGGCGGGGATCGGTTCGACCGGGTCGGTGAGTTGCGCGGCCGGGTCGATACCCCGTGAGGTGAGGATGTTGGCCAGGCGTCGGGCGATGCCGCCGACGGGCTGGGCGTCGTGGTCGCGCATCACAGCTCCTCGGCGTAGGCGGCGGCAGGGTCGGCGGGATTGGCCCAGGCCCGGTGACCGGGCACGTTAGGCCGCGATTCCGTCCGCACCAAACTGGTGGGGGTGGCGTTCATGGCCTCGTGGACGAGGCTCGGCAGAGTGCTCGGGTGCAGACCCTTCGCCCGGTGGCGGGCCAGACCGGCCCGGACGTGGTCCGGATCGATGCCCTCCGCGAGGAGCTTGGCGGTCTCCCGTCCGAGGTGACCGAGTACGCCGCTGGGCGGGCGGTGGGCACAGGCAGCGGTGTACTCGGCCATGAGCTGCTGAGTCGAGACGGTCTCCGGTGCGGGGGCGCCTGCGCCCCCAGAAGGAGAAGTAGTTCCTAGATCCAAGTTCCTAGGTCCTAGATCCGGACCGTGAGGGCTCATCGAGGGCTCACTGAGTCCTCCGTGAGCGCTCCGCGAGGGCTCACGAAGTGTGTTCTGAGCTGCGGTTTTATGAGGGCTGGGGATCTCATCTCGGGTACGTGAGCCCTCACTGAGCCCTCCGTGGGTCTTCACGGAGGACTCAGTGCCGTCTCCGTGAGCTCGCGGTGCGTCCGGAACGGGCTGCTCGACATCGTGGTGCGGGCAGGCCGGGAAGCGGACGCCGCTCGGCCGGTTGATCTTCTGATGCTGGCGCCAGGTGACGACGTGCAGGTACCTCTTGCCGTCGTCACCTCCGTAGCGGCAGATCAGGTGGGCGGCGGCGAGCTGGGTCAGGTCGTCCTCGACGTCCACGGGTCCGTGCTCCGGGCGCAGCGACCACAGCAGTCCGGTGATCACGGCAGGCTGGTCGCGGAAGCGGCCGTGGTCGTCGGCCTGGGTGAGGAGGCCGAAGAAGGTCCGCTCGGCGGCGAGGGAGACGGCGGCGAGCGACTCGGACGCGAAGGCTTCGGGCTTGATGGTTCGGATCCGGGCCACGGGTCAGCGGCCCCCGTCCGATGGAGCGCAGGCCCCCGCCGTGGGACGCAGGGACCCGGTGGTCAGGTCGAGGTCATGCGCCCCGTCCCAGTTCGCCCCGGGAAAGGCCCGGATCACCCAGCGGGCGGCGGCGGTTCGCTGGGTCCGGTTGAGAGATATGGGTTGTCCCCACTCGTCGTACGCGCGGGTATAGGGACTCGGCCAGGTCTGACCGGGCTGGCGCTGCGAGACGCGGAAGATGCGGGCACCAGGCACCATGTCCGCCAGGAGGACAGCCAGGCGGTGCTGACGGATACCGTCCGAGGGTTCAACAGCCTTGGCGGGCCGGGCGGTGATCGCCCTTCCGCTTCGGGACGCGGGCATGCGACAATTCCTCACTCGTAGGTGGGGTGGGACGGCCGTTCTCGTCGAAAAGGCCAGCCGACTCGCCCCGGTTATGAATCCGCACCCTCAGGGGTGGCGGGCTCGGCGCTCAGGAGCCGCTAACTCCTGGGCGCCGTTCTCATTTCCTGCTGGAAATGGCAGAGTTGGCACTGAGATTGGTTCCGTTTTCCTCCGTTGGCGGGGCGTCGCTCGGCTGTGCCGGCGTTGGACCAGCAACATATGCAGTAGCTGGTGAACACTCCAGCGGACAGCGGGCATCGACGGATGCTGACGCCAACTCGACATATACGACTGGGCTGGAGAAGCTCACAGGGAAGGCCGCGCCGGGCATATCGCTCCCGTTCGAATCCCCCACCGTTGGGTGAGCTAGGTTCAGCAGGGGCGCAGACTTGCGCGCGACCGGATATCCTCAGTCCCCGAGATCCGGATGCGGATTCTTCCGTCCATTCAACGCAGCCAAGACATGCGACGCTCCTCACATAACAGCCACTCAGAAATCTTCGTTCCGGGCAGGGAGTGGCAGAGGTGCGTCTTTCGCGCCCTTCAGGCTCGAAACCGCACACGCTCCAACGCACGAGGAACGACTCCCTCGATACCGATTCTGTTCTGGGAGCCCTCCGCGTGAGGGATGCAGCGGTTGAGCTCCGGCGGCCCCACCTCAGCCGGGAGCCTTGGTGGGATCGAAGACGAAGACCGAGCTGGCGTGCGACACCCCTCCCTCTTCGCTAAGCTGAAGCTATTCCCGGCTAGAGAAAAAGTCAACATGCTGGATCGACTCCAGCTTGCGTAAAAAGCGAGGTCAGATGCCCGCCCGCCACTTCGACCGGAGCCGTCTGCGTACCGTCCGGCGAGCCGCCGAGATCTACCAGGCCGCCGTCGGCGAGGCTCTGGGTGTCTCCGACTCCGCGGTCGCCAGCTGGGAGAGCGGTGCGCAGACTCCCGATCCGGAGAAGCTGCCCGCCTTGTCCCGCGCTCTCGGCCGGGACCTGAACGAACTGTTCCCGCGGTCCGGGCCCCCCGATCTGACCGATCTGCGCTGCGACGCCGGCTACTACCAGTACGAGACAGCCACACTGATCGGAACCCGAAGCGCCGGTCCAGTGGCGGCGGCCGAACGCGGCGAGCGACGCCTCAAAGACAGGTACATCCCGGCGTTGGCGTCGGCGTACGGGGTCAGCGAGGAGGAGCTGCGGCAAGCTGAGGCCAGATCGATCGCCAAGGCGCAGGGGCTGCAAGTCGACGAACCCGAACTGTCGGGAGAGAGGGTGGGCTCGGCTCCCGGCGGCCCTCCCGAATCGCTGGCCGAGAAGATCACGCTGCTCCTGGACAACTCGTATCCCAGCCCCCCAGGGCCTCCCTCAGACGCGGAAATGGTCAACGCGGTGAACGCCCATGCCGGGGCTCAGGTCATCACCGAGCAGGAGTTCCAGGACCTCCGGACCGGCGTCGCCGAATCCGCGCCGCCTGTCGTGTTGGACGCACTGGCGGCGGTCGTCGGTGTCTCCCGGATGTATTTCGAACCGGATGACAACGTGGCGGCCCAGGTCTACGAGGGTCTTCAGCTCCTGGCGGCCGCCAAGAAGGGAGCCGTGGGCCGAGTGAGGGCTCGTGGGCTCGGCGCACAGGGGCTGTCACCGAAGGCCATGGCGCTGGTCAACGAGTTGGTGGCGGAGCTGGAGGAGAAGGAGACGGGCACAGGCGAGTGACGCAACCCACCGATGAACTGGTTTGTTCACAGGAAGCTAGTGTCGCCCGGCTGACGTGGTCCGCCCCGTCCTATGACCGATGCCGCGCGGCGGGGGTCAAGCGGTCGGCTGGGCGCGAATCACGAGCACGTCCTGGTGGAGTTCGTCGCCTGGGACGGACAGCCCTGCCCAGATGGCAATCGCGGCAAGGAGATTGAACGAGCAGCGGGGTGCGCAGGTGACCTGGGGGAAGCCCTCTGGTCCTTGAGTGAGGTAGGCGAACGTCGCGCGGGCGGCGGCTTCGGCGTCGGCGGCGTGCTGGTCGGCCGCTACTACCGTCACAGGTTTGCCGGCAGCGGAGACGAAGGCCTCGGCAAGCAGGAGATGGGCGTGCCCGGCGGTGAAGCGCTCGGTCTGGGTGGTCACGGTCACCTGCGGTACGAGCGCTCGCAGGCGGGAGAGCATCCAGGCGGTCTGCGCGACTCCGGTGGCCAGCGCTCCCGCGCCGGCACCGGCTGACCAAGGCCGGTTGCCTTCCCCCGTGCGGGCGCGGCCCAGCCACCGCCACTCATCGCTGTTGGGAGCCGGCACAGGGACTGCCATCGGCGCTTCTACAGCCAGGACCGCTCGCCCGTCCTCATCAAGAGACCACACCAGAGCCTGCACGGCGCCTTCCGGATCGTCCCCGTAGGAGACTGCTGGGAGCTCCGGTGAGTCAACGGCTGCCCAGGCGAAGTTCGACTGCTTCACCGAGCCGATGTCCACGCCCACGACCTGCATGCGGTCCCTGCCCTTCGACGGCCTCGGCGTATCGGACGCCGCGCTCGTGGCGCCGATTGCTAGCGACCGGGAGATCTTCCCACCCTGCCAGCCCCGAAGCAGACCTTCGAAGCACTCGCGCGGGCTCGCTGGCGGCATACGCTCCGTGTAATCGGCACGGACCAGCGCGACGGTCCCCGACACCATCACAGTGCGCACTAACCACGGAATCCCGCGTCTAGGCCGGAAGCCCTATGCAACGCAACCCACACGCTACAACGGGCTCAGGTCTGGGGTCGGTCGATTTTGACGAACCGGACGACAACATCCGTGATGGGACGGCCATTGCTGCCGGTAGGGATCTTCGCGATGGCGTCGACGACCTCTTGCCCCTCGATCACTTCACCGATGATCGTGTGCTGGCCGTTGAGATGCGGTGCCGGCCTGAGGGTGATGAAGAACTGCGAACCGACCGTGTCCGGAGCCGTGGTGGTCATGGCCACCATGTACGGCCGGTCGAAGTTCACTGCCGGGTCGATTTCGTCCGGGAACTCCCAGCCGGGTCCTCCGGTGCCGTCGGCCTGAGGATCGCCGCCCTGGATCATGAGGCCGGCGACCACACGATGGAAGATCGTTCCGCTGTAGAGCGGCCCGAAGCCCAGTTCACCCGTCCGCGGGTCTCGCCACGTCCAGGTCCCCCGGGCCAGTCCGCTGAAGCTCGCGACCGTCTCCGGCGCGGACTCCGGAAACAGCCTCACGACGATCTGCCCCAGCGTTGTATGCAACGTGGCGGTCAGCTCTTCCACCATGGACTTCCGTCCCGTCATCCGTGTCCCGCACATGGAACAGCACAACTGCGCAGGTCAGCGCAATGACACGCCAGCCGTACGCTCCAACGGCAGACGCCACCGAACGCGTCCGGCGTGGCTGGCAGGCCGTCGGAGTCGGCGGACGACGGCCCGGCACCGTCACCGTCGTTCCGCTGCTGGAGCCTGACTGTCTACGACTCGTCAGCGAAGATCACGATGCCGGCCGTCGCGCAGTGGAATTCGACGATGATGAAAGCGGCTCCGCTTGACCCGGACCACCCTCCGTGAGGCGTGGGCCGCCTGAGGGGTTATGGCTGATCGGTCCCAGACCCCGGCTCGTGTACCTGTCCGGCGGCAATCACCGCACGGATCTCCTGGAGGCCATTGAGGTCGGTCAGCGGATCTCCGCCGACGACGAGCAGGTCGGCGCGGAAGCCGGAAGCGATGCAGCCGGTCGACCTGCCGAGTCCCAGGGCGTTGGCGGCGTGGACGGTTGCCATATCGATGATCCTGTCGTTCGTCATACCCAGGTGCGCGTAGAACGCGAGGGCGGGTACGAGCGACCCGTCGAACCCGGTCCGCTGAACTCCGGCATCGGTGCCGGCGATGAGTTTGACGCCGGCTTCGGCCATCTCCCGGACCTGCCCGAAAAGGACCTTCGCTCGCTCCTCGCCGAAGACACGCGGCACCATCTGCCAGTGGGGGCTGACGGCTGGGCAGACGGCGATGTCCTGATCGATGATCTTTTTGAGCACATCGCGACGCAGGCCGAAGCCGTCCTCCGTCATCCAGGAGCAGTGCTCGATGGTGTCCACGCCCGCGTCCACGACGGCCGTGATGCCGTCCACCCCGTGAGCGTGCGCGGCCACGGGCACGCCGGCCTGATGCGCTTCGTCGACGAGAGCGCGAAGCTCGTCCTCCGAGAACTGGCTCTGCCAGCTCTTCGGGCCGTCCTTGGTCAGGCCGCCGCCGGTCGCCATGACTTTGACCACGCCGGCACCCGCCGTCAGGTTGCGTTGCACCATGTTGCGGACTGCCGCCTCGCCGGATACCTCGCCGCCGAGGAAGTAGCAGTGGCCTCCGGGCCTGGTCAACGGGGTGCCCGCAGACACAACCTGAGGACCGGGAGTGCCGCCACGGCTGATCTCCTCGCCCAGACGGAGGGCCAGGAGGTTACGGTCGCCCAGGTCCCGAACCGTCGTCACACCGCTGCGGACGAGTTGCGCCGCTCGACGGCGCATCTCCGACAGGAGGTGTTCGTCATCCGAAGCGCGGAGGGCAGCCACCGGGTCGCTGCTGCCGTCGAACACCAGATGGACGTGCGCATCGATGAGCCCGGGGACGACCGTCGCGTGGGGAAACGCAAGGTGCGTCTCGTCCGCGCCGACATGGACGGCGAGCTGCGTGCGGGGTCCGACCGCCGTGATCGTGGCGCCCCCGACGAGGATGGCGCCGTCTTCCAGGTACGTCCCGGAACCGGTCAGGACCCGTCCGGCCGTGATCAGCATGTCGTCTCGTCTCCTCGTTCTCCCATTGGTTACGCGGTCAGCCGGAGCACTTCCGCCACAGCGATCAACTGGCGCACGTCCTCATCCCGGTCGTCCCTCTTCGGCACCGCCAAGGCGACCGCCGGCCCCGGGGCCAGAACATCGTTCTTGATCATGTCGGCGGCGACGCGTAGCCGCTCGGCCAGCTGAGCAGGCTCAAGGTCCAGCAGGTTCATGCCTTCTCCCCTGCCCACCACGTACGGGCTGATGTCGACCAGTCCGTCCCGGCATTCCACTATCCGACGGTGGTACCGGCGGTGGACACCACGTGCCCGCCACCGATCCCACAACCCCAACGAAGCGGGGCGCAGGTGGTTCTGGGGATAGACCTCGAACAGTAGCTGCCACAAGGGGGCCAACCGACGGTGATCGCGTCGCCGACGCAGCCAGAGCCGGGTAGCGGTGATCCTGGCTCGGGCCACCGAGTACGTGACGCCTGCGGCGAAGAGGAGGCTGGCGACGACCAGCAAGAGCGACGTGTATGTGTTGACCCGATACGACACCGAACCACCACTCCAGCGGACGGTGACGAAGACCGCGCGGATCGCGCAGGCCGCAGCCATCCCGCCCAGGCCGGTCGCGGCCATCCACAGGCCCGTAGCGTGAGGCCGGCGCGACATGCGCGCGTAGGCAGCGGACCACCAGGCGGCGGCGCCGATCGCGTACATCAGGTACAGGCCGGCGACGGTGTAGAAGAGGAAGATCTGGGGGACCGTCATGTCCACCGTGACGTACGGCTTGCCGAGCTCATCCCGCGGCACAGCCACAGCCGCCGCGGTGATCGCCACCGCGACCAGGACCATGACGACGGCTTCCCACCGGGCTCGACGACGCGCTGTCGGTCCGTCTGCAGAGTAGAGGTAGAAGCACATCAGGAAGTAGACAGCCAGCAAAAGCAACAGGTTCTGGGCGAGCCTAGCCATGCCGTGCCCGGCAAGGGTGTCGATCCCGCTAGCGCCTCCCGGCATCGCCACTGGATACGACAGCCCCATGCACAGGAAGGCGAGCGCCACCGACCGCGTGGGAGCGTCGTGCGGAGCACGGAACCACAGATTGAGCCGCCACGCGACCGCGACCGCGATGATGAGCAGAAGGTACGCCACGAACTACAACCACCCTCGCCGGTCGCTCAGAGCAGACTGAACCCGACGCACTCTCGGGTCCTCCGACAGCGGAGGAAGGGCATCCACCACCGAGGACCACTCCAGGATGATGGTGGCCGCCAGCTCGACCGAACACTCCTCCGCGTCCTCGTACGAGCAACGGGTGGCGACCCGCCGGATCAGCTTCGGGTCCAGCACAGGCATGAGGGCTGACCACTCCTCAACGAACTCGTCCGGAGACCCCTCGGCGGCCTCACGGCCGTCCTCCCACTCATCGACGAGTATGTGGAGGAGCTCGTGAAGGATGATCTGCCGCTGGTGCAACGAGGTCGTTTCCCTCTGGTAGAGGATCACGTCCGATTTGGGCATTTCGACCCACAGTCCCGAAGGTCCGGGCTTCTCCAGCGCGAAGGGGCGCAGGACCACCGGACGTCCACGCCGCTCACCCAGCGCCCTTGCCAGCTCGTTCACGTCCAGGGGCGGAACGACGCCGAGGCTCCGCAGCTCCTGCCGCAGGCGTCGGTGCAGGCCGCGCTCCACGGTGCGCCTCTCGGCCGTACGCCACCGGCCCAGCCGCCGACGCCCCACCCACCCTCTGACGGGAACCGTCGAATCCGGCTCACTACGGGGACATTCTCCCGGAGACATGTGCGCAATCCCTTCGTACCGGCTGAACGGAGCTCGCACTTGGAGCCGAGCGTCAGCCACCACGGGTCAAAGATGTTTCGGTCCCCCGGGCAGCCCCATGAAGGTGACCGCACCAAGACCTGCACCATCCGCATGGAGCGGCCACCCGCTGCGATCGGACTGCGAGGACATAGGAGATCCCTGCGAACTAGGAGATCCCTGCGAACCCTCACGATCGCAAGCGCGAACGGATGCCAACCGATGAAAGCCCTTCGAGAAGGCCCCTGGGAACCTCTCGGACCTTACGCGAAGCGCGCAAAGGATCAGGCGACAGAAGCCACCCTGCGCGATTCAACCAAGGGCCGAAAAGGTACACACAAAGGCGAACAAATCACCCAACTCGCGTGTTGATCAAGACCCTGAGCTGCCACTTGTCCTTGTGTTCATTTTGGTCAACCCTGACCACCGATCACACATTTCCGTTATCATTTCGAGATAATTTGAGTGGAGATATTATGTATACATAGGAGCTTATTTACCATTTGGGTACGCGTTCACTCAACGCAGCATCGAGTGTGAAGGTGATCACGAGTGCGCAACTTCGTCGGGTCTGCCGAGCTATCCTGTCGGTCAGGCGAGCAGATAGATCCAGCCGAACACCCTGACACTGGGAGTTACGGAGTGAACACCATCCGCACACCATGGCTGCTTCTCACCCTGACGGGAGCCCGCACGTCGCACCGCTGACGCGACGACCGATGCCGATGCAGACGTCGCCAGCGTTGCCACACGCAAATCCACCAAGAGGGTCGTCAACATTCAGGCGTACCGCCCCGGCGAAGCGCATGTGGCGGTCTGCCAGATCGACGGAGGAAGCCGAGACAGCCAGCAGAGCACTGCAGAGGTCCTCGGCGACCCTGCGACGGCCTACCGCCTGCCGCGTAATCAGCCCGTCACCACACTCGTCGTCCTGCGCCACGACCACGCCGTCGTCACCCTCGCCACCCCCAGCGGAGCAGCGGCAGCCCGCTCTCTCGACGTCCCCTGGCCACGCCGTGGGAAAAGTGGGCGGAGCAAGTCCGGACGGTGCTGGAAACAGCGGAGACCGCACAGTGACATGCCGCCCGACACCTGGTCATCGCCGTTCCGTTCACAGGGGACAGCGCGGGGCCGACACGTCTCGTCCCCGGGCATCCGCGTGGGACCCGCGATCGAACTGGCCGAGAACGGCGCCACGGGCGAGGAAGTGTAGCGGGTCAACCGTTGGCGCCCAGGCTCGTGTATTCCCCGATAGGTGTACGTGCGCCTTGCTGAGTCTGAGAAGAACGATCCGTTCTCCAGGATGCCCGTCCTCAATCATGCGGCAGCGACGGAAGCCTGACGCGCTTCCGCTCACCGACTAGACAGCCGTATCGGCCAAGGCTGTTTCCCCGGCATCCGGCCGCACGGCAGGATCATCCCATGAGACTTCTGGTCATGGGCGGGACATGGTTCCTAGGCAAGCACATCGTGGAGGGCGCACTGGCGCGAGGGTGGGAGATCACCACCTTCAACCGCGGGCGCTCCGGCCGCGATGCGGACGGCGTAGAGGCAATTCACGGCGACCGTACGAGCCGCGTCGACCTGGGGCGCCTTGCCGAGCACGGGACCTGGGATGCCGTGATCGACACATCGAGCTCCGAACTGCCTCCACGCGACGTCCTGTCGGCCGCAACCACGTTGCGCCCGGCCGCCCGCCGGTGGGTGCACATCTCCACCGTGTCCGTGTACGAGGGATGGCCCCACCAGTCGCTCACCGACGCCTCACCTCTGCTCCACTGCCCGGCGGACGCCGATCAGTCCTACGGCTACACCGGCCCGGACGGCTCCCCCACTCAATACGGGTTCCAAAAGGCCGGCGGGGAGCGCGCCGTGATCGAAGTGTTCGGCAGCGCTGCGGTGTTGCTACGCCCAGGTGTGATCCTGGGCCCGGGCGAGTACGTTGGCCGACTGCCCTGGTGGCTGGAGCGAGCCAAGCGCGGCGGTCGTATCCTCGCACCCGCCCCGGCGGCGCAGCGCATCCAACCGGTAGACGTTCGAGATGTGGCGAGGTTCGCCCTCGACCAGGCGGCGAGTTCCTCGGAAGGCGGCTTCAACGTCACCCACCCCGAAGGCATCACCTTCCGCGGCTTCCTCGAAGCGTGCCTTGCTGAGACGGGCGGTGCCGGGGCACCGGTGTGGGTCGACCCCGAGGCGCTGATCGAGCAGGGCGTGAAGCAGTGGACGGAGCTGCCCCTGTGGCGTACTCACGCGGGTGTCTGGGCCGTTGACTCCAGCCGCGCCGTGGCTGCGGGGCTTCAGTGCCGGCCGCTTGTCGACACCATCCGGGACACGTGGCGGTGGTGGGCCGGAGACGGGCGTCCCGTGAACCATCCGCGATGGGCGGAACACGGGATCGCCCCGGAGAAAGAGGCGAAGATCCTCGCTTCTCTGTAGGTCAGCTCTCGATCGCGAGCAGCCCGATGTGCGGGCCGATGCGGTGCGGTGGGGAGACGCGGTTGAAGTCCTCGATCCGCTCCCGCAGCTCCTTGGGGACGGTAGAGCCGTGGTACTCGGGCCGGTTCAGGTGCCTTCCGATGCGAGCTGTGCGGACGACGATGCCCGTCTGCCGTTTCTCCGCGGGGACCTCCCACACCGGCTGTAGGGCCTCGGCCGCGCCGTCCACGTCGCCCGCCATGAGGCGTGCGTGGGCGAGGTCTGCGGCGGCACCTGCCCGCACGTGGGCCGACTGTTCCTCACTCGGCCGCTGCGCGATGAGTTCCAAGGCGCGCCGCGCGTCGGCTTCGGCCTGCGCGGCGTCACCGATGACCAGGGCTGTAGTGCTGGTGGACATGGCCAGGCGTTCCAGGGAGAAAGCGAACTCACCGCCCACCCCGTCGTGCAGATCATCCCGGCGGCCCTGGCCCTCTTGCGAGGACAGCAAGATCGCTTCTCGGGCTGCGGCGACATCGCCGAGGTGCCCATGGGCCCGGGCCTTGATCGCCTGGTGCCGTCGGTGCGCCATGTCCCCAAGGCCTCCGTAGGACAGAGCGCGGCTGGCCTTCGCCACCGCCTCGGTGGCGTCGCCCGTGTGGTAGGCGATGTAGGCGAGAGTGCCGTCAGCGAAGGCCTGGAGCGGCGTGAAGCGGGTTGTCTCGCCGAATACGGCGGCCGTACGCGCCAGGCTCCGGGCACTCGGAAAGTACCCGAGATCGAACGCGGCGACCGCGAGAAGGGCGGCGGCCTGCCCGTTCAGGATCATAAGATGTTGCTGCTGGACGGGAACCTGCGTCCGGTCCCGCTGCCGCTCGATCGCCAGGCGCAGCCGGTCGACGTTCTCGTAGGCCTCGGCGGGCGGCATCAGGTGATACCTGCGGGCTACGGTTTCCACCTGGTCGCGTAGTTCGTCGATTGAGTTGTCGGAGATGGACGCCGAAGCAGTCGCGTCGGCGCCCTCAAGGGCTTCTTCTGCGGTCATTCGAACTCGTTCTTCCAGGTCATTCGCGGGTGCCTGGGGATCTGTCTTCGGCGGCGGCCGGAAGAGCTGTTCAGCCGAGTAGCCGGGCCACATTGCCTCAAGAATCTGACAGGCCTCGGGGACCGGCAATCCTTGCAGCTGACCGCCAGTCCACCGCCGGAACTGCGTCTCGCCGCACGTCGGGCTGGCGCTGCCGTTCCCGAAGATCCGCCCACCGTGCTTGGTGAAGTCCTGCACGAAGCGGCGATAGGTGACCTTGTCCCGGCCGCACAGCCATGCGAGCAGCGTCCTCGGCTCAGTCCTCACTCCGCCCCCAGTCTGCGAGACGCAGGCGGTCGGCCTACGAATCGATCCCTTCTCTGGAAGGGGATACCGCCAGCACTCCCAGGGGCAACCTCCCCTACGCAGAAGCCACTTCAAAGCTACCCCGAGGCCACCTCAGTCACCCGGGAGCACCGAAGAAGCCATGTCGCAAGTCATGGCGGAGCTACCCGGAGTGGGTGAACTCTGATCGCCTACTTCGCTGAGAGTGCTCGACCGAGCACAGAAGCCAGGGAGTCACCCCAATGCCCCCAAATCCTGCCGGGCTGACGAGTCCGTCGGCGGCGCAGTTTCTGATGCCGGTCCGATATCGCGTCACGGACGGATTCGACATTGCGATGCCAGCGGCTGCGGCGAGCGTCGGGCGGGCACGGCGGGTCGCGCGTGCTTGGTGCCGCTACTGCCGGGTGCCGGACGATCTGATCGACACCGTGCTGCTCGTCGTCTCCGAGATGTGCGCGAACGCCATCCTGCACGGCAGGTCGGACAGCATCGGTGTACGGGCCTGGCTGCCGTCTTTCGACGTACTGCGTATCGAGGTCGCCGACTACACCCCTTCCCAGCCCCCCTCGGTGCAGCACCCGTCCGCCGACAGTGAGAGCGGCCGCGGCCTGTTCCTCGTCGACGCCGTGGCTGCGGACGCGGGTGGTAGGTGGGGATTCAGCGCAGACGGCACCCGCGCCTGGTGCACGCTCCCCCTGCCCACGGCGGAACCTGCTCACAGCTCCTCGGCCCGAGTCCCCCAAGCCTCGACCCGAGATCCCGCCAGTCCCTACACCCACCTCTAATCCTCAAGGCCTCCCCCATGCCTTCTCCTTCTCCCTTAAAGATCGGTGCCGTGCCCCCTCAACGAGACGTCCACGGCACCCCCGATGACATGACCGTCATCGTCAGTTCCGTCGGCGCTGACGCAGAACTGCGTAACGCCCTGGAAGACCTGCGGTTGGGGCGCTACGCCGCTACTCGCGATTTGCTCCGTATGACGGGCCGCCACTGGGCACTCCGCACCAGCCGCAGCCAGCTACTGGCCGCAGGGGGCGAGCCCGGAGTCTTCAAGATGTGGCGTGACGAGGAGCCGGGCAATCCGGACGCGGCCATGATGTGGGCCAGGGTGCTCTCACGGGCCGCCGTCGATGCGTTCCGCAGCGGGAAGAGCGAGCACATCGTGAGCCGTGCCACGCGGATGGCCGCGGAAGCGTGCCAGCACGCCAGCGAGTTGCTTCCGGCGTGTCCGGTGCCGTGGATCGACCGGTTGCAGCTCACGCAACTCCCGTTTCGCCCCGAAACTTTCGACCCCCATGCGCCGAGCCGGCCCCGCCCCTGGGACATGCTGCCCGCGGAAGAAGTCCGCAGTCACGGCATGTACCACCGTGGCCCCTGGCCGTTTCTGCACGAGGCTGATATCCGGCACCCCGGAAGCCGCGAGGCGCATCACCGCATGCGCCAGGCCCTCATGGTCCGCAGCGGACTCGGGGCCTCAATGGACTTCTCGTTCTGGCTTGCCTCGAAAAAGCTGCTCGCCCCGGAACTGCTGATGCTGCCCCTCTACTCGATCATGGACAAGTACCGCAGGGACCACGGACACGGCCAGGTCGGGGCAGTGCACTTCTGGCAGCGGGCTCAGGTCGGGCACTACGCCTGCGGGGCCTACGACGGGTGGTTCGCCGGCATCCCAGCGGCCGAATACCCGTGGCTGTCCATGACGGACCTCAGCCACCTCGCGCACGCCCTGGTGGCCACCGGCGAGAACAAGCGCTCCGCGGCCGTGTTCCGGGCCATGGGCCCCTACGCCACCGCCCAGCCGTGGCAGGACATCAACGCCAGTCTGGGCCGCTCCAGGGACTGGAGGGACTGGTTCGTGACGACCCGTTCCTCCACCCTGCGCAGCCACCCAGCGCCTGCTGCCTGAGCAGTCGCCAGCCCTCTTCTACTTGGCGTCCCCACCGCCAACGGTCTGTCCCATCCCACTCTGAGTGAAAGTGGATCTCTGGTGTCCCACAGAAGAACCAGCACCCTGACCACCGATGATGACGTCCTGGCCGAACTCGGGATCAAGCCCGAACTGAACCGTCGCATAGGCGCCTTCGGGAACTTCGCGATCTCCTTCAGCGTGATCTGCATTCTGGCCGGCGGCATGAGCCTGTTCGGGTTCGGCATGCGCACCGGCGGTCCCGTGGTGATGCTCGGCACCTGGGTCGGTATCGGCTTCTTCACCCTGCTGGTGGGCCTGTCCCTCGCCGACGTCGTCTCCGCCTACCCGACCTCGGGCGGCCCGTACTTCATGGCCGAGAAGCTCGGCGGGGCCCGCTGGGGGTGGGTGACCGGCTGGCTCAACTTCCTGGGCCTGCTCGGGGCCATCGCCGGTATCGACTACGGCGCCGCCGCCTTCGCCGGAGCCTTCGCGCAAATGCAGTGGGGCGTCACCCCCACGACCGGCACCACCATGCTGCTGTTCGGCGTCATCCTCCTGGTGCACGGACTGCTCAACTCCGCCGGTGTCCGGCTCGTCACCGTGCTGAACTCCATCTCCGTGTGGTGGCAGCTGATCGGTGTCGCCGTCATCGTGGGCGCCCTCACCCTCGCCCCGGCCGAGCATCAGAGCCCCACATTCGTGTTCATGCATTTCCACAACGCCACCGGCTTCTCCAGTCCCCTCTACGTCGTCCTGGTCGGCGCCCTGCTCGCGGGGTATACGTTCTGCGGCTACGACGCCTCCGCCCACGTCGCCGAGGAGACCACCAACGCTCAGGTCTCCGCCCCGAAGGGCATCGTCCGGTCCATCTGGGTGTCGTGGGTGGCCGGGTTCGTCCTCATCGCCGGCATGTTGTTCGCCGTCCAGGACTACGCAGCCACGCTGAACACGGCAACGGGTGTCCCGCCCGCGCAGATCTTCCTCGACGTGCTGGGGGCCTCGGGTGCCAAGGCGCTGCTCCTGGTCGTGATCGTGGCCATGCTGTTCTGCGGCAACGCCGAGGTCGCCGCGTGCAGCCGCATGGTCTACGCGTTCTCCCGCAGCCGCGCCCTGCCGGGATGGCAGAGCTGGCGTCTGGTCAACGAGCGCACCAAGACACCGACGCGCGCGGTCTGGCTGTCTGTCGTCGTGCCGTTCCTGCTGGCTCTCCCCGCGCTGTGGTCCCCGGCCGCCTACGCGGCGATCACCGCAATCAACGCAGTCGGCATGATCCCCGCCTACGGTGCCCCAGTCCTCCTCGCCCTGAAGAAGGGCCGCCACTACCAGCCCGGCCCGTGGAGCCTGGGCCGCTGGCGCCGGCCGATCGCCATCGTCGCTGTCACCTACGTCGTGGTGATCACCGTGGTGTTCTGCCTGCCGCAGTCCCAACCCATCAACGCCACCACCTTCAACTACGCCGGTGTGACGTTGCTGGCCGCGCTGCTGCTGGCCTGGGGGACCTGGGTGACCCGGGGCAAGAAGGCCTATCAGCTCACTGCCGGCGCCCGCACTGCCCAGCCCGGCGAAGCCCGAATGACCGAGAGTGAAAGTTTCTGACCTGCGATGGCTACCGAACAACTTCCTCCCGAAGACCTCATCGGACGCATCGACCTGGATGCGATGAAGGTTCCCATGCGCCACGGCATCATCCGCACCGTGATGGCGGCCATCCCCGATATGCGCGGGCATCTCAAGGGCAAACGCCTCGGCAGCCTCGCTCTGCTCGAACGGCTCGGCGACACGGGCGGCAACCGCGTGGCGGAGGCCTGCGCGTACATCCTGGCCACCAACGCCAACATGGACCCGCTCACTGGCTTCGACCTGACCGGCTGGGACGACGGCTACCGGGACATGGGCGTCGATGCGGACTGGCCGACATTGCGGGTTCTGCCCTACATGTCCGGCCTCGCCCTGGTTCACTGTGACGCTGTCGACCTGGACGGCACGCCCATCGAGGTCGCGCCCCGCCAGATCCTGCGCCGTCAGCTGGAGAGACTTGCCGGACTCGGCTATCAGGTGAAGATCGGCCTGGAGAGCGAGTTCGTCCTCTACCACGGTCCTGAGCCGGCCGTCGGCCGCAACATCGACTACGACTTCGATCTCCCACCGCAGATCGCGACCTTCCTCGGCCACCTGGAGGCGGTCCTGCCGGACGCCGGCGTGGACGTCGAGGCGCTGAAGCCCGAGGGGGCGCCCGGTCAGTTCGAGGCCACCTTCCCCTACACCAGCGCCACGCCCATGGAGGCCTGCGACAACTACACGGTCTACCGGCACGCGTTGCGCCACGTCGCGCAGCAGCACGGCCTGACGGCCTCTTTCATGGCCGCGCCCGAAACCGGCGTCGGCAGCGGCCTGCACCTGCACCTGTCCCTCTGGCGGGAAGGCCAGCCGGCCTTCGCCATCACCTCACACCGGGACATGCCGCCCGATCCCATGGCACATGGCATCGCCGGACTCGTCGACGCGATGCCACGTCTGGCGCCGCTGTACTTGCCGACCACCAACTCGTACAAGAGGTTCGCGACGCCGCGGTCGTTCGCCCCCCAGTTCATGAACTGGGGCCCGGACAATCGCGGCTGCGCGATCCGGGTAACGGGGCACGGCGACGACGCGCATCTGGAGGTCCGGCTGGGCGGCGCCGACGCCAACCCCTATCTGCTGACTGCCGCAGCGCTCGCTTCCATATCCCACGGCCTCGACAGGAAGCTGGCCCTGCCGTCCCCGCGTCTGGGTGATGCCTACGCCGACCGCTCGGCCTTGCCGCTGCCCCCGGATCTCGCGGACGCACTGCGGGATTTCCAGACCAGCACGCTCGCGCACGAGTTGTTCGGCACGGAGATCGTCGTCCACTACAGCCGGGCCGCACAGAGCGAGCTCGATGAGCAGCGGCGCACGGTCACCGACGTCGAGCGCAGCCGCTTCACCCTGGCCTGACGACTCCACAGACCGACCCCTCTTGGACGCACAGAGCCCCCCGTGGGCCGCCGACGGCGGCCCACGGGGCCCCAGCACGGCGTCTTTCGCGTGCTCCAAGCGCCGCCGCTGGTCGGCATCTGGCCCCTCAGCGGGGCAGGGCCACCGGCCCGACAACCAGTTCACCCGTCCACGACCTGCCCAGGAAGCGCATGCCGAACGACTGCGAACCGACGGCCGCACCTGCTGCAAATACGGAGCAAGAGAGCACTCCGCCAGTCCATCGTGGGCTGCATGATCGACAACCGCAAATCATCAACCTTCTCCGCGAAGCCGACCAAAGGCAGGGCTTTCCGCCCACGTTGCGGGAGATCGGCGCAGCGGTTGGGCTCAGCTCACCCGCCTCCGTCGTCTACCACCTCGATCAGCTAGAGAAGCGAGGG
This sequence comes from Streptomyces sp. NPDC008092, assembly GCF_042957285.1. Taxonomy (NCBI): domain Bacteria; kingdom Bacillati; phylum Actinomycetota; class Actinomycetes; order Kitasatosporales; family Streptomycetaceae; genus Streptomyces; species Streptomyces sp. NPDC008092. The sequence continues at coordinate 56,386 of NZ_JBIBHY010000014.1, forward strand.
CTGGTCAAGAAGTCTGCCAGCGGACGCTTCCGCGGACACCGGGTCCTGACCGAGACGTTCGCCGAAGAGGGGCAGCGGGTAACCGTCATCGGCTGCCCGCTCCTGGACAGCAGCCATGCCGTAGTCCCGGACGAAGCAGAGCGAGCCGTCCTCCTGAAGGTCCTACTCGACGGTCACTCCATTGGTGCCCTGCGCGCCGGTGCCCACCTGACCGTGCAACTGCTTCCCGTAACTGCCAGCGATGCTCCGCTTGCCGACGCGGTCGTCCTGGGCCAGGTCGTCGGCGTCACCCACCCCGTCAGCGGCCCCCGTCTGAGTTCCTCGGAGAGGTAGGCGGCTGACGAGCGCGGTCCACACGGGGCGGCGCGCCAAGGTTCGGCGCCTGCGACCGGTCGGCGGGCCGAAGACGCCGGAGAAACGGTCTCTGCGCCCGCCAGCAGATCAGCCGGCGGGCGCAGAGCCCGGACCACCACATCAGCCGACGCGGGCGGGAGCACTGCAACCGTCCTCAACACTGGAGGATCGTTTGAACGGTACGACCGACAAGTACCGAGAGCCTGTCGTCACGGCGATCACCGGCAACCTTGAGCATGACGGCGGCGCCGAGGAACTCGGTAAGCCTCCCGCCCGGTGGTGCGACTGGCACGAACTGATCGCAGAGCACCGCCCGGACGTACTCCTGAGGCAGGAGATGACCTACAGCCGGGCGGAAGGCCACCGCCGTCTCCACGCGGCCGAACGCCGTCTGGGGATGCGGGGCTTCCTCGGCGCGCAGGGGTCCGGCCGCAACGGGACCGGGCTCTTCGTCCGGCCGGAAGTCTTCGACGTGCACCAACAGTTCGAGCACCCCAGGCTGTGGCGCACTCCCCCGACCAACATCATCGCCAGCCTGCACGAGGTCCCTGTCCCACGCATCGTGATGGCCAGCTGGCATCTCGCCTTCAACTCGCCCCACGACCGGGAGAGAGAAGCCGACGAGATCCTCGCCCTCGCGGACAAGGTCAACGGAGGTGCGGCGTTCATCGGCGGCGGCGACTGCAACGAGTACCCCCACCCCGCAGGCGAACGCGTCCTGCCGATCGACTGGACCAGCAAGACCATCACCGACCGGTTCCACATGATGCACCGCACCAACCAGGGCCTGGGCGGCAGTCGCGTCAGCTGTACCTACGCCGACGAGGCCCTGCTCGGTGCCGGCCTACACGACCCCGCCCGCTACGCTGCCCACGGCCCTCTCGCGCAGAAGGACGCTCTCCTCCCCACGGCCGGACATGGCAAGCCCACCCAAGGGGGCGACCGACGCATCGACCGCATCTACGTCGACCCCTGGCTGATCAACGCCGTCATCTCGGTCTACGTGATCGACACCACCGGTCTCAGCGACCACCACGCCGTCGCTGTCGTCTTCTCGCGCGCCGCCATGGCCGCATCACTGCGCCGCAAGATGACCGCCCTTGAGCCGTACGACCTCTCTGCATAAACCCCAGCCCTCCCCGCCGTGCCTTCCCTCGCGGGGAGGCAATGGGGCCAACCTCTCAGATGGTCTGGAGGCCACCGTGCAAGAGCTGACCAGGCCGGTAGGAGCCGACGCCGTCGACTTCACGGCCCTGCACAACTTCGCTGCCCTGCGCGGGCAACTCCGCGTGTCCTTCACGCCGCGGTGCAACATCGCGTGCTGGTTCTGCCACAACGAGGGCGACGTCCCGCCCCCGTTGACGCGGGCAGACCGCTCCCGGCAACCGCGTACCCGAGCACTGGATCCGGACGGCTACCTGAACTTCATCCGCGCCCTGATGGCCGCGGGACTCAAGCGCGTGTATTTCACCGGCGGGGAGCCCTTAACTTCCCCTATGGCCCGCCCGGTTCTCGAAGGCCTGCCGGGGCAAGGCCCGGATGCCTCGTACACCCTGATCACCAATGGAACCCGCATCCGCACCCACCAGGCGTGGCTGGGGCGAACCCGCCTGGACAAGGTGAAGGTATCGCTGCACTACTTCTCCGACGAGAGCCTGCGTGCCATCGCCGGTACCCGCATCACCATCGACACCGTCCTCGACGGCATCGAGGCGGCCCGGGAAACCTTCCCTCAGGTTGAGCTGAACACGCTCCTCCAACAAGAGAACGCGCATGAGGTGACGCACATCCTGGACTTCGCTCTGGAACGACGCCTGCCCGTGCAGTTCATCGAGCTGGTGGACACCGACTTCAACGAGGCCCGAGCCTCCTCGGCTGCTTCGGCCGATGCCATCCTGGCGTACCTGCGCACGCTCACGTCGGACGAGCGCATTGAGATCGCTGGGGTCGGCCAGGGCCGGCGTGTCTTCCGCATCGACGGCGTCGAGATCGACGTCATCCACCGCGACCTCGGCCGTCACCACGTTGGCCAGTGCGGCACCTGCGCGCTGCGCAACCGGTGTGTTGAGGGCTTCTGGGCCCTGCGCGTGGACCACAACGGCGGCGTACAGCCCTGCCTGCTGCGCGATGACCTGCGCCTGGACGTGGCTGAGCTTCTCTCCGATCCGGACCGACTGGTCGCTGCCGTCGCCGGGCATGTCACGTCATTCACCGAGGGGACACTATGACCCGCACGCCGCCTACGTACCAGCCCTTCTACTACGAGGCCGACCCGTACCCGGTCGTCGTCCTGGAGGGCGTCTCCGGCATCGGCAAGTCGACCTTGGCCGGCCTGCTCGCCAAGCGGCTCAAGGCCTCCCGCATCCACACGCTGACCAATCCGCACACCGAGTGGTCCTCCACCATCAACTCCGAACTGCGATCACTGCCTCAGTTCGCGTTCTACCTGTCCGGCGCGCTGCACACCTCCGACCGGATACGCCACGCCCGCGTGCACGGCGCGGTCGTGGCAGACCGTTACCTGTCGTCCGTCATCGCCTGCCACGCTGCAGTCCACCGTGTGCCCGTCGACGCCGTCACCGCTCTCCTGGAGCCCTTCCGCTTCTACATGGAAGCGCCCACTCGTACCTACTACCTTCGCTGCGCGGAGGACGCGCTGCGCAAGCGGATGGCCATCAAGACGGACGTGAAGAGCGACGACACCGACCTGCTCAACGTGCCCGATCGGCTCCCGCGACTGCTCGCCAACTTCGCCCAGGTGGCCGAAGAAGACGACACCGCGGTCTGGCTCGACACCGACGACAAATCGCCGGCAGAGCTGGCCGACTGGGTCATCGCCGACTTGGAGCGCAGCCTTGATTAACCCCATCGACACGGCCGCCGTCATCCGTGACGGCGGCGCAGTCGGGCAGTACCCCGGCCAGATCCACGAAGGCGTCGGTTGGTGGCTCGGCGCCTGCTTGGTGGTCACGGCCAAGGCCTCTCGCCTCGCGGTGGCCCACGACGGGCACCCGGTCAGCGCCGAATTCGCTGACCGCGTGTGCCAAGGCGCGATCAACGCCCAGCACTACGCCTGCACCGTCCGCTACCTCGGGTGGCAGCCCGAGGAGGAGCTCCTGGCCGAACTGGGCGCCATTGAGGCCCCGGGCGCGTGGCTGTCCTCGGAGACCGCAGGTGGCGTCACCACCGTACGGATCCGCCTGTACACCGCGCAGGGCACACTCCTGGACAACGCCAACGGGCTCGCGGCCATCCGCAGCCTCATCACCCAGGACCGCGTTCCTCGTCCTGTGAACTCCCAGGCCAAAGGCACGATCGAGACGTGGCTCCCCGCTTCGGCCGACGGAGGCCGCCCGTGATCGACACAGCGCAGATCATCGACTCCGGTACCAACATCCTCTTCGTGACGTTCGATTCCCTGCGCCACGACGTCGCCCACGCCGCTGCGGAGAACGGCCTTACGCCCCGCCTCGCCGGGCTGCTGCCCGGCGGGCAGTGGGAACGACGACAGACACCCGGGACGTTCACCCTGCCCGCGCACATGGCGTTCTTCTCCGGCTTCCTGCCCAAGCTGCCGCAGCCGAAGCAACCGAGCCGCCTGTGGGAATGCCGCCCGCCGACCTTCAAGGAGGTTCCCCCCGAGACGTTCGTATTCGACGCCCCGAATCTCCTCGACGGACTCGCCATACACGGGTACCGCACCGTGTGCGTGGGCGGTGTCACCTACTTCTCCCAGGAAACACCCCTCGGCTCGGTGCTGCCGGCGATGTTCCATGAGGCGCATTGGCACCCCGAGTTCTGCTCCCCCGAGCCCGACTCCACCCGCTACCAGGCGGACCAAGCCCTCGAACTCGCCGACCGGTACGACGGCCGACAGCCGATGTTCCTGTTCGTCAACGTCTCCGCCACACACGTGCCTCACGGTCATTACCTGGACAGCAGCATCGACAGCGCTGCCTCTCAGGCCGCGGCACTCGCCTACGCCGACGCTCACATGGGCCGACTGCTCGACAGGCTGTCCGGCTACGGACAGTGGCTGGTCATCATGTGTGCCGACCACGGGGACGCCTACGGCGACAATGGTTACCACGGCCGCGGTATCGCCCACCCCGTGGTGTTCAATGTGCCTTTCGCCGCCTGGGTGCACGCCTGCCGTTACTCAGGTTGAATTGGCGATGTCCGGGTGGTCGTGACGAGTGGTGATCCCTGCGGTACGACGGACTCATGCGGTATGCGCAAGGGGGCGGGCTGACGCCCGCGGAGCAGGAGAAGCGGGAGGCCGTGCGGGTGGAGGCGGCCAAGTGGTTCGAGGCCGGGGCCGGTACGGTGCGGATCGCGGCGGAGCTGCGGGTGACGGACCGGTCGGTGCGCCGGTGGCGGGCGGCCTGGCGGCGGGGTGGAGTCGCGGCGCTGGTGTCGGCGGGGCCGATGGCGGTCGAACGGTTATCGCCGGCACAGTGGCAGAGACTGGAGGGGGAGTTGAAGCGGGGCCCGCTGGCTCACGGCTTCGATGATGAGGACCAGGGCTGGACGCTCAAGCGCGTGAAGTTGCTGATCGGGCGACTGTTCCACGTCGGCTACACGATCCAGGGGGTGTGGCGGCTGCTGCTGCGGCATGGCTGGAGCTGCCAGGTGCCGGTCCGTCGGGCGCTGGAACGGGACGAGGCGACGATCGAGGTGTGGAAGGCCGAGGTGTGGCCGCGGGCAAAAGTACCGCGCACGACCTGGGCGCCCATATCTGCTTCGCGGACGAGAGCGGGCAGTCGCTGATCCCGCCGAAGGGGCGCACGTGGGCGCCGCGCGGGGCCCGGCCGGTGGTGCGGGTGGCCGGTCGCCGCGGTGGGCGGGTGAACATCGCCGGCGCGGTGTGCTTCCGGCCCGGGTACCGCCCGCGGATGTTCTACAAGCTGCACGTCTACCACGGCCGCAGGGGCGAACCGAAGTCGTTCGCCTGGAGCGACTACCGGGACTTCATCCGCATGGTGCACCTGCAACTCGGCACCCCGGTGGTGTGGGTGTGGGACAACCTCAACGTGCACCTGCAGCAGGAGCTCTTCGACTTCGAAGCGGAACACAAGGACTGGCTGGTCATTTTCCACCTGCCGCCGTACGCGCCGGAGATCAATCCGCAGGAAGGGATCTGGAGCCTGCTCAAGCGGGCCCTGGCCGACTTCGCCGCTGCTGATCTCGCCCACCTGACCCGAGCGATCAAGCGGAAGCTGAAGAGGATCCAGTACCGGCCGCACCTGATCGTCGGCTGTCTGCCGACCACCGGTCTGGACCTCGACGGGCTGATCGACGAACCGGACATCGCCGATTCAACCTGAGTAGGCTCATCCGGCATGAGCACTGAAGTGATGCGTGACGCCTCCGTGGTGGTGGCGCGCGACGCGGAGGGCCTGGTAGCCCTGCTGAGCGCCGACTTCCCCATCCACGGGGGCGAGTTCCTCTTCCTGCCCGGTGGCCGCCGCGAACACGGCGAAGACCCGCTTAAGTGCGCCCGCCGCGAACTGCGCGAGGAAGCAGGAATCACCGCAGAATGCTGGCGCCCACTCGGCGCGTACGCGATCACCCTCGGCTCTACCGCGCGAGTCCATCTATTCGAGGCCCGTGAACTCACCCTCGGCGAACAAGAACTCACCGAGACGGAACGAGACTACAAGCTCATGTGGTGGCCGATGGACGACGCCGTGCAGGCCGCCCACGAGAGGCGATTCCTCTTGCCCGCCGGACCACTGGCTCTCTTTTTGGCCAACCACACGACCTAGGGGGGATAGGCCCAGGCAGACCGCCGACTATCTAAATATGCCAACCACTTGGGTATCGAGACGCACCTAAACTGGGACTTGTCGCGTACAAGTTCGGGAACGGTCGTACCACGAAGCTGCAGTTCAAGATCGCGAACGTACGACATGCGGTTTCTGCTCCAGCACGACACACGCCACGAAACCTACGTCACGGAGGATCCGGGCCCTGCCCGCCCGGTCGTCGCCCGCGAGGTCGTCCGCGATCACCACGGCCGTGTCCTCCGGCCAGCCGAGCTCGGCGGCGATGAACCGGGCGGTCTACGGATGACCGCCGGCGAGCTACACCATCCCGCCGCTCACCACAATGCGCCAGGACGTGGAATACATAGCAGGTCCAGTGCTGGGTTCCTCAAACGGAGTACACGTATCGGCGGCGTAGAGCGCGGGTTGAAGGTGTGGGTCTTCCCCATACCCAGGGCTGGGCGCGGGTATTGAGCTGGGCTGTTGCCAGGCGAGTGGCTTGGTCGATCTCGGGTGGTCCGGCGAAGGACTAGCCTGCGAGGGCAGCCTTGCGGAAGATGCGCCACCAGCCTTCCTGGAGGTTGAGCCAGCAGGCTCCGACGGGGATGAAGACGTGCTGGATTTTGGTGTGGTCCTCACTGAGCGTTTGGTCCCTGACCTCGGTACGAAGGCCCTCTCGCGCCTTCCGGCAGAGAGGTTCTCCGGCATCGTCGGCGGTACCTATCAGCCCCGCGGAGGACCGTTCGGCCCTGTCGCCGCGTACGCCGCACGCGCGAGGAGGACATCTGGGAAATGGTCACCGTAAGTGCGGAGACCCGGCGCCAGTCATGCAGGCAATCGATATCCTGATATTGGTGGTCGAGGGTGCCTGCGCCGCCGAGATCGCGCACGATGACTGCCAGTACCGAAAATCAACGCGCTGGCACCCGCAGCTCGCCGCCGCTGGCGTTCCGGGGGCCGATTCCTACGCCAAGAAGGCCCGTCTGAAGGCTCCACAAACCACAGTTGAGGGACAGGGCCCTCCCGGGCGTGGCGCGTCCCGGAAACTCCCGACGAACTACGCGTGCTCCTGCCGCAGCCGAAGCTGGACGATCCCCCTGCGGACCACGCTTCTCAGCACCCGATCTCCGCCCAGATCGTCTTCCCCTGGGCATGGTGACGTGTCCCCCAGCGATCGGCGAACTGGGCGACGAGCAGCAGGCCGCGGCCGCCCTCGTCATAGGTGCGGGCACGCCGCAGGTGCGGCGCGGTGCTGTTGCTGTCGGAGACCTCGCAGATGAGGGCACCGTCGCGGATGAGGCGCAATCGGATGGGGGGTTGCCCGTAGCGGATCGCGTTGGTGACGAGTTCGCTGATGACCAGCTCCGCGGTGAAGGCCACCTCGGACAGCCGCCAGGCCGCCAGTCTGGCCTCGACCCCCGCGCGGGCTCCGGCCACCGCGGCGGGGTCGGAGGGCAGGTCCCAGGTGGCCACCTGGCTGGCGTCGAGGATTCGGGTGCGGGCGACAAGGAGAGCGACGTCGTCTTGGGGCTGTTGGGGGAGCAGGGCCCGGATCAGGTCGTCGCACACGGCTTCCGGCGAGTGCGCGGACTCCTCCAGGCACCGAAGCAACTGTGCGAGGCCCTTGTCGAGGTCATGCTCGGGTCCTTCGACGAGGCCGTCGGTGTAGAGCGCGAGGAGACTCCCTTCAGGCAGCTCCCACTCGACCGTTTCGAAGGGCAGCCCGCCCACGCCCAGCGGAGGTCCAGGGGGTACGTCGACGAAGTACGCCGTACCGTCGGGCGTGACGACGGCCGGAGGCGGGTGGCCCGCGGTGGCGGCCGTGCAGCGGTGTGCAACCGGGTCGTACAGCACGTAGAGGCACGTGGCGATGAGCTCGGTGGGAACCCCGAGATCGGACTCGATCTCGGGGTCCGGAGTGGGATCCTCTTCGGTCGCCAGGTGGCTGACGAGGTCGTCGAGGTGGACGAGCAGTTCGTCGGTGGGGAGATCGACGTCGGCCAGCGTGCGCACTGCGGTCCGGAGCCGGCCCATGGTGGCGGAGGCGCGCAGGCCGTGGCCCACCACATCTCCCACCACCAGCGCGACCCGCGCACCCGACAGGGGGATCACATCGAACCAGTCGCCTCCCAGCCCTGCCCTGGTACGGGCCGGGCGGTAGCGATGAGCGACCTCGACCGCGTTCTGGGCGGCGAACCGCCGAGGGAGAAGGCTGCGCTGCAGGGCCAGTGCGGTGCCACGTTCGAGGGTGTACCGGCGGGCGTTGTCCACTGCGACAGCGGCCCGCGCTGCGATTTCCTGCGCCAGGAGCAGATCGTCGTCCTGAAACGGCTCCTGGCGCTGGTGGCGGGTGAAAACGGCTACGCCCAGGGTGATACCACGGGCACGCAGCGGGACGACCATGATCGAGTGGACTCCGAACGTCCGGACCACCCGCGACCGCTCGGGGTCCGCCTCCCCCCAGTCCCTGATCGCCCGGTCCAGGGCCCGGTGGCGCGAGGGACAGCCGGTGGCCATACAGCGCACGGGCGGCGTGGACTCCGGGTAGTAGTCCACGTCTCCCGGCCGGATCACCGCTTCGGGCACACCGGGGAGCACGGACTGCTGCCCGGCGCGGCGCAGGGCGACGGTGCCGGTCGCGGACGGGCTCGGTTCGACCCCCCGGAACAGCGAGTCGAGGAGGTCGATGGTGACGAAGTCGGCAAGCCGGCCCACAGCGACATCGGCCATCTCCTGGGCCGTCTGCATCACGTCGAGAGTGCTGCCCACCTGTGTGCTGACGTCGTTCAGCAGGGCGAGTCGCTCCCGGGCCAGATGTTGTTCGGTGACGTCGAGCGCGGTGAGTTGCACACGTCGCACCTGCCCCGCCGGAGTCTTGAGCGGAGACACGGTGATGGACCAGACTCTCTCGCGCGCCTCGGGCCGGGCTCTGCCCCGCACGTGGAACTGCTCGGGTTTCCCGGTCTCGAACACATGGCGCATACCGTCCTCGACCGAGTGGCAGATGTGGGGCGGCATGATCTCGGTGACCCGCCGACCGCGCAGTCGGTCTTCGGTGAGAGCAAGTTCGCGAACGGCGCCGGCACTTGCTCGCAGGGCCCGCAGTTCGGAGTCGTACACCATGACGGGCACATGGCCCTGGGCGAAGGCTTCCTCTGTCGTCGCAGTGCCCTGTTCTGCTTCGCCCGGCTCGGTGGCCACGACGAGCCGTTGTGCATGGCCTTCGCCGTCCAGCGACGGATACGTGCGCAGCCACGCCTCCAGTCGCCGGCCGTCCCGGTGCCGGAGCAGGACGGCGCCGCTTCGCCGGTCGAGGACCTCGGTGAATCCGCCGTCTATGTGCGCGTCCGCATCAAGGAGACGGGTCGCAGGACGGCCGACGACGTCTTGGCAGGAGTAGCCCAGCAGTCGCTCGGCGCCTGGGCTCCACCCCGTGACGATCCCCCGCGCATCGACCACGGCCGAGGCCGCCGGATCCGGGAGCGCTCCAGAGCCATTACCAGCGGTGTAATCGCGCATTTGGATCATCGCCCATCCGGCACACGGAATCCGGAGCCGTGGGGAACCGGCGCCGCGGCTGCCGGCCGTCCCTGCCGCCCCCTGTCCTCCTCCACTTCTACCGTTCCCCGCGCACGCTCGCAGGTCGGCGCTGTGCCTGTCGTGTGGCCCCGCGCCGGACCGAGTTCGGCGAACCCGCAGTCGGGACGCGGGGCGGGGCCGCGTGTGGGGCCTGGCCGTGTCTTGCGCATGGTCTCCGAGGCCGAGCTGTCGGCCAGCCCCGGGAAGGCCGGAACCCCAGGTCAGGCAGCGGTGAGGAGGTTCTTCACCTCGACGACGTCGGCGATGGCCTCCACCTCCGCCACGAGGCGGGCCGCGCCGGCCGGAGTCATCCGCCCCGCCAGCGCCACGATCCCGTCGTGAACGGTCACCTCCACGGCGTCCTGGTCGCCCGGCGAGCAGCACGCTTCGATCCGGTTCTCGACCTCCGACCGAATTCCGGAGTCGTCCCTGATCAGGGCCTGCAGCAGGGCATCGCGGCGCACGACGCCGACCAGGCGGCCGTCGCGGTCGGTGACGGGGAGCCTCTTCAGCCGGGACAGCGCCGCGAGCCAGGCTGCCTCGGCGACGGTCGCGCCCGGCAGCACCGTGATCGCGGGGCTCGTCATCAGGTCGGCGGCCGTCTCACCGCGCGCCTTGCCGTAGAGCCGTCGCTCGCGCAGCCGCCCGATGGGGCCGGGCCGGTGACCGGAGGCCTCGAAGGCCACCTTGGCGAGCAAATCGGATTCCGAGACGACGCCGACGACAAGGTCCTCGTCGTCCACCACCGGGAGTGCGCCGACCTGTTCGCGCGCCAGCAGCCGGGCGATGTCGCGGTACGGCAGGTCGTCGCGCAGTGCGGCGGCGGGCACGTCCATCACCTCCCGCACCAGCCCCGGCCCGGGAGGGGGCGGGGGCAAGGCGGTGGAAGGCTGGGAGCGGGTGGTGCCCCCTACCGGTGCCGTCAGGGCCTGCGCCTCGCTGCCGGCGTGTCTGGCGGCGGCCGTGGCCACGGCGCCCAGATAGCGGAGCAGCATGTCCGGCCGTTGCGACTCGCCGGGGCTCCAGGGGCGGGCAGGCCGGTCCCGACGGGCCTCGGCCTCCGCGGAGAAGTTCTCGTGTTTGTTCACGGTGGCCTCCCGATTCCGTGGACTCGCCTTCCGTCCCAGTCTTTCGCTCCGACCGGTCCTGCCAAGAGCCGAACGGCCCAGGGAAACGGCGTGACGGCCCTGTCCGGTGCGGCATGCGCCGGGAACGGTGAGACTGAAGAAGCAGCCGACCGGGCAGAGGCCGCGATGAATATGCGGGACCTTCCGGAACGGTTCCGCCCGGCGGGGACACCGGGTGCATCCGCTGCCGGGGTCCCTGCCGACCGTACGGGAGAGAGGGCCGCGGAGCTGGGGCCCGCCCTCGCCCACTCCGCTGGGTGCCGCTGGGGCCGGACGCCGGTTCCGTAGGGACGTTCGGCCCTGGAAACCGGGCGCGCCGCCGTTCGACGGTGGGACACGGAGGGGGAACCGGACGGCGACCCGCCGTCGGATGTTCCGTGGTGAGGAGGAAGCCATGCCGCACACGGCGCAGTGGAAAGTGAGTCTCCGACTCTTCGAAGAGGACGACGGGACGACGAAGGCGCACGTGGTGCTCGACACCGGCGCCTCCGCGCTCACCGCGATCGGAACCGCACACTGTCATCCGGCGGACACGAACGTGCCCGAGATCGGCGACGAACTGGCGGCGGGCCGGGCCATGAACGCCCTCGGCCGGCAGCTTCTCAACACCGCCGAATGCGACATCGAAGGCATGGGTGCACCTCTGCCGGGCGACAGCCAGAGGACAGGATGGGCCATCTGAAGCCAGCCAGGGTGACGAGGCGGGTCCCGAGCCGCGGTACCGCCGAAAGCGGCCCACGCCACGTTCCTGATGCCCGGTTTCCGTCCCATGCGGCGACACGGCACACGTGGCACGTTGGATACAGCGGCATTCTGAGGAGAGGGTGGCGATCATGCATGCTCACCTCGGCGACCAACTCGTCGTCGAGAGCCCGGCGACCGGCGCGGCCCACCGCGACGGCGAGATCGTCGGACTCCACCACGAGGACGGCACGCCTCCCTACGACGTGCGCTGGTCGGACACAGATGAAGTCACGCTCGTGTTCCCAGGTCCCGACGCGCACATCCGCCACCTTGAACGAGAGGATCCCGCGCTGGTGCGAGAGACGCGGCCGGAATCCACGTCCGCCGCCACCGTACCCACGGGGACGGCAGACCCCGGCGACATCGGCCGGCGCGTGGCCGTCGAGCGCCGTAGACGAGGGATAACCCGGGTGGAGACGGCCCGCCGCGCCAGGATGTCGCCCGACTATCTCGCCTATCTTGAGGAGCACCCCGCGGACCCGGGGCTGGGGACTCTCGTCAGGCTCGCCGACGCGCTGGGTACCACGGTGACCGCACTCCTGGGCGCCGGCATCGGTCGCCCGCCCGGCCAGGGACATGCGCTGCTGCACCCCCGGTTCCGGGAACTCGGCCCCGAGGAGTGCCGCACCCTGCTCTCCACGCACGGTGTGGGGCGCGTCGCCGTGTCGGGGGCCGACGACCGCCCGGTGGTCGTCCCGGTCAACTACGAGGTCGTCGACGAGGCCATCGTCTTCCGGACCGCGCCGGACTCGGTGGCCGCCAGGGCCGCGGAGACCGAGGTCGCGTTCGAGGTGGACCGCCTGGACGAGGCGTTCAGCCAGGGCTGGAGCGTCCTCGCCGTCGGTCCGGCCGGCGTTGTGACGGACCCCGACGCCGTACGCAGGCTCGCCCAGCGTGCCCACACGACCCCCTGGCCGGGTGGCGAGCGCGAGATGTGGGTGTCGATCCGGCCCACGAGCCTCACGGGCCGCCGGATCACCGCGAACGGTCAATAGCCGTTCCCGCGCCGATCCGCCCCGGCGTGCCATGCCCCGGCCGCTGACTTGCGCAGAAGCCGCCGCAGCCGGGAGCCGGTCGGCGTGTCGCGGCGGTCGGCAGACGGTGCGACGGTGTTCACAGGGGCCTGTCCGCAATCACCGGGGCCTCTCTGCAACCGGACGGCGAAGGCGGTGACGACGATGGAACTCCCCCTGGTCGTGGGTGTCGACGGCTCGGACTCCAGTCTGCTGGCGGTCGACTGGGCGGTGGACGAGGCAGCACGCCAGGGGCTGGCGCTGCGCCTGATCCATGCCTCCCGGTGGGAACGCTACGAGGAGGTCCGCCCCTCGTTCGGCGCCGGGCGTCCGGCCGAGGAGGTCCTGGCACAGCACATCGTCGCCTCCTGTGCCGAACGCGCCGGACTGCGTAATCCCGAGGTCAAGGTGTCGGCCGAGGTGTTGCCCGACGACCCCGTGTCCGCGCTGCTGGCAGCGGGGTCTGACGCCTTCGCCCTGGTCACGGGCGCCCGTGGGCTCGGACGGATCGCCGGGATGCTGCTGGGTTCGGTGAGCCTGGCCGTCGCGGCTCGTGCCGCGTGCCCGGTCGTCGTGGTCCGTGGCACGGAACACGCCCGCCAGGGAGCCGGCGGCCGGGTCGTGGTGGGGGTAGGGGATCCCGAGGGCAGCACCGGCGCCGTTCGGTTCGCCGTGCGTGCGGCCGAAGCACGCGGCTGCGGTCTGACCGCCGTACGGGCGTGGCGCACCCCGACCGTCGAGCCCGTGGACCACATGCCGGCCGCCGGCGACGACGCCCGGCTGCGCGAGCAGCGGGCCTCCGCCGCCCTCGACGACGCGCTGTGCGAGGCCGAGCGGGAGCACCCCCGGGTGGAAATCCGTCGACGCGCGGTCGAAGGCCCCGCCCATCGCGTCCTGCTGGACACGACGGCAGAGGCCGACCTCGTCGTGGTCGGCGCCCGGCGTCGGCAGGGTCACTTCGGCCTGCAGCTCGGCAGGGTCGCGCACGCCCTGCTCCATCACTCCGAGTGCCCGGTCGCCGTCGTCCCGCAGCCGGTCTGAAACCCGCCGCATGGCCTTGGGGACCTGCACCGCCCCGGCAGGAGAGTGCCGCCGGGGCGACGGAAAGGTTGCGGATGTCGGAGTGGACATGGGAGTGGACGGGCTACGACCCCGCCGCCGAGCGGTTGCGTGAATCTCTCTGCACACTGGGCAACGGCTACTTCGCCACGCGGGGCGCACTGCCCGAGTGCCGGGCGGGGCTGGTCCACTACCCGGGAACCTATGCGGCCGGGTGCTACAACCGGCTGGAGTCGACCGTGGCGGGCCGGCAGGTGGTGAACGAGGACCTGGTCAACCTGCCGAACTGGCTACTTCTCCGGTTCCGCCGGCGCCGCGCCGGGGGTGCCTGGGGCCCATGGTTCTCCCCGCACCCGCACACGCTCCTTGAGCACAGCCACACCCTGGATCTGCGGCGCGCGACGCTCACCCGCTCCTTCCGCCACCGCAACCACGAGACAGGCGTGCTCAGTGTCGAGCAGACCCGCCTGGTGCACATGGAGGATCCTCACCTGGCCGCGCTGCGGACGGTCTTCGCGGCGGAGGACTGGTCGGGAGAGATCGAGGTCGAAAGCTCCCTCGACAGCAAGGTGATCAACGGCAACGTGCACCGCTACCGCGCCCTCGACCGCCGTCACCTGACCGGAGTCCGGACAGGAACTCGTGAGCCCGGCACCGTCTGGCTGAGCTGCCGGACCACCGCGTCGGGCGTCGTGGTCGCCCTGGTGGCCCGGACGACGGTCGTCGCCGACCAGCCCGTCGTGTCATCGGCTTTCCGTCCGACCCGCCACCGCGCCGTCAACCGCCTGGTGATCCCGATCGCTCCCGGCCGACCCGTCACCGTGGACAAGACCGTCGCGCTGCACACCTCACGGGACACCGCGATCAGCGATCCGCTGGGCGCGGCGCTCGACCGGGTGTCCGCAGCGGCGGACTTCTCCGCCCTCCTGGACTCCCATGCCGCCGCCTGGGAGCGGTTGTGGCGGCGCGCGGACATCCAGGTACCGGGCGAGGCGGGCCGGATCCTGCGGCTCCATCTCTTCCACGTGCTGCAGACGCTGTCACCGCACACCGCGGACCTCGACGTGGGCGTGCCCGCGCGGGGGCTGCACGGGGAGGCGTACCGCGGTCATGTCTTCTGGGACGAGCTGTTCGTGCTGCCGTATCTCGACCTGCACTTCCCGGAGGTCTCCCGGGCGCTGCTGGACTACCGCTACCGGCGCCTCCCCCGTGCCTGCAGAGCCGCCGCCGAGGCCGGCCGGACCGGGGCGATGTACCCGTGGCAGAGCGGCAGCGACGGCCGTGAGGAGACTCAGGAGTGGCATCTCAACCCGGGTTCCGGCCGCTGGCTGCCAGACCACTCCCGGCTCCAGCACCATGTCGGCTCGGCGATCGCCTACAACGTCTGGCAGTACTGCGAGGCCACCGGCGACACGCAGTACCTGCACACCAGAGGCGCGGAGATGCTGCTGCAGATCGCCCGGTTCTGGGCGGACCTCGCCGTCCTCGACCCCGGCACCGACCGCTACCGGATCCTCGGCGTCGTCGGACCCGACGAGTACCACGACGGCTACCCGGGCGCCGCGCGGCCGGGACTGGACGACAACGCGTACACGAACGTCACCGCGGCCTGGGTGCTCACCCGCGCTCTGGAACTTCTGGAGCGTCTGCCCACCTGGCGCCGCGACGAACTCTTCGAGCAGATCGGGCTCGGCCCCGAGGAGCCGCCGAGGTGGGAGGAGGTCTCCCGTCGGCTGCGGGTGCCCTTCCACCAGGGCCTCGTCAGCCAGTTCGAGGGGTACGACGCTCTCGCCGAGCTGGACTGGGACGCCTACCGCGCGCGGTACGGCGCCATACGGCGGCTGGACCGGATCCTGGAGGCCGAGGGCGACACCGTCAACCGCTACAAGGCGTCCAAGCAGGCGGATGTCCTCATGCTCGGCTACCTGTTCTCGCCCGCCGAACTGAGGTCGCTGTTCCGGCGTCTCGGGTACGAGCTGGACGACGACATCTGGCGCCGCACCGTGGACTACTACCTGCGGCGCACCAGCCATGGCTCCACCCTCAGCGAACTCGTCCACGGCCTGGTCCTGGCCAGGGCCAGACGGGCCGACGCGTGGCAGTACGTCCACGAGGCCCTGGAGGCGGACATCGCCGACATCCAGGGCGGTACCACCGGTGAGGGCATCCATCTCGGGGCCATGGCCGGGACCCTCGACCTGGTCCAGCGGGGCCTGACGGGGCTGGAGACCCGCGAGGACTCCCTGTGGCTGGACCCGGTCCCGCTGCCCCCGCTCTCCGAGTACGGATTCACGGTGCGCTATCGCGGTCACTGGGGTGTCGGCGTACGACGCCGCAACGGGCGGCTGGGGATCGCCGTACCCGATTCGGAGAGGTCACCGATCCGTGTGGTCCTGGCGGACCGGGCCGTGACCATCGCCCCCGGGGAGACGTGCACGCTCATGCTGCGGGAGGAGTGACCGGGGGCGAGCCGGTACCTGGGCCTGCTGCGTCGGCGTACCCGCGGAGATCCCTCAGGCGTGGGCCACGACGGCCACGGGGCAGCCGACATGGTGGATGGCGGCGTGGGTGACGGGGCCGGTGTGCGGTCCTGCCGGGCGTTCGGTGATACGGCGCCCGACGACGAGCAGGCCCGCCTCGGCCGTCGCGTGGACCAGCACGGTCTGCGGCCGGCCCTCCGTGACGGTCTCGACGACCTCGACCCCGGGATACTTGTCGCGCCACACCCGCAGGACGGCCGTCAGGAAGCCGAGCCACTCGTCGCCCCGCTCCGGGGCGCTGACCAGTCCGAGGTCCCCGGGGCCGAGCCCGATCGGGAAGGGTTGCCGCCAGGCGTGGACCACCCTGAGGCGAGCCCCGCGCAGCCGGGCCGCCTCGAAGGCGAACTCGATCACCTCGTCGCAGGGGTCGGCGAGGTCGATGCCCAGGACGACATCCCGGCATGCGGTGCGGGTGGACGCGCTGCCGTCGGCGGCGGGCAGGTGTTCGTCGGCAGGCTCCTCCCCCGCCCGGACGAGGACGACAGGGCGCTCTGCCCGTGCCACCACGCCAAGTGCCACCGAGCCGACCACGAAACCGGTGAATGCGCTCAGCCCACGCGAGCCCAGCACCAGCAGCTCGGACTGTTCGGCGGTCTTCAGCAGGGCGGCGATCGCGGGTCCCTCGACCTGCTCGTCGTTCAGGCGGACATCGGGGCAGGTGCGGCGGACGCGTTCCTCGGCCTGGCGCAGGGAGCGCCGGGCAAGGTACCGCTGGGCGGCGTTGGCCTGTTCACCGGACTCCTGACGGGGGTGCCAGTTCCAGGCGTGTACGAGGCGGAGCGGCCGGTCACGGCGGACCGCCTCGTGCGCGGCCCACTCGGCGGCGGCCAGGCCCTCGGCGGATCCGTCGACTCCGACGGTGACGGGCGCAAGCATGACGGTTACCTCCTGTGTTCGGACTGGTCTCGGTCCCAGCGTCTTCCTGCGGCCCGCCACCGGACAGGGGCCGCCAGGGCTCCGGCCGGGTCCGTTCGGCCCCCTCTCACCCACTCCGTCCTGGGAGATGTTCTGTTCATGTCTCCCGGCGGCCAGGCCTTGTCTCTGGAAGCGCCGTGTTGGTGGTGCTCGGCCGGCGCACGGCAGCAGCGCACGAGCGCTGCCGGACGGCGTCCGATGCTGGGTCGCCGTCATGCCGTCGTTGGTCCCGGCGGGGCAGGTCGACCGGGCCGTCGTCTTCCCCCCTGCGCGATGACCGCGCCTGCTCGACGACCTGGACTGCGAGGTGCCCGTCTTCCTGGCGGCCGGGCATGTGTGCGCGGTGATGGGCCGGCGCGAGTACGAACCCGTCGTCCGTTACTCGTCCGTCGCCGTGGAGATCGAGGAGAGTGCCGTACCCGAGACGGAGGCGGTCGCCTCGACCTGCGATCTGCTCCATCTCGACCCGCCGGTGGTCGCCGACGAGGGCTCCATGGTGGCGTTCGTCGACGCGGACGCGTCCGCCGCCCTGCGGGCGATGCCGGAGGGCGCGCAGGCAGTGCGCATCGTGGAGATGCCGCTCGGTGAACAGTTCCCCAGGATCTGCCGGGCGTCAGCCCTTCCTCCCGCCCCGCTGCCGGTCCATCCGGGCCCACTCCGTCTCCCACCGGGCGAGCCGCCTGCGGTCGAGCCAGGCACACCCGCACCGGCCGACGAGGAGTACCGCGACCGCGCCGGTCACCGCGGCCACCATGCCCAGGGCCGCGCCCTCCAGCCGCACCTGGCCTGCCGTCGCGGGCGCCGGAACCAGGCGGCCCTCGTCGTCCAGCCAGACCCGCGTGGTGCTCCCGGCCTTGGCACCGGCTTCGACCCGGGCGACGCCCGTGCGCGTCGTGCCGTCCTGCGCGGTCCAGCGCACGCCGGCCCAGTCGTCCGCGCTGCCGGTGCCGTCGACCGCGGCCGTGGAGCGCACCGGGTCCTCGGTCAGTACGGCCGACACCGGGTGCCGCTCGGTGCGCAGGGCGGCGGCGTCGCGTGCGACGAAGTCGGCGGTGAGCACGCCCGCGGCGACGGCCGCGAGCAGGGCCAGGGTCCAGAAGGCCGGCAGCAGCCACCCCTCGACGAGGTAGCTGCGGGGCCTGAGCGGGTTGCGGCGCAGCCGCCACCACCGGCTCCCGGCCGTCCGTACGGGCCGCACCGTTGCCATCGTCACCACCTGGCCAGGCTGCCGTCGCGGACCAGGACCTCGGCGGGCGGGCGGCGCGGCGCGGTCCATGTCTGTGCGGGGTGGCCAAGCCTCAGCAGCGTCTGCGGAAAGTTCCCGGCCGTCAGGCGATGGCGCATCTGGGCGCGCAGCACCGGTAGTTCGAGGGGCTGGGTGTGAAAGGCGGCCATGACACCGCGGGCGGCGGCGGCCAGCAGGACACGCTGGAGTGCCTGCCCCGACCGCAGCCAGTCGTGGCGGTCGTCGCATGGGGTGGACAGCACCGCGACGGTGCCCGTCCCGTGGTGGCGCCTGCGGGACGGCAGGAGGTAGCGGCGGGCGAGGCCGAGGTAGTCGCGACCGGCGAGGAGGGTGCCGTCCGGGTGGTACCGGCAGGCCTCGACAGGCACCCCGCCGTGCCCGAGGCCGCGCATCACCTCGGCGGCGTGTCCGGGATCCGCGCGGTGGGTGTCCTCGGCAGTGCGCACCAGTTCCGCGAGCACGTCCAGCTCCTCGGACTCGTCGAAGAGCTGGAGGACGGCGCCCTCCACCCGGGCGTGCTCGCGCAGCTCGTCCACGAGGTCGTCGGGCAGCGACTCGTCCATGAACGGCCCGCGGTGGGTGTGGCGGCGGGCGATCGCGTCGGCGAGTTCCGCCTCGTCGGGGGTGACCGGGGCGTGCGTCGCGAAACCCACGCGGGCCAGGAAGGCGGGGCTGCCGGGCTCCGGCAGGAGCTCGACGACCGGCCGGAACCCGAGGTGCCGTACGGCCGTCCGCGCGTTGAACAGCGCCGCCCCGCAGGCGATGACCATCTCCCTGCCGCCGGGGTCGGTGAGGATCATGCGGCGCCCGACGTCGGCGTGCACCTCGAAGCCGTGGTCGTGGCCCTCCTCGACGAAGAACCAGGGCTGGCTGTTGTGCGGGGAGGGCGCGAGGGAAGCGGCGCGAGTCAGGTGCACCGCCGCGTGGCCGGGTTTCTCGTACGACACGGACATGGTGGATCCCGCCTCTCGCGGACGGTCCACCCTTCGTGAACCGTCCAACCCCAGCGTCCCCGCTCGTGCCGCCCCGCGGCATGGGCCGACGGTCCCGGCACCAGGCCTCAGCGGCCCTCCCTCATCCCGGCAACTGCCGATCGCCCGGCCCACGGTGGTCCTTCCTGAGCCGAACCGCCCTGGCCTGCACGTCCGTTCGGCCCGATGTCGGGGGCCGAACGGCACTGGGGGATGCCCCCGGCGGGCGGTTCGCTGGAAGTGTCGGAGGAGGCTGCCATGTTCAGCGACACACCGTACGCCCGCCGCGCCCGCCGCCACCGCTCCACCGTGGTCACGGCGGCGCTGGCTCTCCCTCTGCTCACGCTCGCCGGCTGCGGCACGACCACCGCTCCCGGCACGCCCGCCGGAACGTCGTCCCTCGTGGACAGCGGGACGTCGGGCGGCACGACCGGTGCCCCGGCGCCCTCCGCCTCCCCGGCCCCGACCTCCGCGGCACCGAAGGCGGCGGCACCGAAGTCCTCGGCCGACGGCTCCGGCACGTCGGCGGCCAGGAAGGTCCGTACCGCGGTGTACTTCCTGCACGGCGCGAAGGTCTCACCTGCTCCGCGCACGGTCGCCGCCCCGGCAACCGCCACGGCGGCGCTGCGCGCCCTGCTGGCCGGCCCCAGCCGCTACGAGGGCAGCCGGTCCCGCACCACCGCGATCCCGCCAGGCACCGAGCTGCGTTCGGTCGCCGTCCGCAACCACGTCGCGACGGTCGATCTGTCCGGCCGATACGACGACACCGGCGGCAGCGGGTCGATGCGGGCCCGCCTGGCTCAGGTCGTGTTCACACTGACCCGTTTCCCGGCCGTCCACAAGGTGGCGTTCGAGATCGAGGGCAAACCGGTCACGTACTTCGGCCCGCAGCGGATCGTGCTCAACGGGCCGGTCGGCCGCGCCGACTTCGAGGACGTGTCCCCGGCGGTCCTGGTCGAGTCGCCGCTGCTCGGCGATACGGTCCGCACGCCGCTGCACGTGTGGGGCAGCGCGAACACGTTCGAGGCCGAGTTCCGGCTGAAGGTGACCGACGCGACCGGGCACAAGGCCGCCGACGTCCTGGTACGGGCCACGTCCGGCACCGGCACCCGCGGCACCTTCGACGTCACCGTCCCCTACCGGGCCGTCCGGTCCGGTCCCGGCCTGCTCACGGCGTACTTCGTGTCACCGAAGGACGGCCGGCCGGTGACCGTGGACACCGTGCCGCTGACGGTGAACCGCTGACGCAGGCCTACGGAGTGTGTGGTCCCCGGCGCGTGACGCGCCGGGGACCACACACTCCGTGCCGGCGGCGCCGCGTCACAGCTTCCGCAGCCATTCGTCGGCGACCCCGTGCATCGCCCGGTCGTCGGGTCGGACGTGTGAGTCGTCCAGCCGGAAGGTGAGCTTGTCGACGACCGCGACCACGCCGTCGATCTGACGGGTCATGGAGACGGCGATCTCCGTGTCGGTCTTGCGGTCCATCTGGCCGGCCAGGGTGACCACGCCCTCCGTGACGGACACGTCGATGCTGCGCGGCTGCAGCCACAGGGCGCGCTCCAGCACCTCCTCGACGACCTGTGTACGGATCTCCGCGTCGGGTCGCAGGAAGACCTGCAGCAGGTCGCGGCGGGTGACGATGCCGACGAGCCGCTGCTCCTCGTCCAGGACGGGCAGCCGCTCCACGTGGTGCAGGGCCATGGTGCGGGCGGCCACGACGATGGTGTCGTCGGCGTGGACCGTGACGGGCGGAGCCGTCATCAGCCGACCCGCGGTGCGGGCCCGCGCCTTGGCGGCCCGCGTCCGGCCCCTGCGGGTCAGGCCGGCGAGTCGATGGTGCTTCTTCGGCTCGTAGGGGTCCGGGGTGTCGGCCTGCCGGATCATCAGGTCGGTCTCCGAGACGACTCCGACGACCTTGTCGTCCTCGTCCACGACCGGCAGGCCGCTGATGCGGTACTCGCCGAGCAGCCGGGCCACTTCCTTGAAGGGCGTCGCCTGCGCGGCGCGGACGACCTCCGTGGTCATCACGGAGCCGACCTTGTTGTGCTTCATGGCTTTCCTCCTCGACGGAGCCGACGCGGACACGAAGTCGGGGCCCGGGCGCCGGCAGGCGGGTGTTCGACCGGAAGCGGCCGATGCTCCGGTGGGTGTACCTCCGAAGTCCGGCGCGGTCGTCGGCCCGCGCCTCATCGCCGAGTCTTCCCAGGTCTGTTGACACCTCGAAGCGTCCACCTGAACCGGCCGCGTCCCCATGGGCTGTTCGGGACCGATCGAGGACCTGTCGGCCTTCGATCCGGGCCGGGTCTCCGGTAGGGCGGGCTCGGTCCGCGGGCGAACAGGTCTGCCCTGTCCGCCGGTTCGCCTTCGTCCCTGCGGTCGGCCGCGTCCGGGACTTCCGGCGCGGCGCGGGGCCGTCCGGCCCCTGCCCCACCGCCGGCGGGCGGGGCCACCGTGGACGGAGCTTCCGACCAAGCCCGACGGCCCCTGGTCACCGAGCGGGGAGGAGACCCCATGTCCACCACGCTGCTCGACGTGGCGACCCTGGAGAAGATCGTCTCGGCTGCTGTGGCCGCCCCTTCGATCCACAACACCCAGCCCTGGCGATTCCGGCTGGACCCGGAGACGGCGACCCTGCAGATCCGGGCGGCCGCCGACCGCGGTCTGCGACACATCGACCCTTCCGGGCGCGCGCTGCACCTCTCGGTGGGCTGCGCGCTGTTCAACGTGCGGCTGGCTGTCGCGCACTTCGGCTGGGAACCGGTGACCCGGCTGCTGCCCAGGCCCGACGAGCCCGACCTGCTGGCCGCCGTCCGCCTCGGCGGTCCCGTCCGCTTCTCGCCGGCCGCGGGGCTGTACGACGCCGTGTGGCGCCGGCACAGCAGTCGCTTCCCCTTCTCCGACCGGCCGCTGCCCACCTCCCTGCTGCACGAGCTCGCCGAGGCGGTGCACGCCGAGGGGGCCCTGCTCGGCTACCCGGATCCCGGCGAGACGGACCGCCTGCTACGGGTGACGCTGGAGGCGGAGCGGCGCAACACGGCCGACCGCGAGCGGGGAGCGGAGAGCCGCCGATGGATCCGGGAACCGGACGGCACGGCGCTCGGCGTTCCGCCGTCGGCCGTAGGGCCGCAGGACTACCGGGACCGGGTTCCGATGCGGGACTTCGGGGCGCACCGCCACCCTGCCGAGCTCGCCGCCCGCACCTTCGAGCAACGACCCACGATCGCCGTGCTCTCCACCGCGCACGACCGCCGGGCGGACTGGCTGCGGGCCGGTCAGGCGCTTCAGCACGCCCTGCTGGTGGCGACGGCCGCCGGCGTGCGGGCGTCGCTGCTGCACCAGGCACTGGAATGGCCGGAGCTGCGTGAGCAGTTGACAGGGCCGCAGGACGGCCGGGTGTTCGCGCAGATGGTGATCCGTCTGGGGTACGGACCGGAAGGGCCTGCCTCCCCGCGGCGTACGGCGGCGCAGACCCTGGAGTAGGACCCGCCCGTGCGTCGCCGGGAGCGCGCCGCGGGTCGGCGTTCCCGCGCTGCGCCCACCTGCAAGGCACCGAACGGGCCACTCGGGCAGTCCACTCGGCCCTCGCGAGCGCCCGCGGACCGCGATCTCCTGAGAGTGCGGGATGTGAGCTGATGTCCGTTTCGGGGTTGGGTCTGGGTGAGGAGCCCTGGTCGGCGGGGCGAGTGGACGGTCAGGGGCGGGGCTGCCCCGTGTGACCAGGCGTTTCAGCTTGAACCGGATACGGCGTCGGTCCATGACGGCAGCGCCCACGCCGTCCAGGCCCGCCGCGCGGACGTCCTGCACGCGGCCTACCGCTCCCACCCGGAACGCTTCCACCGCCGCCCCGTCCCGCCACCCCTGCCGGAGCGCGTGTGGATCAACCTACCCACCACCGAATCCACTGACGAAACGTCATCACAGGTCGCACAAGCAGCCTGACCTCTCACTCGGATTGACAGTTACCGGACGGTTGACAGTCAAAGGGATCGAAAATCAAACTTCTGTTCACAGCTGCCATGAAGATCCGGTGGGGGGATGTACATGCGTACAGTGCTTCAGGCTGGCTCCAGACCTGGTGTGCGGCGAGGCGTGTGGCGGTGGGCCATATTAGGTGGTGCCTTCACTCTGATGGCGCCACTGGTCAACGCGACCGGCATGGCTGCGGCAGCCGCGCCGCAGCATGACACGTCGTTGTTGCAGTCGGCCTCAGTGCCGCCTCTGAAGGCGGTGACACCTTCGGGGCGTCACAAGGCCGAGAAGCCGCGAGCGAAGCGGCCCACACCGGTGTCGGAGGTCGTCGCCGATCGGACGGCGTTCACGTCGACCTGGCGCAACTCTGACGGCAGCCTGTCGGTGCGGCACTACTTTACCCCCCACTTCTACAAGGGAGCGGGCGGGACATGGTCGAAGATCGACACGAAGCTCGCGCCGTCATCCCAAGAGGGATGGTGGCAGTCCGGTTCAAATAGTTGGTCGGTCGCCTTCGGGCCGGCTGGGAGCACCGGCGGCGCGGTGCGGTTCACCCGGGGCGGGCACACCTTCGGCTTCGCCCCGCAGGGCGTCGCCGACCCGGCGCTGACGCCGTCGGTATCCGGGGACTCCGCTACCTACAAGAAGCTCTGGCCGCAGGCCGACCTCGCTGAGCAGGTCAACGCTGTCGGGGTGAAGGAGGACCTGGTCCTCAAGGGGCCGGACGCCCCGTCGAGCTTCTCGTTCCAGCTGTCCGGGGCCACGGCGGTGCCGAACCGCGCGGGCGGCGTGGACCTCCGCGCGGGCGGTACCCGGCTGGGCACCCTGCCGGCCCCGACGGTGAGTATCGCCAAGCCGGGCCCGAAGGCGGCTGCGAAGGCGAAGAAACCGTTGGACCGGACTGCCGAGTCGCGGGCCCGGATGACGGTGGCCGGCGATGTGGTGACGGTCTCTGTGTCGCCGGAGTGGCTGGCGCAGCTGCCCGCCTCGGCGTTCCCTGTGGTGATCGATCCGACGTATGCCGCGTTGTCGCCCGCCGCTGGCTGGACGGTCTCCAGCGTCAGCGATTCCGGCCAGACACTGCCCGGCGTCCTCCAACTCGGCCAGGACGCAGGGGGAAGCAACTGGCGTCCCGAGGTGTACATCCCCGCCCCGGCGCCGCCGAGCGTCGAGTCGGGCGACCAGCCGTACCAGTTCTCCTACGCGTGGTTCCTGGCGCAGAGCGACAGCCAGCTGACCGACGTGCCGCTCTACGGCCTGTCCGGCTCCTCGACGTTCGCTCAGATCCCGGGCGGACAGCTTCTCGAAACCCTGGCGGGACCGCAGGCCGGCTTCCAGACGGCCTACGCCGCCGGCAGCCCGCAGTGGTCGTACTTCGCGGACCGGAGCGACGGCTGGTGGCTCGGGATGGGCACGCCGAGCTCGGTGGCCGGACCCGCCGGCAGCAGCCTTGCGACCTTCAGTGCCAGCAGCCTGTACTTCATGGCGCAGTACGAGCAGCAGCCGAAGCCGACGACGATCAGCTCGCCGGCCGACGGGAGCGTCGTGTCGTCGACCACGCCGACGCTGACCGCGCCGGTCACCCCGCCGACCGGCACCACCGGTTGCCAGGTCTCGCCGGACGGCTCCAGCACCTACTGCGATGAGGGCAGCTACTACTACGATTTCAAGGTCTCCACGTCGTCGGACGGCACGGGCGCCGTCATCGACTCGGGGTGGCTGTTCCACGACGGCCCGACCTCGGACTCCCCGGCCACCCCGGTCACCTGGGCGGTTCCGCCGGGCAGCCTGCGTGACGGCGTCACCTACTACGCCAAGGTGCTCACCGCCTATACCCCGATCTACTCCGGCGACGTGGGCTACGAGGGGAACCTGAAGCCCTCGTCGAGCCCCTCGGTCCGGTTCACGGTCAAGCAGCGCCTTGGCAACGGGGGGCCGTCGCCGACCGACACCATCGGCGCGCCGCCGGCCGGCACCACCACACCGGCCAAGGGCTCGCCCGCGCCGGGGGTGCCCACCGCCACTGAGACCGTGAACCTGCTGACCGGCGACCTGTCCGTGTCGCTGGGAACGCCGACCATGCAGACCGTCTCCGGCCCGGCCGGCGTGGCGCTGAGCTACGACTCGGCGAAGTCCTCGATCGCCAAGGGCGGCAACTACGGCCTGACCGCGCAGTACTACCCCGACAGCGGAACCCACACCTTCACCGGCCAGATCGCCGGGCAGCGCACGGACGCCTCGGTCAACGCGAGCTGGAACAACGCCACCCCGCCGATCGGCGGGCTCCAGACCACGGCCACCGCCGCCGCCACACCGTTCCTGGTCCGCTGGACCGGGGCGCTGAGCCTGCCGGCCGGCACGTGGCAGCTCGGCGGTGCGACCACCGGCGGCATGCGGGTCTTCCTCAACGGGTCGTCCAACCCGGTGTACGACGACTGGTCGGGTGCCGCCGGCACCGCGACCCCGTCGTACGGCACAGTCACCTCCAACGGCTCGCAGGTGTATCAGGTCGAGGTCGACAGCTGGGTGAGCGGGCACAAGAACACCACCGACACCGTGCAGTTGTGGGCCAAGAACACCGAAATCTCCGACCCGGCCCAGGTATCGCAGTGGGTGGTGCCCAGCAGCTGGCTGACGCCGACCGCTACCGGTGTCCCGGCGGGCTGGAACCTGCTGGCGAACCCGGCCACGGCGCAGTGGTTCCACGCCGACGACGAGGGCAGCCAGGTGGTCGTGCAGGGGGCGTCCGGGGAGACCGCGTCGTTCACCTTGCAGGCTCCCGGCTACTACCAGGCGCAGGCCGGTGACGACGACCGGCTGAACGTCGACGGCGCGGGTCACCTTCAGCTGGCGACCTCTGACAACCAGCTGTACACGTTCAACCCGGACGGCAGCCTGGCTGCGATGACCAGTGCCGCCGACGACCGGCACCCGGCTGCGCTGCGGTACACGTACTCGGGCACGCCGGCACTGCTGCGGGCCATCACCGACCCGGTGTCGGCCCGGTCGATCACCTTGTCCTACGGCGGAGACGCCGCCTGCCCGGCGGCCGACCCGGCGCCTGCAGGCATGCTGTGCAAGGTCGCCTTCTGGGACGGCACCGCGACCACCTTCGGCTACAACGCCAACGGCCAGATCGCCTCGGTGACCGACCCGATGGGCCAGACCGACCTGCTGGCCTACGACAGCGACAACCGGCTGGCCGACATCCGGGACGCACTGGCCGGCAACTACGTCGCCGCCGGCGGCTCGGCCGGCACCGCAGCCGACTGCCCCAGCGGTGACACCGGCCTGTCAGTGACCCCGGTGGACACGCAGATCTGCTACGACAGCTCCGGCCGGGTGGCCACAGTGACCCAGCCCGCTCCGACCCCCGGTGCGGCGCGCCCGGCCCGGACCTACACCTACGCCACCGACCACACCGACACGGCCATTGCCGGGTTCGCTCCGGCTTCCGGCTATGAATCGCGGACGTTCTACGACGCCCAAGGCCGGATCGTGCAGCAGCTGGACTCGGCGGGGCACGCCACCACGACCGTGTGGGCCAACGCCACGACACCGGGCGGCGACTGCACCGGCGTGTGCGGGACCGACCAGGCGGTGGTCACGGCCACCCCTGCCGGGCTGCAGACCAGCACCGTGTACGACGTGCACGGCAACGTCACGGACACCTACGGGCCTGCGCCGCTGGCCTGCTTTGCCGGCGGCTGGCCGACCGGAGTCACCCCGAAGGCTCCGGTGGTCGGCTACCTGCCGGTAAGCAACCCGCAGGACACCTCGGGCTGCGGAGTGGCGAAGATTCCGCATACCCGCAATGGATACGACGATGGTATGGCCGGTCTAGCGGCCACCTTCTGGGCCAACGGCCAGGCGGCCGGACCGGCTGCCTCGCACTCCTTCAACCCCGGCGGCTCCCAGTCGGCAGCACTGTGCGGGACCAGCGGCGGTACGTCCGGAGGCATGCTGTGCGCCCACTGGGACGCCGGCAGCCCGCCGACCGGTTCGGACACTGCCGGGCAGTGGAGCATGCGCCTGACCGGTACGATCAGCCTGGCCACCGCCGGTTCCTACACGGTCGGAGCGGCCACCAGCCAGGCGATCACCGTGAACCTGGACGGCACCCCGCTGGTCCACGACGGCGCGGACGTCACCGGCTTCGCCGCCGGCACCACCCGCACCACCACCGGAACCGGCACCCAGCTGGCCGCTGGAATCCACGCCATCCAGGTGGACTTCCAGGGCTCAGCGACACAGCTGAACGAGTTCGCCGTGACGCTGACGCCGCCCGGCGGCACCAGCGCGGTCATCCCGAACGCCGTCCTGGACCCGGCCTACTCGCTCAAGACCAGTGTCACCGACCCCGACGGCGTGGTCACCACCACCAAGTACGCCGACGGCACGGTGGGACCGCAGTACGGGCTGGCCACCTCCACCACGGTCGGGGCGGGCAGCAGCACGGCACTGACCACCACCACAGCTTACGAGGCGCCCAGCGACAGCACCTACCTGCGAAAGACCAGCCGCACCCTGCCGGCCGGCAAAGGCAGCACCTACACCTACTACACCGGCACCGCCGGCCCGCTGGCCGCGGTCTGCGGCATCGCCGCCGACACCCCGCAGGGCGGGAACCTGCGATCGGAGACGGACCCGGCTCCCGCGTCCAGCACACCGGCCCGGGAGCAGCAGTACGTGTACGACGCCGCGGGCCACATGGCCGGCCACCGCGTCGGGGCCGCCGACGGCATCGACACCGCGCCGTGGGAGTGCACCAGATACGACGCCAACGGCCGGATGACCAGCCAGAGTTGGCCGGCGTTCAACGGCGCGCCAGCCCGCACCGCCACCTACACCTACGACGTAGGCGGCAACCCGCTGACCACCAGCGTCGCCGACGCCGCCGGCACCATCACCACCACCGTGGACCTGCTGGGCCGGCTGGTCAGCTACACCGATGTCGCCGGCAAGACCAGCACCACCACCTTCAACCAGGCCGGGCAGGTTACCGCCACCACCGGGCCGCAGGGCGCGATCACCAACACCTACGATCCGGACAGCGGCACCCTGGCCACCGTCACCTCCGGCACCAACCTGCTGGCCACCGCCCACTACGACAGCACCACCGGCCGCCTGGCCACGGTCACCTACGCCGACGGCACCACCGGCACCCTGGGCTACGACAGCCAGGGCGACCAGAACAGCCTGGTGTTCACCAGCACGGCCACCAGCACGCTGGTGACCGGGGATCAGACCACCAGGTCTCCGGGCAAGCGCGTCACCACCGAACTGGAGGCAGGCAACGGCAACGCGCTGACCAACCCCAACCCGGCCGGATCCGCGACCTACACCTACGACGGCGCCGGAAGGCTGGCCACCGCCTACCTGCCCGGTGCGACGGCGGCCTACGGCTACGGCGCCAATCCGGCGGGCGAGAACTGCGCCGACCCCGGCATGGGCGCGAACTCCAACCGCACCAGCATCACCATCACTCCGGCCGGCGGCACCGCCGTCACTACCGGCTACTGCTACAACAGCGCCGACCAGCTCGTGTCCACCACAGTCGGCGCCACCACCGACACCGGCTACGCCTACGACACCCACGGCAATCAGACCGAAGACCACGGCACCACCCTGACCTGGGACGCGGCCAACCGCCTGGCTGCCGCCACCCCGGTGTCCGGCACCGCCACGGAATACACCTACGACGCCGTGGACCGCGTCGTCTCCCACACCGCCGGCCGCACCGTCACCGGCTACGCGTACAACGGCTACGACGACAGCGCCGCCGCCGCCTTGGATGGGAACGGCAACGTCGTGCAGCAGTTCGTCGCGCTACCCGGCGGCGTGATGGCCACCATCCAGACCAGCGGCACCCTGTGGTCCTACCCGGACCTGCACGACAACATCACCGTCGTCACCGACAACACCGGCACGAGCCTGAACGACCCCATCGCCTACGACCCCTGGGGCCAGGCGTTGTCGGGAAGTGCCACCCCGGCCAACGCCGCCGGCGGCAACGTCCTGGGCGCCTTCGGTAAGGACAGCAAACTCACCGACACCGGCACCGGCATCACCGTCCTCGGCGCTCGCGCCTACGAAGCGGCGGAAGGACGCTTCCTGAGCGTGGACCCGATCGAGAACGGCTGCGCGAACAACTACGTGTACGTGTTCGGCGACCCGTTCAGCAAGAGCGACCTCACCGGCCGCTTCAGCTGCACGGCTAATCTCTCATCGCATGCGGCGCACGCGAACCGCTATTTTGCCAGTACCTACGCTGGCACGGTCGGTGGCATGTGGGGGATAGTCGGCAAGGTCGGATGGCTCGGGAAGCACGCCCGAGGGGCGGGCAGTATGTCCGGCGGCTTCGCGGCCTTCGGATTCAACTTCGGCTACTCCATGGCGACTGACGGAAAGTGGAACTGGTGCCAAGCCGCCATCGAGGGCGCGGCTGGCGCGGCGTTCGGATGGCTACTGGGATAGCAGGCGCCAGATAGAGCGGACGGGCCGTGGCTGGCGTGCAGCCGCGGCCCTTCCGTGTTTGGCGGCGCGGCTCGGTGCGACAAGTCCGGCCGGGCTACGTCCACCGCCGGTCGACGCGGACCTTTCCGCTGGGCGCGAGGAGGCCCCTGGAAGCTCGGGGAAGGGCCGATCGTTCCGTGGCCAGCAAGGAACGACGGAGATAGAATTTGCCGACATCTTTCGAGTCGTGGGGCGAGCGGCGGGGGCTGACGACGTGGACGCGGTACTGGTGCTGCTCGGGGCCTTGGCGTGGGCGGGCGCGCTGCTCGCCGGCGTGGCCGTGATCGGCGACGGACCGATGGGCCCGGTGCTGACGCTGGGGGGCATCGCAGCCTTCATCGTGATGGCGATCGGCGTGACGATCGTGCCTCGTCGGCTGCGTTGGCGGGGGGATGTCCGGCCACGCAGTACCGGCCGTCCTGCCGAACCTGGGTATCGGCTGAAGCCTGCACAGATCGCGGCCGAGGAACGCTGGGGCGTCACGCAGCAGATCACGGACAAGGGGTGGGTGAGGGAGGTCGGACGGCTGAGCTGGCGTCAGGCCACGGTGTTCCTGGTGGGCGATAAAACGGGGTTAGTCGTCGACCCGTGGTTCCTGTCGCGCCGGGCCTACATCTTCGACAGCACCTGCCACGTCGGCCCAAGTCCGACGCCGGCAACGCTCAACCCCGGGTTCAACCTCCGGCGAAAGAACGGCGTGCTGCGGATTTCCCAGGGGACGCAGGTCATCGACTTGGCTGTCCCGATAAAATCCGTACCCGCTGTCGCGCTCATCGGGGCGTCGAGGCCGGTCGACACGGTGGTCGACACCGCCGTCACCGTCTCCGAGGAACGGCTCGCCCGGATCGCGCGGGCTGATCGTCGAGCCGCGCGACGCCATGCCTTCTTCGCCCAGATCAACGCGCGGTCCAAGACGAATCGCTGGGTTGCCGCGGCCTGCTCGCTCCTCTACTTTGCGCTGGCCGTCGGCTTCTTCATCGGGGGTGCGAAGCTGGGCCAGTACGGCGTCATCGCCGTCATGCTCTCGCTGCTGTGCTTGGGCGCGGCGGGCGTCTACGCAGGTCGCGTGATACTTCGGAACGAGCACGAATGGCCGTCGGGACGGCGGCAAGGGGGGTAGCGCCCTGAGGCGACGTGCGGTCCTGGGCCGGTTCACGGACCATCGACCTGCCCGCATCGACGTACGTACGGTGTGCTGGAGGATGGCTACTCGGCAGGGCGACTGCGACTCACCGCCGGGATCGTGAGCAACGCAACGCTCGTTCTCCGCATCCTTGCCCTGTTCATCGTCGCAACGACAGCGGCGGAGCTATGTGACGTGATGCCGCGTTTGTTGTCGCTGGAACGTGTGGCGCACGCGTATCGGGGCTGAGCCGGGGGGTCCTGTCGTGCTGGAGTGTTCCTCGTGAGCGATCGCCAGCCTTACAAGAGCGACTTGTCCGACGAGCGGTGGGCCCTGATCGAGCCCGTCATCGCCTCCTGGAAGGCCCGGCATCCCTCCGTCAGCGGCCACCAGGGCGCCTACGAGATGCGGGAGTTCGTCAACGCGCTGCTCTACCAGTCCCGTACCGGCTGCCAGTGGGACTACCTCCCCCACGATCTGCCACCGGCCGGCGCGGTGAAGTACTACTTCTACAAATGGCGTGACGACGGCACCGACCAGACCATCCACGACCTGCTGCGCTGGCAGGTCCGCGAGAGCCGGGGGGCGCAAGGCCGACCCGAGCCTGGTGGTGCTCGACACCCAGAGCCTGCACGCTGGCGCCGGGGTGCCCGCCGGCACCACCGGAAGGGACGCGGCAAAAAAAGTCCCGGGCCGCAAGCGCGGCCTGGCGGTTGATGTTCTCGGTCTGGTGATCGCGGTGGTGGTGCTGGCCGCGTCCACGCACGACAACTCTGCCGGTATCGCCTTGCTGGACAAGGTCGCCGCCGAGACCGACACGGTGCAGAAGGCCCTGGTGGACCAGGGGTTCAAGACCGCCGTCGTCGACCACGGCAAGAAGGTCGGCATCGACGTCGAAGTCGTCGAGCGCAACCCGGCAACCAGCGGGTTCGTGCCGCAACCGATCCGGTGGCGAGTGGAGCAGGTGAACGGGATCATGATGCTGCACCGCAGACTGGTCCGCGACTACGAACACCGGCCCGCCTCGGCCGAGTCGAGGGTGTACTGGGCCATAAGCGACCGGATGTCCAGGATGCTCACCGCGACCTCCACCCCCACCTGGCGCGGCGCATGAACAACGATGAGCTCACCCTGGGGGCGGTCCTCGCCCGCCTGGAGGAGCAAGAGCGTGAGATCGCCACGCAGGCCGAAGCGACGCGAGCGCGGATCACGGAACTCACCGCGCAACTGGAGGAGTTCGGCCGAGTCGCCGAAGAGGTGCGCATCACCCGTAAGACGCTGCTGGCACTGCCCGAGCCGGCCTCGCCGACACCGCCGCCCGCGAAGCTGCCGGACCATCCGGCCTACCAGCAGATCATGGCGGTGTTCGCCGCAGCCGATGCCCCGCTGCGGGCGCGGGCGGTCTGCGAGGCGATGAACCTGGAGATCGCACCCAACAATGTCAACAACGTCCGGCTCAAGCTCAAGCGGCTGGCCGAACGCGGAATCCTGATCGAGCCCGAGCAGGGCTTGTTCACCAAGCCGCAGTCGTAGCCGCCCGGTCAGGCCACGAACAACCCGACAGCCCCACCCGAAAGCCCGAAAGGGGCATCACGTCACATACCGCCCCCTGAGAGGATGTTCGCGTCATTTATGCGCCGGTTTGCGATAGTTGGGTCGCGTCGGGATTCGCCGCGTACAGGCAGAACAGGTGATATGTCTCTTCGGCTGAACCGTGCCGGGGCTTGCGTTTCAGCCCGCTTACTACCGATAGCTTCTGTCCGATTCGAATAGGTCCCTGAAGTCTGCTTTTGCCTCGCTCGATCGAGCGATATGCCCGGTTGGGGACCTCGTGCATGAGTGGTCCCATGACCTCTTCGAAGCAGCGTGAGCCCTCCCTGAGCGATCTCTCCGATGCCCGTTGGGCGTTGATGGAACCGACCTTGACGGCCTGGCGGGCCGAGCGGCAGAAGACCTCGCTCAACCTTGGTGGAAAGGTCACTGACCTGCGAGAAGTTATGAACGCGATCCTCTTCCTCAACCGGACCGGCGTCCCCTGGCGCTACCTGCCCCACGACTTCCCGCCGCACACCACCGTGTTCGGCTACTTCAGCGCCTGGACCGCCGACGGCACCATCGAGAAACTCGGCCTCCACCTGCACCGGATGGTCCGTGAGCAGGTAGGACGCACCGCCGAACCCACTGCCTGCGTCATCGACGCCCAGAGCGTCAAGACCGCTACCAGCGTGCCCACCGACACCCAGGGCACCGACGCCGGCAAGAAGATCGTCGGCCGCAAACGCAGCATCGTCGTCGACACTCTCGGCCTGTTACTGCTGGTCATGGTGACCGCCGCCAGCGTCTCGGACAACGAGGCCGGCATACAGCTCCTCACCCGCGTCGCCGCCGACCACCCCGCCATCAGCAAGGCATGGGTCGACACCGGCTACAAGAAGAAGGCGATCGAGCACGGCGCCGCCCTAGGCATCGACGTCGACGTCGTCCCGCGAAACGAGCAGGTCAAAGGCTTCTCCGTCATCCCGCGGCGGTGGGTCGTGGAGCGGAGTTTTGGATGGATCATGATGCATCGCCGCCTCGCCCGCGACTACGAGACCAAACCGGCACACTCCGAGAGCATGATCCGCCTCGCGATGATCTCCAATCTCGCGAAACGAGCAACGGGCGAAACGCCTATAACTTGGCACAACCCATGAACTGTCAGGTCTTCAACCTGAACGTCCTCTGAGAGCGAGGAACCGCTCCTGTTCCTCTCCGGGAAGGAGGAGAATTCCATGTCCGAGCCCTCGACGGTCCGCCACATCACTCCGGGTTCCACGGTGCCGCCTCTCCCGTCGCCCGAGCCGGCCGCTACCGCACACGTCGCCCTCGGGCATGCGGGCAGGCCGCTGTCCGCCGTCGACCATGTCGCCGACTTCTACGGTGCCTACACCGACGCGCTGCGCGACCGGGGCCGGGGACAACTCGCCGACGCACTGCGGCATCACTACCTCGCACCCGAGTTCCGCCGCAGCCTGATCAGCTGGGAAGCGGTCCACGACCGGGACGGTGTGCTGCGGGCGCGGGGCGTGCCGTCCTCATGGCGGGTGGTCTACGACAACAGCGGCACGGGGCACTGCTGGACCCGAGTCACCCTGGTCTGGGAGGACGACGAGAACCGGCCGTACCGCACCACCCGCCTCCTGGTCCGGTCGGATCCGGCCACCCGGCGCATCTGCGGCATACGGTCCCTGGGCACGTCGGACGCGGTCGATGCGACCTGACCGCACCCCCGCCAGTGCCTCCGCCGAGGTGGGCCTTCAGGCCCGAACGGCCCACCAGCCGGTCCCGCTCCGGGACGTTCAGCACCTCACGCCGACGGCCCCACGCGACGCTCCATGGGGTTATGACAAACATCCATGACATGCCATCAGCGGCCGCCGCACCGCGTGGGCAGGAGACGCGGAACCGGTGGGTCACCCTTGTGGTGCTCTGTGTGTCACTGCTGATCGTGACACTCGACAACACCATCCTGAACGTCGCGCTCCCGACCCTGGTGAAGGAACTCGGGGCGACGACCACCCAGTTGCAGTGGATCGTCGACGCCTACGCCCTGGCCTTCGCCGGGCTGATGCTGGTCACGGGCAGCAGTGCGGACCGGTTCGGGCGCCGCCGGGTCTTCGTCACCGGGCTGGCCGTGTTCGGAGCCGCCTCGGCGTGGGCGGCCTACTCCGGCTCGGTGGGCATGCTGATCGCCGCCCGGGCGGGCATGGGCGTCGGTGCGGCGATGATGATGCCCGCCACGCTCTCGATCATCACAGACGTGTTCCGTGATCCCGGCGAGCGGCAACGTGCGATCGGCCTGTGGGCAGCCACCAGCGGACTGGGCATCGCCATCGGACCGGTGGCGGGTGGACTGCTGCTGCAGCGCTTCTGGTGGGGATCGGTGTTCTGGGTCAACATCCCCGTCGCCGCCCTCGGCCTCGTCTGTGCCGCCTTCCTGGTGCCGGAGTCCCGCAATCCGGCGGCGCTGCGGCCGGATCCGACCGGTTCGGTCCTGTCGATCGTGGGGCTCGGCCTCCTGCTCTGGGCGATCATCGAGGCCCCGGTGCGCGGCTGGTCCTCAGGCGTCGTACTCGGCGCGGGCGGCACCGGCCTGGTGGTGCTGGTGCTCTTCGCCGTCTGGGAGCGGCGCAGCGCGCACCCCATGCTGAACCTGTCCTTCTTCCGCGACCGCCGGTTCTCCGTCGCCACCTCGTCGGTGGCGCTCGCGATGTTCGGGCTCTTCGGGGCCCTGTTCGTGCTGACCCAGTTCCTGCAGTTCGGTCTCGACTACAGCGCGCTGCAGACCGGTGTGCGGGTACTGCCGGTGGCCGGGCTGCTGGCGCTGGTCGCCCCGCTGTCCCCGGTCCTGGTGCGGTGGGCCGGCACCAAGGCAGTGGTCGGAACAGGTCTGCTGGCCGTGGCGACCGGGTTGTGGCAGCTGTCCACCGCGAAGTCGTCCGCCACGTACGAGGATCTGCTGGCCGGTCTGCTGATGCTCGGCCTCGGCGCCGGACTCGTGGTGCCCGCCGCCCTCGACGCCCTGATGGGCACCCTGCCCCAGGGCGACACCGGGGTGGGCTCGGCCACCAACGGTGTCTCCGTCCAGTTGGGCGGGGCGGTCGGAGTGGCCGTGATCGGCAGCCTGCTGACCACCCGTTACCAGGACCGTATGGGCCCGCCGCTGAGGCCGTACCAGCTGCCGCACGACATCTCGGACAGTGTGCTCGGCTCGCTCGGCGGCGCGCTCGCGCTCACCGAACGGGTGGGGGGCGTGTCGGGGCGGATGCTGGCGGACCTGGCCCGCTCGGCGTTCGTCAGCGGTATGGGCCTCGGCCTCACGGTCGGCGCCTGCGTGGCCGTCGGCGGAGCCCTGCTGGCCTTCGCCGCGCTGCCCGCCCGGCCGTCCAGGACCTCCGTCGAGCCCAAGGAACTGCAGTAGGCCACACGACTGCGCGATGCGCGGGTCCGCAATGGCCAGGTCGGCCGGTGAACTGCCCGTTCAGCCCCTGCGATGTACGCCGGCCGCCGAGCACGCTCAAAGAGAGGGATGGAGGAGATCCGCCATGACCGAGGTCCGCAACGCATCGTCGCGCGTCCGTCGCACCGGGGTTGTCCCCAGGGGCGAGAGCCTGGGCAGACCCGTGCGGACGCGGCTTGCGGCGACCGGCCGGAGCGCGGCGCGGCGGGTCGGCTCAACGGTGTCGGAGGCCGCCCGTGGGCGGAAGGCAGAAGGAAGGCAGTCATGTTTCCCCTCATCCTGGTGGGCGCGACCGTCGTGGGCGCCTGCATGGTGTTCGGCTACAGCTCGTTCGTCGTCGGCTTCGCGCTGATGGCGGTCGGCATCCTCGGCCTGATCGTGTTCATGGCCACACCGGGCATGGTTCGGCGCCCGGGCGAGCGCGGGACGGTGATCGAGGAGCGCCACTACATGGGGACGGGCGAGCACGACGACTACCGGCACCACTCCCGGTGACGTCCCCTCCGGGCGCTGTCCGCGGCTCGTCACGCCCCGGTCCGGAAGGGACCGTTCGGCACGAACGCGGTACCGCCCGGCCCACGCCCCGGCCACTCCGGCCGGGGCACCGTGGGAACACACGCCGATCCCGGAGGCAGCCATGAGCGAGAGCACGTTCGGCAACGGCATCGTCGTGGGTGTCGACGGTTCCGAGGCGTCCCTGGCCGCACTGCGCTGGGCAGGGGACCAGGCGCGCATCCTCGGCATCGAGGTCGTCGCCGCGCACGCCTGGGAGCCTGCCGCCCCGTTGGCGCCCTATGCTTCCGCCGCCGGCCGGCCGACGACGGCCGAACAACGCGAGCGGGCCGCCGCCCTCCTTCACTCGACCGTGCGCAGGGCTTTCGGCGCGCGGCCCGCCCCCTCGGTCCGGGTGGTCCTCGTACAGGGCCCGCCCGCGCAGGTGCTGCTCGGTCGGACACGTGGTGCCAGGATGCTGGCGCTCCGACGCCGGGCCCATGGGCAGTGGCAGCTGCCGGCCCTGGGTACCGTCGGCCGCGATTGCCTGCGATACGCGCAGGTACCCGTGGTGACGGTGCCGCCGTCTTCGGGCGAGGCGGTCCAGCCGCTCACGACCGGGGGAACGGCGCTCCCCCATGGCAAGGCCCGAACGTCTTCCGTACGGACGGGGTGAGCGGGCCGTTCGGCCCGTCACCGAGGCCACGCAGCCCCTGTCGGGCCGTCGCCCCCGGTCGGATGCTGGGAGTGAAGGGCCCGTGTCCGTAGCACGGGGTGGGCGTGGATCAAGGGGAGGTGTTGACTGTGCTTCGCCCTGTTGTCGTAGGGCTGGACGGTTCACGTGAGAGTCTCGCCGCCGCCGACTGGGCGGCCCGCGAGGCGTTGCGGCGCGGATTGCCGCTGCGGCTGGTGCACGCGTACGAGGGGTTGGCCCCCGAGGCATCCGGCCTGCCGGAGCTGGAGGTACCCCGTTCCTGGGCGGCCGGCATTCTGCGCGGCGCGATGGACCGGGTCAACGAGCGGTATCCGCAGCTGCGCCTGAGCGCCGACCAGATCTCACGGTCGGCCACGGACGCGCTGGTCAAGGCCGGTGAAGAGGCCGAGCTGCTGGTGCTCGGAAGCCGTGCGCTCAGTCGCTTCGGCGGCTTCATGGCCGGTTCGGTGGCACTGGCGACGGTGGCCCGTGCGACACGGCCCGTGGTGCTGGTGCGCGCCGGCCAGTCCTCCGAGGACGACCGTCTCCCGGACGGCGAGGGCCGGCCGTCGGCGCGTGCGCCGTACCGCGAGGTGGTCGTGGGTGTGGACACCGGCCACCCGTGCGAGGAAGTCCTCGGGTTCGCCTTCGAGAGCGCGGCGCTGCGCAACGCTCCGCTGCGGGTGGTGCACACCTGGCAGCCGCCGGGGCTGCTCGGCACGGTGGACGCGGAGGCCGAGGTCATCGCCCGCAGGACCGCCGAGCAGGCCCTGGCCGCGGCGGCGGGGCCGTGGCGGGAGAAGTTCCCGACGGTCCCGGTGTGCGACGTCGTGCAGAGTGGGCGCCCCGTCCCGCAACTGCTGCGCTCGGCGAAGGACGCCGGATTGCTGGTCGTCGGCCGGGAGAACCGCCCGGGCGGACTCGGTGTCCACACCGGGCCGGTGGCGCACGCGGTGATGCATCACGTCCGCTGCCCCGTCGCGATCGTCCCGCACGCCTGACCCGCCGGGCCCGGTCGGCCTCCGGCGGGGACCTTCGGCCTCTGCGGAAGCAGGCCACCCGGGGGTTACGACTGGAGGACCAGCCCCCGGGAGGAGGGTGCCGTGTTCCAGGTACGCATTCACGGTCGTGGCGGCCAGGGCGCCGTCACGGCCGCCGAGCTGTTGTCGGTGGCGGCTTTTCTGGAGGACCGTCACGCGCAGGCGTTCCCGAGTTTCGGCTCGGAGCGCACCGGCGCGCCGGTCATGGCGTTCTGCCGCATCGACGGCCGCCCCATCCGGGTGCGCGAGCCCGTCATGCGGCCCGACGCTCTGGTGATCCAGGACGCCACGCTGCTGCACCAGGTCAACGTCTTCGACGGGCTGCGGCCCGACGGGGCGGTGCTGATCAACTCGCCGGGCCGGATCGAGGAACTGGGGCTCGCCGATCTCGCCGCGAGCGTGCCGCACGCGGTCGCTCTCACCGTGCCCGCCACCGTTCTCGCCGTACGCCACTTCGGCCGGCCGGTCCCCAACGCGGTCCTGTTGGGCGGACTCGCCGCCCTCACCGGATGCGTGCGGATCGACTCGCTCACCACGGCGATCGAGGAGCGCTTCCCCGGGAAGCTGGGCGCCGCCAACGCGGCCGCCGCCCGGGAGGCGTTCGCCCATGTCCGCGCCGAGCGTGAGGAGCACGTCCGTGCTGAAGCAGACTGAGGGGTCGCGGGCGGTCGCGGAGACGGTGGCGTACTGCCGTCCCGAGGTGATCGCCGCCTACCCCATCTCGCCGCAGACCCACATCGTGGAGGAGCTCAGCCGGCTGGTGAAGTCGGGTGTGCTGGAGCCCTGTGAGTACGTCAACGTGGAGTCGGAGTTCGCCGCGATGTCCCTGTGCATCGGGGCCTCGGCGGCCGGCGCCCGCGCCTACACGGCGACCGCGAGCCAGGGCCTGCTGTACATGGTGGAGGCGCTCTACAACGCCTCAGGCCTCGGCCTGCCGATCGTGATGACGGTGGCGAACCGGGCCATCGGAGCCCCCATCAACATCTGGAACGACCACAGCGACACCATGTCCCAGCGCGACTCGGGCTGGATCCAGCTGTACGCGCGCGACAACCAGGAGGCCGCCGACCTGCACCCGCAGGCGTTCCGGCTGGCCGAGGAGCTGTCGCTGCCGGTGATGGTGTGCATGGACGGCTTCGTGCTCACGCACGCCTGGGAGCGGATCGAGGTGCCGGAGCAGGCACAGGTGGACGCGTTCCTCCCGCCGTACGAGCCCCGTCAGGTCCTGGACCCCGACGAGCCGGTGTCGATCGGCGCGATGGTCGGACCCGACGCCTTCACCGAGGTGCGCTATCTGGCGCACGCCAAGCAGATGCAGGCCCTGGAGGCGATCCCCCGGGTCGCCGGGGAGTTCCGGCAGGTCTTCGGGCGTTCCTCGGGCGGGCTGGTGCATCCGTACGCCTGCGCGGACGCCGAGACGATCGTCGTGGTGCTGGGCTCGGTGTTCGGCACCGTGTGCGACGTCGTGGACGAGATGCGTGCGGACGGGGTGCGGATCGGGGCGCTGGCGATCACGTCGTTCCGGCCGTTCCCGCTGGACGCGGTGCGCGAGGTTCTCGGCGGTGCCCGTCGGGTGGTCGTGCTGGAGCGGGCGTTGGCGGTCGGCATCGGCGGGATCGTGTCGGCGAACGTACGGACCGCGCTGTCCGGCATCCGGCTCGACGGTCACACCGTGGTCGCCGGGCTGGGCGGACGGCCGATCACCAAGGAGTCCCTGCACCGGCTGTTCGACGACGCGGTGGGCGGCCAGCTGGGGCAGCTGACCTTCCTCGACCTCAACACCGGGCTTGTGGAGCGAGAGCTGGCGCGGATGGCTCAGACCAGGCGGTCGGGGCCGTCCGCGGAGAACATCCTGCGCGACGTGGGGAGCAACCGATGAGTGCCGCACCACAGGTCAAGTTCTATCAGGTGGGCAGTTACGCGGCCGGAAACCGGCTGCTGGGCCCTCAGGCGCAGTCCGGCCAGGCCGATCCGGGCCGTTCCAACGCACTCACCTGCGGCCACCGTGCATGCCAGGGCTGCGGCGAGGCGCTCGGCGCCCGGTACGTCCTGGACGCGGCCCAGCGGGCGGCCGGCGGCAAGGTCATCGCGGTCAACGCGACCGGATGCCTGGAGGTCTTCTCCACGCCGTATCCCGAGACGTCCTGGCAACTGCCGTGGCTGCACTCCCTGTTCGGCAACGCACCCGCCGTCGCCGCCGGAGTCGCCGCCGCGCTGCGCGCCAAGGGCCGCACCGACATCCGGGTGGTCGGGCAGGGCGGCGACGGCGGCACCGTCGACATCGGGCTCGGCTGCCTCTCCGGCATGTTCGAGCGGGGCGACGACGTCCTCTACATCTGCTACGACAACGAGGCCTACATGAACACCGGCGTGCAGCGCTCCGGGGCCACACCCCCGACCGCTCGCACGGCCACCACCCAGGCGGTCGGCGAAGACCCCGGCGCCCCCTTCGGCCAGGGCAAGAACCTTCCGCTGATCGCGATGGCGCACGAGATCCCGTACGTCGCCACGGCCACCGTCGCGGGCCTGCGGGACCTGGAGGCCAAGGTGCACCGGGCGATGGAGTTGCGCGGCGCCCGCTACCTGCACGTCCTCGTCCCCTGTCCGCTGGGCTGGGGCACGGCGTCCCACGACACGGTGCGCATCGCGCGGCTGGCCGAACAGACCGGGCTCTTCCCGGTGTTCGAGGCCAGGGACGGCGTGGTCACGGACGTCACACGGATCCGGCGGCGCCTGCCGGTCGAGGAGTACCTGCGCCCGCAGAAGCGGTACGCGCACCTCTTCGAACCGGAGCTGCGCACCGACGTCATCGCCCGCCTCCAGCGGGCCGCCGACCGCAACATCGCCCGGTTCGGGCTGTATTCGGGTCCCCCCTGCCGGAGGCCGGGGGAGCATGAGGAGGCCTCGTCGTGAAGGAGAAACCGTTCGCGATCACCCTGGACGTGGGCTCCAGCCTGGCCAACCGGACCGGCGCCTGGCGCACCGAACGTCCCGAGTACGTCGACCGGATGCCGCCGTGCAACCAGGCGTGCCCGGCCGGTGAGAACATCCAGCAGTGGCTGTTCCACGCGGAGAGCGGCGACTACGAGTCCGCGTGGCGGCAGTTGATGCGGGACAACCCGCTGCCCGCCGTGATGGGCCGGGTCTGCTACCACCCCTGTGAGACCGCCTGCAACCGCGTCCAGGTCGACAACGCCGTCGGGATCAACTCGATCGAACGGTTCCTGGGCGACGAGGCGATCAAACGGGGTTGGACCATCGAGGCACCTTCGGTGTCGAGCGGCATGGGGGTCCCCCCGGCCGGAGGCTGGGGGAGTGTACTGGTCGTGGGCTCGGGCCCGGCAGGACTGTCGGCGGCCTGCCACCTCCGTCTGCTCGGCCACGAGGTGACGATCCGCGAGGCACAGGAGAAGCCCGGCGGGATGATGCGCTACGGCATCCCCCGCTACCGGCTGCCGCGCGAGGTCCTGGACGCGGAGATCGCCCGTATCGAGGCGCTGGGCGTCACGCTGGAACCGGGGACGAAGGTCGACGACGTCCTCGCCGCACAACGGGAGGACGGCTTCGACGCCGTGTTCCTGGCCGTGGGAGCGGGCATCGGCAAGCGCGCCTACATCCCGGCCGGGGACAGCGCGCGCATCCTCGACGCGGTGTCGCTGCTGGGCAGCATGGAGGGCGAGGGCCCGCCGCTGCTGGGTCGCAGGGTCGCCGTCTACGGCGGCGGCAACACGGCGATGGACGCAGCCCGCACCGCGCGGCGACTCGGCGCCACGGAGGCCGTGGTGGTCTACCGGCGCACTCGGGACCGTATGCCCGCGCACGACATCGAGGTGGAGGAGGCGCTGGAGGAGGGCGTGCGGATGAAGTGGCTCTCCACCATCAAGCACGCCGACGAGGGCCGTCTCACCATCGAGCGGATGAAGCTGGACGAGAGCGGATTCCCGCAGCCCACCGGCGAGTTCGAGGAGCTGCAGGCGGACAGCGTGGTGCTGGCGCTGGGTCAGGACTCCGACCTGTCCCTGCTGCGGGACGTTCCGGAACTGGCCGTGGACCACGGCATGGTGCAGGTGGCCGAGGGCCTGATGACGGGCCGTCAGGGTATCTTCGCCGGCGGCGACATGGTGCCGGCGGAGCGCACGGTGACCGTGGCCGTGGGGCACGGCAAGAAGGCGGCGCGGCACATCGACGCGTATCTGCGCGGCACGG
Organism: Streptomyces sp. NPDC008092; assembly: GCF_042957285.1. NCBI lineage: Bacteria > Bacillati > Actinomycetota > Actinomycetes > Kitasatosporales > Streptomycetaceae > Streptomyces > Streptomyces sp. NPDC008092. The sequence continues at coordinate 98,741 of NZ_JBIBHY010000014.1, forward strand.
CGAACGAGCCGGGCGGGAAGCACGCCCCCGCCACCTTCGACCGGCTCAACACCTGGTACTACTCCGACGCCCCCGCCACCGTCCGGCCGCGGCTCGAACTGGCCCGCCGGGTCTCGACGTTCGACGAGGTCGTGGAGGGACTGGACGAGTCCACCGCCCTCTTCGAAGCCCGGCGCTGCATGTCCTGCGGGAACTGCTTCGAGTGCGACAACTGCTACAGCGTCTGTCCCGACAACGCGATCACGAAGCTGGGGCCGGGCAGGGGGTTCGCGATCGACCTCGACTACTGCAAGGGCTGCGGGCTGTGTGCGGCCGAGTGCCCGAGCGGGGCGATCGAGATGGTGCCGGAGGAGTGAGCGGACGTAGGCCGTCGCCCCCGTCCGGGACGGGGGCGACGGCTTGTGCGGGGTCAGCCGACGAACTCGCTGACCGCCGCCTTCAGTTCGCTCAGTCCCTTCTTCGCGTCGGTGAAGAACATCCCGGTCTTCGGGTCGGTGTAGAGCTCGTTGTCGATGCCCGCGTAGCCGTGGCCCATGGAGCGCTTGATGACCACGACGCTCTTGGCCTTGTCGACGTCGAGGATCGGCATGCCGGAGATCGCGTTGCCGGGACGGCGGGCGATCGGGTTGGTGACGTCGTTGGCGCCGATGACCAGGGCCACGTCCGCCTGCGGGAACTGCGGATTGACCTCGTCCATCTCCTTGAGCTGGGTGTACGGCACGTTGGCTTCCGCAAGCAGTACGTTCATGTGCCCGGGCATCCGGCCGGCGACCGGGTGGACGGCGTAGCTGACGTCGACGCCGTGGTCGGTGAGCAGCTTGGCGAGGTCGCCGAGTTCGTGCTGGGCCTGGGCGGCGGCGAGTCCGTAGCCCGGGACGAAGACGACCTTGCTCGCGTACGCCAGCTGGATCGCCACGTCGTCCGCGGAGACCGACCGCACCTGGGCCGGGGCCCCTCCCCCGGTGGCCGCCGGGGCGCTGTCGCCGGTGCCGAAGCCGCCGATCACGATGTTGGCGATGGAGCGGTTCATAGCGTCGGCCATCAGCTTGGTGAGGATGCCGCCCGACGCGCTGACCAGCATGCCCGCGATGATCAGGGCGGTCTCGTCCAGCACGAACCCGGCCATCGCGACCGCGGATCCGGTGAAGGCGTTCAGCAGGGCGATGACGACCGGCATGTCGGCGCCGCCGATGGGCAGCACCATCGTCACACCGAAGAGGAGCGCGACGGTCACAAGCCCGTAGAGAGCCACCAGGGAGTCAGGCGCCAGCACCAGCCAGACCGTACCGGCGACGAAGGAAGCCGGCAGCACCGCGTTGAGCAGGCGCGCGCCCGGGAACGCCACCGGCGCGCCGGAGACGACGCCCTGGAGCTTGCCGGCCGCGATCAGCGATCCGGAGAAGGTGACCGCGCCGATGACGATGTCCAGGGCGCCGGGCAGGGACACCCGGGCGCCGAGGCCCGCCGGGTCGTCGGCCTGGAGCAGGTCGTTGACGGCGATCAGGGCGGCCGCCCCGCCGCCGACCGCGTTGAAGAGGCTGACCAGTTGGGGCATGGCGGTCATCTTGACCTCGCGCGCGGCGTACAGGCCTAGCGCGGCGCCGACCAGGCCGCCGGAGGCGAGCACGAGCCAGCCGGTGGTGGTGATCGTGCCTTGGTCGGCCACCAGCCACACCGCGGCGACGATCGCGACGGCCATCGCCCCTGCGGAGAGGGTGTTGCCGCGGCGGGCCGTGCGCGGGTGGTTCATCAGGTGCAGGCCGAGCACGAAGCAGGCGGCCGTGGCGAGGAAGACGTAGTGGACGACGTTGGCGACGGTGTCCATGGCAGTCACACCTCCGCCTTCTCGTCGGTGCGAGGCGAGGCATCGTCGGTGCGGGGCCTGGCCTTGAACATCTCCAGCATCCGGTCGGTGACCACGTAGCCGCCGACGACGTTCATCGCGCCGAACACCATGGCCGCGAAGGCGAGGACGTAGCCGAGCCAGGTGTGCGACTCCGCCGCGATCAGCATGGCGCCGATGACGACGATGCCGTGCACGGAGTTGGAGCCGGACATCAGGGGGGTGTGCAGGGTCGCGGGGACCTTGCTGATCACCTCGATACCGACCAGGATACTCAGCACGAACACGGTGATCGCGGTGAGGAGATCTAGGTTGTTCATGAGGACGCGCCTCCCTTCTGGGGCACTTCGCCCGTGAGCGCGGCCGTGATCTCGTCGGCCGGATCGAGAACGAGTTCGCCGTCCCGCACCAGGTGGCGCAGGAGCGCGACGAGGTTGCGGGCGTAGGCCGTGGACGCGGCGGTGGCCATCGCGGACGGGAGGCGTCCGGCACCGATGACGGTGACGCCGTTGTCGAGGACGGTTGTCTTGTCGGGCTCGGAGCCCTCGACGTTGCCGCCGAGTTCACCGGCGGCGAGGTCGACGACGACCGAGCCGGTCCTCATCGCCGCGAGCGCGCCGGCGGTGACCAGCAGCGGCGGTGTGCGGCCCGGCACCTGTGCGGTGGTGATGACGACGTCGGTGCGGGCGATGTGGGCGTCCAGGGCGGCCCGCTGGGCCTGCTGCTCCTCCTCGGTCAACTCCCGTGCGTAGCCGCCCCGTGCGGCGCCCGGTTCCCCTGGTGGCGGGCTCTGGATGTCCAGGAACCGGGCGCCCAGTGACTCCACCTCCCCTCTCGACTCGGGGCGTACGTCGTACGCCGTGACGACGGCGCCGAGGCGGCGGGCGGTGGCGATCGCCTGCAGCCCGGCCACTCCGGCACCGAGGACCAGGACCTGCGCCGGGCGCATGGTGCCCGCCGCGGTGGTCAGCATCGGGAGGAACCGGTCGTACGAGTCGGCCGCGAGCACGGCCGCCTTGTAGCCGGCGACATTGGCCTGGGACGTCAGCGCGTCCATGGACTGGGCGCGGCTGAGGGTGCGCGGCAGCAGGTCCAGGCTCACCGTCCGCACCCCGCGCTGGGCCAGTCGCTCGACCAGGGCGGGGTTGCGCAGGGGTTCGAGCAGGCCGATCAGGAGTTGTCGGGCGCGCAGCGACTCGGCGGTCTCAACGTCGGGCGGGCCCACGCACAGGACCGCATCGGCGTGTGCGTACAGCTCGTCCGGGGGTACGACGGTGGCGCCCGCCTCGGTGTAGTCGGCGTCGGCGAACCAGGCGCCGGAGCCGGCCCCGGTCTCGACCAGGACGTCGATGCCGGCGCGGACCAGCAGGGTGACGGTCTCCGGGACGAGGGCGACACGGCGTTCGCCGGGCGCCCGCTCCCGTACGGCACCTACGGTGACGTTTGGCATGATCTGCTGCCTCTCTGCGCGGCCGGGGGTCTCCCGGGCCCCGAACCTCAGAACTCGAAGACGAGCCGGGCCTCCGCCCGTCCGCCGAGCACCTCGTCGAAGGAGTCGTTGACCTGGTCCAGGCGGCGCGTCTCGGCGATGACCTGGGTGCGTCCGGCGGCATGCAGGGCGAACACCTCGGACAGGTCCTGGCGGGTGCCGACGATGGAACCGATCACGGAGATGCCGCTGAGGACGGTCTCGAAGATCGGCACCTTGATCGCCGCGTTGTCGGCCGGCAGGGCGACCATGACGAGCCGTCCGCCGCGGTTGAGCGACCTGAAGGCCTGTTCGAACGCCTTGGGTGCGGCGGCGAGCACGACGGCGACGTCCGCGCCGCCGGCCTTCCTGATCTCCTCGACCGGGTCGTGGGTGCGGGCGTTGACGATCTGGTCGGCGCCGAGCCGGTGGGCCAGGCCCAGCTTGTCGGGTTCGAGGTCGACGGCGGTGACCAGGCCGCCGACCAGACGCGCGTACTGCAGGGCCAGGTGGCCGAGCCCGCCGACGCCGAAGACCGCGACCCGCTCGGCCGGGACCACGCGGGCGACCTTGATCGCCTTGTACGTGGTGACGCCGGCACAGGTCAGGGGCGCCGCGTCGAGGGACGACACACCGTCGGGCACCTGAACGATCGCGCTCGCGTCCGCGACGGCGTACTCGGCGTAGCAACCGTCCACGGAGTAGCCGGAGTTGACCTGGGACTCGCACAGGGTCTCCCAGCCGGAGACGCAGTAGCGGCAGGTGCCGCAGGACGAGCCAAGCCAGGGGACGGCGACCCGCTTGCCGAGAAGGTCCTTGGAGACGCCGGCGCCGACGACCGCCACCGGGCCGATGCCCTCGTGGCCGGGGATGAACGGCGGCCGCGGCTTGACGGGCCAGTCGCCGTGTGCGGCGTGGATGTCGGTGTGGCAGAGGCCGGAGGCCTCCATCTTCACGAGCACCTGGCCGGGGCCGGGCTCGGGCACGGGCAGGTCCTGGATCTCCAGGGGCTTGCCGAAGTCGGTGACGACCGCAGCCTTCATGATCTGCTCCTCAACTCGGGTGGTACCGGGCCGCCTTGACCCGGGTCACGAAATGCAGTCCGTCCCCGGCCGCGAGGGAGAAACCGCCGGGGGTGCCCGGTTCGACGTCCAGGACGTAGAAGGGGCGACCAAGGGCCTCGTACAGGTCGGCGTCCATGTGGACGGTGCAGCCGTCCACCACGCCGATGAGCATGTCGCCGGCTCCCAGGGCGAACTCCCCGTCCGGGAAGCACATCGGGTCGCTGCCGTCGCAGCAGCCGCCCGACTGGACGAACATCACCGGCCCGCCGTGGGCGGCGCACAGGGCCGCGATGGCCTTGCGCGCCGCACGGGTGGCGGTGACGCGCCCGACGGTGCCGTTCTCCAGCTTGGCGGGCATGTCTGCGCACTCCTTCTCAGAACAGCCCGAGCGGCTTGCTGCCGTAGCTGACCAGGAGGTTCTTGGTCTGGCTGTAGTGGTCGAGCATCATCTTGTGCGTCTCGCGGCCGATCCCGGAGACCTTGTAGCCACCGAACGCGGCACCCGCGGGGTACTGGTGGTAGCAGTTCGTCCAGACCCGGCCGGCCTTGATGGCCCGGCCCATGCGGTAGGCGAGGGCGCCGTCGCGGGTCCACACGCCGGCGCCGAGGCCGTACAGCGTGTCGTTGGCGATCTCCAGGGCCTCGGCCTCGTCCTTGAAGGTGGTGACGGCGAGGACCGGTCCGAAGATCTCCTCCTGGAAGACCCGCATCCTGTTGTGGCCCTTGAGGACGGTGGGCTCGAAGAAGTAGCCGTCCGCGAACTCCTCGCCGAGGGTGGGCCGGTGGCCGCCGACCAGCAGTTCGGCGCCCTCCTTGAGGCCGATCTCGACGTACGACGCGATCTTCTCGACCTGCTGTTTCGACACCTGGGGGCCGATCATGGTCGCGGTGTCGAGCGGGTCGCCCTGCCTGATGGCGCGGATGCGCTCCAGGCAGCGGCCCATGAACTCCTCGTAGATGTCCTCCTGGACGAGGGCGCGCGAGGGGCAGGTGCACACCTCGCCCTTGTTGAACGCGTACAGGACGAGTCCCTCGACCGCCTTGTCGAGGAAGTCGTCGTCCTTGGCGGCGACGTCGTTGAAGAAGATGTTCGGCGACTTGCCGCCCAGCTCCAGGGTGACCGGGATGATGTTCTGGGCCGCGTACTGCATGATCAGGCGGCCGGTGGTGGTCTCGCCAGTGAAGGCGACCTTGGCGATGCGCTTGTTGGCGGCGAGCGCCTTGCCGATCTCGGCGCCGGGTCCGTTGACGACGTTGAGGACACCGGGCGGCAGGATGTCGCCGACGACCTCCATCAGCTTCAGGATCGACCACGGGGTCGGCGAGGCGGGCTTGAGAACGCTGGCGTTGCCGGCGGCAAGCGCCGGGGCGAGCTTCCACGCGGCCATCAGCAGCGGGAAGTTGAACGGGATGATCTGCCCGACCACGCCCAGCGGCTCGTGGAAGTGGTAGGCGATCAGGTCCTTGTCGATCTCGGTGATCTCGCTCTCCTCGGCGCGGATCGCGGCCGCGAAGTAGCGGAAGTGATCGGCGGCCAGGGGGATGTCGGCGGCCAGGGTCTCGCGGACCGGCTTGCCGTTGTCCCAGCTCTCGGCGACCGCGAGTTCCTCGCGGTGGGCGTCGATGGCGTCGGCCATCTTGTTGAGGACCGCGGCCCGCTGGGCCGTGGAGGCCTCGCCCCACTTGGGCTGCGCGGCGTGGGCGGCGTCGAGGGCGTGTTCGATGTCCTCGGCCCCTGACCTCGGGACCTCGCAGATGGCCTTGGCGGTCGCGGGGCACAGGTTGGGCGAGTACTGCCCTGTGGTGGGCGCCTGCCACTTGCCTGCGATGAAGTTCTCGTAGCGCGGTGCCACGTCGACCGGGCTGCCCGGCCTGCCCGGAGACTCGTACTTCATGACCGTCCCCTTCCGGTGGTTGGCGATCCGGCCGATGGCGACCGGATCTGGGGTGATGGGCGATCGGATCTGGTGCGATCGCGGGGATCGCTCTGATGTTCAACACGCTAGGAGCGGCAACGCTGCAACACCGCTGCATGCCGTCCGGCCTGCGGTACGACGGCCCTTGGGAGCCCCAGAGCGCGGGCGCGGGCCGCGGCCGCGGCGCGCTGCGGAGAGCCGCCCGGCAGGGTGTCGGCGAGGGTCGCCCAGGCCTGGGCGTCGTCGGCCGCCCAGTCGGCGTCGACCCAGCGGCGCAGCAGCCGGTGGTCGCCGCTGCCGAGGACGGCGCCCCGCACCTGCTGTTCCAGACAGCGCCGGTGCTCGACGACCACGGGGGCGTCGGAACGCGGCAGCAGCGGACCGGTGTAGCGGGCGAGCGCCTCGCCGATCCGGCCCTCGGCGAGCAGGTCGGTCACCTCGCCGTAGTCGGTGCGGACGGGGCGCAGCAGGGCGTAGGGCCGCGAGCCGAGGAGTTGGGGGCCGAGCAGAGCGCGCAGCCTGGTCAGTTCGGCCCGCAGGGTCGAGGCGGGCACCTCCCGCTCCGAGAGGTCCACGGCGAGCCGGTCACCGGTCACGCCGTGGCCGGCCAGAGCGAGCGCCAGCACGATCTCGCTGTGCCGTGGGCTGAGTCGGTGCGTGCGCCCGTCGTACTCCAGCAGCACGCCGTCCCGGCCCAGTGCCCGCAGCCGGACGGCTTCACCGGCCTGGGACGCGGGTGCGCGGGCGATCTCCGCCTGCGCGGCCAGCGCCGCGGCGCGTACCGCCGCCAGAGCCGGCGGTGTGGCGATGGTCGGGCCGCCGGACAGGTCGACCACACCGAGGAGCCGGCCGGTCCTGGGATCGCACACGGGGGCTGCGGCGCAGGACCAGCCGTGCACGGCGGCGCTGTAGTGCTCGCCCGTGACGATCTGAACGGCCCGGCCCAACGCCAGTGCGGTACCAGGTGCGTTGGTCCCGGCCTGCCGCTCGGACCAGCCGGCGCCCTCGGCGAAGTGCATGCGCTCGGCACGCGCGATGGCCGCGGTGTCCCCCTCGACCCACAGCAGGGTGCCGTCGGCGTCCCCTATGGCGAAGACGTGCCCGTCGTCGGTGGCACCCGCGCCCAGCACGTCACGGAGCATCGGCAGAGCCACGGCGAGCGGATGGGCGTGCCGGTAGGCACGCAGGTCCCGTGCGGGTGTGGTCAGCGACGGCAGTACGCTGCCGTCGGCGGGTACGCCACACCGGGCGCTGCGGCGCCATGACTCGGCCACCAGATCCCGCACCCCCGACGGCATGCCCGGGGAGGTCGTGAACCGCTCGTGTGCGGCGCGCAGTGCGAAGTCCGAGGCTGCGGTGGAAGCATCCATACGACCGGCACCTCCCGCATGTCTTACTCCCGGTCCGTGCGCATCAGCCTCGTGCGTCCGCCGGGCGGCCTGGAGAGGCCGAACGGCCCCGGGCCAGGGCCGGTCGGACCGCCCCTGGCCGGGAGTGAACTCTCCTGGGTGTCCCCACTTACCAGGGTGGTCCCGCGAATCGAGCACGGCGATGGGCCACGCGGTCACAACGAACCGCCGTACGGCCTTACTTCGCCGTCGGCGTGATAGTGGAAGGTTCGGCTACCGCTCGCCCACGGGCACCTGCCACACCAGCGAAGTGCCGCCGCCCTCAGGGCGGTTCACCTCCAGCGAGCCGCCCAGCTGCTCGGCCCGCTCGGCCATGTTGCGCAGCCCGCTGCGCCGGCCCCCGGCCGGGATGCCCACGCCGTCGTCGGTCACCGTCAGCCGTACCTCACGGCCGTTCGCCTCCAGGGCCACATCGGCCCGCTGGGCCCGCGCGTGCCGGGCGATGTTGGTCAGGGCCTCGGACAGCACGGCGATCACGTGATCGGCGATCTCCCGCGGCACCTCCGTGTCGACCAGGCCCTCCATGCGCACGCTGGGCGGGAAGCCGAGGACCTGGGCGGCCTCGCCGATCGCCCGTACGACACGCGCCCTCAGTCCCGTCCCGGCTCCGCCGTCACGTGCCCGAAGCCCGAAGATGGTCGACCTGATGATCTTGATCGTCTCGTCCAGGTCCTCCACCGCCCGCATGACGCGCTCGGCGGCCTCCTCGTGCTCGATGAACCGGCCGGCGCTCTGCAGCGTCATACCGGTGGCGAACAACCGCTGGATGGCCAGGTCGTGCAGGTCCCGGGCGATGCGGTCGCGGTCCTGGAGCACCGCGATCTCCTCGGCGTCCCTGCGTCGGTCCGCCAGCTCCATCGCCACGGCGGCCTGAGCGGCGAAGACCTGCAGGGTCTCGGTCTCCGTGCCCGTGAACGGCTGCCGCCCGGTTTCCCGCGACAGCAGGACCACGCCTCGCGGACCCGCCTCGCCCGTGCCGATGGGCACCGCCACGGCAGGGCCCAGTCCCCCGAAGCGCGGAGGCTCCAGGGAGATGCGCTCATCGTGGCCGACATCCTCGCTGGTGACCGGAGCCGCAGCGGAGAATGCCAGGCCCATCAAGGTCCGGTCCAGGGACAGAACCAGCCCCTCGTGCGCCTCGGCGTCGAGGCCGACGGCGATCTCCACGGCCAGTGACCCGGCACCCTCCACGGGCAGGGCGACCACGGCGAGGGCCGACCCCGTGATCTCACCGGCCCGCTCCGCGATCAGGGCGAGGACCTCGGTGCGGTCGCCACCGGACATCAGCCTGTGGGTGATCTCGGCGTTCGCCTGCAGCCAGCGTTCCCGCAGCCGCGATTCCTCGTACAGGCGTGCGTTGTCGATCGCGACGCCGGCCGCCACCGCCAGGGTGGACAGGACCGACTCGTCCTCCTCGTCGAACTGCAACCCGCCGCGCTTCTCGGTCAGGTAGAGGTTGCCGAAAACCTGGTCGCGTACCCGGATGGGCACGCCGAGGAAGGTGTTCATCGGCGGATGGTGGGCGGGGAAGCCGTGCGAGGCGGGGTGCTGGGAGATCTTCGTCAGCCGCAGCGGCTCGGGGTGGCGGATGAGCTCCCCGAGGATGCCGTGGCCTTCGGGGAACGGGCCGATCGCGGCGATCTGGTCCTCGCCGACCCCGATCGTGTGAAAGGCGGACAGCCGCTTGCCGTCCGGTCCGATCACGCCCAGGGCCGCGTACTCGGCGTCGACCAGCACGGCCGCCGCCTCCACGATGCTGTGCAGCGCCTGCTCCAGGTCGAGCTCCCGGCCGACCGACAGCACCGCCTCCAGCAGGCTGTGCACCCGGTCCCGCGTGCTACGGGCCGCGTCGAGCCGCGCCTGCAACTCCTCCAGCAGCTCGTCCAGCCTGAGCTGGGGCAGCCGCACTCGAGCCCCTCCGGGCTCCTCGGAGCGTGCCACCGGTGACCCTCCCGATTGTGTGCAGGCCGGGCCGACAGTCGGCTGTCCGGTCACCTGACACCGTAACGTTCCAGGCCCGGTGAGAAAACAGAATCCGCCGCGCTGCGACATCCTCATGGGTCGCCGGACACCTTCGCGCACGGTCCTGACCGTGGAGCTGGGAAGTACCGGCGGTGAACGCCCCACGCCGTCGCCCGCCGCCCACGAGTCGGGGCCCACCGAACCCGACCGGCTGCGGGCCTGCCCGGAGCGGCTCGCGCCACAGGCCGCCGGCGCCTCTCCCGCCGTGGCGAAAAGCGCTGTCGCAGACATATCGGCCGTAGCGATGTGAAGGGCCCACCAGGCCCGGGAGTGGCCCGAACGGCCCTAGTACCGAAGGCTGTCTCCCCGTTCGAATGATGTGATCCATCAGAATCGGCCCGCGGACGAAACCACCGTGGCCGAGTGACCAGAACACCTACGGATACCGCCTATGGCCCTGGACCAAGCGCAACCGGTCTCCCCGGGACCCCGCCAGAGCGTGACGCTCGACGCCACGGAGGCCTTCAGGCTGCTGGGCAGCGTCTCGATCGGGCGGGTCGTCTTCACCCAGCACGCCCTGCCGACCGTGCGACCGGTCAACCATGTCCTCGACGGTGGGGACGTCGTCATCCGCACCCACGAGGGCGCGGCCCTGACCTCCCGCAGCCGGCAGGCGGACGCGCCGGGCGTGGTCGTCGCCTACGAGGCCGACTCCATCGACCCCGTCACCCATCTGGGCTGGAGCGTCGTGATCACCGGGTACGCCCGGCTGGTCACCGACGCCCGGGAGCTGGCCCGCTACCGCGAGCTGCTGCACCCCTGGGTGGGCGGTGCGATGGATTACGCGGTCCGCATCCACCCGGATCTGATCACCGGCATCCGCCTGGCCCCGGCCGCCACCTGAGTCGGGCGGTGGCAGATGTACGGCCGGACGTGGCGGCTCGGCCTGGCGTGAGCGTTCAGGCGTGCGGGACGACGGCCGCCGGGGCAACCGTGTGCTGGACCACCTCGGGCGTCTCCGGGCCGATCGGCGAAACCGACGGTCGCGGTGCGGCGGTTCCAGCAGGGCCCGCAGGTCCCTTTGCGGTGCCGAAGAACCGTTGTGGCGCCAGGTGACGACATGTGACAGCACCCGAAAGGGCGCCGCCGCTGGGGATGATGTTCCCCTCAGCGGCGGCGCCCCTGGCGCGATGCGCTCCGGGCTGTCAGAGCAGCCACCGGTTTGGGAGCCGCTCACGGTTGCGGCCGACGGTCACAGCAGCCAGCGGTTACGGTTGACGAAGGGCAGCCGTGCCCAGACCTTGCCCAGGCCCCAGGTGGCGCCGGCGCCGGCCGCCGCGAGGGCGATCAGCACGACGGCGTAGATGAGGTGGTAGTCGGCGAACGGGTTGGTGGACATGCTCAGCGACCCGTCCGACAGGTGCTTGGCCGGGGGCCACTCCGCCATCCACATCAGGGCCATCATCGCCGTGCCCGCCACCGCGGTGAGCCGCAGCGCGACGCCCGAGACGAGTGCCAGGCCGATGCCCAGCAGGCCGAGCATGAACAGCCAGTCCGCCCAGCCGGCCCCGGCCCAGTCGTGGAACGTGGACTCCAGGGGCCCGGCCGCGACCGAGCTCAGGAAGCCCTTGGTGGGCGAACCGCCGTCGATCCAGCCCTTGCCGGACGGTGTGGCGTAGCCGAAGCCGAAGGTCTTGTCGAGGAACGCCCACAGGAAGACGAACCCGGTCAGCAGGCGCAGCCCGGCGAGCACGTGCGCACCGGTCACGGTCGCCGTCGCGGTGTCCGCGGCCTGCGGAGCTGCTTCCGCCCGGTTCCGGGACGGGAGACGGAATCCCAGGTGACGTTGCGGGTGGTTGTGCACTGCCATGATCTTCATCCCCTCCGAGGAGTGTCACGCGGGGGCTGTCACAGCCCTTGTCGCGTTTCCAATGTCCCGCCTGCGCCCCGCCCGCCGGAGGGGCTGCAAGGGCCCCGTCGACGGCCCGAACGTCCCGTGTCTCAGGGCCACTTGGCGACCGCGAACGTCCGGGTCACCGGCCCGTGGGCACCAGCACGACCGGGCAGTGCGAGCGGTGCAGCAGGGTGTGCGCGACGGGGCCGAGGTGCGGCCCGGGGTGTCCGGTCCGACGGTGGGCGCCGATGACCACGACCGCCGCCTCACGGGTCGCCTCCAGCAGGGCGTGGGAAGGTCCGCTGTGCACGGTACGGGCGTCGACGCTCACGCCGGGGTACCGCTCCTGCAGACGGGAGAGGCTGAAGCGAGGCACGGCCGCCTCCGCCCGGTCCCGCTGGGCAAGACGCTGCCGGCCGGGGCTCGACGCGGAGACCAGCCAGTGCAGTTCGGGCGTGATGTACCGCTGGTCGGGTGCGTGCAGGGCCCACAGCCACACGCCACGACGCTCCGCCTCCTCGAAGGCGTACACCGCTGCCCGGGCGTCGGCGTCGCCCCGCAGACCGAGCAGCACCGCCGGCCGCTCCCCGGGGGGCACGTCGCCGGTGTCGCACGGGTGGTCCTCCCGTACGACCATCAGCGGACCGTGCACATGCGCGGCCAGCCGCAGGCTCACCGAGCCGAACAGGGCGCCGGTGACCCCGCCGAACCCCCGCGTGCCGACGACGGTGAGGGCGGCGCACCTGCTCTCGTCGGTCAGCACCTTTACGGCGCTTCCCTGTACGGCCTTGGTCATCACTCGCAGGGCGGGGTGGCGAACGGCGACGCGAGCGGCGGCCGACGCCAGGATGGGCCCGGCCTCGTCGTCGTCGGGCACCGCGTAGACGACGCGCAGTTCGGTGTGACGGCGTACGGCTTCGTCGGCGGCCCGGTCCAGGGCCCGTACGGCGACCAGTGAACCGTCCACACCCACGGTCACGTGATGGAGAGTCATGTCCCTTTTCCCTTCTGTGCCTTGCTGCTCGCTTGCAGCGGAAGGGGCCGCCGGGACCAGAGCGCGGACACCGCCGGGCGGCTCGCGGGTTCCGATACGGCTCCGAGGACGATGCTCGTGCCGCGCGCACGCCGGGGGCAGGGACCGCGAGAACCCCACCGCACGCCGTACGGCCTCTTGTCGTGGGGTCGTACGGCCCGTCGGCGGCTCTCGGCGCGACCACCCGCCGCCCGTTCACGGAGGAGGCCGAGCGGCCGGGGGGAAGCCGAAGCACGCCGGATGAGGTTGCGGCGGGGACGGCTATCGGTTCTCGGCCCGGCCTATCAGCCGGAGGCCCTCAGGTCCACGCCGTACATCGTGCGTCCGGCGACCAGTTCGCGTCCGGTCACCAGCTCCGGCTCGATACGGACGAAGGACTCTTCCGGGGAAGCCACCCAGGAGGGAGGCCCGGTAAGGGATAGGCGCTGCTGCTCGACGGGGTCGGTGACGACCGTGGCGCGCCCGGTGACGACGACACTCCAGCCCGAGTGGGCCTCCGCATCGACCTCGTCGGCCTCGAAGGCGACCACCGCGCCGTCGATCGCGCGGACCAGCTCCGAGACGGCCGAGGTACGCAGCAGCACCGCACCGTCCCGGTCCAGACAGAAGTTGACCGGAAGCACGGCGGGCAGGGCGTGGCGCGTGTGAACGATACGGCCGACAGCCGCCCGCGCCAGCAGCCGCAGACACTCGTACCGATCGAGTTCGCGGAATCCGTCGTTGGGGTACATGAGTCAGCCGTCTCTCAGACCGTCGTCCACCGCCGGGTGCGGCGGTATGGGCACGACTCCATCTTTCACTTCGCAAACCCAGAAACCAGGGGCCGTTCGTCCCGGCCTGTCCGGACAACGGCCCTTCTGTCGCGACTCGGCTCCGGCGTACGGGAAGGTCGTCCCGGAGTGACGGTCGTTCAGAACGTCGAACGCTGTGGTGACCAGCGCGGCGAGGATCGTCGACATCGCCGGCGCCGGCGGAGCGGAGCAGTGGTCCCAGAGCTCCGACGGCGCTCCGGACGCATGGACCGGGCGGCCCTCCGCACAGGGAGCCCGAATCCGGTCCGAACGTCCCGTTCCGGGGTCCGAGCGGGCTGTGGCGTTCGGACATTCCGCCGCTCACCCTGAGAAGAGGGGCCCCTCGGGCCCGCCCGTCCATCCGAGGAGGAGACCATGCACGGAAAGCCGCACACCGTGAGCGAGGTCATGACGCACGCCGTGGCCGCCGTAGGCCGCGATGCCCCGTTCAAGGACATCGTGTCCCTGATGGAGCAGCGGAAGGTCAGTGCCGTGCCCGTCGTGGAGGGTGACGGCCGGGTGATCGGTGTCGTGTCCGAGGCCGATCTGCTGCGCAAGGAGGAGTTCCGGGACAGCGACCCGGACCGGTTCACACAGCTGCGGCATCTGGACGATCTGGCGAAGGCCGGCGCGGCGACCGCCCAGGAGCTGATGAGCTCGCCCGCCGTGACCGTGCATCCCGGTGCCACCCTCGCCCAAGCGGCGCGCACCATGGCGCACCGCAGGGTCAAGCGGCTCCCCGTGATCGACGACGAGGGCCTGCTCAAAGGGGTCGTCAGCCGTTCCGACCTGTTGAAGGTCTTCCTCCGCGACGACAAGGAACTCGCCGAGGAGGTGCGTCACGAGGTCGTCGACCGCCTCTTCCCCCTCTCCGCCGACCACATTCAGGTCGAGGTCGCCGAAGGCGTCGTCACCCTCACCGGGTGGATCGACGGCCCCGGCCTGGCCGCGGTCGCCGAGCGGCTGGCCCGTGCCGTCGAGGGCGTGGTGGACGTCCACTGTCTCCTCGTGCCGATGTCCGCACGGAGTGACCTGCGATAACGGAGCCCTACGTGACAGGACCCCGGTATCGCGGGTTCTCCTGTCCGGTATCCGAGGTCATCCCTTGCCCCCGCTGAAGTTCCGCCACTGGGGACCGATCTGCCGCCACTCCGCGTCCCACTCGTCGAGGCGGTGTCGCATCAACTGCCGACGGATCACCCAGCCGGCACCCCAGACCCCTGTGCTGACGAGCGGAGCCACGAGGGCAGCGGTCATGACGGTCTCGAAGGTCGCCTCTGCCTGGCTCGGCGGCGGGCCGACGAGCCGCTCATCGTGGTTCACCCAGACCTGTAGCCGGCTGCCCGTGGTGGCCGTGGGGTCGGCCTTCGCAAGACCGGTGTGCGTGGAGCCGTCGGCGGCCGTCCAGCGCACCGTGACCCACACCTTCCCCACGTCGTAGCCGGCGACGACCGGTGAGCCCTCGGCCGCGTTCTCGGTCAGTTCGGCGGACACCGTATGAGCGGCCGCGCGCCGTTCGGCGAACGTCTGGTCCACGGCCTGACCCGCGGCCCATCCGGCGAGCAGTCCGCCGAGAAGGGTAACCGTCCAGACGGCGAGCACGATCCAGGCTTCGACGACGTCGCTGTGCCGGCGCAGCGGATTGCGCCGCCAGCGCCAGAGCGGTCTTGTGGTCACGTGTGCTCGGCTGGTCCGTGCCATGATCCGTCGCCTCCTTCCCGGATCCGGGACATGCGGGCGCCTGCGCCCTCAGGCCGGAGAGACGCGCTCGTCGCCGGGGAGATCGGGGTCGAGGTCGGGGCGGTGACGCGGGCCGGTGAGTGCGCAGTCCACAGCGATCACCCCGTCGACGCTCCGTACCCACCCGACGGCCACCGGGATCAGCGTGGTGTCCGTGACGCGGCCGGTGAGGGTCACGACGCCGCCGTCGACCGCCACACGTATCGGTCCGGCCGAGTCGGCGAAAAGGTGCGGGACGATCGTGTGCCGGATTTCCTCGGCGATGTCCTCGTCCTCACGCAGGAACACCTTCAGCAGGTCCGAGCGGCTGACGACGCCCTTCAGCAGGCCGTTCGCGTCGACCACCGGAAGCCGTTTGACTCCGTGCCGTGCCATCGACCGCGCCGCCTCGGGCAGCGTGGCCCCGGGGTGCACGGTGACGGCCGGGACGGTCATCAGCTCCTCGACGGTGACCGATC
Organism: Streptomyces sp. NPDC008092; assembly: GCF_042957285.1. Classification (NCBI taxonomy): domain Bacteria; kingdom Bacillati; phylum Actinomycetota; class Actinomycetes; order Kitasatosporales; family Streptomycetaceae; genus Streptomyces; species Streptomyces sp. NPDC008092. The sequence goes on from NZ_JBIBHY010000014.1 coordinate 114,319, forward strand.
CTGCCTTGGCGGAGCGGGAGTCCGGCGGGCTGTCGTCGTACCGGACGGGAGCGCCGTCGCAGGTCTCCTCCTTGCGCAGCAGGTCCGCTTCGGAGACGACGCCGACCACACGTCCGTCGTCGTCCAGGACGGGCGCCGCGCTCACCTGCCACTGCTGCAGGGCCGTCACGATCTCCTTGAAGGCGGCGCCGTGGTGCAGGGCGAGGACGGTGTGGGTCATCACGTCGCTCACGACGAGCGGAGTGCCGGTCATGGCGACCTCCAGGGCTCGGCTGTCAGGGTCCGACACCCTCAGACTCCGCCACGCGTCCGCGCGGGGCTTGGGCCGAACGGTCCTGTTCCGGGCCCCGGTCTTCCCCGATCCCGTCGGCTTGTACACGGGCAGCTGACATCGGCGCCATCGTGCTCGCGCGCGGGGAGTGCGCAACGGCACGTGGACTCGCGGACCGGCTGTAGGACCGGTTGCGCCCCCGGGAGCGTAAGGGCCGGTCGGCCCCGCGCACGTGACCATCGGCACCTGTACGGGTCCGTAGCCCGCGAGAGACTGGCCTCAGGAGCGGCACCGATCCCCCGCGGTGCCGCTCCGTCCGTACCCACGGCGCCTTTCCGGGCGGCCTCGAACAGGCCCGTGATACGACGCCCGGATCCCGTCGTCAGCCCGCGCGGACCGCGACCTCGTGCTGCTCCCCGCCGAGCACGACCTTGAGGGCACCGGTGTCGGCGGCCCGGGCGAAGACGTCGTACGCCTCCTCCATGTGGTCCAGCGGGAAGGTGTGGGTCACCAGTTGGGCGGTTGGCAGCCGGCCGGCCGCCGTCATCCGCAGCAGGGTGGGCGTGGAGTGGGTGTCCACCAGACCCGTGGTGATGGTGACGTTCTTGATCCACAGGTCTTCGAGGTGCAGCGTGGCCGGCTTTCCGTGGACGCCGATGTTGGCGACGTGACCACCGGGCCGTACCAGACGGGTGCACAGCTCGAAGGTCTCGGGCACGCCCACGGCCTCCATGACGACGTCCGCGCCGAGCCCGTCGGTAAGGTCCGCGACCAGTTGTTCCGGCGCCTCCCGGGCGTCGACGACGGCGTCGGCCCCGAGCCGCTTGGCCGCCTCCAGCCGGGCGGGGGCCAGATCCACCACGACGATCCGCTCAGGACCGAACAGCCGCGCGGTGGTGATCGCCGCGAGACCGATGGGGCCCGCGCCGACAATGGCGACGGTGTCGCCGGGGCGCACCCGGCCGTTGAGGACGCCCACCTCGTAGGAGGTCGGGAAAATGTCCGCGAGGAGCACCGCGTCCTTGCTGGCGACCGTGCCCGGCAGCGCGTGGACGGACAGGTCCGCGAAGGGGACGCGCACGTACTCGGCCTGGGTGCCGTCGATCAGGTGGCCGAGGATCCAGCCCCCGCCGCCCCGGCACTGGCCGTACATCCGCTCCCTGCAGTAGGAGCAGCGCCCGCAGGACGTGATGCACGAGACCAGCACGCGGTCTCCGGGCCGTACGGTCCGCACGTCACCGCCGACCTCGACGATCTCGCCCACGGCCTCATGGCCCAGCACCGTGCCGGGCTGCACCTCGGGCACATCGCCCTTGAGGATGTGCAGGTCCGTCCCGCAGATCGTCACGGCGTCCACGCGCACGATCGCGTCGGTGGGTTCCTTGATGCCGGGGTCCGGGACCTCTTCCCAGGCGGACTGCCCGGGGCCGTGGAAGACGAAGGCCTTCATGATGTCGCTCACCCTCCTTGGTCCGGCGCGGGGCCGAAGACCCGGCGGGCGCCGACGGCGGGTGCCGGGACGCCTGACAACACCGGTTCCACCCCGCAGATCCAGCCTGCCCCTTCCTGACGGGGTCCGCTTGGGCCGTCCGGCCCCCAGCCGCCTGCCGCACGGGCACCGTGGGCGGGGGCGCCGGAACCCGGGCCGTCCGGGCCCGACCGCCGAGATCCGAGGGGACCGAACGGCCCTTCCGGACACCTCGCCGACTCGACTTGTCTGAGTCCATGACCGACAACCACACCAGGTCCGCGACGTACCACACGGCGCTCACCGACGACGGCACCACCGTCGTCACCCTGCACGGAGAACTCGACCTCCTGGCGGTTCCGGTCCTCTCCGCGGCGCTTGACGCACTGACGGCCGGTGCGGAGCCCGATCTGGTGCTCGACCTGAGTCCCGTCTCCTTCATCGACTGCTCCGGCCTCGGCGTCCTGTGCCGGGCACGCAACCGGGTCCGCTCACGGATCGGCAGACTGCGGCTCGTACCGCCCGGCGGCGATTTCCCACGACTGCTGCGCGGTACGGGCCTCAGCGGCGTCTTCGAGCTGTATCCGGGAGTTCCCGAGGCCATTGCCGGCAAGGCCGCACCGGGACCGGCCTCCGCCGCGTTCGCGCGGCCCGTCCCCGACAGGGGCTGAACGTCCCTTGCCGACGGCGGAGTTGGCCTGAACGGCCCCGCGCCTGCCCCTGGTCGGCCCATGCCCTGGCCCACGGTCGGCTGCCACTTTCGGAAGTGTCATCACGACCAGGAGGAGGTGCGCACCGATGCGCAGGACCAGGCACATGAAGAAGCTGCTGTGGCGGTGGCGGAGCAACCCGTTGCGGCGACGCGACGACATCATCGAGGCCTGGATCGTCCTGGCCGTATGGACGCTCGTCGCGGTGGGCGGGACCGTCACCGGACTGGTGACCGCCCGGGCCGCGGACGACGTCTTCGCGCAACAGCGGACGGAGCGGGAGTCCGTACGGGCCGTGCTCCTCTTCGACGTCCCGAAGAGCGTCAGCGGGATCGGCACGACGGGCGAGCGGACTACCACCACGGTGGTCTGGACCGCACCCGACGGCACCACGCACACCGGCCGGACCCTCGTGGACACCGGCAGCCGGGCCGGCTCCACGGTCACGGTCTGGGAGGACCGCGAAGGCCGGCTGACCAGCCGGCCGCCCAGCCCCACGGCGGCCGCGGTCGAGGCCGGCGTCCTGGGGACGGCGGCCGGCACCGCACTGGCCGGAGTGGTCGTGGGGGCGGGTGCGATCGCCCGCTGGCGACTGGAGCAGCGGCGGCTGGCCATGTGGAGCCGCGAGTGGACGTCCGTCGGACCGCGCTGGGGTCACAAGACCGGCTGACCCATGGCGAAACGCGTGAAGGGCGCGCCCGTTGCGGAGGCTCGGGAGGGTGTCGGTGACCGTGCGCGGCGTGAGCCGGCTGTACGGCACCGCGCCCTTTCCGGGCCGCTCCCAGCTCGGCGCGCTCGTCCGCGTCGCGTCCGACGGCGTCACCCGGGGCGTCTGCGCCGGCGAAACCCGGGCCGCCCCGCCAGTCCACTGCCGACACGAGGTCAGCTGTGGGCCACGACAGCGACGGGCGCGGCGACATGATGCAGAGCCGCATGGGCGACATGACCGATGTGGGCGCCGATCGAACCGGTGCGGATACGACGGCCGACCACGGCCAGCGAGGCATCGCGGGCGGCACCGACGAGGACCTGTGGGGCGCTCCCGCACCGGCTCGCCTCGATCACTTCAACGCCCGGGAACTTCTGCCGCCAAGGACGCAGTGCCTCGGTCAGAGCGGCGGCATTCTGGCGTTCCAGCTCGTCGTGGAGTTCGGCGTCGCCGGGGAAGCGGTAGTAGGAGATGGACGTCTCGGGCCAGGCGTGGACGGCCCGCAAAGGTGCCTCGCGGCGCGCCGCGGCGTCGAAGGCGAACTCCAGCAGCGTGTCGTCCGGGTGCCTGGTGTCCAGGCCGAGCACGACGGGCCGGAACGGCGTGGCGGCGGACGGGACGCCCGCCGGATCCATCCCATGCTCGTCGGCGGCCTGCTCCCCCGCGCGTACGAGGACCACGGGGCGTCTCGTGCGGGCTACGACGGCAAGGCTCACCGAGCCGACCATGAACCCGCCGATGCCTCCGAAGCCCCGCGAGCCCAGCGCCAGCAGGTCGGCGCGGGCGGCCGCCTCGCACAGTGCGTCGGCGACCGTCCCTGTCAGCTGTTCCGTGAGCACGTCGACACCGGGGTGCCGCAGCCGGATGCCCTCCGCGAACTCGTGCGGCATCTGCTCGGTCCACCGCTGGTGTGTCTCGGGCCCCACCAGCGGAGCCTGTGCCAGGGGCTCGGGAGCCGGCTCCCTGACGTGCACGATGTTCAGAGGCAGTCCGCGCAGCTGTGCCTCGCGTGCCGCCCACTCGGCGGCGGCCCGGCTCTCGGGCGATCCGTCGAGTCCTACGGTGACGGTTCGAACCATGATCTTCACCTCGACCTGCCCGCTCTCCACGGGGCGAGCGACTGGCACAACGGAGACGTCGTGCCCGGTCGGGAGCCCGCCGGGAATCCGGAGTCGGGTACAGCACCATTCTGGGGAACGGGCGGCGATCGTGCGAACTCACCTCGCGTCACCCCGTAAAATGAGCGGGCCTCACCGGCACGTCCTGGTGAGGCCCGCTGCTGCTGTCGTGCGCCCGACCTGTCGAGCACCGTCAGTGTTTCAGCTCCCCGGCGATCCCGGCCGCCCACGCCTCGACGGCCTCGAAGTCCCGGAAGTCGCCGCCCTTTCCGGAGTGCAGGATCCTCCGGGCCAGCCAGCCGTCCGCGTCCTCTTCGAGGCAGCCGCCGAAGGTGGCGTGGCCCCGGGCGTGCAGGTCCTGCATCGCGCGGCGCACCGCGCGCACGGGCGGGATGACCCGCTCGGAGGCGGAGGCGTCGAGCGGACCGCTGCTGAAGAACCACACGGGCCGCTCGGCGAGATCCTTGCGGTGACGGCGGACGAACGTCCGGGCGTCCTTGTGCCAGCGGCCGGCGTACAGCCCGCCGCCGACCACGACCGCGTCGTACCGGTCCACGAAGGGCACGGACGCGGCCCGCATCGTCTCGACGGTCAGCCCTTTGTCACGCAAGGTGTCGGCGATCGACTCGGCGATGTGCGCCGTGGATCCGTTCCTGGTGCCATAGGTGACCAACACGGTGCCAGTCATGGGGATGATCCTCCTCTCACAGTCCGCGCAGCCAGTCGTCGGCCGCGCCGTGCAATGCCTGCTCCTCGCGGATTCGGGAGTCGTCCAGGCGGTAGGTGAGCTTGTCGATGACGTCGACCACGCCGTCGATCCGGCGGGTCATGGAGACGGCGATCTCTGTCTCGGTCCGGTGTTCCATGTGGCCGGTAAGCGTGACCAGGCCCTCCGCCACGGCCACGTCGACGCTGCGGGGTGGCAGCCACAGGGCGCGGATCAGGACCTCCTTGATCACTTCGTCGCGGATCTCGTCGTCGGGGCGCAGGAACACCTGGAGCAGGTCGCTCCGGGTGACGATGCCGACCAGCCGGTCCTCCTCGTCGAGGACGGGGAGCCGCTGCACACGGTGTGCGGCCATGGTCCGGGCGGCCTCGACGATCGTGTCGTCGGCGTGCACGGTGACCGGCGGGTCCGACATCAGTTCTCCGGCCGTGTGGGCCTGCGCCTTGGCCGCCTGCTTCCTGGCGCTGCGCGTCAGTTGCCCGAGTGGTGCGCGACGCTTCACCCCATAGGGTCCGGGGGTGGCGGTCTGGTGCACCATCAGGTCCGTCTCGGAGACGACCCCGATGACCTTGTCGTCGCCGTCGATCACCGGGAGTCCGCTGATGCGATGGTCGGCGAGGAGCCGTGCCACCTCCTTGAACGGTGTGTCGTACCCGGCATGGACGACGTCCGTGGTCATCACGGAGCCGACCTTGTTGTGCCTCATATCGGTTCCCTCCCCGGGTTCAGCGGAGCCGGCGCAGGTAGGGGTCCTGGGGGCGGCGCGGCAGCAGTCGTACCCGTGCGTCGAGCACGGTGGTGCCGCCCGGCGCGGCCAGGACCGGGTTGAAGTCGGCCTCGGCGAGCTGCGGCAGGTCCGCGGCCATCCGGGACAGCCGCAGCAGCAGTTGTTCCAGGGCTTCGAGGTCGACAGGCCCGTTGCCGCGCGTGCCGAGGAGCAGGGGCGCGCAGCGCGGGGACGTGATCAGGTCGTGCACGTCGTGGTCGGTGAGCGGGGCGAGCCGGGCCGCGTGGTCGGCGAGCACCTCGGTGGCCGTGCCGCCGAGCCCGAACAGCACCAGCGGGCCGAAGACCTCGTCCTGGACCACGCCGGCGAAGAGCTCGGTGCCGCGCTCGGCGAGCGGCTGGACGACCACGCCGGTCATCAGGCCGCTGAAGCGGGTCGCCAAGTCCCGGTACGCGTCACGCACTTGAGCCTCGCCGCGCAGGTCGAGACGGACCGCGTGCTCCTCGCTCTTGTGGACGAGTCCCGGCCAGTGGGCCTTGAGGACGACCCGGCCGTCGGCGCCGCGCAGCCACTCGGCGGCGTGAACGGCCTCGTCCTCGGTCTCGGCCCAGGCCCACGGGATCTGCGGGATGCCGTAGCAGGCGAGCAGGTCGGCGCAGGCGCGCGGGTCGAGCCAGCCGCCGTCCGGGTGCGCGGCCAGGTAGGTGTCGGCGATGGCGTGGGCCCGGTCGGTGTCGATGCCGTCGAGTTCCGGCACGGTTCCGGCAGGCCGGGCCAGCCAGGCCGCACGGTCGGCCGCGTGGGCCAACGCCCTTGCCGCCGCCTGCGGTTCGGCGTAGGCCGGGACGGTGCCGTCGTCCGCGGCGGGCAACAGCCTGACCGGCAGATCCTGTTCCAGGCGGACAGCGAGGACCGGCTTCGCACGCCGGCCGGGCGCCGAGGTGAGGGCCCGTACCAGGTCGTCTCCGGTGGCGGTGGCGACGGCGGTCGGGACCAGAGCGACGACGATCGCGTCGACGCCGTCGTACCGCATGAGCCGGTCGACGCAGTCCGTGAGCTGTGCCTCGCTCACGGCGGCGGTGGCGTCGACGGGGTTCCCGACGGCGGCGCCCTCGGGGAGTACGGCGAGCAGGTCGTCGATCAGCTGCGGGGTCGGCGTCGGCAGGCTCAGCCCGGCCTCGGCACAGGCATCGGCGGCGAGTACTCCGGCACCGCCGGCATTGGTCACGATCACGACGCGACCGCCTGTCGGCAGTGGCTGGGAGTGCAACAGCGCCGCCGCTTCGAGGAGTTCGCTGACCGAGCGGGTCGCGGTGATGCCTGCCTGGGTGAACAGCGCACCGCGGGTCATGGTCTGGGTGGCGGCTGCCGCGGTGTGCGAGGCGGCCGCCCGTCGGCCCGCGTCGGTGCGTCCGGCGTCCACGGTGAGCACCGGCATACGGCGGCTCACCCGCCGGGCGGTACGGGAGAAGGCCCGTGGGTTCCCGAACGACTCCAGGTGCAGCAGGGCCAGTTCGGTGCGGCCGTCACTCTCCCACCACTGGAGCATGTCGTTGCCGCTGACGTCGAACTTGTCGCCGAGCGAGACGAACGAGGAGACGCCGATACCGAGCCTGGACAGCCCGTCGAGCAGGGCGATGCCCACGCCCCCGGACTGCACGGCGACGCCCGCGGTGCCTGGGCGGGGGTGGTCGGCGGCGAAGGTGGCGTCCAGGCGGAGCGCCGGGTCCGTGTGGGAGATACCGAGGCAGTTGGGGCCGACCAGACGCATGCCGTGGGTACGGCATGCGGCCAGCAGCGCCTGTGCCTGCGCGGCGTCAAGGCCCGCGGTGACGACAAGGAGGGCGCGTACGCCCGCCCTGCCGCACTTCTCGGCGGCCTCCGGGACGGCGGCGGCAGGTACGACGACGACGACCAGGTCCGGGGTGACGGGCAGGGCCGCCACCGAGGGGTACGACGGCACGCCGAGGATCGAGTCCGCGGCGGGGTTCACGGCGAACAGGCGCCGGGTGTAGCCGCCGGAGTGCAGATGATGCAGGATCGCCCGGCCCACCGAGCCCGCCTTGCGGCCGGCGCCGACAACAGCCACCGACTCCGGGCACAACAGCGGCCGGAGGCTGGCCACATCGGCCGCCCGGCCCCGCTCCTCCACGGCCGAGAGGTAGGAGTCGTCCTCGTCCAGTTGGATGGTGCAGCGCATCTCGGGGCCCTCGAAGTGACGGGCGGTCCGCAGGCCGAGGTCGGCGAAGAGCCGCAGTATCTCGCGGTTCTCGCTCAGCGCGTCGGCCGCGAAGACGGTGATGCCGTCCGCGCGGGCGGCGGAGACCAGGTGCTCGACGAGCAGGGTCCCCACACCCCGGTGGTGCACCCCGTCGGCAACCGCGACGGAGATCTCCGCGGTGTGCTGCTTCCCGACCGTCTCGTACTCGGCCAGGCCCAGCACGCGGCCCTGTGCCTCGGCCAGCAGAGCCCGGTAACCCGGGCGGGCCGGGCCACAGGCGCGGTCGGCCGCCATGACGGCGGAGCGCCGGCTCGCCCCGAAGAACCTCATCCGGAGGTTCTCCGGGGACATCGCGTCGTAGAAGTCCCTCAGCCGCCCGTGATCGCCGGACGTCACGGGCCGGATGCACACGGTGGTCCCGTCCGCGAGCAACGCGTGGGCCGGGGGTCGCACAAGCAGGTCGTCCGTCATCGCTCTCCTCCAAAACCGGTTGGCACTGCGAGCATCAGGCGTGGCGGGGCCGGGTCCCATGGGCTGTCCGGGGCGAGGTGGGGGGCCGACCGGCCCTGACTGGGACCCACGCTGCGTCCGCGCGTCGCCGTCCTCGCTCTGATCGGAGACGCTCGACCAACTGCTGGATCGACAACCGCGCTGGAGGGCCGCCCGGACCCGGCCGGTGACCAACGGCCCCATGACGGCGTCGCCCCCGCCAGGGAAGCCTGGGAGGTGCTGGTTCCCATCGACGGACGCAAGCGACGAGGAGTGGTGTCATGGCGAAGGCATATCTGGTGGGCAGCGGAATCGCGTCACTGGCCGCGGCGGCTTTCCTGATCCGCGACGGCGGGTTCGACGGTGCGGACATCCATCTCTTCGAGGAGCAGCTGGGCATCGGGGGCAGCCTGGACGCGGGCGGCACGGCGGAGGCCGGCTACACCATGCGTGGCGGCCGGATGTTCGAGGCCGAGTTCCGCTGCACGTACGACCTGCTGTCCGGCATCCCCTCGTTGGACGACCCTTCGGTGTCGGTGACCGAGGAGATCCTGGCCGGGCACGAGGAGTTCGCCTGGGACGACATCGCCCGGCTGGTCGACGGGGACGGAAAGATCGTCGACACCCGCTCGATGGGGTTCTCCGAGCGCGACCGGCTGGACCTGGTCCGGTGCCTGGCGGCCCCCGAAGGGCACCTGGACGACAAGCGGATCACGGACTGTTTCGGCGATCACTTCTTCACCACGAACTTCTGGTTCATGTGGTGCACCACGTTCGCCTTCCAGCCCTGGCACAGCGCGATCGAGTTCCGCCGCTACCTCCGGCGCTTCGTCCACCTCTTCCCCGAGTTCGCCTCCATGTCCGGCATCCACCGCACCCGCTACAACCAGTACGACTCCATCGTGCGGCCCCTGGCCGACTGGCTGCGCAGGCAGGGCGTGACCATCCACCCCGGGTGCAAGGTCACCGATCTCGACTTCGCCCCCGGAATCGGCAACGCCAGCGTGGAGGCCATCAGGATGATCCGGGCCGGCCGCGAGGACAGGATCGCCGTCGCCCCCGAGGACCTGGTCCTGGTGACCAACGGCTCCATGACCGACGCCTCCAGCAGGGGCACGCACACCTCACCCCCGCCTCCGCCCGCCTCCCGCTCGGACGCCTGGCTGCTCTGGCACCGGCTGGCCCGGGGACACGAGAACTTCGGGAACCCCGACGCCTTCGACAAGCATGTGAAGGAATCCCGCTGGGAGTCGTTCACGGTCACCGCCAAGGACCCCGCCTTCCTCGACGCGCTGGCCGCGTTCAGCGGCCGGGATACCGGCCGGGGCGGCCTGATGACATTCACCGAATCCAACTGGCTGCTCACCATCGTCGCCAACCGCCAGCCCGTCTACCGCGACCAGCCGGACGACGTCTCCGTCTGGTGGGGCTACGGCCTCTTCCCCGCCCGGGCCGGCAACCACACGCCCAAGCCGATGACCATGTGCTCCGGCCGGGAGATCCTCGAAGAGGTCCTGCACCACCTGCACTTCGACGACCGCACCAGCGCCCGCGTCCTGGAGACCTCCGTCGTCATCCCCTGTGTGATGCCCTACATCACCAGCCAGTTCCTGGCCCGCCGCCGAGACGACCGGCCGCAGGTGGTACCGGAGGGGTCGGTGAACCTCGCCTTCATCGGGCAGTTCGCCGAGGTTCCCGACGATGTCGTCTTCACCGTCGAGTACTCGGTACGAACGGCCTGGACGGCCGTGTCCCAGCTGCTGCACCTCGACACGCGGCCGCCGGCGGTCTACAAGGGCCACCACGATCCGCATGTCCTGGCCGCGGCCCTGGAGACCATGCACCACCGGTAGCCCGTGCAGCGAAGGGGAACAGGGGGCAGCCCTTGTCCTTGGACATGGACGCCGACGGAATTGCCGCCCCTACGGTGCCGTGCCCTCGCGCGGGATGTCGAACTCCACGTCCACCACCCCTTCGACGGTCCTGACCAGACGCGCTGCCACGGGGACCAGGGCCGTGTCATGGATGCGGCCCGCGAGCGTAACGACACCGTCGCTCACCTCCACCCGGACGGCCGGCGACGGGGCAAGGTACGACCCGATTTCGCGCCGCACCTCGTCGGCGATCTCCGCGTCGCCCCGCAGGAAGACCTTGAGCAGATCGCCGCGGCTGACGATCCCCGTGAGCAGACCGGCTTCGTCCACCACGGGCAGCCTCTTGACGCCTTCTCGCGCCATGGTGCCCGCGGCCTCGGAGAGGGTGGCGTCGGGCCTGACCGTGATGGCAGGGAGCGACATGAGGTCTCCCGCGGTGAGGGCGTCCGCCTTCGCCACGTCGACCGGCTGGCGCAGCTGGAGGTAGGCCGCGTCGGGGTCGTCCCGGAGTTCCTCGTTGGCCAGCAGGTCGGCCTCGGACACCACGCCGACCACCCGGCCCGCACCCTCGATCACCGGCAGGGCGCTGACCTGCCGGTCCCGCATGAGTCGCACGATCTCCTTGAAGGGGGCGCGGCGGCCGACGGCAGCGACCGTGCGGGTCATGACATCGCTGACGTGGTGTGGGGTGCCGGACATGGTGACTCCGTCGGACTCGGGGGACATATCGGGCTCTTTCCAGGGTGCGCCGGACGGACAGAACGAGCCAGGGGCTGCCTGGCTGTCCCACCGGCCGTTCGGCTTCCGTGCCGCATGGGCCGCTCGCGCCGCACTGGGGTCCTGTGGCCCTTGACCCCGGCCACCGTCTCGGCGTCACGCTGGTTGTCTCAGCCCTGCCTCGGGAGGTGGAGACCATGTCCGCTACCGTCACCGTAGGTCTCGACGGGTCGCCGGAGAGCCGGGCGGCAGCCGAGTGGGCGGCGCGGGAGGCGCTGCTTCGGGCACTGCCGCTGAAGATCGTGTGTGTCCGGGAGCCGGCACCCCGGTTTGTCGCCCAACCCCTGTTGTTCGACCCCGAGGCCTATCAGCAGTGGGTCGAGCGACTGGCGCACGAGTCCGCAGAGGGCATCCGGCTTCGTCACCCGGGCATCACGGTGATCACCGAGCAACCGACGGGGACCGTGGCCGACGTCCTGAACGAGGCGGCGGGCTTCGCCGAGCTACTGGTGCTCGGCTCCCAGGGACTCGGTGGGTTGGGCGGGTTCGTGGTCGGCTCGGTGAGTCTGGCCGTCGTGGCGCGCGCCGAACGCCCGGTGGTACTGGTTCGCGCGGCAGAGCAGGCCGCCGACGAACACCGGACGGCCCAGGCCGGCGTGCCGTCCGCCGAGGCGCCGTTCCGGCCGGTGGTACTCGGCCTCGACATCGATCACGCGGACGACACCCTGTTGGAGTTCGCCTTCGACGCGGCCGCGCGCCGGAAGGCCGCCCTACGGGTCGTCCATGCCTGGCCCGAGCCGCCGGCCTCCCGCGGCCGCCGCGGTGCGGCCGAGCTCCACGACTCGCTTGAGCGCGGACAGGCCGCTCTCCTGAGCAAGTCTCTGCGTCCCTGGCGGCAGAAGTTCCCGGACGTCGAGGTGATCGAGGCGAGCCGGTGCGGCAGCGCGTCGCAGGTCGTGGTCGACGACGCCCGTGACGCGTCGCTGGTGGTGGTCGGCCGACGTATTCGTACCGGATCGTTCGGTACGCACATCGGCCATGTCACCCATGCCGCCCTGCACCACATCGCGGTCCCCGTCGCAGTTGTCGCACACGGCTGACCTGCCACGCAGCGGAGGGCAAGCCACGGGCCCACCGGTGGTACGCCTTCGGTGAGCCCGTGAACCTCCCCATGGCCGCCGGTGTCGAGATGACGTCTGCGGCCCTTGCCGGCAGCACACAGGTCGCGCTGACGGCCGTCCCACAGGCGTCGGCCCTCGCGGGCCTGGCCTGGGCCGGTCGGGCTGCGTCGGCCAACCGTCCGGGCCGAAGGGGCTCCAATACGGGCCGCTCGGCCCATGCCCAGGGGCAGCTCGCGGCGCAGCCTGAAGGTGTCGCGGAACGGCACACAGCTCCTGGAGGACGCCATGAACGGCACTCCCATCGTCGTCGACGACGTGATGACTCACCGGGTCGTCGCCTTGCGCACCGGGGCGGCCTTCAAGGACATCGTGAAAACGATGCGCGAGTGGCGGATCAGCGCCCTCCCCGTCCTTGACGACGACGGACGTGTCGTGGGCGTGGTCTCCGAAGCGGATCTGCTCCCCAAGGAGGAGTACAGCGAAGGCGACCCGGGCCACTACGGACAGGTACGGGATCCCACCGAGGTCCGCAAGGCGGAAGCGGTGACCGCCGGCGAGCTCATGACCACGCCCGCCGTGACCGTGGGACCGCACCACACTCTCGCCCACGCGGCGCGCGTCATGGCCCGCACCAGGGTCAAACGGCTGCCGGTCGTCGGCCGCGACGGAACCCTGAAGGGCGTCGTCAGCCGATCGGACCTGCTGAAGGTCTTCCTGCGGGACGACGCGGACATCGCCGAGGAAGTCAGGCGCGAAGTCGTTGTACGGCTCTTCGGCACACACTCCGACGGGGTGCGGGTCGAGGTGCGCGACGGCGCCGTGATCTTTACCGGGCGGGTCCGGGAAACCGCTCTGGTCCCGCTCGCCGTCCTCCTCGCGCGGGCCGTGCCCGGCGTGGTGGACGTGTGCTACGAACTGTCGGGCCCGCACCGCCGTCCGGACGTGCCCGACCCACAGCGCGCGGCCCCCGCCTGACCCCGGCTCCCAGCGAGTCCGTCGCCGGATGGGGGTTCACGCGGCGTCGGGGGCGGTGAGCCGACAGTTGACGCCGATCACGCCTTCGACGCCCCGGACCAGACGTGCGGCCAGCGGAATCCGGGCGGCATCGCCGACACGTCCGGTCAGGGTCACGACGCCCTCGGTGACCACGACATGTACGGGCTCGATCGGGGCCGGGAAGAGGACGTCGACGACGTCGCGGCGGATCTCGTCGGCGAGATCGTTGTCCGGGCGCAGAAAGACCTTCAGCAGGTCGCCACGGCTGACCACGCCTTCGAGCGCGCCCTCGGCATTCACCACGGGGAGCCGTTTGACGTGCCGCAGAGCCATGATCCGTGCCGCCTCGGCCAGCGCGGCGTCGCTGTGAACGGTGACCGCCGGTGTGCTCATCAGCTCCTCGGCGCGTACCGCCCCGGCCTTGGCCAGGTCGGGCAGCCGGCGCAGCTGGGTGAACCGGTCCGGATCACTGTCCCGGAATTCCTCCTTGGGCAGCAGGTCGGCCTCGGAGACCACCCCGATCACCCGCCCGTCGCCCTCCAGTACGGGCATTGCGCTGACCTTGAACTGCTCCATGCGCTCGACGATGTCCTTGAACAGGGTCTCTCGACCCACGGCTACGACGGCGCGTGTCATCACGTCACCGACCTGGTGCGGGCTGCCGTGCATGGTCCTCGCCTCATGATGCCGGGTGGTCATGTCAGGCCTCCGCGTGTCTCGACAACGGCCGGGCAGCCGCGAAGGAGACCTCACGGGCGAGAGGCACGAGCCGTCCGCGGTGCACCGGTCACGAGCCGCGTTCATGGCCGGAGTCATCCCACCGGCTGCCCTTCCTGTGCTGATGAAACCAGCCTGCGCGCTCCCGGGCTCCGGCGCCACAGACCATCCGGTCTGGCAAGGACCCTTGCCAGACAGGGCAAGTAAATCCATGCTCCCGCCCGACGCACGTGATCCTAAGGGAGCGGCAGCACCCCGTTTCGACAGTGTGCGCGGCCGGCGAGCGACCGGCCGCGCACACCTGGTGCGACTACGGCGTGCCCTGTCTCAGCCGCGCCGCACCGGGATGGTCCTGGTTCCCGCCTTCTCCTCCGGGACCGGGACCGTGATGGTCAGCACACCGTCCTTGTACTGCGCGGTCGCCTCGTCGCCCTTCGCACCGGAGGGCAGACGGACCGAACGGGCGAAGGTGCCGTAACGGAACTCGGTGCGGTGCTTCTCCGTCTTCTCCTCGCTGCGTTCGGCGCGCAGGGTCAGCACGTTCTCCTCCACCGTGATCTCGACGTCCTTGTCGGGGTCGATGCCGGGGAGTTCGGCGCGGAGGACGTAGATCCCGTCCTTCAGGTGTTCCTCGATGCGGATGCCGTGGAGTCCCGCAGGCAAATGCGTCCCGGGGATCCCTCCCTCGACCCAGCCGAACAGCTCGGGCAGTGCCGGGAAACCGGGCAGGCGCTCCATCACGCTGTTCATGCTCTGCCTCCTCTCCTTCCTGGTCGCTTCCAGCGTCCCGCGATGCCGGCACGCAACGCGTGGGCCGCCCGGGCCCCTGCTGGACCCGGACGGCCCTCGCCTCCGCCGCCGTTCCGGCGTCGGCCCCGGTCAGTCGTGCGGCACCACCGCGACCGGCGCGGAGGCGTGTTGCAGCACCGCATGGGTCACCGGGCCGATGTGGCCGCCGACCGAGGCCTGGCGCCGCTTTCGTCCCACGACGACCAGCGCGGCGTCCCGTGACGCGTGTACGAGGTGGCGGCCGGCGCCGCCGACCACGGCCTGTGCGCTGACCTCCACGCCAGGGAACTTGTCCTGCCAGGGCCGCAGGACATCGCCCAGCCCCTGCCGTATCTCCTCCGCTAGTTCGAGGTTCAGCCCCGCGTCCAGGGCGGCGCCATAGCCGTAGGAGGCCGCCTGCGTCCAGCCGTGGACCACCCGCAGACGGGCCACTCGGCGACGGGCGGTCTCGAACGCGAACTCGATGACGGCGTCGTTCGGATTCTCGACGTCCAGGCCCAGGACGATGTCGCGGTAGGGGGTGGTGATCGACCCGGCGCCCGCGGCGTCCGGCAGATGCTCGTCCTCGGCGCGCTCACCGGCCCGTACGAGGACGACGGGCCGCTCGGCGCGCGCCACGAGGGCGAGAGCGACCGAGCCGACGATGAATCCGGGCACGATGCCGAGGCCCCGGGACCCGAGGACCAGCAGTTCCCCGTCCTCGGCGGCTGTCAACAGGGCGGGGACGGCCTGCTCCTGGACCTGCCGGCTCGTGATCCGGAGCCCGGGGTGGCGCCCGGCGAGCCGGGTCTCGGCCTCGCGCAACAGGTCGGCGGCCCATGTGCGCTGTACGTCGAGCACGTCCAGTGCCGGAAATCCCGCGTACGGGACGTACATGGGGCGCGGTGGGTCATCGGCATGTACGAGGCACAGGGGCACGTTGCGTTGTGCCGCCTCGCGAGCGGCCCAGTCTGCGGCGGCGAGGCTTTCGGGCGAGCCGTCGAGACCGACGGTGATGGCGGACATGTGCGGACCTCCTTGGGGGATGCACGCTCAGTCTCCGAGGCACGCGCACGTGGCAGGAGGGGCCCGAGGTCCCTCGCACGGGGCCCGATCGGCCCTCTGGGACGAGGGAGACGTGCGGCTCCACCGCGAGGTGACCGCCCGGCGTGATCGCCGCGCCGTCGGCGCGTCGACCGCAGTGGGCCGGGGACCATGTCCCCGGCCCACTCGGAACCTTGTCCGCCGCGCGCGTCAGGAGTGCACCGCCGTGCGGTGGTCCTTCCGGACCGCCCGGTGCCGGATCGGCTGGTGCGCCGGACGCCTCCGGTGCGCCCGACGGCTCTGCAGCCGGACCACGAGGTCGTCGAAGAACGCGGCCAGGACGCATGTGAGTCCCAACGCCAGCACGAGCAACACCGCGAACCTCTCCCAGAACTCCGGTGTGAGACTGGTACCCAATGTCCTCGCCCTCCCTGATCTGTGCCGTTCTCCCTGCTTCCAGCCAACTCCGGCTCAGGCCGGCGCGCATGAGCCGAGGGGGTCGGGCGGAGGTCCGACGGGGCCCTTGCGCGCGGGGCCGCATGGATCCTGGGGCCGTCGGTCCGGGAGGGCCTCTCGTTGCCACGGCAACCACGGCGACCACAGCGACCGTCGGCAGTAGGACACGGTGACGAACCATGCCGAGTTCTCCCGCTCCCGCCTGGGCCGGTCGGCCCAGTGGCGGGGACCGACAGCACCTGCCCCCGCGATCCCGGCGGCCCGACGCTGGAGCTGTACACCGCCCTGAGACCGACGGAGGAGACCGGCGTCATGATCCGTTACGTGTACGACTTCACAGAGGGCGGCCGTGACAAGGCCGACCTGCTCGGCGGCAAGGGGGCCAACCTGGCCGAGATGACCCGGCTGGGGCTGCCCGTCCCGCCGGGTTTCACCGTCACCACCGAGGCCTGCCGGACGTTTCTCGCCACCGGCGCCGAGCCGGACGGTCTGGCGGGCGAGATCACCGAGCACCTGACGGCCCTGGAGCGGGCGGCCGGACGGCGGCTGGGCCGGTCCGACGACCCGCTGCTGCTGTCCGTCCGCTCCGGGGCGCGGTTCTCGATGCCCGGCATGATGGAGACGATCCTCGACATCGGACTCAACGACGAGTCCGTCCTCGGCCTGGCGAAGGTGTCCGGGAACGAACGCTTCGCCTGGGACTCCTACCGTCGTCTCGTACAAATGTTCGGTAGCACCGTCATGGGGGTCAACGGCGCTCTCTTCGAGCACGCCATGGCCGACCTCAAACGGGACCGTGGCGCGGCGAACGACCTGGGCCTGGACGCGGCGGACCTGGCGGGGCTCGTCGGGACGTACAAGGACATCATCCGTCAGGAGACCGGAGAGGACTTCCCGCAGTCCCCGGACGAGCAGCTGCGCCGGGCCGTCCTCGCCGTCTTCGAGTCCTGGCAGGGCGAACGCGCCCGCGTCTACCGCCGCCGCGAGCACATCGCCGACGACCTGGGCACCGCGGTCAACGTGCAGACCATGGTCTTCGGCAACCTCGGCCCCGACTCCGGCAGCGGCGTCGCCTTCACCCGCGACCCGGCCACGGGACTGCCCGGCCTCTACGGGGACTATCTGGCGAACGCGCAGGGCGAGGACGTCGTCGCCGGCATCCGCAACACCGTCCCGCTGACCGCCCTGGAGGAACTGGACCCGGCCTCGTACACCCAACTGCTCGGCCACCTGCGGACGTTGGAGACCCACTACCGCGACCTGTGCGACATCGAGTTCACCATCGAGCGCGGCCGGCTGTGGATGCTGCAGACCCGGGTGGGCAAGCGCACCGCCGAAGCCGCGTTCGCCATCGGCGCCGAGCTGGTCGACGAGGGCCTGATCACCGCCGACGAGGGTCTGTCCCGCGTGAGCGGGGACGGCCTCGCCCGGCTGATGTTCCCCCGGTTCGACACCGCGGACGTCGGCGAGGCGCTGGCGCACGGTCTGCCGGCCTCGCCGGGTGCGGCCGTGGGCGCCGCCGTGTTCGACTCGGCCGAAGCCGTCCGCCGCGCCGCCGCGGGCGAGAAGGTCGTCCTCGTACGCCAGGAGACCACCCCCGACGACCTCCCCGGCATGATCGCCGCACAGGCAGTGCTGACCAGCCGGGGCGGCAAGACCAGCCACGCGGCCGTGGTCGCCCGCGGCATGGGCAGGGTGTGCGTGTGCGGCGCCGAGGAGCTCTCCGTGGACACCGCGGCGCGGCGCTTCACCGTGGGAGACACCGTCGTCGAGGAGGGCACCGTCGTCTCCGTCGACGGCTCCGGGGGCGCCGTGTACCTGGGTGCCGCGCCGCTGGTCGACTCCGAGGTGATGCGGTACTTCGAGACCGGTGAGCGGTCGGCGGGACTGGTCGACGCCGTGGCCCGGGCCATGGAGCGGGCCGACGGCGTGCGGCGTCTTGAGGTGCGGGCGAACGCCGATACGCCCGAGGACGCCGCCCGGGCCCGGCGGTTCGGCGCGCAGGGCGTCGGGTTGTGCCGAACCGAGCACATGTTCCTCGGCGAGCGCCGCAAGCTGGTCGAGGCGATGATCCTGGCCCGCGACGAGACCGAGCGCGCGACGGCTCTGGGCGCGCTGCTGCCACTCCAGCGCCAGGACTTCATCGGCATCCTGGAGGCGATGGACGGCCTGCCGGTCACCATCCGGCTCATCGACCCGCCCCTGCACGAGTTCCTGCCCGACCGGACCGACCTCGCCGTGCGCATCGCCACCGCCGAGGCTCGGGGCGCGGTGCCCGAGCCGCACGACACCGAGCTGCTCGACGCCGTCAACCGCATGCACGAGGAGAACCCGATGCTCGGCCTGCGCGGTGTACGCCTGGGCCTGGTCGTGCCGGGGCTGGTCGCCATGCAGGTGCGGGCGATCGCCGAGGCGGTCGTGGCGCGCACGAGGGCAGGGGGCTCCCCCGAGGCGGAGATCATGGTGCCGCTCGTCGGCGCGGTCGAGGAGCTGCGGATCGAACGCGAAGAGGTGGAACGCGTCCTTGCCGAGGTCTCCGAGGAGTCCGGCGTCCCGGTGCACTGCCCGGTCGGCACCATGATCGAGCTGCCCCGGGCCGCGCTCACGGCCGGCCGGATCGCCGAGGAGGCCGAGTTCTTCTCCTTCGGCACCAACGACCTCACCCAGACCACCTGGGGCTTCTCCCGCGACGACGTCGAGGCGGCGTTCTTCTCCGCCTACCTCGACAAGGGCATCTTCGCCGCCTCGCCGTTCGAGACGCTGGACGTCACGGGCGTGGGCCGGCTGGTGCGGATCGCCGTCGACGAGGGGCGCGCGCGGCGACCTGACCTGAAGATCGGCGTCTGCGGTGAACACGGCGGGGATCCGGACTCGGTCCACTTCTTCCATGCGGCCGGCCTCGACTACGTCTCCTGCTCGCCGTTCCGCGTCCCGGTCGCCCGCCTGGAGGCAGGACGGGCCGCGCTCCCCGGGACGGGGACGAGCGACAGCAGGTGACAAGGGTCGGGCTCCGTGGCGGAACGGCCCCGCACCGACGGCAGCGGGACCTTCTGCTCCCGGGTCCCGGAGACCCGCCCACCGAGCCGTGGGCGGGTCGGACCCTCCGCACAGGACACTCGGCCCTGCTCGGCACGAGGCGCGGGAGGGAGCCTTGAACCAGGTATCGGATCCGGCCGGCGACGGCCCGCCCCGCACGCAGATCCGGTGGACGACCCGACCTGGACACCGGATGAGGAAGGAAGTGGGTGCCATGGCCCGCATCGTCGGTGAGGTGATGACAGGCGACGTCGTCGAGGCGCACCGGGACACGTCGTTCAAGGATCTGGTGCGGTTGCTGGACCGGCATCGGATCAGCGGGCTGCCCGTCGTGGATCACGACGACAAGGTCGTGGGCGTCGTCTCCGAGACGGATCTGATCCGGCACCAGGCAACCAGGTCCGCATCCGGCCGGACGGGAAGGCTCCGCATCCCTCCGCTGAGGCGCGGGGCCCGTCGGGCGGCCGCGGTCACCCGCGCCGGGGCCGGCACCGCACAGGAACTGATGACGACGCCCGCGGTCACCGTGCATCCGGAACAGCAGATCGCGGACGCCGCGCGCGTGATGGAGCGTCACGGCGTCGAACGCCTCCCGGTCGTCGACGAGGAGGACCGGCTGATCGGCATCGCCACCCGCCGGGATCTGCTGCGTGTCTTCCTGCGCACCGACGACGAGATCCGCCAGGAGGTGTCCGACGAGGTGGTGACCCGTGCCCTGGGCCTGCCGGCCGAGACTGTGACCGTGTCGGTCCGGGACGGCATGGTCACGCTCGCCGGGGCCGTCAGCCAACGGGACGACATCCCGCTCGCGATCCGGCTGACGTATCGGGTGGACGGAGTGGTCGGCGTTGTCAACGGGCTGAACGTCCGCATCGATTCGGGACCGGTCAGCCCTCCGAAGGGACCGGCGGGACCTGGGGGCGGGCCGCGCTGAAGAGAGACGCTACTGGTGGGAGCGGTACCGATCCCCCGCGGTGCCGCTCCCACCCCGTGCTCTCACCCCGCGCCGCCGCCCCTGCGGCGGCGGTCTCTCGACGACGGAGGCTCGCCCACCATGACCCGCCACGACGACCGCAGCGAGACCACCGGACTCACCGAGGCGCCGTCCGACAGCGCCATCGCGGTGGACCGGCTTGTGGCGAACGGACTCAAGGCACTGGCCGACTACGAGGCGCTCGACCAGGAGCAGGTCGACCACATCGTGAAGAAGGCCTCGGTCGCCGCCCTGGACCAGCACACCGCGCTCGCGCGACTCGCCGTGGACGAGACCGGACGCGGAGTCTTCGAGGACAAGGCCGCCAAGAACATGTTCGCCTGTGAACACGTCACGCACAGCATGGGCCCGATGAAGACGGTCGGTGTCATCGCCCGCGACGACATCGACGACATGATCGAGGTCGCCGAGCCCGTCGGCGTCGTGTGCGCGGTCACACCGGTCACCAACCCGACCTCCACCACGATCTTCAAGGCGCTGATGGCGCTGAAGACCCGCAACCCGGTCGTGTTCGCCTTCCACCCCTCCGCCCAGCGCTGCAGCGCACAGGCGGCCCGTGTCGTGCGCGACGCGGCGGTCGCGGCGGGTGCGCCCGAGCACTGCGTGCAGTGGATCGAAACCCCCTCCGTCGAGGCGACCGGCGCCCTGATGCGGCACCCGGGTGTCTCGCTCATCCTCGCCACCGGCGGCAACGCCATGGTCAAGGCCGCCTACTCGGCCGGCAAGCCCGCCCTGGGCGTGGGCGCCGGCAACGTCCCCGCGTACGTGCACAAGAGCGCCGGGCTGCGCCGGGCCGTCAACGACCTGGTGCTGTCCAAGTCGTTCGACAACGGCATGATCTGCGCCTCCGAACAGGCCGTCATCCTGGACGAGGAGATCTACGACGCCGCCCTGGCCGAATTCCGCACGCTGCACGCCCACGTGGCGACCGCCGAGGAGAAGGCGAAGCTGGAGGCGTTCCTGTTCCCGGCCTCCCGGTCGGCCGGCGAGGCCACGGTGGCCGGCTGCGAGCCCAAGGTGAACTCCGCGGCCGTCGGCCAGAGCCCGGCGTGGATCGCCGAGCGGGCCGGGTTCACCGTACCGGCCGACACGTCCCTCATCCTGGTCGAGGCCGATCAGGTCGGCCCGCAGGAACCGCTCACCCGGGAGAAACTGTGCCCGGTCCTCGCCGTCCTGCGCGCCGACTCCGAGCAGCGGGGCTTCGACCTCGCCGCCGACATGGTCGACTTTCACGGGCAGGGCCACAGCGCCGTCATCCACACCGAGGACAGCGCCCTGGCCGAGGCGTACGGCCGACGCATGAAGACCGTACGGATCATCGTCAACTCACCCTCGTCGCAGGGCGCGATCGGCGGGATCTACAACAGCCTGCTCCCGTCACTGACACTGGGATGCGGCTCCTGGGGCAGTACCTCGGTCTCCAACAACGTCTCCGCGGCCCAGCTCCTGAACGTCAAGCGCGTCTCGGTGCGCCACAACAACCTCCAGTGGTTCAAGGTCCCACCGAAGATCTACTTCGAGCCGCAGTCCATCCGCTACCTGACCTCCATGCCGGACGTCCACCGCGTCACCGTCGTCACCGACGCGACGATGACCCGCCTCGGCCTCGTCGACCGGGTCGAGCGTGTGCTGCGACGGCGCCGGGAGCCGGTCACCATCCAGGTCATCGACAACGTCGAACCCGAGCCCAGCATCGACTCCGTGCGGCGTGGCGCCCGGCTGATGGGCGATTTCCGCCCCGACACCATCATCGCGCTGGGCGGCGGCTCCCCCATGGACGCGGCCAAGGTGATGTGGCTGCTGTACGAGCAGCAGGCCGAGGGCAAGGACGTCGACTTCGCCGACATGCGGCACAAGTTCTCCGACATCCGCAAGCGCGCCTTCCGCTTCCCGACACTGGGCGGGCTGGCCCGCCTGGTGTGCATCCCCACCACCTCCGGCACCGGTGCCGAGGTGACCCCGTTCGCCGTCATCTCGGATCCCGCCACCGGCAAGAAGTACCCGCTGGCCGACTACGCGCTCACCCCCAGCGTGGCCATCGTCGACCCGCTGCTCACGACCGGGCTGCCCCGGGCACTGGCCGCCGACAGCGGCTTCGACGCCCTCACCCACGCCATCGAGGCGTATGTGTCGGTCTACGCCAACGACTTCACCGACGGCCCGGCCCTGCACGCGATCCGACTGATCTTCGAGAACATCGAGGCCGCGGTGAACGACCGCGCGGCACAGCCCAGGGCCCGGGAGAAGATGCACAACGCCGGCACCATCGCGGGCATGGCCTTCGGCAACGCCTTCCTCGGCATCGTCCACGCGATGTCCCACACCCTCGGCGCCACCTTCCACATCGCGCACGGCCGCACCAACGCCGTGCTGCTGCCGCACGTCATCCGCTACAACGGCACCGTCCCCACGAAGCTCACCGGCTGGCCCAAGTACGAGAACTACCGTGCTCCGGAACGCTTCCAGGACATCGCCCGCACTCTCGGCCTGCCCGCCAGCACGCCCGCCGAGGGCGTCGAGTCGCTGGCGTCGGCGGTGGAGCGGCTCCGCGAGGCGGTGGGCATCGAGCCGACGTTCCAGGCCCTCGGCGTCGACGAGCGCGTGTTCCTCGACGCACTGCCCCAGCAGGCCCTCAACGCCTACGAGGACCAGTGCGCGCCCGCCAACCCGCGGATGCCAATGCTCGACGACATGCAGGAGCTCATGCGCCTCGCCTACTACGGCCGTACGCAGGACCGTCCCGCCCATGAGCAGGCGGCACGGCCGTAGCGCGCATCGGCGCCGCCGTCGCACCGGCGTCCGTTCAGGGCGCCGGTCGTGACAGGGGCCGACGGGCCGATACCGCAGAGCCGTCCGGCCCTGGTGGAAGGAACCCGGCGGGGCCGGTCCTCCCCAGGTGACGGGCCCTTCGGCCCCTCTTCGGACCACCGCCCTCGTACGGCGCCGAAACAGGGTCAGGCGCCTGCTACACAGAGATCGCCGCCCAGATCGATGCGGCTCCCTCTTCCCTTTCAAGTCGCCCTTTCCGGGAGGTCTTCCATGCTGTCCGCAGAATCCGCCGCCCTCGTCCGGGCCACCCTCCCCGCCGTGGCCGGAGCACTCGACGAGATCACCACCCGCTTCTACGCCACGATGTTCCACGACCGTCCGGAACTGCTCGACGGCATGTTCAACCGCGGCAACCAGGCCAGCGGTGCACAGCGCCAGGCCCTGGCCGGATCGATCGCCGCCTTCGCGACCGCGCTGCTCGACGAGCCGGACACCCGCCCGGACACACTCCTGGCCCGGATCGCCCACAAGCACGCCGCGGTCGGCGTCACGGACGACCAGTACACGATCGTGCACAAGTACCTGTTCGGTGCGATAGCCGAGGTTCTGGGCGAGGCGGTCACGCCGGAGGTGGCGGCCGCCTGGGACGAGGTCTACTGGCTGATGGCCGGCGCCCTGATCGCCCAGGAGGCCCGCCTCTACCAGGACGCGGGCGTCCGGCCGGGCGAGATCTGGCGTCCCTGGACGGTCGTCGAGCGTCGCACCGAGACCCCCGACGTGGTGTCCTTCCTGCTCCGCCCGGCGGACGGCGGACCGGCGCCGCGGGCCCGCGCGGGCCAGTACGTGAGCGTCCGTCTGCGCATGGCCGACGGGGTCCGCCAACTGCGCCAGTACAGCCTGTCCTCGGACCCGGGCGGAGATCTGCGGCGGATCACCGTGAAGCGGCTGGGAGGCGAGGCAGCCGGGCCGGACGGCGAGGTCTCCGCCCTGCTCCACGACCGCGTCCGCGAGGGGGACGAGCTGATGCTGTCCGCGCCGTTCGGAGACGTCTTCCTCGACGGCCCGGCCGACGCCACGACCCCGCTCGTGCTGGTCTCGGCGGGCATCGGCTGCACGCCCATGACCGGCATCCTGGCCCACCTGGCCGCCCTCGGCTCGACCCGTCCGCTGCTGGTCCTGCACGCCGACCGTTCCCCCGGCGACCACGCACTGCGCGCCGAGGCACACGACCTCGTCGGACGGCTTCCGGGTGCCCGCGCCGTCTTCTGGTACGAGCGCCCGGGAGCGGAGGAACCCGAGGCCCGCACCGGCCCGATGGACCTGGACGGCATCCAACTCCCTGACGGGGCAACGGTGTTCCTGTGCGGCCCGCTCCCCTTCATGCGCGCGGTGCGCGGACAGCTGCTCGCCGCCGGGGTGTCCGCACGGCGCATCCGCTACGAGGTCTTCGGCCCCGACCTGTGGCTCCCCGGCACCGCTGCCTGAATCACGCCGAACGTTCGAGTCCCCCAGCATTCCGATGTCCGATGGAGGAACACCCATGACCACCGACCACGCCCAGGCGACGCCCACCGTGCGGCTGCGTTCCGACGGCCCCGTGGACGAAGCGACTCTGGCGTACGCCCGTACGAAGATCGATGCCGTCGTGAGCAGGCCGGGACTGCCGGCCGTCACGGGAGTCGTGCGCATCGTGCGGGCGGGCGCTCGCCACGCCGACCACCCGTGGCTGGCAACGGCCGACCTGCACGTCGGCGGTCGCCAGGTGACCGCCCAGGCCGAGGAGGCCACGGGCACCGAGGCCGTCGACCGGCTCCAGGACAGGCTGCGCGGCCAGATCGACAGGGCCGCCCACTCCTGGGACGACGGCGACCGGAAGGCGGCCCCGCCGTGGCGCGGCGGAACCCGGCGGTCCCACCGCGAAGCCGACCCCGGCAGCGCGGGGGAGGGCTCCCGGACGGCCTGAATCCGCGGTGTGCACAGACCTGGTCGGCGACGACGCGCCGACCAGGCCGGCGACCGAGACAGACACCGACGCGACCCGCTACCAGACCGAACGGCCCCACCCCGTGACCAACAGCCCACAGACCCGGCCCCGGACCGCGGCAAGACCCAGGAAATGCGGTTCGTGATCGATCGGCGCGAACGAGGAACTGTGTGATGGCGAAGGCCTAGCTGGTGGGCAGCGGAATCGCGACGCCCCAGCCGCCTCCGTGACGATCCGTCCCCGCTCGCTGGTACATGAGCAGGCGGATGTTGCTCCCCCTCCGACAGCACACGGAGGAGCATCTCGTACAGCACAGCCTCCCGACCGGCCCGGTCGGCTGCATCCGTGCCGCTGACGACGGGACCCGACGAACTCTCCTGCACTCGTCAGTCCTGGAACGGTCCGGAGGCCTGCGGCCGGGGACCACCGGTCCCCGGCCACTCTGAGTCAGGCCCCTGATCAGACCGAGATCCGGCGTCCCGTGACCGCGAACGGA
Organism: Streptomyces sp. NPDC008092; assembly: GCF_042957285.1. Lineage (NCBI taxonomy): Bacteria > Bacillati > Actinomycetota > Actinomycetes > Kitasatosporales > Streptomycetaceae > Streptomyces > Streptomyces sp. NPDC008092. Next base: position 139,731 of record NZ_JBIBHY010000014.1, read on the forward strand.
TCGATACGCACCCACAGTTCGCGACGACCGCCCGCCCATGGGGTGCTGTGGGCCTGTTCCGCCAGTCGGAGCTGCTCGCCGAGGTCCGTCACCAGGTGTGCGTGTCCGCGTACCAGCACGCTCCAGCCCTGGCTGAACACGTCGTCGATACGGTCCACCTCGAAGGCGACCGGGCGGCCCGACGCCAGCGACGGGGTCGCGCCGCGGACCGTCCGGAAGGCGATCGTCCCGTCGACGACGCTGTAGTTGACCGGCACGATCACCGGCCCCAGGGCCGTGGACACGGCGAGCCGTCCCACCCCGTGAGTCGAGAGCAGGTCGCCGCACTCGGTCCTGCTGAGTTCGGTGAACTCGGGGGCGGGCGCCGCTTGTCCGGTACCCGGTGGAAGATCGACGTCGCCCCCGGTGAGCGCCGAGACCGTGGTCTCCAGCACAGCGGCCAGCTTGAGCAGCGCACCGCGGCTCGGCGCGGCACCGGGGTGCTGTTCAAGGTGCCGCAGATAGCCGGTGGCCATGTCGGCCCGGGCGGCGGCCTCTCCTCGGGACAGGCCGAGTTCGACGCGACGTGCGGCGAGTCGGCGGCCCAGGTCACCCGCGGGCGAGCCCCCCGTCAGCCTCGTCTGTGTCTGTTCGGTCATTGCCGTCACATCCTTTCGTCAGGCAGCCGCTCGGACGGGGACGTCGTCGTGCGGCTTCTCCTCGGCTACGGCCTTGAGCGCGCCGGTGTCGGCGGCCGGGTGAACACGTCGGTGAGGTTGGCGATCAGCTGCCCTGGGGGGGGTCCGGGCATCGGCCACGGTGTCGGAGGCGAGCCGCCCTGCGGCTTCCAGCCGGGACCCGGCCAGATCGACGGCGACGGTGCCGCCCGGGCACACGTGCCCGTCGGGCACTCCCACCTCGTTCGTGGTGGGGAAGGCGTCCGCCGATAGTGCGGGCGCGGACTGCCCAGGGCCATGGAAGACGTGATCCTTCATGACGCTCCTCACCTTCCGCCCGTCGAGTGCCAAGCGAGCGAGATCGCTCCACAGATCCCAGCTTGACCAGCGACAGTGCGCGCCGCTTGGGCCGGTCCGGACCCTGTCCCCCGCCAGACGGCCCCCTACCGTCGCCCGGTGCCGCAGCGGGCCCGCGAGTCCTGTCCGACCTGCCGAACGGGGACTTTTCGGGCCGTGGGCTCGGTGGGCCGCCCGGTGGCGAGCGACACGGGGTCCCAGGGGCCGTTCAGCAGGCGGGTGGCTGGTGACCATCCGAAACGGGTCAGTGCGACCTGCAGGTTGAACACCCAGGCTCCGGCGCCGGACCGCTCGCGCTCTGCCCCTGCAGTCATCGACACCCCCGCCCCGCCGCCGGCAGAAGCCGATGGATATGAGCGGGAGTCCGACGGATCTCGTCGCCTCCTGGGCTGAACGGCCCTGTCCGCTTGCGGAGTTGGTCCCGAGCGGCCTCTCTGCGGCACCTGGTCGGCCCATGTGGCGGCAGGGTCGCGGCTGTCATCTTCGGACGTGTCGCCCCGACGACGAGAAGGAGGTGCGGACCGATGCCCAGGACCGGGTACCCAAGGAAACTGCTGTGGCGGTGGCGGAACAATCCGCTGCGGCGGCGCCATGACATCGTCGAGGCGTGGATCGTGCTGGCCACGTGGACGGTCGTCGCTGTGGGCGGCACCGTCACCGGACTGGTCACGGCTTCTACCGCGGACGAGATGTTCGCGCGGCAGCGAACGGAACGGCATTCCGTCCGAGCCGAGCTCCTGAACGACGTCCCGCGCAGCACAGGCGCGCTCGGCGGAACCGATCGCCGGTCAGCGTCGGTGCGCTGGACGACACCCGACGGTTCGATCCGCACGGGCAGGACGCTTGTGAGCACGGGGCTCAAGGCCGGCGCCAAGGTCACGGTCTGGCAGGACGGCCAGGGCCAGCTCGCCCTCGCGCCGACGGGCTCCGCGGAGGCCACAATCGAGTCCGGGTTTTTGGGTACCACGGCCGCGCTCGCACTCGCCGGACTGGTGTTCGGCGCCGGTGCGGTGGCCCGGTGGCGGCTCGACTGCCGCCGCTTCGACGAATGGGACCGGGAATGGGATCTGGTGGGACCGCGATGGGGCCACAAGACCAGCTGAGTCAGTCACGGATCAGAGGCTCCGGGCCGAGGGACGGCCTGGGGCCTCGCCATGTGTCCGCAGCCCGGGTCTGTACCGAGTACCCGACCTCCGCGAGCGGTTCGACCTCTGCCGGTAGGCGACGGCACGCTCCCGGCTGAGCCGTGAAGGGACCTGTCCGCCGCACCGGAAAACGGACTGTCCGGCTGGTGGCGGGGCTGGTCGTCGGTGGGCAGGACCTCACGGGCCGGCGCCGCCTTCCCCGCCGCTCGGTGGCCCAGTAGACGCGGCGGGTACGGACGCCGACCACCCGTGCTCAGGGACCAGCAGGCCGTCCGACCAGTGCAGCGTGGGGTACAGCGCGCCGAGGCTGATCTGGCAGCCCTGGCCGGCCAGTTCCTCGACCATCCACGCACCATGGATCTTCTCCTGCACCGCGTGGTGCAGGATGTGCAGCCGCAGCGTGCCCCGCTGAAATCCCTCACCGGCGTCCACCGCCTCCCCGACTGCCACCACCGAAGATGACGAATCCGATACCGGGCCCCGATACGACGGGTGCTCGGTGACGGACCGCCCTACATGCCCGCAAGCCGACGGTCAGGCGGCCTGGCCAAGGCCCGCGGTTGATGCCCTCGGCCAGGTACGACGAGATGCTGGCCAGGCCGTCGGGACCGATCGTCCAGCGCTCTTCCAGCAGCCGCTGACCGATCTCGTCGATGGCCAGGGCGTTGCGGAAGATCACCGCTCGTCAATTTGCATCCTGACCAGCCTCAAGGGAGCGGATTCGGCATGCCGGACGAGTGCCCAGCCGATGCCCTGGTCACCTGGATCGACGAGCTGATGCGTGTCACTGACAGCCGGGGCCCCTGCAGAGACGACTTCGGCCGACCTGGCGCGAGCGTCTTGGACCTCCAGAAGAACAGTCGTTTCGAAGGCGAAGTTGACTTCCTCGGCCCAGACGGTCTCAGCGGATTGACCTTGGAGATGTTCAAAGATCTTGGCACCCTGCCAGTCCAGCTGTGCACTGACCCAGATACGGTCTTCGACTCGGTAGGTGCGGTGTTTCTTGAGACGCCTCAGTTTCAGAAGTATTCCGGACGACTTGAAGTATCCACCAGGGTCGTCGACGTCAGATGACAGAGCTGGCAGGAGGCGGAAGAACAGGGCACCGCCCATCAAGGCAATGTTGACTGCGTGGGCGACGACTGGGCCGTTGAGTAGTTCCTCAAGGTTCTCAGGAGCCTCGACGGGCTCGACCAGCTCACTGAGCAGCTGTTCGATACCTCCGGGCAGCAGCCGGAGCCTCGCGGCCTTCTCCCCGAGTTTCTGTTCGGCCTCTTCGCGGAGCAGAGGATGGAAGTCGCTCTTGCCGAAGTCACCGTCCATGCTGAGGAACCAGACGTCTTCGTCGTGCGCAGCCGCTGTTTCCAGAAGGGTGAGCCATATCGTGACATCGCGAGCCCCGGTGGCTTTGACCGGCTTGCCGTTGGCGCCCCAAACCTGGTTTGCGGGTGGCTGCCGATTCGCTTCCCGTTTGAGTGCCTCTTCCGCTGCTCCGGCAGGAGTTGGCAGGATGGTGAAGATCTCTTCCAGAGCACTGCGCCGTCGGTCTGCAGCCTCGTCAGCTGATAGGCCGCTCACGTGTGACGTCAGATCTTGGCCGTAGGTTTTGTCGAGCGTGGAGAGCGCTTTGCGTGCGTCGCGGATGGCCAACTCGACATCGTGCCGGTGATGGGCCGTGTGCTCAACGGCAACCATTTCGGGTATGACTAGAGACAGCTTGTGTATTTCTGCGATTTTGCGGAGCATTCCCAGAATCGCCCCGTGAGGGAACGCCGCTGCATCGAGCTGGTTGGTATCGAGAACGATCACAGGTGCCCCTGGCGCGGTATACAGGTGGTGCGTGCCACGACGTGTGCAACGGTCGGCATGCCGAGGTCAACAGCTTGCCCGCTGCGCGCGACTTGTGCCTCAGGTTGAGAGAGTTTCACCTCGGCGAGCAGCAGGTCGGTGTCCAACCGGGACAGCCGTAGCAGCAGTCGTTCCAGTTCTTCGAGGTCGACGGGGTGCTTCCGTTCGCGCCCGGCAACAGCGGGAGCGGACCGGGGCCGGTCGGCCCTCACGCCTGAGCCGACCGCCCCTTCCCCCGCTCCGCGGGGCCCGGCCGCACGGGTCAGTCGTCGGCCACCAGGGCCGTGAGATCCAGGAGCCGGTTGGTGTAGCCCCACTCGTTGTCGTACCAGCCGAAGACCTTGGCCAGGGTGCCGTTGGCCTGGGTGAGGGCCGGGTCGAAGACGCAGGAGGAGGGGTCGCCGATGACGTCACGGGAGACGATCGGGGCCTTGGACACTCGCAGGATGCCGTTCAGCGGTCCGTCCGCGGCCGCCTCGAACACGGCGTTGATCTCGTCCACGCTCGCATCCCGGCCGAGCACCACCGCCAGGTCGGTGAGCGAACCGTCCTCCACCGGTACTCGCACCGCGATCCCGTCCAGGGCCCCGGCGAGTTCCGGCACCACCAGGCCCACCGCGCGGGCGGCACCCGTGCTGGTCGGGATGATGCTCAGGGCGGCCGAGCGAGCCCGCCGCAGGTCCTTGTGCGGGCCGTCGAGGAGGGACTGATCGTTGGTGTAGCCGTGGATCGTGGTCATCACGCCGCGCTCGATACCGAAGGCGTCGTCGAGGACCTTCACCATCGGGGCGACACAGTTGGTGGTGCAGGACGCGGCGGAGACGATCCGGTGCTGATGCCCGTCGTAGGAGGCGTCGTTGACGCCCATCACGATGGTGGCGTCGACGTCCTTCCCCGGCGCCGACAGCAGCACGGTGTGGGCGCCCGCCTTCAGGTGCAGGGCGGCGGAGTCGCGGTCGCGGAAGCGGCCGGTGGACTCGACGACGATCCCGGCGCCGTAGTCCGACCAGTGCAGGGCGGCCGGGTCCCGCTCCGAGCTGACGGCGATGCGCCGGCCGTCCACCGTGATGGAGTTGTCGTCGTGCAGGACGTCGCGTCCGATGTGCCCGAACGTCGAGTCGTACTCCAGCAGATGGGCGAGCGTGGCGGGGGAGGTGACGTCGTTGATCGCGACCACCTCGACGTCCTGCGTGCCCGCCTCGGCACGGTCCAGGGCGGCGCGCAGGTAGGTACGGCCGATGCGGCCGAAGCCGTTGATGCCGACACGTACGGTCATGGCGGTGAACTCCTTACGGGGTCGGTGGTGCTCAGGCGTTCCAGGTCCAGTCGGCGACCTCGGGCAGGTCGGTGCCGTGCTCGCGGATCCACGCGTGGTGGCGGGTGCGCGCGTCGGCCATCTGCTGGCGTACGGCAGCGGCGCGGACGCCGAGACGGGGGACCCGGTCGATGACGTCCATGACCAGCCGGTAGCGGTCCAGGTCGTTGCGGACAACCATGTCGAACGGCGTGGTCGTGGTCCCCGACTCCTTGTAGCCGCGCACGTGCAGGTTCCGGTGGCCGGTGCGGCGGTAGGCGAGGCGGTGGATCAGCCAGGGGTAGCCGTGGTAGGCGAAGATCACCGGCTTGTCGGCGGTGAACAGGCCGTCGTACTCGAAGTCGGTCATGCCGTGCGGGTGTTCCTCGCGCGGCAGCAGCCGGGTCATGTCGACCACGTTGACCACGCGGACGGCGAGTTCCGGGAGGTGGCGGCGCAGCAGCTGGGCGGCGGCGAGGATCTCCTGGGTGGGCACGTCACCGGCGCAGGCGAGCACGACGTCGGGCTCGCGGGTGCCGTTCTCGGTGCCGGCCCACTCCCAGATCCCGGCACCGCGCGCGCAGTGCACACGGGCCTGGTCCATGGAGAGCCAGTCGAAGCAGGGCTGCTTGCCGGCCACGATGACGTTGACGTAGTCCCGGCTGCGCAGTGCGTGGTCGGCGACCGAGAGGAGGGTGTTGGCGTCCGGGGGCAGGTAGACGCGGACGACCTCGGGGCTCTTGTTGAGGACGTGGTCGACGAAGCCGGGGTCCTGGTGGGAGAAGCCGTTGTGGTCCTGACGCCAGACGTGCGAGGTCAGCAGGTAGTTGAGCGAAGCGATCGGGGCGCGCCACGGCAGCTCCCGCGATGTCTTCAGCCATTTGATGTGCTGGTTGACCATCGAGTCGACGATGTGCACGAACGCCTCGTAGCAGGAGAACAGTCCGTGCCGGCCGGTGAGGAGATAGCCTTCCAGCCAGCCCTGGCAGGTGTGTTCGGAGAGGATCTCCAGCACCCGGCCGTGGTGCTCCAGGTGTTCGTCCACCGGGAGGTACTGAGCCTGCCAGGCCTTACCGCTGACGTCGAAGACGGCCTGGAGCCGGTTGGAGGCGGTCTCGTCGGGCCCGACCAGCCGGAAGTCCCTTCGCTTGCCGGTGTCCTTCATGACCTGGGCGAGGAGGTCGCCAAGGACTCGGGTGGGTTCGTGCAGGGTGCTGCCCGGCTTGTCGACGGGGACGGCGAAGTCGTCGAGGTCGGCGATGGGCAGGTCGCGGACGAGCAGACCGCCGTTGGCGTACGGCGAGGCGCCGAGCCTCCGGGGGCCCTCGGGAATCAGGCCCAGGACGTCGGCAACGGGGCGTCCGTCCGGGCCGAAGAGTTCCTCGGGCCGGTAGGAGCGCAGCCAGGCCTCCAACTGCCGCAGGTGCTCGGGGTTCTCGCGGACGCCGGCGAGCGGAACTTGGTGGGCCCGCCAGGTGCCCTCGACGGGCACGCCGTCCACCTCGGCCGGACCCGTCCAGCCCTTCGGCGTACGCAGCACGATCACCGGCCAGTGCACCCGCTCGGTGACACCGCCCTCACGGGCGGTCTGTTGCATCACGGCGATCCGGTCCAGCGCGTCGTCCATCGCCGCCGCCATCGCCCGGTGCACCTTGATCGGGTCGTCGCCCGTGACATGGATCGGGTCGTGCCCGTATCCACGCAGCAGCGAGTCGAGTTCGGCCTCGGGGAGACGAGACAGCACGGTCGGGTTGGCGATCTTGTAGCCGTTGAGGTGCAGGATCGGCAGGACGGCGCCGTCGTGCGCCGGGTCGAGGAACTTGTTCGAGTGCCAGGAGGCGGCCAGCGGCCCGGTCTCCGCCTCGCCGTCGCCGATCACACAGGCGACCAGCAGGTCCGGGTTGTCGAAGGCGGCGCCGTAGGCGTGGGAGAGGGAGTAGCCGAGCTCGCCGCCCTCGTGGATGGAGCCGGGGGTCTCGGGGGCCACGTGGCTGGGCACCCCGCCGGGGAAGGAGAACTGCCGAAACAGCCGGCCCATGCCCTCCGCGTCGCGGGAGATGTCGGGGTAGGTCTCGCTGTAACTGCCCTCCAGCCACGAGTTGGCCAGCACCGACGGCCCGCCGTGGCCCGGCCCCCACACGCACAGCGCGTCGAGACCGCGCGCCCTGATCACCCGGTTGAGGTGGGTGTACACGAGGTTCAGGCCGGGCGAGGTACCCCAGTGGCCGAGCAGGCGGGGCTTGATGTGCTCCGGCCGCAGCGGCTCGGTGAGCAGCGGGTTGGACATCAGGTAGATCTGACCCGCCGCGAGGTAGTTGGCGGCCCGCCAGTGCGCGTCCAGGGTGCGCAGTTCGTCGTCGGACAGTGCGGTGGCGTCCTGGTTCTCGACCGTGGACATGGATGACACTCCGGAAGTCGTCGTTGTGATGGCCGCCAAGGGGCCTTGGCGGCCGAAGGGTTCAGCGGGTGGCCGAAGCGGCACGGTCGGCGAGAAGGCGGCCGGTCGCTGAGCAACCGGCCATCGCGCTCACGCCTGTTCGGGTACGACGGCCACCGGGCAGGCGGAGTGGTGCAGCACCGCATGTGCGACGCGCCCCAGTTGGAGTCCGAGGTGCTCCGGGTTGCGCCGGGCGCCGACCACCAGGAGGTCGGCCTCGTGAGAGGCGGCCAGGAGCAGTCGACGGGCCGGGCCCTCGACCGTACGCGGACGCACCTTCACGCCGGCAGGTGCGTCCTTCAGCGCGTCCGCGAGGACCTCGGCGGCGTGCTGTTCGTGCAGCCGCGCGGGTTCACCGGCGAGCAGGGGATGGTCGGTGGTCTCGTGAGCCGGGCACCGCCAGGCCCGTACGGCGTCCAGGGTCGCGCCGCGCAGCCTCGCCTCCTGGACGGCGAAGCGCAGGGCGGCGGAATCCGTCCCGTGCTCACCGACGCCCAGAACGACGTGGCCGTGGTCTCCCGCACGGACCTGGTTGTCGTGACTGCCGCGCAGCACGATCACCGGGCAGGCCGCGTGGGCGGCGACGGCCAGGCTGACCGAGCCGAGCAGCATGTCGACGAACCCACTGCGGCCACGGGTGCCGAGCACCAGCGCGGAGGCGCTGCGGCTCTCATGCACCAGCGCGTACTCGGGTTCCTCTGGCAGCACCTCGGTTGAGATCTTGACACCGCTCTGGCGCAGGTGGGCCCGCTGTGCGGCGGTCCGGACGATGTCCTCGGCCATGACCTGCTCGGACGGCTTGCCCAGGTCCTTGGCCAGTGAGGAACCCTCGTACCGCTCCCAGAGAGAGGCGTACACCAGCCGGAGCGGTGCCCCGCGCAGGGCGGCCTCGTCGGCCGCCCAGTCGACGGCCCGGAGGCTGGGCTCGGAGCCGTCGACGCCGACGACGAGTGGGAGGTCCATCGTCGTCACCGCCCCGCGTTCATGTCGAAGACGATCCGGGCCTTGACCTCGCCGCGCAGCACCTCGTCGATGGACTCGTTCACGGAGGTCAGGGGGCGGGTCTCGCAGATCACCTGGGTCTGTCCGGCGGCGTGCAGCTGGAAGACCTCGGCGAGGTCCTGGCGGGTGCCGACGATCGAGCCGATGACGCTCGTGCCGTTCAGGACGGTGTCGAAGATCGGGACGCGGACCGTGCCGTGCGCGGGCAGCGCGACCATGACCAGCTTGCCGCCGCGCCGCAGGCCGGAGTTGACGGCCTCGAAGGCGGCGTCGTTCACCGCGAGCGCGATCGCGGCATGCGCTCCGCCGTGCCGCTTGAGGACCTCACCGACGTCGACCTTGCGGGCATTGATGACGAGGTCCGCGCCGAGCGCGGTGGCGAGTTCGAGCTTCTCGTCGGTGACGTCGATGGCCGCCACCGTGGCGCCGGCGATCTTCGCGTACTGCACAGCGAGATGGCCGAGCCCGCCGATCCCGGAGATCGCGACGAGCTGGGTCGGCCGCACGCCGGCGACCTTGAGCGCCTTGTACGTCGTCACGCCGGCGCAGGTCAGCGGGGCGGCGTCGACGGCGCTGACGCCGTCGGGCACGGGCTGGGCGAAGTCGGCCCAGGCGAGCATCTTCTCGGCGTACCCGCCGTCGCAGCCGTAACCGGTGTTGACCTGCTGCTCGCACAGGGTCTCCCAGCCGGACAGGCAGTGCTCGCACCGCCCGCAGGCCCTGCCCAGCCAGGGCACGGCGACCCGCTGCCCGACGACCAGGTGGGTGACGCCCTCGCCGAGCTTCTCGACGAGTCCGACGCCCTCGTGTCCGGGGACGAACGGCGGGGTCGGCTTGACGGGCCAGTCGCCGTGCGCGGCGTGGATGTCGGTGTGGCACAGGCCGGAGGCCTCGACACGGATCCGGACCTGCCCGGGGCCGGGCTCGGGGTCGGGGCGCTCCTCGATGACCAGGGGCTCGCCGAAGGCTCGTACGACCGCTGCCTTCATGGTGGTTCTCTCCTCGGAGTATCGGGGGGTCAGTCGTGGGGGACGACGGCGACGGGGGCGGTGGAATGGTGCAGCACGGCGTGCGTTCTGTGGCCGATGTGGGCGCCGAGGGGGTTGCGCCGGATGCGCCGGCCGACGACCACGAGGGACGCCGTCTGTGCCGCGTCGACGAGTAGCACGGCGGCGCTGCCGTAGTGGGACTCCTCCACGACCTCGACGTCCGGGTACTTCTGGCGCCAGGGGCGCAGCACCTCGGCGAGTGCCTCCTGCTCGCTCAGGGAGAGCGCTTCGTGCAGGGGTGGATTCACGGGCATCCCGTACGCGTAGTACGGCGGCGGGAACCAGCCGTGCACGACGCGCAGGGAAGTGGCGCGGAGCTTTGCGGCCTCGAATGCGAATTCGATCAGCGTGTCGTCGGGGTGGTCGGTGTCCAGGCCCAGGACGACGGGCCGGAAGGGCGCCGCGACGGAGGTGACTCCCGCCGGGTTCGTCTCATGCTCGTCGACGGCCTGCTCCCCGGCCCTGACCAGGACCACGGGGCGCCCGGTGTGGGCCACGGCGCTCAGTCCGACGGAGCCGATCATGAAGCCGCCGATGCCGCCCAGGCCGCGTGAGCCGAGAACGAGCAGTTCGGTGTCCTTCGCCGCCTCGGCGAGCACGTCACCGGGCGTGCCCGACAGTTGCTCGACGGTCACCCCGACGCCGGGGTGGCGCCGGCGGAGCCCGTCGGCGGTTTCGCGCGGTATTCGTTCGGTCCAGTGCTGCTGGGTCTCGGCCCCGACCAGCGGCGCCTGCGCCATCGGGTCGGGCACCGGTTCCCAGACATGGACGATCTTCAGGGCCAGGCCGCGCAGCTTCGCCTCACGGGCTGCCCATTCCGCGGCGGCCCGGCTCTCCGGTGATCCGTCGAGGCCGATCGTGATGGTTCCATCCATGGTCTCTGCCTCCTGGGGCGGGGGACGCGATTCCAGCGTCGTCTTCGGGTGTCTTTTCGGGCAGGGGCCACTGGTCCCCATTCGGGTCCGGCCGTCCCCTGCGCGGCACAGCGCGGTGGGCCGAGGGCGGCCCACCGCGTCTCGTCGGTCAGCGCAGCCAGCCGTGGTCGCGGACGACCGGCAGCTTGGCCCAGAGCCGGCCGAGGCCCAGGGCGTTGCCTGCAGCGACAGCAGCCAGGACGATCAGGGCGACGGCGTAGATGACGTGGTAGTCGACGAACGGGTTGGTGGACATGCTCGGCGAGCCGTCGGAGAGGTGCTTGGCGGGCGGCCATTCGGCGATCCACATCAGCGCCATCATCACGGTGCCCGCGACGGCGGCGAGCCGCAGCGCGACCCCCGCGACCAGAGCGAGGCCGATACCGAGCAGGCCCAGCATGAACAGCCAGTCGGCCCAGGTGTCGCCGGCCCAGGAGTGGAAGGTGGACTCCATCGGCCCGGCGGCGACGGAGCCGAGGAAGCCCTTGGTCGGCGAGCCGCCGTCGATCCAGCCCTTGCCGGACGGGGTGGCGTATCCGAAGCCGAAGGTCTTGTCGAGGAACGCCCACAGGAAGACGAACCCGGTCAGCAGGCGCAGGGACGCGAAGGCGTAGGCCTGCGCGGTGTGCGTGTCGGTGACCTCCGACACGGCCGGCTCGGATGCGGATGCGGTCCGGGCCCTGCGGAACGACGGCAGGTGGAAGCCGGAAGTCCGGTGCGGGTGCTCGTGCACGGCCATGATCGTGATTCCCTTCGGGGCGTTCGGGGGCGTTGCCTGACGTCACTTACTCTCGTGCCGCGCACCGGACACCGCCGGATGCCAAAGGTCTGTCGCCATGGGGCTGAACGGCCCTGTCCCCCAAGGCCTGTTGGACCGGCGGTCAGTAGGCGGCGACGCCGTGCTCCCAGAAGCGGGCGCGGACGTTCTCGGTCAGGTCGGAGTCGGGGACCGGATTGTCGCGCAGCGGGAAGGGGATCCCCAGGGCGTCGTACTTGGCGGCGCCGAGTTTGTGGAAGGGCAGGACGTCCACCCGCTCGGCCGTGCCGAGGCCCGCGACGAAACGGGCCAGGGCGTCCACGCGCGGCAGGTCGTCGGTCCAGCCGGGAACCAGGACGTAGCGGATCCACATCGGTACGCCGAGGTGGTCGAGGCGGGTGGCGAAGTTCAGGGTGGGGGTGAGTTCGCCGCCGGTGAGGGCGTGGTAGGTGGGTACGTCGAAGGACTTGATGTCCAGCAGGACCAGGTCGGTGTGGGAGAGGAGTTCGTCGGTGGCGCGGGCGCCGAGGAATCCGGAGGTGTCGAGGGCGGTGTGCAGGCCGGCCTCCTTGCAGCGGCGCAGGATCTCGCCGGTGAAGGCGGACTGGAGGAGCGGTTCGCCGCCAGTGAGGGTGACTCCGCCGCCGGCCGTGGTGATGAACGCGCGGTACTTCTCGATCTCCGTCATCACCTCATCGACGGTCGTCTCTTTGCCGTCGCGCATGTGCCAGGTGTCGGGGTTGGCGCAGTACAGGCAGCGCAGCGGGCAGCCGGAGACGAAGAGGACGAACCGGGTCCCGGGACCGTCCACGCCGGTGGACAGGTCCCAGGAGTGGATCCGGCCCCGCACCTCGGTGCTCACAGCGATCCGTGGAAGGTGCGACTGATCACGTCGAGCTGCTGCTCCCGGGTCAGGCGGACGAAGTTGACGGCGTATCCGGAGACCCGGATGGTCAGGTCCGGGTAGTTCTCCGGGTGTTCCATCGCGTCTTCCAGCGTCGCGCGGTCGAGGACGTTGACGTTCATGTGGAAGCCGCCGGCCGCCGTGTAGGCGTCGAGGATGCCCACCAGATTGCCCGCGCGTTCGGCCGGGTTGTGGCCCAGGCCCTCGGGCGTGATGGTCGTGGTCAGGGAGATGCCGTCGCGGGCCTGCTCGTAGGGGAGTTTGGCGACCGAGAGGGCGGAGGCGGCGACGCCGTGGCGGTCGCGGCCGTTCATCGGGTTGGCGCCGGGAGCGAAGGGCTGTCCGGCCTGGCGTCCGTCGGGGGTGTTGCCGGTGTGCTTGCCGTAGACGACGTTCGAGGTGATGGTGAGGACCGACTGGGTGTGCTCGGCGCCCCGGTAGGTGGGGTACTGGCGGACCTTCGCCATGAAGGACTCCACCAGGCCGACCGCGATGCCGTCGGCGCGGTCGTCGTTGTTGCCGTACGCCGGGAAGTCGCCCTCGGTGCGGAAGTCGACGGCCAGGCCGGTGGCGTCCCGGAACACCTTCACCCGCGCGTACCTGACGGCGGACAGGCTGTCGGTGGCGACCGAGAGGCCGGCGATGCCGCAGGCCATGAAGCGGTGCACGGGGTAGTCGTGCAGGGCCATCTCGATGCGTTCGTAGGCGTACTTGTCGTGCATGTAGTGGATGACGTTGAGCGCGTTGACGTACGTCCGGGCCAGCCAGTCCAGGACGTGGTCGTAGGCCGCGGCGAGTTCCTCGTAGTCGAGGTACGCCCCGGTCAGCGGGGGCGCGACGGGGGCGACCTGTTCGCCGGTCATCTCGTCGCGGCCGCCGTTGACCGCGTACAGCAGGGCCTTGGCGAGGTTGACGCGGGCGCCGAAGAACTGCATCTGGCGGCCGACCTGCATCGCGGACACGCAGCAGGCGATCGCGGTGTCGTCGCCGGTGCGCGGGCGCATCAGCTCGTCGGACTCGTACTGGACGGCGCTGGTGTCGATCGACACCCGGGCGCAGAACTCCTTGAATCCGGCGGGCAGTCGGGGCGACCACAGCACCGTCAGGTTGGGCTCGGGGGCGGGGCCGAGGTTGTACAGGGTCTGCAGGAACCGGAAGGAGGTACGGGTGACCAGGGTGCGGCCGTCCTCGCCCATGCCGCCGATGGACTCCGTCACCCAGGTGGGGTCGCCGGAGAACAGGGCGTCGTACTCGGGGGTGCGCAGGAACCGGACGATCCGCAGCTTGATCACGAAGTCGTCGATCAGCTCCTGGGCGCGCGTCTCGTCGAGAGCGCCGTCGGCCAAATCCCGCTGGAGGTAGACGTCCAGGAAGGTGGAGGCGCGCCCGAGCGACATCGCGGCGCCGTTCTGCTCCTTCACCGCGGCGAGGTAGCCGAGGTAGAGCCACTGCACGGCCTCGTGGGCGGTGGCGGCGGGACGGGAGACGTCACAGCCGTACGTCGCGGCCATCTGCGTCAGCTCGCCCAACGCCCGTATCTGCTCGGCGAGTTCCTCCCGGTCCCGGATCACCTCGGTGCCGGAGGCGCAGGCGTCGAGCTTGGCCCGCTCGGCCTTCTTGTCCTCGATCAGCCGGTCCGTGCCGTAGAGGGCCACGCGCCGGTAGTCGCCGATGATCCGGCCGCGGCCGTAGGCGTCCGGCAGTCCGGTGATGACGCCGGCCTTGCGGGCGGCGCGCATCTCGGGAGTGTAGGCGTCGAAGACGCCGTCGTTGTGGGTCTTGCGGTAGGTGCCGAAGACCGTGGTCACGAACGGGTCGGCCTCGTAGCCGTACGCCCGCAGCCCGTTCTCCACCATCCGCAGGCCGCCGTTCGGCATGATCGCGCGCTTGAGCGGGGCATCGGTCTGGAGACCGACGATCAGTTCCCGGTCGCGGTCGATGTAGCCGGGCGCGTGCGAGGTGATGGTGGACGGGGTGGCGGTGTCGACGTCGAGGATGCCCCGGCGCCGCTCCTCCGGGAACAGCGAGCTGACCTTCCCCCAGACCGCACGGGTCCGGTCGGTGGGGCCGGTCAGGAAGGACGCGTCGCCCTCGTAAGGGGTGTAGTTGGCCTGGATGAAGTCGCGCACGTCGATCCGGTCGCGCCAGGTGGTCCCGGCGAACCCTCGCCAGGCCTCGGTGACCTGGTCGCCGACTGTCACGGTTGTGGTCATCGCCGTCTCTCCTCGGTTCGCACATGTCCTGCAGTTCGATGCTTGTCGTCCGTGGTCGTCACGGGGAGTGCCGGGCAGTGCCCGTGGGCGGGCCGTCCGGCCCTGGTCCCGTGGGCCGGACGCCCCAGCCGCTCTCCCGCTCCGGTACGTCAGCCGGCCGCGAGATCGGGGCGGATCAAGGTGCCCGAGCGGGCGTGGACGATCTCGTACGCAGCGTCCAGGGCGCCGATGGCGGCCAGTCCCCCGGTCCGCTCCACGAAGCGGGCGGCCGCCTCCGCCTTGGGCCCCATGGATCCCTCGGGGAAGCCGGCGCCGCGCAGCTCGGCCGGAGTGGCGTCAAGCACCGGGCGCTGGTGCGGGGTGCCGTAGCCCTCGTACACGCAGGGCACGTCGGTGAGAATGAGCAGGAAGTCGGCCTTCAGCTCCTCGGCGAGCAGGGCCGCCGTGAGGTCCTTGTCGACGACCGCCTCGACACCGGTGAGGGCCCCGGAGTCCCGGTCGGCGGTGACGGGGATGCCTCCGCCGCCGGCGCAGATCACCAGCGTGCCGCTGTTGAGGAGGTCGTGGAGGGTCTCGGTCTCGACGATGCCCTGCGGGACCGGGGAGGGCACGACGCGGCGCCAGCCCTTGCCGTCCAGCCCCATGCGCCAGCCGCGGTGCCGTGCCAGGGCCTTGGCGACGTCCTGGCCGTAGACCTGGCCGACGAACTTGGTGGGCCGTGCGAAGGCCGGATCGTCGGCCCGGACCAGGGTGTGGGTGACCAGCGTGGCGATACGGCGGCCGGGCAGCGCGTTGTGCAGGGCGCGGGCCAGCAGAGCGCCGATCATGCCCTGGGTCTCGGCGCCCAGCATGTCGAGCGGGTAGGGGACGGTGAGCGCCGGATCGGCCGCGCTCTCCATGGCGAGCAGGCCGATCTGGGGGCCGTTGCCGTGGGTGATGACCAGTTCGTGGTCGTGGGCGAGCGCAGCCAGGGCGGTGACGACCCGGTCGACGTTCTCCTGCTGGACGGCCGCGTCGGGGCGGTCGCCGCGGCGCAGCAGGGCGTTGCCGCCGAGGGCGACGACGATACGCATGGCTCAGTCCTCCAGGGTGGCGACCAGTACGGCCTTGATGGTGTGCAGCCGGTTCTCCGCCTGGTCGAAGACGATCGACGCCGGGGACGAGAAGACCTCGTCGGTGACCTCCAGGCCGTCCAGGCCGTAGGTGTCGAAAAGGTCCCGGCCCAGGCGCGTGCCGCGGTCGTGCAAGGCCGGCAGGCAGTGCATGAACTTCACGTCCGGGTTGCCGGTGAGGGCAAGGGTCTTGTCGCTGACCTGGTACGGGAGCAGCAGTTCGATGCGCTCCCGCCAGGTGCCAGCGGGCTCGCCCATGGAGACCCACACGTCGGTGTGCAGGAAGTCGGCGCCCCGTACCGCGGTCTCGACGTCCTCGGTGAGGGCGATGCGGGCGCCGCTGTGCTCGGCGAGCTCACGGCACCGGGCGACCAGTTCGCCGTCCGGCCACAGCGCGCGCGGGGCGGCGATCCGGACGTCCATGCCGAGCAGCGCGCCCATGGACAACAGCGAGTTGCCCATGTTGTTGCGGGCATCGCCGAGGTAGCAGTAGGCGATGTCCTGCAGGGGCTTGCGGCTGTGTTCGTGCATGGCCAGGACGTCGCACAGGCTCTGGGTGGGGTGGGCGGTGTCGGTGAGGCCGTTGTAGACGGGGACGCCGGAGCGGTCGGCGAGTTCGGTGACGAGTGCCTGGTCGGAGCCGCGGTACTCGATGGCGTCGAACATCCGGCCCAGCACGCGGGCGGTGTCGGCGATGGACTCCTTGCCGCCGATGTGGGTGTCGCCGGGGCCGAGGTAGGTGGTGTGGGCGCCCTGGTCGGCGGCGGCCACCTCGAACGCGCAGCGGGTACGGGTCGAGGTCTTCTCGAAGATCAGCGCGAGGTTGCGTCCGGTGAGGCGGGGCCGCTCGGTGTGGGTGCGCTTCTCTGCCTTGAGGTGGGCGGCGAGGGTGAGGAGGTGGTGGATCTCGGCGGCGGTGAAGTCGAGTTCGCTCAGGTAGGAGCGGCCTCGGAGGTCGACAGTCATGGTGGTTTTCCCTTGCTGCGTCAGTTGGCCGGGTCGCGTTCTATGGGGCAGCTCATGCAGCGCGGTCCGCCGCGCCCGCGGCCGAGTTCGGCGCCGGCGATGGTGACGATCTCGATGCCCTGCTTGCGGAGGTAGGTGTTGGTGGTGACGTTGCGCTCGTAGCCGACGACGACCCCCGGGGCGGCGGCGAGGAAGTTGCTGCCGTCGTCCCACTGCTCACGCTCGGCCCCCCTGATGTCCTGCGGCGCGGAGAGCATCCGCACCTTGTCCACGTCCAGGGCCTCCGCCAGGGCGGTGGCCAGGTCGGAGTCGGCGGTGACGTCGAAGCCGGTCTCACGGGTGTCGCTGGGCAGCAGCGTCCAGGAGCGCAGCGAGTCGGCAAGTCCCGGGTAGATCGTGAAGGCGTCCCGGTCGACCATGGTCAGCACCGTGTCCAGGTGCATGAAGGCGCGGGTGGCGGGCAGTTGGACGGCGATCAGCCGGTTCGCCGTGCCGTCGGCGAACAGCCGGGCGGCGAGATTCTCCACGGCCTGCGCGGTAGTGCGCTCCCCCATGCCGACCATGACGGCGCCGTTGCCGAGGACGTGCACGTCACCGCCCTCCAGGGTGCCGACCGCACCGTCAAGGAGCGGTTCGGGGGCGACGCCCGCGAACATCGGGTGGAAGCGGTAGATGGCCTCGGCATGCAGGCTCTCCCGGCGGCGGGCCAGCTTGGCCATGGGGTTGACCGACAGCCGGTCGTAGATCCAGCACGAGTTGTCGCGCGGGAAGAGGTGGTTGGGCAGCGGGGTGAGCGCGAAGTCGTCCGCGTCGAGCGCGTTCCAGACCAGGCTGTGCGGGGGCGCGAGCGGCAGGTCGCTCTTGAGGATGCCGCCGATCAGGTAGCCGGCGAGCGTCTCCCCGTCGAGCTCGGCGCAGAGTTCACGCACGGGGTCGACGAGGGCGGGGCCGACGCCGGCCGGGGTGACGACCCGGTCCAGGAGCCAGTCGCGGGCCTCGGGGGTGTCGAGGGTCTCGGCGAGCAGGTCGGCGAAGTAGTGGACGCGCGCCCCATGGTCGCGCAGCACCTGCGCGAAGGCGTCGTGTTCCTCGCGGGCCCGCTTGGCCCACAGGATGTCGTCGAAAAGCAGGGCGTCGACGTTGCGCGGGGTGAGGCGGGCGAGTTCGAGGCCGGGGCGGTGCAGGATCACCTGGCGAAGGCGGCCGACCTCGGAGTCGACGTGAAACGTGTTCATGGCTTTGATTCCTCTGGCGTGGGGTGCGGGGCGGCCTTGGGCCGGGAGGCTCTGTCTGTCCAGGCGACTGCGGTCAGTCCCGGTAACGGCGCTCAGTCCTGGTGGCGGCGGTCAGTCCTGGTGGCGGTGGTCAGTCCTGGTGGCGGTGGGCGTTCCGCTTGCGTGGGCCGCCGATTCGGCTGGTGCCCAGCCCCCGGGAGATCCGCTTGACCGGCGCCGGGACCGCTGTCTCGGGGGCTCGCTCTTCGCGCGGGGCGCGGGCGGCGGGGATCGCCGCGTTCGCTTCGCCGTAGGTGCCCTGGCTCCGCTTCAGCCAGACGTAGACCGGCAGGCCCAGCAGCAGCACGAACAGACCGTAGTAGACGGTTTGGTAACCGCTGCCCTGGATCGACCAGTAGGAGAAGGCCATCGCGACGGCGGCGACGGTCACGTCCCGGGCCAGCCGACGCGGGCTGAGGCTCTCCCGCCCGCGCACCAGCAGCCAGTACAGCTGGGCGGCGGCGGAGAACAGGTACGGGATCACCGCGGTGAGCACACTCAGCAGCACGATCTTGGTGAAGACGTCCTCGAAGCGGGTGTAGCTGAACACGGTGATCAACGAGGCCAGCACGGTGGAGGTGACGACGCCGAAGGCCGGCACGCCGTTCTGCCCGCGGAGCTTGGCAAACGCGTCGGGGAAGAGACCGTCGCGGGCGGCGGCGTACGGCATCTCCGCGCACAACATGGTCCAGCCGTTGAGCGCGCCGATGCCGGAGACGATCGCGGCGACGGCGACGGCGTTCCCGGCCCAGGTGCCGCCGAAGATGTTGTTGGCGGCGTCGGTGAACGGCGCTGTGGAGGAACCGAGTTCGGCGTGCGAGACGGTGCCGAAGACGGCCAGGGTGCCCAGGATGTAGATGACGGCGCAGACGAGCGTGCCGTACACGGTGGCACGGGGCACGTTCCGCTCCGGGTCACGCACCCGGCCTGCGACCACCGAGGCGGCTTCCAGCCCGAGGTAGCTGAACAGGGCGATGGCCCCCGCCGCGGAGATCGCGCCCAGCGCCGACTGGCCGCTGGCGTTGAAGGAACCGAAGTTGTCGGGGTCGATGAAGAACAGCCCAATGCTGGCCATGAAAATCAACGGGATGAACTTCAGCACCGTGGTGATCACCTGGAACGCGCCGATGTTGCGGACTCCGGTGAGGTTGATCGCCGCGGGTATCCAGAGTCCGACCAGCGCGAGGGTCACGGAGATCCACGTCTTGTGGCCGGTGTTCACAAAGACCTCGACGTAGCCGACCCACGCCACGACGATCGCCGCGTTGCCGGCCCATGCGGTGATCCAGTAGGACCAGGCGTTCAGGAAGCCCGCGAACTCGCCGAAGGCCTCCCTGGCGTAGACGTACGGTCCGCCGCTCGCCGGGACCCGCTTCGACAGGGAACCGAAGGTCGACGCGAGCGCCAGCGCGCCCAGGGTCACGGCGACGAAGGCGACCAAGGAGATCGGCCCGTAGGAGGCGAGGGCCGAGGGCAGGGCGAAGACTCCGGTGCCGATGATGCTGCCGATCACGAGTGCGGACGCGGCGGGCAGCCCGAGAGCGGCCTTGGGCGCCGCTCGCTCGCCACTGGTCGTGGTCCTGGACATGGCTGTGCTCCTTGTGCAAGTCGCTGGAGATGCGGTGGATGCAGGTCGCTGCGAATGCCGCGGCCACGAACGATGCTTCTGCGCCATGCCGGATCGGGGCAGCGGCCATCCGGTCCCGCGCGGTTCCCGAAGGTCCCGGTCCTGAAGGCCCGTGCAGCCCAACCGGCCTTGGACGCGGGTCGTGTGAGCCGCTCTGAGGGGTCGTCAGCACCCGGGGCTTCGGCGGCCCGAGGTCCCACGGCCAGAAGACGATCAGCCGTCGCCCCCACCGCGGGGCCGGAAGACAGGCGCACCGCCCCTGGCGGCGCACGTCGGCGCCGTACCGAAATTCCCTCTGCGGTACCGAACAGACCGATCAGTGGACCGGGCGGCCCATGGCCCGCCCGGAGACCGTGGACACACGCTGACTCCGGAAGTTCACACATTCACCCGGAGGCAGGCCATGACCGCTTCGCCCACCCCCTCCATGGCGCTCTCGCTGTCCGTCGAACACCGCGAGCGGCTCATGCGTGTCGCCCGCGAGGTGTCCATCCCCCAGGGGACCCGCCTGTTCGAGGAAAGCGGACGCGCCGACCGCTTCTGGATCATCCGCACCGGCAGCATCGAACTCGACCTGCGGGTGCCCGGTCACCGCGCGGCCGTCGTCGAGAACCTCGGGCACAACGAACTGGTCGGCTGGTCCTGGCTCTTCGCCCCGCACTTCTGGCACCTGGGCGCCGAGACGGCCACACCCGTACAGGCCTACGAGTTCGACGGCACCGCCGTCCGGTCGATGTGCCAGGACGACCCGGCGCTGGGCAACGCCGTCAGCCAGTGGGTCGGTCAGATACTCGCTCACCGTCTCCGCGCGGCCAGGACGCGGCTCGTGGACCTGTACGCCCCGCACGGCGCCGGCAGCACCGTCTGACCCCGCCCCGGCACAGGACGAAGGAGTGACCATGCACGGCACGCCGCACATCGTGAGCGATGTCATGACCCACACGGTCGCCGCGGTCGGTCGCGAAGCGACCTTCAAGGAGATCGTGCGGCTGATGCAGGACTGGAAAGTCAGCGCCCTGCCCGTCGTCGAGGGCGAGAACCGCATCATCGGCGTCGTCTCCGAGGCCGACCTGCTGCACAAGGAGGAGTTCCGCGACAGCGACCCCGACAGGTACACGCAACTGCGTCGTCTCTCCGACCTGAAGAAGGCCGGCGCGGTGACCGCGGAGGAACTCATGACCTCACCTGCCCTCACCGTCCGCCCGGACACCACGCTCGCCCAGGCCGCCCGGACCATGGCCCGGGCGAAGGTCAAGCGGCTTCCCGTGGTCGACGCCGTGGGCATGCTCGAAGGCGTCGTCAGCCGTGCCGACCTTCTCAAGGTCTTCCTCCGCACCGACGAGGAGATTGCCGAAGAGGTACGGCGCGAGGTCGTCTCCTACCTGTTCCCCACGCCGGAGTCGAATGTGCGCGTGGACGTGTCGGACGGCCGCGTGACGCTCGTCGGCCGGGCCCGGGACACCTCACTGGTACCGGTGGCGGCACGGCTGGTCCGTGCCGTCGAGGGCGTCGTGGACGTGGACTTCGACCTCACGCGCCGCGGCGGTCCGGCCGAGCCGAAGGAGACTTCCTCGGACGGCGCCGGGACCGTCGGCTCCGAGTGAACCCGCGGGGACACTCCGGGCGGGTTGGGCCGGTCGGCCCTAGCACATTCGATACGGGCGCGTGATGATCGGCGACAAGGGCAGCCCGGAGTCTGTCCTCCATCGGGGAACGAGAGGTCACCATGCCGGAGCCACGCACTTTCAGCGAGCAGAACCCGATTCGCGTGTTTCTGCTCGACGACCACGAGGTCGTCCGCCGTGGCCTGGCCGACCTGCTCGACTCCGAGCCGGACATCTCGGTGGTCGGCGACGCCGGCACCGTCGACCACGCGCTCGCGCGAGGCCCGGCGCTGCGCCCCGACGTCGCCGTCCTGGACGTACGGCTGCCGGACGGCAACGGCATCACGGTCTGCCGGGAGCTGCGCGACCAGATGCCGGAGCTGGCCTGTCTCATGCTCACCTCGTTCGACGACGAGGAGGCCCTGCTCGACGCGATCATGGCCGGAGCGTCAGGCTATGTCCTCAAGCAGATCAAGGGCTCCGACCTGGTCTCCGCGGTGCGTACCGTCGCCTCGGGCCAGTCGATGCTGGATCCCGCCACCACGGCCCGCCTGATGCGCTCGCTGCGGGCGGAACCCGCGGACAGCCCCACCGTGCCGTCGGAGATCGCGGGCCTCTCACCTCGTGAAAGGGACATCCTCGCGCTGATCGGCGACGGGCTGACCAACCGCGAGATCGGCAAGCGGCTCTACCTGTCGGAGAAGACCGTCAAGAACCACATCTCCCGGCTGCTGGCCAAGCTGGGCGTACAGCGCCGGGTCCAGGCCGCCGTCCTCGCCTCCCACCTGGAGCAGCCGGAGACCGGCGAACGCCCGGCGAGGTGAGACGGGCCGGGCCGTCAGGAACGGCCCGGCCAGGGAGCAACGCCGAAGCGACGTGGCCACATTCCCGAACCCGGCGGACGGCCGTCTCGGCCGCCGGGGCACCGAGCATGCCCGGACGATCACGGCGTCCACCACAGGAGGTGTCGGTCATGAGTGGGTCCCGCTCCCCCCGGGCGGTTCGAGGACAGCGCCCGCGCTGGCGGCACGGTTCGTACAGTGGCCGACCCGCTCGGCCGTGGACACCGGAGTTCCCGTGGTGACGACCGCGACCGGGGGCGCGGAGCAGACGCTTCCGTCCCGGACACCCGGCCCCCCGGTACAGACGCTGGCCTCGCGGGAGGTGTTCACCGCACTGGACGCCTCCGCTCGGGGCCTCACTTCGGCGGACGCAGCGGCGCGCCAGGCCCGGTTCGGGCCCAACGAACTGCCGCCCGCGCGGCGCAGGAGCCTGTGGCGGGAGCTGGCCGGACAGTTCACCGACCTCTTCGCGGTCGTCCTGCTCGTCGCGTCAGCGATCACTTTCCTGGCCTACGGACTCCAGGAGCCCCGCGAGGTGGGCACCCTGCAACTGGCCGTGGCGATCGCGGGTGTGGTCGTACTGAACGCGGGAATCGGCTTCGCACAGGAGTACTCCGCAGAGCGAACGGCGGAGTCCCTGCAGGCGATGGTGCCGCACACCTGCCGGGTGCTGCGCGACGGGGAGCGACAGGAGCTGCCCGCGCGGGACCTCGTCCCCGGGGACGTCATCGTCCTGGAGGCCGGGGACGCGGTCCCCGCGGACTGCCGCCTCGTCGAGGCACACGAGGTCTCCGTCAACAACGCGGCGCTGACCGGGGAGAGCGACGCCGTCGCCCGTACCGCCGACCCCGTGCCCGCCGGGCCGGTGCTGGAGGCGCGCAACTGCCTGTTCATGGGCACCGACGTCGTGGCGGGCTCCGCGAAGGCCGTGGTGTTCGCCACCGGCGCGGCGACCGAGTTCGGCGGGATCTTCCGGCTCGCCTCCTCGGCGACGCGCCAGAAGACGCCGCTGCAGCTCCAGGTGGCCTCGATGGCCCGGCGGGTGGCGGGGGCTGCACTGGCGATCGGAGCAGCCCTGTTCGCGGTGCGGCTGCCTGCCGGGCAGCCGTTCGTCGAGACCTTCGTGTTCTCCCTGGGGGTGATGGTCGCCCTCGTGCCCGAAGGGCTGCCCGCGACGCTGTCGGTGTCGCTGGCGATCGGGGTACGACGCATGGCCCGTCGGCACGCGCTGGTCAAACAGCTGCTCGCCGTGGAGGCACTGGGCTCCACCACTGTCGTGTGCACGGACAAGACCGGAACGCTCACCCAGGCCGAGATGACCGTCGTACAGGCGTGGGCCGGCGGTGTGCGGCACCCGGTGTCCGGGGTGGGGTACGCGCCCGAGGGCGAAGTGGCCGACCCTCGACCAGTGGGGGACCTGCTGCGGGCGTCCGCGCTGTGCTCCAACGCCCGGCTGCTTCCACCCTCGGCCGACGACGGGACGTCCGCCCCGGCGGAGCACCGGGGCTGGCGGGTGCTCGGGGACACCACCGAAGGCGCGCTGCTCGTGGCGGCGGCCAAGGCGGGACTCGACCGGGCCGCGGAGGAGGCCGCCGCCCCGCGGGTGGCGGAGTACCCCTTCGACTCGGTCCGCAAGCTCATGAGCACGGTGCACGATGACGTCGGCCGCGGCTACCGCGCCTACGTCAAGGGCGCGCCGCAGGAGCTGCTCGCCCGCTGCACGACGATCGACTGGGGCGGAGAGCGGCGCCCGCTGAACGAGGAACTCCGCGCCGCCGTCATCGCCGCGAACGACGAGCTGGCGTCGCAGGGGCTCCGCGTGCTGGCCGCCGCGTGGCGTCCCGTGTCGGGCCCCCGCCCGGCCCAGGAGGAAGCGGAGTCGGAGCTGACGCTCCTGGGGCTCGTGGGCATGCTCGACCCGCCACGGCCCGAGGTCAGCGACGCTGTCGCAGCCTGCCGACGGGCCGGTATCCGTATCGTGATGGTCACCGGGGACCACCCGCTGACCGCGGAGGCCGTCGCCCGCCGGGTGGGTATCGTCACCGGACCCGCACCGACCGTGGTGACCGGTGACCGGCTCGACGCTCTGGACGACGACGCCCTGGACCGGCTGCTGGCCGTCCCCGGCGAGCTGCTGATGTGCCGGGTCAGCCCGGAACACAAGATGCGCGTGGTCAACGCGTTCCAGCGACGCGGTGAGGTCGTCGCCGTGACCGGCGACGGCGCCAACGACGCGCCCGCTCTCAAACACGCCGACATCGGTGTCGCGATGGGCGCCTCGGGCACCGATGTGGCCCGGGAGGCCGCGGTGATGGTACTGCTGGACGACTCGTTCGCCTCCATCGCCGCGGCGGTCAGGCTCGGCCGGTCCGTCTACCAGAACATCCGCAAGTTCCTGATCTACCTGTTCAGCCACAACATCGCCGAGCTCGTCCCCATCCTGGCCGCGACCTTCGCCGGGTTCCCCCTGGTGCCGATCAGCGCGGTGCAGATCCTCGCCATCGACCTCGGCTCCGACGTCCTGCCCGCGCTCGCGCTCGGCGCCGAGCCACCGGAATCCGACGTCATGGACCGCCCCCCGCGCTCCCGGCGCGAACGGCTCTTCTCGACCGCCGTGATGGGACGCATCCTCTTCCTCGGCGGCATCCAGGCCCTGGGCGTGACCGTCGTCTTCTTCTGGCACGTCCACGCCTCCGGAATCCCGTACTCGGACTTCACCAAGCACGACCTCGTCTACCGGGAAGCGATCACCATGGTCCAGGCGGGCATCGTGGTCAGCCAGTTCTTCAACGCGCTCGCGGTGCGCACCGACCGCCAGAGCGTGTTCCGGGTCGGGCTGCTGTCCAACCCGTGGCTGCTGGCTGCCGGCGGCTTCGGCATCGCCCTGATGGCGGCGATCAGCTACCTGCCCCCGCTCCAGTCGCTCTTCGGCACCGCTCCGCTGGCCGCGTCCGACTGGGCGGTCCTCGCGGCTTTCGGCGCGCTGCTGCTGGCCGCGGAGGAAGCCCGCAAGTGGTGGCTGCGGCGCCCCAGGGCGACCCGTCCGAAAGGAGAAGCACGATGAGAGTGATCATCGCGGGCTGCGGCCGGGTGGGCTCCACACTCGCGACCCGGCTCGTCGCCGAAGGCCATGACGTGCGGATCGTCGACCGGTCCGCCCGGACCCGCCGGCGCCTTCCCACCGGATTCCCGGGTCAGTTCCACGAGGGCAACGCATACAGCCGAACCGTGCTCGAAGCAGCCGGAATCGAGCACGCGGACGCGTTCGTCGCCGTCACCTCGGGCGACAACAGCAACATCGTCAGCGCGCGGACGGCCAAGGACTCGTACCGGGTGCCGATCGTCCTCGCCCGTATCTACGATCCGCGCCGCGCCGACATCTACCGTGACCTCGGCATCCCCACCGTCGCCAGTGTCCGCTGGACGGTGCACGAGATCCACCGGACGCTGCTGCACCGCCATCTCACGCCCGAACTCACCTTCGGCAACGGCGAGACGCTGCTGGTCCGTTCGCAGCTGCCCGACCATCTCACAGGGCGGCGCCTGACCGAATGCGACGTCGACGGAGAGATCCGTGTCGTGGAGGTCACGCGCGCGGGTCGCTCGCTCGTGCCCGGCCACGGCACCCCTGCTGAGCCGGGAGATCTGGTCACCTTTGCCGTCGCCGCCACCGCACTCGGGCGGTTGCGCGGCTTCCTGGACAGGGAGTTGGGGACATGAGGGCTCTCATCGCCGGCGCCGGGCGCCTGGGCACCCAGATCGCCCAGGTACTCGCCGCCGCCCGCAACGACGTCACCCTCGTCGACGTGGACGAGGACCGCGTCGCCGAACTCGACGGCCATCTCCCCGTGCGCCTGCTGGCCGGGGACGCCTGCGAACCGGCCTTCCTGGAGGAGGCCGGGGCACTCACCGCCGACCTTGTCGTCGCGGCCACCGGCGAGGACGAGGACAACCTCGTCATCAGCCTCCTGGCCAAGCGGCAGTTCACCGTTCCGCGCGTCGCGGCCCGTGTCAACGACGCGGAGAACACCTGGTTGTTCGACCAGAGCTGGGGAGTGGACACTGCGGTCCCCGCGGCCACTCCCCTGATCTCCCTCATCGAGGAGGCCACCGGCGCCACCGACACCGTCGCCCTGCTGCGGCTGAGCAAGGCGGGCGTCGACGTCATCGAGACCGCCATCACGCCGGAATCCAGCGCCGTGGGCCGTACGCTCGCCGGGATCCGCCTGCCCACGGGCGCCGTCATCGCAACCGTCATCCGCGACGGCCAGCCCACCGTCCCGGCCCCCGAGATGCGGCTCCAGCCCGGCGACGAACTCCTCATCGTCTCCCACGCCGCCACCGAACAGGAGATTCACGCCGCCTTCCAGTGACGACCGCGCTCCGGGCGCCCGCTCACGAACGCCTGACCAGAACGGACAGCCGACTGCCGCCGGTGCTTCCCCGGCGCGGTTCCGCGTCGTGCGGGTCACAAAAAGGGCCGACCGGCCCCGTACGCACCCGATCGGCCTCTCGATCCGCCCTTCCGTCCGCGCTGCACTGGAAATCGCCGGCAGGACCCGTCGTCGAGGGAGGCCCGCCATGACCAGCACAGCGCCGAGGACTCCGACTGTGCGCCCGGCGCCGGAGGGGGACGTGCACCGACTGGACGTCGCACACGTCAACGGTGACGCGTACGCGGTGGACATCCGAGGTCATCGCATCCTGGTCGACCAGCCCATGGACGCGGGCGGGACGGACACCGCGCCGACCCCTGTCGAGTTGTTCGCCGCGTCCCTCGCCACCTGCGTCGCCTTCTACGCGGGCCGCTACCTCCAGCGCCACGGACTGCCCCGCGCCGGACTGCAGGTCCGTACGGAGTTCACCATGGCCGCGGACCGCCCGGCCCGGGTCGCGTCCGTACGTCTGGTCATCGTCCCGCCGCCCGCACTGTCCGCCGAACGCCATGCAGCGATGCTCGCGGTCGCCGCGCACTGCACCGTCCACAACACGCTGCACGAGCCACCCGTGATCGACATCGGGCTGGAGGCATGAGTACGCCGGGCACCCGCTCCGAGCTCCGGCCGCACCCGCACCGCGGACGAGACGACCGCGGCCGGTCCGGGGGCGCTGCTCCCCTCCATGGTGCGGGACGGCCCTGGGCGCCGAGGACCAACGTCCTGGGACGGAAGGGCCCCTCCGGCCCATGACGGACAGGCGGACGGGGCCCACCCTGGAGGGGAGACACAAGGACCGCGGGGAACCACGGACGAGAAGACCCTCGTCCTGTAGCCGCGAGGAAGTGAGTGACCGTGATGCTCTGGTACGGGCATGACCCCGGTGGATGGAGCTGGATGGCCATGTCGGTCGGCATGATCCTCTTCTGGGCCGCACTGGTCGCCGTCGGCGTCCTGCTGTTCCGGGCACTGTCCCGGTCGGCCAGCAGCGGGTCGCCCGCCACCGCTCCGCCGACCGGGCCGACACCCGAGCGACTCCTCGCCGAACGCTTCGCCCGCGGGGAGATCGACGAGGACGAATACCGACGCCGCCTGGCAGTCCTGCGCACCGATGGCGGCCCCCGTCTCAGCAAGAGCTGACCACGTCCGGGTGCACCCCGCCCAGGAAGCCCCTCGCAGGGGCGCAACAGCTCATCCTCGGACCTCCTCGGCTGGGCACACCCGGTCCTCCGTGAAATCGTGGAGGAGACGGGAGTCGCCTTCCCGTGAACGCCCGGTCGGCCTGGGAGAGAGGCAGATCCAGTGTTCGTACACACACTCGATACGCGGACCGTGACGGCCCTGGTCGAAGACGCCGCAGCCGCTCCGTCCATGCACAACGCGCAACCGTGGAAATTCAGCTTCCGCCGCGGCGACAGCACCTTCCGGTTGCACTCGGATCTGGAACGCGCCATGCCGCATGCCGACCCGACCACCCGCGCCCTTCACCTGGGCTGCGCCGCCGCCCTGTTCAACCTGCGCGTCGCCGCCGCGCACGCCGGCTGGGAGCCGGCGGTCGACCTGCTGCCGGATCCGGCCGATCCGCGCCTCCTCGCGGTGGTACGCCTGACAGACCCGGCGCCTTCCGACAACGACCTCGCACCGCTGTACCCGGCGATCCACCGCCGCCACACCAGCCGTCACCCGTTCACCGAGGAGGAAATACCGCAGGCGATCAAGGACTCCCTGAGTGCGGCCGCCCTGCTCGAAGGTGCACGGCTGTCCTTCCCCGAGCTCTGGCATGTGCGGACGCTGCTGGACCTCGTCCACGACGCCGAGGGGCGCGATGCCACGGACCCCGCCGCCGCGGACGAACTGGAACAGTGGACCCGTACCACCGCGGAGGCGGGGAGAGACGGCGTACCGGAGTACGCCTTCGGCCCGCGCAGGCGTGCCGGCGAGGCTCCCGTACGTGACTTCGCCGGCAGGATCCCCGTGCCCGGCCGCGAGGCGGCAACCTTCGAGAACACGCCTCAGCTCGCCCTGCTGGGCACCACCGGCGACCGGCCGAGAGACTGGCTGGTCGCAGGCCAGGCGATGGAGCGGGTCCTGCTCCAGGCCACCCTCGACGGGCTGGCCACCTCACTCACCTCCCAGGCCCTCGAACGGCCCGAACTCCGCTGGACCGTGCGCGATCCCCAGTCGGCGATGGGATACGTCCATATGGTCCTCCGCCTCGGATACGGCCCTGCGGGGCCAGGGACACCGCGACGCCCCGTGAACGAGGTTCTCGACATCGGATGAGCGCGCCCATGGATCCCGGCAGGACCGCGCGGACGGCTTACTCGCTGTGCCGACGTGGCTTCTGGCAGCAGCTCGTGTGCGACAACCACCACGGCGCCGGTGTCGCTTTGACGAACTTCCCCACCCTGCGGCAACCCGGCGAGGGACCCGCGCCGGCCGAGCAGCGTCATCCCGGAAGCGCCGTCGGCTCGCGTGCAGAGGCATCATGCCGTACCTGCACGGGCGCCGGACCGACGGGCCGTTGTGATCAGAAGAGCGCAGGCACCACGGCCTCGATGAGGTGCGGTCCCGGCTCCGTGAACGCCTTCTGGAGCTGGGCGGTGAGATCTTCGGCGGTGGTGGCACGCGATGCCGGTACGCCCATGCCGCGGGCGAGAGAGACGAAGTCGAGGGCGGGCCGGGACAGGTCGAGCAGGTCGCGGCGTGCGTGGCCCTCGGCGGGTGTGCCGAGGCGCTGGGCCTCCATGGTGAGGACGGCGTACGAGTGGTTGGCGAAGAGCACGGTGGTGACGTCGAGCCCTTCACGTGCCTGTGTCCACAGCGCGGAGATGGTGTACATGGCGCTTCCGTCGGCCTCCAGGCACAGCACCGGGCGGTCCGGGAAGGCCACTGCCGCGCCGACGGCCAGCGGAAGTCCCTGCCCGATGGCGCCGCCGGTCAGAGTCAGCCAGTCGTGGCGCGGCCCACCCGCGGTGGCCGCGGGAAGCCAGAGACCGGAGGTGTTGGCCTCGTCCACCACGATCGCGCCCTCGGGCAGCAGCGCGCCTACGGCCGCCGCGGCGGTCTCGGCGGTCAGCGCGCCCGTCGGCAGCACGGGACGGCCGGCGGCCTGGAGCACCGCCGGTCTGTCCACGGCGAGCATGTCGGCCAGGTGGTCGAGGGCTGTGGCCACGTCGTCGGCGGCCGTGGCGAGGGTGTGGATCAGGCAGTCGTCGGGCGCGAGCGGACCGCGCAGGCCGGGGTGGGCGAAGAAGGACACGGGGGCACGGGTGCCCGCCAGCACCAGGTGTCGTACGCCGTCGAGTTGCGCCATCGCGCCCTCGGCGAGGTAGCCGAGCCGCTCCACGGCGGGCAGGCCCGCGCCGCGTTCCAGCCGGGCCGGGAAGGTCTCGCACAGCAGCCGGGCGCCGGTGGTGGCGGCGATCCGGGCGGCCGCGCGGAGCGCGGATTCGCGGGTGGCGGGGCCGCCGAGGAGGATCGCGGACGGTTCGCCGGTCCGCAGGGCGGCGGCCACCGACGCGACGGTCCGTTCGGGCACGACGGCCGGCGGCTGGGCCGCGACCGGTGGCGCGGGCCGCCCGCCGTCCGACCAGGACACGTCGGCGGGCAGGATCACCGTGGCCACCTTGCCCGGGGCACCGGTGGCGGCCGCCACCGCCTCAGCCACGTCGTTGCCGGCCGTTGCGGCGTCATCGCACCGGCGGACCCACCCGGAGACGGTACGGGCCATCGCGTCGATGTCCGACTCCAGTGGGGCATCGTACTGCTTGTGGAAGGTCGCGTGGTCGCCGACCAGGTTCACCACCCGCGTGGCAGCGCGACGGGCGTTGTGGAGGTTGGCCAGGCCGTTGCCGAGCCCTGGGCCCAGATGCAGGAGGGTGGCGGCGGGACGGCTGGTCATCCGGCCGTAGCCGTCGGCGGCGCCGGTGGCCACGCCCTCGAACAGGCAGGGTACGGCCCGCAGTCCGGGCTCGTTGTCGAGGGCGGCGACGAAGTGCAGTTCGGAGGTGCCAGGGTTGGCGAAGCACACCTCGACCCCGGATGCCAGCAGAGTGCGGGCAACGGCATGTGCACCGTTCACGATGGTTCCGCCTTTCTCACGCGTGGCCGAGCAGGACGTCGGGGTTGAGGATGCCGTCGGGGTCGAAGGCGTGCTTCAGCCGTCGCATGAGCCGGATCTTGGCAGGGTCCTCCAGGTCCAGGAAGTACGGCTTCTTCGCCCTGCCGACTCAGTGCTCGCCGGAGATCGCGCCGCCCAGTGCGGCGCCGGACCGGAACAGCCTCCGGAGCACCGCGTCACGCCGGTCGTGGTCGGGCTGGAAGACCGCCAGGTGCACGTTGCCGTCGCCCGCGTGGCCGCAGCCCGTGACGACCGACCCGCTGTCCCGGGCGATGGCGTCGGCCTCGGCAAGCAGCGCCGGCAACGCCGCCCGGGGCACGACGATGTCCACGACCTCATCGGCGCCGGCCGCCTTCGCCGTCCAGAAGGCGTGCTCCCGGGCATGGATCAGACGGCGCGCGGCCGCGGGCGGCAGTACGTAGACATCGGCCGCTCCGAGGCTCAGCAGCTGCTCACCGGCCGCTTCCACATCTGCTTCGAGGCGGTCGGCGGAGTGCTCTTCCAGGACCACGACGAGGTAGCCGAGCGCGGTGTCGCGTACCGGCTCGGGGATGCCCAGGCCGAACTCGTAGTCGGCGGTCAGCGCGGCCATCGTGAGCATGTCCACGTACTCCAGTGCCAACGGGTCCAGGCCGCCCGCCAGCAGCAGGGGCACCGCACGCGCGATGTCCTCGGGTGCCGTGAAGGGAGCCAGCACGGTCGAGCCGTGCCCGGCGCGCGGTGTCAGCCGGAGTACGGCCTCGGTGACCAGGGCGAGGGTCCCCTCGGAACCGACGAGCAGCTGGGTCAGGTCGTAGCCGGTGCTGGTCTTGACGTACCTGCCGCCGCTGCGCACGATCTCGCCGGAGGCGAGGACGGCCTCGACGCCGAGCACGTGGTGCCGGGTGACGCCGTGGCGGACTGCGTACATGCCACCGGCGTTGGTGGCGATCGTGCCGCCGACGGTCGCGCTCCGCTCACCCGGGCGCACCGGGTAGCACAGCCCGACCTCGGCGGACCGCCGGTCGAGGTCGCCCAGGGTGACTCCCGGCTGGACCACGGCCACATGGTTCGCGGTGTCGATCTCCAGGATCCGGTCCATCCTCTCGAACGACACGACGATCCCTTCTGCTCGGGGCACGCAGGCGCCTGACATGCCTGTTCCCGAGCCCCGGGCCGTCACGGGGATCCGCTCTGCTGCGGCGACCCTCAGGACGGCGGACACCTCGGCCGTCGTCGTCGGGCGCACCACGTACTCCGGTGCCCGTGCAGGGACGGTGAGCGACTCGTCGTGGCCGTACTCCGCCGGGACGCGGTCCCCGGTCAGGACATGCTCGGGGCCCACCGCCTCGGCCAGGAGCGATCCGATGTCCGCCATGATCGGGGTCTCCTCATCGACGGGTGCGCCACCCGCGTCTGCGTTCGGGGCGGCGCTGGCCCGGCCATGGTGCCGCTGTCACGCTGGGCAGGGGACCGACCCAACAGGCCCTATGGACAGGCCAGTTGGGTACAAGTTTCGGAGTCGGCCGTCTGGTATCCGTACTCCGGCACGCGGCGTCCCTCGGGCCAGGGCTCAGATGCCAGCACTCGGAGATCACGAGGAAGCCTTCCGCTACCACTCATCCACCGCCCCGGCAAACCGTGGTCTGCAGCTGAGACTCAGGGGCCTTGTCAGCCCAAGCTCGCCTGAGGATCCTGCATGCCTACCCAGTTCATGAACGCCAAGCAGACCGCTGAGTATCTGAACATGTCGATCACTTGGGTGTACCGAGACGCTCCCAAGCTCGGACTTGTCCCGTACAAGTTCGGGAGCGGCCGTAGCGCAAAGCTGCAGTTCAAGATCGCAGATGTACAGGCTTGGGCTCGCCAGCAGAAGCTCGGCTGAGCTGCTCCACTCTGGATTCCCGGCCGCCTACGCAGCCGGGAATCGCCCTTCGCATCAGGCCGCGAGTGCCATGTTCAGGACCTGCGCCGCCTTGCCGATCGATCCCGGCAGCAGATGCCGGTAGATCTTGAACGTGACATCCACGCTCTTGTGCCCCATCCACTCAGCGACATCCGTGATAGGGATGCCGTGGCTCAGGCAGTTCGACGCGTAGAAGTGGCGGTTCCCGTACAGGACCATTCCTTCCGGGATATCCACCTGGCCCGATGCCCTGATCCGACGCCACTGGTTGTCCATTCCCCAGTGTGGATACGGCTTGCGGGGGTCGGTCTCCTGCCGCAGCAGGTAGCCGTCGACCGTGCCGTATTTCTCGGCGTACCACTGGATCGTCTCCCTGATCCGAGCGGGTAGGGGGACGTCGCGGTACTCCCCCGCCTTGCGGTGCTTGAGCGGCCCGTACCGGCGGGTGGACAGCACCACCTGTTCGGTGATCCGATACACGTCATCGGCCACGATGTTGTTCAGGTTCACCGCGAACGCCTCGCCGTTCCGCAGACCGCAGCCGCTCATAAGGTCGACGACCAGCGTGAAGGCGTCGTCGCCTGCGGTCCGTATCGCTCGCAGCTGTTCGAGTGACGGGATCACCGCCCGGGCCGGGTCGTACTGCGGCGGCTTGACGCCGTCCAACGGGTTGTCGGTGAAGAGGCCGAGCCGCTGCCCGTCGAGGAGGACCGCGCGCAGTTTGTCGAACGCGTTGGACTGGGTGGCCAGACCCACAC
This sequence comes from Streptomyces sp. NPDC008092, assembly GCF_042957285.1. Taxonomy (NCBI): domain Bacteria; kingdom Bacillati; phylum Actinomycetota; class Actinomycetes; order Kitasatosporales; family Streptomycetaceae; genus Streptomyces; species Streptomyces sp. NPDC008092. Next base: position 172,934 of record NZ_JBIBHY010000014.1, read on the forward strand.
CGTTGCGTTCCATGGTGCGGATGAAGCCGTCGACCACCTTGTGGTCGAAGGAGTTCATCCGCCGACTGCCGAGCGCCGGGTAGAGGTGGTGCTCCAGGAGCGAGTCGAGGTGCCGTACAGATGAGGCAGCCAAGTGGCGTTGGCCGGCCTTCCACTCCTCGGCGTACTCCTCGAACCGCATCTTCCCGTACTTCTGGATGCGTTCCGCCTTCGACTGGGACTGCGGCGCTGCCTTCTTCTGGTTGTAGACCTCCGTCAAACGCGCGATCGCCTTGTCCTGAGTCCCGAAGCCCGACTCCTCCGTCTGCTTGCCCGCCGGGCTGCGGTACCGGATCTTGTACTCGTGCGGGCACTTCGACCAGCGGGACTCAGGGTGCTCGCAGTCCTTGAAGAAGGTGCCCATGCCGCGGGCGAGCGCGCGTGCTGCCATGTGGTGCTGTCTCCTCGGCGTCCGATGCTGACCTTTTGCTGACGCCCGAGGGTCTTCGATACCCCTGACCTGGGAAGAACCGCCGAATCCGTGGTATGTGGTGGAACTTCGTCGGGCGTACCCAGCAGGACGTCGAACAGGCCCGTGAGGACTGGATGAACGGGACGCGATTCGGGGAAGTGAAGGGTTACGACGGAGCGCCTCTGCCTGCCCCCGAGCTGCCGCCGGTGCCGCTGAAACCGCGAGGAAGAGTGCGCTGAACTTACGCTTCACTCCCCGCACACACATCACGGGCGAGGTGGCACGCACCCCGCCGGGTTCACTCAGACAGCTGTCTGCGTGGGCAGTGCCTGGAAATATGCCGAAGCCGGCAGCGAGCCGGGCACGGACGTCCCGGATCACTTTGGCAGCCCCACGCGGACGCCGGGCGGGCGCGACGTCTCCGCAGGAACGCATGGCACGCCTCGCCGACCGAGGACGGCTCCGGGCCGGAACCGTCCTGGTCTTGTCACGGCGTGACGGCCACGCCTCCTCCCCTCGTCAGGAGCGGCGCGCGCGGCCTGCCGCGTACACCGCTCCGGCGCCGACCGCGACCACGAGGGCCGCGGCACCCGCGATCAGCCCGACCGGTGCGCTGGAACCGGTCTCGGCCAGCGGTGGCGTGCTGCCGCTGGGCGACGGCTTCGGGGTGGCCGGCGGGGTCGACTGGAGCGGCGGCACGTGCGAGGTCGTGGGAGGTGTCGAGGAGGGCTTGGGCGTCGTCGGGGTGGCGGGCGGGGTCGTCCCGGCCGGAGGCGTGCTGTGCGCGGGGGCCGTGGGCGTCGCGGGGGTGGTCGGGGTCGGCTGCGACGGGGTGGGCGAGCCGGGGGTGCACGACTTCTCACCGCCGTTCCAGGCGGCTATCAGGTGGTAGGGGGTGACGACGTTGCCCGGCTCGTAGGGCGCCGGGCCATGGCCATCGCCGGTGCCGCCGTCGTACGTGACGTCGTCGCCGTAGAGGTCGATCTGGCCGAAGCAGTCGGGGGACTTGACGGACAGCTTCTGCCAGGTGCGCCTGGCGTCGTCCGCGCCGGCGATGTCGGCGGCGGTGAGGTAGACGGTGGCCTTGTCGACCAGGGCCTGGCGGCCCGAGGTGTACCAGTCGGGGCCCTCCGTGGTGTACTCGGCCAGGGAGACGGGGTACGTGCAGCCGTCCCCGACCGACTGGCCGGGAGCGAGCCGGACCTCGACGGTTCCGGGAGCGGTCTTCCAGAGGTAGAGCCCGCCCTGCGAGGTCCAGTCCGCGCCGACGACGTTCCCGTCGGCGCCGACGATGCGGTATTGGACAGTGGCGGACTGGCACCCGCCGGCCGGTGTGGCGCTTGCCGTGCCGGCCGCGAGCAGAGGAAGGGCGGCAGCGGCGAAAGCGGTTGCCGCAAGCGCGGCAAAGGTTCTTGGTTCTTGCGAACGCGACAAGATGAGCCTCTACGAAGGTGAAGGTGTGGGAGGTGGCAGAGCGCGAGCGGCGGACGCACGAAGGAAGAGGGGTTGTGGCATGCGCGACCGCACCGCTCACGTCACTTCGCTCAGCGTGTGCACAGCCGAGCGACTGAATTCTTGTCACCTTTCACAACTCCCGTCAATTCTTCACTGGTTCACCACGCGCGACTCCGGGTCACCAGCAACGCAATGCCGCACATCTCCGCCCCGAATCCCATCCCGGCAACCAGCCGCAGCACCTCGGCGACCTTGCCCAGGTGCTTCACGAGGTAGGCGCCGCTCTCCTGCAACGCACCGTTGTCAGGCATGAAATGTCCGTGAGAGGTACCGCGTTGGGCCCGCAAGGCCGTCGTCCACCCGGACGGAGGAACCTGGCCGATCGGACCGGAAGCATGGCCGGTCGACCGACGGCGAGCCGGAGATCGCGGGCTAGCGTCCTTCTCCGCAGGTACCACCGCGGAGAGGAAGACAGCCCGATGGACCAGCGAACGCCCGACCGCGACGCCGGCGTGACCACCGAGTTCGAGAGGGACGTCGTCAAGCTCTTGCTGGAGGCGATGCGCGCGGTGGACAAGCAGGAACGCAAGGACGTGGGTACGGAAGACGTGCTGTATGCGCTCGTGTCGGGTGGCTCGGCCGCGGGTTCGGCGATCGCATCCGGGATGAGGGCCTCCGGCTCGCTCGGCGGTTCGATCGGGTGCCGGGGGACATCTTTGTGGGTCAGTGAGGACGCGGGTGACGGCACGGTGGGAAGCCCGGACGACGAGCGGGAGATCGACGCCTTCTTGCGGGAGGTCCGGCTGGAGGAGGCCAGGAGGCTGCGCCGGAAGAATCGGAGAGGCAGAAGGAGGGACAGGGGCAGGAAAGCCTTGAACTCCCGCCGATGACCGGTGCGTTGCGGACCTGTCTGCGCAAGGCGTTGGAGGCCGCGCGGGAGGGGGGCACCGTTTCCGTGCGCGTCCGGCATGTGGCGCGCGCACTGGTCGGGCTGCCCGGTACGCGTGCCCGTGAGGCCATGGTTCTGGAGAAGGTGGACGTCCTGGCTGCCTTGACGGCGCTCGACGCTTTACGGGGGAGCGACGAAGTACCCGAGCGCGGCTCGGTGTTGATGCTGCGCACTGCGGGGACGTTCGGGAGGAGCGGTAATCCGCTGACCCTGAAGTTCACAGCCTGGATACTCGGGGGCGGCGCCGGGTTCGGTTCCGCAGTCGTGGGTGCGGTGCGCGCGGAGGCACCACGAGGGGCGGTGCGGCGCGGGGCGTCGGAGATGGAACCCGTCGACGTACTGCTGGGTATCCCAGCACCGGCTCGCCCGCGAGATCGCCGCCGATTGCCTGGTCCTGCTGAAGAACGAGAACGAGGCCGCACGCCGCGGAACCCCGTGCGGACGCTCGTCTCGTCGACGACGGTGCCGTCCGGTGCGAGGAGCCTCACCGTGACGTCCTCGATGAGTGCGCCACACGCAAGGGACGCGTCTACGGCACCGGGCTGGTGGACGTCGGCCAGTGACCTGCAGCCTGGCCCGGAGGCGCCCGGCCTGGCCGAGTGGCCGGCGAAGCGACCGGGTATCGCTGCACTCGCCCGACCAAGCCGTTTGCCGGGGATGGGCTCACCGATTGAGATGACCTGTAAGGGCTCGCAGCAGAACAACGAACGCACGCAGCGCGCTGACCTGCGACGTCAAGCCTCAGAGCCCAGAAGCGAATTCTCCGCGGGTCCCTAGCGGGTGCCCGAGTCGTCATGGGCGACCGGATCGGTGTCGAGCGCGTCGAGCACTGCATCGCCGTTCGTCCTTGCCCACTCGGTCAGCATGTGGATCGGATCGATCAGCGTCGCCCCGAGCGGGGTGAGTTCGTACTCGACGCGGGGCGGTGCCTCGGCGTAGACGTGGCGGTGGATGAGTCCGTGCGCCTGGAGCCGCCGGAGCGTCTGGGTGAGCATCTTGCGGGAGATGCCACCGATCAGGTCGATCAGCTCGCCATGGCGCACCGGGCCCTTGCTGAGGCCGTAGAGAACGACCACCGTCCACTTGTCGGCGATGAGCTCGACCGCCAGCCGCGCCGGACAGTCGGCGAGAAAGAGACCACCTGGGCCGAAACCGCTCATGGCGCCAACGGTACCTGCACCTGAGGCACCTGCTGGTTCCTGTCGGAAACCTAGCCTGGGTGCTCTCCCCCTGCCCTTCCGAACCAGGAGAGTCATGCGCGTCATCACCCAGCACTCGCTCGGCGGTCCCGAGGTGCTCACCATCGCGGCGGCACCCGAGCCCCGGCCCCTCCCGACCGAGGTCCTCGTCCGCGTCAGGGCGATCGGGCTGAACCCGCTGGAAGCACGCCTGCGCGCCGGCGAGTTCCCGCTGCTCGGCCGGCCACCGTTCGTCCTCGGCTGGGACATCAGCGGCGTGGTCGAGGAGGCATCGCAGACGTGGCGGCTTCGGCCCGGCGACGAGGTGTTCGGGATGCCGCGGTTCCCGCAGGCGGCGAACGCGTACGCCGAAGTCGTGTCGGCGCCGGCGTTGCACCTGGTGCGCAAGCCGGCGTCGCTCTCGCATGTCGAGGCGGCGGCGCTGCCGATCGTCGGGCTGACGGCGTGGCAGGGACTCGTCGACCTCGGCGGCGTGAGCGAGGGCGACCGCGTCCTGGTCCACGGCGGTGGTGGCGGCGTCGGCCATGTCGCGATCCAGATCGCGAAAGCGCTCGGTGCGTACGTGATCACGACAGCCAGCGGGAGCAAGCGGAAGTTCGTCGAAGGGTTCGGAGCCGACGAGGTGATCGACTACACGGCGGTCGACTTCACCGAGGCGGTCCGCGACATCGACGTCGTGCTCGACACCATCGGCGGCGACACCGTCGAACGGTCACTCGACGTGCTCCGCCCGGGCGGTCACCTGGTGACGGCGGTCGCCGAGGAGGATTCGGACCTCATCGCCAGGTACGAGGCGGCTGGCATGCGCTTCAGCGGCATCGCGGTCGACCCCGATCCGTTCGCCCTGCGAGGTCTCGTCGAACTCGTCGAGCAGGGCAGGCTCCGGGTCCACGTGCAGGAGACCTTCCCGTTCGAGCGCATCGCCGACGCACACCGACTGCTCGACGACGGCCACCTTCAGGGCAAGCTGGTCCTCACCGTCTGATCCAGTCCTGGGCGTCGCGTGACCGAGGCCCAAGACGAACAGCTTCCTTGCACACACACCGCCGGGCGAGGTGAAACGCACCTCGCCCGGTTCACCAAGATTGCGTGAGCGATATCGCGCTGCACCACTCGATCCATCGCACCTCGAAGTGCAGGATTCGCCAGCCGTGGTCAGCGCTGATCGGACTGATGCCGACTCAATGCTGACCACAGCCCCGGCACGGGGAGCAGGCCATCGCGAACGCCGGCGCCGCCCAGTATCCGCGGATGGCGGGGAGCGGACTCGATGACGACCGCGTGCCGGGATCCCCCTTCTCACGCCCGCAGGGTGTTCTACAGCCGCCTCCCCGCGGATCCAAGACCGGGCTCACCTGCCTCGCCTGCGGGGATGTCGCCTCCTTGAGTCCGGTGGATCCGTTGATCGCGACGCGCGTGACGGTCTCCGACGTGCAGATGTTTGATTTTTCAAACTTTCACCCAAAGTACGCCATCGCACCGGCAGCCACGCACGCCCGCCCCGGCGATCGCACCCCAAGGCTTGATTCCGGCCAAGTCCGCGCGTATAAATAAGCAACTTTCTTTCTTACAGACGCTTGCGGGCCTCACTCACAGGCCGGCGATGGCGAGATGAGGGCACCGTGACCCGCCGTTACCCAGCAGGTCCGCAGCGGTTGCTGCGTTCGCTCAACGGCCGTGCCGTCCTGGAGGCGATCGACGAGGCGGGCCCCGTCACGACCACCGATCTGGCCGGCAGGATCCCGCTCTCCCGGCCGACGGTCGCCGCCGCGGTCGGCCTGCTGCTGGAGCGCGGGGTCATCACCGAGGTGGGCCCGGCGACCGGCCGCAAGGGTCCGGCGCCGGCTCAGTACGGAGTGAACGCCGACTGCGCCTTCGCGATCGGTGTGGACGTCGGGCACCGGAAGATCCGTGCCGCGATCGCCGACGTCACGGGCCGGGTGCGGGCACGTGCCGAGTCCGAGCAGCACGGGGAGCGGGGCGCCGAGGCGTTCGTCCGCCAGATCCTGGACATGTGCGTGGAACTGGCCGGGCAGGTCGGCCGGGAGCTCGGGGAGATCACCCAGGTCGTCGCCGGACTGCCGGCCGCGGTCGGCCCCGACGGACGTCAGCTGTCGTACACCACCGGGCTGCCCGACGCGGGGAGCGGACTGGGCGAGGCGCTGGGCCGGGCGATCCCCGTGCCGCTGGTCCTGGAGAACGACGTGAATCTCGCCGCGCTGGCCGAGCGCACCCATGGTCTCGGCACCGAGACCGACGACTTCGTCCTGGTCAGCCTGGGCGTCGGGCTGGGTCTCGGGCTGGTGGTGGACGGGAAGGTCCGGCGGGGCGCCACGGGTGTCGCGGGCGAGGCCGGCTATCTGCCGAGCGACCGCATGATCGCGCCGGTGGGCCGGCGCCGGGATCCGGTGCAGGAACACCTGGGCGCCCGCTACATCAGCACCGAGGCCCGGCGGCTGGGACTGCCGGGCGACGGCAGCCCGCTCACCGTCTTCGAACTCGCCCGCGCCGGCGACCCCGGCGCGCTGGAGATCGTGGACGACACCGCCCGCAGCGTCGCCTACGTGGTGGCCTGTGTCGTACCCCTGATCGACCCGGCGCTGATCGTGCTGGGCGGCGCCATCGGCGCCAACGGCGATCTGCTGCTCGAACCCGTCACCCGCCACCTGGCCGATTTCAGTACGTTCCGGCCGCCCATCGTCGCCTCCGGGCTCGGCCAGGACGCCGTGCTCACCGGAGCGACCACCATGTCGGCGGAGCTGGCCCGCGAGGCCGCCTTCGCCGCCGCCACCACCCCTGTCCCCCAGGCCGAGCCCTCGGCCCGGTCCTGAGAGACACCGCGGCGACGCCGTCTTGCCGGACAGCGCCGCCGCTTCAGGTCGGCGGGCATTGCCGTGCCCGCCGACCGACGACCGATCCGTCACCCAGGGAATCCCGTCTCCGAGGAAGGACGATCAGTGTTCAAACCTATCACCGGGCCTGTCACCGGGGTCGTGTCCGTCACGGCCGCCGGAGTGCTGCTGCTGGCCGGCTGCACGTCCACCGGGGCCTCGTCGTCAGAACCCGACACCGCCATCTCGGCGGGCGCCTCGCACCAGCCCACCACCGTCACCGTCTGGACCTTCAACCACCTCCCCAACGAGGTGGCCGCGTTCAAGGCGACCTTGAACCGGCTGCACACCAAGTACCCGTGGCTGACCGTGAAGTTCGTGCCGAACAAGGACGACGCGGCCTACGCCAAGGCGGTCGCCGCGGGCGATCCCCCCGACGTCTTCATCAGCTCCGCGCCCGACAACGTGGCCAAGTTCTGTTACAACGGCACCGTCGCCGACCTGGGCCCCTACCTTTCCTCCGCCAAGATCGACACGGCCGAGACCTTCCCGGCCGCGACCCTCGCCTACACCCGCTACCAGGGCAAGCAGTGCGCGCTGCCGCTGCTGACCGACGCCTTCGCGCTCTACTACAACAAGCAGATGTTCAAGGCGGCCGGTATCACCAAGGCGCCCACCACCCTCGCCGAACTCACCGCCGACGCCAAGAAGCTGACCGTCAAGAACGCGGACGGCTCCATCAAGACGTACGGCTTCGTGCCCCGCTCCGACTACGACGTCAACCGGTTCCTGTTCACCGGGGCGCACAGCGGGACCGAGTTCTACGGCAAGGACGGGAAGACCACCTTTGCCTCCGACGCCAAGTGGCAGCAACTGCTGGCATGGGACAAGGAGTTGATCGGCTACTACGGCGAGGCGAACGTCCAGAAGTTCGTGGGCCGTTACCAGCCGCATGCCGACGACGCGGGCAACCCGCTGCTGACCGGGGCCGCGGCCATGGAGTACGACGGCGAGTGGCACGTCGGCGAGATCGCCTCGGAGAAGAAGGACTTCGACTACGGCGTGGTGCCGATGCCGGTCCTGGACGGGTCGTCGGGCACGTACGGCGCGGGCAGCACGCTGGGCACGGTCGCCTATCTCTCCGCCGGCTCGCAGCACAAGCAGGAGGCGTTCTTCGCGCTCCAGCAGCTCACCACCGACACGACGTTCCTGAACACCCTCGCGGACACGGTCTACAACATCCCGACCACGTTCGCCGCGCTCAAGGCCTGGGACAAGCGGAACGACCCGCACTGGAAGCCGTTCGTCGACGTCTTCGAGAACAAGAACTCCACCTACAAGACGCTCACCCCGGCCGGCATCGAGGACATGGACACCTGGCGGGCGTTCCTCCTCGACTACGAGCAGGGCAAGGTGAGCAGCGCCGCGAGCGGTCTCGCCGGGGTCGGGAAGAAGATCGACGACCTCAACTCCGAGAGCGGGCAGTAGAGATGACGACCACTCTCGCCCCCGTCGGCGAGGCCCCGGGCAGCGCGCGCACGCGCGCCGCCCGGGGCGGGCGGCGGCGCGCGAGCGGGGCCCGCTGGTGGGTCGTGCTCGCCTTCCTGTCCCCGTTCGTCATCGGGTTCTGCGTCTTCGTGCTCTATCCGGTGGCCGCCACGCTCTACTACTCGCTCACCGACTTCCAGGCCGGCTCCTACCGCCCGGTCCAGTTCGTCGGACTGCGCAACTACCGGGCCCTGTTCACCCAGTCAGACACCTTCTGGGTGGCCGTGCGCAACACCCTCTGGATGGTCGTCGTCATGGTGCCGCTGCGCACCGCCTGGGCCATGTTCACCGCCTGGGTGATCATCCGGGTCAAGCGCGGCCGGGCCGTCTACCGCACGCTGTTCTTCCTGCCGTCGATGGTGCCCGTGGTGGCCGCCGCCCTGTCGTTCATCGTGCTGCTCAACCCGGTCGGCCCGCTCAACCGGATGCTGGGCTGGGTGGGCGTCGACGGCCCGGGCTGGTTCTCCGACCCCGCCTGGTCCAAGCCCAGCCTCGTCCTGATGGCGCTGTGGGCGAGCGGCAACGTCATGGTGATCTTCTCCGCCGCCATGCTCGACGTACCGCGTGAACTGTACGAGGCGGCCGAACTCGACGGCGCGGGCACGCTGCAGAAGTTCCGCAGCGTCACCCTTCCGGCGATCTCTCCGGTGATCTTCTTCGCGCTGCTCACCGGGATGATCTACACCTTCCAGTACTTCACCGAGGCGTTCGTCGCCTCCAGTTCCGCGAACGCCACCTCGTCCAGCAACGACCTGATCGGCTACCCCGCCAACTCGCTGCTGTTCTACTCGACCGAGCTGTACCGGCAGGGCTTCGCCTACTTCAAGACCGGCTACGCCTCGGCGATGGCCTGGCTGCTGTTCCTCGTCATCTTCGCGGCGACCGTGGTCTTCATCCGCGCCTCGCGCCGTTTCGTGCACTACTCGGGCGGTGGCCGATGAGCACAGTTCCCCTGACCAGGCCGCGTGCCGGGCGCCGCGCGCTGTACCTGCTCGCCGAGCACGCACCCGCCGTCGCCGTCGCGCTCTGCTTCCTCCTCCCGCTGACGATCGGCGTGCTCACCGCGTTCATGACCCAGCACCAGGCCGGCACCGGCTCGCTGTGGCCCTCGCCCTGGGAGTTCGGCAACTTCGGCGAGGTCTTCAAGGCCATGCCGTTCGGCCGCGACCTGCTCAACACCATGCTCTACGCCGGGCTGTCCACGATCGGCGTGATCGTCTCCTCGGTGCCGGTGGCCTACGCGCTGGCCCGGCTGAAGTGGCGCGGCCGGGAGGCGGTCTTCCTGGTCGTCCTCGCCGCGATGATGATCCCGGCCCAGGTCACCAGCCTGCCGCTGTACGTCATGTACGCGCACGCCGGCTGGATCGGCACGCTCAAGCCGCTCATCGTGCCGTCGTTCTTCGGCGACGCGTTCAGCATCTTCCTGCTGCGCCAGTTCTTCCTCACGATCCCGGACGAGTTCACCGAGGCGGCCCGGGTGGACGGCGCGGGCGAACTGCGCATCCTGTGGCGGGTGCTGATCCCGATGGCCCGCCCGGCGATCGCCGCGGTCGGCCTGTTCGCCTTCCTCTACGCCTGGAACGACTTCTACAACCCCCTGCTCTACACGGGCAACAGCGACACCGGCCAGACCCTCGCGGTGGCCCTCAGCCAGCTCGCCAAGAACGGGCACCAGAACGCCTACCAGCTCCAGATGGCGGCCTCGCTGATGTTCCTGCTGCCGGTCCTGGTGCTGTTCTTCCTGGCGCAGAAGGTCTTCGTCGAGGGCATCGCGCTGACCGGCGTCAAGGGCTGAGCCCTCCGGGGCCGACCTCCCGGGGCCGAGCCGCCCCCACATCTCCCACAGGAGTACGAGTGAAGATCACCGTTGTCGGCGGTGGCAGTACCTACACGCCCGAACTCATCGAGGGCTTCGCCCGGCGCGCCGACGTGCTGCCGGTCGACGAACTCGTCCTGCACGACATCGACGCCGCACGCCTCACCGTCATCGGCGGCCTGGCCCGCCGTATCCTCGCCCGCCAGGGCTTCCCCGGCCGGCTGACCACCACGACCGACCTCACCGAGGCGGTGGACGGGGCCGCCGCGGTCCTCGTCCAGCTGCGGGTGGGCGGCCAGGCCGCCCGGCTGGTCGACGAGACCCTCCCGAACCGCTTCGGCCTGCTCGGCCAGGAGACCACCGGCCCCGGCGGCTTCGCCAAGGCCCTGCGCACGGTGCCGGTGGTACTCGACATCGCGGAGGAGGTACGCCGCCGGGCACTGCCCGGCGCCTGGATCGTCGACTTCACCAACCCGGTCGGCATCGTCACCCGGGCCCTGCTCGACGCGGGCCATCGCGCGGTCGGCCTGTGCAACGTGGCGATCAAGTTCCAGCGACGGCTGGCCGCCCGGCTGGGCACCGACCCCGGCCGGATCAGGCTCGGCCACGCGGGTCTCAACCACCTGTCCTGGATCCGCTCGGTCACCGTCGACGGCGTGGACCGCCTGCCGGAACTGCTGAGCGGGCCCGCCCTCGACGAACTCGCCGCAGAGATCCGCGTCCCCGCCGGGGCACTGCGCGACCTCGGCGCCATCCCCTCCTACTACCTCCACTACTTCTACTGCACGGAACAGGAGGTGAGCGCCCAGCGGGCGGGCGGCCACCGGGCCGAGCGGGTCCTCGCCATCGAGAAGGAACTGCTCAGCCTCTACGCCGACCCCGCCCTCGACCACAAGCCCGACCTGCTGGAGCAGCGCGGCGGGGCCTACTACAGCGAGGCCGCGGCCGCCCTGGTCACCAGCCTCCTCACCGGCGACGGCGCGCACCACTACGTCAACGTCCGCAACGACGGGCTGCTGGCCGGGCTGCCCGACGAGGCCGTGGTCGAAGTGGCCGCCGACGTCGACACCGACGGGCCGCACCCGGTGCCCGTGCCGCCGTTGCCGCCCGAGATGCTCGGGCTGGTCCAGGCGGTCACCGCGTACGAGACCCTCGCGATCGAGGCCGCCCTGACCGGGGACCGTACGATCGCCCGGCGGGCACTGGTGGCCAACCCGCTGGTACGCGAATGGGAGCTCGCCGCCGAACTCCTCGACGCACTGCTCGACGCCAACCGCGCCCACCTGCCCCGGTTCTTCGCGAGCGAGGCCGCCGATGCCTGAGCTGGTGGTGGGCGTCGACGGCGGGAACTCCAAGACCGACCTCGTCCTCGCCGACACCGAGGGCCGGCTGCTGTCCTGGGTGCGCGGCGCGGGCACCCGCCCGCACACCGAAGGCATGGAGACCACCACCGAACGGCTCGCCCGCCTCGGCAGGCACGCGCTCGCACAGGCGGGCCTGCCCGCCACAACCCCGGTCCCGGTCGGCGCGTACTTCCTCGCGAACGTCGACCGCCGGGCCCAGGAGCGGCTGGCGCTACGGCAGTTGACCGCGCTGGGCGTGGCCCATCAGGTCCTGGTCCGCAACGACACCCTGGCCGTCCTGCGGGCCGGCGCGCCGGACGGCTGGGGAGTGGCGGTCGTGTCCGGCGCAGGCATCAACGCGGCCGCCGTCCATCCGGGCGGCCGCTCGGCCCGCTTCCTCTCCCTCGGCGACATCACCGGGGACTGGGGCGGCGGGCTCGCGGTGGCCCGGGCAGGCCTGGGCGCCGCGGTGCGCGCGGGCGACGGACGGGGGCCGGCCACCCGGCTGCGCCAGGAGCTGCCGGCGCCCTTCGGCCTGGACAGCGTCGAGGCCGTCGCGCTGGCCGTGAGCGCCGGAGAGATCCCGGTGACCGCACTGCACGGCCTGGCACCCCTGGTCTTCGCGACCGCCGAGAGCGGCGACGCGGTGGCGCGCGGCATCGTGGAACGCCTCGGCGACGAGATCGTCGCCATGGTCACGGCGTTGCTCCGCCGCCTGCGACTGCTGCGCACCCCGACCCCGGTGGTGCTGGGCGGCGGCACCCTGCAGAACGATCAGCTGCTGCTCCGGGACCACATCGGCGCCCGCCTGGCCGTCGAGGCACCGCTGGCCCGCCCCCGGGTCCTCGACGTGGCGCCGGTCGCGGGCGCGGTGGCGGAGGCGCTGGTGACCGCGGATGCTCCCACCGACGCGCAGGACCGCCTCCGCAAGACCATCGCCGCCCGAAGACCACCGGCCGTCGGCGTCGACTGACCGCCCGAAGTCCCGGCGTTCCCGAGCTGGACACCGGCATGCGGAGGCCGACGCCGAGGCGGACGCGGTGGACGGTCCGGCCGCGGAGGCGATGACTCCGCGGCCGGCCACACCGGCGCATGTCATGACGGCGACCAGCCCGGAGTGCCGAGGCCGTCGCCACCGCTCCCCCTCGCCGTGGCCTGCGACCGCATCGTGTCCACGCATCGCGTCTGCTCCTGCCGTGTCGAACGGGGAATCATCCGGAGATCTAATCTCCGCTTTACCGTGCCGCCACCGTAACACGAAACGGAGATTCAGCCTCCACTCCGGGGAAGATGCGCACCGACGACCGCCTGCCCGTGCGGCCGGACCTGCGGACGGCGCGGTCGTACGATGTGCCGGGACGATCACGCGCCACCCGAAAGCGAGACCTCTGCATGGCTGCACCCTCCGCGTCCGGCGAGGCCGGAGAGTCCGGCGGCTCCGGCGCGGCGCGTACGCCCCGGCCGCGGCGCGACCGCGAGCTGAACCGCCGCAAGCTCCTCGCCGCCGCTCGCGAGGTGTTCCGCGATCATGGCCTGAAGGCGACCCTGGACGACGTCGCCCGCCACGCCGGGCTCGGGGTGGGGACGGCCTATCGCCACTTCCCCAACAAGCAGGTCCTGATCGACGAGTTGGTCGACGACATGTTCGCGCGCGTCGAGGAGGCCACCCGGGAAGGGGCGGAGGACGCCGACGCCTGGCGCGGGCTGACGGTCAGCCTGGAGCGGGTGGCCGAACTGCAGGCGCTCGACCGCGGTCTGCGCGAGGTCGTGCTGCACAGCGAGCGCGCGGTGCCGGCGGGGCTGCGGCACCGGGAGCAGATCAGGCGGAACGTCGACCTCGTGGTCGAGCGGGCCAAGGAGCAGGGCGTTCTCCGTCCCGACGCCGAGCCCTGGGACCTGGTCGTGATCCAGCAGATGCTGGCCGCGGTGACCGAGCGGAGCGGGCAGCCGGATCTGTGGCGGCGCTATCTGAGGCTGCTGCTGGACGGCTTGCGAACCGGGCCGGAGGGCACGGAACCGCTGCCGGGCAAGGACTACGGCAAGCAGTTTGACGTGCAGGAACCGAACTGGACCGGCCCGCCGCCGACGGGCACGGACGCCCCGGGCCCGCCGCAGGACTGACGGAGAATCCCCGGGTTCGGCTCTTGACGGCGCTCGTTCGGCCCCCACACACTCAGGGCCGCAGTCGATGAAGAATTCTTCACTCGACGAACCTTCGTGCCGGCAGCCGTGGGCCAGTCCGCCCGCGCGCTGCGTCCGAGCCGCACGCGAACCCCCTTCTGGAGCGCCCATGCCCCCCTACGGCACAGCCATGTCTCCGCCCGACACCCCTCCCCGCACCCTCCGCACCGTCGCCCCGGTACTGGCCCTGTGCTGGCTCGCGGTCTTCTTCGACGGGATGGACGTCAACATCTACGGCGCGGTCCTGCCGCATTTGCTGGAGGACAACAGTCTCGGTCTCGGCAAAGCCACCGCCGGAACCATCGGCAGCTGGACCACCCTCGGCATGCTCATCGGCGCGCTCACCGCCGGCAACCTCACCGACTGGGTGGGGCGCCGGCCCCTGCTCGTGGGCAGCGTGAGTCTCTTCTCCGCCGGCTCGGCCGTGTGCGCCCTGGCCGCGAATCCCACGGTCTTCGGTACCGGCCGGTTCCTCGCCGGACTCGGGCTCGGCGGGCTGATGCCGCTGTGCCTGGCGATCGTCATGGAATTCGCCCCACCACGCCGGATCGCGCTGACGACCGGCCTGTTGATGACCAGTTACCACGTGGGCGGAATGGCCGCCACCGGACTCGGCCTCACAGTCGCCCCGACGGCGGGCTGGCGCTGGGTGTTCTGGGCCGGTGTGGTCCCGGCCGCGATCGCCGTGCCGCTCCTGCTGAGGCTGATGCCCGAGTCACCGGGCGTCCTGCTCGCCAAGGGGCGAGGAGCACAGGCCGACGCGATCACCGACCGGTACGGACTGCCGCGCGCCGTACCGGCGGCAGCTCCGGTTGCGGGTGCGAAGGGGCGGCTCCAGGCGGTGCGGGTCCTGTTCGCCCCCGAGTCCCGGTTCGCCACACCGCTCCTGTGGCTCGCGTCGTTCTGCGGTCTGCTCCTGGTCTACGGCGTGAGCACCTGGCTGCCGCAGATGATGCTGGCCTCCGGATACGGCATGACGTCCTCGGTCAGCTTCCTGCTCGTGATCAACGCGGGCGGTATCGTCGGCATGCTGGTCGCCGGTCGCACCGCCGACCGCTACGGCGCGGTCCGTGTCTCGGCGATCTGGTTCGTCCTGACGGCGGCGGGCGCCCTGCTGCTCCAAGCGCACCTGCCGCTGGCCGCCACCTACGCCGTGGTCGCCGTGACCGGCATCTGGCTCTTCAGCGCGCAGGTCATGGTCTACGCCGCCACCAGCACCGTCTACCCCGACAGCGCACGGGCGACAGGGCTCGGCTGGGTGACCGGGGTCGGCCGCAGCGGTGCGGTACTCGGCCCCTGGCTCGTCGGCGCACTGGCCGACAACGGTCACGACGACTGGGGCTTCACCGCCTTCGCGCTGGCCGGAGTCCTCGGCGCGATCGCCGTCGCCCTCGTACCGCTCGCCCGGCGCCCGGCGCCCGGGGCCGCCCTCGGCTCCCGTCCGCCGGCCACGGGTTCCGTGAGTCGGCGGGTACCGGAGACCGACGGCCGGGGCTAGCACCGGCCCGAGTGTGCCGGCACCCACTCGTCCCCGAGCACCACGGCCAACTCGTCGTGGTGCTCGGGAACGCCGTGGTCACTCCGGCTCAGGAACCGGCCGAAACCGCGGAGTCAACGTCAGAATGCCTGGCGGAACTGCTGCCAGGTCTCGTCCGAGACCCAGTTCGCGCCGCAGACGGGAATCGTGCCGTTCTTGTCGGCGGCCACGATGTAGTGCTGCCCGACCGTGAAGGTCAGCTGCTCCGGAAGGTCGGGGTCGCTGTTCACCACGACCGTGTCCGAGCCGCCGCCACGCAGCCAGTGATCGACGTGGAAGGTGGTCAAGGGTCCCTTCACGGAGGCGGCCGTCCCGTAGAAGAGCGTCGGGTACCCCGCCAGCTGGTCGGGAACCGGTTCCTGGCACTTGCCGAGGGCGCTGCTGGAGAGGGCCAGACTCAGCGGGGCGGCGGCCTCGGCCGGGTGGCCGTTTCCGTTGTTCGCGGCAATTCCCGCGGTGATTCCCCCGCCGAGAAGCAGAGCGGCAGCAGCCGCGAGCCCGAAGAGTCGCCGGCGCCCCTTTCCTGCGGTGGCCTTTTCCGGATGCGTGACGGTGGCGGTGGCGGTGTTTTCCGGTTCGAGCACGAATTCGGTGTTCAAGGCATCCTCCACAAGACGATCGATGTCGGGCAGCGGAGCTCGTGGGGTCAGTGCCGGGTCCGCGGCCCTCAGCAGGGTCAGCAGCTCGTCGTCATTCACTGACTGCTCCTTCCTTCACTCATCTTGTGTCCGGGGCCTTCTGCGTTCTTTCGCACCGGCTGCAGTTTTTCGGCAAGCCTCTTTTTCGCCCGGTGCAGCCGCATGCTCACCGCATTCGACGTCAGTCCGGTGACTTCCGCGATCTGACGTGGCGCCAGCCCCTCCCACGCCCACAGTCGCACCACCTCGCGGTCCAGCTCCCCGAGTGCGGCGAGCGCGGCGTGCAGCTCGCTGTGATCGGTGTCGGCGGTCACCGGGGCCTGCTGGGTGTGCATCAGCCGCTCGACCAGGCGGAGCCTGCGCCCGTCCGCCCGGCGGGCGTTGGCCAGGCACCCCCGTGCCACCCCGTAGCACCAGGGGAGCACGTCGTCGCGGTCGGGCGGGGAACCGGTTCCGAGCCCGGGCACGAGATCGATACGGCGCCACAGCACCAGCATGGTCTCGGACAGGACGTCCTCGACCATGTCAGGGGCCGTCCGTCGCAGCAGATACCGGTGCAGGGGCTCCGCCACCACGTGCGCCAGGCTTTCGAAGCGCGCGCGCCGCTGCCGGCGCGTCTCCTGTTCCGTCATGGATTCCACGACCCGTCCGTGTCCGGCACCGGTCCGTTCCTTTCATCTCATCAGCACCGTGTCGGCCCGGAGTCGACCGGCGCCGCCATCCTGGCAGGCGGGGTCCGCCCTGCCGTCCGCCAGGAGTGACCGTGCCTGCCGGGTGATGGTGGCGACGCCCCTGGAAGTGCCCTTTCCGGTGGCGGCCGGTACGGCTGTACCCGTATCCCTTCCGCGCCGTACGGCAACTGCCGTACGCACCAGTGACGGTGCCCGGGGGATGTGCGGGTGGGCCCCGGACGACACCTTTGGCACGTCGAACTCGACGCCTTGTCCCACCTCTTCGACTTTCTCCCTACCACATCCCAATGCGCGCGGACCGGCCGGAACATTTCGGATGCGGCCGCGGGAGGACAGAAAATGCAGCGCCTGTTCGTCGGCATCGCCGCCGTCTCGCTCGTACTCGGGGCCACCGCCTGTGGTTCGTCCGGCAATTCCGTCGGTTCCGCGTCGGCCGGTGGCGGCATCACCCGCGTCGAGGTCGGAGTCATTCCGATCGTCGACGTGGCCCCCCTCTATCTCGGCCGGAAGAAGGGGATCTACAAGAAATACGGTCTCGACGTCTCGACGACCACGGCGCAGGGCGGCTCGGCCTTCCCCTCGGTGTGGACCGGCGACCGCCTGCGTACCGACCTGCTGCCCAGCGTGGTGCGCCTGACATGCGGCTGCACGCTCGCGGGCGTCGTGGGCGTCGGCCTGGGCACCGTCATCGGCTCGTACCGCGGGGGCGGGCCTTCTGCGAGCCTGTGCTGGAGTGCCTGCGTGCCGTGCCGCCCCCCGGTGCTCGTCCCCGTGATCATGCTGTTCGCGGGCATCGGCGACGCGATGAAGACCGTGGTGATCACGAGTGGCTGTGTCTGGCCGATCCTGCTCAACATGGTCGAGGGCGTGCGTGCGGTCGACCCCGTCATGGTGCGGTCGCCGTCGCCGCCGGTGGCGCACGTCGGCCGGGGACGGCACGCGGGCACGGAGACGAAGGGGTTGCCGCATGGGCACGATGCACGAGGAGCACCACAAGGTCACCCTGGCCTCCTGGCCGACACCGCTGGAACCCGCCCCTCGGCTCGCGCGGGCCCTGGGCCTCCGGCCGGACGACCTGTGGATCAAGCGGGACGACCTCATCGGGCTCGGCGGCGGAGGCAACAAGGTCCGCAAGCTCGAATGGACCTGCGGTCAGGCCCTCGCCGAGGGCGCGCGCACCCTCGTCACCAGCGGGGCGCCGCAGAGCAACCACGCCCGCCTCACCGCGGCGGCCGGCGCCCGGCTCGGCCTGGACGTCGTACTCGTCCTCGCGGGCGAGCCCACCGGCACGGCCACAGGCAACCTCGCGCTCGACGGCCTCCTCGGGGCGGGGATCGTGTGGGCCGGCGCGGTCGACGAGGCCGCGCTCGCCACCGAACTCGACCGGGTCGTCACGGGACTGCGCGGGCGGAACGCGGCTCCGGCGCTCATTCCCTTCGGTGGATCGAGTCCCGTCGGCGCCCTCGGCTACGTCGACGGCGGGCGGGAACTCCTCGCGCAGGCTCCCGACCTGGCCACCGCCGTGGTCGCGCTGGGCAGCGGCGGCACGATGGCCGGGCTGGTGCGTGCCCTGGGCGAGGACCGCGTCCTGGGCGTGCACTGCGGAGCCGTCGCGGATCCGGCCCGCACCCTCGACCTGCTGCTGACCGACCTGTACGCGCCCGCCGCCGCGCCACGGCGGCCACGGCTGCGCCTCGACCAGGTCGGCGCCGGATACTCCCGGCTCACCGAACCGGTGGCGCGGGCGATCCTCCTGGCCGCCCGGACCGAGGGACTCGTGCTGGATCCCGTCTACACCGGGCGGGCCATGGCCGGTCTCGTCGCGGCCGTGCGCGAGGGGGAGATCCGCCCGGGTGAGCGGACCGTCTTCGTCCACACCGGAGGACTGCCCGGGCTCTTCGGGCACCAGGAGGCGCTGCTACGGGCCGGGGAGGTTCTCACGGACCGCAGCGTGTGACCGGAGACCGTCTCCGCGTCCCGGGCGCGTCCAGCGGGTGGACGCGCCCGGGGCGGGACGGTGGGTGCGTCAGTTCACGCGGATCGTCACCGTGACGGTCTTGAGGACGGCCGGCAGCTTGGTGGTGTCGACCTTCAGGATCTCGCCGTTGTCGGCCTGGCCCGTGGCCGGCAGCACCTTCTGGTGGACGGTCCACTTCCCGTCGGGGTCGACGACGATGGAGTCGATGCCGAAGTCGTCGTCGTTGGACAGGTACAGCGTCCTGCCGGCGTCCGTGGTGGCGACGCCCTCGACCTTGTCGTGCCCGAAGAACTTCCCGCTGGGGTCGAGCTGGCTCACCAGCGTCCCGAGGTCGAGGTACGGCTGCTTCTGCGCGACCTGGACACCGGCGCCGGTGAGCGCGGTGAGAGCGGCGTTGGTGCCGACCTTGCCGACGAACGCCTCGGGCGACTTGCCGCCGATCGTCAGCCCGCTGACGTCGGTCGCGCCGTTGATGTCGACCTCGTAGAGGGACTTCCGGGCGAACGGCTCGAAGTTGCCGTCCCGTTCGTCGATGACGAACTTCGTGTCGGACAGCGCCGTGATCTCGCTGTTGGCGTCACCCGTGGTGGCCGGGTCGTCCAGCAGGTACAGGTACTGCTTGGTCTTGAACGTGCGCAGGTCGATGGTGACGATGCGGGTGGGCGCGAGGTTGGACGCCTTGGTGCTGCCGAGATCCGGCTGCTGCAGCGCGGCCTGCATGACGCCCACCAGGGTCGAGCCGTCCGGCGTGACGGTCAGGCCCTCCATGCCCTTGTTCTTCAGGCGGTTGGCCAGCTCGGCCGGCAAGTAGCCGACGATCTTGTGGTACTGGTTGTCCTGGCTGTCCTTGTACGGGGTCAGCCGGCCCAGTTCGTAGCCGTTCGCGTCGAAGTGCGTGAGGTACGGACCGTACTCGTCCGAGACCCAGAACGTGCCGTCGGGCAGCGCCACCAGGCCCTCGGAGTCGTAGCCGTACGGGTCCCGGGCGACCGGCGTGGGAGTGCCGCCGTTGGCGTTCGTCGCGACGACGTCGTCGATCACCTCGCTCGTGTCGTGCGGCGGACGGCCGCTGTACGCCACGCCGCCGAGGCTCTTCGGCCCCTTCAGGGTGACCGTCCCGACCAGTTCGGCCCGGCCCTTGACGAGCTTGAACTTGCCGATCTGGGGCGTGAAGTCGGTGAGCATCTCGGACTTGTTGCCGTCCGGGGCGTCGGCGTTGGGGCCGCGGTCGGTCAGGCCGTAGAAGTAGCCCGACTTCCCCGGCACCGGGGCGAGCGAGGAGCCGTAGCCCTCACCGGAGATCTTGGTGGTGGTCCCGCCCGGTCCGGCGACCGTCGCGAGGGAGGGCAGCGGGTCGCCGTTGCGCCGGGTGTCCTTGAACAGCTGTACGGCGTCGGTCGCCGTGTACGTGAAGGTGTCCGTGCCCTTGAAGCCGGAGTTCGGCGTGTACGTGAACGTGCCGTCCGCGTCGACCGTCG
This sequence comes from Streptomyces sp. NPDC008092, assembly GCF_042957285.1. Lineage (NCBI taxonomy): Bacteria > Bacillati > Actinomycetota > Actinomycetes > Kitasatosporales > Streptomycetaceae > Streptomyces > Streptomyces sp. NPDC008092. Next base: position 193,030 of record NZ_JBIBHY010000014.1, read on the forward strand.
CCGTGCCGTGGGACGGGTCGGTGTGCCGCACGACCGCGGTCGCGCCCGAGTCGTTGCGCAGGACGTCACCCGTCACCTCGTGGTGGCCGGAGTAGGAGTCGGCGGCGACGTCGAAGTCGTGCGTCGGCGCCGACAGCCAGCCCTGGGCCTGGGCCACGACGGTGCCAGTGCCCGCCACGGCGACGGTGACAGCGATCGCTGTGCCGATCCGGGTGCGCTTGCGCAAGCGAGGTCTTGAGGTCATGGCCATGAACTTGTATGCCACTGATGAACTCTGAGTCGCCATTGGGTGAACCAGCAGTTCAACAGTGGCCTGATTTCGTTCTTCGGGTCACCACACACCGACACATCTGTCATGTTCACATCTTGACGGCCTTGGTATAGACCTTTTACCTTCCCGATGTCAGGTCGTCCCGACGTGCGTCCTGTCGGTGTCCGCCACACCCGCGCGCCACCTCGGAAAGGCTTCCCCACCCCCCATGGCTGCTCGAACTCCCTTCCGCACCGCCCTGTTACGCGGTACCCCCCTCATAGCCGTGCTCGCCCTGTCGCTCAGCCCGCTGACCGCGACACCGGCGGCCGCGGCGACCGGCACGGTCACGGGACTGGCCGGCAAGTGCCTCGACGTCGCCGGCGCCGGCACGGCCGACGGCACCCCGGTGCAGCTCTACGACTGCAACGGCACCGGCGCCCAGCAGTGGACCACCGGCGCCGACAACACCCTGCGCGCCCTCGGCAAGTGCCTCGACGTCACCGGCAACTCCACGGCCGACGGCGCCAAGGTCCAGCTGTGGACCTGCACCGGCGGCGCCAACCAGCAGTGGACCGTCACCGCCGCCCACGACATCGTCAACCCCGCGGCGAACAAGTGCCTCGACGTCACCGACCGCTCCTCCGCGAACGGTGCGCGGATCCAGATCTGGACCTGCACCGGCGCCGACAACCAGAAGTGGAACGCCCCCGCGCAGCAGCAGACCGGCGAACAGTGCTGGGCCACGCACTACGGCCCCCAGCCGCCCGGCGCCCTGACCGCCAGCGGCGAGGTGTTCGACAACAACGCCGACACGGCCGCCACCTCCCTCTCCCGCCAGCCCCAACTGCCCTTCGGTACGCGCGTCCAGGTCACCAACGTCGCCAACGGCCGCTCCCTGACGGTGCGGGTCAACGACCGCGGCACGTTCGCCCAGACCCCGCAGGAACCCAAGTGCCTCGACCTGACCGACGGCGCGTTCAGCCGCCTCGGCGGTGTCCTCGACCCCGACGCCGGACACATCGTCGTGACCCAGCAGGTCCTCGGCTGAGACGTCTGCCCCCGCAGGCCAGGTCACGCACCCCCACCCCCCTCGTCTCCCGTCAGGAGCAGTTCTCCATGCGCCCATCTCCCGTCATGTCCCGCCTCCGCGGGCGCGGTGTCCTCGGCCGGCTCACGCTGGGCTTCGTCCTCGCCGCCGTCCTGTCCGCCCTGTTCACCGTCGCCCCGGCCCAGGCGGCCACCGGCCAGATCACCGGCCTGGCCGGCAAGTGCGTCGACGTGGCCGGCGCGAACAGCGCCAACGGCACCGCCGTCCAGCTCTACGACTGCAACGGCACCGGCGCCCAGAGCTGGTCGAACAGCGGCGACGGCACCCTGCGCGCCCTCGGCAAGTGTCTCGACGTGGTCGACCGCGGCACCGCCGACGGGGCCGCGGTCCAGCTCTGGGACTGTTCCGGCGGAGCCAACCAGCAGTGGGTCGTCACCGCCGCCCACGACATCGTCAACCCCGCCGCGAACAAGTGCCTCGACGTGCGCGACAACAGCAGCGCCAACGGCGCCCGCCTGCAGATATGGACCTGCACCGGCGGTGCGAACCAGAAGTGGAACGCCCCGGCCGGTGACGGCGGAGGCGGCAACCCGTCCGGGTTCGTCGTCAGCGAGGCGCAGTTCAACCAGATGTTCCCGAACCGGAACGGCTTCTACACCTACCAGGGCCTGACCGCCGCCCTCGGCGCCTACCCCGGCTTCGCCACCACCGGCAGCGACACCACCAGGAAGCAGGAGGCGGCCGCCTTCCTCGCCAACGTCAGCCACGAGACCGGCGGACTGGTGTACGTCGTCGAGCAGAACACCGCCAACTACCCGACGTACTGCGACTGGAGCCAGTCCTACGGCTGCCCGGCCGGCCAGGCCGCCTACTACGGGCGCGGCCCCATCCAGCTGAGCTGGAACTTCAACTACAAGGCGGCCGGCGACGCGCTCGGCATCGACCTGCTCGACAACCCCTGGCTGGTGCAGAACGACGCGGCCGTCGCCTGGAAGACCGGCCTGTGGTACTGGAACACCCAGAGCGGCCCCGGCACGATGACCCCGCACAACGCCATGGTCAACGGCGCCGGCTTCGGCCAGACCATCCGCTCCATCAACGGCTCCCTGGAGTGCGACGGCCGGAACCCGGCACAGGTCCAGAGCCGCGTCGACGCCTACAACCGCTTCACCTCGATCCTGGGCGTCTCCCCCGGCGCCAACCTGTACTGCTGACCGCCTCCGCGTGACCGATGAGCCGGCCGGGCGTCCGATCGCCCGGCCGGCTCCGCACGGTTGCGGGGATGCCGGCTCCCCCGCCGACGGCTCAGCTCGGCAGTCTCCAGTTCTGGGCCGCCGTGCCGTTGCAGGTGTACAGCTGAAGCTGGGTACCGTTCGACGTCGAGGAGTTGGGGTCGTCCAGGCACAGCTTCGACTCGGGGTTGACCAGCGACCCGTTGCTGCCGGCGGTCCACTGCTGGGCGCCGGTGCCGTTGCAGGTCCACAGCTGGATCAGCGTGCCGTTGGTGGTCCCGCTGTGATCGGCGTCCAGACACTTGCCGAGGGCCCGGACCGTTCCGTCGCCGGCGACGATCCAGTCCTGGGCGTAGGTGTTGTCGCAGCCCCAGATCTGGACGTGGGTGCCGTCGGCGGTGCCGGAGGACGCGTCGTCCACGCACAGGTTCGAGGCCACCGCGGAGGTGAGCGTGCCGATCCGCGGCGAGGCCGGCGCCGAGGTGTCCCCCGCGTACGAGGGCGGTGCCGCGGTGGCCGCCGTCGCCCAGGAGGTGTTGGCCACCGTGCCCAGCGTGAAGTCCAGGGTGCCGCCGCCCGTGATCGCCGTGGTGGGGGCGTAGGCGTTGTTCCACGCCGTGCCGTTCCACGCCGCGGACTGGACGTAGGGGGCGTTGTCGGCGGCTCCGTTGCCGTTGACCGTGAGCGTCCTGCCCGAGGGAAGGGTGACCACGGCCTGCGTGAACAGCGGCGAGCCGAGGGCGAGATCGGAGGTGCCGGGTGTCTCGGGGAACATGCCGAGCGCCGACCACACGTACCAGGCACTCATCGCGCCGAGGTCGTCGTTGCCGTCGGCCAGGCCGCCGGGGGTGTTCGACCAGATCTGGTCCTGGATCGCCCGCACCGTGCCCTGCGTCGTGTAGGGCTGCCCCGTGTAGTCGTACTCCCACGGAAGTTCGATGCTCGGCTCGTTGCCGACCCAGGCATAGCCGTTGGCGCCCGTGTAGCTGCGCAGCACGGTGTCCAGGTAGTGGTTCATCGCCGTGTTGCCGCCCTTGGCGCGGGCCAGGCCGCCGATGTTGAACGGCACCATCCCGGTGTAGATCCAGGAGTCGGCCTCGACCATGTCGGTGCCGCTGGTGGGGTCGAAGCCACCGGTCCACGAGCCGCTCGCGTTCCGGGGTTCCACGAAGCCGGAGGCGGGGTTGAGCACGTTGCGCCAGTCCTGCGCGCGGTTGGCGTACGTCTTCTGGTCGGCGGTGTCGCCGAGCGCCCCGGCCATCGCGGAGATCGCGAAGTCGGCCGTGTCGTACTCCAGGGTGGTGGCCACCGGGCCGTAGAAGTTGCAGCAGCCGTAACTGCCGTCGTGCGGCAGGTATCCCGGCGAGTTCAGGTAACCGAGGCCGGGCCGGTCGTTGTTGGTGGTGCTCGCCTGTTTGACCATGTCGGCCAGGGCGGTCGCGGTGTCGAAGTTCCGGGCGCCGAAGGCGTAGTAGTCGGCGATGACGGCGTCGGCCGGGTCTCCGACCATGACGTACGACTCGCCGTTGTTCTCCGACCACTTGGGGAAGATCCCGGTCTGCGCGTAGTCGTCGACCATCGACTGCGCGGTGTCCGAGGCGGCCTGGGGAGCCACCAGGGCTTCGAGCTGGGCCTGCGACCGGTAGATGTCCCAGCCGGAGTAGTTCGCGTACACCGCGCTGTGGCCGGTGTCCACGGTGTGCGTCTTCCCGTCGAAGCCGTAGTACTGGCCGTTGCTGTCGCTGATCACGTTCGGGTGCAGCAGCGAGTGGTAGAGCGCGGTGTAGAAGGTCTGCTGCTGGGCGGCCGTGCCGCCGGCGATCTGCACCTTGCCGAGCGTGCTGTTCCACGCGTTCTGCGCGGCGGTGCGGGTCGCGTCGAAGTCCCAGCCGGTGTTCTCCGCGGCCCGGTTGGCGACGGCGTTGGCCACCGACACGTAGGAGATGCCGACCTTGGCCTGCACGACCGGGTTGCTCGTGGTGTTGAAGGTGACGTAGCCGTTCGAGGCGGCGGCGTCCGGTGCGGCGCTGCCCGTGCTGGGGCTCCTGCCGTGCAGTACCGGCCGGTTGGGCTGCTCGGCGGCGTTCTTCGACGCCTCGGCCCGCGCCGGGGACGTGGTGGCCGCGGCCTTGGCGACCGAACTGCCCTGCGAGGCGAAGGGCTGGTCGAAGACCATGTCGAAGTACACGGTGTACGTGTTCCCCGCACCGCAGAAGTGGCCGCTGGTGACCTGTCCGCTGACCTCGGTGTTCGACACCTTGGTGAACTGGGCCGAGGAGCCGCCGTTCTGACTGCCGGTCAGCTTGAAGACCAGGTTGGCCTGGCTGGTCGAGGGGAACGTGAAGCGGGCCATGCCGCTGCGGGTCGTGGTGGTCAGCTCGGTGGTCACCTGGTTGTCGAGCGCGACCTTGTACGACCCGGCGGAGGCCGACTCGTTGGCGTGCGAGAACGCGTCCGTGGCAGCGGTGTTCACGGCTCCCACCGTGGGCAGCACCGGTATGTCACCGGCCGCGCCGCAGCCGGGGCCGGCGATGTGGGTCAGGCTGAAACCGGTGATCGACGAGTCGTTGTACTCGTAGCCCCCGCCGTCGGGACGCGAGGGCGTGTCCGGGCTCCACTGCACCATGCCGAACGGGACGTCGGCGCCCGGGAAGTCGTCGGCCTGGTTGGACGTTCCGATGAACGGATTGACGAGGGCCGCCGGCGCGGTGACGAGCGCGGCCTTCCCGGCCGCCCACGCCGGTGTGCACAGCCCGGCGGCGGCCAGCGCCGCGGCCGCGAGGAGACCGGCCGCCATGGTTCCGGGAGGTCTCGACAGTCGTGTGATCACGGGGTTTGCTCCTCTACTCGGGAGTGGAGGTCCGACAACGTTGTCTGCGCGCCGAGAGCGCGGCCCCGGGTGACGAGCGGCGTGCGGGGATGTCTTGATCGCCAAAGGCTGACAACGTTGTCCAACCGTGGAGACGAGGTGCCTGGGATGGTGCCTGGGATACGGACGCTTCGACGGGTCCTGGGCCGCGGGAGCCCCAGGAGCACAGCGGGAACTCCTCGTGAAGCTAGCCACAAGGCAGGGACATGTCAACGACTGCCGCAGGGTGCGCCGCGGTACGCATCTGACGACACGGCAGCCGCCCTGCCGCACCACGGCCGTTCGCCGGTCCGGGCGACAGGCTACGGTGGCGCACCCGGCACCAAGGGAGGCAGCGCATGATCGACGTCGTCCTCGGCGTGGACGTCGGCACGTCGAGCACCAAGGGCGTGGTGGTGGACACCGCCGGCCGCGTCCTGGGCGAGGCCGTACGCGGTCACGTGGTCGACCGTCCCCGGCCGGGGCACGTGGAGATGGACGCACAGGTGTGGTGGGACGAGTTCGTCTCGCTCGCGGCCGAGCTGCTGGACCGCGACGACGTCACCGTCCGGGCCGTCGGAGTCAGCGGCATGGGCCCGTGCACCCTTCTGGTCGACGACGCGGGAGACCCGGTGCGTCCGGCGGTGCTGTACGGCGTGGACACCCGCGCCGAGGAGCAGATCACGCGGCTGAACCGGGAGTTGGGGCCGGACACGGTCTTCCGCAGGTGCGGCTCGGCGCTGTCGTCCCAGGCCGTCGGGCCGAAACTCGCCTGGATCCGCGAGCGGGAGCCCGAGGCGTGGGCACGCGCCCGCCGCCTCCTCATGCCCGCGTCGTGGCTCGCGCACCGGCTGACCGGCGCCTACGTGCTGGACCTGCATTCCGCCAGCCAGTGCACCCCGCTGTTCGACATCCACGAGCAGCGCTGGATCCCCGAGTGGGCCGAGCACATCGCACCCGGCCTCGAACTCCCGCCGTTGCGCTGGCCGGGCGACGAGGCCGGCCGGGTGAGCACGCGCGTCGCGGGCATCCCGGCCGGGACGCCGGTCGTCGTGGGGACGATCGACGCGTGGAGCGAGGCCATCAGCGTGGACGGTCACGGCGTCGGTGACCTGATGCTGATGTACGGCACCACGATGTTCCTGGTGAACACGGTCGACCGGCTCGTGACCAGCCCGTCGATGTGGTCCACGGTCGGTGCCCTGCCCGGCACCCGCTGCCTGGCGGGCGGCATGGCCACCTCGGGAGCCGTCACCGACTGGCTGGGGCACCTCTTCGGCGACGTCTCCCCCGGCGTGCTGTTCGCCGAGGCGGCCGCCTCGCCCCCGGGCGCGAACGGCCTGCTGATGCTGCCGTACTTCGCCGGGGAGCGCACCCCCGTCATGGACCCCGACGCCCGGGGGGTGATCGCGGGCCTGACGCTGTCCCACACCCGGGGCGACCTGATGCGGGCGGCGCTGGAGGCCACCGCCTACGGTGTCCGGCACAACGTCGAGACGATGCTCGCGGCCGGCGCCGACATCCGGCGGACCGTCGCGGTCGGCGGCGGTACCCGGGGCGGGCTGTGGCCCCGGATCGTCAGCGACGTCACCGGTCTCGAACAGACCGTGGCCCGCACGACCGTCGGTGCCTGCTACGGTGCCGCCTTCCTCGCCGCCGGGCTGGTCGGCCGGCCGGACATCACGGCCTGGAACCCGCCGGAATCGGTGGTCCGGCCCGATCCCGCCACCGCGGATGTCCACGACCGCCGGTTCGCCCGGTACCGGGAGCTGTACGAAAGCACCTCCGCGATCACCCACGCCCTGGCCCGCGACCAGAACACCGGCCCCGGGAAGGAGAGTTCGTGAGGTCGCGGGGCGGCTGGGGGCGGACTCCGCCTGCTATCGTGCGCCGATGCCAGCGATCAAGAAGTTCCAGGTCACCTTCGACTGCGCGGAACCCGAGCGTCTTGCCCGCTTCTGGTGCGAGGTGCTGGGGTACGTCGTACCACCGCCGCCGGCCGGGTTCTCCACCTGGGACGAGTTCAGGCTCGCGCAGCCGCCCGAGGAGCGGGACGCCTGGTTCGCCTGCACGGATCCCTCAGGGGTCGGCCCGCGTCTCTACTTCCAGCGCGTCCCCGAGGGAAAGGCCGTCAAGAACCGCGTCCATCTGGACGTGCGGGTCGGCACCGGCCTCGTGGGTGAGGAGCGCCTCGCCGCGCTGGAGGCCGAATGCGCGCGGCTGATCCCGCTCGGCGCGGTGCACGTGCGGACGCTGTACGACGGCAATGACGCGTGCATCCCCATGCTGGACATCGAGGGCAACGAGTTCTGCATCGACTGAGCCTTCGCCGGGGCGGCACGGCGGCCGGCGGGTCACGGGGGCGATCGTCGAGCCGCTCCTCATGGAGGTTCACGACACGGTGTGCCCGAGGGGTTCACCCGCGGATGCGGCGGGGCGGGGTGCGTCGGCCGGTCAGAATCCGGTGAGTGTGGTCTTGCCGATGGCGGTGCCGCTCTCCTGGACGCGGTGGGCGGCACGGAGGTTGGCTGCGTTGACCGGGCCCAGGTCGCGGGTGGCCGTCGTGGTGAGAATGCCGGCGTCGACCAGCCGGGCGACCTGGGTGAGGATGTGGTGCTGCATGCTCAGGTCGGCCGTGCGGAACATCGACCGCGTGTACATGAACTCCCAGTGGAAGGAGATGCTCTTCGCCTTGAGCACTCCGAGGGGCAGCGAGTCGAAGTCGTCGATGGCGACGATCTGGCCGAAGGGGTTGAGGGTCTCGGCGTAGGCGGCCAGGTTGTGCTCGGTCCCCGTCGTGCTGAACACGAAGTCGATGCCTTCCGGCGCCGCTTCGGCCAGCTGCGCGGTCAGCGGCCTGCGGTGGTCGACGACGTGGTGGACCCCCATCCGGCGCGCGAAGTCGACGCTCTCGGGGCGCGACGCCGTACCGATGACGGTGAGGCTGGTCAGGGCGCGGGCCAGCTGCGCGGTGATCGAGCCCACCCCGCCGGCGGCCGCGGTGACCAGCAGGGCACCGGTCTGCTCCAGGGCACCCGTGCGCAGGCCGAGCCGCTCGAACAGCCCCTCCCACGCCGTGAGCGAGGTCAGCGGCAGCGCGGCGGCCTCGGTGAAGGAGAGGGTGGCCGGCTTGCGGGCGACGATGCGCTCGTCGACCACGTGGTAGCGGGAGTTGGCGCCCGGACGGTCCAGCGCACCGGCGTAGTACACCTCGTCGCCCACCGAGAGGAGCTCCACCTCGCCGCCGACGGCGACGACGGTCCCGGCGGCGTCCCAGCCGAGCACCTTCGCCTCCCCGCCCGGGTCGACGTTCTGCCGGATCTTGTAGTCCACCGGGTTGACGGCGATCGCCTCCACCCGCACCAGCACGTCCCGGGGTCCGGGCTCAGGGGTGGGCAGCGTGACGTCGACCAGGCTCTCGGCATCGTCGACAGGCAGCGACGTGCGGTAGGCGACCGCGGGCATCGTCGCGGGGATGTCGTACGTGTCGTTCATGGTGGTCCGGCCTTTCCATGGGTGCGTGGTCCGGGAGCCGCGGACGACGCCGCTCCGTCTCGGGTACATCGGCAGAACGCGGCCGCACCGACAGCACCCGCGAGCGGGCGGTCCATGTCCTCGGCCACGTCGGCGACAGTACGAAACGGACCGTGGTTACCCGCAAGGGCTCATGGTTCCCATTGGGTACCATCGCAGCATGACGACCACGGCACACCTGTGCGACGACCCGAAGAGCGTCTACCTCGCCGCCTGCCCCTGCCGCGACATGCTGGACCTGCTCGCCAACAAGTGGAGCGCCCTCGCCCTGGGCGCCCTGGAGGACGGGCCGCAGCGGTTCGGGGCCCTGCGCGCGCGTCTGCAGGGGGTGAGCCCCAAGGTCCTGACGCAGACACTGCGCCGCCTGGAGGATCACGGCCTGGTCCACCGCGAGATCTACCCGGAGGTCCCGCCCCGCGTCGAGTACAGCCTGACCCCGCTCGGCGAGGACGCCTGCCGTCCCCTGGCCCACCTGCGCAGCTGGGTGGAGGACAACATCGAACGGTTCCCGGCGTCCCGCTGACGCCGCGTGCGGGACGGCGGCGCGCGACGCGGATCCCGGCGGCTCCGTGACGGCTCCGGGCCCGTTCGTCCGCGGTCACACCTGGCGGGCGTAGGACGCCAGGCGGTCGGCGAACGCGGCGACGAGGCCGCGCAGTTCGTCGGGGCGCTCGACGACGAACGGCCGGTCGAGCGCGGCGAGTACCGGGGGCAGCCAGTCGAGCCGCTCCGCCCGCAGCTCGACGCGCCGCCAGCGCTCGGCCGTCCGGTCCCGGCCCGCGGGATCCTCCTGCTCCTCCAGGGTCGCGACGCCGGCGGGCAGACGGGCCCGGATCTGCTCGACCGTGCCGTGGATCCGCAAGGTCACCTCGTGCCGGTACTCGGCCGTGGCGAACCCCGACAGCACGCGCTCCGCGGGACCGGGACCCACGGGCGCCTCGAAGGTGCCGGGCAGGGTCCTCGCGTCCGCGATCCGGTCGAGCCGGAAGGTCCGGTCGGCGTCCGCCGAGGCGTCCCGGCCCGTGACGTACCACCGGCCCGCGTGCGCGACGATCCCGTACGCGTGCAGCGTGCGTTCGCTGCGTCGTCCGTCGCGGTCGGTGTAGCGGATCGAGACCGGCCGGCGGTGGCGTACCGCGTCGGCGACGGTGAGCAGGATCCCGGCGTCCGGCGCGTCGGACTCGCCCGGCTGCTCGGTGAAGGCGAGTGCCTCCAGGAGGGTGTCGAGCCGGCGGGCGACGTGCCCGGGCAGCACCCGCCGGATCTTCGCCGACGCCGTCTCGTTCGCCGTGCGCTCCGCCGTCGTCAGCCCCGCCCGGCGGCCGGCGACCAGGCCCAGCAGCACGGCCAGCGCCTCGTCGTCGCCGAGCATGAGCGGCGGCAGCCGGTAGCCGGGGGCGAGCCGGTACCCGCCGTAGCGGCCGCGCACCGACTCCACGGGCACGTCCAGGTCGATCAGCTGCTCCACGTAGCGGCGCACGGTGCGCCCTTCGACGCCGAGCCGGTCGGCGAGTTCGGCCACGGTCCGGGTGCCGCCCGACTGGAGCAGTTCCAGGAGGGTCAGCACGCGGCCGGCGGGTCGGGACATGTGCACAACCTAGCGCGGATACCGGACCGATTCTGTCCGCTATTTCTCCTAGCCTGCGCTGTGCACGCCTTCAGCACAGCCAAGGAGATCCCATGGACTTCGTCTCGATCCGCATCATCACCGGCGACGTGGCGCGCCTCGTCGAGTTCTACGAGCGCGCCACGGGGGCGCGGGCGGCGTGGGCCACCGAGGACTTCGCCGAACTCCGGACGGCCGGCGCGACCCTCGCGATCGCCGGTACCCGCACCGTCCCGCTGTTCGCCCCGGGTTCCGCCCGCCCGGCGGAGAACCACAGCGTGATCACCGAGTTCCTCGTCGACGACGTGGACCGCGTCCACCAGAACCTGAAGGACTTCGTCGGCGACTTCGTCACCGAGCCCACCACGATGCCCTGGGGCAACCGGTCGCTGCTGTTCCGCGACCCGGACGGCAACCTCGTCAACTTCTTCACCCCCGTCACCCCGGCGGCCCTGGCGAAGTTCGGGCGCTGACGCACCGGCCGGCGCCTCGGCGGGCCGCCGGCCGGGCCGCCGTGTCGTCGGGGTGCGCGAAGCGGTGGGGGCGAAGCGGTGGGTGCGGAGCGGGGCGAAGCGGGGATCGCCGGCCCGGCGCCCGATCTCGCGGCCCCGGGCGCCGTGCCGGGACCGGGCCCACCAGGCCGGGTGTTCCCGGCTCAGCCACCCCGACCACGTCTCCCTGCTGCCGCCGAAGAGCGCCTCGCGGGTGACGGTGCGCCGCACCGACCGGCGCAGCACACGGGGCATGACGACGCGCCGTGGACAGTCCAGCCAGATCACGGTGGGCACCCGCCACCAGGATCCGCTCCACCGGTGCACCCTGTTCCGCGGCCCTCACCTGCTGTCTCCCGAGCGCTCCTCTGAGTACCGCTACTCATGCCACCCCGCGCCGGGGCGGGGACGATGGCCCGTGTCGGCGTGCGGACGGGAGACGGGGGACACGGGCCATGGGCAGATTTCTCGGGGCGGTGGCGGCGGTCGTGGCGGCGGCCACGGCGTTGGTCGTCGCGTACGTGGCGGGAGCGCCGGCCGCCGTGGTCTTCTCCGTGGGCGCGGGGGTGCTGAGTCTGCTGTGGCTGCTGCTCCTGCTCACCCTGCCCTGGAACCTGTACTTCCGGGCGCACGCGGTACTCGCCGAGATCGCGGTCAGCCGGGAGAAGGGCATACAGGTCCCGGCGGCCCGGGACGCCGAGGCCACGCGCATCGCCCGCGCGATGCTCCGGGCCGCGGTCGCGGGACACGTCCTGACGGCCGCGGTCGTCGTCGCGGTCGCCTGGGCGACGGGCGAGTTCACGGGGTACTGGTTCGCCGCGTTCTTCCTGCTGAGCACCTTCTTCCGGCCGGCCGGCGCGTACTTCGGCCAGCTCCGCAGGCGCCTGGGCAGCCTCCTCAAAGACGTCACGTATCCGCGGGACGACGTCGTCGAGCTCCAGTCGCGGCTGAAGCGCGCCGAGGCCGGGACGCGGGTCCTGGAGGAGAAGGCGGAGGAACAGTACCGGGCCCTCGCCGAACTGCGGCGGACCGTCGACGCGTTGGCCCTGAGCTCGGAGGACCGGGCCGCGGCGGCCGACCGCCGGATCGTGGCACTGGGCAGGCAGTTCGAGTCCACGGTGAACCGGCTCACCGACAACCAGGAACTCATCGCGGGCGTCAAGGCGTTCCTGCGGCTGCTGCACTCCACCGACGCCGCCGACGCCGCCCCGGCCTCCGGGTGACCGGCCGCCGGCCGCCCCGCACTGTCTAGGGTTGGGGCATGGACGCCAGTACAACACCCCCCGACCCGGCCGTCGTTGACCCCGCGGAGCTGCTCGCCGACCCGTACGCCGGATACGCCCGGCTACGGGAGGCCGGGCCCGTGCACCGGGTCGCCGGCACCGACGGGCTGCCGGCCTGGCTGGTGACGCGGTACGAGGACGTGCGGCAGGCCCTGGCCGACCCGCGGCTCTCCCTCGACAAGGCCAACGCCACGCCCGGCGGTTACCACGGGTTCGCGCTGCCGCCCGCGCTCGACGCCAACCTGCTGAACATGGACCCGCCGGACCACACCCGCGTCCGGCGCCTGGTGTCCCGGGCGTTCACGCCCGGCCGGATCGCCCTGCTGCGCCAGCCGGTCCGGCGGACCGCCGGTGCCCTGCTCGACGCGATGGCGCCCCTCGGCCGTACCGATCTGATCGCCGCCTATGCGGCGCCGCTGCCCATCACCGTGATCTGCGAACTGCTGGGCGTGACCGAGGGCGACCGCCCGGACTTCCGGGCCTGGACGGACGCGCTCGTCGTCCCGGACCCCACCCGGCCCGGGCGGGCGAAGGAGGCCGTCGGGGCGCTGCTGGCGTACTTCGCCGGGCTGCTCGCCCGCAAGCGCGCCGAGCCCGCCGACGACCTGCTCTCCGCCATGATCGCCGTACGGGACGAGGAGGACCGGCTCAGCGAGGACGAGTTGATGTCGCTGGCCTTCCTCATCCTGTTCGCGGGGTACGAGAACACCGTCCATCTGATCGGCAACGCGACGCTGGCCCTGCTGCAGAACCCCGACCAGCTGGCCGCGCTGCGCGCGGATCCGGAGCTGCTCGGCCCGGCCGTGGCGGAGCTGGCCCGCTACGACGGGCCCGCGCCGCTCGCCATCCGGCGGTTCCCGACCGAGGACGTCACCATCGGCGGGGTCACCGTCCCGGCGGGCGAGACGGTGCTGCTGTCCCTGGCGGCCGCCCACCGCGACCCGCGCCGCTTCCCCGAGCCCGACCGGCTCGACCTGGGCCGCGACACCACTGGGCACCTGGCCCTCGGCCACGGCATCCACTACTGCCTCGGCGCACCGCTGGCCCGCCTGGAGACCGAGATCGCCCTCGGCGCGCTCCTGGAACGCTTCCCCCGCCTCGAACTCGACGTGCCGGTCGGCCGGTTGGACTGGCGTCCGTCGATGCGCACCCGCGGGCTGCGCGCCCTGCCGGTCCGCTACTGAGCAGGCCGGCGGGCAGGCCGCGGCCCCCCGGGTGCCGCCGCGTGGGCGTCTCCGGGGGGCCGCGTTCCGGCGGGAGCCGCCGTCAGGTGCTGGTGCGCCGGCGGGCCGGCGCGCGGGAGGCGGACTTGGGCTCCCGGGGCAGCGGCTCGGGCGGTGCGGTGTCCCTGGCGTCGAGCACCTGGTCGCCGTCCCCGGTGCCGGGCACCCGGTCGCCGTCCCCGGTGGCGAGCACCCGGTCACCGTCCCCGACGGCGAGCACCTGGTCGCCGTACAGGTCCTGCAGCCAGTTGGTCTGGTAGATGGTGTCGAGGTAGCGCTCGCCGAGGTCCGGTGCGATGGCGACCGCGGTGAGATCGCGGGCGTCGTGCCGGGTCAGCCAGTCCGCCGCGCCGCTGACCACGGTCCCGGTGGAGCCTCCGAAGAGGAAGCCGTGCCGGGCCATGCGGTGGCACGTCCGGATGGTGTCCGGCTCCTCCACCCGGATCACCTCGTCGACGAAGGACTCGTCGAGCAGCGGCGGGCGCATGCTCATGCCGAGGCCGGGGATCATCCGGCGGCCCGGCTCGCCGCCGAACGCCACCGAGCCGGCCGCGTCCACCGCGACGATCCGCACCGGACGCTGCCACTCGCGGAAGTAGCGGGCGCAGCCCATCAGGGTTCCGGTGGTGCCCGCGCCGACGAACAGCACGTCGAGTTCGGGGAACCGGCGGGCGATCTCCGGGGCGGTCGTGCGGTAGTGCGCCATCCAGTTGCCCGCGTTGGTGTACTGGCTGAGCCACACGTACCGGTCGTCCGACTTGCACAGCGAGCGGACGTACTCGATCCGGGTGCCCAGGAACCCGCCATTGGAGTCCTGGTCGGCCACGATGTGCACCTCGCTGCCGAGCGCCTCCATCAGGAGCCTGGTCGACAGGTTGCAACGGGAGTCCGTCACACACAGGAACCGGTAACCCTTGCTCGCGGCGATCATGCTGAGCGCGACGCCGAGATTGCCGGAGGAGGACTCGACGAGAACGGAGTCCGCTTTCAGGATTCCGTCCCGCTCGGCGTTCTCCACCATCTCGTTGGCGGCCTTCAGTTTGATGGATCCGGCGAAGTTGAAGGCCTCGCACTTCAGGTAGAGCGGGTGTCCGCAGATCGACTCCAGGTCGACGTAGAGATCGCCCTCGTTGAAGGCGTAGGGAGCGGAGATGACAGGCACGGCGGGCCTCCTGGTGCCGGGCCGAGGACGACGGCCTCAGCCGTAGCGGCGCAGTTCGTGGAAGAAGTCATCGATGAGACAGAGGTCCCCGGCCCGGGACACCTCGTCGTAGACGTACTTGCCGACGGCGAGGTCGAGGACGCCGAGTCCGAAGGGCGAGAAGATCACCGGGCGGTCGGGCGGCGGGGCGGCCCGGCCGGCCATCACGTCGCCGAGGGTCCCGTTGAGGAAGTCACGGTTCCCGGTGAGCTGTTCGACCAGATGGGGTGACGTGTCGGCCTTGAGGCAGTGGTCGACGTCGTCGACGAAGTTGGCCGCGCCCATGAGGACCTCGGGGGCGAGGTCGCGCAGGGACACGTGCAGGACCAGCGGGTTGTGGGTGAACCAGGCCGGGTCCGTGACATGGGGCCGGCCGGCGATGGTGGCGAAGACCACCAGGTCGCTGCCGCGGACCAGGTCCTCGGCGCTCTCGTGGACGGTGATCCGCGCGCCGGTGCCGGTCTGTTCCAGGTAGCCGCGGAAGCCGCCGGCGCTGTCGGCGGACAGGTCGTGCACGCCGATCTCGTCGAAGTCCCAGCCGGTGCCGGACAGGAAGGTGTGGATGTAGCGGGCGATCAGGCCGGTGCCGAAGAACCCGACCCGGCGGGGACGGGTGCGGTTGCGGCTGAGCCAGTCGGCGGCCAGGGCGGCGGAGGCCGCGGTCCTGGTGGCGCTGATGATCGAGCTCTCCAGGCAGGCGAACGGGTAGCCGGTGTCGTGGTCGTTGAGGACGAGCACCGCGGAGGCCCGCGGGATCCCCGCGCTCACGTTCTCCGGGAAGCTGGAGACCCACTTGAGGCCGTCCACCTGGACCGTGCCGCCGAGCGAGGCCGGCAGCGCGATGATCCGCGAGGTCGGCCGGTCCTCGAAGCGCAGGAAGTACGACGGCGGGTTGACCGAGTCCCCGGCGTCGTGCAGCCGGTAGACGGTCTCGACCAGTTCCATGAGCTGCTTCTCGCGCCCGCTGAGGGCACCTTGCACCTGCGCGCCGGTGACCACCGCGAAGGTCGGCGCGGAGGCCCGCTCGGGCCCGGCCGACCGGGCGGCCGACGAAAGCACATCGGTCATCGCTCGCTCGCCTCCGGGGCCGGGCAGTCCTCGGCCGGCCGGACGGGTTCGCCCATGCCGACGAGCACCTGCCGTTCGCCGGTGAACGCCTCTCGGCTGTGCGCGGTGCGGATGTTGTCCACCAGCAGCAGGTCGCCCCGGTGCCAGGGTTCGCGCCGGGTGTGCGCCTCGTAGGTGCCGTTGATCAGCTGGACGACGTCCTCGCCGATCGGGGTGCCGTCGCCGTGGCGGGTGTTGAACGGCAGGCCGTCCGCGCCGTAGACGTCGACCAGGTACTCGCGCACCTCGGGTGCGAGGGTCCACTCGTTGAGGAAGGCGATCTGGTTGAACCAGCAGCGGCGGCCGGTGCGCGGGTGCCGGACGACGGCGTTGCGGCGCTGTTCGGTGCGCAGGCTGCCGTCGGGCTGCCAGGTGAAGTCGATGCCGTTGGCCCGGCAGTAGCGCTCGATCTCGGCGTGGTCGCCGGTGCCGAAGGACTCCGTGAGGCTGGCGCCGATCTCGTCGTTGTAGGAGCGGGTCAGGATCCAGCCTTCCCGCTCGAACCGTTCGACGAGCCCGGCGGGCAGCGCCCGCAGCACCTCCTCGGCGTCGGCCACCGCCGTCGCCCCGCCCTGTTCGGGTGCGGTGAGGCAGGCGAACAGCATCAGGCCGGGCGCCTGGAGCCGGTAACTCAGCTCGTGGTGCATGCACATGGGCTGGTTGGCCGGCCAGGGCGTGGACGCGTACACGCCGGGCCGGTGGGACTCGCGGGGGGCGAAGGCCTCCTGCTCCGTCATGAGGTCCCCGGCCAGCTGTCCGAAGACGGCACCGGCCTGGCCGGTGTCGCGGAGTCCGAGGCCGCGGACGACCAGTGCCCCGTGCTCGGTGACCTGGGCGCGCAGTGTCTCGCGGTGCTCGGCCGCCCACTTCGGGGGGTCGTCGGGGGGTTCCACGCGCAGCAGGGCCGGCTTGTCCGGGCGCAGCTCCACGTCGAGCGGTGATGCCAGGGAGGAGGACGGCATCTCGGGTTCCTTTCGGTCGACCGCCTGGGGTGTGACGGGTCAGGAGGAGGCGAGGGGGAGGACGGTGGTCAGGACGGCCTGCGCGGCCTCGGCGGGGCGGGTGCGCAGGAAGTGGTGGCCGCCGTCGGCGAGTTCGTGCAGCTCGACGCGGTCGGCCAGGAGCCGCCAGTCCCGGTGGTGCCGGGCGTGGCCGGCGGTGTGCGGGTCGTCGGCGGCGACGACCACCGAGACCGGGGCGGACAGCCTGGCGGGCGGCGGGGCTTCCAGAGCCGAGCCGAAGTAGCGGTGGGCCGCGACGCAGTCGTGCCGGTAGGCGGCGGCGATGTGGGCGGCGTGCCGCGGGTTCAGCTCGGCGAGTTCGGGGTGGCCGCCGTCCGCGGCCAGGAGCGCCGCGACCTCGGCGTCGCTCAGGTGCGCCAGTTCGGTGACGGCGGTGTGCCGTCCGGCGGCGGTGCCGAGGAGTTGCGCGCCGAGGAAGAGCCGCTCCACGTGCACGCCCCGTTGCTGGAGCCTCCTGGCCGTCTCGACGGCGGGGGCGGTTCCCGAGGAGTGGCCCCAGAGCATGACCCGGGTCAGTCCGCGTGCCGTGATCTCGGCGGCGACCTGCTCGGCCACCTCCTCGACGGACGCGAACGGCTCGGGGGGCGCGGCCAGGTTGTGGCCGGGCGGGTCCACGGCGAGGACGGTGAGGCCGCTGCCCGCCAGGGCGCTCGCCATCGGCTGGTAGTTGACCGCGTTCCCGCCCGCGTACGGGAAGCAGACCAGGGCGCCCGCGGCGGTGCCGGTCCCGTCCGCCAGGGTCAGCAGCAGTTCCGGGCGCTGCCGGGCCGGGCCGTCGAGGAGGGCGGCCAGGTCGGCGAGGACGGGGTGCCGGGTGATGTCCTTCAGGGACACCTCCCGGTCGAGGGCGAGGCTGAGCCTGACCGCGGTCAGGGAGGTGCCGCCCGAGTCGAAGAAGTGGTCGGTGCGGCCGACCTGTTCCTCGGGCATCCCCAGCAGTTCGGCCCAGGCCGCGGCCACTCGCCGCTCGGTCGCGCCGAGTCGGCCCGCGGCCGCCCGCCGCGGGCCGCCGGCCGCCCGGTGTGCCTCGCCGGCGGGGGCGGCTTCGGCCAGCTTGGTCAGGGCCTTCTTGTCGATCTTGCCGTTGGCGGTCAGCGGCAGGCTGTCCTGCCGGTGGAAGGCGGAGGGGACCATGTAGGCGGGCAGCGCCGCGCCGAGCGCCTCGCGCAGGGCCTCCGGCCGCTGCCGGGTGCCGGAGTAGAAGGCGATGAGCTGCTTGCCGCCGGCGGACCGCTCGGCGACGACCACCGCGCCGTCCCGTACGCCGGTCACCCGCAGCAGGCAGTTCTCGATCTCGCCGATCTCGATCCGGAACCCGCGGATCTTGACCTGGCTGTCCCGGCGGCCGAGGAACTCCAGCTTGCCGCCGGGGTGCCAGCGGCCCCAGTCGCCGCCCAGGTAGAGCCGTTCACCCGGCCGGTACGGGTCCTCGCGGTAGGCCTCCCGGGTGCGCTCGGGGTCGTTGACGTATCCACGGCCCACGCAGACCCCGGAGAAGGCGATCAGTCCCGGGGCGCCCAGCGGTACCGGCGACAGGTGCTCGTCGACGACGTGGACGCGGACGTTGTTGACGGCCCGGCCGAGCAGCACCCGCTCGGGCACCTCGCGGAGGAGTTCGTGGTTGGTGTCGTCGGACGTCTCGGTCAGTCCGTAGGCGTTGAGCAGGGCGATGCCCGGCTGGACCGCCAGCCAGCGCTGGACCAGCTCCCGCTTCAGCGCCTCGCCGGTCACCGACACGTACCGCAGGTCCGGCAGGGTGCGCGGGTGCTGCTCCAGGTAGGAGACCACGACCTCCAGGTACGACGGCACGAGCTGGGCCACGCCGACCCGGCCGCGTTCCAGGGTGTCGGTGAACCGTGCCACGTCCGTGATGACGTCCTGCTCGACCAGCAGCGTCCGTCCGCCGGCCAGCAGCGGGGCGACGAGCTGCCACAGGGAGATGTCGAAGCACTGCGGGGCGGTCTGTGCGACCACGGTCCCCGCGCCGATCTCCAGGTCGTCGATCTTGGCGTGGAGGTGGTTGAGCATGCCGGCGTGCTCGCACATCGCGCCCTTGGGCTCGCCGGTGGAGCCGGAGGTGAAGTAGATGTAGGCGAGCTGGCCGGCGTCGACGCGGATCCCGGGGTCGTCGTCCGCGTGGGGTTCGGCGTACGCCGTGTCGAACGGCAGCTTCGTGACGTCCGGCAGGGCGGCCAGCGCCGGGTCCAGGGTGTCCGTGCTGCCGGGTTCGGTCAGCGCCAGCCGGCAGCCGGCCCGGGACAGGGTGGCCTCGATGCGGCCGGCCGGGAAGTGCGGTTCGATCGGCAGGTACACGCCGCCCGCCTTGAACACCGCCAGCACCGCCGCCAGCCAGTCGAGGGTGCGCTCGGAGACGACGGCGACCACGTCCTCCCGGCCCAGTCCCCGGGCCAGCAGGGCACGTGCCAGCTTGTTGGCGCGCCGGTTGAGTTCGTCGTACGTCCACTCCCGCGTGCCGTGCACGGCCGCGACGGCCTGCGGATGCGCCCGCACCCGCTGCTCGAACAGTTCATGCGCGCGGGCGTCCGGCAGCGGGCGGTGCGGCCCGGCCAGGCCTTCCAGCTGCTCGTGCCGTTCCTCGGCCGACAGCAGGCTCTGCCGGGTGTGGTCGGCGCCGGGGTCCGCGGTCATCAGCCGCAGCGCGGTGAGGTGGTAGCCGCCGACGCGGGCGGCGGCCTCGGCGTCCAGGACGTCGGTGCGGTAGCGCACGTGCAGCGTCAGCCGGCCGTCCCGGTCGGACCAGCGCACGTCCAGGACGCATCCCTCGGCGTGCCTCGCCCGGGCTCCGAAAGGACCCCAGACGCTTTCGTACAGGGGCTCGGTCAGGCCGAGTTCGCGTCGCAGTTCCGCCACCGGGTGGTCCCGGTGCGCCGACACCTCCGCCGCCGCGTGCCCGGCGGCCGTGAGCAGCGCCGACCAGCTTCCCGGGGGTACGGAGACCCGGCAGGGCAGCGGCTCGCCGCCGGCGCCGGTGACGAGGCCGGTGACCACGTCCGGCTCGCCGGAGAGCACGGCCAGCACCTTGAGGTGGGCGGCCAGCAGCAGCACGTCGGCCGACAGGCCCTGCCGGCCGGCCGTCTGACGCACCGCCCGGGTCACGTCGTCCGGCACCGGTGTCCGGTGCCCGGCCGTTCCCGGCGCCGGTTCCCGGACCCAGCGGGGCACGGCGGTGGCGCCGCCGGCGGTCAGTGTCCGGGTCCAGAACTCCCGGTCCGTCTCCACGCGCGTTCCCATCGAATGGCCTTCCTCAACTCACGGTCGCCGTGGCGGCGTCGGCTGCTGTCGTGACCCCGGCGACGCCGGCGGACCGGCTGCCGCCGTCCGGCATGTCCACCGCGGGGTTGCCGCCCCACCGGGCGTTCGGGGGGACCTCCTCGCCCTTCATGAGGAAGGAGTCGGCTTCGAGCACCGCGCCGTCGCCCATGGTCACGCCGTAGTGCACATGGGCGCCGACGCCCAGCGTGCAGCCGGCGCCGAGTGTGGTGACGTCGGACTTGAAGGTGCCGTCCTCCTGCGAGTGGCACTGGATCTTGCTGCCGGCGTTGAGGGTGCAGTCGTCGCCGATGGTGGCGAGGGTGCGCTCGGTGAGGTAGCAGCCGTCGTCGAACACCCTGCGGCCGATGCGTACCCCCAGCAGCCGCCAGACCAGGCTCTTGAACGGGGTTCCGTTGAAGATGTCGAGGAAGTGGTCCGGCACCTTCCACAGCCGTTCGTGCCACCAGAAGTACGGGTCGTAGATGGAGCACAGCCGGGGGCGCAGCCTGCGGAAGCCGGCGAGGCAGCGCTCGACCAGGACGAAGTAGGCGGCGGAGAAGGCGAGGGTGAGCGCCAGGTAGCCGGCGATCACCGCCTGGCCGACCACTCCGTAGAGGTCCACGGAGGCGAGGCCGAACAGGGTGAGCGCGAAGGTGTGCAGCCACCGCACGAACAGCATGAGCGCCATGGAGCGGAGGTTGTAGCGGTTCTTCGCGGCCAGCCGGCGGCGGAACGTCTCGCCGGTCCGGAGGTGGTCGAAGCCGGCGTCGCGGTCCACCGAGCGGGGGATCTCGAAGCACGGTGAGCCTAGGAGCCCCACGCCCTCCCTGATCTCGCCGTCGAGGGGAACCATCACCTTCGTCGCGAGCAGGCAGTTCTCGCCGGTCCTGGCGCCCGCCGGGTAGGCGATGTTGTTGCCCAGGAAGTTGTGCGCCCCGATCGAGGCCCGGGACAGCCGGAAGGAGGTGCTGGAGAAGTCGGCGTTCAGGACGGAGAGGCCGTCGGCCACCATCGTCCCGCTGCCTACGCTGACCAGCAGCGGTGTCTCGTGCTGCACTTCGGTGCCGAAGTTCGACCCGGTCTGCTCGACCCGTGACAGGTCGTATCCGATGCCGCGGAGGTAGCCCACGATGTAGGAGCTGTCGCCGAAGAGCCAGGCGAAGAACTTGACGTTCGTCATGCGGGCCGTGGTCCGCTGCAGCGCGTAGTGGAATCCGTAGAGCGGGTAGACCTTGTCGGGCTTGACCAGGAGGCCCACCAGACGCGGCAGCGTGCACAGGGCCGCGAGTCCCAGGACGAGGAACCCGAAGAAGAGCACGGCGGAGAGCAGCAGTGCGTCGGGGAGCAGTTCCGACCAGCCGAGCACGACCGTGTTCGGGTCGAGTCGCTTGCCGATCAACGGGACTTCGGTGAACAGCATGTAGACGCCGCCGACGACCAGCGGGACGTACAGGAGGAGCAGCTGGAGCAGCGCGCCGAGGCCGAACCAGGCGCGGCGCAGGGTGCCGCAGTTCGCCGGGGCGACCCGGATGTAGTCGGTCCCGGCGGGCTCCGCGGGGGATCCGTGCCAGCGCTCGCCGTCCGGGACCGCCTGGCCGCGGTGCAGGGCGGAGGAGTGGCCGAGCTGGGCGCCGTGGCCGACGGAGGTGTCGATGTCCAGGACGGTCTTCTCGCCGACGAAGGCGTTCGTGCCGATGGTGATGCGGCCGGTCTGGATGTGTCCGGCGCCGGCCCGGTAGCCGAGGAAGAAGGAGTCCTTGCGGATCACCGTGCCCGCTCCCACGGTCAGCAGGTCGGTGCAGACGGGCACGGAGTGGGAGAGGATCGTGACGCCCTTGCCGATCCGGGCGCCGAGGGCCCGCAGGTACAGCACGTACAGCGGGGTCCCGGTGAGGAAGACCATCGGGTTCGCGTGCAGCAGCGCCTTGACGAGCCAGAACCGCAGATACGTCAGGCCCCAGACGGGGAACTCACGGGGTCGCCAGCGTCCGACGAGCAGCCATTTCGCGGCGACCGGGAAGGCGCACAGTGCCACGAACGCGCCGCCGCCGAAGAGCAGCGAGCGCAGATAGACGTCGGCCAGTCCCTTGCCGGTGGCGATCCACTCGTATCCCGCGGCGGTGACGAACCCGGAGACCAGGGAGTAGCCCAGGAAGATCAGCAACTGGAGGGTTCCGCAGACCACATGGTTCCAGCGGGCGGTGCGCGGGCCCGGTGCCGGCGGCGGCACGGGCGGCTGCGGGGCGGGCACCGGATCGGCGGGAGCGGGGGCGGTCGGGCCGAGTGCCGCCGCCAGGCTCTGGATCGTGGGGTGCCGGTAGATGTCCCGCATGGACGGCGACGGAAGGTCGTCGGCCTTGCGTATTCGTGCGCAGAACTGGGCCATGACCAGGGAGTTGGCGCCGAGGTCGGTGAAGAAGTGGCTGTCGACCGGGACGGTCTCGGCGTCGAGGAGGTCGGCCAGTGCCTGCGCGAGCCGCCGTTCGGTCTCCGCCCCCCTGGGGCCGGTGCCGATCAGGGCGACGGCAGATTCATCCGGCTCCGAAACGACCTCGGAGGACTGTTCCACCATGCGATCTCCTGGAGAACGTGGATGTTCCTGATCACGAACCGGCGGATTCAGTCTGTCCGGACAAGGGCGTTACCTGCCACTTGTCCCATGGGGGTGAGCGGGCGTCGGGTACGAGCCGTCAGGCCTGCATTCCCTTGGTTTCGCACCCGGAAGGAGAGCGGGCGAATCACCCGAACGGCCGCCGCCCGGCCGGCGGCGCCCGTCACGGGCACCGGCATCGGCCGGGGAACGGGGCCGTCGCGTGCGGTGGTCGTACATGGATCCGTGCCGCGCCTGCGGGAGTCCTCACCGGCGGCGCGTGGGCACGGATCCTCGGTTCACGTCAGTCGTCGGCACCGTCCGTCGCCGCGACGATCTCGTGCGCCGCGGTCTCGTGCGCCGCGATGCCGACGAAACGGCGTACGGCCTCCACGGGCATGTCGAGCCCCTCGGAGGCGGCGCGCTCGTCACCGAACACCTGTACCGCCTCGGCGACGGCCACCGCCAGTTCGGCTTCCGCCTTGCGGACCTTGACCTCGGCCTTGTCCACGGTGTCCACCACCGCCAGCTGGCGGCGCTGCTTCTCCTGGAGTCGCTGTTTGCGGGACAGCGTTCTGTCAGCGTTCTGCACAGTCACGACCAAGATCATATGCGGCCCGCGAACCCGCACGAAATCGCCGACTGCGGCCCCCCGAACCCCTGCTCACCCGCGCGTCAGGCCGTCAGCGTCGCCCACACCGCGTGGCCGCTGGTGAGCCGCGACCGGTCGACACCCCAGGAGTCGGCGAGCTGCTCGACGAGCAGCAGTCCCCGGCCGCCCTCGTCGTCGGGGCCGGGATCGCGCCGGGGCAGGCCGCGGCCGGAGTAGTCGTGGTCGTGGACCTCAAGCCGCAGGCATCCGTCGGCGACGAGCCCCATGCCGCACAGGATCCGCACGCTCAGCGTGTGGATGACGGCGTTGGTGGCCAGCTCGGACACCAGCAGCACCGCGTCCTCGCACAGCTCGCGGGAGAGACCCCACTCGGTGAGCCGGGCTCTCACGGAGCGACGGGCGACTCTGACGCTGGAGCGGTGCGAGGGCAGCTCGATCCAGTGCGCGCGGTCGGGCGCGTCTACGTCTAACAGGTCGCGGGGTGAGGTCGCGTGGGGGGACACGATGGCTGCCTTCCGTAAGGCGGGCGCGGCGGAGAGCGGGCAGAGCAGGCGGAACGGGCGGAGCGGAGCGGCGGAGCGGGCAGGACTGGGCAACGGCCGCACGGGGAGCGTGGCATCGCCCGTGATCGGGACCGCGGCTTACTCAAGTAATCATGCGCGCATGCAAGTTCAGGCTGCAACCGACTCCCTGATAATTTCAGCGTGCCGGTATCGGTCTGGCTGCTTCAGCAAGTGCCTGTCACACTCGACCGGGTGACAGTCCCTCAGGAGGTAGGGCGTGAGCGAAGGCCGTTCGAACGCGGGTAGCGCCAGTGCGCCCACCGTGCTGCGCATGATCCTGGGCCGCAGGCTCCAGGAGCGGCGGCAGGGAGCGGGCGTGTCACTGGACGACGCGGCGCGGGCGCTTCGGGTCACCCCCCTGACCATCCGCCGGCTGGAGAAGGCGGAGGTCACGCTCAAGCCCCTCTACGTGGAGAAACTCCTCGAGACCTACGGTGCCGACCGGCAGGAGCGGGACGAGTTCGTCGCCTTCGCCGAGCGGGCCAACGAGCCGGGCTGGTGGCACACCTACCGGGACGTGCTGCCCACCTGGTTCAGCGCCTATGTGAGCCTGGAGACCGGCGCGAAGACCCTGCGCACCTACGAGCCGCACTACGCCACGGGGCTGCTGCAGACCCGGGAGTACGCGCGTCACGTGCTCAGCGGCGGTTTCCCGAACGACAGCGACGAGGACCTGGAGCGGCGGGTGAACCTGCGGCTGCGCCGTCAGGTCCTGCTGGAGCGCTCCGACGCGCCGACGCTGTGGGTGGTGATGGAGGAGGCCGTCCTGCACCGGGTGGTCGGCGGGCCCGAGGTGATGCGAGAGCAGATCGAACGGCTGCTGGAGGCCTCGGAGCTGGCGCACGTCAGCGTCGACGTCGTCCCGTTCACCGCCGGCGCCCATGTGGGCGTGTGCGCCCCGTTCACCTACTTCCGCTTCGCGGAGCCCGAACTGCCGGACGTGGTCTACACCGAGGTCCTCTCCGGCGCGATGTACCTGGACCAGCGCTCCGACGTCGTCGCCCACCTGGAGGCGCACAACCGCATGTCCCTGCTGACCTCGGACGCGCAGAGCAGGGCGCTCCTGAACCGCATGCGCAAGGAGTACTCATGACCGCCTTCGACGGCAGTGTCCACGACGTGTACAACGGCATGCCCGCCTCGGACCTGGGGGAACAGGGCTGGGAGTCGCCCTGGAGCGGGCCCAACGGCGGTCAGTGCGTGCAGACGAAGCAGCTCGCCGACGGCCGGATCGCGCTGCGGCAGTCGACGGATCCGGCCGGCCCCGCGCTGATCTACACCCCGGAGGAGATCACCGCGTTCGTCGCGGGGGTCAAACGGGGCCTCGCCGACCATCTCACCAACGGCTGAACTCTCCCCCACGCTCCCCCTCTTGAAAGGTTCAGGATGACCAACTCGCACGCGGCGCGGGACATCGACACCAGCAGGCCCCACTCCGCCCGCATGTACGACTACTACCTCGGTGGGAAGGACCACTTCGAGGTGGACAAGCAGGCGGCCGAGAGCGTGGCGTCCGCCTACCCGAGTGTCTTCGTCGCCGCCCGGGAGAACCGCGCGTTCATGCACCGGGCCACCCGTGCCCTGGCCCGGGAGCACGGCATCCGCCAGTGGCTGGACATCGGCACCGGCATCCCCACCGAGCCGAACCTGCACCAGGTGGCCCAGTCCGTGGTCCCCGACGCGCGGGTCGTGTACGCCGACAACGACCCGCTGGTCCTCAAGTACGCCGAGCGTCTGATGCGCAGCAGCGCGGAGGGCCGCACCACGTACATCGAGGCGGACGTCAACGACCCGCAGGGGCTCATCGACGCCCCCGAACTGGCCGAGATACTGGACCTCGACCGGCCGGTGGCGCTGTCCCTCAACGCCCTGATGCACTTCGTGACGGACGCCCAGGACCCGTACGGCATCGTGACCCGGCTGCTGGCCGTGCTCCCCTCGGGCAGCGCCCTCGCCCTGACCCACGTCACGCCCGACTTCGACCCGGACTCCTGGGGCAAGGTCGCCGAGATCTACAACAACGCCGGGACCCCGGTGCAGTTCCGCTCGCGCGCCGAGGTGACGCGGTTCTTCGACGGGCTCGAACTGCTCGACCCGGGCGTCTCCCTGGCCCACCGCTGGCGCCCGGACAGCGCGCCGACCGCCACCGACGTGGAGGTCAGCCTATGGACCGGGGTGGCCATCAAGCCGTAGGACCACTGCGAGGGGGGAAGCGCCTCTGGGCTGTCGTACCGCATGGGGGTGCGGTACGACAGCCCGGGGGCCGTCAGCCGATGTGGTAGCTGTCGCCGTACACCTTCCAGTCCAGCGGGGTGTTCAGGCAGAGGTTGCCCTTGTTCAGGAAGACCCGCTGCTCGGTGTCGACCCGGGTGGTGTCGCTGTGCGCCTCCTCCTGCTTCATGGCCCACACCCGGGCGTCGAGGAAGGCGTTGAGGTACGTCGTCTCGTTGCCGCCCTGCGCCGGCGGCTTGGCCTTGCCGAGGGCGCGCTTGCGTATGTTGCGGAAGCTGGTGGCGTCGTCGCCGTCGCCGTGCATGACGATGGCGTCGTAATAGGTGAACTGCCCGAGCGTGCCCAGCCCGTCCGTCTTGCCCTGCTGGACGGCCGGGTTGAAGTAGACGCGGTCGCGCTCGTCGTTCTGCGCCTGCTGGAAGGCGGTGTCCTGGGCGGCCTTGCGCCAGTCCGCGGGGAAGTTCGGGTCGAGGCCGCTGTGCGAGTCGGTGCCGTTGACCCGGCGCAGGGCGGGCAGGTACTTGGCGAGCACGTTGGAGGGCTTGCGGTCGGTGTAGAGCTGGACGAGGTCGAGCATGTCGCCGGTGCCGGAGCAGAAGCCGATGATCCCGGCGGTGTAGCCGCGGCCGTCGCCGATGTCCTCGATGTACTTGTACTGCGCCTTCCAGTCGAGCGAGGAGTTCTCCGCGCTCGACACCAGCTTCATGGCGATCTCCTTCTTCGCCGGGTCGTCGAGGCCCGCACAGCTCGCCGCCGGGGCGGCTGCGGAGGCGTGCGCCGGGCGCAGCAGCACGGCTCCGGCACCGACCGCGGACGCGCCCAGCAGGGCGAGCAGGGTACGGCGGGAGGTCAGGACGGGGTTCGTGGTGGTGGTGTCGTTCGGATTCCGCACAGTGGCTCCAGTGGGGGGTCGAGATGGTTCACCGATAGGAAGGTTTCCTATCAGTTGAGCCCACTGATGTGTACCCGTCACGCAGAAAGTTCGTAGGGTCGAACAAGTCCGCCGGTGCGGTCCGGGGCGGCCGGTCCGGGTCAGCCGGTGGCGGTCCAGGCCTTCGGGCCGATGCCGCGCCACTCGATCAGCTCGGGGTCGTCGACCGTCGTACTGGCCTCGGGCAGGCCCGCACGGCGCAGGAACTCGACGATGTCGAGCAGGTGGTACGCGATGCCGACGTACTCTCCGCGGATGGTGACCCGCCGGCCGCCGTCGGGGCCCGGCGGCTGCACGATCACAGGCGCGCCTTCCATAGTGTCCGGATGCCCCCGAGCGGCACGGATCATGCGGCGGCACCGGTGCCGGACACCCTCAGGAGGCGAAGCCCCCGGGGGTGGGGCCGGAAAGCGGTGGTTCGCAAGCCCTGCCGACGGCTGCCCGGGGCCGGGTCAGCGGACCACGTCGAAGACGTTCTTCTGCACGCCGTTGGCGTAGACCTCGTGCTCGACCAGCTTCAGCTGCTGGGTGTCCTTGTCGGTGGCGCTGAACAGGCGCTTGCCGGCGCCGAGCAGCAGCGGGTAGACGAGCAGGTGGTACCGGTCGATCAGGCCCGCGTCGGACAGGGCATGGTTGAGCGAGGCGCTGCCGTGCACGATGACCGGGCCGCCCTCGGTCCCCTTGAGGGCGGCGACCTCGTCGAGCGAGCGCAGGATCGCGGTCTCGCCCCAGTTCGCCACCAGGTCGCCCTCGGTGAGGGTGGTGGAGACGACGTACTTCGGCAGCGTCCGGTAGCGCGCGAACTCCGCCATGTCCGGCCACACCGGGCTGAACGCCTCGTAGCTGGCCCGGCCCATCAGGACCGCGGCCGACTCCTTCTGCTCCCGCTCCTTGATCTCGAACACCTCGGGGAGGAACTCGACGTCCTTGAAGGTCCATCCGGAGTTCCGGTAGCCGGGCTCGCCGCCCGGGCCCTCGACGACACCGTCGAGAGAGATGAAGGCAGTGCTGATCAGGGTTCGCATCGGGGTTTCCTCGTCGTCTCGGGTCTGCCGCGGTTCGGCGCGCTCCCAGCATCTGACCGACAACAAAAATTGTCAAGAAAACTCAACTTGTCGGACGGGGACCCCGTCAGAGTTGGTGGAATTTTCAACCAACCCTGCCTGTTGTGGGGCATCGAAGGAGGTCACGAGTGGACACGACGTACGAACCGACGTACTACGACCAGGGAACGGCCGCGGAGCGCTGGGCCCGGGCCCAGCTGTTCTTCGACGCCAAGGACTACGCGGGCGCCGCGCAGGTGCTCGCCGGGCTGGTCGAGGAGGTGCCGGAGCAGACCGGACCCCGGCTGCTGCTGGCGCGCGCCTACTACCACTCGGCCCAACTGCGCCGCGCGGAGGCCGAGTTGCGCGAGATCATCGAGCGCGACCCGGTGGAGCACTACGCCCGGCTGATGCTGGGCCGTACGCTCCAGCGGCAGGCCCGGCACCAGGAGGCGGAGCCGCACCTGCGGATCGCCTCGGCACTGGCCGGGGACTTCCCGGAGCAGTGAGCGGCAACTGACGCGGAGGGGCCCCCGGCATCGCCGGGGGCCCCTTTCGCCGTCGTACGGGCGGCGGTCACAGCGGTGCGGCGGCGCGCAGGATCAGGAACAGGGTCACCGCCGAGTTCGCCGAGGACATCGCCGAGACGAGGGTGCCCGCGGCGGCGCCCCAGACGGCGAGGCCGGCCGCGGTGAACGCGGACGGCCAGCTGCGGGCCACCGGGGCGGGGCCGAGCAGCGCGGCGACCCGGCGCGGCACCGGACCGGTGGCGGCCACCGCGGCCAGCGTCGGCGCCGGGGTGCCCGCGGACAGCAGCGCCGCCTTGCCGATGGCCCGCGCGACCGTACGCCGGTCCCCCACCGAGCGGGCCGCCTCCTCGTCCGCCCAGCGCTCGGCCGTGTAGCGGACGGCGGTACGCAGGGGCCGCAGGAAGGGGTTGGCCCGCGCCGCCAGGTGGACGGCGAGCAGGTGCCGGTGGTGCCGGGCGGCGAGGTGGGCACGTTCATGGGCGAACAGGGCCCGGCGTTCGCCCGCGGCGAGGCCGTCCAGGAGCGCGGTGGTGACGACGATCCGGTCCGGGAGCGCGTAGGCGTAGGGGGTGCTGTCGGGTAGGACGGCGACCGCGCGGCCTGGCAGTGCGCCGAGTGCCCGGCGGGCCCGCCGGGTGACCCGGAGGTGCCGGTGGAGGGTGCGGCCGCACAGGACCGCGACCACGGCGAGCGCGGGGATGGCGGCGCGGCCCGCGATCTCGTCGTGCGGGACGGCGGCCCGTACCTCCGGGTCGGACCAGCCGTCCGGGAGGGGGTTGCCGGGGAGCTGGGCGGTGCCGACCACCATCAGCAGGGCGAGGCAGAGCGTGCTGCACGCGGCCATGACCACGGCCATCGCGGTGAGCAGCCGGGTGGCGGTGCGCGGGTGCAGCCGCCCCTCGGCCAGCCGGGCGACGGGCCAGGCGGTCAGCGGCAGGACCAGCGGCAGGAAGACGAAGACCCCCATGGGCGGTCAGTCTTCCGTACCGCCGTGGTCCGCGGGCGGGACGTTCCGAGTGTTCACCGGGCCCGGCCCGGCGGCCTCCAGCAGGGCCCTGAGCACCTGCTCGTCTCCCGGCGGCAGCGCGGTGACGAAGCTGGCGAGCACCGCCTCGCGGTCCCGTTCGCCGTCGAGGAGCCGGCGCATCCGCAGGGCGGCGAGCCGGGCCACGTCGGCGGTCGGCGTCCAGAGGAAGGAGCGGCCCTGCCGTTCCCGGGCGACGACGTCCTTGGCGAGCAGGCGGGTCAGGATGGTCACGACGGTGGTGTAGGCGAGGTCGCCGCCGAGCCGCTCCTGCACCCAGGCGGCGGTGACGGGACCGCCCGCCTCGCGCAGCGCAGCCAGCACCTGCCCCTCCAGCTCCCCCTGCCCCCGCCGGGCCCGCACCATGATCCCGTCTCCCCTTTCTCGGGCTCGGTTCGCCTCCGGGGCGCCGCAGTCGGTGCCGAGCGCCCCTACGGCCCGCTCGCCGCTCCGGCGCCGGCAGGTGGCGACACCCGCATCGGCGTGTCCGTCCACGCTACTTCACGCCGGCCCGGCCCCCGTACGTCCGCCGGCCGCGACGATGCGCGATCTCGCCGAGCACGATGTCCACGGCGAGGAAGGCGGCCAGCGGGATCCCGAGCAGCGGCACGAAGTAGCCGAGGACCGCGACCACCGCCATGGCCGGGACGAGGAGGTACGGCGGGACCTCCGCCCAGGCCCCGCGCGGGATCGGCCGGCCGAAGGCGGAGCCGCGGCCGCGCTGCCACCACATGCGGTAGCCCCACACGATCAGCAGGATCAGGGAGAGCGCGAGCAGCGCCAGGACGAGCTGGTTGACCAGGCCGAAGAGGATGCCGGTGTGCAGGTCGATGCCCCAGCGGGTGAGTTTGGCGAGAACCGGGTAGTCGGCGAAGCGCAGGACGTCGGTCACCTCGCCGGTGCTCGGGTCCACGGCGACGGAGTCCTGCTTCTCGGGCCAGCTGCGCTGGACCTGCCGCACCACGTAGGCGCTGTTCGCGTCGGCGGGCGGGACGATCTCGACCGGGTTCCCGAGTCCCTCGGCACGGGCGGCCGCGAGCACCTTGTCCAGGCCGACGCCGTGCTCGGCGTCCCCGCCGGTCCCGGCCGCCGTACCGTGTCCGGCGTGCTCGCCACCGCTCGCGGCCGCCGCCGAGACGGACGGGGTGGCCTGGCCCAGGGAGGTGCGCAGTTCGTCGATGTTGGCGCCGGCGTAGGTGGACCAGGTCAGGCCGGTCGCCGAGAGGAAGACGAAACCGGCGGCGGCCCAGACGCCGACGGTGCCGTGCAGGCCGAGGGTGCGCCGCCGCCCGCTGGTGCCGCGCACCTTGCGCAGCGCCCGCCGCCGGGCGAACCACAGCACCAGGCCGCCGCCCGCGATCACCCAGAGCCAGCTCGCCGCGAGCTCGCTGTAGAGCCGCCCGGTGTCGCCGAGGTGGAGGTCGCGGTGGAGTTCGTCGATCCAGGTGCGCAGCGGGAGCGCGCCCGTCGAGCCGTACTGTTCGAGCGCGCCGCGCACCTTGCCGGTGTACGGGTCGACGAACACCGCGAGGGTGTGGTCCGGGTCCACGCCCGCGACGCCCGACAGCAGCACCCTGGTGGTGGCGTCGGCCTCGGGCGACGGCCGTATCGCGGAGACCGTGCCCTCCGGGTGGGCCTTGCGGGCGGCGGCGACCTGCTCGGAGATCGGCAGCCTGGTCTCGCCGACCGGGACGGTCAGTTCGTGGGCGTACACCAGCTTCTCGGCCTGGAAGGAGAAGGCGTACAGCAGGCCGGTGGCGGCGGCGACGAGCAGGAAGGGGGCGACCAGGACGCCGGCGTAGAAGTGCAGGCGCAGGACGAGGGGGCGCAGCGGGGCCCAGCGGCTCGGGGAGGCGGCCGGGACGGTGGGTTGCGGGGCCTCGTCCGTGGCTGTCGAGGGGGCGGTGGACATCGGGGGCTTCTCCGGGGACTGGTTGCGGGGCGGGGACGGTCCAGTAGTCGGGCCGCGCCCGGCCGGAGTTCCCCACCATCGAAGTGACCTGGGTCACACGCGATGCCATGGCATGCTGGCCCGATGGCATCTCCCAGTGATCGCGCACCCCTTGCCGAGCGGATCGAGGAACTCCTCGCCCCCGGGGGCCCGTTGCCCATCGTCGCGGCCGGCGACCCGGTCCTGCGGCGCGGCACCGAGCCGTACGACGGACAGCTGGCCCCGGCCCTGCTGGCCCGCTTCGTCGAGGCACTGCGCGTCACCATGCACGCCGCGCCGGGCGTGGGCCTGGCCGCGCCCCAGGTCGGCGTCCCGCTGCGGATCGCGGTCATCGAGGATCCGGCACCGGTGCCGGAGGAGGTGGCGGCGGTACGGGGCCGGGTCCCGCAGCCGTTCCGGGTACTGGTCAACCCGGTCTACGAGCCCGTCGGCACCGCCCGCGCCGCGTTCTTCGAAGGCTGCCTGAGCGTGCCGGGCTGGCAGGCGGTGGTGGCCCGGCCCGCGGGCGTCCGGCTGACCGGCGCGGACGAGCACGGGCACGCTCTGGACGAGGTGTTCACGGGGTGGCCGGCCCGCATCGTCCAGCACGAGACCGACCACCTCGACGGCATGCTCTACCTGGACCGGGCGGAGCTGCGCTCGTTGTCCTCCAACGCGGCGATGGCGGAGCGCTGGACCCAGCCGACCCCGGCGACCGCCGCCGAGGCCCTGGGCTTCGAACTTCCGTGAGCTGACAGCGCTTCACGAGGCGCGGTGCTCGGCAGCGCCCCGAAAGGGGCGCTGGAGGTCCCCCTTCGGCCCTACCCCCTGTACGCCTCCAGCAGCCGCAGCCACACCTCGCTCAGCGTCGGATAAGACGGCACCGCATGCCACAGCCGGCTGATCGGCACCTCCCCCGCCACGGCGATCGTCGCCGAGTGGATCAGTTCGCCCACCCCCGGCCCCACGAAGGTGACCCCGCGCAGGATCTCCGCGTCCAGGTCCACCACCATCCGGGCCCGCCCCTTGTAGCCGTCGGCGTACAGCCCGGCCCCGGCGACGGAGGAGAACTCGACGTCGACGGCCCGCACCCGGTACCCGGCCTGCTCCGCCTCCGCGAGGGAGAGCCCGACGGCCGCCGCCTCCGGGTCGGTGAAGACGACCTGCGGTACGGCGTGGTGGTCGGCGGTGGCCGCGTGCGCACCCCACGGCGCGTCCAGGAGCGGGGCGTCCGCGACGCGCGCCGCGATCGCCGCGCCCGCGATCCGGGCCTGGTACTTGCCCTGGTGGGTGAGGAGCGCCCGGTGGTTCACGTCCCCCACGGCGTAGAGCCAGTCGGTGCCCTCGACCAGGAGGGTGTCGTCGACCGGCAGCCAGGAGCCCGGCTCCAGGTCGACCGTGTCGAGGCCGATGTCGTCGGTGTGCGGGACGCGTCCCGTGGCGAAGAGGATCTCGTCGGCCTCGATGCGGTCGCCGCTGTCGGTCACGGCCACGACCGTGCCGTTCTCCCGGGTGACCGACCGGACGGAGGTGCCGGTGCGGACGTCGACGCCGATCTCCTTGAGCGCGTCGGCGACGAGTTCGCCGGCGAACGGCTCCATCCGGTTGAGCAGGCCCTTGCCGCGGACCAGGAGGGTGACCCGGGAGCCGAGGGCCTGCCAGGCGGTCGCCATCTCGGTGGCGACGACACCGCCGCCGACGACGATCAGGCTGCCGGGCGCCTCCTGGGCGCTGGTGGCCTCGCGGCTGGTCCAGGGCTTCACCTCGGCGAGGCCGGGCAGGTCGGGCAGCTGGGCGCGGGTGCCGGTGGCGACGGCCACCGCGTGCCGGGCCGTGAGGGTGGTGAGGGTGCCGTCGGGGCCGGTCACGGTGACCGTGCGGGGGCCGGCGAGGCGGCCGTGGCCGCGGTACAGGTCGGCGCTGATGCCGTCCAGCCAGGCGACCTGGCCGTCGTCCTTCCAGTCCGAGGTGAAGTAGTTGCGGCGGGCGAGGACCGCGGCGGTGTCGAGGGGGCCCTGGACCGCCTGGGCGAGGCCGGGCAGGCGGCGGGCGTCGGCCTGGGCGATGACCGGGCGCAGCAGGGCCTTGCTGGGCATACAGGCCCAGTACGAGCATTCGCCGCCGACGAGTTCGCTCTCCACGACCGCGGTGGTGAGGCCGGCCGCACGGGTGCGGTCGGCGACGTTCTCCCCCACGGGCCCGGCCCCGAGCACCACGACGTCGTAAGCGATGGTTTCCGTTTCCGTCATGGGGCCAGTCTTGCGGGTGGTGTGCCCGGGGGCCACACGGGTAGGCAGGCGGAATACCTGCCCGGTCGGACATGTTGTCGCGAGCGGTTCCGCCCCGCCCGGGGCGCCCCCCACGTCAGGAAGAGGGAAGCACGCATGAGCAGCACCGTGGAGCTCACCAAGGAGAACTTCGACCAGACGGTCACCGAGAACGAGTTCGTCCTCATCGACTTCTGGGCTTCCTGGTGCGGCCCGTGCCGGATGTTCGCCCCGGTCTACGAGAAGGCCGCGCAGGACAACCCCGACCTCGTCTTCGGCAAGGTGGACACCGAGGCGCAGCCGGAACTGGCGCAGGCCTTCGGTATCCAGTCGATCCCGACCCTGATGATCGTCCGCGACCAGGTCGCCGTCTTCGCCCAGCCCGGCGCCCTGCCGGAGGCCGCCCTGACGGACGTCATCGGCCAGGCCCGCAAGCTGGACATGGACGAGGTCCGCAAGAGCATCGCCGCGCAGCAGGGCAGTGCGCAGGGCGAGTGAGACCCGGTAGGCCGGGTCACAGCTGCTGACGGTCGGCGAAGGGCCGGACTCGCCGCCCGGCCGGGCGCCCCGGTGCCGGAGGCGGCGGCCCGGCCGGAGGCGGGCCACGGAGCGTCGCGCACGGCCCGGTCGCCGGAGCGGACGGTGCGGTTCGCCAGTGCGGTCGGTGCGGGGCGTCCCTACGCGCGATGCCGGTCGCCGGTACGCCCGATGCCCGCCTGAACCAGCGTCAGCTCGACTCGCGCTGCACCACCGCCGCCCCGAGCACCCGGTGCGTCTCCGGTTCGCCGCCGGGGTCGCGCACCACGCGGTCGACCAGCTCCGCGAGGTCCCGGCCGGAGGGCAGGTCGATGTGGATGGTGGAGAGCCGGGGCCGCAGCAGCCGGCCGAGCATCAGGTCGTCGGCGCCGAGCACCGCGGTGTCCTCGGGGATGCGCACGCCCTCGTCCTGGAGGGCGCGCATGAACAGCATCGCGTACTCGTCGTTGTACGCGAACACCGCATCGATCCCCAACTCCGGCCAGCGCGCGGCGAGTTCAGCCGCCGACTGCTCCGTGTAGCCGAGCGGTACCCCGGTCACCTCGGCGTCGGTGCCGCGCAGCGCCTGACGCACGCCTTCCAGACGGGGCCGGGAGTAGGTCTCCAGGCCCGCCTCCTCGGGAACGAGCACGCCGATCCGGCGCCGGCCGCGGGCGTACAGGTGACGTCCGGCGCAGTGGCCGACGGCGTCGTGGTCCATCAGCAGGGCGTGGGCGCCCTCGACGCGTTCGGGACCGAAGGTGACCACGGCACGGGCACCGGCCCGCTTGAGGACCGCGACACCCTCGGGGCCGAGTCCGGCGTCGGGAACCAGCACGGCCACCGGCCTCAACTCGGCCCAGGCGCGGGCGGCTTCGTCACCGCGCAGGCCCACGGTGCCGTACTGGACGACCGTGTAGTCGAGGCGGCTGAGGGCCCACTGGAGGTCGTTGATGAACTGCCCGTACAGCGGGCCCATCGGGATGGCCGGGGCGGGCATCAGGACCATCCGGCTGTGGCCGGCGCGCAGGCTGCGGGCGGCCGCGTGCGGGACGTACCCGAGTTCCTTCGCGGCCTCGTGGACCCGGCGGCGGGTGGGCTCGCTGATCCGGACGGCACTGGTGTTGTTGAGGACGTAGGAGACGGTCGCGCGGGACACGCCCGCCAGGCGGGCCACATCGGCGCTCGTGGGGACCGAGCGCGGGACCGGCGACGCTGCCGAGGGCGGTTTCGGGATGTGCACCATGACGTACGGCATCTTGGCAGAAGCCCGGCAAGGGGGGACCGGCGGGGCAAGGTGGTTGAGGGTTCGACGAGTTGAGCCCTCGGCCACCTCATTCGCGGCCCCGGACTCACGGCTCTGATCCACGGCTCTGATCCACGGCTCTGATCCACGGCTTGGCACACCTTGGGCGAACACGATCGTCCCGAACATGCTCGTCCAGAACTTGTTCGTAACGAACATGTTCGTTACGGTGGAGACATGCCAGCAACCCCCCGTTCCCGCCGGGAGCGTCCCGCCAAGCCCGCCCTGACCAGGGAGGGCATCGTCGCCGCCGCCGTGCGGATCCTGCGCGCCGAGGGCCTGCAGAAGGTCACCATGCGGCGCCTGGCCCAGGAGCTCGACACCGGCCCGGCCTCGCTGTACGTCTACGTCCGCAACACCGCCGAGCTGCACGCGGCGGTCCTGGACGAACTGCTCGGCACCGTGGGCCCGGCCCCGGCGGAGGGCGGCTGGCGGGAGCGGCTGGAGCGGGTGCTCGTCGCCTACACCACGATGCTCCTGGAGCATCCGAGCCTGGCCCGGTCCGCGCTGACGTCCTGGCCGAGCGGCCCGCACTACCTGAACCTGATCGAGACCCTGCTGGGCCTGCTCGACGAGGGCGGGGTGCCGCGGGAGCGCGCCGCCTGGGGCGTCGACCTGCTGCTCCAGCGCGCCACCGCGACCGCCGCCGAGCACGCGGGCGAGGCGTCCCAGGAGGACTGGGACGCCCTCGGCATGGCGCTGGGCGAGGTGTCGGACCGTACCCATCCGCACATCGCCGCCGCCTCCGGGTCGCTGCTGTCGGGCGCGCCCGAGGACCGGGTGTCCTGGGCGTTCCAGGCCCTGATCAACGGCATCGAGCACACCGCCGTACCCGAACCCCGTGACTAGGAGACCCTCATGAACCCCAGGTCCGTTCCGCACCACCCCGTAGCGATCGTCGGAGCCGGTCTCGGCGGGCTCACGCTCGCCCGGGTGCTGCGCGTGCACGGCGTCGAGGCGGCCGTCTTCGACCTCGACGACTCCCCCGCGGCCCGCACCCAGGGCGGCATGCTCGACATCCACGACGACTCCGGCCAGGTGGCGCTGCGCGCGGCCGGGCTGCACGAGGCGTTCCTGGCGCACGTCCACACGGGCGGCCAGGCGACCCGGGTGCTGGACAGGGACGCCCGGGT
Source organism: Streptomyces sp. NPDC008092 (assembly GCF_042957285.1). Taxonomy (NCBI): domain Bacteria; kingdom Bacillati; phylum Actinomycetota; class Actinomycetes; order Kitasatosporales; family Streptomycetaceae; genus Streptomyces; species Streptomyces sp. NPDC008092. The sequence continues at coordinate 229,829 of NZ_JBIBHY010000014.1, forward strand.
CGTCCTGGACCTGCCCGACGACGGCGCCGGCGGGCGGCCGGAGATCGACCGGGGCGAGCTGCGCCGGCTGCTGCTCGGCTCCCTGCCCGAGGGCGTGATCCGCTGGGGCGCGAAGGTCACCGGTGCCCGCCCGCTGGGCGGCGGCCGGCACGAGGTGACCCTCGACGACGGCGGCTCCTTCACGACCGGTCTGCTGGTCGGCGCGGACGGCGCCTGGTCCCGGGTCCGCCCGCTGGTCTCGGACGCGCGGCCCGCGTACACCGGGATCTCGTTCGTGGAGACGGACCTGCCGGACGCGGACGTACGGCATCCGGTGAGCGCCGAGGTGGTCGGCGGCGGCATGCTGTTCGCGCTCGGCGCGGGCCGCGGGTTCCTCGCCCACCGGGAGAGCGACGGCAGCCTGCATGTGTACACCGCGGTGGAGGCACCGGAGGAGTGGCTGGACGGCATCGACTTCACGGACGCCGACGCGGCCAAGCTGGCCGTGCTCGACCACTTCGCAGGCTGGGACAAGAGCCTGCGGGCGCTGGTCGCCGACGCCGAGGGCGCACTGGTGCCCCGGCGGATCCACGCCCTCCCGATCGGCCACCGCTGGGAGCGGAAGCCCGGGGTCACGCTGCTCGGCGACGCCGCGCACCTCATGTCGCCGTTCGCCGGCGAGGGCGCCAACCTGGCACTGATCGACGGTGCCGACCTGGGTCTCGCGCTCGTCGCGCACCCGGACGACACCGAGGCCGCCCTGGCCGCCTACGAGGAGAAGATGTTCGCGCGCGCCGAACGGTCCGCGGCGGACTCCGCCCAGGGCGGGGACATGCTGTTCCGCGCCGATGCGCCGCAGGGCCTGGTCGACATGTTCACCGGGGGCCCGGCGGACGTCAGCGGGGCGGCGCCGTCCGTGTGACGCGGTCGACCAGGTCGGTCCAGCCGGCCTCCAGGCGCTCCATCGGCATCCCGCACTGCCTGGTCAGATGGTGGATCTGGGCGGGGTCGAGGTAGGCGAGCAGCGTCTGGGCGAGCAGTTCGCAGTCGGCGTGCGGGTCTATCTGCCGCAGCAGCATCGTGAGGTGGGTGCGCAGCGCCTGGATCGGCGGATTGGCGTAGCGCCGGACGGGCTCGGGCTGGGCGGCCAGCTGGAGGTCCAGCTGGTCGGCCGAGCGGTAGAGGACCGCGACACCGAACGCCCGCAGCCGGTCGACCGGCGGGGCGCCTGGGCCGAGGGGCGGCGGGCCGCCCAGGAAGTCCGCCTGGAGCTGCCGCGAGGAGTGGTCGAGCAGCGCCATCAGCAGTCCGGTGCGGTCGCCGAAGCGGCGGAAGACCGTGCCCTTGCCCACCTCGGCCGCCGCGGCCACCGCCTCCATGGTCACGCCGGCCACCCCGTGCTCGGCGATCAGCCGGGCGGCGGCCTCCAGCAGCCGGGCGCGGTTGCGGGCCGCGTCGGCGCGCAGGCACGGCTCTTCGGGAGCGGGCCCGACTTCGAGCAACTGTGGGGTGTCGAAGGGCTCCTGGGGCTGCGGAAGGGGCGGCAGGACGCTGGACATGAAGACAGCGTAAAGCATCGGGAACAGAACTGGACCGAGGTCCGTTTAGAGTGTTAGAAATTAACCGGACCTCGGTCCGGATTCGTAACAGCAGTGTTTCAGCCCCCCTCTGGAGTTCCCCATGTCTGTCCGCATCCTTGCTCTCGTCGGTAGCCTCCGCGCCGGTTCGCACAACCGCCAGCTCGCCGAGGCGGCCGTCAAGCTCGCCCCCGAGGGTGCCGTGGTCGAGGTCTTCGAGGGCCTGGCCGACATCCCGTTCTACAACGAGGACATCGACGTCGCGGACAGCCTCCCGGCCGCCGCCGCGAAGCTGCGCGAGGCCGCCCAGGCCGCCGACGCGTTCCTCCTCTTCTCCCCCGAGTACAACGGCACCATCCCGGCCGTGCTGAAGAACGCCATCGACTGGCTGTCCCGCCCGTACGGCGCCAGCACCTTCGGCGGCAAGCCGGTCGCCGTCATCGGCACCGCCTACGGCCAGTACGGCGGCGTGTGGGCGCAGGACGAGGCCCGCAAGGCCGTCGGCATCGCCGGCGGCAAGGTGATCGAGGACATCAAGCTGTCCATCCCCGGTTCCGTGGTCCGCTTCGCCGAGACCCACCCGGCCGACGACTCCGAGGTCGCCGCCCAGCTGACCGAGGTCGTCGCCCGCCTGCACGGCAACGTGGGCGTGGCCGCCTGAGGCACCCCTTGAAAAGGGCCGGCACTTCCGCCGGCCCTTTTCGCGTCTCCCGGGCCCCGTCTCCCGGGCCCCTCCTCCTGGGCCCCTTCTCGCGGGTCCCTCCTCTTCGCTCCCGCCCCGTCACTCGATCCCGGCGAGCCGCTGGACGGCCGGAGCGGCGAAGGTCTCCATCCACCCCGAGGTCTCGCCCAGGCGCGGGGACAGGATGACGGTGTCGACGCCGAGCTTGGCGTAGCCCTCGATGTCCCGGGTGAAGGCGTCCAGGTCGCCCGCGGTGACCGGCTCGGCGCCGTACGCGATGGTCTTGCGGATGGTGTCGTAGTCCCGGCCGACGGTGTCGCAGTGGCCGCGCAGCACTTCGAGCTTGTGCCGCAGCTCCTCCGGCGAGGACGGGATGAGGTTGCAGGCACCGGCGTACTGGGCGACCAGGCGCAGGGTCTTCTTCTCGCCCTGGCCGCCGATCATGATCTCGGGGTGCGGGGTGCTCACCGGCGCGGGCACGCAGAGCGTCTCGGCGAGCTGGTAGTACCGGCCCTCGAAGGGGCCGTTGTTCTCCGGGTCCCACATCTGCAGGCAGATCCTGAGCGTCTCCTCCAGCCACTCGAAGCGCTCCGCGAGCGGCGGGTAGGGCACGCCGAGCCCGTGGTGCTCACGGTCGTACCAGGCGGCGCCGATGCCGAGGGTGGCGCGGCCTCCCGACACCACGTCCAGGGTGGTGGCGATCTTGGCGAGGAGTCCGGGGTGCCGGTACGTCACCCCGGTCACGAGGGCGCCGAGCCGCACGGTGGAGGTGCGGCCGGCGAGGTAGCCGAGGGTGGTGTAGGCCTCCAGCATGGGGTCCTCGGCGCCGCCGTTGAACTCCATCTGGAAGTAGTGGTCCATCACCGAGACCCAGCTGACGCCCGCCGCCTCGGCCGCGGCACCGGCCGCGGCGAGCTCGGCGCCCAGGGCGGGTCCGCCGCCGGGGTGGTTGAACCGGTTGATGTGCACGCCCACGCGCATGGCCGTTCTCCGTTCCGCGCCGATCGTCGTCCGCCTCCACGACGCTAGGTCCTGGAGCGCGCTCGAAGTCAAGCCCCGGCGCCGGCGGCCCGGCGTGTCCGGGCGGGTTTCCGGACAGGCACCCGCCGGATGGCGGGGAGCTTCCGCCGTCCGGCGGCCCCGGGGAGCGCACGACCGCGCGGATCATGGGTGCACGAGCCGCAGCGCACCACCGCGAGGAGCCGACATGACCTCCGTACCGCCCCCGTTCGACCCCGAACTCTCCGCCGCCCTGGAGCTGATCAAGGACGTGATCTCTCCGTCGTTCACGATGGCGGACATCACCACGATCCGGCAGGGCGCGGGGATACAGCTCCTCGCCGAGCTGGACCTCACGGCGGAGGGCACGTTCGAGGTCGAGGACCGCACGGTGCCCGGCCCGGCGGACGCACCGCAGATCTCGCTCCTGATCTGCCGCCCGGTCGCCCCCGCCGCCTCCGGTCCCCTCCCGGTGATCTACCACGTGCACGGCGGCGGCATGGTGCTCGGCAACAACCGGGTGGGCGTGGACGTCCCGCTGGCCTGGGCGAAGGAGCTGGGCGCGGTGGTGGTGTCGGTGGAGTACCGGCTGGCGCCGGAGCATCCGCACCCGGCGCCGGTGGAGGACGTGTACGCGGGCCTGCTGTGGACCGCGGAGCACGCCGAGGAGATCGGCGGCGACCCGGAACGGATCGTGATCGCCGGTGCCAGCGCGGGCGGCGGTCTCACCGCGGCCCTGGCCCTTCTGCTGAGGGACCGTCAGGGTCCGTCCGTGATCGGCCAGATGCTGCTCTGCCCGATGCTGGACGACCGCAACGACACCCCCTCCAGCCACCAGATGAAGGGCCTCGGCGTCTGGGACCACACCTCCAACGAAACCGGCTGGACCGCCCTGCTCGGCGAGCACCGGGGCGGCCCCGACGTCTCCCCCTACGCGGCCCCGGCCCGCGCCGCCGACCTCACGAACCTCCCCCCGGCCTTCCTCGACGTCGGCTCCGCCGAGACCTTCCGCGACGAGACCGTCACCTACGCCTCCCGCATCTGGCAGTCCGGCGGCATCGCCGAACTCCACGTCTGGCCCGGCGGCTTCCACGGCTTCGACGGCTTCGCCCCCCAGGCCGCCGTGTCCCAGTCGGCGCGCGCGGCGCACGTGGACTGGCTGCGGCGGGTGCTGGCGCGCTGAGCGGGCGTCAGCCGGCGGGCGCGGCCTGGCGTTCGGGGGTCCGCCGGGGCGTCGCCCGGTCGAGGTGAACGGCCACCGTGCCGTAGAACCGCTGCACGGCGTCGTCGACGCTGCGGATGAACCCGGTCTCGGCGTTGCCCCGGCCACTGCCCATGCCCTTCAGCAGGGAGAGCCGGAAGCCGGTGATCCGCGCGCCGTCCCCCTTCGGCAGCAGGTCGGCCGGTTCGGGCCGGAGCCGTTCGAGGGTGCCCCGCGGACCGGCCGCGTCGCCCTCCACCAGGGTCTCGACGTGCAGGTCGGCCGGCGCCTCCGCGAGGGACCGCACCAGGCGCTTGGCCCAGCTCAGCGGGTAGCCCTGCTCGGGGGCCGGCACCTCCAGGGACGTACGGAGCCTGCCGGTGCGCAGGTCGGCGGTGACCGCGAGGACGCCGGCCGCGCCCTCGATGCGCAACTCGGCCTGGAGCCGCCCGTGGCAGCACAGTTGCTCGGCGAGGAGGCCACGGCGCTCCCGTGGGTCCCGGCCGCCCCTGGAGCCCCGGACCGGGAGCACCTTCTGCCCGAGTTCGCCGCCCAGGCCCAGACAGACCTGCCGGATCAGCCGTTCCCAGCTCTCGACCACGTCGAGGGCGCGCGGGTCGCCCTGGCACAGGGTCTCGTCCTCGATGCCGTTGCGCACCGGCACCCAGGCGGGGCCCATGTTCTGGAAGCCGTGGCAGCCGGAGTTCTCGTGCTGGAGGTACCGCAGCAGTTCCTGGAGGAGCCAGGCGTGCGCCTTGTTGCCGACGCCCTCGTGGCGGATCAGCATCTGGGCCTGATGGGCGACCTCGGCCCAGGCGAGGTGCCGCAGCGCCACCTTGTGCTTGCGGCGCCCGTCGATCCTGACGTCCACGAGCGGGCTGCCTTCGAGGGCGACGTCGTTCGACAGCGTGATCACGGCCTCGTAGCCGCGCCGGGCCGCGATGTCCATGTACGCCTGTACCTGGTCGGACCTCAGGGCGTTGCCGTTGGTCTTCGTCTCGACCAGCGCCGTCCACAGCTTGCCGGCCCGCTCGACGCGGACCACCCCGTCGGGCCGCCGCGGGGTGTCGCCGTGCGGCAGGGACACCTCGGTATAGGTCTCCATGCGTCCGGCCGGGGCGCCGAAACCCGCGGTGAGCCGTCGCCCGAACTCGGGTACCTGGGCCATCACCGACAGCAGGACGGAGGTGGCGCGCGTCTCGCGGTCCCGGTCGCTCTTGAGGGCGGAGACGGGGAAGAGCCGGGCCTCCCGCCAGGACTCGTTCTCCGCGAGGGACCTCCTGGCCGCCTTCGGCAGGATGACCTTCTTCTTCGCGGTGCGGGGCCGGGCGGCCGGCTTCCTCGCCGCGGCGTCGTCCGCGGGCGGGCGCGGCGCCGGGACACCGTCCAGGCTCGGCGCCGCCTGCTCTACCGCCGGTGCGGGGTCGTCGCGTTCGTCGTCGGCGGGGCCGGCCGGCGCGTCCTGCGGCTCGGCGTCGTCGTCGACGTCCACCCCGAAGTCGGTGGCGAGACCGGCCAGACCGGCGGCGTACCCCTGGCCGACAGCCCGGAACTTCCACTCGCCCGCCCGCCGGTACAGCTCTCCGAAGATGACGGCGCTCACCGCGTCGGCGTCCTCGACCGTGAACCGGAGCAGGGGATCGCCCACCGCATCGGCCAGCGTGACCGTGAGGTTCTCCAACTCGCCGAAGCGCGCCTCCTGGTACCGGCTCGCCGCCACGACCATCCGGTCGACGTCCTGCGGTACGGCGGTCAGGTCGAAGCCGATCCGGTCCTCGTCCCCCGTCTCCGTGGGCGTCTTGCCGAGCAGTTGCACGCTGCCGTCGGACGCCACCGGGTTGTTGTAGAAGTAGAAGTCGGAGTCCCCGCGCACTTTGCCGTTCGAGCCGACCAACAGGACGGACACGTCCGCGTCGCCCTCGCCGCTCGGGCTGACCCAGCCCAGGCTGACGACCACCGAGCCCACGTTGTCACTCAGGGCCGACAACGTGACATTCGACCCCTTCGCCATTTCCTGCATGAATCCCCCCAGAAACCCCACCGTTGAGCGCGGCCAACTGTAGTGCGCACCGAGCTCGACGGTGACTTCGGTACGAAACCGACCGATTTTTTGCGATCCTGACCGATCGGGCGAGGGCGGTCGCGGGGGGCGTCGGCCGACCGTCCATGCCCGGGTGCCTTCGGTCGCCGTCCGCGCGTCGGGAGGAGGAACGGGTCCGGGGCTCAACCCCCGTTCGCCGCCGCCTTCTTGATCGCCTCCCTGATCCTGGAGTAGGTGCCGCAGCGGCAGACGTTCTCGATGGCGTCGATGTCGGCGTCCGTCGGGTGCGGGGTGCGTTTCAGGAGGGCGGCGGCCGCCATGATCTGGCCGGGCTGGCAGAAGCCGCACTGGGCCACGTCGCAGTCCAGCCAGGCCTGTTGGACGGGGTGCAGGGTGTCGCCGTCGGCAAGGCCCTCGATGGTGGTGACCGTGCGGTCCGCGCAGTCGGCGACCGGGACCGTGCACGGCTGGATCTCCGCCCCGTCCAGGTGGCTGGTGCAGGCGCGGCAGACGCCCACCCCGCAGCCGTACTTGGGGCCGGTGACGCCGAGCAGGTCGCGCAGGACCCACAGGAGGGACATGTCGGCGGGGGCCTCGACCGTCACCTGCTTGCCGTTGAGGACGAAGGAATACGAACGCATCGGTGCCTTCCGGGAGTCGGGGGTGCGCTGGGTCAGAAGTCGAGAGGGAAGCTGCGGGGCTTGCGGCCGGTGGCGCGGGCGTAGGCGTTGGCGACCGCGCCCGCCGCCGCGGGGACGCCGAGTTCGCCGGCGCCGCCCGGTTCCCCGCCGGACGGGATGATGTGCGCCTCGAACTCCAGCGGGGCGTGCCGCTGGCGGGCGTAGTGGAAGTCGGCGAAGCTGCCCTCGCGGACCGCGCCCCGGTCGATGTGCAGCCCGGCGCGCAGCACGGTGGAGATGCCGTCGACGGCGGTGCCCATGAGCTGCGCCTGGAGGCCGCGCGGGTTGACGGCCGTACCGACGTCGGCGGCCATCACCACCTTGGTGACCCGGGGGTTCTTCGGGTCGGTGGCGTCGATCTCGGCCAGGCAGGCGACGGCGGACCCGTACTCCTCGTGGACGGCGACGCCCTGGGCGGTGCCCGCGGGCATCCGGCGCCCCCAGTGCCCGGCGGCGGCCGCCTTGGCGAGGACGGCCTTCACTGCCTTGCTGCGCAGGGTGGTGCGGCGGAAGGCGACCGGGTCCCGGCCCAGTGCGCGGGCGACGTCGTCGACGACGATCTCCTCCGCCGTGCGCATGGTCCCGGAGTCCACCGAGCGCCAGGCGCCGAGCGGTACCGGCAGTTCGATGCCGCCCGAATCGCCGCCCACCCGGCCGAAGTTGTAGAGCCCGCTGTCGCTGGGCAGCGGCCGTACCGCACCGGACTTGGCGGTCAGACCCTGTTCGTCGGAGGACTCCCCCACCGAGGCCGACATGTGCTGGAAGGCCACCACCCGGCCGCCGGCGACACTGGCCCGGATCCGGTGGTGGTCGGCGGGGCGCATCCTGCCGTGCCGGATGTCGTCGTTGCGGCTCCACATCAGCTTCACCGGCCGCCGGGCCGCCTTGGAGACCAGGGCCGCCTCGATCGCCTGGTCGAAGTTGAGCCGCCGCCCGAACGAGCCGCCGCCGCGCAGCACATGGACCCGTACGGCGGTCTTCGACAGCCCCAGCAGGTCGGCGACCGCCTCGCGGGCGTCCATCGGCGTCTGGGTGGCGAACCACAGCTCGGCCCGGTCGGCGCGGACGTCGGCGACGGCCGTGAGCACCTCCATCGGGGCGTGGCTGACGAACGCGAACGCGAACTCGCCCTCGATCTGGGTCGTTCCGTGCGGCGGGGTGCCGAGCCGGGGCACCGCGGCCCGCAGCCGGGCCCGGATCTGCTGGTCGGACAGGGGCACCAGCGGGCCGTCGGCCCAGGTGATCCGGAGCGCGTCCCGGGCCTGGAAGGCGTGGTGGAAGGTGTCCGCCACCACGGCGACCCCGCCGGGGATCTTCACCACCTCGTGGATGCCGGGCAGGGCGCGGGCCGCCGCGTCGTCGAGGGAGACGAGCCTGCCCCGCAGGGTCGGCGGCCGGGCCACCACGGTCGGCTTCGCGCCCGCCACCGCCAGGTCACCGGCGTACTTCGCGGCGCCGGTGACGATGTCCCGCGCGTCGATCCTGGTCGTCGGCTTCCCGATCACCCGGTGCCGGGAGGCCGGCTTGGGCTTGCTCGACACGTCCGGGGTACGGATCCGGGCCGCGCTCGCGGTGAGGGAGCCGAAGGTGGCCGTCCGGCCGTCGGGCGCCACGACCATGGTGTGCCAGGTACGCAGGGTGCGCGCGGGAAGCCGCCAGCGGCGGGCGGCCGCGGTCACCAGCCGGGCGCGCGCGGTGGCGGCCAGCTGCCGGGCCGGGCCGTACAGCGAACTGACCGAACTGGAGCCGCCGGTGTACTGGTTGCCCTTGCTGCGGGCGTCGGCGAGCGGGATCCGGACGTCGGCGAGGCGGGCGTCCAGTTCCTCGGCGATCATCATGGCGACGGCGGTGGTGATGCCCTGGCCGACCTCGACCCGGGGCAGCCGTACGACGACCTCGTTGGCGGCGGTGACCTCCAGGACGAGCATCTCGTCGTCGGTGCCGGTGACCAGGACGTCGGACGCCGGGGTGGCGCCGTCGGCCCGTGGGGTGTCGCAGCCGAGCGGGGCGGCGACCGTGAGGGTGGCCGCGGCCACCGTGTAGACCATGAAGCCGCGGCGGGACGGTCCGGCGGCGGCCCGCGGGGGCTCGTTGCGGTCCAAGCGGGGCTCCTGTCGGTCGGTTCCTGTGCCGGCGCTGTACGCCGCCGGGTCTCGACAGTAGGAGGGGCGGGCGCCCGCGTCGGTTGCCTGCCGTGCCGGGCTCTCCTCCCCGTACCGCCGGATGGCGCATCATGGCCGTATGAAAGAGCTGGCGGGGCGGCTGGCCGCGGTGGACCCGGATGCCGGGGCCGCCGTCGCGGTCATCGCCTACTTCGACCGGCTGGCCGAGACCCGGGCCGGTCTGGAGGCGCTGGTGCGCGGGGCCGCCGTGCTCGCCGGGTGTCCGGCCCGGCTGGCCGACGAGGAGCGGCGGGTCCAGGTGCGGGTGGAGCCGGACGGCCGGCGGACGGACCTGGTGGGCGCGCCCGAGCCGGGCTGGCCGTCCACGCCGCTGGTGCCGGACGGGCCGCCGGCGCTGTGGCTGGAGCGGGCCGGCGCAGACGGTCCGAGCGTCGTGGACGCGGTGATCCTGGAACGGGCCTCGGCGGCCGTGCGATCCGTGCTCGACCGCACCCGGGGGCGGGCCCCGGGGCCGCCGGTGGACGACCCCGCGCTGGTCGAGACGGTCCTGGACGCCGGCGCCCCGCTGCCGGCCCGGCTGCACGCGGCCCGCAGGCTCGGTCTGGACACCGCCGGCCCGGCGGCCCGGTACCGGGCGGTGGCGGTGGCCGACGGGCCGCCCCGGATCGTGGCCGACGGCCGGCCGCCGGTGCTGCCGCCGGCCGGGCGCGCGGGGGTGGGAACGGCCGTGGCCGTCGCGGACCTCCCCGAATCCTGGGCGGCGGCCCGTACCGCGCTGCGGTTCACCTCCGACGGCGGCGCGCAGGACCCCGGCGGGCCGCCCGTCGCGCACGCCGACGAGCTGGGCGGGGTCGCGCTGCTCGCCGGTCTCGTCGTACCCGGTGCCGAACCGGCACCGGACGTCCGTGCCGTGCGGGCCGCCGCGGCGGACGCGCCCTGGATGCTGCGCACGCTGCACGCGGTCGCGTCGACGGCGAGCCTGCGGGCGGCGGCCGCCGACATCAACGTCCATCACTCCACGCTCCAGGACCGGTTGACGCACGCCGAGCATCTGCTGGGCTGGTCGGTGCGCACCCCGCAGGGCCGGTTCCGGCTGCAACTCGCCCTCACCATGCACCACCTGATGGAGAGTCAGTAGACGTCCCGGAGGTAACGCCGGTCGGCGGCGAGCTGCTTGACGTACGCCGTGGCCTCGTCCGCGGTCAGTCCGCCGTGCACGGTGGCGATGTCCTTCAGCGCCCGGTCGACGTCCTTGGCCATCCGGGAGGCGTCGCCGCAGACGTAGAAGTGGGCGCCGTCCTGGAGCCAGGACCACAGCAACGGGCCGTGTTCGCGCATCCGGTCCTGGACGTAGACCTTGGCGCGCTGGTCACGGGAGAAGGCGGTGTCGAGGCGGCTCAGGGTGCCCTCGGCCAGCAGGGCGGTGAGCTCCTGCTCGTAGTAGAAGTCGGTGGCCCGGTGCTGTTCGCCGAAGAAGAGCCAGTTGGGGCCGCGGTGGCCGCGCGCCCGGCGCTCCTCCAGGAAGCCGACGAACGGCGCCACACCGGTGCCGGGGCCGACCATGACCATGGGGGTCGCCGGGTCGGCGGGCGGCCGGAAGTACGGGGAGCGCTGGACGTGCACCGGGACCGGCGTGCCGGGTCCGGCGTCGGCGAGGAACGGCGAGCAGACGCCCTGCCGGGGCGTGCCGCGCAGGTTCTCGTAGCGGACGACGGAGACGGTGAGCGAGACCTGGTGGGGGTCGGTGAGCGGGCTGGACGAGATGGAGTACAGGCGCGGCTGGAGCCTGCCGAGGACGCCCGCCCACTCCTGGGCGCCGGCCCGGAGCCCGAACTCGGCGACGACGTCGACCGCCTGCCGGCCCCAGGACCACCTGGCCAGCTCGTCCTTGTTGTCGGGGCGCAGCAGCTTGCGCAACTCGCGGGGGTCCCGGGCGCGTTCGGCGGCGAAGCGGAGCAGGTCCGGGGTGACGCGGGTGATGTCCAGATGGCGGGAGAGGGCTTCGGCGAGGGGCACTTCGCCGACTCCGTCGACGGCGACGCCGGTTGCGGCGTCGAGGCCGGTGACGTCCAGCCATTCCGTGACCAGGGCGCGGGAGTTGAGGGGGCGGACGCCGAGCGCGTCGCCCGCCTCGTAGACCAGCGGGGTCTCGCTGTCGCGGGTGTCGAAGGTGAAGCGGCGGACCTCCTTGCCGGCGCCGGGCAGGCTGAGCGACCGGTTGCCGACGAGACGGGCGGTGGCGGGGGAAGGGCGAGCGGTGGCCTGGGCGGAGCGAGCGGTGGCCGGGGCGGGGCTCCGGGGGTCGGCGGGCGCGGGGTCCGGTGCCGCGGAGCCGTCGTCGAGCGCGGTCAGCACCTGGTCCAGCCAGGCCGCCGCCCGGGTCTCGTAGTCCGGTTCGCAGTCGGTGCGCGGCGCGATCCGGACCGCGCCGAGCTCGTCCATCCGGCTGTCCAGGCGCCGCCCGTGCCCGCAGAAGTCGTCGTAGCTGGAGTCGCCGAACGCCAGCACGGCGTACCGGCGGCCGTCGAGGCGCCCCGCGTCGAGGGCGGCGAGGCCGTCCCAGAAACCGGCGCCGTTGTCGGGGGCGTCGCCGTCGCCGAAGGTGCTGGTGATCAGGAGCAGGTCGGCGCCCGCGGGCAGGGCGGCCGGGTCGGCCTGGTCCATGGCGACGAGGGAGGCCGCGTGGCCGCCCGCGGTGAGGCGCTCGGCGGTGGTGGCGGCGAAGTCCTCGGCGTTGCCGGTCTGCGAGGCCCAGAGGACCACCACCTGGCGGGCGGGCGTGGGCGGCGGCGCCGGGGACGCGGCGGACCGGGAGTACATGCCGGCGAGGGTGCCGTTGACCCACAGGGCGTGCTCGGGGCTGAACGGCGCGTCCGGCGGCAGCACCGGGACGCCCGGGGCACCGACCGGGATGCCGGCCAGGAAGCCGACCAGGTACTGCCGTTCGGGTGCGGTGAGGACCGGCGGCGGGGCGGGGTCGAGGCCGAACACGGCGGCGGCGGAGACGGAGACCGCACCGGCGGCGGAGGCGGCCCCCGGCGCGACGGCGGCCGCACCGGCCCCACCGGTGGCGGTGGCGGCATCGGGTACCGCGATGGCGGCACCGGACACGAGAGCGGCGGCCGGGGTCTCCTCCGCACCGGGCACCTGCACGCTCACCGGTGTCGAAACCCTGGTCAGCGACACCGCGCACACCTTCAGCTCGGGCTGGAACGACAGGGGGTCGACCGCGTCGCTGGTCACCGCGTTGACGCTGAGGTACTCGCCGAAGCGGTCGTTCCAGTGGAACGGCGCGAAGCAGGACCCCGGCAGCACCCGGTCCGTGACGACCGCCGGCAGCACCGCCCGGCCGCGTCGTGAGGCGACCTCCACGGAGTCGCCGTCGGCGATCCCGAGTGCGGCCGCGTCCTCGGGGTGGACCTCGACGAACGGGCCGGGGTTGAGCTTGTTCAGCTTGGCGACCTTCGCCGTCTTGGTCAGGGTGTGCCACTGGTGCTGGAGGCGGCCGGTGTTCAGGACGAACGGGTAGTCGGCGTCCGGCATCTCCTCGGGATCGAGGTGCGGCCGGGCGTGGAAGACGGCGCGTCCGGAGGCGGTGGCGAAGGTGAGGGAACCGTCGGGGGCGAGGTACCGGACGGGGTTGCGGTCGGGGCCGTCGGCGGTGGCGGCCGGCCACTGGACGGGGGCGGTGCGCAGCCGGTCGTAGCTGACGCCCCGCAGGTCGTAGCCGGTCTGCGGGTTGTGGAAGGCCTTGATCTCCTCGAAGATCTCCTCCGCGCTGTCGTAGCGGAAGCCGTCCTCGTACCCCATCGCGCGGGCCACGCCGGCGATCAGCCGCCAGTCGGCGGTGGCCTCGCCGGGCGGGTCGGCGGCGGGACGGGCGAGGGTGAGGTTGCGCTCGCTGTTGACGAGGACGCCCTCGGTCTCGGTCCACAGTGCGGCGGGCAGGACGACGTCGGCGTAGGCGTTGGTCTCCGTGTCGGTGAAGACGTCCTGCGTGACGACGAACTCGGCGGCCTCCAGGCCCTCTATGACGGTCCGGCGGTTGGCTACGGAGGCGACCGGGTTGGTGCAGATGATCCAGCAGGCCCTGATCTCGCCGTCGGCCATCTTCCGGAACATCTCGACGGTGCCCTTGCCGACGCCGTCGGCGCGGATCGAACCCGGCGCCAGCCCCCACCGCTCCTCGACGAACGCGCGGTCGGCGTCGACGAGGACCGACCGCTGGCCGGGCAGCCCCGGTCCCATGTACCCCATCTCCCGGCCGCCCATGGCGTTGGGCTGGCCGGTGAGGGAGAGCGGGCCGCTGCCCGGGCGGCAGATCTTTCCGGTGGCGAGGTGCAGGTTGACCAGCGCGTTGGTGTTCCAGGTGCCGTGCGTGGACTGGTTGAGGCCCATGGTCCAGCAACTGGTCCACTCCCCCGCCTCACCGATCAGCCGGGCCGCCGCGCGCAGGTCGGCCTCCGGGATCCCGGTGATGCCGGCGACGGCGGCGGGCGGGTAGCCGGCGAGGAACTCCGGCATCGCCTCCCAGCCCTCGGTGTACGCGGCGATGAAGCCGGGGTCGGTGTGCCCGTTCTCGTGCAGCAGGTGGAGCAGGCCGTTGAGGAGGGCAAGGTCGGTACCGGGTTTGACCTGGAGGAAGAGGTCGGCCTTCGCGGCGGTGGCGGTGCGGCGCGGGTCGACGACGATCAGCTTGGCGCCGGCCTTGACCCGGTCCATCAGGCGCAGGAAGAGGATGGGGTGGCAGTCGGCCATGTTGGCGCCGATGACCAGGAAGACATCCGCCTTGTCGAGGTCCTGGTACGAGCCGGGCGGGCCGTCGGCGCCGAGGGAGAGCTTGTAGCCGGTGCCGGCGCTGGCCATGCAGAGCCGGGAGTTGGACTCGATGTTGTTGGTGCGCAGCCAGCCCTTGGTGAGCTTGTTGGCGAGGTACTGGGCCTCCAGGCTCATCTGGCCGGAGACGTAGAGGGCGACCGCGTCCGGGCCGTGTTCGTCGACGATCGCGCGCAGCCGCCGCGCGGTCTCGGCGACCGCCGCGTCCACGGCCGACGGCACCGCCTCCGCGCCCCGCTCGGGCCGCAGCAGGGCGGTGGTCAGGCGGCCGGGCGCGGCCAGCATGTCGGCGGTGGTGGCGCCCTTCGTGCACAGCCGGCCGAAGTTCGCCGGGTGCTCCTTGTCGCCGGAGGCCTTCAGGACGGTACGGCGGCCGTCCGGGCCCCTGCCGACGTCCAGGACCATGCCGCAGCCGACCCCGCAGTACGAGCAGACGGTCCGCACCCTGCCGGTGTCGGTGCTGCGCGAGTCCGGCGCGGCCACGGGCGCCCCCTGTTCCTGCTGGTCGGCTTCTTCCATCCGGCCCCGACGGTAGGTACGTCTGATTACACCGGCGTCACCGCTCCTGATCAACGAGGGTTAAGGCCGCCGCACAGCCGCGCTCCGGGCGATGTGAGCGCAAGCGCCCGGGATGCGCCGTGGCGGCACCTGGTGCACGATGAGGGCGGCCGAGGGAGGGGGCAGGCGAGGAGGACCGGGTGGACAGGGACACCTCCTCAGGACGAGCGGCCGCACCGGCGCCGCCGACCGCACGGGACACCCCCAGGACGCCGGTCGCGCCCGTCGCACGGGGCACACCGGCCTGGGCCGCCGCGGACCCGCCCCCGGCCGGCATCGGCTACATCGACATGCTGCGCGGCATCGTCGAGGACGCGGCCGTGGGTTTCGCCGTCCTCGGCACCGATCTGCGCTACCTCTACGTCAATCCGCACATGGCCCGGATGACGGGCCTGCCCGCCGCCGCCTACCTGGGCCGCACCCAGCACGAGGTGCTGCCGCACATCCAGCGGCCCGACCAGGTGCTGCTGGACGTCATCCACGACGGACGGCCGCGCGAGGCCATCGTCACCGGCCGCACCTGGGTGGACTCGCCGTACCAGGTCCGGGAGTGGCGGTGCGTGTACCACCGGCTCGTGGACAGCACCGGCAAGGTCGTGGGCGTCGCCGCGGTGGGTCTGGAGATCAGCGAGCCGCAGCAGTACGTGTACGAGCTGGAGCGCGCCCACCGGCGGCTGGCGCTGCTGGACTCGGCCGCGTCCCGGATCGGCACCGGCACCGACGTCGCCGGGACCTGCCGGGAGCTGGCGGAGTTCGTGGTACCGGAGCTGGCGGACGCGGCCGGGGTGGAGCTCAGTCCGCCGGACACCGCGTCGGCGCGGCGGGCACCGACCCGGCTGGCGGCGTACGCGACGCGTCCGGGGCTGGTCACCGGTCTCGCGGCCCTCGACGCGCGCGGCGACCTGGTCGGCTGGCCGCGTGGCACCGGGACCCGGCGGAACCTGGCGGCCGGCCGGATCTGGCGCCGCAACGCGATCTCCGCGGCGCAGTGGCGGTCGCTGATCCCGCGCTGGGCGCCCGCCCAGGCGTGCCTGACCGCCCGGGTGCACTCGGTGCTCCTCGCCCCCCTCGTCTCGGAGGGCCGGGTGCTCGGCATCCTGATGCTGGCCCGGGCCGGGGACTCCGGGCCGTTCTCGAACGAGGACGCCACGGTGGCCCGCGAGCTGGCCGCCCGCGCCGCCCGGGCCCTGGACCGCGCGGTGCGCTTCGAACGCGAGCACACCATGGCCCTGGAGCTGCAGCGGGCCCTGCTGGCGGAGCCCGGCCAGCTGCAGCAGCACGGCGGTGTGGAGACCACCGCCCGCTACCGTCCCGCCGACGACGGCTCGATGATCGGCGGCGACTGGTACGACGTCCTGGCGCTGCCCGACGGCCGCACGATGCTGGTCATCGGGGACGTGATGGGCCACGGGGTGGACGCGGCGGTGGCGATGAGCCACTACCGTTCGACACTGCGCGCCCTGGCCCTCGCCGGGCTCTCGCCGCGCCGCATCCTGCAGCACGCGGACCGCATGGTCGCGGACTCCGGCTTCGAGCGGGTGGCCACCTGCTTCCTCGCGCTCGGCGACGTGGACGTCGCCACCCTCACCTACGCCAGCGCCGGCCACCTGCCGCCGGTCTGGCTCTCCCCGCAGGGCGAGATGCGGCTGGTCCCGGTGCCGGTCGGCCCGCCGCTGGGCAGCGGGCTCGGCCGGTACGAGCAGCGGGTCACCCCGGAACGCGGCGGGGTGCTGCTCCTGTACACGGACGGTCTCGTGGAGCGGCGTGGGGAGGACATCGACCGCGGTCTGGCCCGGCTGACGGGGCTGGCGCTGTGCCCCACCGATCCGCTGGACAAGATCCTCGACACGGTCCTCGCGCGCCTCGCCGCCGGCTCCGAGGACGACATCGCGCTGCTCGCGGCCCGCGCGGTACGCGGCTGAGCGCACGGCCGTACGCCGGGCCGCGCGCCCGCAGTGCCTCCGGCAGCCTTGTGACACCGCCGCGCGTGGCTCGTTCACCGCCAGGGAGACGATCAGCAGTGAGGACCGGGTATGCGGCACGAGGAGAACGGCACGGCGGCCGCCGTGGAGCAGGCGCTGCGGGAGTGGCTGTCCCGGGACGCCGGGGGTCCGCTCACGGAGGTGCACCGCTGGGCGCTCCAACCGCCGGGCAAGCTGCTGCGGCCGGTGCTGCTGCTGGAGTCGGCGGCGGCCGTGGGCGGATCGTACGAGCGGGTCATGCCCGCGGCGGTCGGGGTGGAGCTGGTGCATGTGGCGAGCCTGTTGCACGACGACATCCTCGACGACGACCAGCTGCGCCGGGGCAAGCCGTCGGGGCATGCCAGGTTCGGGCCGGGCGCGGCCGTCCTGGGCGGGGACGCGCTGATGTTCGCGCTGTTCGAGCAGGTGGTGGAGTGCGGTCGGCGCGGGGTGCCGGAGGCGGCCGTGAACCGGGCCGTGGGCATGCTGGCACGGGCCGGCCGGCGGATGGCGCAGGGAGTGGCCCGGGAACTGGACCCGGTCCGGGCGCCGGACGCGGTCGGCGGGTACCTGGAGATGGTCCGGCTGAAGACGGCGGCGCTGCTGGGCGCGTGCTGCGAGGCGGGCGCGGTGCTGGGCGGCGGCTCGCCCGGGCAGGCGCGGGCCCTGGCCGGGTACGGCGAGGCGCTCGGGGTGGCGTTCCAGATCCGCGACGACCTGCTGCCGTACGGCCCGGAGGCCGGGCGGGAGGGCAAGCCCGCCGACAGCGATCTGCGCAACGACCGGCCCAGCCTGCCGCTGCTGCTGGCCGGGCCGGTCTCGAAGGATCCGGAGAAGGTGGAGCGGCTGCTGGTGGAGACGGGCGCGCTGGAGGAGTGCACCCGGCTGGCGCGCGCGTACGTGGAACGGGCTCGCCGGGAGCTGGAGGCGCTGCCGCAGGGCCCGCACCGGGCCGCGCTGTGCCGGACGGCCGAGGCGCTGGCGCCCGAGCCGTGGCGCGCGGGCGGTGCCGGTTGACGACGGCACGGCTGTCCGGCCATCTGGAGACGCTGCGCCCGTACGACCTGGTGGTCACCCCGGTCGTCACCGCGCTCGGCGCCGCGCTGGCCGACCCCGCGCCCGCGGTCGGGCGGCTGCTGGGGGCGGCGGCACTCGGCCTCACGGCGTGTGCCGGGGCGCTCTACACCGCCGACTACCTCACCCGGCACGAGGACGGGCGGACCAAGCCGCACCGCCCCGTCCCCTCCGGACGGCTGCGGGCCGCCACGGCACGCCGGTGCGCCGTCCTGCTGTGGCTGGGCGCGTTCGTGCTGGCCACGCTCGCGAACTGGCGCTGCCTGCTCTTCCTCGGGCTTGCGGTCCTCGCCCAGGACGCCTACGGGCGGCGGCTGAAGAGCCGGGGACTGTGGGGTGACCTGGCCGTCGGGTTCTCGGGGTGGTCGTGCCCGCTGCTCGCCGGTGCCTGCTGCACCGCGACCTGGCCGCCCGCGCAGCTGGCGGTACCGGCGCTGCTGCTGGGCGTGCAGGGCACCTTCGGCAATCTGCTGCTCGCCGTCGACGACCGTCCGCACGACCTGCGGGCCGGCTGCCGCACCCTGCCGGTACGGCACGGTCCATGCCGGGCGCGGACCGTGCTGACCGCGCTGGCGGTGACCGAGTACGCGGCGGCGCTGCTGCTCCCGGGCCGGCTCGGGCAGCGCGCCACCGCGCCGGTGTTCCTGCTGCTGGTCCTGCCGGCCGCGGCCACGGCCGCCGCGGTGCTCGTCACCGTGCGGCGGCGGCCGGACCGGGCCGTGGAGCTGCACATGTACGAGCGGGTGCTGCTGCCCGCGGCCGTGTGGGCGCTGACCGGCCGGACCGCCGTGGCCGTGGCGGTCGCGGCGGTATCGGCCGGGGTGCTGCGCCTGACGTCCCGGCCGATGCTGCGGCCCGAGCCGTACGAGGAGGGCGGCGCGGTGCGCGCGTGACGCTCAGTCGTAGGTGAGGACCATCCGGAACCGCGCGGCCCCGGTGATCATCTTCTGGTAGGCCTCGTCCGCCTGCTCCAGCGGTACGGTCTCGATCGTCGGGCGGATGCCGTGCAGGGCGCTGAACTCCATGGTGTCCTGCACGTCCTGCGCGGTGCCGGACGGGTGGCCGCGGACCTCCCGCGCGGCCGTGAGCAGCTGGAGCGGGCTGATCCCGAGCGGCTCGGGGTCGATGCCGATCACCACCAGCTCGCCCCGGGGTCCCAGCCCGTCCACGGCCGCCGAGATCGCCTGGGAGTTGCCCGCGGTGGCGAGCACGGCCTTGGCACCGCCGAGCGACTGCAGGGCCTCGGCGACCGGGGTGCCGGCCGTGGAGTCGACGTAGTGGTGGGCGCCGAGCTGCTTGGCGAAGTCCGCCTTCTCGGCGCCCCGGGCGATGGCCACCGTCTCGAAGCCCATGGCCACCGCGTACTTCACGCCGAGGTGGCCGAGTCCGCCGAGGCCGACGACGGCGACCAGGTCGCCGGGCTCGGCCGGGCTGCGCCGCAGGCCGTTGAAGGTGGTCACGCCCGCGCAGCCCAGCGGTGCCGCGTCGGCCGAGGTCAGCCCCTCGGGGATGCGGGCCAGGGCGCCGACCGGCGCGATCACCTGCTGGCCGAAGCCGCCGTCGTAGGACCAGCCGGGCACCTTCAGGTTCTCGCAGACGATGAAGTCGCCCTGCCGGCAGGGCTTGCAGTGGCCGCAGCTGCCGCCGAACCAGCCGACTCCCACGCGGTCGCCGATCTGCCAGCCCCAGTCCTCGATGCCCTCGCCGAGTTCCTCGATCCGCCCGGCGATCTCGTGGCCGGGCACCACCGGGAACGTGACACCGGGCAGTGCGGCGGTGACGAAGAAGGTGTCGCTGTGGCAGATGCCGCAGGCCTCCACGGCGATCCGGACATGGCCGGGGCCCGGCCTCGGCACCTCCCGCTCGACGATCTCGAACGGCCCGCCCAGGGCGGTCACCTGCGCGACTCGGTAGGTACTCATGCGTCTCTCCCGGAACGGGTACGACGGGTAGGGTCCGAAGCCCCCTCACCCAGCACACCAGCTCCGGGCCGAACCCGCGCGTCGAGCCCCGCACGGGTCGCAGGTGCTGCGCCTCGTTCTCGGGCGCCCGGGGTTCTCAGGCGCCCGGGACGCGGTCCAGGTCGATGTCGGTGCCGGTCACCCAGTCCGGTTCCGCCACCAGCAGGGCCAGTTCTTCCGTCCCGAGGTCGACGTCCACGGCGTGACGGTAACCGGCCGCCTCGGCGGCCGTGATCCGGCCCCGGTCGGCGGCGGGCACGGCGAGGACGGCCCGCCGGCAGTGCGGATCGGCTGCCCGGACCGCCGCCGTGAGGCTGCGCGGCAGCGCCGGGAGCAGGTCGTCCGGGCAGCCGGCGACCCGTATCTCCAGGTCGTGGGCGCCGGCCGGATACGTGTGCCGCAGCCGTCCCGCGGCACACCGTTCCAGGCGTACGTCCACCGTCACCCCGTCCCGGCGCAGGCGGAAGCCGGCCGTGGTGCGGCCGCGGGCGGTCGGTACGGCCTCCCAGCCGGGGTCCGGCACGAGTCCGGCCGGGACCGCGGGCACCGTGATCATCTCAGCTCTCCCCGTTCGCCAGCCGCCTGATGACGGCCTTGCCCAGCTTCCCGGAGGCGTTCCTCGGCACCACCGGCACGAGCGTGAGCCGCCGCCCCCGCGACCACGACCGCGCGCAGCTCGCCGAGGTCCCGGTCGCGGAAGCCCGGGACGCGGGCCGGCGCGGCGAACATCTGCGGGACGCCGAACACGGTGTTGACCCGGTGGGCGACCAGGTCGTCGAGGCACTCCTGCGGATCGAAGGAGCGGCGTACGACGACCGTGCCGCCGCGTACCAGGGTGCGCAGGGCGAAGCTGTTGAGGGCGCCGATGTGGAGGAGCGGCGCGGCCGCGTAGGTGACGTCACCGCGCCGGGTGTCCAGCCGCAGGTCGACGTTGACGGAGTTCCACCAGGCGTTGCCGTGGGTGAGCACGACTCCCTTGGAGGTCCCGGTGGTGCCGGAGGTGAACATCAGGATCGCCGGATCGTCGGCGTACTTCGGGGTGAGGACGGTGGTCGGCGGGGCGGCCGCGATCAGCGGCGACCAGGGCTCCCAGCCGTCGGCACCACTGTCGGCGGCCGGCACCTCGGGGTCGTCGTCCACCGGCAGGAGGCGCCGCAGCCGCGTCGCCCCGCGCACGGCTTCGGCCGCGGGGCGGTGGCCCTCCTCGCACACGATCGCCTCGGCACCGCTGTCCGTCAGGACCCGCTCCAGCTCGGGCTCGGCGAGCCGGAAGTTGACCGGGACGAACACGGCACCGAGCCGGAACGCGGCGAACATGGTGGCCAGGAACGCCGGGCTGTTCAGGCCGAGATAGGCGACCCGGGTGCCGTCCACGACACCGCCGTCCGCCAGCACGCTCGCCAACCGGGCTGCCCTGTCGTCGAGTTCGGCGTAGGTGAGGCCGCCGCCCGGGTAGCGGACGACCACCTCGCCGGCCTGGTGGCGGGCGTGGCGGGCCACCGCCGCGGCCGGGTTGAGGTCGACCCGGAGTCCGGAGTTGCGCGGGTGGGGACTGGACACAGTCAGCACTCCTCGTCGGGTGTCTTGGGGCGTCGGAGTCGTCAGAGGTGGTCGCCGCCGGCCGCGCGCGCGAAGCCGCGGACGCCGATGCCGCCGTCGGCGGAGATCGCGTGCCCGGTGACCGGGCCGCTCTGCTCGCGGGCGGCGAGCAGCACGTACGGTCCGGTGAAGTCGCGCGGGTCGGTGCCGGCGTCGTGCAGCGGGACGAGCGCCGGGGCGTCGGGCTCCTTCTTCGCGAAGGACGCGGAGATCGAGCGGTCGCCGAGCGCCAGTGCCTCGGGGCCGCGCAGGTCGGTGTTCATGCCGCCGCAGGCGACGCCGTCGACGCGGACCCAGGGGGCCAGTTCGTAGGCGAGTTCGCGCATGAGGCCGAGGCAGGCGTGTTTGCCGGCGGTGTAGAGGGGGCCGCCGCCGTTGACGTGGAAGGAGGCGTTGGAGAGGGTCATGACGATGCTGCCGCGGCTCTTCACCAGCTCCCGCCAGGCCGCCTCGGCCGCCGGCAGATAGCCCTTGACGTTGACGGCGAAGACCTCGTCGAAGGCGGCGTCGAGTTCCGCGGCGGCGAGCCGGGTGAGCTGCCGCTGGTAGTCCCAGACACCGGCGTTGGCGACGAGGGTGTCGAGCTTGCCGAAGCGTTCGACGGTCTCGGCGACGGCGGTGTGCAGCCGCGCGGAGTCGCGGACGTCGCCGGTGACGGCGTGTCCGGTCGGGGGCACCGGCGGCGTCCTCGTCCAACTGACCCTCGTCCCGCCCGAAGACGGTGACCGAGGCGCCCTCGGCGACGAACCGCTCGGTGACCGCGCGGCCGATGCCCGCGCCTCCGCCGGTGACCAGGGCGGCGTACCCGTCCAGCCAGCCCATCACCGCTCCCCGAGGAATCCGACGACCAACTCCTCGAACTCCTGCTGCCGTTCGAGCTGCACCCAGTGCCCGCCCCGGCCGAACACGTGCAGTTGGACGTCCCGGATCTGCCTGAGCATCAGCTGGGCGCCGTCCAGGGTGATCGTCCGGTCGTCGCGGCCCCAGAGCAGCAGGGTGGGTGCCGTGATCCGGTGCAGGTCGCGCCAGAGCGGGTCCATTCCGCCGCGCCGGGCGAAGGCCGCGTTGCAGCGGTGGTAGAAGTCGATGTGGCTCACGTCGAGGGAGGCCTCGTAGCGCGCCTTCACCACGTCCGCGCCGAACTGCCGGTGGTCGTGGACCATGGTGCGGATGAAGGCGGCCATCTTCTTCTCGCTGGGCCGTCGCCGTTGTAGTAGCGGAACATCTCCTTCTGTCCCTCGGTGGGTGTCGGGCCGAACGGCAGCCGGCCGCCGCCCGGGGCCATCAGCACCAGCCCGGTGACCCGCTCCGGGCGTTGCTGGGCCATGGCGATCGCCGCCGCTCCCCCGAGGCTGTTGCCGAGCAGGTGGAAACCGTCGATGCCGAGGGAGTCGAGGGCCTGGAACAGGGCATCGACGGTGATCGCGGTGATCGACCGGCCTTCGAGGTCGGCCTCCGTCGGGCGGTAACTGCCGCCGAAACCGGGCTGGTCGGGCAGGACGACCCGGAAGTGTGACGACCTGGCCCATGAGAACGAGCTGGTGGCCCGCAATGTCCGCCGGTTCCGGCTGGAGCATGCCATGTCACCGGGCGAGCTGGCGCGCCGGTCCGGTCTCTCGAAGCAGACGCTGTCGAAGATCGAGCAGGGCGCGGGCAACCCGACCGTCGAGACGCTCTCGCTGCTCGGCGCGGCCCTGGACGTGCCGGCCCGCCGGCTGCTCACCGAGTGGGGCACGCCGGTCTACGTCCAGCGCCACGACGAGGGGCAGTGGACGGACAGCGGCAACTGGTCGGAGCGGCTCCTCGACGAGGTGTACGGCTCGGGTTACGTACGGACGCTGGTGCTGCGCCTCGAACGCGGCGGCAGGCAGCCCGAGCCCGTCGTCCCGCACGCGGCCGGCACGCTCCACCACGTCTACGTGATCACCGGCAAGCCGCGCACCGGCCCGCTCACCGAACCGGTCGACCTGGCGGCGGGCGACTTCGCCCGGTTCCCCGGGGACATCCCCCACCGCCATGTCTGCCTCAGCGAACGCGTGGCCGCCCACATGGTCACCACGCTGCCTCAGGTGCGGCAGATCAGCCCCACGGTGCTGCAGGGCGGGCCCGGCGCCTGATCAGGAGGTGATGCCGTTGTACTGGTCCCAGGTGTAGGCGAGGTCCGGCGAGGAGGGCTTGCCGGTCCAGTTGAAGTAGTCCCAGACGAGTTCGGCGGGGTTGGTGGCGAGGTAGCCCCGGCCGGGGAGGTCGTCGCCGTCGTCCCAGGCCCAGGGCGGGTTGGCCGCGTCGGTGTCGCAGGCGCCGTTGGCCGGGCCGAGGACACCGCCGGCGCCGCACTTGGCGCCGTAGGGGTTGGAGCTGTCGTCGCCGGCGAAGTTGTTCGGCGTCGCGAAGAGCGTGGTGAGGGTGCGGTTCGCCCACATGCCGTTCGAGGCGAAGACGTCGGTCAGGGTGTACTGCACGTCACGGTCGTTGGAGCCGGAGGGCACCTCGGCGGTGGAGCCGGGGTAGTAGACGATGCCGTCGCCGCTCGCGTACTGGCTGCGCTCCTGCGAGAGGTATCCCTCGGCCCAGGCGGCGTGGGTGTTGGGCTGCTGGGTGGTGAACGGGCGGCCGTGGCCGTCGTCGTGCGGGTCGCCCTGGAGCTTCAGCGTGCCGTCGACGCTCTCCTGCCCGCTGGTGAAGTCGCTGCCGGAGGGCACCCAGGAGTAGAAGTTGCTGTGCGCGACCGTGATGGCGGCCTTCAACTGCCCGTGCGCGGAGCCGTCGTTGGCGACGACGACCAGGACGCCCTCGGCGTCGTTCTCGTGCTCGGTGAGGTCCTCCTGGTAGTTGTCGAGGACCCCGTCCGACCAGTCGCGCGGGTGGAAGTACGTGTACAGCAGGTAGGAGAAGGACGGGGTCTGGACGACCGAGTAGTAGACGTGCGCCGCGAGCGGGAACTGGCTGGTGTTCTCCCAGTTGTTGCGGCCGTTGAGGTCGCCGTCGTAGTCGTACGACGTGATGTAGTCGGACTTGCCGCCGAGCGCGGTCTCGCCGGTGGAGTCGACGTCCTGGAAGTTGACCGGGGCCCACCACTGGGCGAGGGCGGCGCGGTCGGCGGCGGCGTCCGCGCGGGCGACGGTCGGCCGGGTGAGGCCGGCAGCGCAGACGGCGGCTAGGGCGGCCGTCACGGCGAGGGATCTGCGTCGGGTCAGAGGCACACGGAAACGGTGGGTGCGGGCGGTTGCCACGGTTCCTCCGGGGGCGGCGAAAGGAACCGGCACGTCGGTGAAGTCGACGTGCCGGTACGGGAGTTGACGCATGTTCCGGTGGTGCGTGTGATGCCGCGCGTACGATACAGCGCGGCACGGGCGGCCCGGCAGGGCCTCAGCAGGTGATGGTGCCCCTGCGCAGCGCGTGACTGCTGTCGTTGCTGTCGTCGGACCACCACACGGGCTTGCTGCCGCCGCTGCACGCGTCGGAGCCGGAGACGGCGAAGCCCTCGTTGTTGTAGTTGCTCATGCCGGACGGGCGGTTGTAGACGGCGGTGGTGGCGAGGACGCCGGAGGAGTTGATCTGCAGGGTGCGGTGCTGGCCGGAGCAGGTGTCGTCGCAGACCGCCCAGAGACGGGAGGCCTGCGGTTCCCACTGGAGTTCCATGACGCCGGCCATGCCGCTGCTGACGGCCGCCACCCGGGTGTAGGTGCCGCCGTCCTTGAGGACGTAGCCGTAGATCATGCCGGTGCCCTCGACACCGACGAAGAACACCCCTCCGGTGTGCGAGCCGTAGTTCGCCGGGTTGTAGGCGGCGCCGGTCGAGGCGTCCATGAACCCGGCGGCGGTCAGGGTGGCGTCCGGGACCCAGGTGATGCCCTCCAGGCCGAGGTTGGAGCCCACCGACGGCAGGTCGGAGGTCAGGTTCCACTCGGTGGCGGCGGTGATGCTGGTGGCGGTGCCGCTGACGTCGTACCTGAGGACGGAGAGCCGGCTGGTGCCGGACGAGTCCGCGTTGCGCTCACTCGCCACGTACACGCCGCCGCTCGAACCGGCACCGGTCAGGGTGACGCCCTCGTCGTCCGGCGTGCCCGAACCGCCCGGGAACCTGAGCGTCTTGCCGGACGTCCAGCCGCCCGCGGTGTCGGCCTTCCAGGCGGTGGAGCCGTTGGGCACCAGCCGCCACAGCTTGCCGCTGTTCTGCGCCGCCCACAGCACGTTCCCCTCCTGGTAGAGGCCGCTCATGTCGGTGCCGAAGGCGTTCTTGGCGTCGGCGGTGGCGACCGAGCTGCCGCCCGGCCACGCGGTCGCCGAAATGCCGCCGGAGCCGCAGTCGTTGGCGGCGCCGAGGGTGAGCGCGGCCGAGCCGAAGGCGCCGGTGCCGTCGGGGCAGCGCGACCACGACGGGTCGGAGTGCTGGGTCCAGGCGAAGCTGTCGACCAGGGTGGTGCCGTCGGCGAGGTAGAGGCGCGCCTCGTCGTCGGAGCCCAGGCCGAAGGCGTTGTGCACGTCGAAGGCGACGAAGCCGCCGGGAGCGAGGGTGGTCCCGGCGGCTATCGCGTACTTGGAGCTGTCGTTGTCGTCCCGGAGGATCCAGCCGGAGAGATCCACCGTGGCGGTGCCCTTGTTGTAGAGCTCCACGGAGTCGTTGACGTCTCCGGTGGTCACCACCTCGTTGATCCGGATGTCGTCGGCCGCCGCCGCGTGGGCGGGCGACGCCGTCAGGGCGCCGACGGCGAGCGTCGGTCCGGCGACGGCGACGAGCAGGACACGGAGGCTGCGGCGCCACCGGCGAACGCGTGATTCGGTCACGAAATCCGTCCTGGGGTTTCGTTGTGACAGGCCGCCAGGACCTTTCCGGCGCAGCCCGAACGACCGCCTTCGCACAGGTGAGGGGGTCATGAACGATGAGCGAACCACCAAGATCGCGATCCGGGCGGCCGGCAGCGGCCGGCCCGAGTACGCCGATCGGGAGGTTGCACGGTGCGGTTCGGCGAAGGCGAGGAAGAGGGCGATTGCGCACCCGAAGCCAATGACGGCGACGGCGACGGCTGTATGTCCCCGCGACGAAAGCGGTACGGTACCGGCCGCCGTCCGGGCCCGGCGCGCTCCGCTCCGCTCCGGCGCGCTAACTTGCCCGCGACGAAGGCACGTTGACGATTTTCCGCAGGGCGTGGATGACACTGCCGAGGTGCCCGCGGGCGGCCTGCTCGGCGGCGACCGGGTCACGGCCGCAGACGGCGTCGATGATCGCGAGGTGCTCCGGGAGCGAGACGGCCGGCCGCCCCGGCTGCAGGGCGAGCCTGAACTGGTGCCGTACCGACTGGCCGCGCAGCCGCTCCAGCACTCCCCCGGCCGTGGCCTGACCGCTCAGCTCCACGAGCCGGCGGTGCAGCCGGTTGTTCAGCTCGGAGTAGGTCATGACCTCCCCGGACTCGACCGCCCCGATCATCCCCGCCCGGATCTCCCGCAGTTCGGCGATCTCCGCGTCGGTCACCCGCTGGGCGGCCTTGGCCGCACACAGGCCTTCGACCACCATCCGGACCTCGGTGATCTCGATGGCCTCGGCCAGCGGCACCGCGCGCACCCGGGCGCCGCGGTTGGGGATGCGCTCCACCAGCCCCTCGTTGCCGAGCTGGAGCAGGGCCGAGCGCACGGCGCCACGGCTGACCGCGAACCGCTCCGCGAGGTCGACCTCCACGAGCCGCTGGTCCGGCACGTACTCCCCGTGCACGATCGCCGCGCGGATGACGTCGACGACCGGGTCGGGCCCGGACGGGATGTTGGGTGCTGCCGGCACGTGGTGCCCCTTTCCGCGGCGGAACGCTCAGAACGGCAACGATATTGTCGCCAATCCTGCCCTGTGGTGACGGCCTCCGGCCAGGGACGATGAACGGGAACCGGGAGACACCTGTGAACTCCGCCGCCACGGCCGGTCCGCGGGCCGCCGCACCGGGGCGGCCGACCGCCTATGCCTGGTCCGGGCCCGGCCGACCGGTGACGTCGCCGGAGCCCGTCCCGGGTCTACTGTGCAGGACTTCGCGGGCCTGCTCGGCGGCGCGGGCGATGCTCTCGCTGACGAAGTCGAGGAAGCGGGCGATGTTCTCCAGGCGGTCGGCGGCGGGGGTGCGCGGGCCGAGGACGGCGACCCCCTGACGTGCGGTCTCGGCGACCTGGGCGGTGCCGCGCGCGCTGGCCATCATCGACTGGTACCAGACGTCGTCGTCGACGAAGTAACGCTCGCGGCGGCGTTCGTCGCGCTCCCGGCGGACCAGCCCCTGCTCTTCGAGGAACGCGACGGCCTTGGAGACGGACGCCGGGCTGACCCGGAGCCGCTGGACGAGTTCGGACGCGGTGAGACTGGCGGCGTCGCTGATGCAGAGACAGGCCAGCACCCGGGCCATCATCTTGGGCGTACCCGACTGCATGAAGACGGTGGTGAGCGTCTCCTCGTACTCGGCCACGGCCTCGGCGTCCCGTCCGTGCGGCTGCGGGACCGCCCCGGACCCCCGGGAGGAGGCGGGCCTGCGCCGGTGGGCGCGGCGCTCGGTGGCGCGGTGGGCCAGGTCGGCGTGGTAGGCGGTGGGGCCGCCGTTGCGCATCACCTCGCGCGTGACCGTCGAGGTCGGACGGTCGATACGGCGGGCGATCTCGGCGTAGGGGAGGCTGTCGGCCAGCCCCAGCGCGATCTGCCGGCGTTCCTGCTGGCTGAGCCTGCCTCCCGGCATCGCGATCTCCTAGTTGTTCCCGCAGGACGGTCCCTGGCCTCGCGAGCATAGCGTTCACTGCTCACTCATTGCAATGAACGGCGACCTCACATTGCGTTAGCTTCAGATCCATTGCAACACTTTGGATGCTCTGAACTGCATCTTTGTAAGTCTTACGCAACAAACTCGTTGTCGCGACCCGGAAAGCAACGTAGCGTTTCCATTACCAGAAACAAGGAACGCCAACGGGAGACCACGATGCAGAAGTTCGACACCCCCGCCCCGATCTCCGCCGTCCTGGACATCCCCGCCGGGCGCGTCCAGTTCATCGCCGCGGACCGCGCCGACACCACGGTCGAGACCCTGCCGGCCGACCCCGGCAAGAGCCGCGACGTCAAGGCCGCGGAGCAGACCAGCGTCTCCTACGCCGACGGGGCCCTGCGGATCACGGCCGGGACCCCCGGCAACCAGCTCTTCGGCCCCTCCGGCTCCGTGGAGGTCACCGTCCGGCTGCCCGCCGGCTCCCGGGTCGAGGTCAAGGCGGCCGGCACCGAGCTGCGTGGCGTCGGACGCCTCGGCGACGTCGTCTTCGACGGCGCCTACCGCAAGGTCAAGATCGACGAGGCCGCGAGCCTCCGCCTCACCGCGACCGACGGCGACGTCGAGGTCGGCCGGCTGGGCGGGCCCGCGGAGATCAGCACCGCACGGGGCGACATCAGGATCGGCGAGGCCACCCGCGGCACCGTCGTACTCCGCACCCAGGACGGCGACATCACGGTCGCCGCCGCCACCGGCGTCTCGGCCGCCCTGGACGCCGGCACCGGCTACGGCCGCGTCAGCAACGCCCTCAAGAACGACGGCACGACCGAACTCGACATCCGCGCGACCACGTCCCGCGGCGACATCACCGCCCGCAGCCTCTAGACAGGCCGATCGCCCGTCCTCCCCGTCAAGCCCGGCGTCCCGCACGCCGGGCCTGACGTCGGCCACTGTCATTCACACATATGAACATTGCGCACATGTGTATACGCGGGCGTCGCCGCATGCGAGACTCCTTCAACTCCCGTACTCACCAGCTCAGTTGGAGAGGAACGCACCCATGCACATGTCCCGCAGGGCCGTGCTGGCCACCGCAGGCGGCGCCGCGGCGGCGTACGCCGCCGTACCCCAGTCCGCGCAGGCGCTCACCGGCCTGGTGCCGGCGGCGACGGAGGCGGTGCTGCGTGACGCGGCCGACTACGCGGTCGCCAAGGTGCGTGCCGTCGCGCCCGGGGTGAGCGCCTTCCCGGTCGGGACGAAGTTCGAGAAGTGGGTCTACTCCCAGAACGGCGACTGGGTCGGCGGATTCTGGCCCGGCGTCCTCTGGATGAGCTGGCTGCACAGCGGCGACGACAGCCTGCGCACCCTCGCCCTCGCGTCGGCCGCCAAACTCGCCCCCCGGCAGTACGACACCGGCACGCACGACCTGGGCTTCCTGTTCACCCCGTCCTGGGTCACCGCCTGGCGGCTGACCGGCGACACGTCCTGGCGGGACGGCGCCGTACAGGCGGCGCGCTCACTGCTCCAGCGCTACAACCCCCGCGGCCGCTACCTGCGGGCCTGGGGTGCGCTCAACACCTCCGACAACGCGGGGCGCATGATCATCGACACGATGATGAACCTCGACCTGCTCGTCTTCGCCGCCCGGCAGACCGGCGACAGCGCGTTCATGGACGCGGCCGTGGGCCACGCGGAGACCACCCGGCGCCTCTTCCCGCGACCCGACGGATCCACCCCGCACGCCTACGACCTCGACCCCGCCACCGGCACCCCCGTCGGCCCGAACACCGTCCAGGGCTACAGCCCCACCTCCTGCTGGGCCCGCGGCCAGGCCTGGGGCATCTACGGCTTCACCACGATGTACCGCCGCACCGGCGACCACCGGTTCCTCGACACCGCCCGCAGCCTCGCCGACTTCGCCCTCCAGGCCCTCGGCCCGGACCACGTACCCGTCTGGGACTACCGCGCACCGCAGCAGCCGTACGACGTGAAGGACGCCTCCGCCGGGACCGTCATGGCCTGCGGGCTGCTCGACCTGGCCGCCGCCACGGGCAGCCGCCCCTACCGCACCACCGCGCTGCGCATCCTCGGCGCACTGTGCGAGACCTGCCTGACCACCCACTCCGCCCGCGCCGAGGCCGTCGTGGCCCGCTGCACCCGTAACCGCCCCGCCGAGGACGGCATCGAGATCTCCCTCCCCTACGCCGACTACTACCTCCTCGAAGCGATCCTGCGCGTCCTGCGGCCCCAGGACCTGGACCGGGCGATCGACCTGTCGACGGTCTGACGAGGCTCCGCCCGATGCTCACGTCCGCGGGCATCGGGCGCGGTGCCGTTCGGTGACGGCTCCTAGGGTGTGGCGCCCGTCGTCCCCGGTGTGTTCGACGGTGTTGCGGTGAGGGGGGACGGTGCGGGCGGGGACGCCTCCCCCGAGTCGGCCTGGACGACGAGGACGACCGCGATGACCGCGGTGGTCAGGGCAGCCATCGTGGCCAGCCACCAGATCCCGATCGCTCTCGCGTGAGCGGCCATGGCACCCTCCTTCGACGCGGAGCGTACGCCGTTGCCCGTAGACGGAACTCTCTTTTCACAGCACGCGACAGCCGGCGCCCCACCCCACCGGCCTCACCGCCACATTCTGGCCGCCTTCCGCGGTTGTCGCGCCGAATTGGGAAATCCGCAAGGCGATTGACCCGGTATCACAGGAAACAACCGATTGTCCGGGGACGGTGCCGACCGCACTCGTCGTCACCGTGCGGCTTGCTCGACGGTGCGGGCGACGCCGAGCAGCCGGCCCACCCGGGCGGGGTGGCCGACGAGTTGGAGACCGAGGGGCAGGCCGTCGGGGTCGCGGTGACCGGGCACGGTGACCACGGGCAGGCCGAGTAGCTGCCAGGGGCGGCTGAGCACGGGATTGCCGGTGGCGGCCAGGCCGTGCGGGGCGGGGCCGGGGGCGGCGGGGCCGAGGATCGCGTCGACGTGGGTGAGGAGGTCGAGGACGACGGCGCGTGCGGTGTGTGCCGTGGCGAGCGCGGCACGGTACTCGGCGTCGGTGGTCCTGCGCCCGCGTTCGAGGAGGTCGTTCAGGTGCCGGCTCAGCGACTCGGGATGCCTGGCCTCGGCGGCGAGGCTGCGGGCAGCCTCGTAGGCCATCACGACGGCGTGGGCGTCGGCCAGTTCCACGGCGCTGACGGGCAGTTCGGTGCCGTCGGCGCGCAGCTCGCGCCCGGTGTGGCGCACGGCGTCGAGCATCGACGGTGCGACGTCGGTGAGTTCGGCGCCCTGCCAGAGCGACAGCCTCACGGATGCGGCGTCTTCGGCCGTGGTGCCGTCGACGGCCTCGATCACCGTGGCCAGTTCGGCGACGGTGGGTGTGAGCAGCCCCGGGGCGTCCAGGCTCGGGCTGAGCCCGGTGATGCCCGCCGTGGACCAGGCGCCGACGGGGGCGACGTAGCCGGCGACCCCGCAGAAGGAGGCCGGCCGGGTCAGCGAACCGGCGGTCTGCGAGCCCAGGGCGAGGGGCACCACGCCGGCGGCGACGGCGGCGGCCGAGCCGCTGGACGAACCGCCCGGCGTGTGGGCGGGATTGCGCGGGTTGCGGGTCGGGCCGGGCTGGAAGTAGGCGAACTCGGTGGTGACCGTCTTGCCCAGCGGCACGGCGCCCGCCCGGCGCAGCCGGTCCACCAGCCAGGCGTCGGCGGCGGCGACCCGGCCCCGGCGCAGCACGGAGCCGCACTCGGTGGGCAGCCCGGCCACGTCGATGATGTCCTTCACCCCGAACGGCATGCCGTGCAGCGGACCTTCGGGGGCACTGAGCGCCGCCGCGCGGGCGCCTTCGGCGTCCACCCGCACCCACGCACGGATGTCCGCTTCGGTCTGCGCCTGGCGCCGTAGCGCTTCCTCGACGGCGGCGGTCACGACCGGGCGCCTTCCGGTACGAAAGGGGCCGCGTCGAGGCGATGGAAGGCGCGGTTGAAGTAGACGAGGCTCTGGCCGCCGGAGCGGGTGCGGATCTGCCCGATCTCGACGAAGAGCACGCTGTGGGAGCCCGTGGGGACCGTGTGCCGGATCGTGCCGACGGCGGTGACCAGGGCGTCCTTGAGGACGGGTACGTCCTGGGTGTGGTCCCAGATGTCCCAGGTGAAGCGTTCGGCCATGGGCACCTTGGTGGCGCCGGCGAAGTGCAGGGCGAGTTCCTGCTGGTCCCCGCCGAGGACGTTGAGGCCGACGCGTCCGTTCGCCTTGAAGACGTCGTGCATGGCGCTTGCGCGATTGACGCAGACCAGGACGGTCGGCGGGGCGTCGGTGACCGAGCAGACGGCGCTGAGCGTGATGCCGCAGCGGCCGTTCGGGCCGTCGGTGGTCAGGATGTTCACGGCGGCCGGGAGGTGCGCCATCGCCTCGCGGAACTCGCTCTGGTCGGGGGTCACGGCGGTGCCGCTCCTCTCTTGGTTCGGTTCGGACCGGCTCACCACAACTCCACCACCAGCCGCGACGACCTCGCGCGTGAGACACAGGCGGCGATCTGGTCGCCCGCCGCCTTCTCCTTGGCGGAGAGGCAGTGGTCGCGGTGGTCGGGTTCGCCCTCGATCACCCTGAGGACGCAGGTCCCGCAGATGCCCTCGCGGCAGGACGTGTCCAGCGGGACGCCGTTCTCCTCCAGCACCTCGGCGATGCTCCGGCCGGGCGGGACCGGGTAGACCTCGCCGGTGTCGAGCTCGACCTCGAAGGCGGTGTCGGCGGCCGTGTCCTGCGGGACGTCCGCCTGGAACAGCTCCGAGTGGATCCGCTCCTCCGGCAGGCCGGCGCGGGCGGCGAGTCCGCGGACGTGCGCCATGAAGTCGCGCGGTCCGCAGGTGTAGACGTGGCTGTCCCCCGCCGGCCCCGTGAGCGCGGCGGCCAGCGCGGCGCCGGAGGCCTGCCGGCCGAGCCCGAAGTGCGGGACCACCCGGTCCGCGAAGGGCGACTCCGCCAGCAGCCCGGCGAAGGCCGCCTCCGCACGGCTCCGCGCGACGTAGTGCAGCGTGAACTCGGCTTCCCTGGCGTGCAGTTCGTAGGCCATCGCCAGCAGCGGGGTGATCCCGATGCCCGCCGCCAGCAGGTGGTGCCGGGCGCCGTCCGTCGCGAGGCCGAACAGCTGCCTGGGTGCGCCGACGGTCAGCTCGGTGCCCGGTCCGGCCTTGTCGTGCAGGGCCTGGGAGCCGCCGCGGGAGTCCGCCTCCCGTTTGACGGCGATGGTGTAGGCACCGGAGTCGTCCGGCGGGCCGCACAGGGAGTACGGGCGGGTGATCCCGGTGGGTCCGGTCACGTCGATGTGCGCGCCGGCCGGGTAGGCGGCGAGGGCGACGCCGTCGGTGCGGGCGAGCCGGAGGACCTTGATCGTGTCGGTCTCGTCGTGGGTGTCGGTGACGGTGACTGTGAACATCCGTCTGCCTTCAGGTGGTTCGGGCGATTCGGGTGGTTCGGGTGCGGAGCTGACGGTGCTGTCAGCGCATGTACAGGCCGCCGTTGGCGTCCCAGCAGGCGCCGGTGACCGCGTCCGCGTGTTCGGAGGCGAGCAGGACGGCCATGTCGGCGATGAACCGCGGACGGCCCAACCGCCGTACCGGAATGGACTCTTCGATGGCCGCGAGCTGCTCCGGCGGGACCGTCTCGCGGACGACCGGCAGGTCCTGCGGGCCCGGCGAGACGGCGTTGACCGTCACCCCGGAGGGGCCGAGTTCACGGGCGAACACCTTGGTGAGGGTGGCCACTGCGCCCTTGGCCGCCGCGTAGTGCGCGCCGGTCGCGGTACCGCCGTTCTGGCCGGCGAGCGAGGCGATGTTGACGATGCGCCCGTAGCCGCGTTCGGCGAAGTAGGCGCCGAAGACCTGGCAGCCGAAGAAGGTGCCGTCGAGGTTGGTGGACACGACCTCGCCGAAGCTCTCCGGGCTGATCTCCATCAGCTTCTCGACCTTGGCTCGTCCGGCGTTGTTGACCAGGACGTGCACGGCGCCCCACCGTTCGACGAGCTGGTCGCGGGCCCGCGCGAAGGCGGCCTTGTCCCGGACGTCCAGCGCGAGTCCGACGGCGTAGCGGCCCTCCGGGTCGAGTGCGGCCGCCGCCTTCCCGGCGGCTTCCCCGTCCAGGTCGGTCAGGGCGACGCGGTAGCCGCGGTCGTAGAGGCGTGCGGCGATGCAGGCGCCGAGGCCGCGGGCCGCGCCGGTCACCAGGGCGACGTGCCTCGCGTCCTCCTCGTGCGGGCTCACAGCAGGAACCCCGACGCCGTGACCGCGTCCTCGGAGTTGACCAGCCGGACGATCTTGCGGGCGATGCGCGGGCCGTCCGGGCCGAACACGATCCGGTGGGTGACGTCGGCGGCGAGGACGAAGGTCTCCTCACGTTTGTAGCCGACCAGGATCTGTGCTGCGGACACCTCGATCGCGTCCTCCGCGTGGCCGGTCGGTCCGACCGGACCGACCGGACCTACCGGACCGGACACGACGAACCGGGACACCGTGCGGACCGTGCGGGCGGCCGCCGCGGCGGAGATGGAGAACCCGCCGGTGAGCCGCTCGACGCGCATCCGGCGCATCCGGTCGTCGTCGTAGACGAGGTTGAGCCGGTCGGCGAAGTCGGTCGCCTCGCGGTCGATGGGGACGACGTACTCGCCGCCCTCGGCCCACAGGCCGTCCCACTCCTCGTAGCGGCGGCCGTCGAGGAGGTGGGCCTCGCGCCAGATCAGGGAGACGGCGGCGAGGGCGCGCGGGTCGTCCAGCGGCAGCCCGGCAACTTCCGTACTCAGGGCCTCAGTTGCCATCGGTCATCATCCTCTTCCACATGTCGTACGCCTCCCGCATGCCGGTCTCGTCGGTCGCGTGCGAGGTGGGCTGGCCGAGGTCGTTCGGTTTCTCGCGGGCGAGGCCGCGGTTGACCAGGATCGGCATGTCGACGCCGCCGGCCACACCGCGCTGGACGCGGTTCCAGGCCTCGGCGTCGTCGGGGCTGCCGAAGCCGAACGGGCCCTGGAAGTGCTCGTGGATGCGCAGCCGTTCGCGGTTGACGATCCCGGGGCCGCCGTCCAGGCCGAGGGCCACGTGCCGGATCTCCGTCTCCGCGACCGAGATCGGGCGCAGCACCCGGAAGAAGGACATCGACATCGCCACGTTCGGGAACAGGTTGAGGTTGAACCCGGCGCCGTGCAGGGAGCGCACGATCCGCCGCACCTGCTCCGGCGGCATGTCCCTGGACAGCTCCTGGACGATGTGGCTGAAGCGGTCCTGGAGTTTCTCGGTGCCGTCGTCGACGTCCAGGTCGGCGTGTTCGGCGACGGAGACCGAGACGCTGTGGCCGTTGCCGAGGGCGTGGGTGACCGCGGTCTCGTCGGTCATGATCGACAGCATGCTCGCGGTCTCCGCGTCGACCGAGGCCATCCAGGAGCGGTGCACGATCGGGAAGTGGTACCAGTCGGTGGTGTTCTCCAGCTGGATCTTCCAGTTCCCGGCGAACCGGAACCGGTGCTCGCCCTGCACCTTGATGGGATAGCCCGCGCCCTGCTTCATGAAGCGGTCGATCCACAGCCGGGCCCCGCCGAGGAAGTCCTCCAGCGGCTCGATGTCCTCGCTGAAGCTCGCGAAGACCATCCCGGCGTACGAGCCGACCTTCAGGCGCTGCAGCGGCAGGTCCTTCTTCTCGACGACGTCCTCGTAGCCCTCGGGGTACGGGATGCCGCGCAGGCTGCCGTCCAGGCCGTACGACCAGGCGTGGTAGGGGCAGGTGAAGCCGTTGCCGTTGCCCTTGGGGGTCTCGCAGACGCTGGCGCCGCGGTGCCGGCAGCGGTTGAGCAGGACGTTGATGCCGCCCCGGCGGTCCCGGGTGACGATGACGGGACGGCGGCCCACCCAGGCCGTCTTGAAGTCGCCGGCCTTGGCGATCTCGCTCTCGTGGGCGACCCACACCCAGGTGCGGTGGAAGATGCGGTCCATCTCGCGTTCGAAGAGGGCCGGGTCGGTGTAGAGGCTGCCGGCGACGCGGTCGGACTCGACGAGGGGTGAGTTCGTCATCGGGTCACCTCCGGCTGGGGCAGCGGACGGCCGAGGCGGGCCTCGATCTTCATGTACCGCCACAGGCCGTGCTCGCCGACCTGGACGGTACGGAAGAGGTTGCAGGCGGCGGCGACGGTCGGCTGGTCGACGACGTCGGCGAGGACGTAGCAGGTCCACGGCCAGGAGTCGGACGGGCCGACCATGTGCTGGTCGTCGTCGATCGTGCCGAGGACGCTCACGCCGGGCAGTTCGTGCAGCTGGGTGAGCATGCTCAGGAAGCCGTCCCAGACCGACTTGCCCTGACCGGTGGGCAGGTCGAAGAAGTTCTGGTTGACGCCGATGCAGAACAGCACCCGCAGGGGGGATTCCGACATGGAGGGCCTGCCTTTCACAGGTAGCCGGGGAAGGGCTTCACGCCCATGAGGACCGCGCCGGCGCCGTCGTACATGCCCTCCTGGAGGAAGGCGTGCTGCGGCACGACCGAGGCGTCGCGCAGGTGGCGCTGGAGGGGGCTGCCGTCGGCGACGGCGCCGATGCCGCCGAGCTGGTAGGCGGCCCGGACGACCTCGAAGGAGGTCTTGGCGAGGTGCGCCGAGGCCAGGCGCAGCGCGCTCGCCTGGACGTCCGTCGCCGGGTCGCCCGCCGCGACGGTCGCCCAGGCCTCCTCGGTGGCCTCGTAGAAGTAGGCGCGCGCGGACCGGAGTTGGGCCTCCGCCTGGCCGACGGCGATGCGGTAGGTGGCGCGTTCGGCGGGTTTGGGGGCGCCGGTGTAGCCGGAGCGGCCGCCCTGTGCGATGACCAGGTCGAGGGCGGCGCGGGCCGCCCCGAGGCCGACGACGGCCAGGACCTGGGCGGCGTAGGGGACGGTCGGGTAGCGGTAGAGCGGTTCGTCGACGGTCGGTTCGCCGCCGCGGACGAACGTCCACTCCTCGGGTACCACGGCCCCGTCGACCACCAGGTCGTGGCTGCCGGTGCCGCGCAGGCCGATGACGTCCCAGTTCTCGGCGATCTCCACCTGCTCGGGCCGCAGCACGGCGGTCCGGGGCCGGCCGGCCCGGTCCTCGCCCGCCTTGATGCCGACACCGAGGAGGTCGGCGCCCTTGCAGCCGCTGGCGAACTTCCAGCGGCCCGTGACCCGGTAGCCGCCCTCGACGCGCTCGGCCGGCTGGACCGGGAACAGGCCGCCGGCGAAGGCGACATCGGGTCCGTCCGCGTACAGCTCGGCCTGCGTGCCGAGCGGCAGGGCGGCCAGGTAGATCGCGGACGAACCGAAGCTCGCGACCCAGCCGGCCGAGGCGTCGACCTCCGATATCCGCTCGATCAGGCGGAGGAATTCGGCGGGCGGAAGTCCGTCGCCGCCGAAGCGTTTCGGAACACCCGCCCGGTAGATTCCCGCACGCTTGAATTCAGCGATCACATCCGGCGGGACGTGCCGCTTCTCCTCGAACTCGGCCCGTCGTGCGGCCACCAGAGCCAGCAGCTGATCGAAATGCGTCATGAGGGATTCTCCTCGCATTGCCGGGCGGTTCTCTCTCCCGCCGCACCATCACGCTACGAGCGGCAACCATCCCTCCACCATCGGGAATTGGCCGCGTGCAGTAGGGGAAATCCCCTATGCGTCGACGCCCAGGATGTTCTTTCTCACCGATCCCGCCCGCGCGACCAGCACCACGTTCTCCGGCTGCCCGAGCACGGCGACGTCCCGCACGGGATCTCCGTCGACGACCACGAAATCGGCGGTTTTCCCCGCCTCCAGGGACCCCAGTTGCTCTTCGAGACCCAGGAGCCGGGCCGCGTTCAGCGTGCCGGCCGTGATCGCGTCGAGCGGATCCATCCCCAGTTCCACGAGGTACGACAGCTCCAGCAGATTGCGGGCGTGCGGGACGACCCCGGCGTCCGTGCCCAGGGCGATCGGGACACCGCGGGCGATCGCGTGCGCGATGTTCTCCTTGCTCGTCCCGGACCAGCGGCTCTTCTTGCGGAAGTGGTGCTCGGCCATGGCGGCCCGGTCGAGCGGGGCGAAGACGGTGGACAGGGTCGGGACGAGGAACGCGCCCTGTTCCAGGGCCAGGTCGCACAGCTCGTCGGTGATTCCGTAGCCGTGCTCGATGCTGGTGACGCCGGCCTGGAGGGCGTTGCGGATGCCGGCGGTGCCCTGCGCGTGCGCGGCGACCGGTTTCCCGCGGTGCCGTCTCGCCTCCTCGACGACGGCGCTCAGCTCGTCCCGGGTCAGTCCCTCGTCGTCGGGGTCGTCGTGCGGGCTGCCCATCCCGCCGGTGGCACAGACCTTGACGAGGTCCGCGCCCGCGCGCAGCATCCGCCGGGCCGCGATCCGGACCTCGTCCGGGGTGTCGGCGATCTCGCCCAGGTGGGGGGCGGCGTCGATCCCGCCGGGCAGCGTGCAGTCGGCGTGCCCGCCGGTGTGGCCGATCACCTTCACGGCGACCTGGAGCCGGGGGCCGTCGACCAGGCCCCGCTCCACGGCGGTGCGGTATCCGGCGGGCACGCCCCCGAGGTCGCGCAGGGTCGTCACGCCGGCGTGCAGGGTGGCGCGCATCCGCTCGGCGGTCTCGAACGTCGCCACCGTCGGGTCGGCGGCCAGCCCCGCGAGCAGGCCACGCCCCGGGGTCATGCACAGGTGCACGTGGCAGTCGAAGAAGCCGGGCAGCAGAGTCCGGCCGCCCAGGTCGGTCTCCGTCGCCGCCGGGGCGGCGGGCGGTGCGTGCGCCGCCGGGCCCGCGTAGCTGATGACCCCGTCGTCCTCGACGACGAGGACGGCGTCGGGGACGGGGGCGGCGCCGGTTCCGTCGATGAGCGTGGCGTGGTGGTAGCGGGCGGGCATCACGGCTCCGTGGGTGGGTGGTGGGTGGGTACGGCCGGCAGCGTGAAGCGGAAGACCGAGCCGCGCGGTTCGTTCGCGTGGACGTCGAGGGTGCCGCCGTGCCGGGCGATGATGCGGTGGCTGAGGGCGAGGCCGATGCCGCTGCCGTTCTCCTTGGCGGTGAAGACGCCTTCGAAGACGCGCTCGTCGGGCGGCGGCCCGTGGCCCCGGTCGCGGACCGCGAGTTCGGCCCGGCCGTCCCCGGTACGCCGGGTGGTGACCGTCACCGTGCGTTCGGCCTCGGGCAGGCGGGCCGTCTCGTCCACCGCGTTGGCGGCGAGGTTCATCACGACCTGCCCGATGAGCACGTTCTCGCAGCGCACCGGCAGCGGCTCGGCGGCGAGCTCGAACTCGACGGCCACCGCGTGCTCCTGGGCCCGCAGTTCCACGAAGTACGCGCAGTCCCGCACGATCGCGTTGAGGTCGGTCAGCTGCTCCGACTGCTCCAGGCGGCCGACATACTGCCGCAGGCTGGCCAGGATCCGCCGGGCCCGGTCGATCTGCCGGACGGCGTTGTCCAGCCCCCACAGCACGGACTCCTGGCCGGCGCCGAGCCGGCCGCGCGTTCCCTCGACGAAGTTGTAGGCGGCCGACAGCGGCTGGCTGACCTCGTGCGCGATCGCCATCGCCATGTCGCCCATGGCGTTGTAGCGGGCCAGGTGGTCGAGGTGCTGGGTGTCGCGCCGGTGCCGCTCCTCGGCACGGACCCGGTCGGTGATGTCGTAGAAGAGGAGCATCCGGCCGCGCAGGTCGCTCTCGATCTCGATGTGCTGGCAGGTCGCGGCATACCAGCGGGGCGTCGCGCCGGGTGCCGCGAACCGGTAGCGGCCCTCGCGCTCGGGAACGCGTCCGTCGCAGCAGTAGGTGCCGAAGTCCGCCCCGTCCAGGCCGTCGTCGAGCAGTCTGGTCGCGGACTCGCTGGCGAAGAGCACGCGGTCCGCGTCGTCGAGGACGACGATCCCCTCGGCCAGGCCGCCGAGGAAGGCGCGCAGCCGGTGCTCGGTGCGGAACAGGTCGCGCCGGACCGCCTTCTCCTCGGCGATGTCCCGGAACTGGACCATCACCGCCGTCCGCT
The DNA here is from genome assembly GCF_042957285.1 of Streptomyces sp. NPDC008092. NCBI lineage: Bacteria > Bacillati > Actinomycetota > Actinomycetes > Kitasatosporales > Streptomycetaceae > Streptomyces > Streptomyces sp. NPDC008092. The sequence continues at coordinate 269,802 of NZ_JBIBHY010000014.1, forward strand.
CGGCCAGTTCGACCCGGATCGCGATCGCCTCGGTGAGGATCTCCTCGCCGCTCCTGGCGCGGTAGCACCACTCGGTGGTGCTGACGCCGTGCTGGGCCGCGCGGCCCAGCCAGCGATGGCCGAGTGTGCGGCTGTACTGGCGGGCGTTCTTGCTCATGTCCGGTGCTTTGAGGGGCCTCAGCTCGTCGACGGTCCAGCCGAGCAGCTCGCAGGCGGCCCGGTTGGCCCAGAGGATGTCGAAGGTGCGGGCGTCGTGCAGCAGGACGCAGTACTTGAGCGCGTCGGTCAGTTCGCGGAAGTCGGCCGCCGCGAGCCCCTCCCCCGGGCTCACCGGGCGTCCAGCCGGAGGACGTCCCGGACCAGGGCGGCGATGCTCTCCGCGCCGGTCTTCTCCCGGATGCGGGCCCGGTGTACGTCGACGGTCTTGGCGCTGATGCCGAGCCGGCTCGCGATCTGCTTGTTCGCGGCGCCCTCGACGGACAGGGCGAGCACGTCCCGCTCCCGTGCGGTCAGGGTGTCCAGTCCGGCGCGCAGCTCGCGGCGCCGGGCCTCGCGGTCGAAGCGTTCGCGGGCGGTGCGCCGCGCCGCCTGGACCACGTCGAGAAGGTGCTGGGGGTCGTACGGCTTCTCCAGGAAGTCGACGGCTCCGTGCTGCAGGGCGCGGACGGACATCCGGATGTCGCCGTGCGCGGAGACGAAGACGACCGGGAGCGGCGAGCCCGCCTCGTTGAGGAGCCGCTGGACGTCGAAGCCGCTGAGTTCGGGCATCCGGACGTCCAGGACCACACAGGCCGGCCGGGTGCGGTCGTAGGACCGCAGAAAGGTCCGGGCGTCGTGGAAACGCTCCGAGCGGATACCGACCGAGTCGAGGAGCCAGGCGAGCGACGCGCTCAGCTCCTCGTCGTCGTCGACGATGTACACGAGGCACATCTCAGCGGTCCCAGGCCGCCTGGGCGGTCCAGTACTCGCTGCCGTCGGCGCTCACGCCGTGCCGCCACTCGGTGGTGCGGCGCAGCGTCGGCTCGACGCGGGCGGTCGCCGCGTCGGCGCCGTGCGGGCCGACCTCGTCGACCGCCCAGTGGACCCAGTTGACCTCCCGGCCGGTGTGGTCGTGGGTGAACAGGTCGACGTGGTGCCAGCCGTAGCCGTGGGTGTCGGCGTAGCAGGTCAGGAGCATGGTGCGGCGGGTGGTCGCGGCGGTCGCGGTGGTCATCGCTCCTCCGGCAGCGGTGCGGTGAAGAGTCGTTCGGTACGGAAGGCGGAGATGCGGGGGCGGTCCCCGGTGAGCCGGAAGGTCACGTCGAGGCGCGCCACCAGCATGTCGGCGGCGCCGGAGTCGTACCGCGACAGCTGCTGCATGAGCCAGCTGCCGTGCGCGGTGCCGTCGCCGTGGTCGTCGACCGTGCCGGGGAACAGCAGGTGGACGTTGGTACGGAAGTGCCCGCTCGGCGGCAGATGGCCCGACAGCATCGAGACGATCGCCGCACGGCCCTCGGTACGGCCGAACTTATCGGCGTAGGCGGCGCCGCCGCCCTCCCACACCGCGTCCTCGGTGAACAGGTCACCCAGATCGCCCTGCGCCCGCGCGGGCACGTCGCACAGGGCGAGGTAGCGGGTCAGGGTGTCCACCACGGCGGCGCTCGTCATGAGGCGGCCAGCTTGAGGCGTTCCGCCCTGCGTTGTGCCTGACGCTCCGGGTCCGGTACCGGAGCGGCCAGCAACAGCCGCTTGGTGTAGGGGTGTTCTGGGCGCTCGGTGACCCGGGCCGCGTCGCCGGACTCCACGATCTCGCCGCGGTAGAGCACGGCCACCCGGTGGCTGATGTGCCGTACGACGGACAGGTCGTGGGTGACGAAGAGGTACGCCACGCCCGTCGTCTCCTGGATCTCGGTGAACAGGTCCAGGACCCGGGCCTGGGTGGTCAGGTCGAGGGCGCTGACCGGTTCGTCGCAGACGATCAGCCTGGGGTCGCGGCACAGGGCGCGGGCGATGGCGATGCGCTGGCGCTGGCCGCCGGAGAACTCGCGGGGCAGCCGGCGGGCCGCGTCCCGCGGGAGGTGCACGTGGTCGAGCAGTTTCTGCACCCGGCGCTCCGCCTCGGCGCGGGCCACTCCGGTCACCTGCAGCGGTTCGGCGAGGATGTCCATGACCGTCATGGCGGGGTTCAGCGAGGTGTAGGGGTCCTGGAAGACGACCTGGATGTCCTTGCTGAGTTGCCGCCGCTCCCGCTTGGCAAGGCGGGAGACCGGCCTGCCCTGGTAACGGATCTCGCCGCCGGTGACGGGGGCGAGGCCCAGGACCGCCCGCCCCAGGGTGGTCTTGCCGGAGCCGGACTCGCCGACCAGGCCGAGCGTCTCGCCGGGCGCGATGGACAGGGAGACGCCGTGCAGGACGGGGAACGGCTTTCTGCCGCGGCCCTTGCCGGGGTACTCGACGACGACGTCGTCGACTTCGAGCAGCGGAGCGGTCATGACGTCATCTCCTTGAGGGACTTGGGGGACTTGGGGGACTTAGGGGACTTGGGGGACTTGGCGGGCGCGCCCGGGGCACCCCGGGCGGGGCCGCCTTCGAGCGTCGAGTCGAGGAGCATCCGGGTGTACTCGTGGGCGGGCCTCGCGAAGATCTCCTGGACCGGGGCGGTCTCGACGATGCGCCCCTGCTGCATGACGGTGACCCGGTCGCAGATGTCGGCGACGACGCCGAAGTCGTGGGTGACCAGGATCATCCCCGTCTCCCGCTCCTGCTGGAGCGAGCGCATCAGGTCGAGCACCTCGGCCTGGACGGTGACGTCGAGCGCGGTGGTCGGTTCGTCGGCGATCAGCAGCTGCGGGTCGCAGGAGACGGCGCCGGCGATGAGGACGCGCTGGGCCATGCCGCCGGAGACCTGGTGCGGGTAGGACCTGAACACCCGCTCCGGGTCCGGGATGCCGACCCGGGCGAGGAGTTCGAGCGCCTTGGTGCGGGCGTCGGCCCGGGACAGCCCGAGGTGCTTGCGCATGGGCTCCACGAGCTGGAAGCCGATGCGGAAGCAGGGGTCCAGATTGGACATGGGCTCCTGCGGGATGTAGCCGATGCCGCGCCCGCGCAGGGCGTTGATCGCGGCGAGGTCCAGGCTCAGCAGTTCCTTCCCGTCGAAGACGAGCCGGTCGGCCGTCACGTCCGCCTCGTACGGGAGCAGTCCGAGGACGGAGAACGCGGTCTGGCTCTTGCCGGAGCCCGACTCGCCGACCAGACCGAGGACCTCGCCGCGGGAGACGGTGAGGTTCACCCCGTCGACGACGGTCCTGTCGCCGTAGCGGACCTGCAGGTTCTCCACGGTGAGCAGCCGGTCGGGCGCGGGCGCGGGGGCCGGTGCGGCCTTGCGGGCCACGGTGGTGCGGCGTGCGACCGGTCCCCGGGGTTCGCCGGTGCCGAGCGCGTCCCGGACCGCGTTGCCGAGCAGGCTGGACGACAGGATGGTCAGGCCCATGGCGAGGCCGGGCCACGCCAGCAGCATGGGCTCGTTGTAGACGTTGGTGAAGGCGTCGTTGAGCATCGCGCCCCAGCTGGCCTGGGACGCCTTGCCCAGGCCGAGGAAGGCGAGGCCGGCCTGGATGCCGATGGCCAGGGCGAACACCTGGGTGGCCTGGATGACGGACGGCGCGACGACCACCGGCAGGATGTGCCGGCGCATGATGCGCGCGTCACCGAGTCCGGAGACGCGGGCGGCGTCGACGTAGAGCTCCTCGCGGACGGCGAGCACGGAGGCGCGGATGAGGCGGAAGACCATCGGCGCCATGATCACCCCGAGCACGGCCATGGCGACGTTGAGGTCCTGGGAGACGGCCGCCATGACCACGAGCATCACGATGATCGCGGGTACGGCCATGACGACGTTGACGATCCAGCCGGCCACGGCGTCGAACGAGCCCCGGTAGAAGCCGCTGACCAGGCCGAGCGGCGCGCCCACCGCGAAGGCGACCAGGACGGCGATGCTGCCGCCGACGAGGCTGGTGCGGCCGCCGTAGAGCAGGCGGGCCAGGACGTCGCGGCCGACGCCGTCGCCGCCCAGCGGGTGGGCGCCCGACATGGGGGCGAGGGTGTCGGCGAGGACGCTGCGGGCGGGGTCGTGGCCGGTGAGCAGCGGGGCGGCGATGCTCGCCGCGACCACCAGGCCGAGGACGACCAGGCAGACGACGGCGACCGGGTCGCGCAGCACGCGACGCAGCAGGCCGTCCCGCTGCGGGAGGGCGGCCGGGGTGTCCACGGCGGTCATGAGACACGTACCTTCGGGTTGAGCCAGCCGTACGCGATGTCCAGCAGCAGGTTGACGGCGACGACGATCACGACGGTGACCACGACCGTGCCGAGCAGCACGGGGGCGTCGCCGCGGACGGCGGCCGAGTTGGCGAGGGTGCCGATGCCCGGCAGGCCGAACACCTTCTCCACGACGACGGCGCCGCCGATCAGGCCGATGAACTGCAGGGCGAGCACGGTCAGGGCGGGCGGGGCCGCGTTGCGCAGGGCGTGCCGGAACACGACGCTGCGGGTGGTCAGGCCCCTGGCCCGCAGGGTGCGGACGAAGTCGGCCCGCAGGACGTCGATCAGGGCGCCGCGCACCTGCATGGCGGTGGCCGCGGTGGCGGCGACGGCCAGGGAGAGTGCGGGCAGGGTGATGGAGCGCAGCCAGTCGGCGGGTGAGTCGCCGAGGGCGACGTAGCCGGTGGCGGGCAGCCAGCCGAGCTGCACGGCCAGGGTGACGGCGAGGACCAGGGCGATCAGGAAGCTGGGTACGGCGGTGCCGAGTACCGCGGCGAACTGCACCACGCGGTCGATCCAGCCGCCGCGCAGGGCCGCCGCGGTGCCCAGCGCCACGCTGAGCACCGCCGCGACGAGCATTCCGGCGAGGACCACGGAGAGGGTCACCGGCAGGGTGTCCGTCAGGGACTGGTTCACCGGGTCACCGCTGTACCACGAGGTGCCCAGGTTCCCCTGCGCCGCCTGTTCGATCCAGTGCCAGTAGCGCTCCACCAGGGGCTGGTCGAGGCCGAGTTGACGGCTCTTGGCGGCCACCGCCGACTGCGTGGCGGTCTCGCCGAGGATGTTGCGGGCGACGTCGGTGCCCGTGAGGCTGAGCAGCAGGAACGTCACGGTGGCCACGACGACCACCAGGACGGCGCCGGCGGCGAGGCGCCTCAACAAGAAGACGAGCACGGTCGGTTCCTCCTTCCGTGTGCCGGAACGGACCGGTGGCTACTGCCCGGCCGCCGGGGAGTAGTTGTAGAGGGGCGGGTACTGGGAGCCGGGCTGCGGGGTCACCTCGACGTCCTTGGCGGTGGCGTAGGCGTAGGTGATCACGTTCCAGGGGGCGTCCCAGGCCTGGTCGACGACGTAGGTGTTCAGCTCGCCGAAGAGCTTCTCCCGCTCGGCCCCGGTGGACTGCCCGATGCGCGAGACGAGGTCGTCGGACTTCGCGTCCCCGTACTTGAAGGGGTTCCAGGTCGACGTCTTCGTCAGCTGCAGCTGGACCTTGTCCCAGGCGTTGGCCGCGCCGAGCTTGAAGTACGACATCGCGTACTTGCCGGAGAGGATGGAGCTGAAGATCTGGTCGCCGGGCACGTTGTCCAGCTTGACCTTGATGCCGATGTCCGCCAGCGCCTGGTCGAGGGCGGCCTGCTCCTGCGGGAAGAACGAGGACAGGTCCGGCAGGGTGACCGTGAAGCCGTTCGGGTAACCGGCCTCCGCCAGCAGCTGCTTCGCCTTCGCGGGGTCGTACGAGTACGTGGTGTCCAGGTCCGCCCGGTAGCCGTCCTCGCCCTTGGCGAACAGCTGGGTGGTGGCCGTGCCCAGCCCGGTCTTGGCCGACTTGATGATGGCCTGCTTGTCGAAGGCGTGGTTCAGCGCCTGCCGGACCTTCACCTTGCCCAGGGCGGGCACCTTCTTGCCGGCCCGGTCCCAGATGAACAGGCCCTCGACGTCACCGGACTGGTAGGTGGCCACGTTCAGCCCCTTGCCCTGGACGGTCCTGACCCGGTTGAGGTTGACGGTGCCGCCCTCGACCTGGCCGGACAGCAGCGCGTTGGTGCGCGCGGTCGGGTCCGACATGTACTTGATGACGATCTTGTCGTAGGGGAACGCCTTGGTGTTCCAGTAGTCGGCGTTGCGCGTGTAGGTGTACGTCTGGCCGGCGGTGGTGGCGGAGGTGTCCAGCTTGTACGGGCCCGAACCGACCGGGGTCTTCGGGTCGGTGAGCGACCTGGGGCTGGCGATCATGCCGGAGACCTGGCCGAGCGCGGGCAGCAGCGAGGCGCTGGGATGGCTCAGCCTGACGGCCACGGTGTGGGAGTCGACGACGTCGACGCCGGTGATGTCCTTGATCTCGCCGGCGGCGGAGGCGGTGCCGCTCATGGTGTGCAGCAGGTTCTGCTTCACGGCCTGGGCGTCGAGCGCGGTGCCGTCGGTGAACTTCACGCCGCTGCGCAGCTTCAGCGTGAGGGTGGTCTGGGGCTTGTCGTACGACCACGAGGTGGCCAGGTTGGGGGTGGCGGCCCCCTTGCTGTCCAGCCGGACGAGGGTGTCGTAGACGGGCTGGTAGTACTGGGCCTCGGGGCCCATGCTGGCCTTGGCCAGGTCCCACGGCGTGGCCGTGACGGACTCCGCGAGGGTCAATGTGCTGCTGCCGCCGGAGGCCTGGGTGCCGCCGCCGCAGGCGGTCACCGACGCCGTCAGAAGTCCGGCGCCGACCAGCACCAATGTCTTGCGCATGTTCTCTCCACTTGTCTCATCCCTCAGGTTCTGCCGTGTCTCCCGGGGTCACCGCGTTGCCGGACCGCCCCGGGGCGCACCACATGCGCGCCGCGTAACCAGGTCATGGCTACGCGTGCTGCTTGACGGCCCACTCTCCGCAGAGCCGTACGCTTTCCGCCGGCGTCGGCCGGGCTCCCCGGTCGACCTCGACGACCAGCCAGCCGTCGAAGTCCTCGGGCAGCGCGCCGACGAACCCCTCGATGTCGGCGTTGCCGTGGCCCGGTTCCGACCAGAGCCCGGCCAGTACCGTCTTGCGGTAGTCCCAGCCGGACTCCCTGGCCCGTGCGGCGAGGCCGAGGTCCAGGTCCTTGATGTGCACGCTCGCGACCCGGTCCGCGTAGTCGCGCACCAGTTGGGCGGGATCCGCGCCGGCCCAGGCCAGGTGACCCATGTCCGGTCCGAACGCGAGAACCGAGGCGTCGACCGTGTCGAGGACGAAGCGGGTCTCCAGCTCGGTCTCGGCCCAGGTGCCCACGTGCGGGTGGAAGGCCGGGGTGATCCCCTCCGCCCGGACGGTGCCGGCGATCTCGGCGAGCAGGTCCCGCACCCGCTCCAGCCGGCCCTGCTCGGCGAGGTGTCCGACGGCGGGCCGGGCCACGCGCTCGGCGTCCTTGGCCATCCCCATGGCGAGGAAGACGGTGGGCACGCCGAGTTCCGCGTGCTGTGCGGCGACCCGTGCCGCCGCGTCCCGGAACCCCTGCCGCTCGCCCTCGTCGTCGGTGAGGCGCACCGGTATGTAGCCGGGCGCGGCGCTGATGCCGTACTCGGCGAGCTTCGCGGCGTACGCCTTCGGCGTCAGGTCACCGGGGACGCCGCTGTGCAGGGCGGTGATGCCCGCGTCGCGGATGACTGCCAGCTGCTCGTCGAGCGAGGGGGCCAGGGAGGGGTCGATCCAGCCGTCGGCGCTCGCGACCCACTGGAGGGGGTTGATGGCGAGGCGGTCCTGCCTGATCTTCATCGTGTGCGGTCCTCTCGGAGGGGGTCGGGGCGCCGGTCAGAGGGTGGGGCGGGGCGCGGGACGGTCGCAGCTGCTCCGCAGGGCGACGAAACGGTTCTCCCGCTGGGAGGTCTCGAAGCTCTCCAGCACCTCCAGGGTGTGGAAGGCGAACTGCGCGTTGGCGCGGTGCGGTTCGCCGTCCACGGCACCGGCGAGATCGGCGACGCCGAGTCCGCGGCGGTGCTGTTCCGGGGTGTCGACGGCGCCGAAGAGCGCGGTGACCGGGGTGAGGACCTCCCAGTCCGCGTCCCCGTGCCGCTTCAGGCGGACGTCGCCGTCGAAGAAGTTGGGGTTGGGCAGCGCGAGGGTGCCCTCGGTGCCGTAGATCTCGATGCGCGGGAGTTCGGTGTCCCAGACGTCGAAGCTCATCAGGGTGGTGCCGATGACGCCGGAGGCGAAGGTCAGGGTGGCCGAGGCGTGGGTGGGGACCTCGACGGTGACCTCGTCCAAGACCCGCCCGGGGCTGGTGACCCTGCGGACCGGCGCGCCGACGCGGGTGGCGGCGGAGACCTGGGCGACCGGGCCGAGGCAGTTGACCAGTGCGGCCAGGTAGTACGGGCCCATGTCGAGGACGGGGCCGCCGCCCGGTCCGTAGAAGGCGCGCGGGTCCGGGTGCCAGGTCTCGGAGCGGCTGGAGCGGACGAAGGCGGTGGCGCCGACGGGCTCGCCGATCCGGCGGGTGTCGATCGCGTGCCGGGCGGTCTGCACGGCGCTGCCGAGGAAGGTGTCAGGGGCCGACCCCAGCAGCGCCGTGCCACGCCCGGCCGCGTCGAGGACCTCCCGGGCCTCGGCGACCGTGGCCGCGAGCGGTTTCTCGACGTAGACGTGCTTGCCGGCCTCCAGCGCGGCGATGACGGTCTTGGCGTGGAACTGCGGCGGCGTGATGTTGACGACGATCCCGACCGAGTCGTCGGCCAGCAGTTCCTCGCCGTCGCCCCAGGCCGGGACGGCGTGCTCGGCCGCGGCCGCCCGGGCGCGGGCCGGGTCGACGTCGGCCACCCGGACCACCTCGAGCTCCGGGACGGTGCGCAGTCCCTCGACATAGCGGCCGAAGATGTTGCCGGCGCCGAGGATTCCGATGCGGTGCCGTGCCTGCTGCTGAGCCATGGGACTCCTGTGGTCCGTGACGGGTTGACGGGGTGTCGGGCGGATGGGGCCCACTCGGGCGACGCCCCTTCGGACCGGGGCACTCGCCGGGCTCCGTCCGAAGGCGACCGCGGGCTGAACGCCGCGTTGCGCATCACCATCGTTTAGTTCGCGAGCAGGGCACAAGGGGGGACATTTAATTTTCTTCTAGGCCTAAAAGCGGCTGAATCCCGGAAACATGTCCGCTTAGATCCTCAATCGTCGCCGATCGGCCCGTGACCATTGACGGACCTAAAGCAATCACATTACGTTCACGTGAATGCATAAAGATGAGAGTCGTCCGGACGAGCCGGCGGGCAGCATCGCGGTGCCCCTCGCGCTGCGGCGGGTGCTGGGGCTGGTGGTGTCCGGAGCCGCGACCAACCGGGCCGAGATCGCCCGGCGCAGCGGTCTGGCCCGGTCGACCGTGGGGCAGCAGGTGGATCATCTGGTCGGCACCGGGATCCTGGAGGAGGTCGAGTCCAGACGGTCCGTCCGCGGCCGGCCCCCTCGGGTGCTGGAGATCAGCCCGCAGGCCGGAACCGTCGCCGTCGCCGACGTCGACAGCGCGGAGTCGCAGGTGGCGATCGCCGATCTCGGCCGCCGCGTGATCGCACGGGACACCGTGGCCGTCCCGATCGGCTCCGGCCCCCGGCCGGTGCTGGACGCGGTGACCGGCAAGCTGCGGGAACTCCTGGAGAAGCACCACCGCGATCCCGCGCGGGTGCGTGAGGTGGTCGTCGGCCTGCCCGGCCCCGTCGACTTCGAGCAGGGCTGCTCGGTGCAGCCGACGGGCATGCCCGGATGGGACGGCTACCCGGTCGCCGAGCACCTGCGCGGGCAGTTCGGCGCCCCGGTCGTCGTCGACAACGACGTCAACCTGATGGCGCTCGGCGAGGTCGCGCACGCGGGCATGGAGACACCGCTGCTGTGCATCAAGATCGCCGGCGGTATCGGGTCGGGCCTCATCACGGCGAGCGGTGCCGTCTACCGGGGCGCCGACGGGGCCGCAGGGGACATCGGCCACATCCGGGCCCCGGGCGGCGGCAACGTCCTGTGCGGCTGCGGGAACGTCGGCTGCGTCGGCGCGATCGCCTCCCACCGGGCCGTGCTGCGCGGCCTCGGCATCCCCGAGTCGACCGACGACGACCCGCTGTACGGGACCCGTGAACTCGCCCGGCGCATCGCCGACAGCGACCCGACCGCGCTCCACGCAGTGCGTCAGGCCGCCACCGAGATCGGCGAGGTGGTGGCGATGCTGGTCCACATGTTCAACCCGCGCACCCTGGTTCTGGCCGGCCCGCTCAGCGAACTCCGCGACGACCTGGTCTCAGCCGTCCGGGCCGCGGTGTACCAGCGTGCCCTGCCCCTGGCCACCCGCAAACTGACGATCACCGCGACCCAGTTGAAGGGAACCTCCGGCCTGCACGGCGGCATCGCGCTCGCCACCCGGGACGTGTTCAGCCCCGCCGGAATCGCGAGGCTCCTGGGCGACGAGCCGCCGATGGAGGGTTCGCCGGGGTGACAGCGGCTCCCTGCCTCCCGCCGGGTGCCCGTCGTGGACCACGAGGTGCCGCCGGTCGCGATCCGGCCAAGCGCTCCGCCCGATGCGCCGCGCCATGCCGTCAGCCGACGGCGGCAGCGCACTTCGCCGGACCCGCTCGGCCGGACGGCCCGGCCATCAGGGCTGGACAGGCATGCTGGAGCAATTGGACGTGGTCGCCTTGCCGTTGAGCCGGTCGGTCAGCCAGGCGATCGCGTCGCTCTGGTCGGTGAGGAGCGGGGCGAAGTGGTTGAGGAGCGCGCTGAAGAGATTCGGCAGGGTGACGGCCTTGTAGGTGACGTCGCCGCCCTTGTGGCACCAGTCGACGGCGAGTTGCCGCGCCTGGGCGTGCGGAACGAGGTTGTCGCTGACGCCGGTCGCGATGCGGACGGGCCCGGACGGTTCGAGGGTGCCGATGCGCTGGCTGTCCAGGAACGACTGGAGCGCGGGCGTGCCGGCGATGATGTCGCTGATGGACCGTCCGTCGGTCGTCCACCTGGTGCTCTTGGCGTAGGCGTAGCCGAAGATCGCGTCTCCGACGCACATGGTCGACAGATCGGTGAGGGCGGCCTTGCCGGCGGCGTTGAGATGCGCCTCGGCGATCGGCTTCAGCGCGGGGTCGGACTGGAGGAAGCCGTTGAGCGACCAGCCCAGCGCACCGGCCAGTTCGCTGCCGTCGATGGCCTGGGTGACCGAGGTCAGATTCGCGGGCGGGGCGCCCGCGTAGGTGCCGGCCAGCGTGACGTCGGGGGCGTACGACGCCTGGAGTTCGGCCGCGGCGGCGGTCGCCCCGCCGCCCTGGCTGTAGCCGAACAGCCCCACCCGGGACGCCGTGGTGACGGAGGCTCCACCGAGCGAGCGGGCGGCGCGGACGGCGTCCAGCACCGCGTGCCCCTCGTCGACGCGGTTGACGTAGGTGTGCAGCCGGTCGGTCGCACCGAGGCCGACGTAGTCGGTGACGACCACGGCGATGCCCTTCGCCAGCAGACGGTAGATCGCCAGGTCCTCGTAACCGACGGAAACCGTCTGGCCGTTGACCGTCAGCGGGTGTTCGAGCCCCAGGGACGCCGCGCACTGGTCGCCCTGTCCCATGGTGCCGGGCGCCACGACGACCAGGGGGCGTGCCCCGCCGCCCCGCCATGCGGCGGTCGGTTCGATGTAGGCGCCGGTCACGGCCACCGGCTCGCCGGCCGAGTCGGTGGACTTGTACATCAGACGGGTCGCGGTACCGGGGAGCGGCCCGTCGAGGCCGGGCAGGCTGAGGGCGAGCGTGAGCGGCTCGCTGCGGATCAGGGTGCCGTCGGCGCCGGGCAGGTCGGTGGGCGGGTTGTAGAACGCGGGGACGGCCACTCCCCTGGAGACCACCTCGCCCGCCGCCGACGCGGGGGAGAGCGACAGGGCCTGGACGCCCAGGCAGGCGGCAGCGGTGACTGCGGCGGCCAGAAGTCGTCTGCGTGCGGGCATGGCAAACCTCCTGTGAAGCGGCTGGCAGTGAGGTGCACAGGGGCAGCGGCACGGGAACGCGGCCGTCCCGTGGCGCGTTCATGCCGCTCGGTGGCGGTTCGCCAGAACCTTACGCACGAGTAAGTTACTCGTGGTAGCAGTCGGTAGGTTACGGTTCAGTAATGTGACGGCCTGTCCAACGTCGCAGATCACACACGTGCGGCGGGCTCATTCGGCGACGGGTACGGACGCGGCCCCGGGCGGCATGTTCAACGGCGTGACGACCTGGATGGCCGAGGGCAGGGCCGGGCCGTCCTCCGGGAGCGCCCGGTGGGCCCGCATGACGACCTGGCAGGCGCGGCGCAGGTCCTGGCGCAGGTCGTGGTGGAGGACCGCGGACAGCCGGCGCTCGCGCAGCAGACGGGTGTTGTCGTGGTCGAGGTCGTGCGCGACGAACACCGCGCAGGCGCGGCCCAGGGCCTCGAAGGCCTCCAGGGTGGCGCGGTTGCCTCCGCCCACGGAGTACACGGCGACGATGTCCTCGTCCCGCCCGAGCGCGTCGAGCACCAGCTCGTACTGGGTGGCGTCCAGGCCGTCGCTGCCGGTGACCTCGACCAGCATCCGCTGCGGCTGGTCGACGCGCATGGCGCTGCGGAAGCCCATCTCGCGCTCCTCCTCGCCGCGGAAGGAGCCGCGGCTGATGGTGGTGAGCACGTTGCCCGGCCGGTCGCCGAGCCACTGTCCGAGGAGGTAGGCGGCGGTGGCACCGGCCGCGCGGTTGTCGATGCCGACGTAGGCGAGGCGGGCGCTGTGCGGAAGGTCCGTCACCAGGGTGACGACGGGGATCCCGGCCGCGACCAGCCGCCCGACCGCGGCGGCGATCTCCGGTACGTCGGGGGCCTTGAGGATCACGCCCTGCGTACCCCGCTTGGCGATCTTCTCCAGGGTGGCGACCAGGTCCTCCGGCGGGCAGGTCTCGCGGAAGTGGAACCGGGAGCGCACGACGGCCGGGTGCAGGGCGGGCAGTTCGGCCTCCAGTGCCTCGCGTACGGCGGTGGAGAAGCGGTCCGGTGCCTGCATCACGATGTCGATCATGAACGTCCGGCCGCCGATGCGGACCTGGGCCTGCTGGCGGTCCAGGTCCTTGATGGCCTGGTGGACCTCGCGGACGGTGCCCTCCCGGACATTGCCCCGCTGATGGAGGACACGGTCCACGGTGGCCGTGCTCAGCCCTGCCTGACGGGCGATTTCCCTGATCGTATAGGGATGGCGCATGACGGATCCCGGTCGACGGTGATGGACTTTTGATGCACTGCTGAGGATTGAATGACGGGTTCGGGTTCTCAACACTGACAGAAGAACAGGCACGGCGAAAGGACCCGGATGCCCTCCCAGACCACGGCACGGCGGACTCGGCTGACCGAGGCCGACTGCGACCTCGACGCGTTCCGCTCGCTCGTCGAGCAGGAGACGGACGCCGCCGACCACCCCTCGGCGGAGCGTGTGGAACAGAACGTGCCGCTCTACGACAGCGAGCGGCTCCGCGCCCTCGCCGCCACCGCCGACGGGCGCCTCGGGATCCAGGACGAGCTGGTCCGGGCGCTGCTCGACGGCCCCGGTGTCGTCGTGCTCAAGGGCGCGTTCGGCGACCTGGACGTCGTCGACCGGGCCACCGGGGCCTTCACCGCGCTGATCGAGGAGGAACGGGCGAGCGGTGCCGCCCGCGGCGACCACTTCGCCAGGCCGGGCGCCAACGACCGCGTCTGGAACGCCCTGGACAAGATGGCCGTCCGGACCCCCGAGGCGTTCGCCGACTACTACGCGAACGACATGGTCGCGCTGGTCGCCGAGGCCTGGCTGGGCCCCGCCTACCAGGTCACCTCGCAGGTCAACGTCGTCAACCCGGGCGGCGCCGCGCAGAGCGTGCACCGCGACTACCACCTCGGGTTCCTCTCCCGGGAACGCGCCGCCGCCTACCCGGCGCACGTCCACCGCCTCTCCCCCGTCCTCACCCTCCAGGGCGCGGTCGCCCACTGCGACATGCCCGTCGAGTCCGGCCCGACCCTCTACCTGCCGCACTCCCAGAAGTTCGAGCCCGGCTACCTCGCCTGGCGGCTCCCCGAGTTCGTCGGGTACTTCGAGGCCCACCACGTCCAACTCCCCCTGGACAAGGGCGACGCGGTCTTCTTCAACCCCGCGCTCTTCCATGCCGCCGGGCACAACCGTTCGGCCGGCATCCGCCGTATGGCGAACCTGCTGCAGATCTCCTCCGCCTTCGGGCGCGCGATGGAGACGGTGGACCGCGAGGCGATGGCGAACGCCCTCTTCCCGGTGCTGCTGCGCCGCAAGGCCGAGGGCGTCTCGCAGGACTGGCTGCGCCGCGTGGTCGCCGCCACCGCCGAGGGCTACCCCTTCCCCACCAACCTCGACCTCGACCCGCCGGTCGACGGCCTCGCCCCGCCCTCCCAGGCGGACGCCCTCCGGCGGGCCGTCGACGAGGACTGGACCCCCGAGCGGCTGCGCCGGGAACTGCACGCCGGCGCCGAGCGCCGCCACGGCTGAAAGGAACAGCGCACCCATGGCACTTCTTCAGGACAAGGTCGTCCTGGTCAACGGCGGCAGCCAGGGCGTCGGCGCCGGCATCGTACGGGCGGCCGTACGCGAGGGCGCGGCCGTCGTCCTCACCGGCCGACGCGCCGGGACGGGCGAGAAACTGGCCGCCGAGACCGGCGCGCGCTTCGTACGGGCCGACCTCGCCGACCCGGCACAGGCCCGCGGCTCCGTCGTACGCACCCTGGCGGCACACGGCCGGATCGACTGCCTGGTCAACGCGGCCGGTCTGACGTCCCGCGGCTCGCTCCTGGACACCACACCCGAGCTGTTCGACCAGCACATGGCGGTCAACCTGCGGGCACCGTTCTTCTCGATGCAGGCGGCGGTGGCCGACATGAAGGCCCGTGCGGCACCCGGCACCATCGTCAACATCATCTCCAACTGCGCCCACGGCGGCCCGCCCTTCCTGGCGCCCTACTCCGCGGCCAAGGCCGGACTCGCCGGGCTGACCCGCAACGCCGCCCACGCCCACCGCTGGGACAGGATCCGGATCAACGGCCTCAACATCGGCTGGACCGACACCGAGGGCGAGGACGCCGTCCAGCGCGCCTTCCACGGCGCGGGCGACGACTGGCGGGAACGGGCCGCGGCGGCACAGCCCATGGGCAGGCTCGGCCAGGTCGACGAGATCGCCGACTTCGTGGTCTTCCTGCTCTCCGACCGCAGCGGAGTGGTGACCGGATCCGTCATCGACTGGGACCAGACCGTCTTCGGCGGGATGGACTGAGCCGGTCTTCCCTCTTGCCCAACCTATCGAATCTCGATAGATTCCCATCGTGAGTCGATGGAAGGATGGGTCATGGGAAAGCTGACCGTGCGCGCGCTGCGCGCCGTGCTCGCGGTGGTGCTCGGTGGCACCGTGCTCGTACAGGCAATGATGGTGTGGACGTTGGTCAGCGGGAACGACCCGGAGGACGGGACGCTCCCGCTGACCGCGTTCCGCCTGATCACGATCCTGGGCATGGCCTCGGCGCAGGTCGCCCTGGGCTGTGTATGGCGGCTGGTGACGATGGTGCGCCGCGGAACCGTGTTCTCCGACGCCGCCTTCCGGTACGTGGACGGCGTGATCGGCGCGATCGTGGCGGCCGCCCTCGTCTGGTTCGCGGTCACCGCCGTCAACGCGCCGGGCCAGCGGGACGACCCGGGCGTCACCGTCATCATGGCCGGGATCGGCGTGGCCATCCTCGGGGTCGCGCTCATCGTGCTCGTGCTGCGGATGCTGCTCGCCCAGGCCGTCGCGCGCGACGTCGAGGCGGCGCAGATGCAGGCCGAGCTGGACGAGGTGATCTGATGCCGATCGCCGTCGACATCGACGTGATGCTGGCCAGGCGGAAGATGTCCGTGGGCGAACTCGCGGTCCGCGTGGGGATCACGCCCGCCAACCTGGCGGTGCTCAAGAACGGCCGCGCCAAGGCGGTGCGCTTCGCGACGCTCGCCGCACTCTGCGAGGTCCTCGAATGCCAGCCGGGCGACCTGCTGCGCTGGGAGGCCGAGGAGATCGAGGAGGCCGCGGAGGCCGAGGAGGCCGCGGCCGGGTGACGCGTCCCGGCGCGCGGGGCGGCTTTCGAGGCCGGTCCGCGGCGGTCACCTCACCGCGTCCGGCGGCCGAAGAAGTCGATGATCGCCGCGTTGACGGCGGCGGGCCGTTCGAGGTACCCGTAGTGGCCGCAGTCCGGGATCTCGGTGTACACGGCGCCGGGTATGCGTTCGGCGACCTCGCGGCACAGGTGCGGGCGCACGACCAGGTCGTCGGCGAACCCGATGACCAGGCACGGACGGTCGATCGCCCGGTACGCCGGAAGCCGGTCACGGATCACGTCGAGGCCCAGTTGGGGACGTACCGCGGACAGGTCGATCAGGGCCATCTCGAAAATGCCCAGCCAGTCCCGGAGTTGCTCGTCGTCGTTGAGCGTCCTCGGCGAGAGGTTCTGCACGGCGTGCGTGTACGCCGCGTAGCGGGGCGGGAGCTTCACCCCGCTGTCGGACAGTTCGATGTCGGCGGCCGCCATGGCGGACAGCGCCTCGTCGGCCCGTCCGCTGCTGGCGATCAGCACCGCCTCCGTGACGAGTCCGGGCCGGGCGAGGAGGAGTTCCTGCACGATGATCCCGCCGAGGGAGTAGCCCACGACCCGGCAGGGCCCCACCCCGAGGTGTTCGATCAGCCCCGCGACGTCCGCGGCCATGTCGTCGAGGGTGAACCCCTCCGGACACGGGTCGGTCGGCGGGATGCCCCGGTTGTCGAGGGTGATCACCCGGTAGCCGGCAGCCTTCAGGGCCGGCACCTGATGGGTCCGCCAGACACGTCCCGGAGCACCGGTCCCGGTGACCATCACGACGGGCTCGCCGGCACCGTGGTCGTCGTAGCCGAGATTGATTCCGTTGACTCGCGCGACCGGCATCGTCCTCATCCTCTCCTTCCGCTCCGTCCTCGCCCGTCCGTGCGGTGAACGTGCCGCCCGTCCGCCCGGCGGCCGCCGTCACGCCGAGCGCGCCGCGAACCTGCCCACCTTGTGGATCACGTCCTCCCCGTAGAGCCGCAGCGCCTGCTGGAGGGCGAACTCCGCCATGTACGCGCGGAACGCCTCCGTCGGCTCCTCGGCGAGGTTGAGCATCCGCCGGTTGGAGAGCACCGCCTCGCCGTCGAGCCGCTCCAGGCCCGCCTCGACGGCGGCGTCCAGCTCCCGCGGCTCCACGACCTCGTCGACCAGCAGGCGGGCGGCGGGTTCCGTCGCCCAGATCCTGCGGCCCTCCAGGATCACCTGGCGGGACAGCCGGGGCCCGACGTACCGGCTGAACCGGAAGTTGGCGGCCCCGGGGATGATCCCCTCCTTCGCGGCCGGCAGGCTGAAGTAGGCGTCGGACGCGGCGACGACATGGTCGAAGACCAGCAGCAGCTGGGCGCCGCCGCCGATCGCGAAGCCGTCGACCGCGGCGAGCCAGGGCTTCTCGACGTGCCGTGTGTGCCACCGGCCGGAGTCGTCGGCGAGGACACCGCGGACGATCTTGTGGAGGTAGCCGAGTTCCCGGCGCAGCAGGAAGCCGACCAGGGAGATGCCGCCGGAGCTGAGGTACTTGAGGTTGATGCCCGCGCTGAACACCCGTCTGCCCCGGTAGCGGGGATGGCTCATCTCGCCGCCGCGCACCAGGCCGACGCGGACGGCCGGATCGAGGAGGGCCAGGTCGACGGCGGTCTCCATGTCGTCGACCTGCTGGTTGTCCTCGGCGTTGAGGCAGTCGTCCCGGCACATCGTCAGCCGAGCGACGCCGTCACGGCGCTCCAGCCGTACGGCCTCCAGTTCCACGACGCCGGTCCGCCGGAACTCCGGCAGCAGCCGCAGCGCCCGGTCCGTCGGCCGCAGCATGGCATCCAGGAGGTGCGGTCCGGCGTCCGGCGAACGCAGCACGGCTCTGAGGAAGATGCCCTGGTCGATCTCGTGGCCTTCCTTGTCGGCCTGTGGCCGGCCCCGCTCCCACGCGAGCAGGTCGGCGTCCGGCACCAGGCCGGGGAAGGCGGTCGCCGCGGCCTCGACCAGTTCGTCGATCCGCAGCGCGCGGGTGCGGCCGCCGGTCAGCCGGTCGTAGACGGTGTCGACGTGGGCGTCCAGGAAGCGGGAGCGCAGGGCTCGGGCGGTGTTCTTCACGGTCTCGGCGGCGGCCCGCTGCTCCGGTGTGCGCCGGGCCGGGTCCGGCAGCGCCGCGAGCTCCTTCTCCGCCTGCTCGGCCGCCGCCGTCAGAGCGCGCCAGCCGTCGAGGGAGTCGAGGACCCCGGAACGGGCCGTCGTCACGCGGCCTCCTCGGCGGCGTTGCGCCGCAGCGCACGGTCGCAGGCGGCCAGGTGCCGGCCGAGGGCCTCCTCGAAGCCGGTCACCGCGGCGTCGAAGAGGAGCTGGCGACGGATGGCGAGTTCCTTGCCCGACAGGTCCTCGATCAGCTGCTCGGCGACCGCCGCCGCGGCGTCCGGGTCGTCGGCCAGTTCGTCGGCGATCCGCAGTTCCAGCGCCTCGGCCGCCCCGATCGGATGCCCGAACAGGACGGCGCGGCGGACCCGGGCGGCGCCGGCCAGCCGGACCAGCCGGAAGGCGGCCATGCCGGGCCAGGTGGCCTCGCCGTCGAAGGGCACCAGGAACCGGGCGTCCGGTGTCGCGATGCGGATGTCGGCGGCGAGGAACGTGTCGAGGGCGAGTCCGCCGCAGTCGCCGGTGGCGAGGGCCACGGTCGCGGCGGGCAGCCGTTCCAGCCGGCGCAGTGCCCGCTCCCACTTGGTGACCAGGCCGACGCCCAGTCCCTCCGCCCAGCCCGGTGCCGGCGCGCCGCTGACGCGCAGCGTCACCACTCCGCCCGCGCTCCGGTCCTCGGCCCGGTCGCACAGCACCCCGAGGTCGTGGACCGCGCCGGCCGACAGCGGCCGGCTTCCGTCGACGGTCAGCCTCAGCACGTCGTTCACGTCACTCACCGGTTCTCCCCCGTTCCGGCCTTCGCGGCCGTCTCCGCCTGCTGAGCCTGCCTCACCACTGCACCAGGGCCGTCTCGATGGTGGATCCCGGCCCCATCGTCATGAGCACCCCGTAGTCGCCGGGCCGGGTCACCCGCTCGTCGAGGAGCCGTTCGTACGAGAAGAGGAACGAACCGCTCGACACGTTGCCGTAGTCCCGCAGCACACCGACGGTGTGCCGCAGGTCGTGGCCGGTCAGGCCCAGGTTGACGATGACCGCGTCGATGACCTTCTTGCCGCCGGAGTGCACCAGCCAGTGGGCGATGTCGCTCCTGCGCAGCCCCGTGCCCGCCAGCAGGCGGTCGACCACGATCTCGGCGTGCGCGCCGACCACGTAGGGGACCTGCGGGTCGAGGTAGAAGCTGAACCTGTCCAGCTCGCGGTCCCAGTCGTAGCGCATCGCGCCGATCGCGTCGGGGATGATGCAGCTGGCGAACTTCAGCACGGCCGGGCCCTCGGCGGCGCCGGGCATCCCGGACGTCTCCCCGCCCGGCCCGGACAGCAGGGCGACCGCGCCGGCACCGTCCCCGAAGAGGCTGTTGACGACGGCGGTCCGCATCGAGGAGTCCATCGCGTACGCGGCCGAGCAGGCCTCGGTGCAGACCACGACGGCGAGTTCGCCCGGGTGCGCGGCGGACCAGCCGGCCACCACGTTCAGCGCGTTGAGCCCCGCGTTGCAGCCCATGCCGACGATGTCGCTGCGGCTGCAGTGCCGGTCGACGCCGAGCTCGCGGATCATCAGGGCGCTGAGGCCGGGGGTGAGGAAGCCGGTGGTGGACACGCAGCACAGGTGGCGCAGATCGGAGAGTTCGGCGCCGGCCCGCTTCAGACAGGCGCGCAGGGCTTCGGCGCCCATCTCGAGGGCCATGGCCTTGTGCTTGTCCAGCAGGTCGCCCTGTGACTCGGGACGGCGGATCCCGTCCGCGTCCGGCTCGGGCAGGGTCAGATGGCGCCGGTCGATGGCGCTGTTGGTGAAGACGGAGCGGACCTTGGGATCGGTGATGCGGAACGCGTCGAGCACTTCCTGCTGGGTGTAGCCGGTGGGCGACACCGCGGTGCCCACACCGACGATCCGGGGGCGGTACGGGGTCCGCAGCGCGCCGTCCCCGGTGAGCACCGCGGTGTCCGGGCCGTGCGGACGGTCGAGTTCGAGAGTCTCCATGGTCATCGGAATGTCCACCCCCACATACGCGGCTTGCTGCGTGGCTTCTGAGTGCTGCTGTCCCTCACGTGCTTCGCCTTTCCGGGAGATCTGGAAGCCGCGCGGAGAAGGAGTCCGGGAGGCTTCTGGGAGAGACGGATGCTGCTGTCGGTGCTGTCCGTGCGGAGCTGCCGGTGCGGAGCTGTCCGTGCGGAGCTGTTCGTGCTACGAGCCCGCGCTCATCTCCTCGACGAAGCCCGCGAGGCGCGCGGTGCCCTCTTCGATGTCCGCGGTCGTCAGATAGCTCGTGGAGAGCCGCAGGGCCCGGTCGCCGCCGCCCTGCGGATAGAAGTAGTTCATGGGCGTCCAGATGACGCCGAATTCCTGTGCGGACCGGGTCAGGGCCGCGTTGTCCGCCCGGAAGGGAACCTGCACCGTGAGGAAGAAACCCCCGGTGGGTTCGTTCCACCGCACCCCGAGCGCCTCGCGCCGGGCGGCCGGCAGGCGGGCGTCCAGGCCGCGGAGCGTGGTCCGCATGGCGTCGCCGTAGTAGCGGGCCGGTTCGGCGTTCAGGGCGGAGATCCGGCCCCCGGCGGCGAGCAGGGTTCCGGCGACGGCCGCCTGGCTGAGCGAGGAGGTGTTCACCGTCACCATGCTCTTGATCTTGGCGAGTTCGTCGGCGAGCAGACCGGTGCGGCCGGTCTCGTCGACCACCTGCTGGTCGGCGACGGCGAAGCCCACCCGGGCGCCGGGGAAGACGGTCTTCGCGAAGGAGCCGACGTGGACGACGGTGCGGGAGCGGTCCAGGGACTTCAGGGTCGGCAGCGGCCTGCCCGGGCTCACCATGCGGTAGGGGCTGTCCTCGACGAGGAGGATGCCGTGCCGTTCCGCCAGGTCCAGCAGCGCGGTCCGGGTGGGCAGGTCCATCGTGGTCCCGGACGGGTTGGAGTGGTCGGGGACCACGTAGCAGGCGCGGGGCCGGCGTCCGCGGGCCCGCTCCCGCAGGATCGCCGCCTCCAGGTCGGCGCAGTCGAACCCGTCCGCCCCCTCCTCGACCGGGGTGACCGCCACGTCCAGCAGCCGGGCCGCCCCGGTGATGCCGACATAGCAGGGGCTGACCACGAACAGGACGTCGTCGGGGCCGCTGACGAGGGCGCGCACCAGCAGGAGCATGGCCTCCTGGGCACCGACGGTGACCACGATCGACTCGGCCGGCACGTCGATGCCCTCGTCCACCCGGAGCGAGTCGGCGATGATCTCGCGGATCTGTCCGGCGGTGGGCCCGTACTGGTACATGGCGGTGCGGATCTCCTCGGCCGTGGCACCCTGCGCGACCAGGTGGTCGAGGTAGCGCCGGAGGTGGGTGAAGATCTGCTCGGTGTCGAAGAACCCGTCGTACGGCCGCCCCGGCGCGAAGGAGATCGCCTCCGGGTAGCGGAGGGTGACCTCGTTGAGGAAGGTCATCGTGTCGAGAACCGGGTCACGGAGACTGGCGTGCAGGTCGGCCTTGTGCAGGACGCGCGAGGTGGGTGCCGGGACCGTGGCGGCGGGCACCGGGCGGTGCCCCGCCGGGAACGGGTCGGGGCGGGCCCCGGCGGGCGACGCGGTCTCCAGGCTCCGTCCGGCCATGGTTTTCCCCCCGGCGGAATCGGTTTCGGCAGGTCGATTTCGCCGGTCAGGATCACATGGTTCCCAACATGCCGACAATGCCGTCCAGCCCGTCCAACGGGGCGAAATACGCACTTGGACGAGGGCGTTGGCGCGGGGCGCCCGCGAGCCTTCCCGTCCGGCTTCCCTACCGCCCTCCATTCGTCGAAAATGGGAGGTCCGCGAAACGGATCAGGGACACGGGGAGGTCCGCCCGGTTGCGTACCTTCAATTTCCGGTAGACCTTGGTGAGATGCTGTTCGACCGTGCTCACGGTGATGAAAAGCACGTCGGCGATACGCCGGTTGGTCCAGCCGGAAGCCGCGAGCGCGCCCACGCGGCGTTCGGCCTCGGTGAGTTCGGTCAGTAATTCCGGTAACTCGTGCGGGCGGGCGGCGTCCACCGGAGGTTCGGCGCGGGCCTCGGGTTCCTCACGGTGCGGCTGCCCCGGGGGGTCGTGCCTGTCGTGCGTGTGCTGCGGGTCGTACGAGTCCTGGGTGCGCTGCGCGTGCCGGGTGTGCGGGCGCTCCTGCGGGAGGTCCCACAGTCCGGACGCGAGTCCCAGCAGCCTGGGCGGGGCGAGTTGCCCGGCCGGGGGCGGTCCGGGCGGGCCCCACCCGGACCGGGCGGCCCGGGCCCGGTCCAGCTCCAGCCGGTCGCCGCAGGCGTCCAGGATCCGTATCGACTCCTGGAGCAGCGGCAGCCGTTCCTCGGGCCGGCTGATCGCCGCGAGGTGGCGCAGCGCGATGCCGCGGGCACGGCTGCCTCCGTCGCCCAACCGGGACAGGTGGTCCTGGATCAGGGCCCGGGCGCGCCTGTCGTCGCCGACGGCCACGAGCGCCGCGGCCACGTCGTTGCGCCAGTCGATGAGTTCCGGGAAGTCCAGCTGCCATTTCACCACCAGCTCCGCGCACGACTCGAAGCTGAGCAGGGCGGTGCGCGGACGCTCCATGGCGAGGTGGTGGTGGCCGAGGGCGTGCAGGTAGGGCAGGGCGAAGGGCGTCCCGAACATGGCCGTGGGGACGGGCAGTTCGAGATACGTCATGGCGGTCTCGTGGTCGCCCAGCTCGGTCGCCGCGCACACCGCCAGGGCCACGGGGAGGCCGATCGCGACGCCCCAGGCCTCCGGTGCGGCGAGGCTCAAGGCGGTTCTGGCGGCCTCCCCCGCCGCGGTGAGGTCGCCCCGGCGCAGGGCGGCGGCCGACCTGATCGTCTCCAGCAGGGCGCGCCGCATGGGGATGCGCAGGTTCCAGGGCTCCGCCAGCAGCCGCTCCGACCAGAACACCGCCTCGTCCATCCGACGCCCGCGGACGAGGAAGCCGAGGGCGAACAGCGTGGCGGCGAAGGGGCTGTCGACCCGGCTGCCGCGCGGTGCCCGGCCGGCCGCCGGGACCGTCTCGTCGTCGCCGGTGAGGCCGGCCGCGAGGGCGAGGAAGGCCCGCGGCAGGGCGCCGGCGGGCGGCGGGACAGGGGTGGCGGGCGAGAGCGCCGGTCCGGCCCCTGCGGGTTCGGGCGGCTCGGGTCCGGTCCCGGCGGCCGCCGGCGTGGCGTCGTGGCGCTGTCCGGGGCAGCAGAAGGAGAGCCACAGCCGGGTGAGGGCCAGGTCCGAGCGGACGGCGGTCGGCGGCGGGGTGGAACCGTCCCAGTCGCAGCCGACGGCCCCCCGGTCCTCGATGATCCGCAGCAGGTCGTCGGCCTGGGTGAACTCGCCCCGCCAGGCGTGCTGTTTGACCACGATCAGGGCGGCGGGACCGTCGAGGAGCCCCGCGCGCACCATGGTGCCGAGCTGGTGGAGGTGGCGGAGCGCCTTGGCCGGGTCGATGAGCCACTGGGCTTCGGCCAGTTCGGCGGTCACCTCGGCCTCCTCGCCGGCGTCGGTGCAGATGAGGGACGCGTGCCGCAGGTAGTCGACACTGGCGCCGACGTCTCCGTCCTCCATGGCCTCGCGGGCGGCCTCGCGGAGGATGCCGGGCTGCCAGGGCGCCCTGGCCGCGTCGGGAGCGGCCATGAGCTGTTCGGCCACGACGACGGCCGGGGCTCCGGTCTCGTGGAGGAGTTCCGCGGCCCGGGCGCGCAGCCCGGAGAGTTCCCCGGCGGGGATGTCCGCGAGGACGGCCAGCCGGGCGCGCTCGTGCCGGAACCGCACCCCGGACAGCAGACCGGCCATGTGCAGAGCGGCGATGCCGCTGCGTATCGAGGTGGCGTCGCCCCCCAGGAGGTCGCCGATCAGGGCGGGCGCGGCGGACTGGCCGAGGACGGCGATGGCACGGACGGTGGCGAGCAGCGCCGGGTCGCAGCGGTGCAGGCAGCGCAGGAAGGCGTGCCGGAACGACTCGCCCGGTACCGGAGCATGGGTGGCGCCGGCTGCCGGGTCGGCCGGCGCCGGGCCCGGACCGCCTCGCTCCGCCCGCCTGCGCGACTCGACCCGGTCGTTCAGGTCCTTCATGTCCTCGATCAGCGCGTGCAGCAGGAGCGGGTTGCCGCCGCTCGTCCGGGTCCACAGTTCGGCGGTCTCCCTGGTCGTGGCGCCGAGGCCCGCCCGGGCCGTCAGCTGTGCGGCGACGCCGTCGACACCGAGCGGTCCCAGCCTGATCAGCCGGCTGTAGGGAAGGGGAAGGGTCTCCGAGTGGAGTGTGACGAGTCCCCGCTGCGCATGGCAGGAGTTCTCGGTCAGGACGACCAGCAGGGCGGCGGAATCGGTGCGGTGGATGAGGTGGCGCAGACACTCCAGCGAGGCCTCGTCGGCGAAATGGACGTCGTCGACGCAGACGACCAGCGGCCGTTCCGCCGCGAATTCGGTGACGGCCCGGCTGATGCGCTGGAGCAGGAGGAACGGGACCCCTCCGGTCTCCGCGAGGGCGCCGGCCTGCGCGCGGCCTGCGCCGTCCTGCGAGGTGAACGGGTCGTCGGCCATGCCGGCCGCGCGCAGCGCCTCCAGCAACTGCTCGACGAGACCCAGCCGGTACAACCGCTCTCCGGCGGACGCCGTGACCGACACGAAGCGGCCGCCCTGCGCCATGGCCCGTTCGGCGAAAGCCTGGGTCAACGCGGTCTTGCCGCATCCCACGGGGCCGCTGACGAGGACGACGGCGCCGCTCCCGTTCACGCACCCCTTGTGCAACTGTTCGAGTAAGCGGAGTTCTTCGTCTCTTTCACCGAGCTTCACAGGCACCCCCGAGCCCTGGATCCGCGGTGACGCCGGCACGTACCCCGTGCCGCCACCCTTCGAACTGTCCAGCAATTGAGAAAAAATAGAAAAACGCCTCTGACCTGCATCGCTACTCGCGAGGTGGGGGCAGGCCTACAACACGCGTGTGGGGGGAAACAGTTCCCGTCCAGGATAGCCGCTGAATCAGGGCACTTTTCGGTCTCATGAGGAGCGGCCCGGAGATCGTTATCTACTTCACAGGCTTCAGTCCGAACCTTCACCGTTCAACCGCACAAGGAAAAGGAATTCCTCATTCCGAGCCTGCGGTCCGGGCCGCGGAATACCCGCGCTCCGCACCCTGCTCGCATTCCGCCGCCCATCCCCCGGCCCGCAGCCCCGCCGTCAGGCACTCCGCCAGGTCCGACGGCAGCGGGAACCGCACGACGAGCCCGCCGTCCGCCCCGCCGCCCCACGCGTCGGCGGCCTGCACCACCACCGTCTCCTCGGGGGCGACCACGAACTCCGCCGCCGCATCGAGCAGCCGCCGCAGTTCCCCGGGACGCCCGCCGACGGCCACCCGCACCCGGGCGTCGGCGACGTCCCCGCAGGTCGCCGGGAGCTGTGCCAGGCCCGCGATGCCCCGGTCCAGCAGATCCACCATCGTCCGCATGCCGCGGGCGCGTTCCGCGCGCTCCGGCTCGCTGCCGTCCGGTGCGGCGAGCAGGTCCAGGGCGGTCACCAGCCGGGACAGGTCCGCATGGAGATCGCGGACCACGCCGGCGATCGAGGCCGCGTTGGCCTGGAGGATGTCACCCCAGAGCCCGGAGTCCCCGTGGGCGATCCGGGTGACGTCCCGGAGTCCCTGCCCCGCGAACCGCGACATGCCGTCCGGGCCCTCCCGCAACCGCGCCGCCATCAGGCTGGCCACCAGGTGGGGTACGTGCGAGGTGAGCGCCACCGCGTCGTCATGGTCCCGGCTCCGGGTCACCACCGGGACCGCGCCGCACAGTTCGACCAGTTCCCGGGCCGTGCCGAGGGCCGCGTCCGACGTACAGGCGGCCGGGGTGAGCGCCCACGGTCTGCCCAGGAACAGGTCGGCCCGCGCGGCCAGGGGTCCCGACCGCTCCCGCCCGGCGAGCGGATGGCCGCCCACGAAGCGGGACGGGTCGGGGGCCTGGCGCAGCGCCATCCGCACCGGTACGGACTTCACGCTGGCGACGTCGGTGTAGACGCGGGCCAGCGACCTGCGCTGCGCGGCGGCCAGCACCGTGCCGACCGCGCTCGGCGGCACGGCGAGCACCGCCAGGTCCACCGGCGCCACGGGCTCCTCGGCCAGCCCCGCGCCGAGGGCGGCGGCCGTCCGGGCCGACACGGGGTCCCGGTCGGACAGGAAGACGGTCACCCCCCGGCGGCTCGCCGCGAGTGCGACGGACGTCCCGATCAGTCCCGTGCCGACGACGGCCAGCGTGCGCACCACGAAAACACCACCCCGTCCGGAAAGCGCCTCGGCGCCTCGATGGTCGAACGAAAAGCGCGTCGATTTTATGAAAGCAGCCCGCCCGACCACCAGAGCGGCCGAATCCATGGCCCGCTGCCGGAACTCCGGATTCCTCGGAAATCCCGGTTTCGGGTGAACCGCCGACCGTCCAACCGCGAGGGCCTGGCATCCATGGACGGGGCAACTGCCCCCGCCCTACAGTTCACAGCCTCGTCACTTTCCCGGCTGGGGGACGCATGAGTGATTTCTCGAAATCCCGGGCTGCGGATCCGCTCGGCGATCTCTCCATCGACTACGTGGAAATGTATGTCGAGCACCTGGAATCCGCCGCATTCGACTGGGCGGACCGCTACGGCTTCACAGTGGCGGGGACCTCGGATTGCGCCGGCCACCGCAGCGTCGCCCTGCGCCACGGGCGCATCACGCTCGTACTGACCCAGGCGGTCTCGGATCAGCACCCGGCGTCCGCGTACGTGGCCGCGCACGGTGACGGCGTCGCCGACATCGCCCTGCGCACCGCCGACGTCGGGGCCGCCTTCGCCGCCGCGACCGCGAACGGCGCGCTGGTGCACCGGCATCCCGCCAGGCACCCGGACCGCCCCAAAGTCACGGCCGCGGTCCACGGGTTCGGGGACGTCGTCCACACGCTGGTGCAGCGGTACCCCGGCGAGGGCCCGGGGCTGCCGGCGGGGTTCGTCCCCGATCCGCGCGCGGCCGCGGAGCCGGCCGGTGACGTGGGGCTGGCCGACATCGACCATGTCGCGGTGTGTCTCGACACGGGCGACCTGGAGCCGACCGTCGACTACTACCTCGACACGCTCGGCTTCCGCGACATCTTCGAGGAGCGCATCGTGGTGGGCGCGCAGGCGATGCTGTCGCGGGTCGTGCAGAGCAGGTCCGGGACGGTCACGCTGACCCTGATCCAGCCCGACCCGACGGCGGACCCCGGGCAGATCGACGAGTTCCTCAAGAGCCACCAGGGCGCCGGTGTACAGCACCTGGCCTTCTCGTCACCGGACGCGGTCCGCTCCGTGCGGGCCCTGGGCCGCCGCGGTGTCACCTTCCTGTCCACGCCGTCCGCGTACTACGACCTGCTCGAAGGGCGGATCGACCTGGGCCCGCAGCGGCTGGCGGACCTGCGGGCCACGAACGTGCTCGCGGACGAGGACCACGGAGGCCGCCTGTTCCAGATCTTCACGGCCTCCAGCCACCCACGGCACACACTGTTCTTCGAGGTCATCGAGCGGCAGGGCGCGAAGACGTTCGGCAGCTCCAACATCAAGGCGCTGTACGAGGCCGTGGAGCTGGAGAGGACGGGCCAGCGTGGGTTCCGGCCCTGAACCGGGCGTCGTGCCGCACGGCGGGGCCCCGGAAGCGGAGGCGGCCGGGGCCCGGTGCCTGGCCGACGTCGAACGGGCGGCCGGCGCCGTACTGCCCGTGCAGGTACGGGACTTCGTGGCCGGGGGCAGCGGGACGGAGGCGACGCTGGACGCCAACCGGGCCGCCTTCGAGCGGGTGTTCCTCGTCCCCCGGGTGCTCGGGGACGTCTCTGGGTGCTCGACCGGCGCGACGTTCTTCGGGCGGCCGGCGAGCATGCCGGTCGCCGTCGCCCCCGTGGCCTACCAGCGGCTGCTCCACCCAGACGGCGAACTCGCCGTCGCCCGCGCCGCGAAGGCGGCGGGCGTCCCGTTCGCGGTGAGCACCCTCAGCAGCGTTCCGGTGGAGGAACTCGCCGCCGTCGGCGGTGACCTGTGGTTCCAGCTCTACTGGCTGCAGGACGCGCAGCGCGCCCTGGAGCTGGTGCGCAGGGCGGAGGACGCGGGCTGCGCGGCGATCGTCCTCACGGTCGACGTGCCCTGGATGGGCCGCCGGCTGCGCGACCTGCGCAACCGCTTCACGCTGCCGCCGCACGTGACGGCGGCGCATCTCACGGACGCCGAAGCCGGCGGAGCCGCGGGACACCCCTCGGGCCCGGCACACCCCGGCGGTCCGGCGGACACCCGTGCGCACGGCGGCACGGCGGCGCACCGGCCCCCCGCGGACGGCGTCTCCGCGGTGGCCGTGCACACCCGGCAGACGTTCTCCCCCGCCGTGACCTGGTCGACCGTGGAGTTGCTGCGCGGCCGTACCCGGCTGCCGCTCGTCCTCAAGGGCGTACTCGCACCGGAGGACGCGGTACGCGCTGCGGAGTCGGGAGTGGACGCCGTGGTGGTCTCCAACCACGGCGGCCGGCAGCTCGACGCGGCGGTGCCCAGCCTCGACGCGCTCGGGCCGGTGACGCGGGCGGTGGCCGGGCGCTGCCGGGTGCTGCTGGACAGCGGTGTCCGCAGCGGCACCGACGTGCTGCGGGCGCTCGCCCTGGGCGCCGACGGGGTGCTGGTCGGCCGCCCCGTGATGTGGGGCCTGGCCGCCGCCGGCGAGGACGGTGCGGCACGGGTCCTCGCCCTGCTGGCCGACGAACTCCGCGACGCCCTGGGCCTGGCCGGCTGCCCGACGGTCGCCGACGCCGCCCGGCTGCGCACCCTACGGGTACCGGCACGCCGGTGAACCCCGCCCGCGCACCGGAAGAGACCGCCGCAGGCAGTTCCGCGGCGGTCTCTTCCGGTGTGCCGGGCGGCCCGCCGTCCAGGTGTCCGTTGCGAACGGTTGGACGGCCGGCCGGCCGGTGGGTTCAGCCGATCTGGGCGACGTCCTCCTTGACCCGTACCGCGAACTCCGACCACAGGTCGGCGAACTGCCGGGCGAGGTCGGCGACGATGTCGCTGCAGTGCGGAGGAACGTTGCTGATGATGGCCTCCCAGTCCTCGTTGCGCACGCTGTGGAGGGCGAGCAGCCGCAGCAGGCTGCGGCCGGTCTCCGTGAAGCGCAGCGCCGGGTCGGCCTTGAGGCGCTTGAGGAGGACGGCGCGGTCGGCGGCCGGTTCCCCGCGGCGCCGGACGCCGCCCGGTGCGGCGATCACCAGGGGGCCGAACTCCTTGCGCGAGGCGGGCTGTTCGTCCGGCCGGCCGGCGGTCTTGCCGCGGCGCTGCCCGGGCAGCAGGTCCTCACCGTTGCGCAGCCGGTTGCGGACGTCACGGGCGGTCTCCGGCGAGATACCGGCCGCCCGTGCGACCTGACGCAGTGAGAGGTCCGGGTTGGCGGTGAGCAGCCCGCCGGCGAGAATCCGGCCCACGCTGCCGTCGACCGGCCGCAGCCGCCCGTCCTGGCCGAGCCGCCTCCTGGCGGGCTCGGACTCCCGGCCCACGAGCTTGCGGATCTCCCCGACCGTCCCCGGGGAGATCCCGGTGACCGAGGCGACCTTCCGGTCCGACCACAGCGGATGCGTGACGATGATGCGTTCCGCCGCGCGCTTGCGGTCCGCCAGGGCGAGCGGCAGACCGTGGGTGACGTTCAGCTGCACCGCGAGGACGAACGCGGCGGCCTCGTCCCCGTCGAAGAACCGGGCGGCGATGGTGCGTTCGCCGCGCAGTCCGGCCGCCTTCAGCCGGTGGAAGCCGTCGATGACGCGCATCGTCGGCCGGTGCACGGTGATCGGCGGCAACGGGTCCTGGGCCGCGGCCAGGCTCTGGATGTGCTCTGCTCTCTCTCCGGCCAGCCTCGGCGATCCGGACAGGCTCAACGAACCGATCTCGACCTCCACCACGGGCTGCTGACTGACTTCCGCCTCCCAGGGTTCCACCCCAGCTCCTCACTGTCCCCCGTTGACGCGGACCGCGATCGCCGTCCGCGTGAGAACCGCTGCCGAGCGGTGCTTTCCGAAGCAGATCCACCGCACTCTCCACCGGATTGCGGGAAATCGCCGTTCGGCAATTCATCCGCGCTCTCTCCGGGATTACGGCGGTCACGCACCGGAATTTGTTTCCGGCAGCCGTTCCCGAAATTAACAGCTCGGTTTCAGGATCGAAACCCCTACGCGGAACGCCGGACCACCCCCTAGCCACCACCCCCTACCTACCCCCTAGCCATGGATAGGGGGTAGGTAGGGGCACGGTGCGGATGCGGGTCCCGGCTGCCGGAGCCGCACACACGCGTGCCCGGCACGCGGGGGTCTGCGTGCCGGGCGCGGGAGACGGTGGTGCCGTTCAGGTCGTCCGCAGTGCCTCGGTCGGCTGCATCCGGGCCGCGCGGAGCGCGGGGAGCAGTCCCGCGACGGCGCCGATCGCGACGGCCGCGCCCAGGCCCCCGCCCCAGGCCAGTGCCGGGACCACCGTGGCCCAGCCCTTGACCTCGGCGTAGACGGCGGTGGCGACGACGCCCAGCACCACC
Organism: Streptomyces sp. NPDC008092; assembly: GCF_042957285.1. NCBI lineage: Bacteria > Bacillati > Actinomycetota > Actinomycetes > Kitasatosporales > Streptomycetaceae > Streptomyces > Streptomyces sp. NPDC008092. The sequence goes on from NZ_JBIBHY010000014.1 coordinate 300,501, forward strand.
CCGGCCACACCGCCGAGGGCGGCGAGCAGGATCGCCTCCGTCAGGAACTGGATGCGGATGTGCCCCTTGGTGGCGCCGAGCGCGCGGCGCAGGCCGATCTCGGAGCGCCGCTCCAGGACGGAGATGACCATGGTGTTGGCGACACCGACGCCACCCACGAGCAGGGCCACCGCGCCGAGCCCGAGGAAGAGGCCGTTCAGTGCCGACTGGGCCGCGGCGCGGGCCTCCAGGGCCTCGGAGGGCTGGCTGACGGCGACCTCGTCGGGATGCTCGGGGTTGGCCGTGGCGGCGAGCAGCTGCTGTACGTCGGTGACGTGGTCGGTCTGCGCGCGTACGTACAGCATCGACGGGTGGCCGTCGAAGTCCAGGTACTTCTCGGCGGCCTGGTAGCCGACGAGCACCGAGGAGTCGATCTCCGGCGTCAGCGTCGCGGTGTTGAGGATTCCCGCGACGTAGAACCACTGGCCCCCGACCCAGATGCGGATGCCCGGGTGGACCTGGGCGATGCCCAGCCGGGCGGCCGCGGTGGCACCGAGCACCGCGACCGGCTGGGTGGCGGTGGCGGCGTTGAGGTACTCGCCGTCGGCCACGGTCGTGCGCACCGCGGTGGGCAGGTCCAGGCTCGCCGCGTCGACGGTGATGCCGTTGGTGTTGATGCTCGGGATGTAGGGGCTGCGGAAGGCGTCGGCGTCGGTCTTCCCGGTGCTCTGGATCTTCTCGACGTTCTGGATCCGGCCGATCATCGCCGGTGCGTCGGTGGGGAGTTTGGCCTCGCCGCCGCCCAGCACCCGGCCGGGGGTGACCGTCAGCAGGTTGGTCCCCAGCTTGTCGAGTTCGGCCAGCAGGCCTGCCTGGGACGAGGCGGACAGCCCCATCACCGCCACCATCGCGGCGACGCCGATGGCGATGCCGAGCGCGGACAGGGCCGCCCGCATGCGCCGGGTGCGCAGCCCCACGCCGGCGGTCCGGGCCAGGTCGGCCGGATGCATCCGGCCGGGGGCCTGGAGCGTGGTGGTCATGGCAGGGGCCTTTCGCTGGACAGCGGCTGCTGGTCGGTGTCGGTGTCGACATCGGCGACGACGCGGCCGTCGAGCACCTCGATGCGGCGCGGTAGTTGGGCGGCCAGTTCCCGGTCGTGCGTGATCATGACGATGGTGGTGCCCTCGGCGTTGAGCTCCTTGAGCAGCTTGAAGATGGCGGCCCCGTTGACGCTGTCGAGGTTGCCGGTGGGCTCGTCGGCCAGCACGATCGCCGGGTTGTTGGCCAGGGCGCGGGCGATCGCGACCCGCTGCCGTTCACCGCCGGACAGCTCCGGCGGCCGGTGGCCGGCCCGGTGGGCGAGGCCGACCCGGCCGAGGGCGACGGCCGCGGCCTTCATCCGCGCGCGGTACCGGACGCCGGAGTACAGCATTCCGTCGGCCACGTTCTCCAGGGCGGTGGAGTGCTGGGCCAGGAAGAACTGCTGGAAGACGAAGCCGATCCGGCTCGCCCGCAGCCCCGCCAGGGCCCGGTCCGACATCTTGGCGACATCGTCGCCGACCACCCGGACCGTGCCCGAGGTGGGCCGGTCCAGGCTGCCCATCACCTGCAGCAGCGTCGACTTGCCGGACCCCGAAGGACCCACGATGGCCACCAGTTCACCCCGGTGGATGGTGAAGCCGGCCTGGTCCAGGGCCACCACCGGCGAGGCGCCGGGGTAGATCTTCGACACGTTCTCCAGCTGCAGGACCGGCTCGCCGGTGCGGCGGGCACCGGCCGCACCGGCCGTCGGCGTCTCCTTCGCCGTGTCCTTCGCCGTGTCCTTCGCCGTGTCCTTCGCCATGGCGGTGTCCGCGCCTGTGTCCGCGCCCGCGTCGGTGCCTGTGCCTGTGCCGCTCATGTCGACGGCACCACAATCTTCTGCCCCACCGCGAGTCCGGTGCCCTTGACCTCGACCGTGCCCGCGCTGTCGTCGAACAGCCCCGTCGTCACCGTGACCAGCCGGTGCCGGCCGTCGGCTCCGACGACCTCGACGGCGTACTGGCCGCCCGAGCGCGCCAGCAGCGCGTTCACCGGAACCATCAGCGCGTCCTTCACCGAGTCGGTGACGATCGACACCTGGACGGGCGCCTGGTCGAGCTGCCCGGTCACCTTCGGGTTCAGCGGCCTGATCCGGACGTTGATGGTCATGCTGTCCGCCGACTTGGTCGCCACCTTGCCGACGGACGACACGACACCGGGCGTGCTCTGGCCGTTGGGCAGCGTGATGGTCACCTTGTCGCCGACCGCCACCTGCGACTGCTGGCTGGCGTTGAGCGCGACGGTGACCTCCCGCTCGGTGGAGGACCCCTCGATCAGCACCGCGCCGGGCTGGGCCTCGCCCCCGCGGACGGCACCGACCTTGGTCACCCGGATCTCCTTGGCCGGCAGGAACACCACCTGGCCGAGCGGCAGGGTGCCCGTCACCTTCAGCCCCAGGTCGTCCTGGAGTTCCCGGAGCGCGTAGTACGTCTGCCAGCCGAAGTAGTCCGAGTCCGGGTCGATCTCGCTCTTCTTGGCGTAGCCGAGGGAGACCAGCGCGGCGTTCAGCTGCTTGACGTCGGCGCCCTTCGACTGCCAGGCCAGCGCCCGGTACGTCGGTACGTAGGCGCCGTACAGGAAGACCACGGGTGCGCCGTTCACCCGGTAGAGCACGTCGCCCTGGCGGATCACCGAGCCCACGCCGGGCAGTTGCGTGATGGTGCCGCTGCTCTTGTTGACGACCTGGTAGGCGCCCGCGTACCCGAGTGTTCCGTTCTCCTGGGCCCGGGCGTCGAGTGTGCCCCGGGTGATCTGCGCCGTCCCGGTGCGCGTGGCCGGCTGGACCGGCGTGTCCTTCGTGTCGTTGCCGAACGGGTCGGTGACGACGACGCCCACCCCGCCGGCGGCCAGCACGGTCACCACGATCGCGGCGGTCAGTCCGCGCCGCCCGCGGCGTCCGGAGCGGCGGCTCGGATCGTTCCCGCCCGGCTCGCCGACGTCCGCGTCGTCCTGGGAGATCTGCGCAGTGCTCACGATGGGCTCCCGGGCTGTGCAGAGGCGGTCCGTCGCGCCGGCCAAAACCTTCCGCGGGGGTTTCCCGCCCGGTCGACGTCCGTGTTCCGGTCGGTATGAAGCCCGATGGCGCTTTGCATATCCCCTCCGTCAATCGTTGGAATCCCGCATGCGCCCTTTCTACGGGCAGGGCGGTTTCACCGAGGTTTCGCTCCCGCGGAGTGGATCCTCAACTCCCGCCGGGCCAGGGCACCTTGACGTCATGCGCGGCCGACCGCGCGGACCCCGCACTTGGACGGCGCCGATGAATGCGCCCGCCTACACTGACGAATCGCAGCGAGAAACCGCAAGGACCCGGATCGGACGGACAGCGGCGATGAAACCATGCGGAAACCAGGCGCGGAGGATCCTGTCGGACGTCGTCGACGTGCTGTTGTCGTAGGAACCGGCTTCAAGGGGGCTTCAGGTGCGGGTGCTCGTCGTGGAGGACGACCAGGAGATGGCGCAGACGGTGGCCGCGGGGCTGCGCCAGTCGCAGATGGCCGTGGACGTGGCGTACGACGGGCCGGGCGGGCTCGACCGCGCGCTGTACAACGACTACGACGTGATCGTGCTCGACCGGGACCTGCCGGGGATGCACGGTGACGACGTGTGCGCCGAGCTGATCGTGGCGGGCTGCCGGGGCCGGGTGCTGATGCTCACGGCCGCGGCGACGACGGAGGACCTCGTCGACGGGCTCAGTCTGGGCGCCGACGACTACCTTCCCAAGCCGTTCGACTTCCCGGTGCTGGTGGCCCGGGTCAGCGCGCTGGCCCGGCGGGCGCATCCCGCGGTACCGCCGGTGGTCCACCACGGCGATCTGCAGGTCGACACCGCCCGCCGCACAGCCAGCCGGGCCGGCCGGCCGCTGCGGCTCGCGCCCAAGGAGTTCGGTGTACTGGAGCTGCTGCTGACCTCCCGGGGCCGTGCCGTGTCCGCCGAGGAGCTCCTCGAACGGGTCTGGGACGAGGCGACCGACCCGTTCACCAACGCCGTGAAGATCACGATCAGCCGGCTGCGGGCCAAGCTCGGTGATCCGCCGATCATCGAGACCGTGGCCAAGCGGGGATACCGGATCTGAGGAGGGACCTTGTCGGTTCTCGCCCGGCTCGCCGGACGCTTCGCCCTGCCCCATCCGTCCCGCCGTACGGTCCGGGCGAGACTGACCCTCCTGTACGGCGCGCTGTTCCTCGCCTCGGGTGCCACGCTGCTGGCGATGACGTACGCCCTCGTGCAGAGCTCCGTATGGGGCGACGGCCCGCAGAGCAGCACCTCCGGCGGCCTGCCCTCACCGGCCGTGGGCGGCGGTACCGGCGCGCTGGGGACGGGCCAGCCCCCGGAGGGCGCGGCGGTCGCCATGGACCAGCTCTCGGAGCGCGCGCAGCGGGCGCTGGCCCAGCAGAACAGCACGATGATGCACGAACTGCTCGTCAACTCGGGGATAGCGCTGGCCCTCATGGCCGTGGTGTCGATCGCGCTGGGCTGGCTGGTCTCGGGACGCATCCTGCGGCCGCTGCGCACCATCACGGTCGCCGCGCGGAACATCTCGGCGACCAGTCTGCACGAGCGCCTGGCCCTGGACGGCCCGGACGACGAGCTGAAACAGCTCGGCGACACCTTCGACGATCTGCTCGGCAGGCTGGAGGCCGCGTTCCGGGCCCAGCGGCAGTTCGTCGCCAACGCGTCCCACGAACTGCGGACTCCGCTCGCCCGGCAGCGGACGCTGGGGCAGGTCGCGCTCGCCGACCCCGGGGCGACGGTGGAGTCGCTGCGCGCGGCCCACGAACGGATCCTGGTGGCCGGTGCCGAGCAGGAGCGGCTCATCGAGGCACTGCTCACGCTGACCCGCGGCCATACGGGCATCGAGGTCCGCCGGCCCTTCGACCTCGGACGGCTCGCCCACGAGGTGGTCGACGCCCGCAGGGCCGAGGCGGGCTCCAGGGCCGTGCGGCTCCGGACGTCGTTCTCCGCCGCCCGGGCGGCAGGCCACCGGCCGCTCGCCGAGCGTCTCGTGGTCAATCTCGTGGACAACGCGATCCGCTACAACGTCCCCGACGGCACGGTGGAGGTCACCACCGGTACGTCGGAGGGCCGTGCCGTCCTCACCGTCTCCAACACCGGACCGGTGGTGCCGCCGGACGCCGTCGAGCGGCTCTACCAGCCGTTCGAGCGGCTCACCGCCGCCCGTACCGGGCGCCGTGAGGGACTCGGGCTCGGCCTGTCCATCGTCCGGGCGATCGCCGCCGCCCACGACGCCGAACTCACCACCGCCGCACACCCCGAGGGCGGCCTCACCGTCACGGTCACCCTGCCGGCCGTGGCCGGACCCCCGCCGCTCCCCCGGCACCGCCCGGCACAACAGGCCGGCGCGCCCGCACCTCCCCGGTGACCCGCCCACCACCGCGGGCCGGACGGCGTCCACGGCGGACGGCCGCCGGCCCCGGGGAGCGGGGGGCCCCCGGGCCCCCCCCGGGGGGGGGGGGGGGGGGGGGGGCCGCCCCGGGCGGGACAAGGCGCGGGGGCCCCCCGCGCGGAACAAAGTTGTTGTGGCCGCCCCCCCCGGGGGGCGGGCGGGCGCCCGCGGGGGCGGCCCCGGGGCCCGGGGGCGGGCCGCCCGGGCGCCCCCCGGGGGGGGGGGCCAGCGGGTGCGACGCTCCGGCCGGGTACGTCACTGGCCGGGTGCCCCGCTCTGGACTTCCTTCTTGTTGCCGCCCGCCGCCTTCTCCAGGATGGGCTGGCAGATCTTGTCGGCCTTCGCGTAGATCTCGCCGTTGGGGTCGACGCCGAGGGTCTCGGCGTTGATGTCCAGGCCGCCGTCGGCGTTGGGGTCCGGGAACTTCGGGACGCCGTTCTTCCGCATGCACTTGGCGTACGCCAGTGACGCGTCGCGCACCCCCTGGGAGGCCGAACCGCCGCCGCCGGCGGGCAGGAGCGACTTGCACTTCTTGTCGGCGGCCTGGGCCTGCGCCGACTGCATGTCGACGTTGTTGCCGTTGATGTCGATGAGCCCCTGGGCGTTGGGGTCCGGGAAGTTCGCCACACCGTTCTTGCGCATGCACTGGGCGTAGGCGAGCGTGCTCTTGCCCTGGGTCGTCGCCGACGCCCCGCCGCCCGCGCCCGTGTCGCTGCCGGAGCCGCCGTCGGAGCAGGCGCCGGCGAACAGCACCATGGCCGTCACCCCGGCGAAGGAGGCGCCCAGGCGTATCCCGCGCCGCGTGCGACGGGTCCGCCTGCTGTCCGGGCCATCATGGCCGTGAGCACCCTGCATGTCGTTCTCCGTTTCTACGGGAGGTTCCTGGTGACTTCTTCAGCGAACGGGCGCTGCCGTCGCCATGACGCTCGATGTGAGGCTACGGACCGCAGGGTTTCGGCGAGGTATCACGAACTCCCGCGTTCCAGCTCGGCCAAAACCAGGTGGGCGATTCCGGCTAGTGGTTCCGCGGTTATCATCCGGCGGTGATCGGACTCCACCGGGTGCGTCTCGACAGTGCCCCGGATATAGGGCCGCCAGAATTCCGGTGCCTCTTCCGCGGACAGCAGTTCCGGGCGCCCCTGCGCGGCCACGAAAAGGAGTGCGTCCCCGTCATAGACGCCGGGCGTGTGGTCGCGCAGCAGCCGCAGGTTGTTCTCCTCGACCCTCCGGACGGCCGTCAGCCGCTCGGCGCTCTCCGTGCCGTCGGCCGGATCCGGCAGGGTCTCGCCGGTACCGTCGTCCCGCACCCGGCCGTCGATGAGCTGCACGGGCCCGCCGGTCGGCAGCGGTCCGCCGAATCCCGCGGATAGCCCGTCCCCGTGCTCCGGGATCCGTATCTCCTCGGCCTTCAGCTCCCGGTTGGGATATCCGTCCAGAATGGCCAGGAGGCCGACCGTGGCACCCTCGTCCTGCAGCCGTACCGCGACCGCGTGCGCGAGTACCCCGCCGAAAGACCAGCCCAGGAGATGGTAGGGGCCTTCCGGTTGTACGGAGCGGATCTGGGCGGCGTAATCGGCCGCCATTTCCTCGATGCTTCCCGGCAGTTCCGCATATCCGGTCAGACCGCGCGCCTGCAGGCCGTATATCGGATATCCGGCCGGCAGATGGTTGACGAGGGGTGCGTAGTGCCAGCCGAGGCCGCCACCGGAATGCAGACAGAACAGCGGGGGACGGTCCCCGCCGGTCCGCAGCGGCAGCAGGGTGTCGTAGTCGCCGGTGGCCGCCGGATCCCGGTCGAGCACCGCGACCAGTGCGGCAATCGTGGGCCCGGCGAACAGGTCCCGGATGCTGATCTCCGCGCCGAGCACCGTACGAATCCGCTCGACGAGCCGCATCGCCAGCAGCGAGTCACCGCCGAGGTCGAAGAACGACTCCTCGGTGCCGACCCGGTCCCGGCCCAGGATCCCGGCGAACAGCCCGCACAGGACCGCTTCGAGCGGCGTGCGCGGGTCCCCGCCGGCCGCCGGGCCGCCGAGGTCGGGGACGGGCAGGGCGGCCCGGTCCAGCTTGCCGTTGGCGGTGACGGGCAGCCGTTCCAGCAGCACCACGGCGGACGGCACCATGTAGTCGGGCAGCGTGCGCGCCGCGTACGCCCGCAGCGAGTCGGCGGTCAGGTCCGGGCCGCCGGGGACGGCGTAGGCGACCAGGCGCCTGGTGCCCGCCCGGTCCTCGTGCACGGCCACGGCGACCTGGCGTGTGCCGTCGTGCCCGGCCAGCACCGCCTCGACCTCGCCCGGCTCGATCCGGAACCCCCGGATCTTCACCTGGTCGTCCGCCCGGCCCGCGAACACCAGCTCTCCCTCCCTGGTCCAGCGCGCCAGGTCGCCCGTCCGGTACATGCGTTCCCCGGCGCCGGGGAACGGGCAGGCGACGAACCGCTCGGCCGTCAGACCGGACCGGCCGGCATAGCCGCGGGCGAGCCCCGCGCCGGCCACGTACAGCTCGCCGACCGACCCGGGCGGCAGGGGGTGCAGGAACTCGTCGAGGACGAAGGTCCGGCTGTTGTCCATCGGCCGGCCGATCGGCACGTTCGCCGGGACGGTGTCGCCTGCGGTGTACGCGCGCTGGGTGGTGAACGCCGTGGTCTCGGTGGGTCCGTAGGTGGTGCGGACGGTGAGCCCGGGATGGTCCCGCAGCAGCGTCCGGATCGCGGCGGCGGAGACGACGTCGCCTCCGGTCGACACCTCGCGGACCCCGGCGAACATCCGGGGCGCCTCCTCGGCGAGGGTCCTGAACAACCCCGCGGTGGCATGGACGTTCGTGACCCGGTGCGCGGCGATCAGCCGGCCGCGCGCGGCCGCGTCGGCGTCCCCCGCGGGCAGCACGACCAGGCGGCCGCCCCGTGCCAGGGTCACCCATATCTCGTATGTCGAGGCGTCGAAGGCGTGGTTGGCCTGCACCAGAACCCGTTCGGCGACCTCCGGACGCCAGTTGCGGTCCTCGACGAAGCTGACGACGTTGCGATGGGTGACCGAGACGCCCTTGGGTGTGCCGGTCGACCCGGACGTGTACATCACGTAGGCCAGGTGTCCGGGGCGCAGGGCCGCCGTGCGGTCCGCGTCGCGCGGCGCGGTCGCCGCGCCGAGCGCCATCTCGGCGACGGCGTCCTCCCACACCACGGCCCGGCAGCCGGCCGGCAGGACCTGCCGGGTCGCGCTGGTGCCGAGCACGAGGGCGGGCCGTACGTCGGCGAGGGTGAAGGCGATGCGCTCGGCGGGATGCGCCGGGTCGATCGGCACGTACGCGGCCCCCGCCTTCACCACGCCCAGCAGCACCACCAGCAGGTCGGCGGAGCGGTCCATCACCACCGCGACCCGGTCGTCGGGGCCGGTGCCCCGGCCGATCAGCCAGTGCGCGACCCGGTTGGCCAGCGCGTCCGTCTCCGCGTACGTCAGGGTGATGTCCGGGGCGGCGATCGCGACGGCGTCGGGGGTGCGGGCGACCTGCCGCTCGAACAGTTCGGGGAGGGTGGCGGCGGACAGCGGGTGCCCGGTGTCGTTCCATTCCTCCAGCACCGTGCGCTGCTCGGCGGGCCCGATGACGTCGAGGTCGCCGACCCGTACCCGCGGATCGGCGGCGACCGCCTCCAGCACCGCGACCAGCCGGCCGGCCAGGGACTCGGCGGTCCGCCCGTCGAACAGGTCCTTGGCGTACTGCAGTGAGCCCGCGATGCCGTCCGGAGCGCCGTCGCCGTCGCGCAGCTCGCCCAGGGTGACCGACAGGTCGAAGCGGGCGGCCACCGAGTGCTCCGCGTCCACCTGCTCCACCGTGAGGCCGGGCAGGCGCCATGCCGGGTCCTGGGCCGGGCCGCCGGAGTGCACGGCCAGCATGATCTGGAAGAGCGGCTGCCGGGCGAGCGAGCGCACCCGGCCGAGGTCGTCCACGAGCCGTTCGAACGGCAGGTCCTGGTGCGCGTAGGCGGCCAGGTCCGTGTCCCGGACCCGGTCGAGCAGTTCCTCGAAGCTCGGGTCACCGCTCACGTCCGTCCGCAGCACCAGGGTGTTGCTGAAGAACCCGGCCAGCTGCTCCACCGCGCTGTCACCGCGGCCGGCCACGGCGGTGCCGACCGGGATGTCGGTGCCCGCACCAAGCCGCGTCAGCAGCATCGCCAACGCGGCCTGCACCACCATGAACAGCGTGGCCGACCTGTCCCGGGCCAGCTTCGCCAGAGCGGCGTGGGCGGGTGCGCCGAGCCGCAGCGGTACGTCCGCGCCCTCGAAGGAGGAGAGCGCCGGCCGGGGCCGGTCAGCCGGGAGCGTGAGTTCCTCGGGCAGACCGGCCAACGCCGCACGCCAGTAACCGAGTTGGGAACTGATCAGACTGCCGGGATCGTCCAGGTCGCCGAGGACCTCCCGCTGCCACAACGCGTAGTCCGCATACTGCACCGGCAACGGCGACCACCCCGGCACCGAACCGGCATGCCGCGCCGCATAAGCCGTCCGCAGATCACGGGCCAGCACACCCATCGACCAGCCGTCCACCGCAATGTGATGCGCCACCAGCACCAGCACATGCTCCCCGGCCGACACCCTCAACAACTCCATGTGCAACGGAAGTTCACGGGACAGATCGAAACGCCGGCCCGCCGCACCGGCGAGAGCCCCGGACACATCCGCCCCAGCGACATCGCGCACGACGAGCACCGGCCCGCTGCCACGGACCTCCTGCCGGGGAACACCGTCCGTCATCGGAAAAACAGTCCGCAACGTCTCGTGCCGCCCCGCCACATCCCCCAACGCCGCCTCCAACGCGGCCACATCCAACTCACCGACCAACCGCAACGCCAACGGCACGTTGTAGCCGGCTCCCGCACCGGCCTCCTCCATCCGGTTCAGGAACCACATCCGCTGCTGGCCGAACGACAGCGGCACCACCCCGGGACGCTCGCGTGCGACGAGGTCCGCGCGGACGTCGTCCCGCCTGCCCTCCAGCAGCCGGGCCAGCGCGGCCGCGGTCGGCGCGCCGAACACGTCCCTGATGGTGATCTCGGCACCCAGCGCGGAGCGGATCCTGGCGATGAGCCGCATCGCGAGCAGCGAGTCACCGCCCAGCTCGAAGAACGAACCGTCGGCGCCGACCTCTTCCCGCCCCAGCACTTCGGCGAGGATCCCGCACAGGGCTTCCTCCGTCGCGGTGGCGGGTGCGCGCCCCTCGCCACCGGTGGACTCCGGGGCGGGCAGGGCGGCCCGGTCCAGCTTCCCGTGCACGGTGACCGGCAGGGCGTCCAGCGTCACGAACGCGGACGGCACCATGTAGTCCGGCAGCCGCCCGGCGACATGCTCGCGCAGGACGTCGGGGTCCGGAATCCCGTCCGCGGCGACGACGTAGGCGACCAGCCGCCTGGTGCCCGGCCGGTCCTCGCGCGCGATCACCGCGACCTGGCCCACGCTCTCGTGCCCGGCCAGCACCGCCTCGACCTCGCCCGGCTCGATCCGGAACCCCCGGATCTTCACCTGGTCGTCCGCCCGCCCGGCGAACACCAGCTCCCCCTCCCGGGTCCAGCGCGCCAGGTCTCCCGTCCGGTACATGCGCTCCCCGGCACCGCCGAACGGACAGGCGACGAACCGCTCCGCCGTCAGCGCGGCCCGGTCGTCGTAGCCCCGGGCCAGTCCGGAACCCGCGAGGTACAGCTCCCCCGTCACCCCGGGGGCGACCGGGCGCAGGAACTCGTCCAGCACATAGGTCCGCGTGTTGTCCATCGGCGAGCCGATCGGCAGCACCGCGGGGGCGTCGGCGCCGGGCTCCACGACGTACGTCGTCGCGCACAGCGTGGCCTCCGTCGGCCCGTACAGATGCCGCACCCGCAGCCCCGGCGCCGCCTCGCGCACGCGCGCCACCGAGCCCGCCGGCACCACGTCACCGCCGGTGAGCACCTCGGTCAGCCCGGTCAGCGACTCGGCCGACTCCTCCGCCAGGACGCCGAACAGCCCCGCCGTCACGTGGACGGCCGTCAGCCGGTGCGCCTGTACGAGCCCGGCCAGGGCCCGGCCGTCCACGGCCCCGGGCGCGGCGACCACGATCGCGCCACCGTGCACGAGCGGCACCCACACCTCGTACGTCGACGCGTCGAAGGCGTGCGGCGCGTGCATCAGCACCCGGTCGCCCTCGCCCACCGGCCAGCCCCGGTCCAGCACCAGCCCCACGACACCGCCGTGGGTGGTGACGATGCCCTTCGGCTCCCCCGTCGACCCGGAGGTGAACATCACGTACGCCGTCGACCGCGCCGACAGCGCGGCCCGCGGAGCCGGCCCGGCGCAGGCCGCGACCTCGGCCACGACCGCGGGGTCGTCCCACACGACGTGCGGGCCGTCCCAGCCGGACAGCAGGTCCACCGTGTCCCGAGCGCACAGCACGATCCCGGGGGCCGCTCCGGCCAGGATCCGGCCGACCCGATCGCCCGGGTACGACGGGTCCACCGGGACGTAGGCCGCGCCGGCCTTCGTGATGCCGAGCAGGGCCACCACGAGGTCGGCCGAGCGGTCCATCACCACTCCGACCCGGCTCTCCGGCCCGGCTCCGCGCTCCACGAGCCAGCGCGCCACCCGGTCGGACCGCGCGTCGAGTTCGGCGTACGTCAGTGACGTCCCGTCGGCGGCGCCGATCAGCGCCACCGCGTCCGGGGTCCGCGCCGCCCGGGCGGTGAACAGCTCCGGCAGGGTCGCCGCCGGGACGGGGTACGCCGTGTCGTTCCAGTCCGCGACGACCGTACGCTGCTCCGCCTCGTCGAGGACGTCGAGGTGGCTGATCCGCAGCGCCGGGTCGGCGGCCACCTGCTGCAGTACCCGGGACAGGCGGGCCGCGAGGGCTTCGGCGGTCGAGGCGTCGAACAGGTCCGTGGCGTACAGCAGTCCGCCTGAGACGCCGTCGGGGGCGCCGTGCTCGTCGCGCCGCTCGGCGAGCGTCAGGGACAGGTCGAAGCGGGCGCCGGTACCGGCGCCGTCGTCCGTCGGCACCGGCCGGACGTCCAGTTCGGGAAGGTCCCAGGATCCGCCCTCCTGAGGGAGGTTCTGCAGGACCAGCATGATCTGGAAGAGCGGGTGCCGGGACAGTGACCGGGCAGGGTTCAGGTCCTCGACGATGCGCTCGAACGGCAGGTCCTGGTGCGCGTAAGCGGCCAGGTCCGAGTCCCGGACCCGGTCGAGCAGTTCCTCGAAGCTCGGATCACCGCTCACGTCCGTCCGCAGCACCAGCGTGTTCACGAAGAACCCCGCCAGATCGTCGAGCGACTCGTCGCCACGCCCGGCGGTCGCGGTACCCACCGGGATGTCGGTACCCGCACCCAGCCGCGCCAGCAGCATCGCCAACGCCGCCTGCACCACCATGAACATCGTCGCCGAGCCCCGCTGCGCGGCCTCGGTCAGCCCGACATGGGAAGCGCGGTCGATCTCCACGGGGACGGAGGCACCCTCGAAGGACGGGACGGCGGGCCGGGGCCGATCGACCGGGAGCATGAGTTCCGCGGGTAGATCAGCCAACGCCGCACGCCAGTAGTCGAGTTGGGAGCTGATCAGGCTCTCGGGATCGTCCAGGTCGCCGAGGACCTCCCGCTGCCACAACGCGTAGTCCGCATACTGCACCGGCAACGGCGACCACCCCGGCACCGAACCGGCATGCCGCGCCGCATAAGCCGTCCGCAGATCACGGGCCAGCACACCCATCGACCAGCCGTCCACCGCGATGTGATGCGCCACCAGCACCAGCACATGCTCCCCGGCCGACACCCTCAACAACTCGGTGTACAACGGAAGTTCGCAGGACAGGTCGAAGCGCCGGCCCGCCGCACCGGCGAGAGTGCCGGACAGGTCCGCCCCAGCGACGTCGCGCACGACGAGCACCGGCCCGCTGCCACGGACCTCCTGCCGGGGAACACCGTCCGTCGTCGGGAAGACGGTGCGCAACGTCTCGTGCCGCCCCGCCACATCCCCCAACGCCGCCTCCAACGCGGCCACATCCAACTCACCGACCAACCGCAACGCCAACGCCACGTTGTAGGCGGCACCCGCGTCGGCTTCTTCGAGCCGGTTGAGGAACCACATGCGCTGCTGGCCGAACGACAACGGCAGCACCTCAGGACGCTCCCGCACCACGATGCCGGCCCGCGCCACACCCCGCCCGCTCTCCACCAACCGAGCCAGCCCCGCCACCGTCGGCGCACCGAACAACTCCCGGATGGTGATCTCGGTCTCGAACGCCGAGCGGATCGACGCGATGAGCCGCATCGCCAGCAGCGAGTCACCGCCGAGATCGAAGAACGAGACCTCCGCACCCACCCGTTCCAGCCCCAGCACCGCCTCGAACAGCCCGCACATGATTTCTTCGGTCCCGGTGGCGGGCCCGCGGCCGTCACCGCCGGCGACCTCGGGGACGGGCAGGGCGGCGCGGTCCAGCTTCCCGTTCGCGGTGACCGGCAGGGCGTCCAGCGTCACGAACGCGGACGGCACCATGTAGTCGGGCAGCCGGTCGGTGACGTACTCCCGCAGGGCATCCGGGTCCGTCTCCGGGCCGGCCGGGACGACATAGGCGACCAGGCGTTTGGTGCCCGGCTGGTCCTCACGCGCGATGACGGCTGCCTGGGCGACGTCCCGGTGTGCGGCCAGGACGGCCTCGACCTCGCCGGGTTCGATCCGGAAACCGCGGATCTTCACCTGGTCATCCGCCCGCCCCGCGAACATGAGCTGACCGTCGCGGGTCCAGCGGGCCAGGTCGCCCGTGCGGTACATGCGCTCCCCGGCGCCGGGGAAGGGACAGGCGACGAACCGCTCCGCCGTCAGCGCGGCCCGGCCCGCATAGCCGCGCGCGAGCCCCGCTCCGGCGACGTACAACTCGCCCGTCACCCCGGGGGCGACCGGGTGCAGGAACTCGTCCAGCACGAACGCCCGGCTGTTCCACACGGCTCGTCCGATCGGTACCGTGCTCCGCTCCGGCTCGGGCGTCAGCGGGTCCGTCATGGTCGCGCAGATCGTCGTCTCGGTCGGGCCGTAGGCGTTGACGAGGTCCACGCGTTCCGACCAGGCCGCCACCAGGGACGGAGGGCAGGCCTCTCCGGCGACGACGACCGTCCGCACGGAGGCGGGCAGCCGCGTGGTGCCCGCGAGCACGGAGGGCGGGAGGGTGACGTGCGTGACGCCGTAGTCCGCGAGCAGGTCCTCCAGCGGGCCGTGGGGCGGCATCCGGTCGGCGGGCGCGGTGACGAGGGCCGCGCCGGAGGTCAGGGCCATCACCAGCTCCCACACAGAGGCGTCGAAGCCCAGCGCGGCGAACTGCAGGACCCGGGCTCCCGGCCCGGTGCCGAACCGGTCGGTCTGGCAGCGGGAGAGGGCGGCGAGACCGGCGTGGGTGACGACGACGCCCTTGGGCGTGCCGGTCGAGCCGGAGGTGTAGATCACGTAGGCCGGGTGCGCGGGGCTCAGCGCGACCACCGGCGCCACCGCGGGACACCGGGCGACCTCCGCCAAGGTCCCCGCCTCGTCCCACACCACCCGCTCGACACCTGCACCTGCACCTGCACCGACGCCCACACCGACATCGGCACCGGCACCGGCACCGGCACCGGCACCGGCCACGAGTAGACCTGCGGTACTGACCGTGCACAGCACCAGCGCAGGCTCGGCATCGGCCAGGACGAACCCGATCCGCTCCGCGGGGTAGTTCGGGTCCAGGGGGATGTAGGCGGCTCCTGCCTTCACGATGCCCAGCAACGCCACGACGAGATCCACCGACCGCTCCATCAGGACGCCGACCCGGTCCTCCGGACCGACCCCCCGCCCCGTCAACCAGTGCGCCACCCGATTCGACCGCTCCTCCAACTCCCCATACGTCAGCACCACTCCATCCCCGACCAGAGCAGGCTCATCAGACGTACGACCCACCTGCGCACCGAACAACTCCGGCAGCGTCGAAGCCGCCACCGGCCGCACAGACCCACTCCACCCCTCGACCAACACCCGCCGCTCACCCTCACCCAGCACATCTACCTCACCGATCCGCACCCCCGGATCAGCCGCCACCCGCTCCAGCACCCGCACCAGACGACCCACCAAAGCCACCACGGTCGACTCATCGAACAGATCAACCGCAAACTGCACACTCCCCACGATCCCCGCAGGCACACCCCGCCCGTCCCGCCGCTCCGTGAGATTCACCGAGAGGTCGAACCGGGCCGCCACGTCCTCGTCGACGGGCATCGGCTCGATACTCAGGCCCGGCACGTCCCACGGGTTCTGGGTGCGCGGCAGGTTCTGCAGGATCAGCATGATCTGGAACAGCGGATGGCGTGCCAGCGACCGGGCCGGGTTCAGCTCGTCCACCAGGAGTTCGAAGGGCACGTCCTGATGGGCGTACGCCGCCAGATCCGCCTCCCGCACCCGGCCCAGCAGCTCCACGAACGTCGGATCACCGCTCACGTCCGTCCGCAGCACCAGCGTGTTCACGAAGAACCCCGCCAGATCGTCGAGCACGTCGTCACCACGCCCCGCGGTCGCGGTACCGACCGGGATGTCGGTGCCCGCACCCAGCCGCGCCAGCAGCAACGCCAACGCCGCCTGCACCACCATGAAGAGCGTGGCGCCCTCCCGCTCCGCGATTTCCGCGAGCCCGGCGTGCACCTCCGCGCCGACCTGGACCTGGACGGCGCGGCCCCGGAAGGAGCCGGCCGCGGGCCGTGCCCGATCGACCGGGAGTTCGAGTTCCTCCGGCAGACCGTCAAGCGCGGTGCGCCAGTGGCCGAGCTGGGAGCTGATCAGGCTGCCGGGATCGTCGAGGTCGCCGAGGACCTCGCGCTGCCACAGCGCGTAGTCCGCGTACTGCACCGGCAACGGCGACCACTCCGGCACCGAACCGGCGTGCCGGGCCCGGTACGCCTCCCACAGGTCCCGGGTGAGCACGGCCATGGACCACCCGTCCACGGCGATGTGATGCGCCACCAGCACCAGCACGTGTTCGGTGGCGGACACGGTCAGCAACTCCACCCGCCACGGCAGGCCGCCGGCCAGGTCGAACCGCCGGGCGCCTGCCTCGGCGATCAGTGCGGGAAGATCGGCGGAGACAACCGCCTCCCGCACAAGCAGCCTCGGGCGGGCCTCGGGGCCGTCCAGGATCCGCTGCCGGGGCACGCCGTCCGTCTCGGGGAAGAGAGTACGCAGCGTCTCGTGCCGTTCGGCGACATCGCCCAACGCCGACTCAAAGGCCCTGACGTCGAGTTCACCGGTCACGCGGACGGACGTGGACACGTTGTAGGCGGCGCCCGCGTCGGCTTCTTCGAGCCGGTTGAGGAACCACATGCGCTGCTGGCCGAACGACAGCGGCAGCACCTCGGGACGCTCCCGCACCACGATGCCGGCCCGCGCCGTGCCCCGCCCGCTCTCCACCAGCCGGGCCAGCCCCGCCACCGTGGGCGCACCGAACAACTCCCGGATGTTGACCTCGGCGTCCAGTTCGGAGCGGATCCTGGCGATCAGCCTGATCGCGAGCAGCGAGTCGCCGCCGAGTTCGAAGAAGGAGTCCTCCGCACCCACCCGCTCCTGCCCCAGCACTTCGGCGAACAGACCGCACAGCAACTCCTCCAGCGGAGTCTCCGCGTCTCGGCCTGTGCCGGCGGTGAACTCCGGGGCGGGCAGGGCGGCGCGGTCCAGCTTCCCGTTCACGGTGACCGGCAGAGCGTCCAGCGCCAGGAACGCGGACGGCACCATGTAGTCGGGGAGCCGGTCGGTGACGTACTCCCGCAGAGCGACGGCATCGAAGCTCTCGTGTTCGGCGACGACGTAGGCGACCAGACGTTTCGTGCCCGGCTGGTCCTCGCGAGCGATGACGGCTGCCTGGGCGACGTCCTGGTGTGCGGCCAGGACGGCTTCGACCTCGCCGGGTTCGATCCGGAAACCGCGGATCTTCACCTGGTCGTCTACACGACCTGCGAACATGAGCTGGCCGTCGCGGGTCCAGCGGGCCAGGTCACCCGTGCGATACATGCGTTCCCCGGCGCCGGGGAACGGGCAGGCGACGAACCGCTCCGCCGTCAGTCCAGGCCGATCGTCGTACCCGCGTGCCAGCCCGGCACCCGCGATAAACAGCTCACCCGTCACCCCGGGGGCGACCGGGTGCAGGAACTCGTCCAGCACATAGGCCCGCGTGTTGTCCATCGGACGCCCGATCGGCACCACATCCGGGACTACGTCACCAGACGCATAAGCCAACTGGGTCGTGAACGCGGTCGCCTCTGTCGGACCGTACGTCGTACGCACCGTCAGACCAGGGTGAGCTTCGAGGAGGGTGCGGATCGCGGCGGCGGACACCACATCGCCGCCCGTGGAGACCTCCCGCACGCCCGCGAAGATCTCCGGGGACTCCTCCGCCAGCACCCGGAACAACCCCGCGGTCGCATGCACATTCGTCACGCTGTGCCGGGCAATGACGCCGCCTCGTATCCCGGCGTCCAGCTCGCCCTCGGGCAGCAGCACCAGCCGCCCACCACGCACCAACGCCACCCACAGCTCATACGTCGACGCATCGAACGCATGATTCGCCTGCACCAGCACCCGCTCAGCCACATCATCACGCCAGCACCCGTCCGCCACGAACGCCGCGACGTTGGCATGCGTGACCGCAACACCCTTCGGCACACCCGACGACCCCGACGTATACATCACATACGCCAAGCTCGATGGAGACACGGTCACACCCGGGTTCAGTGGCTCCGCCTCGAACACCTCATCCGTAAGGACCGTGTCCAAGCCGTCCAGGGAGCGGTCGGCCAGCACCACGGACACCCCGGCCTCCGCCACCACACCCCGCAACCGCTCCACCGGATGCCCCGCGTCCAGAGGCACGTAAGCGGCCCCCGCCTTCACCACACCCAGCAGCACCGCAACCAGATCGGCCGACCGGCCCATCACCACACCCACCCGATCCTCCAGGCCCACACCCCGGCTGCTCAGCCAGTGCGCCACCCGGTCCGACCGCTCGTCCAACTCCCCATACGTCCAAGCGGCCCCGTCACCGTCCACCACCGCCACTGCATCCGGAACCCGCCCCACCTGCTCCGCGAACAATCCCGGCAATCCCAACCCCATCACCGGCCGAGCAGTGTCATTCCAGCCTTCGGTAACTCGACGCTGCTCGGCGGATTCCAGTACTTCCAGACGGCCGACCCGCACCGAGGGATCCGCGGACACCTGTTCAAGCACCCGCTGCAGCCGCGCGGCGAGGTCACTGACAGTGGTCTGGTCAAACAGCTCGGTGGCGTACTGGATGGTCCCTCGGAGTCCTGCGGGGGTGCCCTGGTCATCACGCAGCTCGTTCAACCCGACGGACAGGTCGAAGCGGCTCACCACCGACGTGTCGGCCGGTACGGGCTGCACCTGGAGTCCAGGCAGCTCCCAAGTGGCGTCCGCCCGGGCGTCGCTCTGCACAGCCAGCATGATCTGGAAGAGCGGGTGCCGGGACAGTGACCGGGCAGGGTTCAGGTCCTCGACGAGGCGCTCGAACGGCAGGTCCTGGTGCGCGTAGGCGGCCAGGTCCGTGTCCCGGACCCGGGCCAGCACTTCCTCGAAGCTCGGATCACCGCTCACATCCGTCCGCAGCACCAGCGTGTTCACGAAGAACCCCGCCAGATCGTCGAGCGAGTCGTCACCGCGGCCGGCCACGGCGGTGCCGACCGGGATGTCGGTGCCCGCACCGAGCCGCGCCAGCAGCATCGCCAACGCCGCCTGCACCACCATGAACATCGTCGCCGAACCCGCCCGGGCCGCAGCAGCCAACCCGATGTGCGCCTCCGCACCCAGCTCCAGCGGGACCAACCCGCCTTCGAAGGACGGGACGGCGGGCCGGGGCCGGTCGGCCGGAAGGTTCAGTTCCGCAGGCAGTTCGGTCAACGCCACGCGCCAGTAGCCGAGTTGCGAACTGATCAGACTGTCGGGATCGTCGAGGTCGCCGAGGACCTCCCGCTGCCACAACGCGTAGTCCGCATACTGCACCGGCAACGGCGACCAGGCCGGCGCCGAGCCATGCAGACGCGCCTCAAATCCAGTACGCAGATCGCGAGCGAGTACGGTCATCGACTCGCCGTCGACGGCGATGTGATGCGCCACCAGCACCAGTACATGCTCCGTGGCCGACACCGTCAGCAACTCCGTACGCCAGGGCAGCTCACGCCTCAGATCGAAACCAGCCCCGGCAATCCCGGCCACCCGATCCCGAAGATCTTCCGCCGCCACACGCCGAACCACCAACGGCACCCGCCCGGCATCCCCCACCAGCACCACCTGCCGAGGCACACCATCCGTCTCGGGAAAGACAGTCCGCAACGTCTCGTGCCGCCCCGCCACATCCCCCAACGCCGCTTCCAACGCGGCCACATCCAGCTCACCGACCAACCGCAACGCCAACGCCACGTTGTAGGCGGCGCCCGCGTCCGCTTCTTCGAGCCGGTTGAGGAACCACATGCGCTGCTGGCCGAACGACAACGGCAGCACCTCAGGACGCTCCCGCACCACGATCCCGGCCCGCGCCACACCCCGCCCGCTCTCCACCAGCCGGGCCAGCCCCGCCACCGTCGGCGCACCGAACAACTCCGCGATGCTGACCTCCGCTTCCAGAATCGAGCGGGTCCTGGCGACCAGTCGCATCGCCAGCAGCGAATCACCGCCAAGGTCGAAGAACGAGTCCTCGACGCCGACCTGTTCCGCCCCCAGCCCCAGCACCTCGGCGAACAGCCCGCACAGGACCTCCTCCGTCTGGTTCCGGGAGGTACGGCCTTCACCGCCGGTGAACTCCGGGGCGGGCAGGGCGGCGCGGTCCAGCTTCCCGTTCACGGTGACCGGCAGAGCGTCCAGTGCCAGGAACGCGGACGGCACCATGTAGTCGGGGAGCCGGTCGGTGACGTACTCCCGCAGCATGCCTGCGTCGAAGGCCTCGTGTGCGGCGACGACGTAGGCGACCAGACGTTTCGTGCCCGGCTGATCCTCACGCGCGACGACCGCAACCTGCGCCACTCCCTCGTGCGCCGCCACAACGGCTTCGACCTCGCCGGGTTCGATCCGGAACCCGCGGATCTTCACCTGGTCGTCTGCCCGCCCCGCGAACACCAGCAGACCCTCACGGGTCCAGCGCGCCAGGTCGCCCGTCCGGTACATGCGCTCCCCGGCACCGGGGAACGGGCAGGCAACGAACCGTTCGCCTGTCAGTCCAGGCCGATCGTCGTAACCGCGCGCCAGACCAGCACCCGCGACATACAACTCACCCACTACACCGGGCGCCACGGGGCGCAGGAATTCGTCCAGCACATAGGCCCGCGTGTTGTCCATTGGACGCCCGATCGGCACCACATCCGGCACCACATCACCAGACACGAACCCCAACTGGGTCGTGAACGCGGTCGCCTCTGTCGGACCGTACGTCGTACGCACCGTCAGACCGGGGTGAGCTTCGAGCAGGGTGCGGATCGCGGCAGCGGACACCACATCGCCGCCCGTGGAAACCTCCCGCACGCCCGCGAAGATCTCCGGGGACTCCTCCGCCAGCACCCGGAACAACCCCGCCGTCGCATGCACATTCGTCACACCCTGCCGCGCGATGACGCCGCCCCGTATCCCGGCGTCCAGCTCGCCCTCGGGCAGCAGCACCAGCCGACCACCCCGCACCAGCGCCACCCACAGCTCGTACGTCGACGCATCGAACGCATGATTCGCCTGTACGAGTACGCGCGCAGTCGCGTCGTCGCGCCAGCATCCGTCCGCGACGAACGCCGCGACGTTGGCGTGCGTGACCGCGACGCCCTTCGGCACACCCGACGACCCCGACGTATACATCACATACGCCAGATTCTCCGGAGACACGAGGACGCCCGGATTCAGCGGCTCCGCCCCGAACACCTCATCCGTAAGGACCGTGTCCAAGCCGTCCACGGAACGGTCGGCCACCACCACCGACACCCCCGCCTCCGCCACCACACCCCACAACCGCTCCACCGGATGCCCTGCGTCAAGAGGTACGTAGGCGGCCCCTACCTTCACCACACCGAGGAGTACCGCGATCAGATCGGCCGACCGGCCCATCACCACACCCACCCGATCCTCCAGGCCCACACCCCGGCTGCTCAGCCAGTGCGCCACCCGGTCCGACCGCTCATCCAACTCCCCATACGTCCAAGCGGCCCCATCACCGTCCACCACCGCCACTGCATCCGGAGTCCGCCCCACCTGCTCCGCGAACAACCCCGGCAACCCCAACCCCACCACCGGCCGACCCGTGTCATTCCACCCCTCAACAACCGCATACTCCTCCACCCCATCCAGCACATCCACACCACTCACCCGCAACAACGGATCCACAGCCACCTGCTCCAACACCCGCACCAACCGCCCCGCCAACACCCCAGCCGTCGAAGCATCGAACAGATCGGTGGCGTACTGAAGTTCGCCGTCCATGCCGGCGGGAGAACCACGGCCGTCACGGTGCTCGGCAAAACTGATACTCAGATCGACACGGGCGGCGACTGCGTCGCCAACGCCGTACGGCTCTACGTGCAGCGCGGGCAACTCCCAAGCCGCCTGAACCTGGGGAAGGTTCTGCAGGACGAGCATGACCTGGAACAGAGGGTTCCGGGAGAGGGAGCGTACTGGGTTCAGCTCGTCCACCAGCCGTTCGAACGGCAGGTCCTGATGGGTGTAAGCGGCGAGATCGGTCTCCCGCACCCGGGTCAGCAGCTCCGCGAAGGTCGGATCACCGCTGACGTCCGTCCGCAGCACCAGCGTGTTCACGAAGAACCCGGCCAACTCGTCGAGCGCACTGTCGCCGCGGCCGGCGACGGTGGTTCCGACGGGGATGTCGGTGCCCGCGCCAAGCCTGGCGAGCAGCATGGCAAGCGCCGCCTGGACGACCATGAACATGGTTGCCGAGCCCTGTTGGGCCGCATTCACCAGACGTGCGTGCGTGTGGGCGTCGAGCCGTACCGGCAGTGAACCGCCCTGGAAGGACGAGACGGCGGGCCGCAGCCTGTCGACCGGGAGCGTGAGTTCTTCCGGTAGGCCGGCAAGTGCCGTACGCCAGTAGCCAAGTTGGGCGCTCAGTAGACTCCCGGGATCATCGAGTTCGCCCAGCACCTCCCGCTGCCACAGCGCGTAGTCCGCGTACTGCACCGGCAACGGCGACCACGCCGGCACCGATCCGGCATGCCGGGCCGCGTACGCGGTCTGAATGTCGCGGGCGATGACACCCATCGACCATCCGTCCACCGCGATGTGATGCGCCACCAGCACCAGCACATGTTCGGTCCGTGACAGGGCCAGCAGCTCGATCCGCCAGGGGAGGTCACGAGCCAGATCGAAACGCCGAGCGACGCCCTCGGCCACCGCGTCGGACAGCCCGTCCGCGGTCACCGGGCGCGCCAGGACGCGAGGGTGCCCTGCGGGGCCCTGCAGGATGTGCTGCTGGGGGAGCCCGTCGTACTCCGAATAGACGGTACGCAGCGACTCGTGTCTGTCTGCCACGTCCGCGAGCGCCGCCTCCAGCACGGCCAGATCCAGTTCACCGGTCAGTTTCAGGGTCAGGGGCACGTTGTATCCCGCCCCGGTTCCCTGCTCTTCGAGCCGGTTGAGGAACCACATGCGCTGCTGGCCGAAGGACAGCGGGAGAACGTCGGGACGTTCGCGTGCCACGATCCCGGCCCTCACGTCGGATCGGCCGTCCTCGACCAGCCGAGTGAGTCCTGCCACGGTGGGTGCGCCGAACAGTTGCCGTACGCCGACTTCGGCATTCAGCACCGCCCTGATGCGGGCGATCAACCGCATCGCAAGGAGTGAGTCACCGCCGAGTTCGAAGAACGAGTCCTCCGCACCGACCCAGTCGCGTCCCAGAACCTCGCCGAACAGCCCGCACAGCACCTCCTCCAACGGTGACGCGGGACCGCGCCCGACGATGCCGGCCAGGTCCGGGGCGGGCAGGGCTGCGCGGTCCAGCTTCCCGTTCGCTGTGATCGGCAGAGCGTCCAGCGACACGAACGCGGACGGCACCATGTAGTCGGGAAGCCTGCCCTCGACATACACCCGCAGCGCGCCCGCGTCGAAGGCCTCGGCAACGACGTAGGCGACCAGGCGCTTCGTGCCCGGCTGATCCTCACGCGCTATGACGGCTGCCTGGGCGACGTCCTGGTGCGCGGCCAGGACGGCTTCGACCTCGCCGGGTTCGATCCGGAACCCACGGATCTTCACCTGGTCATCCGCCCGCCCCGCGAACACCAGCAGACCCTCGCGGGTCCAGCGGGCCAGGTCACCCGTGCGATACATCCTGCCCGCGGAACCGCCGAACGGGCACGCCACGAACCGCTCCGCCGTCAGCCCGGCCCGGCTGTCATACCCGCGCGCCAGACCGGCACCGGCGATATACAGCTCGCCCGTCACCCCGGGGGCGACCGGGTGCAGGAACTCGTCCAGCACATACGCCCGCGAGTTGTCCATCGGACGACCGATCGGCACCACATCCGGGACTACGTCACCAGACACGAAAGCCAACTGGGTCGTGAACGCGGTCGCCTCCGTCGGACCGTACGTCGTACGCACCGTCAGACCGGGGTGAGCTGCGAGCAGGGTGCGGATCGCGGCAGCGGACACCACATCGCCGCCCGTGGAAACCTCCCGCACGCCCGCGAAGATCTCCGGGGACTCCTCCGCCAGCACCCGGAACAACCCCGCCGTCGCATGCACATTCGTCACACCCTGCCGCGCGATGACACCACCCCGCACCCCCGCGTCCAGCTCACCCTCGGGCAGCAGCACCAGCCGACCACCCCGCACCAACGCCACCCACAGCTCATACGTCGACGCATCGAACGCATGATTCGCCTGCACCAGCACCCGCTCAGCCACATCATCACGCCAGCACCCGTCCGCGACGAACGCCGCGACGTTGGCATGCGTGACCGCAACACCCTTCGGCACACCCGACGACCCCGACGTATACATCACATACGCCAAGCTCTCCGGAAGCACGGTCACACCCGGGTTCACCGGCTCCGCCTCGAACACCTCATCCGTAAGGACCGTGTCCAGACCGTCGATGGAACGGTCGGCCACCACCACCGACACCCCCGCCTCCGCCACCACCCCACGCAACCGCTCCACCGGATGCCCCGCATCCAGAGGCACGTAAGCGGCCCCTACCTTCACCACACCGAGGAGTACCGCGATCAGATCGGCCGACCGGCCCATCACCACACCCACCCGGCCCTCCACACCCACACCCCGACTGCTCAGCCAGTGCGCCACCCGGTCCGACCGCTCATCCAACTCCCCATACGTCCAAGCGGCCCCATCACCACCCGCCACCGCCACCGCACCCGGCGTCCGCCCCACCTGCTCCGCAAACAACCCCGGCAACCCCAACCCCACCACCGGCCGACCCGTGTCATTCCACCCCCGAAGCACAACCTCCCGCTCCCCCTCCCCCAACACATCAAGCCGACCCACCAACACCCCAGGATCAACAACCACCCGCTCCAACAACCCCACCAACCGCTCCCCCAACCCCCGCACCCCCACCACATCGAACACATCAACGTGGAAGTCGAAACGCAACTCCATCCGGTCGCCGGGAACGACCCCGAGGATCAACGGGTAGTGGGCGGTGTCCGAGCTGGACGAACCGGTGATCTGCAGGCCACCGGACTGGACGAGGTCCCCCTGGGCCGGCATCGGATAGTTCTGGTAGACGACGAGGGAGTCGAAGGTTCCGCCGGGTCCCGCAAGTCGCTGGATCTCGGCGAGCCCGAGGTGCTGGTGGTCGAAGAGCTCGGCCTGCTGGGCCTGGAGTTCGGTCAGCAGCTGGGCGACCGTACGGTACGGGTCCAGTCGTACCCGCACCGGCACCGTGTTGATGAACAGCCCCAGCATCCGCTCCACACCAGGCAGATCCGCGGGACGCCCTGCCACCACCGCGCCGAACACCACATCACTGCGCCCGGTCAGCGTCCCGACCAGCACACCCCACATGCCCTGCACCACGGTGTTCGGAGTCAGCCCGTGTTGCCGTGCGAACTCCCTTAATTTGCCTGCCAGTTCTGTGCCGACCGGCACCGTCGCGTGTGCGGGTACACCAGGTTCCGCGCCACGATCCGACGGGCCGACCAGAGTCGGCTCGCCCACTCCCGCGAGCGCCCTCCGCCATGCCTCCCGCGCGGCGTCCTTGTCCTGACGGCCCAGCCACGCGAGGTACTCCCGGTACGGCGTCACCGGTGGCAGGACGGTCACGTCGCCACCCGCCGCGTACAGCTCGGACAGCTCGCCGAACAGCACCGGCAACGACCAGCCGTCCATGAGAATGTGGTGCATCGTCAGGACCATCTCGTAGTGCGCGTCGTCCAGCTTCAGCAGCAGCAACCGCAGCAGCGGCGGCACCGCCGGATCGAATCGGCGCCCGTGCTCGGCCTCCTTGAGCCGGGCCGCCTCCGCCCGGCCCTCCGCCGCGGGCAGCCCGGAGAGGTCGACCTCGCGCCAGGGCAGGGTGGCACCCCGGACCACCACCTGGACGACCTGCTGCATCCCCGGTGGTTGCTGGAAGCTCGCGCGCAGGCTGGCGTGCCGGTTCAGCAGTGCCTCCCACGACGCCCGCAGCACCCCGGTGTCCAGCGGGGCGGCCAGGTCGGTGACAAACTGCTCCACGTACACGTCCCGGGCCTGCTCGTCGTACTGAGCGTGGAACAGCAACCCTTCCTGGAGCGGAGAGAGCGGCCACACATCTTCGATACGCATCCGGGTCACCGCGGTCACTCCTCTTCGCCGGAAAGCTTGATCTGCAGTGCCTCGATCTGACTCTGGGCCAACGCAACGAGCGGGAAGTCGGAAGGGGACCGACGACCGGCATCCGTGTCGGCGTCGTATGAGGCCATGCCGGTGAGCATGGCGACCCAGCCGTCAACGAGGTCGTGGAGCGCCTTCTCCTCCAGGGGGCCGGCGGGGCTCACCAGTGTCACGGTCAGTTCGGGTCCCTCGGGCAGGTCGCGGACCAGGCCTCCCGCCTCCAGCAGATGGGCAGCGGGGGTGTCGGCGTCGGCCGTACCGCCCAGGACCGTGCCGCCCACCGGCCGCCAGGCGTCCCCTGCCTCGGCGGCCGGAGAGGCCGGAGAGGCCGGGCCGGAGGTGAAGCGGCCGAGGTAGTTGAAGCCGATCTGCGGGGTCGGCAGCCCGGCCAGGCCCTCGGCCGTATCCGGATTGAGATGGCGCAGCAGCCCGAAGCCGAGCCCGTCGCCGGGCACCGCCTTCAGCTGGTCCCTGATCCGCCTGAGCAGGTCGCCGGTCTCCGGACCACCGGCGCGGATCCGTGCGTAGTCCGTGGTGCCGGGGTCCAGGCGCACCGGGTGGGAACCAGTGAACCAACCGACAGTGCGGGTCAGATCCATGTCGTCGGCGAGCGGGGTGCGGCCGTGCCCTTCGATCTCGACCAGGACTCCGCCGGCGAGGTTGCGCCCCTGACGCCGGCGCCATTCGCCGACCGCGGCGGCCAGCCCGGCCAGGAGCACGTCCTCGACTCCGGCATCGAGGGCGGTCGGGATACGGGTCAGCAACTCCTTCGTCAGAGGGACCGAAACCTTGGCCTCGACCTGGTGCAAGCCACCCGCGACAGTGTCCACGGCCGGGTCGAGCGCCCGTCGTCCGAGCAGTGGGTTCGGGCCGCCCAACAGCCCTTTCCATGCAGATACTTCGGCCGTCCGTTCGGTGCTGAGAGCCTCGGCCCGGAGCGTCTCGGCCCACCGCCGGTACGACGTTCCCCGTCCGAGGCCGGGATCGTGTCCGGCGTGTATGGCCGTGTATGCCGTGGCCAGGTCCGGGAGCAGGACGCGCCACGACACGGCGTCGATCACCAGGTGGTGCGCCACCACGAGCAGCCGCCCCGGCCGGTCGATTCCCGCGTCGAACCAAACCAGTTGGACCATGGCTCCGGCCCGCGGGTCCAGACGGTCCACCGCACGCCGTCCTTCGGACTGCGTCAGCGCGGCCAGCTCCTCTTCGGCCAGGCCCGCCGTGTCCACCCGGACCACCTGGTCCGAGGCCGGTGCGCCCGGCTCCGGGACGATCAAGTGGGGTGCGTCGTCAGACAGTTCGAGCCGTGCGCGCAGGACGTCATGGTGATCCAGCAACACCTGGACGGCTGCCGTCAACTGCGACAGTTCCATACCGGTCGGCGTCTCCACGAGCATCGACTGGGACAGCACGCCTGTCAGCGCTTTCAGCCCTCCCCGCTCGACCATGTCGAGCATGACGGGCGTCAGCGGGACCCGGCCGATGCCCGTGTCCTCGTCCACCGGATCCGACCGGGTCTCGTCGGCACCACCGACGCCGGCTACCACGGCGAGACCTGCCGGTGACTTGCACTCGAAGACCTGCCGGGCAGTGATCACCACACCCTCGCGACGGGCCCGGGAGACGACGAGCATCGACATGATCGAGTCACCGCCGAGCTCGAAGAAGGAGTCCTCCGCACCCACCCGCTCCAGCCCCAGCACCTCGGCGAACAGACCGCACAGC
Source organism: Streptomyces sp. NPDC008092 (assembly GCF_042957285.1). Classification (NCBI taxonomy): domain Bacteria; kingdom Bacillati; phylum Actinomycetota; class Actinomycetes; order Kitasatosporales; family Streptomycetaceae; genus Streptomyces; species Streptomyces sp. NPDC008092. The sequence continues at coordinate 328,533 of NZ_JBIBHY010000014.1, forward strand.
AACTCCTCCAGCGGAGTCTCCGCGTCCCGGCCTGCGCCGGCGGTGAACTCCGGGGCCGGCAGGGCGGCGCGGTCCAGCTTCCCGTTCACCGTGACCGGCAGCGCATCCAGCGCTAGGAACGCGGACGGCACCATGTAGTCCGGCAACTTCGCGGCGACGTACTCCCGCAGCTCACCAGCATCGAAGGCCTCGTGTGCGGCGACGACGTAGGCGACCAGACGTTTCGTGCCCGGCTGATCCTCACGCGCTATGACCGCAACCTGCGCCACTCCCTCGTGCGCCGCCACAACGGCTTCGACCTCGCCGGGTTCGATCCGGAACCCACGGATCTTCACCTGGTCATCCGCCCGCCCCGCGAACACCAGCAGACCATCACGGGTCCAGCGGGCCAGGTCACCCGTGCGATACATACGCTCCCCGGCACCGGGGAACGGGCACGCGACAAACCGCTCCGCCGTCAGCCCAGGCCGATCGTCGTACCCGCGCGCCAGACCAGCACCCGCGACATACAACTCACCCACCACACCAGGCGCCACGGGGCGCAGGAACTCGTCCAGCACATACGCCCGCGTGTTGTCCATCGGACGACCGATCGGCACCACATCCGGCACCACATCACCAGACACGAAAGCCAACTGCGTCGTGAACGCCGTCGCCTCCGTCGGACCATACGTCGTACGCACCGTCAACTCGGGGTGCGCTTCGAGCAGCGTGCGGATCGCGGCAGCGGACACCACATCCCCACCGGTGGAGACTTCCCGCACGCCCGCGAAGATCTCCGAGGACTCCTCCGCCAGCACCCGGAACAACCCCGCCGTCGCATGCACATTCGTCACACCCTGCCGGGCAATGACGCCGCCCCGTATCCCGGCGTCCAGCTCGCCCTCGGGCAGCAGCACCAGCCGCCCACCACGCACCAACGCCACCCACAGCTCGTACGTCGACGCATCGAACGCATGATTCGCCTGTACGAGTACGCGCGCAGTCGCGTCGTCGCGCCAGCACCCGTCCGCGACGAACGCCGCGATGTTGGCGTGCGTGACCGCAACACCCTTCGGCACACCCGACGACCCCGACGTATACATCACATACGCCACACTCTCCGGAAGCACGGTCACACCCGGATTCAGCGGCTCCGCCTCGAACACCTCATCCGTGTGAACCGTGTCCAAGCCGTCCAGGGAGCGGTCGGCCAGCACCACGGACACCCCGGCCTCCGCCACCACCCCACGCAACCGCTCCACCGGATGCCCAGAGTCCAAAGGCACGTAAGCGGCCCCGGCTTTCACCACACCGAGGAGTACCGCGATCAGGTCGGCGGACCGGCCCATCACCACACCCACCCGATCCTCCAGGCCCACACCCCGACTCCTCAGCCAGTGCGCCACCCGGTCCGACCGCTCATCCAACTCCCCATACGTCAACGAACCCCCGTCACCACCCACCACCGCCACCGCACCCGGAACCCGCCCCACCTGCTCCGCAAACAACCCCGGCAACCCCAACCCCACCACCGGCCGACCCGTGTCATTCCACCCCTCAACAACCGCATACTCCTCCACCCCATCCAGCACATCCACACCACTCACCCGCAACAACGGATCCACAGCCACCTGCTCCAACACCCGCACCAACCGCCCCGCCAACACCCCAGCCGTCGAAGCATCGAACAGATCAGTGGCGTACTGGAGGCCACCGCCGAGGCCTGCGGGGTTGCCCTGATGGTCGCGGTGCTCGGTGAGGTTGATGGACAGGTCGAAACGCGTGGGCAGGGCCGCGTCGGGAAGTGACTCGGAGGCCTGTTGGTGCATGGTCAGGCCGGCCAGGTCCCAGTGGGCGGCGGGGATGTTCTGGAGGACGAGCATGATCTGGAAGAGGGGATGCCGGGACAGCGAGCGCTCAGGACTCAGGTCGTCCACCAGACGCTCGAACGGCACATCCTGATGCGCAAAAGCAGCCAAGTCCGCCTCCCGCACCCGGACCAGCAACTCCTCAAAACTCGGATCACCACTCACATCCGTACGCAACACCAACGTGTTCACGAAGAACCCGACCAAGTCCTCCACAGCCGCATCCCCACGACCGGCAACCGCCGTACCCACCGGGATATCCGTCCCCGCACCCAACCGCGCCAACAACAACGCCAACGCCGCCTGCACCACCATGAACATCGTCGCCGACTGCCGCCGGGCCACTTCGAGCAGCGCGGCATGCCCCTGCGCACCCAGCTCCAGCGGAACCGAGCCACCCCCGAAGGACGGGACCGCGGGCCGGGTCCGGTCCACCGGGAGCGTCAGCTCCTCCGGCAGACCCCCCAACGCACCACGCCAGTAGGCAAGCTGAGCACTGACCAAACTCCCCGGATCCGCCAGCTCACCCAGCACCTCCCGCTGCCACAGCGCATAGTCCGCGTACTGCACCGGCAACGGCGACCAGACCGGCGCCGAGCCCGCGATGCGTGCTCCGTACGCGTGTCGCAGGTCCCGGGCGAGGATCCCCATCGACCAGCCGTCCACCGCGATGTGATGGGCGACCAGCATCAGAACGAACTCCGTGTCGGACAGCACCAGCAGGTCAGTACGCCACGGCAGATCGTGGCCGAGATCGAAGCCTCGTGACGCGGCCTCGGCCATGGCCTCGTCCAGCTGTGCGGAGGTGATCCGGTGGACGTGGAACGGCGGCGGAGTGTCGAGGAGCCGTTGCCGTGGGCTGCCGTCGGCGGACGGATAGACGGTGCGCAGCGTTTCGTGCCGGTCCGCCACGTCGCCGAGGGCGGCCTTCAGCGCCGTCACGTCCAGTTCGCCGGAGATCCGGAGCGCCAGCGGCACGTTGTAGGCGCCCTCCGACCCGGGCTCGTCGAGCTGGTTGAGGAACCACATCCGTTGCTGACCGAAGGAGAGCGGCAGCACCTCGGGACGTTCGCGGGCGACGAGGCCGACGCGGACGTCGCCGTCCCGGCCGCTCTCCACCAGCCGGGCGAGTTCGGCCGCACTGGGCGCGCCAAAGAGTTCCCGGACGTTGATCTCGGCGTCAAGGGCGGAGCGTATCCGGACGGCCAGCCGCATCGCGAGCAGGGAGTCGCCGCCCAGCTCGAAGAACGACTCCTCGGCACCGATCCGTTCCACCCCGAGTACCTCGGCGAACAGCCCGCACAGGATCTCCTCCAGCGCGGTCGCGGGGCCGCGGCCGACCTCGCCGCCCAGGTCGGGGGCGGGCAGGGCGGCCCGGTCCAGTTTGCCGTTGACTGTCACCGGCAGCCCGTCAAGCCGCACGAACGCGGACGGCACCATGTAGTCCGGCAGCCTGTCCGCCGTGTACTCGCGCAGGGCGTCCAGATCCAGATCCCGGTCCAGCACCGGCACCGGCACCGGCACCGGCGGGGTGCTCTCGGAGGAGACGTCCCTTGCCGAGGCCTCCCCGGCGGGGACGACATACGCCACCAGCCGCTTCACACCTGGCTGGTCCTCACGCGCGATGACGGCTGCCTGGGCGACGCTCTCGTGTGCGGCCAGGACGGCCTCGACCTCGCCCGGCTCGATCCTGAATCCGCGGATCTTCACCTGGTCGTCGACCCGCCCCGCGTACATCAGCTCGCCGTCCGCCGTCCACCGTGCGACGTCGCCGGTCCGGTACATGCGCGATCCCGCCGGACCGAACGGGGCCGCGACAAAGCGCTCCGCGGTCGCGTCGCCGCGGTGGACGTATCCGCGTGCGAGTCCCGCGCCCGCGAGATACAGCTCGCCGGCGACGCCGGTCGGCACGGGACGCAGCGCGGTGTCGAGCACGTACGCTCGCATGTTCGCCATCGGCCGGCCGATCGGCACGGAGTCCGGCACGTCCTGCGCCGCCCGCAGCGCGAAGGTGGTGGCGAAGGTGGTGGTCTCCGTCGGGCCGTAGCCGTCCACGACCGTGATGCCGGGGCATGCCGCGAGAACACGTCGAACCGCCGTGGGCGGGACGGCCTCGCCGCCGGTCCACACCTCGCGGACCCCGGCGAAGCTCGCCGGGGACTCCTCGGCGAGCAGCCGGAACAGGCCGGCGGTGACCCACAGCGCCCTCACGCGCTGTCCGACGATCGCCCGCTCCAGGGCGTGGACGTTCAGTTCACCGGGTGCCACCACGACTGTTCCGCCGGACAGCAGCGGCACCCACAGCTCGTACGTCGACGCGTCGAAGGTGTGCGGCGAGTGGAGGAGGACCTTTTCCTGGCTGCCGGTACCCTCCCAGCACGGGTCCAGTGCGAGGGCGGCCACTGCGCGCTGTGCAACCGCCACCCCCTTGGGCAGGCCTGTCGAGCCGGAGGTGAACATCACGTAGGCGAGCTGGTCGGGGTGTCCGGGGGTATTGAGGTCGCGTGTCGGCTCGTCCGCGAGGGAGGCGTCGGCGTCGACCACGACGACCGCGACGGCCTCGTCCTCGGCATCCGAGCCGTGCAGCGCCCGGTCCGTCAGCAGGACCGACGCGCCTGTGTCCCTCAGGATCCACCGCAGCCGGTCCGCCGGGGCGTCCGCGTCCAGTGGCACATAGACCCCGCCGGCTTTCAGCACCGCCAGTATCGACACCACCAGGTCGATCGACCGGCGCTGCAGCACGGCGACCGGGTCCTCGTGTGTCACACCCAGCGCCGTCAACCGGTGCGCCAGGCGATTCGCTCGCGCATTCAGTTCGGCGTACGTCACTTCGGTGCCGGCCACTTCGAGGCCAGTCACTTCGGTGCCGGTCACTTCAGTGCCCGTCGCTTCGGTGTCGGTCGAGACGAGTGCGACGGAGTCAGGGGTGCGGTATGCCTGACGCTCGAACAGTTCGGCAAGGGTCATGTGCGGGACGGGCCGTGCGGTGTCGTTCCACTCGTCGACCATCCGGGTGTACTCGGCCGCGCCGAGCAGTTCCAGTCGGCCCACGGCTGTCCTTGGGGCGGCCGCGACATGCGCCAGGAGCCCTCGTACGCGTTCCGCCAGGGTTCGGACGGTGTCCTCGTCGAACATGTCGGGCCGGTAGTCGAGCCGTAGTTCGAGCTCGGTGGCGGGAGAGACGAGCAGGGTGAGCGGGTAGTGGGTCGTCTCCTCGCCCCCGCCGCCGACGACCGGCAGACCCCCGAGGCTGCCGGTGGCGGCGGGGTCGTGCGGATAGTTCTCGTAGACGTAGAGCGTGTCGAAGCCGGCACCGGCACCGGCCAGGCGCTGGATCTCCGTCAGCCCGAGGTGTTGATGGGCCATCAAACCGGCTTGCTCCTGCTGGAGTTCGGCCAGGATGTCGACCACGGTTCGCCGCGGATCCAGACGCACTCGTACCGGAACGGTGTTGATGAAGAGGCCGAGCATCCGCTCGACGCCCGGCAGGTCGGCCGGACGGCCCGCGACCGTCGTACCGAACACCACGTCGCTCCGGCCAGTCAGCATCCCCACCGCCACCGCCCACGCACCCTGCACCACGGTGTTCACCGTCAGCCCGTGCGTCCGCGCCATCTCCCGAAGTTCGATGGTGAGCGCTTCGTCGAGCCGGACGATCACATGGCGGGCCGCGGCATGCGCCACGTCCCGATCTGTCGGGGCGACGAGAGTCGGCTCCGTGACGCCGGCCAGCACCGCTCGCCAACTCTGGGCCGCCGCCTCGCCGTCCTGGCGGTCGAGCCAGGCGAGGTAGTCCCGGTACGACGTCACCGGCGCCAGGCCGCCCGCATCACCACCCGCCGCATACACCTGCGACAACTCACCGAACAGAACCGGCAACGACCAACCGTCCAGCACGATGTGATGCATCGTCATGACCAGGCGGTACCGCTCCTCTCCCAGCTTCAGCAGCGAGAACCGCAGCAGCGGAGGGACCGCGAGATCGAAGCGCGCCAGATCCTCCGCCGCCAACCGGCGGGCCTCGGCCTCGACAGCCGTCGCGGAGAGACCCGACAGATCCACGTCACGCCAGGGCAGCTCCACCTCCCCGAAGACCACCTGCACCGCACCCGCCACACCACCCGGCTCCACAAAGCCCGTCCGCAGATTCGCATGGCGGTTCAGGAGTGCCTGCCACGATGCCCGGAGCACTTCGGTGTCGAGCGGACCTTCCAGGTCGAGATGGCGCTGCCCGACGTAGGCATCGTGATCGCCCTCGTCATACCGCGCGTGGAACAGCAGCCCTTCCTGCAACGGCGACAGCGGCCACACATCCACCAGCCCGGGGACAGCCGCCTCCAGCTCCTCCACCGCGGCCTGGTCCAACGCCACCAGCGGGAAGTCCGACGGCGTATGCCCGCCGCTCCCCTCCTTCTCCGCGTGCGCCGCCAGCCCCGTCAGCATGTCCGCCCAGGCCGACGCCAGCTTCCGCAGAACCACCTCGTCGAACACACCCGCCGGGCCCCCGAGAGTGATCGTCAGCTCCGGGCCGTCGGGCAGATCACGGACCAGGCCACCGGCTTCCAGGGCATGGATCAGCACCATCCGGGGGTCGGCCGAGCCACCGAAGACCATGTCGGCGTCAGGCTGCCAGGGGCGGTGTGCTGCCTCGCGGGTCGCAGGGTCGGCGGGCGTGAAACGGCCGAGGTAGTTGAAGCCGACCTGTGCTCGGGGCAGTCCCTCGAAGGCAGGAGCCGTCTCCGGGTTCACATACCGCAACAGCCCATACCCCAACCCATCCCCCGGCACCCCCCGCACCTGCTCCTTCACCCCCTTCAACAACCGCCCCGCATCCACCCCACCACCACGCACCTGAGCAAGGTCCGCACCCACACCACCCACCCGCACCGGATACGACGACGTAAACCACCCCACCGACCGACCCAGATCCCACCCCTCCGCAAACCCCACCCGACCATGCCCCTCCACATCCACCAACACCCCACCCACCACACCACACCCCTCCTCCAACGCCCCCACCAAACCCGCCAGCAACACCACATCCACCCCCGCACCAAAAACCGCCGGCACCCCACCCAGCAGCTGAGCCGTCACCCCGGCAGGAACCCGCACCTCAACCCGGGACACACCACCCGCCACCGTGTCGACCACCGGATCCAACGCCCGGACTCCCAGCACCGGATCCACGCCCTCCAGCAACCCGGTCCACACCGGCAACTCCGCCACCCGCCCCGCAGCCACCGCCTCACCAGCAAGCCCCAACGCCCAACTCCGGAACGACACACCCACCTCGTCCAGCGCACCCGCACCAGACACATACGCCGCCACCAGATCCGGCACCAACACCCGCCACGACACACCATCAACCACCAGATGATGCGCCACCACCAACAACCGACCCACCACACCCGGCCCCGCGTCAAACCACACCACCCGCACCAACCCACCCACCACAGGATCGAGAGCTTGGACGGCGTCGCGCTCCGCGGCCGGGATGAGCTCGTGCAGGTCGCCGACGGTCGCGTCCACCCGGCTCACGTCGACCGGGACGGTGCCCTTCTCCGGCACCAGCAGCGAGTCCGGCTCACCGTCGACAAGCACCAACCGCGCCCGCAGCACGTCATGGTGATCCACCAACACCCGCAGCGCGGCCTCCAGCCGCGGCAACTCCAACCCCGCCGGAACCTCCAACACCGTCGACTGCGAAAACGCCCCCGTCAGCGCCACCGCACCCGCACGCTCCACCAACTCACGCATGACCGGAGTCAAGGGCACCCGCCCCACGCCGCCGACCGTACGGGCCGAAGCGGAGTCGGCCCTGCCCACCTCGGCGACTCGCGCCAGGGCCGCTGGGGACTTGGCCTCGAAGACCTGCCGGGGAGTGATCACCACACCCGCGCGACGGGCCCGGGACACGACGAGCATCGACATGATCGAGTCGCCACCGAGCTCGAAGAAGGAGTCCTCCGCACCCACCCCCTCCAGCCCCAACACCTCAGCGAACAGACCACACAGCAACTCCTCCAACGGAGTCTCCGCACCCCGGCCCTCACCCCCGGTGAACTCCGGAGCCGGCAAAGCAGCCCGGTCCAGCTTCCCGTTCACCGTCACCGGCAGACCGTCAAGCACCACGAACGCGGACGGCACCATGTACTCCGGCAGCACCGAAGCCGCGAACTCCCGCAACCCCGCCGCCTCGACGCCTCCCCCGGCCCCCACCACATACGCCACCAACCGCTTCACACCCGGCCGGTCCTCACGCACCACCACCGCCACCCGACCGACACTCCCATGCCCGGCCAGAACGGCTTCGATCTCACCCAGCTCGATCCGGAAACCACGGACCTTCACCTGGTCGTCGACACGCCCCCCGTACAGCAACTCCCCATCCCCGGACCACCGCACCAGGTCCCCGGTGCGGTACATCCGCTCACCAGAACCGAACGGACAGGCGACGAACCGCTCCCCGGTCAACCCCGACCGCCCCCCATACCCCCACCCCAACTGCACCCCCGCCAAATACAACTCACCCGTCACACCCACCGGCACCGGACGCAAGAACTCATCCAGCACGAACACCCGCGTATTCCACACCGGCCGCCCGATCGGCACCGACCCGTAGGGCGTGCCGTCGGTGCCGTCCCAGGACGTGACCTCGACGGCGGCTTCCGTGGGGCCGTAGAGGTTGTGGAGACGTACGCCGACGCGGGTGCGGAACTCCTCCACCAGGTCCGCCGTCAGTGCCTCGCCGCTGCAGAAGACCTGCCGCAGACCCGCGCAGTCCCCGGCCCGCACCTCCTGGAGGAAGGCACCGAGCATCGACGGCACGAAGTGCATCACCGTCACCCCGTACCGGGCCACCGCATCCACGAGATAGGCCGGGTCCCTATGCCCACCGGGCTTGGCCATCACCAGACCCGCACCCGCGATCAGCGGCCAGAACAACTCCCACACCGACACGTCGAAGCCGACCGGTGTCTTCTGGAGGACGCGGTCGTCGGACGTCAGCCGGTAGGTGTGCTGCCGCCAGCGCAGCTTGTTCGTGATCGCACGGTGGCTGACCAGCACGCCCTTGGGGCGGCCCGTCGAACCCGATGTGTAGATCATGTACGCGGCCGAGTCGGGCAGGACCGGGAACTCCACCGCGGCACCGGAGAACGACCCGATCTCGGCCACCGTCTCCGGCGCATCCCACACCACCCAGCCCGAGGCCTCGGCCAGGTCACCCGCCGTCGCGCGGCAGCAGACCACCACCTCGGGAGCCGCATCACCCAGCACAAACGCGATCCGCTCCGCGGGATGGTCCGGATCCACCGGCACGTACGCCGCGCCCGCCTTCAGCACACCCCACAACACCGCCGGCAGACCGGCCGACCGCTCCATCACCACACCGACCCGGCTGCCGAGCCCGACACCCCTCGCCACCAACCACCGCGCGACGCGATTCGACCACTCGTCCAACTCCGCGTACGACACCGCCGAGTCTTCGTCGGCCACGGCCAAGGCCTCGGGAACGCGCGCGACCTGGTGACCGAACAGCGCGGGCAGGGTCGTGGCCGGCAGCGCATGCGCGGTGTCGTTCCACTCCGACACGACGAGTCGGTGTTCTGCCTCGTCCATGACGTCCAGTTCGCTGACCTTCACGCGCGGGTTGTCGGCGACCTGCGCCAGGACCCGGGCGAACCTCCGGGACAGGGCACGGGCGGTGTCCTCGTCGAACAGGTCGGCGGAGAACTGCATGCCGCCCTCGATGCCGGCTGCTGCGCCCTGTTCGTCGTGGAGTTCGGCCAGTCCGACCGAGAGGTCGAAGCGGGCGGCGAAGACGTCGTCGGCCGGGATCGGCCGGACGTCCAGGTCGCCCAGTTCCCAGGAGGCGTCCGCGCCGGGGGTGTTGTCCAGTGTCAGCATGATCTGGAAGAGCGGGTGCCGGGACAGCGACCGGGTCGGGCTGAGTTCGTCCACCAGCCGTTCGAACGGCATGTCCTGGTGTGCGTAGGCGGCCAGGTCGCTCTCCCGGACGCGGTCGAGCAGTTCGGCGAAGGTGGGGTCACCGGAGGCGTCGGCGCGCAGGACCAGGGTGTTGACGAAGAACCCGACGAGGTTCTCCAGGTCCGAGACGGGGCGCCCGGCGACGGCGGTGCCGACGGGGATGTCGGTGCCGGCACCGAGCCGTGCCAGCAGCATGGCCAGTGCTGTCTGCACCACCATGAACATGGTCGCCGAGCCCTGCCGGGCCGCCGCGGCGAGGTCGGCGTGGGTGTCCGGGGCGACCGTCATCGGGACCCAGCCGCCGCGGAACGAGCCGACCGCGGGCCTGCCGCGGTCCACCGGGAGGTTCAGCTCCTCGGGCAGGTCGGCCAACGTCTCGCGCCAGTAGCCGAGTTGGGAGCTGATCAGGCTCTCGGGATCGTCGAGGCCGCCGAGGACCTCGCGCTGCCACAGCGCGTAGTCCGCGTACTGCACCGGCAGCGGCGACCACTCCGGCGCCGAACCGGCATGCCGCGCCGCGTAGGCCGTACGCAGGTCCTGTGCCAGGACGCCCATCGACCAGCCGTCCACCGCGATGTGGTGGGACACCAGCAGCAGGACGGAGTCGGACCCGGACAGGACCAGCAGTTCGGCGTGCCAGGGCAGGTCCCGGGTCAGGTCGAAGGGCCGGTTCGCCAAGCGGGCCATGACCTCGGGCAGGTCCTCCGCGGTCACGTCGTGGATCCGCAGGTCCGGCCGGCCGGCCGGACCGTCGACGATCCGCTGCCGGGCGACGCCGTCCGTCTCCGGGAACACCGTGCGCAGCGTCTCGTGCCGGTCGACGACATCGCCGAGCGCCGCCTTCAGCGCGGCCGTGTCCAGCCGACCGGTGAGCCGCAGTGCCAGGGGCATGTTGTAGGCCGCGGCCGCGCCGGACTCCTCAAGTCGGTTGAGGAACCACATCCGTTGCTGGCCGAAGGAGAGCGGGAGTACCTCGGGCCGTGGCCGGGCGACGACCGCGGGGCGCACCGTGCGTCGCGCCGAGTCCTCCACCAGCCGGGCCAGCCCGGCGGCGGTCGGTTCGGCGAACAGTTCGCGGATGCCGATCTCGGTGTCCAGCGTCGAGCGGATCGAGGAGATGAGGCGCATGGCGAGCAGCGAGTCACCACCGAGTTCGAAGAACGACTCCTCGGCACCGACCCCGACCTCGGACCCGGCCCGGACGAGGCCGAGCACCTCGTCGAACAGCCCGCACACGATCTCCTCGACCGGGGTGGCCGGGGCCCGGCCCGCGCCGTCGGCGCCGCGGTCGGGGGCGGGCAGGGCCGCCCGGTCCAGCTTGCCGTTCGGGGTGACCGGCAGGGAGTCCAGTACGACGACGGCGGACGGAACCATGTAGTCGGGGAGAGTGCGCGCCGCGGCTTCGCGCAGGGCCGCGCCGTCGACCCGCTCAGTGGCGGGGGCGACTTTGGTGGAGACGACTTTGGTGGAGACGAGGTTGGCGGGGATGACGTTGGCGGGGACAACGTTCGCGGGAACGACGTTCGCGGGGACGACGTAGGCGACGAGCCGTTTGGTACCCGGCTGGTCCTCCCGGACGACCACCGCGGCTTGGGCGACGCCGTGGTCGGCGGCCAGCACGGCCTCGATCTCGCCCGGTTCGATCCGGAATCCACGGATCTTCACCTGGTCGTCGATGCGCCCCCAGAACACCAGTTCGCCATCGCTGGTCCAGCGGGCCAGGTCACCGGTGCGGTACATCCGCTCGGGGGACTCGGCGAACGGGCACGCGACGAATCGCTCCGCCGTCAGCCCCGGGCGACCGTTGTAACCACGCGCAAGGCCCGCTCCGGCGACGTACAGCTCTCCGGTGACACCTGGTGCGACGGGACGCAGGAACTCGTCCAGTACGAACACCCGGGTGTTCCAGACCGGGCGGCCGATCGGGACGGACCGGCCGGCGGTGACGAACTCGTCGCCGTGCAGCAACGGGTGGGTCATCGTGGCGCACACCGTCGTCTCGGTGGGCCCGTAGGCGTTGATCAGCCGCACTGCCGCCGCCCACCGCGCCGCGAGGGCCGGAGGGCAGGCCTCGCCCGCCACCACCACGGTCTCCAGTGTGTCGGGCAGCAGTTCGAGGCTCGCGAGCACCGACGGGGGCACCGTCACGTGCGTCACCGCGAAGTCGGCGAGCAGGTCCTCCAGCCGGCCGTACGGGGGCATCCGGTCTCCGGGCGCCACCACCAGCGCGGCGCCCGCGAGCAGTGCCATGCACGCCTCGGACACCGCCGCGTCGAAACCGAGCGCCGCGAACTGCAGCACCCGCGACCGGGAGCCGACGCCGAACCGTTCGATCTGGGCACCCGCCAGGCCGGCCAGGCCCACGTGCGACACCACGACCCCCTTCGGCGTGCCCGTCGAGCCCGAGGTGTAGATGACGTAGGCCGGATGGGTGGAGCGCAGTGGCGTGGTGCGATCGGCGTCGGACGGCGAGGTGGTGGGAGCGGCGGCGATCGCCCCTGCGGTCTCCGGGGTGTCCCACGTCGTCCGTCGGCGTCCGGCCGGGAGCATCCCGGCGGTCGCCGTGGTGCACAGGACCGTGGCGGGGGCGGCGTCGTCGAGCACGAACGCGATCCGCTCGGCCGGGTAGGCCGGGTCCACGGGTACGTATGCCGCGCCCGCCTTGGCCACGCCCAGCAGGGCGGTCACCTGGTCGGCCGACCGCTCCATCAGGATGCCGACGCGGTCCTCGGGGCCGATGCCCAGACCGATCAGGTGGTGTGCCACCTGGTTCGCCCGCGCGTCCAGTTCGGCATACGTCAGGGCGGCGTTGCCGTCGGTCACGGCCACGGCGTCCGGGGTGCGGGCCGCCTGGGCCTGGAAGAGTTCGGGCAGGGTGGCCGCGGGGATCTCCCGGGTGGTGGCGTTCCACTCCTGGAGCACTGCCTGGCGCTCGGTGGCGTCGAGTACGTCGAGGTCGCTGAGCCGGGTCCGCGGGTCGGCGGCCACCTGGGCCAGGACGTGGCGCAGCCGGCGGACGAGGGAGAGGGCCGTGCTGTCGTCGAACAGGTCCTTCGCGTACTGGAGATCGCCGAGGATCCCGGTCGGGGTGCCGTTCTCGTCACGGTGTTCGGCAAGGCTGAGCGACAGGTCGAACCGGGCGGGGACCGCCTCGTCGGGCAGCGTGCCCGCGCTCGCCGGGTGCACGGTCAGCCCGGGCAGGTCCCAGTCGGCGGGCGGGACGTTCTGGAGGACCAGCATGATCTGGAACAGCGGATGCCGTGCCAGCGACCGGGCCGGGTTCAGCTCGTCCACCAGCCGTTCGAAGGGCACGTCCTGATGCGCGTAGGCCGCGAGATCCGTCTCCCGGACCCGGGCGAGCAGTTCCTCGAAGCTCGGGTCACCGCTGACGTCCGTGCGCAGCACGAGCGTGTTCACGAAGAAGCCCGCGAGATCGTCGAGCGCCCGGTCACCGCGGCCCGCGACCGCGGTCCCCACCGGGATGTCGCTGCCCGCGCCGAGCCGCGCCAGCAGCATCGCCAACGCCGCCTGCACCACCATGAAGACGGTGGCCGAGCCCTCCCGGGCCAAGGCGGCCAGCCCCGCGTGCGTCGGCCCGTCGACCTCCACCGCGGCCGTACCGCCCCGGAAGGAGGCGACCGCAGGCCGCGCCCGATCTGTCGGCAGCGGCACCTGGTCCGGCAGATCCGCCAACGCGTCGCACCAGTAGGCAAGTTGTGTACCGATCAGGCTCTCAGGATCCTCCCGGTCCGCCGGGGCCGCTGGATCCGCTGGATCCGCTGGATCCAGCGGATCCCCCAGGAGCTCTCGCTGCCACAGCGCGTAGTCCGCGTACTGCACCGGCAACGGCGACCAGGCGGGCGCGCCGCCCGCGCGCCGGGCAGCGTAGGCCGCCCGCAGGTCACGCGCGAGAATCCCCATCGACCAGCCGTCCACCGCGATGTGATGAGCCACCACCAGCAGTACGAACGAGGATTCGGACTCGGACTCGGGTTCGCGGTCGGGTTCGGGTTCGGGTTTGGGTTCGGGTTCGGATCGCAGGTTGGGGTCCGGGTCCGGGCTGGACAGGGTCAACAGGTGTATTCGCCACGGCAGTTCACGGACCAGGTCGAAACCGCGGCCCGCCTCGGCGACAAGCACCGCGGGCAGCTCGGCTTCGCCGACCTCGCGGACGTGCAGGGACGGGCGGCCGGCGGGGCCGTCCAGGACGGCCTGCCGGGGAGTCCCGCCCGTCTCCGGGAAGACGGTGCGCAGGGACTCGTGGCGGTCGGCGACATCACCGAGCGCCCTTTCCATGGCGACGACGTCCAGTTCGCCGCTGAGCCGCAGCGCGTACGCCATCGTGTAGGCCGCGCCCACGCCCGCTTCCTCAAGCTGGTTGAGGAACCACATGCGCTGCTGGCCGAAGGACAGGGGCAGCATCTCGGGCCGTTCGCGCGCGACGATCGCGGCACGGACGTCGGCCCGGTCGCCTTCGGCCAGGCGGGCCAGCCCCGCGACGGTCGGTGCGCCGAAGAGGTCACGGATGCTGACCTCGGCGTTCAGGGCCGACCGGACGGACGCGATCAGCCGCATCGCGAGCAGCGAGTCGCCGCCGAGTTCGAAGAACGAGTCCTCGGCACCGACCTGTTCCGGCCCCAGTCCCAGCGCCTCGGCGAACAGCCCGCAGAGGACCTCTTCCAACGCGCTCGCGGGGCCACGGCCGGCACCCCCGGTGAACTCCGGCGCGGGCAGGGCGCCTCGGTCCAGTTTGCCGTTCGCCGTCACCGGCAGGGACGCCAGCCCTACGACCGCAGAGGGAACCATGTAGTCCGGCAGCTTCGCGGCGACGTACTCCCGCAGAGCGTCGGTGTCGACGGACTCCCCGGCCGGGACGACGTAGGCGACCAGGCGCTTCACACCCGGCTGGTCCTCACGCGCGACGACGGCTGCCTGGGCGACGCTCTCGTGTGCGGCCAGGACGGCTTCGACCTCGCCCGGCTCGATCCGGAAACCACGGATCTTCACCTGGTCGTCGACCCGCCCCGCGAACACCAGTTCGCCGTCATCGGTCCAGCGGGCCAGATCACCGGTGCGGTACATCCGCTCCCCGGAACCGCCGAAGGGGCAGGCCACGAACCGCTCGGCCGTCAGCCCGGTCCGCCCGTCGTAGCCCCGGGCCAGACCGGCACCGGCGACGTACAGCTCCCCGACGACTCCGGGTGCGACCGGGCGCAGGAACGGGTCCATCACATAGGCGCGACTGTTGTCCATCGGCCGGCCGAGGGGCACGCCGGCGGGGACGGTGTCTCCGGCGACGTACGGAAGCTGCGTGGTGAACGCGGTCGTCTCGGTCGGACCGTAGGTCGTACGAACCGTCAGCCCGGGATGGGCCGCCAGCAGCGTCCGGATCGCCGAGGCGGACACCACGTCCCCGCCGGTCGACACCTCCCGCACGCCCGCGAAGATCTCCGGGGACTCCTCCGCCAGCACCCGGAACAACCCCGCCGTGGCATGCACGTTCGTCACACCGTGCTCGGCGATCGCCCGGCCCCGCTCCGCGAGGGAGACGTCGCCGCTGCGCAGGACGACCAGACGGCCGCCTCGGACCAACGGGGCCCACAGCTCGTATGTCGAGGCGTCGAAGGCGTGGTTGGCCTGGAGAAGTACCCGCTCGGTGACGTCGTCGCGCCAGGAGCGGTCCAGGAGGAAGGCGACGACGTTGGCGTGCGTCACCGCCACGCCCTTCGGCATCCCGGTGGATCCCGAGGTGTACATGATGTAGGCGAGGTTCTGCGGGCGCGCCAGGTCCCGCGGGTCCCCCGTGCTGTCGGGCTGCGACAGCTCGCTCACCAGGACCGCGCCGAGTTCGTCCACCGGGCGGTCGGCCAGGACCACGGACACCGCGGCCTCCGCGACTACGGCCCGCAGGCGCTCCACCGGGTGACCGGCGTCCAGCGGCACATACGCAGCGCCCGCCTTGAGTACGCCGAGGAGTACGGCGACCAGGTCGGCCGACCGCTCCATCACCACGCCCACCCGGTCTTCCGGGCCGGCTCCCCGGCTGGTCAGCCAGTACGCCACCCGGTTCGCGCGCTCGTTCAGTTCCGCGTACGTCAGTGTGGTCGTGTCTCCGGCCACGGCAACGGCGTCAGGGGTCCGCGCCACCTGTGCCTCGAACAGCGCGGGCAGAGTGGTTCCAGGAAGCGGGTGCGCGGTGTCGTTCCAACCGTGCACCACCTGGCGCCGCTCGGCCTCGCCGACGACGTCGAGCCGCGAGACGGGCACCCCGGGGTCGGCCGCGATCTGCTCCAGGACTCGCCGCATGCGTTCCGCCAGCGCCTGGACGGCGGCCTCGCCGAACACGTCGGGCCGGTAGTCGAACTGGAGCTCCAGCTCGTCCAACGGAGAGACGACGAGCGTGAGCGGGTAGTGCGCCGCCTCCTCGCCCCCGCCGCCGACGATGCGCGCATCGCCCAGGTCACGGGTGCTGTCCGGGCCGTCGGGGTAGTTCTCGTACACCACAAGGGTGTCGAAGGAGGCACCGACGCCGACGACGCGCTGGATCTCCGTCAGCCCCAGGTGCTGGTGGGCGATCAGCTCGGCCTGCTGGGCCTGGAGGCCGGCGAGCAGCTCCGCGACGGTCAGCCCGGGATCGAGATGCACCCGGACCGGGACCGTGTTCATGAGCAGTCCCAGCATCTGCTCGACGCCGGACAACTCGGCCGGGCGGCCCGCCACCGTGGCGCCGAACACCACGTCGGTCCGGCCCGCGAGTGTGCCGACCAGGACGCTCCACGCGCCCTGGACCAGGGTGTTCAGCGTGAGCCCGTGCCTGCGTGCCATGTCGCGCAGCAACCCGGTGGACGATGCGTCGAGCCTGACGACGACATGTCGGGGACGTACGGCCCGCGCGTCCCGCTCCAAGGGGGCGATGACGGTCGGCTCGGCGGCGTCCGCGAGCAGTCGTCGCCAGGCGTCCCGGGCGGCTTCCTTGTCCTGGCGGTCGAGCCAGGCCAGGTAGTCCCGGTAGGAGGTCGCGGGCGGCAGCGTGCCCGTGTCACCGCCGGATGTGTAGATCCGCGTCAGCTCTCCGAACAGCACGGGCAGCGACCAGCCGTCCAGCACGATGTGATGCATCGTCATGACCAGGCGGTACCGCTCCTCTCCCAGCTTCAGCAGCGAGAACCGCAGCAGCGGGGGGACCGCGAGATCGAAGCGCGCCAGATCCTCCGCCGCCAACCGGCGGGCCTCGGCCTCGACAGCCGTCGCGGGCAGACCGGACACATCCACTTCACGCCATGGCAGCTCGACATCCCCGGCGATCACCTGCAGGAGACCGTGGAAGGAAGCCCGCAGATTCGCATGCCGGTTCACGAGTGCCTGCCACGATGCCCGGAGCACTTCGGTGTCGAGGGGACCTTCCAGATCGAGATGGCGCTGGCCGACGTAGGCATCATGGTCGCCCTCGTCATACCGGGCGTGGAACAGCAGCCCTTCCTGCAACGGTGAGAGCGGCCACACATCCACCAGCCCGGGGACGGCCGCTTCCAGTTCCTCCACCGCGGCCTGGTCCAGCGCGACCAGCGGGAAGTCCGACGGCGTATGCCCGCCGCTCCCGTCCTTCGCCGCGTGCGCCGCGAGCCCCGTCAGCATGTCCACCCACGCCGACGCGAGCCTTTCCAGCGTGGCCTCGTCGAAGACACCCGCCGGACCCGCCAGCGACAACGTCAACTCCGGACCACCGGTCAGATCACGGACCAGACCACCCGCATCCAGCTCATGCGTCAGCACCATCCGCTCATCCGCCGTACCCCCCAGCACCATCTCCGCATCAGGCCGCCACCCACCACCAGCGCCGCCGCCGTCACTGCCCCGGCCGGCACTGAAACGCCCCAGATAGTTGAAGACCACCCGCGCCCGCGGCAGTCCCTCAAACACCGGCGCCGTCTCCGGATTCACATACCGCAACAGCCCATACCCCAGCCCATCCCCCGGCACCCCCCGCACCTGCTCCTTCACCCCCTTCAACAACCGCCCCGCATCCACCCCACCACCACGCACCCCCACCGGGTCCGCACCCACACCACCCACCCGCACCGGATACGACGACGTAAACCACCCCACCGACCGACCCAGATCCCACCCCTCCGCAAACCCCACCCGA
>NZ_JBIBHY010000015.1:0-330823 GCF_042957285.1 Streptomyces sp. NPDC008092
CAGCCCCAACGAATACGAACACCGACACCACACCGCTAAACTCACGCTCGCCGCGTGATCAATAACCGCGTGCCCACCTTCACGGGGGAAGGCCCTACAGCGTCGTGATGGGGCTTGAGACAGGCGAGGAAACGCCTCGTGCTCGTACCACACGTGTCCGTAACCGCAGCTCGAAGAAGAGGCCCAAGGTGACGTCGTACTCCCCGCCCACCGCGCAGGAGCCCTTGTTCGACGACCCGGACTCTTGATCCACCAGGGCACCTGCCGCCGGGGGCTCGACGTTCTGTTCCTCGCCTCACGAAGGCGGCCGTGGTGAGACCCTTCATTCCGACACAGGTGCCAGGTCAGGGGCAGGACAGATGCTGAGTGAGCTGGGCGGCGTCGGGGCCGCCAAGCAGCTCCTGCGCGGCGGCAACGCCTCGGACGGTTTCACCACACTGTGGGAAGCCGGTCGCCTTGAGCTGAGCGTAGAGGCGTTCGTCCTCCTGCCGTGGTACCGGCATCTCTTCGAAGACCACCACTTGGACACGGCTCAATACCGGCTGAGCGAGCACGGATTCGACATCGACCGCTTTCTGCGCGAAACCCAACGGAATCCACCCGTCTGGGTTTCTGACGACGTCTGAACGCACGCGACCGACCCGTCAGACCGGCACGGCTTCCCTCGCCGGTCCACCCGCAAGCTGCCGCAGCTTCTGTCGCGTCTCGGGGTCAGTCGAGTACACGATCGTGCCGACCATGCCGCGAGTCAGCAGCACTTTGTACGTGTTACGGATCAGGCGGTCCACGTCGGTGTCAGGAGTGGACTTCTTGAAGACCGGATCCTTGGACGCCGTGCGGTCCGTCACCCAGCGGTCGCCGCGCCACACCAGGTCGGGTCCGATGATCACGCCGGACCAGTCGTACTCGAAACCCTGGGCGGTGTAGACACAGCCGATCTGTCCGAAGCCCGCCGGGTCGGTGGCCCACAGGGCGGCCGGGGGCGCGCCGGACACGGAGCGGTCTCCACGCAGGTTCCAGGGACGGGACCAGTCACCGATGACCACGTCGGGCGGGAGCGGGTCGCCGGGCTTGGGTTCCGGAGACCAGCGCCAGCAGTAGCCGGCGGACATTCGAGCACCGTAGTCATCGGCCCGGCGGGCTTCGAGGAAGGCTTCCATCTCCTGCGGGCTGTCGGCGACCAGCAACTGCATACGGCCGTCGGGTTCCCACACGACCGGCCCGCCCGTTTCCAGACCGAGGAGGCGGACCACCCAGCGCAGGTACGCGTCACTGCCGCCGCAGCGGAACTGGCTGTCCAATGGGACGACATGACAGGGGATCCCCCGCTTCGCCGCTGCCGCCTTGATCTCGGCCACCGTGCCCATCTCGCCGGGACGGACGACCTGGTGCTCGTCGAGGAAGAAGACGGGCACGTAGGCGACGTCGATGAGTTCGTCGATCTGGGCCCTGCCGGTACGGTTCGCGGCGCGCGTGAAGCGGTTGGCCGAGGTCTCCCGGATCCGGTGTGCCTCGTCGCAGATCAGGGCGCCCAGGCTGTTCTTCTCGGCCGTCATGAAGCTGTTGAAGTACTTGAACAGGTCTTGGACTTCCCGCTTGCGGTCTCCGGCGACTTTCCTCATCGTCTTCGTGAACGACTGCGAGCCGGTGGCGTGCAGGGCTGGGACCCCACGTCGGTAGAGTTCGCCGAGCAGCTGGAGAGCGATGACGCTCTTGCCGGTGCCGGGACCGCCCGTGACGATGACGACCTCCTTGCGATCGGCGTACTTCGCCTTCTCCACTGCGTTGAGCACCATGCGGTAGGCGACCTGCTGCTCGTCGAGGAGGACGAACTGCGTACGGTCTCGCACCTCCTCAGCGGCCACGGACATGAGCTGCTTCGACGGCACTCTGGCGCCTGCGAGGAGTTCGTCCGCCGCCCGCGCCCCCGGGTGCTTGTCGCTCAGCCTCGTGCGAAGGTGGTCGACCAAGGCGCCGCGGCGTTCAGCGGTGAAGAGCAGGCCACTGCCATCGCGCTCGATCTCCCGCAGTCCGGTCACGCCGAACTCCGTGGCGTTGTGCAGGAACGCCACTCCGGCCACTCGGTGCCCGTGATCGGACACCGCCCCGTTGAAGTTCACGAGGTATTGGCAGTACCGGCGCACCTGCTCGATGGGGTTGAGGACAGGGCGGGCGTAGGGGTCGACATGACACAGGGTGGGATCGTCCTCGTGGGGCAGCGCCTGGCTCCACTGCTTCAGCTCCACCACGACGTACGACGGTTCGCCCGTGACCGGGTGGACTCCGGCGAGCACGACGTCCGCACGCTTGCTGTTCAGGGGGAGCGAGTACTCCAGCATGACCTCCACGTCGCCGAGGCCGGCGTCGTTGAGTGCGGCGGCCAGGACGGGGATGCTGCGCTCCCAGGAACGCACCTCCGAGGCGCCGGGCCGATAGCCGTGCATGTGGACGAACTTGTCGGTGAGGTGCAGGAACAGCGAACCGTCGAGTGCCATGACGGCGACCGTTTTCGCGGACGCGCGGAACAGCAAGGAATTCCCCCAGGCAGCACGAAATGACTCGTGCGGGTGGGGGCATGTCCTTCGAGACTCCACCGAGGTGGAGCGGAAGCCCGTCGGGCCGCGTTGACGATGTTTTTGAGGGTACCTGGCGGCACTGGCAGTCGTACGAGTGATCGCAGTGGCGGCGGCAGACGTCGTGCCGTGTCTCCCCTGCCAACGCCAAGGTGCTGCGCCCGCGTATGAGGAGTGGTGCGTTGCGCGGAGGCGCCCGGCAGGCGCCTCCGCGCGCCCTGTTCCCGTCGTGCTGCACGCGGGAGGCTTTCCGCCCCGAGTGGATTCCCTGGACGGGAACGCCGATGAGGGAACAGGGGGGCGGAATGACTGGCGCGATAGGTATCGAAGTCGGCCGGGATGTCAGCGGGCAGATCGCGGTCGGACACCATGTGATCCAGGTGGCGGGCAGTTATTCCACCGTCACCGTGGTGCAGTCGG
Organism: Streptomyces sp. NPDC008092; assembly: GCF_042957285.1. Lineage (NCBI taxonomy): Bacteria > Bacillati > Actinomycetota > Actinomycetes > Kitasatosporales > Streptomycetaceae > Streptomyces > Streptomyces sp. NPDC008092. The sequence continues at coordinate 2,994 of NZ_JBIBHY010000015.1, forward strand.
ACCAGTTGCCCACTCCGGTTCCACGGGAGGACGTGACGCTGCTGCCTCGCCCGGCCCTGGGCCTCGTCGGGCGGGAGGACGAGACGGCCGACGTCGTCCGGATGGTGGACCGAGGCAGCCCGGTGCAGCTGCACGGGGCCGCCGGGATCGGCAAGAGCACGCTGCTGCGCAGGGTGGCGCATCGGATGGCCGAGGACGGGCAGCGGGTTGTCTTCCTGTCCGCGACAGGTCGCGAGCTCGGCGACGTGCTGCAGGACATCTTCGAAGCATGCTACGAGGCGCCCGGCTACCGGCCGGGCCGGGCGGAACTGCGTGCCCTCATGGCGGGGCACGAGTTGCGACTTCTCCTGGACGATGTCGGCTGTCCGGCAGCGGAATTGGACGAACTTCTCGACGCCGCCCCGTCCGCCACTTACTTGATGACGGCCACGGAGCGCACCCTGTGGGGCGAGGGCCTTGCCAGGCGCTTGGGCGGACTCGGGCAGGCGGACTCCGTTGAGCTGTTGGAACGGACCCTGGCGCGGGATCTCGACACCGACGAGCTACCGGCCGCGAAGGCCTTGTGGCGGCTGACCGAGGGTGCCCCGCTGCAACTGCTCGCCGCAGCCGCGGTGGCCTACCGGTCCGGGGGTCCGCTGCCCCGCCCGGCGCAGGTCTCGGAACTGCTGCCGCTGGTCGTCGAGCGGCTTTCCGTGCGGGAGCGCGCGGTCAGGCGGATCCTGGCACTGGCCGGCGATGGGGGCACTGGCCCGGGACTCCTGTCGGTACTCCTTCCTCAGCGGACGAACGGCGAACTTGACACGGCGCGTGGCCTGGACGACATGCGCGACGTCTGCGACCGGTTGGTGGCGGCCGGCCTGGCTGTGGAGACGGACCACGGCTACCGGTGGGCGCCAGGTGTGCCGCGCGAGACCGGTGCCGGGTCCGAGGCGGACGTGGACGAGTTGATGACTCTGTGCGAACGCCTGCGGCACTGGGCGGCCGCCCCGGAGCGGACCCCGGCCGACCTCGCGGCAGCGGCCGAACTGGTCGCGGGCGTGGTCGGTGCGGTCTCGGCGGCAGGACACCCGGCACCCGGTGCACGGCTGGCCCGGGCCGCCGCACCCGGTGCCGCGCTCTCGCTGCGGATGGGCGCCTGGGGCCGCATCCTGGAGCAGGGCGGCGCAGCGGCGCGGAAGGCGGGTGACCGCCCTCTGATCGCCTACTTCACCCATGAGGACGGCATCCGCCGGCTGGTGACAGGGAAGCGCGTCGCCGCCGCGGCGGCACTCGCCCTGGCGGCCACGCTGTGGCACGAGCTCGGCAACCAGGGCGGGGTGCACGCGGCCGAGCACGGCACGTCCCTGTGTCAGCCCGGCTCTCTTCCGACCGACGTCGGCCCGCACGGCGGCGGGCACACCACGGGTCACGGTCCCGCCTCGTCCTCCGGCCAGGCCCAGGTCCACGGCCATGGTCCGGCAACCACCGCCAAGGCGGCCGCTTCGAAACTGGGCATCGGCGCCAAAGTGGTCCTGGGCGGCGGTCTTGCGGCCACCGTCGCCGGCGGCACCGTGCTCGGGCTGCACAGTGGCGGCGGGGACACCGTGCCGGTCAAGGTCCACGTCGTCACCTCGGCCCTGAGGGTCACCATGCCCGGCACACCACAGGCAGGCTGCCGCCAGGACGCGTCCGGCACGGACTGCACGACCGTGGTGAAGACGGCCAAGGGTCGCAAGGGACCGGTGTCCGTGGACCCGGCCGGGACCTTGCCGGTCGGCACCAGAATCCTCTACTGGGGGTGCGAAGAGGGCCCGGCGGCTTCCTCGTGCACGATCACCGCCGACAAGGCCAAGACGGTGTGTGTCTCCACCGACAGCTCCGAGGACGCGAGCGGCCGTGCCTCCTGTGGGAGTTCGAACCCCTCGGACGCGAAACCGGTCACCTATCCCTACATGATCTCGATGCCCAGCAACTGGCGGGTGACGGTCACCGGTGCGGCAGGCAAGTGTTTCCACGACACCTTCGATGCCCATGCCACGCCCGACAGCAGCAGGTCGACCGCCTGTGGTCCGTTCCGGCTGGCCGTCGGCGACAGCGTCCGGCTGACCGCGGTGATCGACGGACCCGACCCGTACAAATCTCTTCGGTTCGGCCAGCCCGAGGCCTATGACACCACGCCGGTCTGGTACGGGTGCGACGAAGGCCGGCGCTCCGCCACCTGCACGTTCACGATGACAGACAAACGGATCACCGCCTTCAAGACGTGGCAGAAGAGCAGTGACGCCCAGAGCGGGCAGCACCTGCCGCTCTCCATGTGCGTCACCACCGCGCACGACCTTGAGGATGCGTCAGGCACCGGCGTGTGCGAAGCCCTCACCACCGACGGCAATTGAGGACCAGCGGGCCTGTTCGGCCCCAGCACTGAGGAACCAGTCCATGCAGCATGAGCAGCCTCCGGGCGGCAAGAACGTCACCATCCGTGTCGGCCGGGACGCGACCGGCCAGATCTCGGTCGGCCACCACGTCACCGCCGAACAACACCAGACCACGACCACCGCTGCACCGGCGACGGAACCGGTCGCGGACAGGGCGGACCTGACGACGGCCATCGCCGGACTTCGCGACCTCATCGAGACCGCGGGGCTCGACGCAAGCGTCGCGGCCGACGCCCTGGCCAAACTCGACGAACTGGAGGAGGCCGTCGCCGCCGACGTACCCGACCTGGCGACGATGGAGCACGTCCAGGGCTGGTTCCGGCGCCGCCTCCCCCCTCTCGCCGACGCGGTACGGCATTTCCTCCTCGGCCCACTGGTCACCAGCACGGTCTCGGCAGCGGGTGACGAACTGGCACAGGAGTTCACCCGACGGCTGGGCGGCTGATCAGCCGGAGAGAGCGCGGGACTGCTCAGGCGCACCGTCGCAGCGGCTCGCCTGAGCATCAGCCTCTCCACCACGCGTCGAAGGGCGGAGCCGGCCACGCCGGTGCCGGACGGGTCGACCGGGACGCGACGCTTCCGGTGGAAACAATTCTCCTGGTCGCGAACCCGTCTACCGGAGGCCTCATCCGCCTGCCGGGCCAACTGCCCGGTCCAAGCGAGAGGTTGGAACAGACTCAGTGCGCCCGGCCGGCGTCCCGAGGCACGAAGCGCATGGTGGGATGGGCTGGATCCGCCTGGGGTTCGCCCTCGGGCAGCACCGGGGCGAGCGCGGTGAACACCCGTTCCATGACTTCGTCCGTGTACCCGGACACCGTCTCCGAAGCTTGCAGCAACACCCCGCCTGCCCCGAGCGGAACGACTCGGTGGAACGCCCCGGAAGCGGACAATGCCGCTGCGCCGCCCAGGCGCTGCGCCAACTCCCCGGGGCATACCGTCACCCAGGCATAGCCGCGCAGGAACTCCCGGTCCTCAGGAAGGGACTCGTCGAGGTCACGGCTGAGGACAGCCTCGATGTTGGACCAGTCCGAGAACACGTCCCGCTCAATGCGGGCAAATGCCGGATCGAGGGCGTCGAGTGCCTGCGCGAGGAATTCCACGAGTCCTGTGCAGTACGTGGGATCGGCGAGGCGCGCGGGTCCTGCCTGGAGCGCGACGACGAGCTTGGACCAATCCCCCTCCACCGGAAAGTAGGAGGACTGCACCCGGCCAAGAACGTCGTCACCGTAGAACTCCGTGACGACCAAGTCCGGGCTCTTCTCCAGTTCGTCCTTCAGCCGCGCGCGATTCCGTCCGAGGTGGGAGAGACGGAGACGCCGGCTCCCCTCGGACTGCCGAATGGAAGTCCCGGAGTGCACACCGTGTTCAGTGCGCTCCTCCTGGTACGCGAGTTCGGCGAGCGGCCCGGAAAGCGCCTTCTCGAACCAATCGGCCGCGGCTGCTCCCCGTTCGGCCGCACCGAGCGGATCGAGGGTCGCCTCGACGTACACGTCCATGCATCGTCCATCCTTCTCACACGACTTCGATCCTCCGGGGTGCCGCCCACCATACGTGGGCGGCACCCCCGTCGTCCGAAGCTCCTCAGCACATGCCGCCCAAGAGGCAGGCTGGCCCCTTGGACAAAACGTTCCCCACGCCCACCACGATGGAAGTGAACGTCACGGCCCCGCCGACCACGGCGACTTCGCCGCTGTAGTCAGTATCGGGTGAACTCGGGCCGTAGGTTCCGGTCGCGGACGGAGTGGGTTCGGACGTCGGGGTCCGCGTCGGCTTCGACGTGGGAGCCTCGGTCGGACCAGGGCTCGGCCGCGGTGTGGGTTCGTCGTCATCGTCGTCGTGTAGGCCGTAGAAGCGCATTCCTGGCAAGTCACCCCTGGACCACACCGCGCCCCTGTACCGGGTCCAGGTGAATTCCTTGCGGGCGATCGAAGGACCGTTCTGAACCGCCCGCTTGTCACCCTGGCCGCGCAAATAGGTTCTCAGTTTGGTCACGTAGTTCGCGAGCTGGTCCGGTCCGTCCCGGAAGGCGTACGTGTCGTCCTTTCCCTTTCCGGGATTGGGCTTGACCTCCCAGATGTACACCCGGCCCTTGGCCCACAGGATGACGTCGGCTTCCCCGTCCTTGCCGTCTTCCTTGCGGTGGCCTCCGGGGACGTGATTGGCGGCCTTCGACCCCTCCCCGATGTCCACGGTGACGTAACCGTCCACGTTGTGGGCCTTCGCCCACTCCGCGGCCGCTTCTCCGGTCTTGCAGACCGCCACGTCGTGGGGGTTCTTCATCGCGCCCATGGCCGCGCTGGTGCAGGCCGTTCCCAGATTGGACTTCCCCTTGTTGCGGAGGACGGTCTTGCCCTGCTTGTCCTTCCCCTTGGAGCCGGTGTCGGTGCCACCGCCCGTGTCACCGCCGCCGGTGTGGTTGATGGAGTCGATCGTGTCCTTGGTGCAGCTGTAGTTCGCGGGCCCGCAGCTTTCAAGGCCTGTGGGGTCGCTGCGTGTGACGGGGCTGTTGTTGGCGTAGGCATATCCGTTCATCTGGAGCGGGTCCGCGATGTCGAGGACCGGGTCGGCGGAGATGAAGCGGCCGGTGTTCTGGTCGTATTCACGGGCTCCGAGATGGGTGAGCCCGGTGTTGGTGTCGTCGATGCCGACACCAAGGTATGTGTGCCGGTCGGGCCAGCTGGAAGGCTTGGTACCGCGGGACTCGCCGTAGGGTTTGTAGGCACGGCGGGTGACCGTCTGGTCCTTGCCCAGGTCAACCGCGATGGTCGCGGTGCCCAGCTGGTCGGTGAGCAGGCAGCTGAGTCTGTGACCCGTGGCCGAGCCGTTGGTGGTACGGACGACGGTCGGGGCACCGTCCTGGGAGTAGGTGCGAACGGCGTTGACCGGTGTACCGGAGCCGTCGGTCGTGATCTCGGTCTCGCCCAGATAGAGCGTGGTGCCGGAGGAGGAGTGCTGAAGGATGCGATTGCCGTCGGCGTCGTAGACGTACCGGGTGGTGTTGCCTTCCGTGGTCGCGGTGTCGAGCTTCTCCTCGGCGGTCCAGGTCAGGGACTGGTCCTGGGTGGCACCCGGCCGGGTCGTGGTGTTGCCCGACGCGTCGTAGTCGTAGGTCTGGGCACCGCCGGCGATTCCGCCCTTCGCGCTGGTGACGCTGGTGAGGGTGTGCGGCTGGGTGAGAGTCGACTGGCTGGTGCCGTTGCCGGTGACCGACTTGCCGTAGCCGTAGGTACGCGTGACGTCCTGGGCCGTGTCCAGACCGCTCGCCGTGGCGTGCTGGGTCTGGGTGGCCCGGTTGCCGATGGCGTCGAAGGTGAACGAGTCCCAGTAGGCCGTACCGGTGCCCGTCGCGACGGTGCTGGTGTCCGGGGCGGCGTTCGCCAGTGACGTCTTCAGAGCGTCGTCGGGTGCCGTGGCATCGCTCTGGCTGTCCGGGGCGTTGGCGACGGGGCCGGAGGAGCGCTGTCCGTCGCTGCGGTAGCCCCAGCCGGTGCCGGTGGCGGCCTTGCAGCCGGTGCCACTGGTGCCGGGCGTGATGTTCGAGGTCCAGGCGTGGACCAGTTCGCCCATCGCGTCGTAGGTGAAACACTGGGTGTCCCAGACCGTCGATGTCGTACCGGCCATGCCGGTGGCCTCGGAGGTGACGTTACCGACCGTGTCGTACGAGTAGCGGGTGTCGGCCAGTCGATGCGGGCCGGCGGTCTCCCGGTCGCTGACCGTGCGCTGGAGCCGGCCGGTGCGATCGTCGATGAAGTTGGTGGTCCAGACCCGGTAGGGCTCGGGGCCGGTGACGGTACGCAGGGCCTCGCCGTAGGGCGAGTAGCTGACATCCGCGGTGTACCAGGAGAGGCGCCGGTTGAGCCAGTACAACCTTGACGAACGGTGCGCGGCATGCGCCCGTACCAAGGAGTGGGAACCGCAACCGGTCCCCGGCATCCCGGACGCGGTGTGGACCGACCGCGACATCCAAACAGCCATCGCGGCCTGGGACTTCGGCCGTGCAAGCCGACTCATCCGGGAGAGAGCCGGTCTTCGGCAAGAAGACATGGCGTCCATGGCAGGCCTGAGCCAGGGCTTCCTGTCGATGCTCGAAGCTGGCAGCCGTCGTCTCACGAACCTCGACAAGGTCGCGCGGTTCCTCGAAGGCATCGGAACGCCGGACGCCCTACTGGCTCCGCCTTTTCGCGAACAGGGGACGTACGACGTCTCCGTCCCCGCACAGATCGGAAGGACGCCCGTCGACGTGTCGCCCGGCGTGACCGAGGCCACCGACCTGAACCAGTTGGCGGCCCAGGCCGCCGCGCAGTCCCTGAACTTCGCGAGCGACATCACGAAGAGCAACGTGAGTGAAGTGGAACTCGAAGGGATCGAGGCCGCCCTCGCCGGGATCGCCGGCGACTACGTCCACGCACCGCTGCACCGGATCTTCGCGGACCTCGTGTCCACACGCGATCATCTCTTCGGCCTGTTGAACGGCCGCCAGCCTCTCGGCCAGACCAGAAGCCTCCTCCTGCTCGCCGGCACCAGCTCCCTGCTGCTCGCTCACGCGTCGCAGAACCTGGGCGACGAGGACGCCGCCGTCGCACAGTTGCAGACGGCCTGGACGTTCGCCGAACAGTCCGATCACAACGACCTGCGGGCCTGGGTAAAAGGCACGGCCGCCCTGATCGCCGAGTGGTCATCACGAAGGCAGACAGCTCTCGACTACACACGGCAGGCGGCCCTGCTGTCCCCTGGTGGAGAAACCCGCATCCGGATCGCGGCGATCGAGGCCCGGGCGGCGGCGCGGATCGGCGACCGCCGGACTGCCACGGCCGCCGTCGAGGAACTCAAACGGGCCCGGGACCGGCATGGGGCTCCAGACGCGCTGACCCGGTTCGGAGGCCTGCTCACGTTCCCAGAGGCGAAGCAGCACTACTACATCGGCGGCACCTTCGCACTCCTTGGGGAACACCGACTTGCCGAGCAGCACGCGACCACGGCGATCGAACTCTACGAGGCCGGCCCTCCCGAGCAACGGTCGTACGGCGATGAGGCCCTGGCGCGCCTCGACATCGCGACAGCGCGCATCACCGCAGGGGAGATCGAGGGAGCCGGAGAGCAGCTTCGGCCCGTCCTGGATCTGCCGGCGGACCGACGCATACGGCAACTCGGCGACGTGCAGTCAGTGGCTAGGCTGTTGGAGCAACCACGGTTCGCCCGGAACCCCGTCGCGCGTGAACTCGCCGACGCGGCTCGCGGCTACCAGGCGATAGACACCCGAACGAAGGTCCTTGCCCCATGACGACGACGGTCTCTCCCGAGTCCGCCGCCCACATGGCCTGCCGAGCGTCAGGCCTGGCAGACCACTCACTCACCCGACTCCACGAGCACGCCACGTCCGTGTTCCTCCTCGCCGACGAAGGCATCGTGGTACGCGTCAGCCCCGTCTCCCAGCGGACACGTCTCGATACGGCGGTGTCGCTGACCCGCTGGCTCGTCGCGAACGGCTTCCCGGCGACGGAGCCCGCGGATCTCCCCCAGCCGCTCGTCTATGATCCGCATGCGGTGACGTTCTGGCGCCATTACCCACAGCCAGGAGGCAGCGGGCCAACGGCTGGCTCCTTGGGCGTCCTGCTACGTGAACTCCACTCCTTGCCGGCGCCGCCGATCCCGCTTCCCCGGTTTCAGCCCCTCACCTCGTTCAAGAGCTCCGTGGAGTCGAGCTGCCACCTGCCCCCGGCCGAGCGTGAGTGGTTGTCTGCGCGGCGGGAGGAGCTTCTGGACAGCTACGGCAAGCTCGACTTCCCTCTGGGCCAGGGTCACATCCACGGTGACGCCTATCCGGGAAACACGCTCTGGAGTGGTGACGGCGTGCGGCTCGGCGACTGGGACGAGGCTGCGTCCGGCCCCCGTGAGATCGACCTGGCCAACACCTTCCAAGGGGTCCGGTTCGGGCGCACTGCCGCAGACCTCGACGAATTCAGCCGTCGGTACGGATACGACATCCGGCAGTGGGATGGACTGCCCGTCCTGCGAGCGATTCGGGACCTGCACACCCTCGGCGCCTTCATACGACGCGCGGATCGAGGGGACGAGGCGGCCGGAGAGCAGCTTTCACACCGAGTCGCAACGCTCATGGACGGGAGAGAAACGGCCTCCTGGAATGCGGCCTGACCCGGGGCTTTCGGGAATCGGTCGCGGGTGTAATTCCCGAACGTCTCCTTCTCGATGGCAGTGTCCTCCTTCTCGGAGTGAGCGAAGACGAGAACGTCATCAAACTTCATGATCACCAGCCCACCCGCATGCGGCGCTGGTTCACCGGCCAACTGGCTCAAGCCACATTGTGCCAGCGCCAGCTGAGCAGTTTCCGCTCAGCGTCACCGCGAGCGCGCCCTTTATGGCTACCGCGCTCAGTACCATCGCGAGGGCGCAGATGGGCCCGCCCCTGGCTCCCAGGGGCGGGCCCATCTGTCTTTGCCAAGAGCGTGCTTCACACTCTGTGGACGGGGAAGGCGACCAGCTTCTCTCCCGAACTCAGCAGTCTGTCCGCAGCTCGTGCGACCGCATCCGGGCCGGTTATCCCCATCGTCTGCGCCAACCGCCGCCAGGTCACCGCGTCCGGTCCATGCTCAGGCGCGCCCGAGTGTCGCGGCTGTCTGGGTTCCGTACCTGCAGGGCACTGATGTGGCGCCAGAGCCAAGGGCTCGTCCGCGGCCGAGAACCGGACCACCCCGGCCGAAGTCCGGTCCGCCCGCATGATCTCGCCGTCGGGAAAGGTCGCCACGTCCCCCTCAAACCCCAGCGCTCCCGCGCAGGCCAGCGACAGGACGTCCGAGCAGTCCTGCACGACGACGGTGGCAAACTCGCGAGCGGTGGCTCCCTCGATGCTCGATTCCCGGGCCGAGGCGAGCCCGGACACGAACTCCCAGTAATCTGTGGCGGCTTCGGCGGAGCCGTCCCCAGCGCCCACGAGACAGACGGTGACGTCGTCCAGCAGCGGCAGCAGCGCCTCCACGGCGTCCCCGGAACTGCCGGGTGGCATGAGCCGCGGCGCCGCCCCGCAGGGGCAGCGGTATGGTCCGCCGACCGACACCACCTCGACGCCCGGGTTGCCGTGCTCCCGCAGTAGTGCGGCCAGTGCCTCATGGGCGGCCTCGGTCGGCAACTCCGCATCCAGCAGCATCAGATTCAGCGGTGTTCCCTCCGCCGCCCGGACCCAATCAAGGTCCGGCGGGAGCTCCCCGAGCAGGGCGGGGGTCAGGTGTACGACACCTTTCTCCCCTCCCGCCCGGGCACCGACCATCTCGCGCACGGTCCGTCCCTCGTCGCCGACCAGCACGACGGTGGACACCTGGGGACCTCCGTCGTGCGGCCGGGTCAGTGCAACGGCCACGAAGTCGCCAAGGCCGTTGCTGGCCATGACGTACGTTCTTTGCGTTCTCAGAGCCATCACGGCCTCACTAGTCCCATTTCCCGTAGCCGTACAGGGTGTACGACTTCCCGCCGGGCATGATCACATCGCCCGTCACGTCGAACTCCACGGTGGAGTAGCCCTCCACATGGCCGATGAAGACCAGGTCGTAGCGGTAGCGCCCGCGTAGGCTGTCGTCTTCGTGCTCGCCCCATGATGGGTGCCAGAGGTAGTTGCCAGGCTCGGGGTGGCCGTACTCGTGCCACGGACTCACCGTGTGGCCCTCCACCAGGATCGTGAAGGACAGGACGACGCGGTACGCCGAGCGCCAGTGGCCGGTGAGCTTCACAGCAAAGTAGAGGGAGCAGTGACCGCTTGGCTCCGCGCACCTGCGGGTCAGGTGCACACAGCCGGCGTGACCGCACTGCCAGCCGTCGTTCTTGTACTTGAAGCTCGTCCCCATGACATCTGACGTGTTCACGGGGTTCTGTCCCGCGTAGTCGTAGGCGTTTTGGCTGCCGCCGGGGACCGGGTCGGTCTGCAGGAACCTGCCGTCGGCCGCGCTGTACAAGCGGACGCCCATGAGCAGCAGGCCGGTGGGGGTCTCCGCGGAGCGCTGGTGGCTCCCGAGCCAGCCGTAGCGAGCGGTCGTGGTGGCGTTACCGAACTCGTCGTAGCCGTGGCTGGTGACCGTGGTGGAGGCGAGGGTCAGCTGGACGGTGACGTCGCCGTGCAGGTCGGACAGTTGCAGGACCGTGTTGCCCGTGGCGTCCGTGGTGGCGGCGAGTGATCCGGTGAGGTCCTCCACGTCGCGCGTGATCGTCCCCGAGGTGTCCTCGGCGGTCCACGCCGGCAGGTCCGTGCTGTCGGCGTAGTGGTTGGTCTTCGTCGCCGTGGCGGTCCAGGTGCCTCCGGAGAGGGTCTGCGTGGTCCAGCTCGCCAGGCGCTGGAGTCCGTCCAGACTCCAGGTCTGCCGGGTGGTCGCGGTGGTCTCCTGGCGGACCAGGTCGTTGGAGTAGTAGGCGAGCGTGGTGCCGTCGGGGGTGGCGGTGGTGCGGCCGAAGGCGTCGTAGGTGTAGCCGGTGTCGCTGACGCGGTCGGCGCTGTCGTAGGTGTGGGCCGCCGTCGTGGTGGTTGGGGCCGTGGTGTCGGCGCAGTCCGTGGAGCTGGAGTCCGTGGCGAGCTTCGTGCGGTCCCAGCTGGTGGCGGAGGCGAACGTGTAGGAGCGGGTCGTGCAGGAGTTACCGGTGTCGTCGGCGGCCTGGGTGAGGCGGTCGGCGTTGTCGTAGGTGTAGGTGCTCGTCGTGGTGGTGCCGTTGTTCTCGCTGTGGCTGGCCCGCAGGCCGCCGGCCGTGTAGTCGGCCGTGTCGGTCAGCACGGGCGTGCTGCCGGAGTCGGTGTAGGTGCGGGCGGTTTCGTGGCCCGCGGGGTCGTAGGACTGGGTGAGGGTGTAGCCGCCGGGGAGGGTCTCGGCGGTGAGGTTGCCGTCCGCGTCGTGGCCGGTGGCGGTGAAGGTGCCGGCGACGGAGTCGGTGACCGTGGCGGGCAGGCCGGTGGTGGCGTCGTAGGTGTAGGTGGTGGTGGAGGGGGCGGAGTCGGTGACAGTGACGGGGCGGTCGGAGCTGTCGTACGCCGTCGTCGTGGTGTCGCCGGTGCCGTCGTCGTATGTCACCTGGCGGCCGAGCTCGTCCTGGGTGGCCGTGATGGTCGTCCCGTTCGAGGTCTGCTTGGCCAGGGCGCCTGTGGTGGTGTCGTAGGTGTAGGTGACGTCGGGGGTGGCCGTTCCGGTACCGCCGGAGACGGACTGCGTGAGCACACGGCCGATCGCGTCACGGGTGTAGGTCGTGGTGCGGGTGGTGGAGTTCGCGATCTCCGTGAGGGTGTGGATCTGGCCGTACCGGTCGTACGTGTACGTCTTGGTCGGCAGTTCGGTGGGGTTGGAGCCCCCGCCGGTGATGGCCGCAGCCGGTGCGGTGCGACAGACGAGGCCGGCCCATTCGGGGCTCCCCTGGCAGTCGCCGCTGCCGGTCGCCGAGTAGTACGTGGTCAGCGTCGTCTTGGCGTCGCTGCCTGTGGAGCCCGACTGGATCTCCTTGGTCAGGTGTCCGTCGCTGTCGTAGCCGTAGCCGGTGGTGGCGGCCAGGCCGCTGGGGTCGGTGACCGTGCTCAGAGGCAGGCCGACGGTCCAGTCGTACGTAGTGGCTGTGGTGTGCCGGTCGGCGTCGGCCGGGTAGCCGGCCACGGTGGCGCCGGTGGTCGTGGATGTCTGCTCGTCGGAGACGACCGCGTCGCTGGGCCGGTTCTCGTCGTAGGCGTAGGAGGTGTGAGTACGGGCGAGGGTCTCGGTGCCCACCGCCAGGTCGGCGGCGCCGGTGCCGCCGGAGAGGGTGTGCTGGAGGGTGATGGTGTGCAGCGGGCCGTAGACGTCGGCCAGCTGCTCGGAGCCGTCGTCTGCCGTCGTGTAGTCAGTGACGGTGGACAGCAGTCCGGCCGCGTCCGCGCTGCTCGCGGTGTTCGCCAGGGCACCGGCCAGCAGCGGGTCGTCGCTGGTGGTGGTCGAGAGTGCCAGCTCGCGGTTGGCGGCGGTCAGCTCACGGACGGTGTTGCCCATCGCGTCGTACTCGGCGGTGGTGATACGACCGCCCGGGGTGGCCGTGTCGACGCCGAGACCGGCCTCGTCCAGGTAGGTGACGGTGGCCTTGGCGTAGTCGCCCGAGCCCAGGGAGCCGCCGTCGTTACCGGCAGGCACGGAGGTCGGCGGGAAAACCGCGGTGCCGACGGTGGGGTTGTCGGTCTGGCCCCACTTGGCGGTAGCGGTAGTGGACAGGTCGTAGGGAGCTGCCGAGCCGGAGATCGGCACGTTGTAGACGACGCTCGTGGTTGCCGTGCCGTCCGTGGTCGCCGTGGTGCCGGGCTTCAGCGTGGGGCGGGAGGCGGACAGCAGCTTGCCGCTGCCCGCGTCGTAGGCGAAGGTCCAGGGCAGCTGTCCGGGCGGAGTGAGCGTGGCGATCCGGCCCGCGCTGTCGTAGGTGTACGCCGTCTTCAGCGGGGTGTCCAGACGCGGGTCCCAGGTCTCGCGGAGCCGGCCCGAGGTGTCGTACGCGTACTGGGCGACGACCGTCGCGGTCGCGGCCGAGCCACCGGGGGCGGTGGCCCACAGCTTGATCTGGCTGACCTGTCCCGCGTAGTCACCGAGCGCCGAGGAGGTCGCGGTGGTCGCGGGGGCGTAGACGTACTCCAGGACCCGGCAGCCCTTCGTGCTCGGGTCGGCCTTGCAGGCAGTTGCGGAGACTGCGCTGGTGGGTGTGATGACGTACTCGGGTTCGGCCAGGAACTCGCTGCCTCCGGAGACCGGCACCGCGTTGGAGACCACGGTGGTGGTGCTTGCCGAGTCGTCGGCGGCCGTGGCGGTGGTGGCCAGCTGCCAGGTGGTGGAATTCCCGTTCGGCTTGGTGAAGGTGGAGACCGTGCCGTCGGCGGTGTCCTTCAGGACGAAGGAACTGCCGGACGGGGAGCCGGTCAGAGTCAGATCCTCCGAACCTGGCTGCGGGGTCCAGGTGCCGACGGTCGCGTCGAGCAGGGTGAAGCCGGTGGCCGCCCCTCTTGAGTCGAGCAGCGACACCGACGTGCTTGACGTCTCCTTGAGGTAGGTCCAGTCGGATGTCGGCGCGGTGACGCCCGAAGTCCAGTTCGGTCCGAAAATGGCGACCTGCCCGTCCTGTGCGGCGGCGCCCTGCGGGTTGCGGGAGGAGAACGCGCGGGTCACGGTCGCGCCGAACGCGGAGGCGTCCGTGGCCGACAGACCGAAGTCACCGGTGAGCAGGTTGACCGAGCCCGGACCAACCGCGCCGCTGGGGGCGTTGGCGGCCTTGCGGTCGACGGTGACGGTGGCCGCGTCGGTGCCGTAGGTGTTGGTGCCGTCGGTGAACAGCGCCCTCACCTGTACCGGACCGTCGTCGGAGATCTGGTCGGTCGCCGCCCAGGTGAGGCCGTCCGGGTTGCCGGACGAAGAGAAGGAGAACGGCCAGGAGGAGAGCGCCGTCCCGTCCTTCCTGGTCACGTAGTTCGCGGGAATCGGCTGCCAGCCGTACGGATCGGCGGCGCCGATCCGGTACTGGTACGTCACCCCGGTGAACGCACCGGACTGGGTGGCTGACAGGGTCACGTCGTCGTGCGTGGTGTCACCCGTGACCGGAGAGGTGAGCCCCGCCTTGCCGACGCCGAAGGCGTAGGACGTGGTGGAGGTGGAGATGTTGCCGCCGGAGTCGATGGTCCGGGCGTACAGGGTGTGCCAGCCGTTGCCCGGCTTCACGGTGATGGTCTGCGACTGGCCGCCAGTGCCGTCGGTGGTGTCCAGAGCGCTGTTGGGGACGGTCTTGTCGTCCAGGCCCCACTGGTAGCCGGCGCCGTCAGTGGAGGTCGTGGACAGCGTGCAGGTTGCGCCGCTGCCCGACTTGTCCGTCCAGCCCCCCGAGGAGTACGGGGAACAGGTGATCGTGGGCGCGGCGGGCTTGGCCACGTTCGGCACGAAGTAGAGGTACGAGGACCAGGCGCCGTAGTCCGTGCCGTCGTAACCGCGTACTCGCAGCCGCAGGTGCGAGGCTGCCAGCTGGCTCGCGCTCGGGACGGCCAGGGTGGCGGTGCCTCCGGAGGAGACGGAGGACGAGGTGGCGGTGTAGGAGTACGACGTCTCGCCCGAGTAGGCCGGGTCGTTGGTGATCTCGAACTGAGCCTTGACGGTGGAGCCGTCTGGGTCGGAGACCTTCGCGGACAGAGTCGGGGTGTACGTCGTCACGTACCGCTTGCCGTTGTAGGCGTTGACCGCGGACGGGGACACGGCGACGGACGTCGGCTTGGCCGGGTAGGAGTTGTAGGTGACGACCAGCTGCGGGGCGTACCCGGAGGTGGTGTAGTTCGCGGACCGGAAACGGCGCCAGGTGGTCGCATCCGTCTCGTCGGCGCTGCGCAGCTGGATGCCGTAGTTCGTGGAACCGTCCGCCCACGCCTGCACGATGGACTGCATGTTCCAGTTCGACCAGGCGGCCGGGCAGGAGGAGCTGTAGCCCCAGTGGCCGGTGTTGGTCGCCATGCCGGTCGTCGTCGTCGACGGCTGGGCGGACCAGGTCACCGAGGACGAGGACCAGGTGGAGGTGATCCGGCGGGCCTGGGTCGCGGCGCCTGAGGTGGAGCAGGTGGAGGAGTAGTAGTTGTACAACTTCATCGTCGCGGACGTGATGTGCGTGCCGGTGAACTTCGAGACGTCGAACTTCAGGTAGGCGCGGGCCACATCCGTGCCGCTGTCGTACGTGCCCGACTTCAGCTCCTGCGAGGAGACCTGGGAGTCGGGGTAGTCCGGGGTCTGCACCCAGGTGTCGGTGGTGACGGCGAGGGTGGAGGTGGGGTCGACGGTCACCGGGTAGGTGGCCGTGTCGAGGAAGTCGGCGTCCGGAGTGAGGACGAGGGTCTGGGAGCCGTCGTCGGCGGTCTCGATCTTCGTCGAGACCTGCTCCTCGTGGGCGGACTCACCGGAGGCCGGGTCTTTGGACGCGTCCCACATCATCGGCGCGGGCGCCTCGGCCACCAGCTTGCCGTCATCGTCCTTCAGCAGGAGGTGGCCCGAGTCGGCCTGGGACAGGGTCAGGCCCTTGAGGTGCAGCGGTATCCGGTAGCTGACCGTCTTGTCGGACGGCCGGCTGTCCAGCGTGATGTTCTCCGAGAAGCCCTGCGCCAGCGCCGTCGCCGACAGGGTCTGGCCGTCGCCGAGGTCGTAGGAGGCGGTGCCGTCCTTGACGGTCGGGGTGGGGAGCTTGTCCGCCCAGCCCAGGCCGAAGGAGTCGCTGCCCTTGGTGACGGAGGCGAGGTCGGTGTCACCGCCGTCCGACACGGCGATGTCCGCCGCGGCCACCTGGGGTTCCAGGTCCGGGCCGGTGTCGGAGAGGTCAGTGTCGATGTCGTGCCAGTCGCCGTTCTGCTTCACGCGGACGGGACCGGCGTAGTCCTCAGTCTGCATGCTGCCGTCCGGCAGCGCGTAGGTGGTGGAGGCGCCCGTGCGCTCCGACAACACCTCGATCTTCCTGTTCTGCAAGCGGGCCGCCAGGAGAGCGGAGGCAGGGTCGTTCGCTTCTGCGGCCCCGTAGGTTGCGTCCGCCGACGTGGCGGCCGACGTCGTAGCGGTCACCGGGAGGGCGACAGCCGTGCCGGTGCTGGCGAGGGTCAAGGTCGCTTCTGCGACTAGAGCGATGGCGGCCACCAGGCCTGTCCCACGTATACGGAAACCGGAACTGCCCGGTCTGCCGGACTTGGATCTGCTGCGCACGGACGAACCCCGTGATCTTTCTGCTGGCGTGAAGCGATGAGCAGCAGATCTTTACATCGCCCTCACATGGGGCCATTAGCGCCAGCACACACCGCTTCAAGCAACAGCAAAGAGGGGCTAAATAAACGGTGTGAGCACCTGAACTCCACCACCTTCACGAGGGCGACAAAAAAGACATTCTCTCCACGCGCAAGGCCCTGAGCAGGGACTACGCGTGGTGGGCCGATAGTTGCGATCTTGGGTGATTCTTTCCAGAAGACCCACTCAAAAGGTAAGAACTAGGTGCCGAAGGAGAAGCGGGGCAGAGGTCGTGAATAGACCGAGAGGCTGGTCCTGCTCTCCGTCCCCGACCGTGACTGATGGGTGGGCAAGGCCCAGCCCGGCTGACAGTACCTAGACCGCTGCCGAGGACGGTTTCGGCGGCTGACGAGGCCCAGCGCTGTGGCCTCGGTGTGATCGTCGAGGTTTGGGAGTCCCAACTACGGGGCCGCAGCGAGGCCGACACCCCGCTGGAACGCGCGCTCGGGCGCCGCCTGACCTCACCACTCCCACCGGGACACTGACGCGCGGTCTACCTGGCGCGAGCCCCGACCAAATATCACCCGGGTTATATCACCGACGCGATGTGCAGTCCGCCCCGCGACCCGGAAGGCTGCTCCCCGCACACCTCTCGTTGTGCACTGGCACCACCGAAGCCGACACAAGCCGAGCACGGGAAAGGAGAGGGTCATGCCGACTCCCCGGCGCACCAAGGGCGATCACCTGATCTACGCCGACGTCGTCGACTCCAAGAGCAAGGCGGGGGTCTGGATGGGCGAGCGCGATGCCTTCCAGGCCAAGCAGGCCGAGATCCTGGAGGCGTTGAAGGACAACACGCACTGGGTGCCCGTCGAGAACGCGATCATGGTGGTCAGCACCGAGCCCGCCGGCATCACGATCATCGCCGCGAACCCCACCCTTCCGGGCGTGATCGTCCTCGCGGACGGCGGCTCCCCGGAGGCCTCGGCACAGCTGCAGGCCACGGGGGAGGAACTCGTCCGCGAGCTGATGGCCGAGCGCGGCATCCTGGAAGAGGAAGCCGCGTAACACCAGTGGCCTCCTCGCAGCTTCTGTGGGGGAAGTACATCCGGTACGACCGGGACGGCGAGGTCGCCCTCCTCGACCCGGTCACGCTGGACAGCGTGTACCTCGACCGCGGGGAGGTCACCGATCTCTCCGCGGTTCCCCCGACCGCGACGCACACAGCTCTCGCCGAGCTCGGCTTCTCGCCGGACGGTCCCGACCGCGACCAGCGCGAAGCACTCCGCAACCGACTCCGGAGACTGGGTCTGGAGCCCTTACCCGTACGGATCAGCGGTCTCCGGGTCGTCCTCACCGACGCCTGCAACATGAAGTGCAGCTACTGCTTCGTCGACACGAACACCGGCAAGCCGGACATGACAGAGCGGGAACTCGCTGACGGCCTGACCTACCTCTTCGAGACCAACGCCGGCCAGGACGAGGTGGCCATCCAGTGGTTCGGGGGCGAACCGACGACCCGGTTCGACCTGATGCAGCGCGGGGACGAACTCGCGGATGCCCTCGCCGAGCAGTACGGCGTACAGCGCGTGCGCCGCACCGTCGTCACCAACGGCGCCCGAATCACCGACGCCATGATCGATCACTTCTCCCGCTACCGCTACGGCGTCGGGATATCCATCGACGGCCCACCGTCGGTCAACTCCGAGCACCGGAGACTGCTGGGCGGACAGTCGGCCGACGACCGCATCCGGCGCAACGTAGGCCAGCTCCTCAATGCAGACGGCATCCACGTGGGCTGCAATCTCACCCCCACGCCCGCGAACATCGGGCGCCTGGCCGAGACCGTCAAATGGATCATCGACGAGCTCAGCCTGAAGTTCATCTACGCCAACACGCCCATTCCCGCCGGCGGCCGCTGGACTGTCGACGGCGCAGAACTCGCCGAGGAGCTGTACCAGGCGCGCCTGGTCGCCCTCGGCCGAGGCGGGATGATGTTCTCCGTCCTCGACCGGGCGTTCCAGGCTCTCGACCGGCGCCGCCCCATGCTCTTCGACCACATACAGAGCGACCGCACGCTCAACGCCGCCCTGCTGCCCGGCAGCCGCATAAGCCTGTGCGACATCAACTTCACCGAGCCGACCTTCCTGCACACCCTTGAGGAGTTACGGGCCGACCCGGCGCTGTTGGGCGGCATCGCCAAAGAGATCGCCCCGGTCCCCGAGTGCGGCGAGTGCCCGGCCCTCGCGATCTGCGGCGGTCCCTCCCGCAACGAACAGCTCCTGATCGCGGGGGACCGCCCGGACCCACAGATGTGCGCCTTCTACCAGAGCACGGTGGAGATCGCCGTATGGGACAGTACGGGGCTCCAGTGAGCGCGGTTGTTGCGCACTCCGAAGCGCCGAGCGCGCCACCTCGCAAGCGGTATCGGACCGCACTGGTCAGCACTGCGGGCCACTGCAGGATCGCCTGCGGGTTCTGCTTCCGCGCCGACCGCGCGCACGGGTTCCTGGACGTCTCCACCTACACCCGGACCCTGTCCCGGTTGAAGGAGATCGGCGTCGAGGGGATCTGTCTCACCGGGGGCGAACCCGCGCACCACCCCGAGCTACGGCAACTGGTTCGACTTGCCCACCAGTTCGGCTTGCCGGTGTCCGTGGTCACTTCCGCCCGCGATCCCGAGGACGTAGACCGTCTGGCCGGCCTGGCCCACCTGCTCGCGAACGTCACCGTCTCCGCGGACTCGGCCGGCGCCATGGAACTCGGCCTCACGACGCGATCCGTAGCCTCGGCCATCGCGACGCTGAAGCAGGTCCCCGCACAGCGGCAGGTCCTTCACCTCACGTACTGGAAGCTCAGCGACCAGGAGAGCCAGGACATCTACCAACGTGCCGCCGCAGCAGGGGTCGAGATCCAGCTCAGCCCCGTCGCCCTCGACGACGCGGGGCGGCGGCGCGCCGGTCACACCGTCCACAGCTACCTCGACCAGCAGAGAGCCGACACCACCCACCTGGGCCGCTACTTCCACCTCACGCCAAGGTTCCTGGAGTACCTGACAAGGCTTCGGACCATGCACCTCCATCCCGAGGACCGCCCCCTCTGTTCATCCACCTCCCTGTACGTGTCCGCAGGCGGCGACATCCGCCGCTGCCCGTACGGCAGTACAGGAGTGAACTTGTTCGCGGCCGTGTCGTAGTGGAGTTCCTGACCGGCCAGGTAGAGGACGGTCTTCGTCGGGCCGCGGCGGATCAGGAGTTCGCCGTTGGCGTCACATGCCGTCCGGCGCCGCATATGGGGGCGCGTCAAACGCCGCCAACGGGGTCCGTCTTGGGAAGCAGCTAGAGTACGAGGCCGATGCAGCCGCAGCTGCCAAGATGTTCACCAAGGATGGGGACCTCACCACCGAAACCATTGCACGTTCCACGAAGATCCAAGAGGGCTCCAAGATGGGAAACACTCACTTGAGGGAGTACTTCGAGGAACACGGCGGTATAGACCAGTGGGGTAAATACGCCACTCCGCGCCTCAACATCCCGGGACGCGAGGGAACATTCGACATCCACTTCTACAGAAATGAAGTGAGCGGAGAAATTTACTACTACGACTACAAGGTAAAGCTGGGCGGAGGACAGAGAAGGTGAGAGTTCGTTATCTGGGCGCCCCGGATGCCCCACCCGACCCCGTCGACGGCAGATACCACTTCATTCCGGGACAGGAATACACGGTACTCGAACTCCATGTACGGAGTGACGGTTCCTCCTCTCTGCGAATCGAGCACTCGCCAAGCGACCTCGCCGGCCTGTACAGCGGAAAGTTCTTTGAGCAGGTGTCTGACGTTATCCCTTCCCAGTGGAGTGTGGAGATCTATCGGCGAGGCGGGCTGAGCATGGGGCCGAGGGAATGGATCGCAGGAGATTTCTGGGAACGCATGATGGAACGTGACCCGGAAGCAGAGGCCGCCTTCGAGGTGACACGCGACTCGATCGTTGCCGAGGATCCGGTCGACGCCACTCACTGAAGGCGAAGGCGCCGGAATGTGGATGCCCCATGCGAACGCCGGGGCCTTTCCGTAACCCGGAAGTTGGCAACTGTGCCCGGCGCAGGCGTTCCTAGTGGACGTCCGCGCCGGGCATCGTGTTTCAGCCTGCGCACGGGCTCTGCGTGCGACTCTTGCCGGGCCCCGGCAGCCAGACTGTGGCTGTCGGCTGTCCCTGATCTCACGGAGGGGGCCACAAGCCGGCGCGCAGGTGTTTAAGGCGTGGCCTTAGGTGACGCCGGAGATCTTGGAGGCGCAAAGATGAGCGTCGTGTGGTCGATGACGTCACCGGAATCCGGAAGATTCACCCCAGGCGAGAGAATCTCGGAACTACCCGATTTGGCAAGTAACTTCAACCAACTACGTTCACGCGGCCAGGGGTATCTTGAAGTTCGGTTTCCGGAGAGACCGTTCCCTCAGCTCACCCTGGGCTTCCGGGATGATTACGCGGTAATCCATCTCTTCATCGACGAAGAGAGCGTGTCCCTTCTCGTTGGGGATGGGGCCCTTCCATCTGATACGTCAGCAGAGGTCCCAATCTTGGACGACCTGACGGAATTTACAGGTGATTTCGCACTGAGCGTCGACAACGCGTGGGATACCGTGCGGAATTTCACCCAGGAAAGAACACTTGAGGAGCTGGGCGAGTGGTGCGAGCTGTAGGAAAAGCGAGGACCTGACGAGGGAAAACGCCCAGCCCCGGATGGGCATGGCAGGGAGCTAGAGCTCTCGAAACCCGAAGCGGTTCCCGGTGCCCGGATTACCTACGGGAACCGGGAACCGCTATCCTTTTTTCACACCCACCAACTGCACCACCGGAGCAATCTCGAAATCCTGAGAATTGTTCGACAGGCGCGCCTCTGCTTTTGGTCTGAAGTCACCACGGAGCGGGAGGAACAGTGTTCACACACCTCAAACCGGATGAGCAACAGTGGCGGACAGACCAGTCTTCTTGTCGAAGGTCTTTTCTAACTGACGCATCGCCCGCCTGACTCTCCATAGCGGACCGCCCGCTGGTGCCTGCATCGCACCGTATCGCAACGGCAGTCTGCTATGAGGCGGGTGAATTTCCGTTTCGACTTCATCACCACCCAACCCGAGCAGATGGCCCAGCTCGTCCGAGGGAATCCGGATTACAGCGGAGGCCTTATTCAGATCGTCTCCTGCCATGCCTCCTGCGGTTCCGCCGAAGAACTCGCGGAAGCCCTGGTTGTGAGGGCCACCGGTGCCCGCAAGCACCAGGTCGACCTCGATCGGGTCTTCGGCACTGTCAGGGCACCCGTGCTTCTCGCTCCCCAAGGGACGCAGGACCCTCGAACTTCCCCTCCCGCCCAACCTCGCCGTCCGGGCGCGCGAGCGCCTCCACCTTCATCGAGATCGGAGGCCCGGACGAAGCATCGGTCCGTCAGGCCGCCGACCTGCTCGGCCTCGACAACACCGCTGCGCGCTTCGGCAGCGTCGACGAGATCTACAAGAGCGAAGCCGGACGCGACATTCTGGCCAAGCCCACTCTTCTCTTCGCCAACGCCGACAAGACCGATGTTCCCGCGGTAACCGGCCACACCAACTGAATCCACCCCGATGCGCAACAGCTGGTGCTGGAGACCTGGTGATATCACGGGCATGCGTGTCCTGGACCATGTCTGCGGCACCGAGGAGCGCACGGTGCGACTGGCCCCACGCCCCGGGATGCGGGGCTGCCGGGACGTACTCACCGTGCGCAGCCGGAACATCCCACCCTCACCTTCAGGTGTCCGGGCCACGACCGCTGACGGCGATCGATAATCGCGTCAACGCCGTTCATCGAAACAGTGGCCGGACAGCTCGAAGAGCTTCGCACGATGTAAACCGGCTCACTGCAACTCGCGCCGAATGGAGCGCACGAACCGACACGACGGCCCACGCCGCCACGTGGTCCTGCCGAGCCACAACTCCGATGCCAGCGACTCCAGCGTCATAGTTCGGCGGCTGTCACGAACGACCAGTTCAGAGGCCTTACAGCTCCTCTACTTCAGGGACTTTTCAGGGACTTTCAGCGCTGTCTGAGGGACTTCCGAGGGACTTTCCGCCGCGTAACACGGCAAGGCCCCGAAAGATCGGAAAGGGCCTCCGACGCAGGTCGGAGGCCCTTTCCAGGGCAAAGCCGCAGGTGGCGGCAGACGAGTCGGGCTGTACGCCGGGTTCTGTGCCCCGGTCCCTCGCGGGAGCCGGGGTGACGGCCATCCATCTAGGGCCGGTGTTGCCACCGGCCTCGTGCGGTCTACCCGGGGGCTCGGGCGGGCAGCCCTCGAACGTCCCCGCAGAAGCACCGGGGTGCTTCCTCTTGACCTTGCTCCGGGTGGGGTTTACCTAGCTGCCCAGGTCGCCCTGGGCACTGGTGGTCTCTTACACCACCGTTTCACCCTTACCCAGCGCCTGAGCGCTGGGCGGTTTGCTTTCTGTGGCACTGTCCCGCGAGTCGCCTCGGGTGGCCGTTAGCCACCACCCTGCCCTGTGGAGCCCGGACGTTCCTCGGGAAGCCCCCCGTCAAGGGGACTCCACGCGGCCGTCCGCCCGGCTCGTCTGCCGTGTCGACCATGTTACCGGGCGCGCCGGCCTCTTCGGTGCCGAGGACGCCGTCGCCAGCACCGAACCCGCCAGGATCAGCGCGAACGACACCGCGATCGTCGGGGTGAAGCTCTCGCCCAGGAAGAGGGCACCCGCCGCGACCGCCACCGCGGGGTTGACGTACGTGATGACCGTCGAGCGGGTCGGGCCGATCTCCTTGATCAGTTCCAGGAAGGCCACGAAGGCCACCGCCGTGCAGAGGACGCCCAGGGCGAGGAGGGAGAGCAGGGCGTTCGTCGAGGGGAGGGAGGAGGGCCAGGTCGCGGCCGCCGCGGGGGCGTAGACCAGGGTCGCCAGGGTCAGGCACGGTGCTATCAGCTGCAGCGTCGGGACGTCCTTCAGGCGGCGGGCCGCTATCAGGGGGGCCGTCGCGTAGCCGATGACCGTGAGGAGGACCTCGCCCAGCGAGCGGGCGTCGCCGCCGGTGAGGTGGGGGATGGTGAGGACGGCCACGCCGGCCAGGCCGATCAGGAGGCCGGTGATCCGTCGTACGCCCAGGTGCTCGCGCTCGCCGCCGAAGTAGCGCGCCGCCGCCACGCCGACGATCGGGACGCCCGCTATCAGCAGGCCCGCCGTCGAGCTGGACAGGTGGCGTTCCGCGTCGGTGAGCGTGAACCACGGGCCCATGATCTCTATGCACGCGAAGGCCAGCATCGGGCGCCAGTGGGTGCGCAGGGTCAGCCACAGGCCGCCCTGGCGGATCGCCAGGGGGAGGAGGAGCAGGGCGCCCACCGCGCACCGCGCGAACACCACCGTCGACGGGGACACCTCGTCCACCGCCACCTTGATCATCAGATAGGGGATGCCCCAGATCACTCCCATGAGGGAGAACAGGAACCAGCCGCGTGCAGTCATGGACCGAGCATCGCTGTCAGTACCGTGCCGCGTCTTGAACGCTGTTGCGGTAGGCCGCCGGGGTCACCCCCAGCACCCGGCGGAACCAGCGGGTCAGGTGCGCCTGGTCCGCGAAGCCCACCGCCGTGGCCGCCTCGGCGGGGCGCAGGCCCGCCTCCAGCAGGCGGCGGGCGCGGTCCACCCGGTACTGGGCGAGCCAGGCGTACGGCGGGACGCCCATCGTCGTACGGAAGGCGCGCAGCAGCTGGTAGCGGGAGAGGCCCAGGTCGGCCGCCAGGTCGGCGAGGGCCGGCGGGGCGGTGAGCTCGTCGGCGAGGCGGTCCCGGACGAGGAGGGATATGCCGTGCGCGCCGGGGATCTCGTCCCGCGCCGATCGTGCCGTGGAGTGGCGGCGGGACAGGGCCGTCAGCAGCCAGGGGAGGCGGGTCTCGGCCTCCAGCGGGTCCGGGCAGGCGGCCAGGTCGGTGTGGGCCTGGCGGAGGGCCGCGACCAGTTCCGGGTCGTACACGACCGGGTTCCGGAAGTGCGGTACGGCGTCCAGCGTGCCGTCCGCCAGCA
Organism: Streptomyces sp. NPDC008092; assembly: GCF_042957285.1. Classification (NCBI taxonomy): domain Bacteria; kingdom Bacillati; phylum Actinomycetota; class Actinomycetes; order Kitasatosporales; family Streptomycetaceae; genus Streptomyces; species Streptomyces sp. NPDC008092. Next base: position 27,188 of record NZ_JBIBHY010000015.1, read on the forward strand.
GGGCCGGGTCCGCGTACAGGGCGCGGTAGGCGTAGCCCTCGTCCGGGGTGGCCGGGCCGCCGGTGTGCATCTCGCCGGGGGCCAGGACGATGATCCCGCCGGGGCCGGTGCGGATGCGGCCGCCACGGTAGGCGATCACCTCGGACCCGCCTACGCACACCCCGATCGAGAACTCGGCGTGCGTGTGCGGGGCGTACACGTGTTTGTCGAAGCGGGCCGTCAGCATGTCGAGCGGCGGGCCGCAGCGGCCCAGCCGTGTTCTTGTCCACCGTGCGTGTTCAGCCACCTTCGGCACCCCCTTGCGCTAAGGGTGCAACGACTTCAGGCCCCGTTTCCATGCCGCGTCCAGGTCGGCGTCCGCCGGGAAACGGCCGTGGATCTCCAGGACCACCATGCCGTGGGCGAACGCCCAGGTGGCGCGGGCCAGGTCCAGGTCGCCGCCGCAGGCCCGCAGCAGGGGCGCGGCCGCCCGGTCCTCCAGGCCGGCGGGCAGCGCGGCACGCGGGAGGGGGCGTTCGTTGGCCAGGCAGTAGAGGTGGGGGTGGGCCAGGGCGTACGTGCGGTACGCGCCGGCCAGCGCCTCCAGGGAGCCGGGGGTGCGGGACGCCGCCGCCTCCAGGGCCGCGGCCGACTCCTCCAGCATCTGCGCGACGAGTTCGACCTCCACGGCGTGCTTGTCGGGGAAGTGCTTGTAGAGCGACGGTGCCTTGATGCCGAGGCGGTCGGCGAGGGTGCGCATGGTGAGGACGGCGGGGCCGGACTCCTCCAGCAGCTCCCGGGCCGCCGCCACGATCTCCCGCGCCCTCGCCGTCAGCCGGTCGGGCACGTCAGGCACGTCCTGTACGTCAGGCACGTCGGGTGCGTCAGGCACGTGGGCCCTGCCGGTCCTGTCCGTCCTGCCAGTCGCGTCAGTCACGCTGGAAACCCTCCTTCGTCCGCAGTCCGTACCCGAAGGCGCGATCGTACGAGATGTGGGCCAGCCAGCCGCAGAGCGCGGCGAACGCCGGGGGCCAGGAGAAGAAGGGCTGCACCGCGTAGGCCGCGAGCAGCCCCAGCGGGACCAGTGCCCGGTGCATCGCGTTGTAGTACGGCACCGCGCGGGGCGGCAGTTGCCCCTTGGCCATCCTCGGCGCCTCGTCGAGGGCGACCAGGAAGGTGAGGTCCGGGAGGATCAGGAAGAGCAGGGCCAGGGCGCCGGCGAGCCAGCCGTGGTGCACGCCCTCCAGGATCGCGAAGGCCGTCCAGAACATGGCGCCGGCCAGCCAGGCCGTGCGGCGGGCCACCGCGGTGGCGGTGCGGAGGGCGGGGGTGACGTTCGTGGTGCCGGTCATGGTGCTGGTCATGGTTACCTCCAGAGGCAATTCGGCTAACGTCGTTAGCCACCACCGTAAGGCTAACGGTGTTAGCCGTCAAGGGCGGGCCGGCTACCGCACCATTCGCTCCAGCGCGTCGAACGCCGCCCCCATCCGCTCCCGGTGGTCCTCGACGATCTCCGCGAACGGGTCGCCCGCCAGCTGACGGCTCACGGAGGCGACGCACACCGAGCGGTACGCGGCCACGGTCACCGCCGCCACCAGGTCCGGGTCGGCGAGCCCGGCCTCGGCGAGCGCCCCGGCCAGCGCCCGCTCCACCTCCTCGACCGCCTCACGGGCACGGGCCCGCAGCGCCGGCGAGTCGGCGACGACCGGCCAGAAGCCCCCGAAGTTCTCGCCCACACCGCCCAGCGGATGCCGCGCGTCGATGAACCGGAAGGCCAGACGGCGCAGCGCCGCGAGCGGGGGCTCACCGGGCGCGCGGTCCCGCACCGCACCGGCGAAGGCCGCGACGGCCTCCGGGATGCGGTCGAGGAACAGGTCCTCCTTGCGCGGGAAGTAGTTGAAGACGGTCATCGCCGACACCCCGGCCGCCCGCGCGACCTCCGCGACCGTCACCCGGTCGAAGCCGTGCTCCCGGAACATCACCGTCGCCACGTTGGAGATCCGCTGCCGCGTCTCCCGCTTCTTGCGCTCCCGCAGGGACTCCCCCGGCCCGCCCGGCCTGTTTTCATCGATCACGAGAAAACTATAGCCGCTCGAAAGTTTTAGTGACTACAGTGAAGTCATGAGCGAGCGCATGAAGACTGAAGACAGCAAGAGCGGCAACAACGGCATGGCCTACGACGTGGTGGTGGCCGGCGGCGGGCCCGTCGGGCTCTTCCTCGCCTGTGAGCTGCGGCTCGGCGGCGCGAGCGTGCTGGTCGTGGAGCGGCTGGCCAAGGTGGACGAGACCATCAAGGCGGGCGGGATCAACACGGCCGGCGCGGTGAGCCTCTACCGGCGCGGGCTGCTGCCCGACCTCGCGGCGGCCTGGGAGCGGAACCGGTGGCGGATGCGGGCCTTCCTCGGGGACCGGGAGGGGCCACAGGGCGCCGACGCGCCCCGGACTCCCCCGAAGTTCGCCGGGCACTTCGCCGGGATCATGATGCGCGGCGACCTGTTCGACGACTCCGACCCGGCCTTCGCCGACATCGGCCCCGCCGACGGCGTCGGCCTCGGTGTGCCGCAGGTGGAGCTGGAGCGGATCCTGGGCGCCCGCGCCGAGCGGCTCGGCGTCGAGGTGCGCCGGGGCGTGGAGCTGACCGGTTTCGACGCCGGCGACGAGGGAGTCGCCGTACGTCTCGGGAGCGGCGAGGACGTCCGGGCCGGCTGGCTGGTGGGATGCGACGGCGGCCGGAGCACCGTGCGCAAGCTCGCCGGGTTCGACTTCCCCGGGACCGAGCCGGAGATCACCGGCTACCAGGCGGTCGTCGAGATGAGCGGGGGCGAGCGGCTGGGGACCGGGTGGAACACCACCGACGTGGGGACGTACGTCAACGGTCCCTTCCCCGGCCGGATCCTCACCGTCGAGTTCGACGGGCCGCCCGCCGACCTCCCCCACGCTCGGCTTCGCTCGCGCGGGGGGACCTCCATCGCGCACGTCACCGCCGGGGAGCTGCAGGCCGCCCTGCGCCGGGTGTCGGGGGTGGCCGAGGTGACCATCCACGAGGTGCACTCCTCGACCCGGTTCACCGACAACGCCCGGCAGGCGAGCGGCTACCGCAAGGGCCGGGTGCTGCTCGCGGGGGACGCGGCGCACGTGCACTCGCCGTTCGGCGGGCAGGGGCTCAGCCTCGGGCTCGGCGACGCCATGAACCTCGGCTGGAAGCTGGCCGCCGTGGTGCGCGGGACGGCCCCCGGCTCCCTGCTCGACAGCTACACCGCCGAACGGCACCCGATCGGCGCCTGGGTGCTCGACTGGACCCGCGCCCAGATCGCCGTGATGCGCCCGGACCGGCACGCCCGCGCCCTGCGCCGGGTGGTCACCGATCTCGCGCTGACGGCGACCGGTACGACGTACCTCGTCAAGCAGATCTCCGGTGTCTGGCAGCACTACGACCTGCCCGGCGACCACCCGCTGACCGGGCGGAGCGCCCCGGACCTGGAGCTCTCCGACGGCACCCGGCTCGGCGACCGCCTGCACGACGGCCGTGCCGTGCTGCTCGACCTCGCCGACGACCCGAAGCTGCGCGCCCGCGCGGAGGGGTACGGCGACCGGGTGGACGTCGTCACCGCGGTCTGCCCGGGGCGGCCGGGGCTGACCGGGCTGCTGGTACGGCCCGACGGGTTCGTCGCCTGGGCCGCGGACGGGAGCGACCAGGGAGACGACCTCGACGCCGTCCTGACCCGCTGGTTCGTCGCCGCCTGAGCCCATGGGAGCCCTCAGCCCGGCGGCTTGACCCTGCCGCGACGTCAACGTCTCTACTGGTCCCATGCGGATCGGAGAACTCGCCGCCGCCGTCGGCGTCACCACGCGCACGGTGCGGCACTACCACCACCAGGGCCTGCTCCCCGAACCCGAGCGGCTCGCGAACGGGTACCGGGACTACACCCTCCGGCACGCCGTCGTCCTCGCCCGGATCCGGCGGCTGACCGAACTGGGGCTCGGGCTCGCCGAGGTGCGGGACGTGCTCGCGGACGACGCCGGCAAGGACCTCGTCGAGGTGCTCACCGAACTCGACGAGGACCTCGCCCGGCAGGAGGCGGGGATCCGGGGGCGCCGGCAGCGGCTGCGGGCCCTGCTGGACGCGGGGGAACTGCCCGCCGAAGGGCCCGTCTCGCCCGAACTGGCCGCCCTGTTCGCCGAGACGGCCCCGCGGCTCGCCGACTCCCCGATGGCGGCCAGGGACCGTGAGGTGTTCGCCCTGCTGGACACGGTGGCCGACCCGGCGGCCCGGGAGCGGCTGATGTCCCTCGCCGCCGCCATCGCCGGGTCGCTGCAGGCCACGGCTCGCGCGAACGAGGCCTACGCGCTGCTCGACGCGCTCGCCGACGCCGGCCCCGGCGACCCGCGGGTGGCCGAGGCCGCCCGGGTGCTGGCCGGCTGCATCCCCCGGGACGCGGTCCCCGACGGCGCCGTCGACCACGAGGACGGCTTCCTGCGCGCCCTCTACGCCGACCTCGCCCCGGCCCAGGCCGCGGCGATCCGCCGGGCCCTGGACATCGTCAGCGGGCAACGGCCGTGAGGGCGGTGTGTGCCGTGCTCCGGCACGAGGCGCGGCTGCTGGCGAGTCTGGTGCTGTGGGCCGCCCGGCGGACCAGCGGGACGGGGGTGCGCTTCGGATACGCCCGGGGGCAGGGCGCCATGGTCTTCGGGCTCGCGTTCGTCTGCGTGACCGAGACGATCGGCATGTCGGTCCTGCTGCGCGGCCGGCCGTCCGTGCACCTCGTCGTCCTCGTCCTGGACGTCTACACGGTCCTCTTCGTCGTCGGCCTGCACGCGGCCGCCGTGGTCCACCCGCACCTGCTGACCCCGGACGCGCTGCACGTCCGGGGCGGTGTCCGGCTGGACCTGCGGATACCGCTGGACGCGATCACGGCCGTACGGCGCGAGACGCGCTACCGGCACGAGAAGAAGGCCGGCGAACTCGACGTGCCCGTCGGCTCGCAGACCTCGGTGACCCTCGAACTGGCCGGGCCCGTCGCCCACTTCGGCCTGCTGGGCCGCCGGCAGGAGGTGCGCGTCGTCCGGTTCCACGCCGACGACGCCACCGGTCTCGTACGACGGCTCACCGCGGCACTGCACCACACCGAAGGGCACGTCACGCAGGCGCGAACCGCACCTTCGTCGTCCCCGGATCGGCCTCGGTCAGCCGCACCGGCAGCCGTTCGCCCAGCGGAAGAGGATCGTCGGCCTCGATCCGGCCTATGACGGCGGGCTGCTGCAGCAGCACCTTGCCCACGGTCGGCCGGCGCGGCTCCACCTCCACCACGCACCCGTCGAAGACCTCCCCGACCCGGTCCTTGAGCAGGGCCGCCTCCACGATGTCGACGCACTCCCGCTCCACCGTGCCCGAGCGCCGCGCCCCTTCGGCCATCTGCTTGGGGAGCGTGTCCAGCGCCATCAGCACCCAGTCGGGCGGCTCCTCGCCCGCGGCCGCCGCCAGGCACAGCTCCGAGGCGTAGCGGTCGGCCAGGCGGCGCAGGGGCGCGGTGCAGTGGGCGTAGGGGGCGGCGACGGCCGCGTGGGTGGTGTTCGCGGGGAGGACACCGTCCCGGAAGACCGTGTAGCCGGCACCGCGCAGCAGCGTGGTGCACTCCTGAAGGAAGGCCGCGTGCCGGGGGCGGCGCGGGTTCAGGGAGCGGATCAGCGCGGCGTACGAGACATGGTGCGGCCACTCGATGCGCAGCGCGTGCGCGGTGCGGCGCAGGCGGGCGACGGCGCCGTCGGGGGCGGTCGGGAGGGTGCGGAGGACGCCGGTGCCGTGGGCCAGCATCAGGTCGGCCGCGGCCATGCCGGTGAGCAGCGAGATCTGGGCGTTCCAGGCGTCGGCGGGCAGCGGTGCGCGGTAGGTCAGCTCGTAGGTGTGGTCGTACTCGACGATCTCCTGTTCCGGCACGTTGAGGGAGATCCCGCCGCGCGCCACCTCCAGGCGTTCGCGGGCCTCGCCGATCTCCCTGAGCAGGGCGACGGGTTCCTCGGCGGTCCCCTCGTCGATCCGTTTCTGCACGCCCGCGTAGTCGAGTTTGGCCCGGCTGCGGACGAGGGCCCGGCGGACGTCGGCGGCCACGGTCCGCCCGTCCCCGTCGAGGTCGATGGTCCAGAGCACGGCCGGGGTGGTCTGGCCGGGCAGCAGGCTGGCGGCGCCCTCGCTCAGCACGGCCGGGTGCAGGGGGACCTTCTCGTCCGGGAAGTAGAGCGTGGTCACGCGGTGGTGCGCCTCGGAGTCCAGCGCGCCGCCGGGTACGACGAAGGCGGCGACGTCGGCGATGGCGTACCGGACGCGGTAGCCGCCGTCGTGCCGGGACAGGTGCATCGCCTGGTCCAGGTCCTCGGCGGTGGGCGGGTCGACCGTGAAGAAGGGGATGTCGGTCGCGTCGTGTCCGGGCACGGCCGGGAACCTGGCGGTGCTCTCGGCCTCCGCGAGGACCTCGGACCGGAAGGTCTCGGGGACGCCGAGGTCGGCCCGGAGGGCGGCGAGCGCGGCCCGGAGGGGAGCCTCGGGAGCACCCTTGACACGGATGTGGCGGCTGGGCATAGGACGAGCGTAGTCACATCGCACCGCTCAGGCGTCTTACGCTGGCGCGAAGCGTTGATGATGAACGCCGGTGAACGTCGCCGGTGAACGTCATCGGTGATCGTCGTCGGTGAATGCTGTCGATGAATGCCGTCGGCGAAGAGTCGTCGGTGAACAGTCGTCGGTGAAGAGGAGTACCCGTGCTGGTCCTGCTGCCGCCCTCGGAGGGCAAGGCGTCCTCGGGGCGTGGTGCCCCGCTGAAGCCGGAGTCGCTGTCCCTGCCGGGGCTCGCGGCGGCGCGCGAGGCGGTCCTCGCCGAACTGGCCGACCTGTGCGCCGGCGACGAGGAGAAGGCGCGCGAGGTGCTCGGGCTGAGCGAGGGGCTGCGCGGCGAGGTCGCGAAGAACGCGGCGCTGCGGACGGCGGGCGCGCGGCCTGCCGGGGAGATCTACACCGGGGTGCTGTACGACGCCCTGGGCCTGGCCTCCCTGGACGCGGCCGCGAAGCGGCGGGCCGCGCGGTCGCTGCTGGTCTTCTCGGGGCTGTGGGGCGCGGTCCGGGTGACGGACCGGATCCCGTCGTACCGCTGCTCGATGGGTGTGCGGCTGCCGGGTCTCGGCGCGCTGGGCACGCACTGGCGCGGGCCGATGGCCGAGGTGCTGCCGGAGGCGGCCGGGACGGGGCTGGTGCTGGACCTGCGGTCGGCGGCGTACGCGGCCGCGTGGAAGCCGAAGGGCGAGGTGGCCGGGCGGACGGCGACCGTGCGGGTGCTGCACGCGCCGACGCGGAAGGTGGTCAGCCACTTCAACAAGGCGACGAAGGGGCGGATGGTGCGGAGTCTGCTGGCCGCCGGGATCGCGCCGGGTGGTCCGGGTGAGCTGGTGGAGGCGTTGCGGGACCTCGGATACGAGGTGGAGGCGGAGGCGCCCGCGAAGGCGGGGCAGGCGTGGGCGCTGGACGTGCTGGTGGACGAGGTCCACTGAGGCACCCGCAGGTCGTATTGCAGCATGCGCAACGCTCTTTGCGCATGCTGCATCAGCTCGGCAGGATGTTCGTCATGCCCACCTCCGTGCTGGATCTCGCGCCCGTCGTGCCCGTCGTGGTCATCGAGGACGCCGCCGATGCCGTGCCGCTGGCGCGGGCGCTGGTGGACGGCGGGCTGCCCGTCATCGAGGTGACGCTGCGGACGCCGGCCGCGCTCGACGCCGTCCGGGCCGTCGCCGCCGCGGTGCCGGACGCGGTGGTCGGCGCGGGTACGGTCCTCACGCCCGCGCAGGTGACGGAGTGCGTCGCGGCGGGGGCCCGGTTCCTGGTCAGCCCCGGGTGGACGGACGGGCTGCTGACGGCGATGGCCGCGTCCGGGGTGCCGTACCTGCCGGGGGTGTCGACCGCCTCGGAGGTGGTGGCGCTGCTCGAACGCGGGGTGCGGGAGATGAAGTTCTTCCCGGCGCAGGCCGCGGGCGGCACGGCCTATCTCAGGTCGCTCGCCGGTCCGCTGCCGCAGGCCCGCTTCTGCCCGACGGGCGGGATCGGCCCGGAGAACGCGCCGGAGTACCTCGCCCTCCCCAACGTCGGCTGCGTCGGCGGCACCTGGATGGTCCCGGCGGACGCGGTCGCCGCCGGGGACTGGGACCGGGTCCGGGAGCTGGCCCGGGCCGCGGCGGGGCTCGGGTCCTGACTCGGGTCCTCGCTCAGGGACGCAGGTGGGACGTGTCGTTGAAGAGCCGCACGCTCGCGTTGCCGTCCGCGTAGTACGCCACCGCCGACAGCGAGGCGGCCGACAGTTCCATGCGGAACAGGGACTGGAGCGGGGCGCCGAGGGCGAGTTGCACGAACGTCTTGATCGGCGTGACGTGCGTGACGAGCAGGACGGTGCGGCCCGCGTAGGCCGCGATCAGCTTGTCGCGGGTGGCCGCGATGCGCTCCGCCGTCTCGGCGAAGCTCTCGCCGCCGCCGGTGGGGTGGGCCGACGGGTCGGCCAGCCAGGTCGTCAGGTCGTCGGGGTGGCGCTCGCGGACCTCGCCGAAGGTGAGGCCCTCCCAGGCGCCGAAGTGCGTCTCCTTGATGCCCTCCTCGATCGTGACGTCGAGGCCGAGGCGCTCCGCCACCGCCGCGGCGGTCTGCCGGGTGCGGGTGAGGGGGGAGGCGAGGATCGTCTCGATCGTGCCGCGGCGGGCGAGGGCCTCGGCGGCGCGCTGCGCCTGCTCCAGGCCGACGGGAGAGAGTTCCGGGTCGGTGCCGCCGCTGCCGGAGAAGCGTTTCTGGGGGGTGAGGGGGGTTTCGCCGTGGCGGAGGAGGACGAAGGTGGCGGGGGCGCCCATGTCCGGCGACGAGGCCCAGCCGACGGTGGGCTTGCTCGCGGGCGCTGTCGCTACGTTGCGCGCGGCGCGGGAGTCGACGCCGGGTGCGTCGGTCGTCGTCACAGTGCCGGTGTGTGGGGGCTGGTCGCGCAGTTCCCCGCGCCCCTTACGGGGCGCCGTCAGTGCCGTACGCGCCTTCGCAGCGCCCGCCGCCGCATCACCGGCCACGCCCGACCGCTCAGCCCGCGCATCCAGCTCCGCGGTCGACGCCGCGGCCGACCACTGCTCGCCCCGCTTGCCCGCGTCCATCGCCTCGTTCGCCAAGCGGTCGGCGTGCTTGTTCTCGGCTCTCGGGATCCACTCGTACGTCACCTGGGCCGCCGGGAACACCCGGGACGCCTCCGCCGCCAGCGGCTTCATGTCCGGGTGCTTGATCTTCCAGCGGCCGGACATCTGCTCGACGACCAGCTTGGAGTCCATGCGGACGCGGACGGTCGCGGCGGGGTCGAGGTCGCGGGCCGCGCGCAGGCCGGCCAGCAGACCCCGGTACTCGGCGACGTTGTTGGTGACGACGCCGAGGTACTCGGCCGCCTCGGTCAGCGTCTCGCCGGTCGCCGCGTCGACGACCACCGCGCCGTAGCCGGCCGGCCCCGGGTTGCCCCGGGAGCCGCCGTCCGCCTCGACGATGAACTCCCTTGCCACGTGCGCCCCTTGAGTGTTGCCGCTGGAGTGTTCCCGCTCGGTGTTCCTGCTTGGGTGTTCCTAAAGACCCGACTCGGCCGTGCGCACCAGGATGCGGCGGCAGTTCTCGCAGCGCACCACTGTGTCGGGTGCGGCCGAGCGGATCTCGGCCAGCTCGGTGATGGCGAGCTCCTGGCGGCAGCCCTGGCAGGTGCGGGCGTACAGCTTGGCCGCGCCGATGCCGCCCTGCTGCTCGCGCAGCTTGTCGTAGAGCTTCAGCAGGTCCGCCGGGACCGAGCCCGCGATGACCTCGCGCTCCTTGGTCACCGTCGCCGCCTCGGCGTCGATCTCCCCGGACGCGGCGTTGCGGCGGCCGGTCGCCTCGTCGATCCGGCCCTGGACCGCGCCGGTCCGCTCGGTCAGCTCGGCGACCCGCTCCTGCGTGGACTCCCGGCGCTCCATGACCTCCAGGACGACGTCCTCCAGATCGCCCTGGCGCTTGGCGAGGGAGACGATCTCCTTCTGGAGGTTCTCCAGGTCCTTCGGGGAGGTGACCGCGCCGGAGTCCAGGCGCTGCTGGTCGCGGGCGGCGCGCTGGCGCACCTGGTCCACGTCCTGCTCGGCCTTGGTCTGCTCGCGGGCGGTGTCGCTCTCCTCGGTCTGCGCGGCCACGAGCAGGTCGCGCAGCTGGGTGAGGTCCTTGGTCAGCGACTCGATCTCGGCGTGCTCGGGCAGCGACTTCCGCTTGTGCGCCAGCTGCTGGAGGCGTACGTCCAGGGCCTGGACGTCGAGGAGTCGGATCTGGTCGGCGGGCGCTGCGTTCAGTTGGGGGCTCCAAGGGACGGTGAGTGGCTGGTCCAGGGGTCGGTGACCGTCCTGGAGACGTGCACGCGCAGGTCCCAGCCGTGGCGGTCGGAGATCTCGTCGAGCTGGGTCGCGGCCAGCTCGCACCAGGGCCATTCGGTGGCCCAGTGCGCCGCGTCGAGCAGCGCGAGGGGGCTCTGGGCCACCGCTTCGGAGGCCGGGTGGTGGCGCAGGTCGGCGGTGAGGAAGGCGTCCACCCCGGCGGCGCGCACGACGTCGAAGAGGCTGTCGCCGGAGCCGCCGCTGACGGCGATCGTGCGGACGAGGGCCTCGGGGTCGCCGGCGACGCGGATGCCCTGGGCGGTGGCGGGGAGGCGGACCGCGGCCCGTTCCGCCAGCTCCCGGACGGTGACGGGGTGGTCCAGCTCGCAGACACGGCCGAGGCCCCGGCGGCCCTCCGGGTCCGTCGGGTCCGGGACCAGGGGGCGTACGACGCGCAGGTCCAGGGCGCCGGCGAGCGCGTCGGAGACGCCCGGGTCGGCGGTGTCGGCGTTGGTGTGGGCGACGTGCAGCGCGATGTCGTTCTTGATCAGGGTGTGCACGGCCCGGCCCTTGAAGTGGGTGGCCGCGACCGTCGTCGTACCGCGCAGGTAGAGCGGGTGGTGGGTGACGAGCAGGTCGGCGCCGAGCTTCACCGCCTCGTCGACGATGTCCTGGACGGGGTCGACGGCGAAGAGGACCCGCGTGACCTCCTGGTCCGGATCGCCCACGACCGTACCGACCGCGTCCCAGGACTCGGCCCGCTCGGCGGGCCACAGGTTCTCCAGCGCGGCGATGACTTCTGACAGACGGGGCACGGGGAAAAGGCTACCTGCCTGTTCCGCGGGGCCGTACCTGCTCGCCTGCCGGAGGCAACGCCCAGCACACCCGTCCCCGTTTCCTCAGGCGAATCGCCGAGTGTGCACCCGTATGTGTGAAGCCGCCGTCGGCCGGTCCCCCGCCTGTGCGTGCGAAAACTAGCTTCGTGGCCGGAGGTGACCGAACGATGACGGCCTGTGCGATCGAACCCTCGGCAGCGGACGCGGACGACAGCGCGCCGCGGGCGGGCTGCACCATCACGGTGGACGGGGCGTACGCGGCCCGGCTGGCCCAGCAGGATGGTTCCTGCTTCCCGGAGCGGTGGACGCTGGACGGCCCCGAGCCCTACGCCGTACCGCTCCCCGGCAACCAGCCGGAGGAGCCGGGCACGGAGGTGCAGCCGCTGGGCGACGGGCGGGTGCTCATCCGCCGCCTGGTGGACGGGCGGCACCACTTCGCCCTCCTCTATCCGACCGGTCCCGGCACCGGTGAGCTGCCGCTGGGCGCGGTGGAGTGCCCGGACGAGGGTGCCTCGCTGCGGCTGCTGCCGCCGGCGCCGGGGGGTGCGCACGCGTACGCGCTCGCCGTGGGGCCGCGCTCGTCCGCGGTGTGGCTGGTGGCGGGCGGGGCCTTCGGTCCAGAGCGGCTCGCGGTGGTGCCGGGGCGGTGTTCGGGCGGGGTCTGGCTGGACCGGGCCGGGCGGATGCTGGCCCTGGACCGGGAGCTGGGCGGGCGGACCAAAGCGGTCGTGGTCGACCTGGAGCGGGGCGGCGAGGTGTCGCCGCTGCTGCAGATCGCGGCGGACAGCGACGACCGGCTGCTGCTCGCCGACCCGGACAGCGGCCTGATCCTGGTCGGCTCGGACGCGCCCAGCCCCGGGCAGGAACGGTTGGGCTGGGGTGTCCTCGGCTCCACGCTGCCGGTGCGCTTCCCGGAGAGCCTGCGGGTGCCGGAGTGCCCGGACTGCGTGGTGACGCCGTTCGCCGCCCAGCCGGGACAGGTGCTGGTGCCGGAGGGCTGCGGGGTGGCGCTGCGGATCGACGGTCCGCTCGGCAGCTGGGTGGGGGCCTGGCGGCCCAGAGCGCGCAGGATGTGCCATCTCCCGGCGCCCGAGGGGTGGTTGACGGGCGCCGGGGTGTGGACGCAGGACGGGGTGCTGCGACTGCCGTACGCCACGGGGGAGGTCCCGTGCGGTGTGGCGGCGGTGGCGGTGCCCTGGGGGGAGACGGGGGAACACGGGGGGCCGGGGGACGCGGGCCCGGGGGATCCGGTTCATGACGGCGCGGCTGCCGGGGCGTCGGGTACGCCCGGGGAGTCTGCGGAACCGGATCCCCCGGGACCTGTCGTGGCCCGGCCGGTGCCGCTCCAGCAGGCCCCATTGGCGCGGCTTGTAACGAACTAGCAGCGGTCGGCGTGCCCGCCTGGATTCGCCCCGTGGTGTGCCCGATAAACTCACCGCGCTGTAGAAAGATCATGTTGACGGGGTGAATTCTTCCGATGAGCGACGCCAGCACGTCCCAGCCGCTGTCCGCCGACCTTCAGGAAACGGACGGCCACGGCAAGCACCGCGGCCATGTCTCGGGGCAGGACAGCGAGACGGCCCCCAGCGGCCGGCACCGCAAGCCGGAGCCGGTCGAGGCGGCTGCCTGACGGTAGGTAGGAGGGAGGGGCCCACCGGGTGACCGGTGGGCCCCTTTTCTCTGCCGCCGGCCGGACCCCGCGCCGTGGCCGGACTCAGCCGCAAGGAGCGAGGAATCGAGGGCGACCGCTCACGTCACCCCCGCTTCAGCCCCAGCACCTCCGCCGCCGCGAACGTCTCCCCCGTCTCCCGCTCCGCATAGTGCGGCGTGAGCGCGGCGTCGAGTTCGGCGTAGTCGAAGGTGTCCTGTTTGCTGTCGAACCTGGCCTGGACACGGGGCCGTTCGACGATCGCGACCATGCCGCCGTGCACGACGAGCAGCTGGCCGTTGATCCGTTCGGCGGCCGGGGAGGCCAGGTAGCCGACGAGCGGGGCGACGTGCTCGGGGGCGAGGGGGTCGAGGCCCTCGGCGGGCTGTTCGAAGCCGGCGAAGACGTCCTCGGTCATCCGGGTGCGGGCGCGCGGGCAGATCGCGTTGGCGGTGACGCCGTACTTGGCGAGGGCGAGCGCGGTGGAGGTGGTCAGGCCGACGATGCCGCCCTTCGCGGCCGCGTAGTTGGGCTGGCCCGCGGAGCCGGCGAGGAAGGCCTCGGAGGAGGTGTTCACGATCCGGCCGTAGACCTTCGCGCCCCCCGCCGCCTTCGACCGGTCCCGCCAGTGCGCGGCGGCGAAGCGGGTGGTGTTGAAGTGGCCCTTGAGGTGGACCCTGATCACCGAGTCCCACTCGTCCTCGGTCATCGAGAAGACCATGCGGTCCCGCAGGATCCCGGCGTTGTTGACGAGGATGTCCAGCTTCCCGTAATGGGCTGTCGCGAGTGCGAGAAGGTCTCTCGCCTGGGAGAAGTCGGCGATGTCTCCGGTGTGGGCGACGGCCCGGCCGCCTGCCGCGCGGATCTCCTCGGCGACCTGTTCGGCGGGGGCCGCGGAGGCCGCCCCCGTCCCGTCCCGGCCCGGCTGGCCGAAGTCGTTGACGACGACGGCCGCGCCCAGCCGGGCCAGTTCGAGTGCCTCGGCCCGGCCGAGACCACGGCCGGCGCCGGTGACGATCGCACTGAGCCCGTCGAGCGGCCTGTCCTGCCCTTGCCCCGGCATGCGGCGGCCCCTCAGATCTCTATGCAGGTACGCAGGGCGGTGCCCGTGCGCATCTGGTCCAGGGCCTCGTTGATGTCGGCCAGCGGCACGCGGTGGGTGATCAGGCCCTCCAGGTCGATCCGGCCCGCCCGCCACAGGGCGATCGTCCGTTCGTAGGAGCGGACCACGTCGCCGCCGCCGTACATGGACGGCAGGATCCGCTTCTCGTCGAAGAACAGCTCGAACATGTTGAGCTGGAGGAAGTCGTCCATGGCGCCCGCGCCGACGACCACGAGGGTGCCGCCGCGCCGGGTGTTCTCGTACGCGGTCCGGGCGGTGGCGGACTTGCCGACGACCTCGAAGACGTAGTCGAAACCCTCGCCGGCGGTCACCTCCTGCTTGGCGCCGGGGAGTTCGTCGGGCGAGACCGCCCTCGTCGCCCCGAACCTGAGCGCCGACTCGCGCCGCGACTCGACCGGGTCGACGGCGACGATCTCGGCCGCGCCCTTGAGCCGCGCCCCCTGGATCGCCGAGATCCCGACGCCGCCGCAGCCGATCACGGCGACCGACGAACCGGCCTCCACGTCGGCCGTGTTGAGGGCCGCGCCGAGTCCGGTGGTGACCCCGCAGCCGATCAGCGCGGCGATGTCGAAGGGCACGTCGTCCGGGATCGGCACCGCGCACCCGGCGTCGACCACGACCTCCTCGGTGAAGGTGCCGGTGCCCGCGAAGCCGAAGACGTCTCCTCCGGGGCGCCGGAAGTTGGGGGTGCCGGCGTTCATGAACCCGGCGAGACAGAGTTCGGTCTGCCCGCGCCGGCAGGCGGGACAGGCGCCGCAGGCCGGCAGCCAGCAGACGACCACCCGGTCGCCGGGCTTGACCCGGGTGACGCCCTCCCCCACCTCCAGGACCTCGCCCGCGCCCTCGTGGCCCGGCACGAACGGTCCCGGCTGCGGCAGCACCCCGCTCATCGCCGACAGGTCCGAGTGGCACAGCCCCGTGGCGCGCACCCGGATCCGCACCCTGCCGGGCCCGAATCCCACCGCCTCGACGTCGTCGAGGACGTCCAGCTTCTCCTGGCCGATCTCGTGCAGTACGGCTGCGCGCATGGTGCGGCTCCCCTCAACTGCTCAGCTGCTCTACTGATCAAGAGTGTTCGACGATCGTGTCGGCGAGGACGGGCGCGTCCTCCCGCTCGACGGCGCTGACGGCGACCCGGACCTGTCCGTCGCTCCGCCACATGCGGATGCGCAGCGTCTCCCCCGGGTACACCACGCCCGCGAACCGGGTCCCGTACGACCGCACCCGGCTCACGTCCCCGCCGAGCAGCGTGTCCACGACCGCCTTGAGCGTCATGCCGTAGGTGCACAGCCCGTGCAGGATGGGCCGGTCGAAGCCGGCGCGCTTGGCGAAGTCGGGGTCGGCGTGCAGCGGGTTGTAGTCGCCGGAGAGGCGGTAGAGCAGGGCCTGGTCCTCGCGGACCGGCCGCTCGACGGTCCGGTCGGGCTCGCCCGCGGGCGGGTCGAGCCGGGCCGAGGGGCCGCGGTCGCCGCCCCAGCCGCCTTCTCCTCGTACGAAGATCTGCGCGTCGTTGGTCCACAGCGGGCCGTCGGCGTCCGCGACGTCGGTGCGCATCACCAGGACGGCCGCCTTGCCCTTGTCGTATACGGCGGCGATGCGGCCGGTGGCGGTGGCGGTGCCCGCGGCCGGGATGGGGCGGTGCAGGGTGAGGGACTGGCCGCCGTGCAGCACCTTGGCGAGGTCGACGTCGACGCCGGGCATGGCCAGTCCGCTGATCACCCCGGGCGAGCCGGCGCCCGCGACGGTGGCGAAGCTGGGCAGGACGTGCAGCCGGCTCTCCAGGGTGTAGCGGAGCTCGTCGGGGTCGGTGGCGGGGCGGCCCGCGCCGATGCCGAGGTGGTAGAGCTGGACGTCCCGGCGCTCCCAGCGGATCTCCCCGGACCTGGGTTCGGCGGCGAGGGCCTTGTCGGCGTCGATGGGCATACGGCTCCTGAGGTGTCTCAAGACCTCGGCACGGCCGTCCGCACCGTCGGCCGCACCGAGGTCGTCCACGGGTGCAGATCTAGAACGCGTTCCATTCCAGCGCACCTTGTATAGCCCAGCGCTCCGCACTTGTGAAGGCTCCTGACGTCGTGTCAGATGCGGCGGTGCCGGACCAGGACATTTGTCCTGCCCGCGGCCGTACATCCGCCTCTGCCGAACCGGCGCCGCCTTTCGTAGGGTCGTAACGCCGGACAGTACGGCCGACCGAAACAGAACCAGAACAGACCAGAACAGGCCGGAACAGGCCGGAACAGAGCAGAGAAGATCTGCGCGGATCGGGGGAAGAGCGGCATGACGTGGTGGCAGCAGGTGAAGTGCCAGGCGGACGGGTGGCGGACGGCGCGCGCCCAGTGGCGGGAGGAGATGGCCCGCTTCAAGGAGCAGCGGAGGTCGGCGCGGAAGAACGGCGAGGTGCCCGACCACGCGGGGCCGCCGCCCTCCGGCTTCGCCCTGCTCCCCTGGTTGTTGCTGGGGCTGGGCTCCCTCTCCAACCTGCTCCAGGGCAGGACGGCCAACCCGTGGATCGGCGCGATCGGCCTGCTCGCCTTCAACTCCCTCTACGTCTACGTGACCTTCCGCTCCTTCCACAAGGAGGCCCGGGAGGCCCGCTCCACCCGCGTCGCCCTGCTGCTGATGGGCCTGCTCACCACCGGCCTGGCCCTCGGCTACGGCGGCAACTGGCTGATGTTCTTCCCGCTGCTGGGCCTCGCCACCGGCGCGGTGCTCCGCGGGCCCTGGCTGGGCCGCGCCGGGATCCTGCTCGCCTGCTTCGCGGGCGCTGTCTCCTGGTACCGGGACGGCTCCGACGCCGTCACCGTCGCCTACGGCACCTTCCTGTCGACGATGATCACCGCCGCGATCCTCTCCCTCTCCGAGGCCGTGCGGGAGCTGCGCGCCGCCCGCGAGGAGCTGGCCCGGCGGGCGGTGGAGAAGGAGCGGCTGCGCTTCTCCCGGGACCTGCACGACCTGCTCGGGCACACCCTCTCGGTGATCGTCGTGAAGTCGGAGGCGGCCCGGCGGGTCGCGCCCCGCGACCTGGACGCGGCACTGTCGCAGATCTCCGACATCGAGTCGGTCGGCCGGCAGGCACTGACCGAGATCCGCGAGGCGGTGACCGGCTACCGGGAGGGCAGCCTGGCCGCCGATCTCGCCCGGGCCCGCTCGGCCCTCAAGGCGGCGGGCGTCGAGCCGGTGGTCCGGCAGTCGGGGGCGCCGCTCGCCCCGCAGACCGAGACCCTGCTCGGCTGGGTGGTGCGCGAGGCGGTCACCAACGTGGTCCGGCACAGCGACGCCGCGCGCTGCGAGATCACCGTCGACAGCGCCGCCGGGCGGGCCCGGCTGACGGTCACCGACGACGGCCCGGGCACGGTGGCCGCCGAGCCCTGCCGGGAGGGCATCGGCGGCACCGGCCTGAAGGGGCTGACCGAGCGCCTCGCGGCGGCGGGCGGCTCCCTGAAGGCCGGCCCGGCGCCGCGCGGCGGCTTCACGGTCACCGCGGAACTTCCCACCGAGGCGCTGGAACTGCTGGCCCCGGTGGCCGCTACGGCGCCCAGGGCGAGCTGACGGCCCAGCTGACGTCGGCGGTCCAGGACGTGGCGCTGTCCCAGGCGTTGGAGCCGCCGTCGCTCGCTATGTACAGGTTGTAGTTGTAGTGGCGCAGGTATTTCGTCGGGTAGTTGTACGAGGCGAAGGACGTGCCCGTGCCGCTCTTGCCGGTCGTCGGACAGAAAGTGGCGTCCTGTCTGAATGTCGTGGTGCCGTCCATGGGCTGCCGGTAGATCTTGAAGTTGTAGTGGCGCAGGTAGTCGCCGGGATAGTTGCGCGACTCGAAGGAGACGCAGGAGCTGTCCGCGAGGCCGGGGCGGACGATCCAGGTGGCGTCGCTCTTGTCCAAGGCGGAGCTGCTGGAGGTGATGGCCGACAGCACGCCGGCATTGTTCTGGTGGCGGACGAAGTCGGTGGTGCAGCAGGACGTGGTGGCCTGCAGGGAGATCTCCGAGGCGGAGTTGAGCGTGCCGGTGGAGCCGGTCGCGCCGCCGTAGCCGACGGAGACGATGTTGGACTGCACGGCGTCGTCGGCGGCGTCGGTCGGGATGCCGGAGGTCATCACGCCCTCGAAGAACGAGCCGATGGAGCCGTTGCTGTTGTCGCCGCCGGTGCCGAGGACGATCGCGCCCTCCTGGTGCATCGGCGAGTAACCGCTGCTGGTGCTCGGCTCACCGCCGGAATAGGTGGTGGTGAGACCGCCCGATTGCGCGTTTCCCCATTTCAGTGCGAAATGATCCTGCCCGTTGTTCTTCAGCAACGCGGTGACGAACGGTATCGCGCCGGTGCCCGTGTTGGACGAGTTGGTGCTGTAGCCGAGGTTGGACTCGAACAGCCCGTTCTCCAGGTCCGCCTGGACCCACGGGCCGGAACCGTAGCAGGGCGAGAACCAGCACTCGGTGCCGAAGTTGATGGCGTCCATGTGGCCGTTGCCGGTGTCCTTGTTGTTGGTCTCGGCGTTGCCGTAGTCGAAGCAGCAACTGCCGTTCACGTGGGTGCCGGAGGTGACCATGTACATCCCCTCGGCGGCGCCGTTGGTGGCCACACCCGAGGTCGAGTTGTCCCGGTAGCCCATGCCGGCCGAGATCTCCAGGCCGTAGACCTGGTGCCCGCCGACGGTCACCGGCAGCGCGTCCGCCGGGGCCCCGACATCGGCCGCGCCGGCCCCGCCGGCGCCCTCGACCGTGAGGTCGTTGTGCTTGCTGGACTGGTCGTAGATCCTGGTGACGATGCAGGTCGTAGCGGCGCAGAAGGAGTTCTGCGCGGCCGCGTCGGCGTAGCCGCCGGTGGCCAGCAGGCCGATGTCGGCGGTGGCGCCGTCCGAGGCGCGCTGCACCCGGTAGAGGGAGCCGCTGTACGACGAGTACAGCGCCCGGACCATGCTGTGCGCGGCGACGCACGGGGTGCCGGCGGCGGCGTAGACGTCACAGGGCAGCGAACTCGCGGCGGACGCCTCGGGGGCGCCGGCCCCGACGACGAGCGCGGCGACGGTCGCGAACGCGGCGAGCACGGACAGCACCGCTCTCCTGGCTCGCGGCGGACATGAGCGCAGGGCTCGCAGGGACACTGAGAACACGGTGCACCTCTTCTTCGGTTCCTCGTAGGGCGGTGCGGGTTCACGGTCGGTATACCGAACATCGTTCGACCGAAATACCGAACCTATTCAGCTGTCGAAATACCGACCGTTCGCCGGCCATTCGGGGAATTGCAGAGGTGATTGTTTGAGCACGGTCAACCGCCGTCAAGACCTGCGGCGCGGAACAATAACCACTCTTTAATGGCGGGGCCCGGGGCTACGCTTGGGCTGTGTACGAGCCTGCGAACGAGATGCCCCGGAGCCACCGGCCCGCCAAGTCCATCAGGGTGCTGCTCGCCGAGGACCAGGGGATGATGCGCGGGGCTCTCGCCTTACTGCTCGGGATGGAACCGGACATCGAGGTGGTCGCCCAGGTCGGGACGGGCGACGCGATCACGGACGCCGCGCTGGTCCACCGGCCGGACGTGGCCCTCCTCGACATCGAACTGCCGGGCATGAGCGGCCTGGACGCGGCGGCGGAGCTGCGTGAACAGGCGCCGGACTGCCGGGTGCTGATCCTCACCACCTTCGGCCGGCCGGGCTATCTGCGCCGGGCGATGGATGCCGGGGCGGCCGGGTTCCTCGTCAAGGACGGGCCGGTCGAGGAACTGGCCCAGGCGATCCGGCGGGTGCTCACCGGGGAGACCGTCGTCGACCCGGCGCTCGCCACCGCCGCGCTCAGCGCCGGGCCGAACCCGCTCACCGCCCGCGAGTGCGACGTGCTGAAGGCGTCGGTGGACGGCGCGACCGTCGCCGACATCGCGGCGAAGCTGCATCTGTCGGAGTCGACGGTCCGCAACTACCTCTCCGCCGCGATCGGCAAGACCGGCACCCGCAACCGCGCGGAGGCGGTACGGGAGGCCCGGCAGCAGGGGTGGCTGTGACCTCCCCACTCGCCTACTTCGTCACCTCCGCCGACGCGTAGGACGTGCCGGCCGGCGCCGTGCACACGAACCAGTTGGCCCCCCGGAAGCCGTCGACCACGCGGATCGCCGATCCCGAGTCATGGCTGGAGAACCCGACGGTCGGCACGGCCACGGTCGTCGTGCCGTCCTTCCAGTGGCAGGTGACCTCCCGGGCGGTCTTGGCGACCATGCCGATCACCAGTCGTCCGGAGCTCTCGCCGCCGATTCCCAGGCGGGTCGCGATGGACTCCATGTCCGTGCCCGAGTACTGCTCGAACTGCTTGACCGTGTTGAACATCACCTGCTGCGGACGGTCCTCGCCCCAGCCGCGGGTCGCGAAGTACGAGACCTTGCCGATCAGGTCGGCGGGCGTGCGGGCGTCCGCCGGCTTCAGTCCCAGTTCGGCCATGCGGTCGAACTGCCGGGCCGCCTCGGTCTCGTTGCGCGGCGCTCCCCACACCTGGACGCCGACGCTCCACTCCTTGCCCTGATAGGTCCCCCGGGCCAGGTCGGTCCGCTGCGGCTCGTACACATGCCGCGCCTCGGCAGAGGCCGGTGGTGCCGCAACCTGTGCCCGGTGGTGCTCCCCGGGCAGCCCCGCGAACGCCAGCGTGGCTCCCGCCGATCCGCCCAGCACCACCACCGCCGCGGCCGCCGCCCACCGACGGGCCCGGCGCCGGCGCCCGCCGCGCAGCACCGACTGGACGGGGGCTATACCGATCTCGACCTCGTCCGCGGCGTCCGCGAGGAGGAGGGCGATGTCCGACTCCGTCTGTGTCATGCCGTGGTTCTCCCGGTTCCCGCTCATCACTTGCGCCCTCCCTGCGTCACCATGTCGGCCAGTCCCGGTATGGCACGGAGTTTCGCGATCCCCTTGGCCGCATTGCTCTTGACCGTGCCGGCCGAACAGCCCATCGCCTGTGCCGCCTGGGTCTCCGTCAGGTCCTCCCAGTAGCGCAGCACCACCGCCTCCCGCTGCCGTGGCGGCAGCTGGGCGAGCGCCTTGAGCAGGGCGCTGCGGTCGTCGGCCTGGGCGATCCGGTCCCCCGTGTCCGGCACCTCCCGCACCAGGCCCGAGTCGTCCTTCGGTGCGAGGAACTCCTTGAGTTTCCTTCGGTGCCTGCGCGCGTGCGCGTTGATCATCACGCGCCGCACGTACGCCTCCGGGTCGTCGGCCGAGCCGACCTTCCGCCAGGCGACGAAGACCTGTTCGAGCGTCGACTGGACCAGGTCCTCTGCGGCGTGCTGCTCCCCCGTGAGGAGAAATGCCGTACGCATCAGCCGCGGCCAGCGGCCGATCATGAAGCTCTGGAACTCCTCGTTCCGAGCGTCCTTCCGCTCCCCCATGGGCACCTCCTAGATGTAAGAAGGAGTCCACGAGCCGCCCGGAACGTTGCCCGCCGTACCGGAATTCTTCGGCCTGCTTCGCGGCGGCCTTCCGGCCTTCCGGCCTACCGCGCGACAGCCCTGCGGCGCGGCAGCCACAGCAGCATCAGCACCGCCCCGGCCAGCAGTAGCCCGGTGCTGGTGCGGAAGGCCGTCGCGGCAGGACAGGGCGGGATCCCTCGCCCCCGGCAATCAGCCGGTGCCGGAGGGGTGACAGCGGCCATCGGCCGTTCGAGCGCCCGTGAACCTCAACCCACCTGGGTTGGAATCGTCCTCTTTTGAGAGGGGGAGGATGTCAAACGCAGAACATCGCCGACAGTACGGCGGGATATTCGTGGGTCGTCCGCGGCTTCGAGCATGAGTGTCATGCTCCCAACCCGGCTACGGTCCTTGTATCGGCTTTTCGGCCCGCCCGGCCCTAGGTCCCCGGTCGTACGGCCCGCTCCTACGGCCTACGCCGCCGTCCGGAACAGCGTCACCACCGCCGCCCCGCCCAGTCCGATGTTGTGCGCGAGCCCCACCCGGGCGCCGGGCACCTGCCGGTCGCCGGCCGTGCCGCGCAGCTGCCAGACCAGTTCGGCGGTCTGCGCGAGCCCGGTCGCGCCCAGCGGATGCCCCTTGGAGATGAGCCCGCCGGAGGGGTTCACCACCCAGCGCCCGCCGTACGTGGTCGCACCGGACTCCACGAGCTTGCCCGACTCGCCGACGGCGCACATGCCGAGCGCCTCGTAGGTCAGCAGCTCGTTGACCGAGAAGCAGTCGTGCAGTTCGACCACGTCGACGTCCTCGATGCCGAGCCCCGCGCGGTCGTACACCTGCCGGGCCGCGGCCCGGGACATCGGCTGTCCGACGACGTCGATGCACGAGCCGGACGCGAAGGACTCCTCGGTGTCGGTCGTCATCGCCTGCGCGGCGATCTCGACGAGCCCGGTGAGCCCGCGCCGTTCGGCGAACCGTTCGGAGACGACCACGGCCGCCGCCGCGCCGTCGGAGGTGGGCGAGCACTGGAGTTTGGTGAGCGGGCGGTGGACGGTGCGGGCGGCGAGGATGTCCGCGACGTCGTACACGTCCTGGAACTGGGCGTACGGGTTGTCCGCGGAGTGCCGGTGGTTCTTGGCGGCCACGGCGGCGAGCTGCGCCTCGGTGGTGCCGTACCGCTCCATGTGCTCGCGGGCCGCGTCGCCGAAGATCTGCGCGGTGGGCGGGGTCGCCTCGAAGCCGTGCCGGGCGGCCATGACGCCGTAGTGCCGGGCGACGGGGGAGGTCGAGAAGTCGCCGCCGTCGGCCCCGCTCCCGAGCGCGCCCCTCTTCATCTTCTCGAAGCCGAGGGCCAGGACGCAGTCGGCCGCCCCGCCCTCGACGAGCTGCCGGGCGAGCATCAGGGCGGTCGCGCCGGTGGCGCAGTTGTTGTTGACGTTGTAGACGGGGACGCCGGTGAGACCTAGTTCATAGGCGGCGCGCTGACCGGCGGTGGAGGGCTGGAAGCAGTAGCCGACAGGAACCTGTTCCACCTCGCGGTACGAGATCCCCGCGTCGGCGAGCGCGGAGCCGCCGGCCTCCCGGACCATGTCCCAGTACTGCCAGTCACGGCTTTCGGGCTTCTCGAACTTGGTCATCCCGACCCCGGCGACATACGCCTTCACAGCAGCCATGACGCGGGAGACTAGAACACGTTCCACAAACAGACCAGACATGACGGCGGATCAGAAACCCATGGGACGGTCAAGGATTCGTTAGCAGCTCGAAGCAACGGAATAGTTGCCTGTGCATACGAGGTTTACCGTGCACTTATCCCGCACGCATGCCGTACTTCCCGTCACTCTCTCGGCCCGGAGGCCCCACCCCATGACGCACACGACCGACCAGCCCACCCGGGGCGCGAGCGGGGCCGTGGTCCCGGTCCTCGCCTTCGCGGGCATCGTGGTCGCGGTGATGCAGACCCTGCTCGTTCCGGTCATCAAGGACCTTCCGCAGCTGCTGGGCACCGAACCCAGCAACGCCACCTGGGTCCTGACCTCGACGCTGCTGTCGGGCGCCGTGGCCACCCCGATCATGGGCCGCCTCGGCGACCTCTACGGCAAGCGGCGGATGCTGGTCCTGAGTCTCGCCGTGATGGTGGTCGGCGCGCTGGTCAGCGCCCTCACCAGCGACCTGCTCACGATGATCGCGGGCCGGACCCTCCAGGGCTTCGCCATGGGCGCGATCCCGCTGGGCATCGGCCTGATGCGCGACATGCTGCCGCGCGAGAAGCTCGGCTCGGCGATGGCGCTGATGAGCTCCTCGATCGGCGTCGGCGGCGGCCTCGCGCTGCCCGCCGCGGCCCTGGTCGCGCAGCACATGGACTGGCACGCCCTGTTCTACGGCGCCGCCGGCCTCGGCGTGCTCTCCATAGCCCTGACCTTCCTCGTCGTACCGGAATCCCCGATGCGCGCGGAGGGCTCCTTCGACGTGGCCGGCGCGATCGGCCTGTCGGCCGGTCTGGTGCTGCTCCTGCTGCCCATCACCAAGGGCAGCGACTGGGGCTGGTCGTCCGGCACCACGCTGGGCCTGTTCGCCGCCTCGGTGGCCGTCCTCCTCCTGTGGGGCGTCTTCGAACTGCGCCACTCGGCCCCGCTGGTCGACCTGCGCACCACCGCCCGCCCGGCGGTCCTCTTCACCAACCTCGCCTCGATCATGGTCGGCGTCAGCTTCTACGTCGTCTCGCTGGTCCTGCCGCAGCTGCTCCAGCTCCCGAAGGCCACCGGCTACGGCCTCGGCCAGTCGATGGTCAACGCCGGTCTGCTGGTCGCCCCGCTGGGCCTGACGATGATGTTCACGGCCCCCGTCTACGCCCGTCTGTCCGCCAAGTACGGCCCCAAGACCACCCTGATCCTCGGCATGGTGATCATCGGCATCGGCTACGGCGGCGGCCTCGGCCTGATGAGCGCGGCCTGGCAGAGCCTGGTCATCGCGGTCGTCCTCGGCGCCGGCATCGGTCTCGCCTACTCCTCGCTCCCGGCCCTGATCGTCGGCGCGGTCCCGGCCTCGGAGACCGGCGCGGCGAACGGCCTCAACACGCTGATGCGGTCCATCGGTACGTCCGTGTCGAGCGCCGTCATCGGCATGGTGCTGGCCAACACGGCGAACCACGTGGGCGGTGTCGCCGTCCCGACCATGCACGGCTTCCGGGTCTCGTTCCTGATCGCCACGGGCGCGGTCGCGGTGGGCCTGGTGCTCGCCCTGCTGCTGCCGAAGCGGGGCCGGCCGGCCGAGGTCGCCCTGCACACGCAGCTGCGGGCGAGCAGCGAGGAGGACGCCGTGCTCGCGGGCGCCGAGGAGGTGCTGCGCGGCTTCCGCGGCCGCGTCGTGGACGCCACCGGCGTGCCGGTGGCCCGTGCCAAGGTGACCCTGATCGACCGGCGGGGGCGACAGGCGGGGGCCACGCTGTCCGCCGAGGACGGCACGTACGCGCTCGCGGTGCCGGCCGAAGGGGCGTACGTGCTGGCCGCGAAGGCGGCCGGCCACGGCCCGCTCGCCTCGTCGGCGACCCACGCCGGGGACGACCGCGCGGTCGACCTGGACCTGGCGCTGCCCGGGGAGACGGTCAGCGCGTAGCACTCCGTGGGGGGCGGCCGTGAGTACGTTGCGGCCGCCCCTCGCTTGCTTCGGCACCCGGCGCTCCGCCGGGGCGTGCCGCGCTGGGCCAGTCTGCCGACTGCGGCGCCGTCGTGGCTGGTCGCGCAGTTCCCCGCGCCCCTGACGGGGCGCTCCCGAACCGGCGTCGGTCCGCCGCCGCGCTCCCCCCTCTTGCTGCGGGGCCCGCGCGCTCCGCCGGGGCGTGCCGCGATCTGCCGACTGCCGACTGCGGCGCCGTCGTGGCCGGTCGCGCAGTTCCCCGCGCCCCTGGAGGGGCGCTCGTCAGTCCGCCGCCGCGCGCTCCCCCGTCGGGCGCCTGCGGGCGGACGCGTCGGTGAGGGACGGTGGCTGCCAGACGCCGTCGGCCCGGTAGAGGTCGGTGCCGGGGGCCACGATCTCGTCGACGCGGTCGAGCACCGCGTCGTCGAGGACCAGTTCGGCGCCCTTGAGCAGCGCGGTGAGCTGGTCCATGGTGCGCGGGCCGATGATCACCGAGGTCACGGCCGGGTGCACCAGCGGGAAGGCGACGGCCAGCTCCGGCAGGGTGCAGCCCGCCTCCTCGGCGAGGGCGACGAACCGCTCGACGGCCGCGTACTTCGCGGCGTTGCCGGGGGCGGCGGGGTCGAAGCGCTGCGGGGAGAGTTTGGCCCGGCCCGTGGTGAGGTCGACCGGACGGCCCTCGCGGTGGGCGCCGGAGAGGAATCCGGAGGCGAGCGGCGACCAGGTCAGCACGCCCATGCCGAGGCGCTGCGCGGTGGGCAGCACGGCCCGTTCGATGCCGCGGGCGAGAAGCGAGTACGGCGGCTGCTCCGTACGCATCCGCATCAGCCCGCGCCGCTCCGCCACGTGGTGCGCCTCGACGAGGTCCTCGGCGGGGAACGTGGAGCAGCCGAACGCCCGGATCTTCCCCGCCGTCACCAGGTCGCCGAGGACGGACAGCGTCTCCTCGATGTCGGTGGTGTGGTCGGGGCGGTGCACCTGGTAGAGGTCGATCCAGTCGGTGTCCAGCCGCCGCAGGCTGTCCTCGACGGCCTTGAGGATCCAGCGGCGCGAGTTGCCGCTGCGGTTGCGGCCCTCCCCCAGCGGAAAGTGCACCTTCGTGGCGAGCACCACGTCGTCGCGCCGGCCCTTGAGCGCCTTGCCGACGATCTCCTCGCACTCACCGGCCGAGTACATGTCGGCGGTGTCCACGAAGTTGATGCCGGCGTCGAGCGCCGCGTTGACGATGCGGGCTCCGTCCTCGTGGTCGGGGTTGCCGATGCCTCCGAACATCATCGTGCCCAGGCAGTGGGTGCTGACCTCGATGCCGGTCTTGCCGAGGACGCGATAGCGCATGCCGGTGCTCCGTCACAGGTGGGGTCGGTTGGCGGCGTCAGTGTAGGTGTTGGAGTGCACTTGAGAGCCAGCCCCCGGGGAGTGCCCGCGCCGCCGCCGCGCACCCCGGTCGGCCGGCCGGCGGAGCGGGTGCGGCAGCATGGACGCCCGGACAGCCGTACGAACGAGGTACGGGTGACGAGCGAGAGGAAGTCCATGACCACGGCAGCCCCCAAGCCCGAGATCCTGGCCGCGTTCGAGGCGGCGAAGGGGTTCATGCCCGTCGGCGAGGGACTCGCGCTGTACGCGGCCGCCGTCGAGGCGGGGCGGCTCGGCCTGCCGTTGCTTGAGGTCGGGACGTACTGCGGGCGCTCGACGATCCTGCTCGCCGACGCGGCCCGCGCGGCCGGGGTCACCGCGCTCACCGTCGATCACCACCGGGGCAGCGAGGAGCAGCAGCCGGGCTGGGACTACCACGACCCGGAGACGGTCGACCCGGAGATCGGGCTGATGGACACGCTGCCGGCCTTCCGGCGCACCCTGCACCGGGCCGGCCTGGAGGACCACGTCGTCGCCGTCGTCGGCCGGTCCCCGCAGGTCGCCGCGTTCTGGAACTCCCCGCTCGGCTTCGTCTTCGTCGACGGCGGCCACACCGACGAGCACGCCACCGCCGACTACGAGGGCTGGGCCCCCCATGTGGCCCAAGGCGGCCTCCTTCTGATCCACGACGTCTTCCCGGACCCGAAGGACGAGTTCACCGGCCAGGCCCCTTACCGCGTCTACCTCCGCGCCCTGGAGTCGGGCGCCTTCACGGAGGTCTCGGCCCACGACTCGCTGCGCGTCCTGCGGCGAACGGGGGCAGGGATCTGAGGACGCGGTTAGAGTCGCAGACGTGTCGTACACAGGCCCGGAATTCGATCCCCCGCAGCAGCGCCGGTTCCGGCGGGCGCCGCTCGCCGTCGGTCTTGCCGCGCTGGTGCCCGGTGCGCTGCTCGGATGGGTGGTGTACGAGGGTGTCGGCAAGCCCGGCGGGAGCACCGGCGGGAGCGGTGCCGGGCAGGCGGCCGCGGTGACGCCCAAGTCGGCGGCCGCGGCACCGGGCGACGACGCCAAGGTGCCGGGGGCGAGCCCGAGCCCGAGCGCGGCCCGGCCGCTGCAGGGCAAGGTCGTCGTCATCGACCCGGGGCACAACCCGGGGAACTTCCAGCACACGTCCGAGATCAACCAGCAGGTGGACATCGGGACGAACTGGAAGGAGTGCGACACCACGGGCACCTCCACCAACGCCGGGTACACCGAGGCCCGCTTCACCCTCGACGTCGCGCACCGGCTGCGGGCGCTGCTGGAGAAGCAGGGCGCCACGGTGAAGATGACGCACGACGGGGACCGGCCGGCCTGGGGGCCGTGCGTGACCGAGCGGGCGGAGATCGGCAACGCCGCGCACGCCGACGCGGCCATCTCCATCCACGCCGACGGAGCGCCCGAGGGCGACCGCGGCTTCCATGTCATCCTCCCGGCCTCCGTGCACTCCGGTGCCGCCGACACCCGCCCGATCCTCGACTCCTCCCGCGCCCTCGGCGAGCACATCGAGAGCGACTTCGCGAAGGTCACGGGCAGCGCGCCGTCCAACTACGTGGGAAACGGCACCGGTCTCGACGTCCGCAAGGACCTCGGCGGTCTCAATCTGTCAACGGTTCCCAAGGTGTTCATCGAGTGCGGCAACATGCGCGACAGCAAGGACGCGGCGCTGCTGACCAGCGGGGCCTGGCGGCAGAAGGCGGCGCAGGGGATGTTTGAGGGAATCGTGAGTTTCCTGCGCGGGTAGGCATCGGCGGGCCCCTCCGGGCGGACACCCTGATCGTTCGGACGATAGTGTCCTTCCTAGGATTCCTACGATCGATTCCTACGATGAGGGGCACACCCCCGCGACGCCTCCTCTGCCGACGAGACGACCCACGAAGGACCTGAAGTGAATATCCGCTCCCTCACTAGAGGCGACGGCGCGGTGATCGGAGCAGCGGTATTGCTGTTCATCGCGTCGTTCCTCGACACGTTCGACAAGTCCGGCCCGAACGCCTGGGACAACCTCGGCCTGGTGATGAGCATGTACGTCGGCGGCATCGCCGGCGCGGTCCTGATCGTCCTCGCCCGCGCGCTGCCGCAGCCGTTCAAGTTCGTCGGGCTCGACCTGGGCCAGATCGGCGTCGGTCTCACGGTGTTCTCCCTGTGGACCTCGTTCTGGTCGACCATCGACCCGCTGGGCGCGTTCTCCGACCAGTTGGGCGGCGCCGACGTCGGTGCGGGTTCCGGCCTGATCCTCGGCCTGATCGCGACGCTGGTCCTGGCCGCGGCCGCGATCGCCACCCCGCTGGTCCCGGCCCTGCAGGCGGCCCTGGTCCCGGCCCCCAAGCCGCAGGCCCCGCAGCCCTACGGCGCCCAGCCCCCCGGCGGTTACGGCTACCCCGGTGCCGCCGCCCCGCAGCCCGGCCAGCCCTACGGCGCGCAGCCGGGGACCGGTCAGCCCTTCGGCCACCAGCAGCCCCCGGCCGCCGCGCAGCAGCCGCCGGCCCCCGACTTCTCGCCGTTCTGGTTCGCCGTACCGGTGTCGCGGCCGCTGTTCGCCGAGGACGGCTCGACCGCGCCGATCGCCGAACTGGCGCCCGGCACCTGGTACTTGGCGGTCGAGCAGCGGGGTGCGGCACTGGTGGCGCAGACCCAGGACGGCCGCCGCGGCGTGCTGCAGGACACCTCCGGGATCCAGCGCGGCTGAACGGCCCCGCACGTACGGCCCCTTGCCCTTCCGGGTGAGGGGCCGTTGTCGTACAGTCGCCCGGCAATTGTCTGACGTCACGTCAGGAGGCGGCCATGCGGCTCGGGTTGGCACTCGGCTACTGGGGGCGCGGCCCCTCCCCCGACCACGTGCCGCTGGCGCGGGAGGCGGAGCGGCTCGGGTACGACTCGGTGTGGACGGCGGAGTCCTGGGGCTCGGACGCCTTCACCCCGCTCACCTGGATCGCCGCGCAGACCTCGACGATCAGGCTGGGTACGGCCGTTGCCCAGATGGCGGCCCGGTCGCCCACCACCACCGCGATGCACGCGCTGACCCTTGACCACCTCTCCGGGGGCCGGATGCTGCTCGGTCTCGGGCTGTCCGGGCCGCAGGTCGTCGAGGGCTGGTACGGCCGCCCGTTCCCGAAGTCGCCGCTGACCGCGACGCGGGAGTACGTGGACGTCGTACGGCAGGTGCTGCGCCGGGAGGGACCGGTGGCACTGGACGGTCGCTTCCACCC
The DNA here is from genome assembly GCF_042957285.1 of Streptomyces sp. NPDC008092. Taxonomy (NCBI): domain Bacteria; kingdom Bacillati; phylum Actinomycetota; class Actinomycetes; order Kitasatosporales; family Streptomycetaceae; genus Streptomyces; species Streptomyces sp. NPDC008092. Next base: position 56,768 of record NZ_JBIBHY010000015.1, read on the forward strand.
CCTCCCCTACCGGGGGCCGGACGCGACCGGCCTCGGCAAGCCGCTGAAGCCGATCACTCACCCGCTCCGTCCCGGCCTGCCGGTGCTGCTCGGTGCCGAGGGGCCGAGGAACGTCGCCCAGACGGTCCGGATCGCCGACGGCTGGCTGCCGCTGTACTGGGCGCCGAGCCGGCCCGAGGTGTACGGCCCGGCGGTCGCCGACCTCCCGGAGGGCTTCCTGGTCGCCCCCATGGCCCAGGTCAAGGTATGCGACGACGTGACGGCCGGGCTCCTTCCCGTGAAGGCCATGCTCGGCTTCTACATCGGCGGCATGGGCCACGCCGCCCGCAACTTCCACGCCGACCTCATGGCCCGCATGGGGTACGAGGAGGAGGCCCGGCGGATCCAGGAGCTGTTCCTGTCCGGGCGGCGCGAAGAGGCCGTGCTGGCGGTGCCGGACGCGTTCGCCGACGAGATCTCGCTGGTCGGCCCGCGCCAACGCATCGCCGAGCGGTTGGAGTTGTGGCGCAAGGGCCCGGTGACCGACCTGCTGGCCCTGGCACCGGACCCGCACACCCTGCGGGTGCTGGCCGAACTCAACTCCTAGCCGTACGGCGTCGGCGGTTCAGCGGAAGACGGCGAGCGGGTCCAGGGTCAGCTCCCGGGCCTGGCGGTTCCAGCTGCGCACCTTGCCCAGGCAGCGGGCCTGGAACTCGACGCCGTCCGGGTACTCCTCGTCCCGGAACTCCTCGCGGACCCCGGCGACCGAGCAGACCATCCTGACGTGGGCGGGCTCGTCCGGGGCGACCCCGTAGCCGGCCCGCAGCACGAGGGTGCGGTCGCCCAGCCTGCGGGCGGTGAAGCGGCCGGTGACCCAGACGAACTCCGGCATCACGTCGCTCAGCGCGACCCGCTCGGCCCGCCGCTCCCGCAGCCGCTCGCCGAGCGCCCGGTTGGGCACGAGCCGGTCGGCGAGCAGGTCGGCGTCCACGACCACGTCCTCCTTGCGCATGGTGTCCATGAGCAGCCTGATCACCGTGATCGGGGTGTTCTGCCTGACGTACGTCGTGACGCGTTCCCGGGTGATGTCCTGGGTCGCGCTCCCGTCCCCGAGGCCGAGCCGGCCCTTGAGGCCGAACCCGGTGGTGACGTTGGTGCGGTCGGCGACCTCCTGCTCCAGGGCCACCGCGAAGCCGCCGCTCTGGAAGAGGTCCATCACCCGCTGCTCGTGCAGGTAGAAGCACAGGCCGTGGACGGTCCGCCCGCCCCCGCGGCCGCGTTGCCGACGGACGAGGACCGTCACGCCGTACCCGGCGAGGACCGCCCAGCCCAGGGCCGTCAGTGTCCACAGGAGGGCCCACGGCCACCCCCACGCACCCCACCACTCGCTGTCAACGGCAGCCACGGATCTCCTTGAACGCCTCGGAGAGGGAGGAGAGCCCGGCGTCGACCATATGGCCCCCGGTGGCCGCGGCGGCCCGCTCCAGGGCGCCGGCGTCGGCCTCTCCGAACGGGACGGCGAACGTCGGCACCGCCTTGGCCGCGTCGCCGAGCGCGTCGTACCGCCGCCGGAACTCCTCGTAGGGCAGGCCCGAGTTGCTCTCCCCGTCGGTCATCAGGACGATCGCCACCGGCCGTTCGGGCCTGGCGCGCACGGCGTCGGCGGCGATCCGGTAGCCGCGGTCGAGCGCCGACCACACGGCGGTGGCGTCGTCGAAGCCGCCGTCGGCGACCACCCGGTCGAGGGCGCGCAGGTCAGCGTCGCCGCGAACGGTCACCGTGCGCTCCTGAAGGACATGCCCGCCGAAGCGGACGACGGTGAGCCGCTCCCCGCGGTAGAACCGGATGAACTTGCCGCCGGCGGACGTGTCCGCACCGCTCAGCCCGGCGAAGGCGGCGCGCAGTTCGGCGATCCGCCGGCCGCGCATCGAGGTGGAGAAGTCCAGCACGAACACCACCTGGTCGGCGGTCGGGTCGGCGGGATCGCCGTAGTCGTCGACCAGTTGCTCGACGACGGCGAGGCGGTCGGGGAAGGACAGCGCGTTGCCGACGGAGGTGCGCAGGGCGGGTGCCGGGGTGACGTCCGGGCTGACCGGCCGCCGGTAGGTCGTCTCCATCAGCTTCCGCTGCGCGCCGGCGCCGAGCAGCCAGTCCACCGCCTTGCGGTACGCCTCCCGTTGCGCCGGGTCGAGGAGCAGCAGCGGGAAGTCGGAGAGCACCATCCCGTCGTCGGGGTGGACGATCTCCAGCGGCTCGGGCAGCTTCTTCGTGGCGTTCAGGGCGAGCAGTTCGGACTCGTGGGCGATCAGGGCGTCGGCCCGGTCCCGGTGGGCCGGGTAGCCGGCCAGCAGGTCGCGCGAACTGGCGCCGGTCAGGGTCTGGCCGGACCGGAAGCCGCGCAGCCGGTCGCAGGAGACGTCCTGTGCGCGCAGCGCGCTGCCGGTATCCGCGGCGGCCGTGGCCACGCCGACCAGGGCGGCCCGCCCGGTGTCGCTGCGCCGCGGGTCGGCCATCCCGAACCGGACGATCCCGCGGGCGGCCGCGTCCGCGATGTCCGCCCAGGTCAGCCGGCCACCGGGCACCCCCTTGCGGAGTCGCCCGGCGACCGAGGGGGTGAGCCCGACCACGACCGGGGAGCGCATGATCGGCGTCGACTCGGGACGCGCCGCGCTCTTCCCGGACGCCTGCAACCGCAGCAGGAACGACCGGTCCGAGACCGGCCAGGCGAGGTCGTACGACGACGTCCCGTCGGCCGGCTGCCCTACGAGGTCGGCGAGATCGGCGGTGGCCTCGTACGTCATGTCGAGGCGGACCCCGGTGTCGGCCGCCAGTTCGTCCAGCAGCGGTGCCATGTCGGCGAGTTCGGGGCTGGCGAGGACCCGCAGGGTGACCCGGTCCTCGCCGTCCTCGCCGTTTCCGCCGCACGCCGTGGTGAGGGCGGCGGGCAGGAGGAGGGCCAGGGCCAGACAGGCGGTGCGAACCGCCCGCCGGTACCGGCTCATTCGTCGTCCCGGACCGGGGGCGGGCAGTCCCCCACGTAGGTGATGATCTCCTCCAGGACGTCCAGGGCGGGCTCGTACACCTTGGTCTCGTCGTCGTTCTGCCGGGGCACCTGGATGCCGTGGTCGCGCAGATAGGCGTTGAGCCGCTCGCTGGTGCCGTCCTCGCCGCTGACCCGTACCCGGAAGCCGAGTTCCACGGCGCGGTCGCGCAGTCCGGGGTCGTTCTGCATCAGCTCGGTGAGCCGGTCGCCCTCGGGGCTCAGGGAGATCAGCTGGGGTTCGGTGAGGGCGTAGGGGGTGGGATAGAGCAGGACACGGTCGGTGTCCTGGCGGTGGTGCCTGTCGTGGTACTCGATCTGGTGGGCGAGGTACTGGTGTTCGTAGATCACCGAGACGGGTGCGATGCTCTCGCCCAGGTCGGAGAAGTAGCTGTCGGCCTGTTCGTCGGCCCACATGCCCTGGAGGTCGATCAGGGGCCTGATCTTCTCGGCGAGTCCGCGTACGGCGCGTTCGGGGTCGCCGGTGTCCGCGGTGCCGGGGGTGGTGTTCCCGCCGGCGACGAAGGCCAGGATGCTCAGATAGGTGCCGGCCGAGTTGGACTCGCAGACGCTGGAGGTGCGCACCAGCACCCGGCCGCTGTTGCTGCGGCCGCTGACCTCGTGGTAGCCGATGCCGTTCCAGGTGTCGGCCTTGCGGCCGGAGCCGTCCTTGCGGCTCCTCGGGTCGTCCTTGCCGTCGAGCAGGCCCATGAAGCGCCGCATGTCGAGGTCGTAGTAGAGGGTGCGGTCCGCGTCCGAGCCCGGCTGCGGTGTGGCCACCCCGGCCCTGACGAGGGTCTCGGCGTAGTCCCGGAAGGTCGCGAGGACCAGCGGGGTGACGAAGGGGCGGGCGGACTTCGCGCTCATGCCCTGCTGCCGGTCGAGGATCATCTTCGCGGCGGGCTGGCCGGACGGGAAGACGACGTCCATGCCCTTGAGGGACTGGGTGGCGATGCCCCGGGAGCCGAGGCGGTGGATGTCCACCCGGATGCCGTGCCTGAGCAGCAGCCGCTGGACCTCGCGGTCCTTGAAGAAGTCCGACTTGGAGGCCATCTTGGCCTCGATGGTGACCACGCTCCGGTAGGGCCGGGGCACGTCGGCGGGCAGCAGCAGGGAGAGCGGGCCGGCGAGGGCCAGGGGAAGGGCGAGCAGGACGTGGCGGGGGAAGTGGCGCCGGGGTCTTCGGCCTATGCCGAGCCGGGGCTCGCCGGCGGTGACGGGTCTGGAGTCGGACACCTGAGCTCCTGCCTCTCCGGGGGCAGGATCATCGGGCACCGCCTCGAACAGTCCCCGCCGGAAGCGTCAACTCCGGCCGAACACGGGGCGAACGGCACACCGGCGCCGTCTTCTCCCAACTGCGTTCGTCACTGGGTGAGTTGGGACGCCTTCGGCACCTGGTTGGTGACCGGGGCTCCGGCACTCTTACCCGCGTCCTTCACGCTGTTGATGACGTCCTCGAACGAACTCGCCGCGTTCGGGTCGCCCTTGCGGAGCTTGGAGGGCAGATCCTTGAGTCCGTCGATCGCCGCGGCGAGCGGTGCGACGGCCTTGGAGAGCAGCGGGTCGCCCTCGGCGTTCCGCTTGGCGGCCTTGAGCCGGTTGTAGGCGAACCCACCCGCGGCAGCGGCCTTGATCAGGGTGAAGGTGCGGCCGTGGGCGCCCTTCTTGAACTTGCCCGCCTTCCACGGTTTCACGATCCACTGGTAGGTCGCGCCGGCGGCGAGACCCGCGTTGGCGACGAACCGCGTCTTGGCGAGCTTCTGCCTCTCCGCGGGCGTACTCGGACTGGGCGTGTCGGCCACCGGGGCCGCCACTATGCCGGTGTCGACGGACTTGCTCCGGGTGCTGCCGGCGCAGGCGGTGACGCCGGCGACCAGCGCGCAGCAGAGGGTGAGCGTGACGACGAGGCGCCGTATCGGTACGGGCACGGGGTCCTCCCGTGTGTCTCGGTTTCCTCCCCGAGCGGGTTGCTTCCTCCGGCAGCCTCACCCAGATGGCGGCACCTCGCCACTCGGGGGAACGCCGTTCAGGTTTCAAGGACCGTTCAGCGGCAAGCCGCAGGGTATGTCCTCTGAACGCGGTGCCAATCAGGCCGGTAGGGTCGTCGCGATCGTCGCCGACGTCATGGCCCTCATCCTGGGCCTCTGGATCCTGATGTACCTGTTGGACGCGAACCGGGCGAACAGCCTGGTCCAGTTCGTCCACAACGCGGCCGACTGGCTCGCCGGCTGGTCACACGACCTGTTCACCTTCCACAAGGCATGGGCGCGAGTGGTGGCCGGTTACGGCCTGGCCGCGGTGGTCTACCTGTTCGTCGGCCACGCGATCGCCAACCGGATGCACCGCCACTGACGTCGGTGAAAGCGCCCTTTCAGGGGCGCTGGGGGAGGAACTGCGCGAGCAACCACGACGGACCCGCACCCGCCGTACCACAGAACCCCCCACCCCGCTAGGCGCAGCAGTCCACCTCAAGCCCGGCAGGAAGCTCCCCGCCCCCGAAAACGGCACAGGTCGCGTCGTGCCCGCCCAGCGCGGCCACCGCCAGCAGCAGCGACCCCGCCGTCCACGTCGTCAGCTCCCGCGGCCACACCGCGTCGTCCTCGAAGACGTACCCGGTCCAGTACAGCCCCGACTCGGCGTCCCGTAGATGCTGGATGGACTGGAGGACCTCCAGCGCCCGGTCGGACTCCCCCACCGCCCACAGTGCCAGCGCCAGCTCGGCCGACTCCCCGCCCGTCACCCACGGGTTGGGCACGACGCACCGCACCCCGAACCCGGGCACGACGAACCGCTCCCAGTCCTTCTCGATCCGCGCGCCCGCCTCCGCACCGGTCAGCGCCCCGCCGAGGACCGGGTAGTACCAGTCCATCGAGTACCGGTCCTTGTCCAGGAACCGCTCCGGGTGCCGGCGTATCGCGTGCCGCAGCGCGCCCACGGCCAACTCCCAGTCGGGCTGCGGCTCCTCGCGCTGCTCGGCGATGGCGAGCGCGCAGCGCAGCGCGTGGTGGATGGACGAACTCCCGGTCAGCAGCGCCTCGTCGGTGGGCGTGCCGTCGTCCTCGCGGCGCCAGCCGATCTCGCCGCCCGGCTGCTGCAGGCGCAGCACCCACTCGACGGCCGCGTAGACGGCGGGCCACATCCGGTCGAGGAACGTGTCGTCGCCGGTGGACAGGTAGTGGTGCCAGACGCCGACGGCTATGTACGCGACGAAGTTGGACTCGCGGGCACGGTCGGTGACGTCGTCGTGCGCGCCGTCGGCGTAGGCCGCGTACCAGGAGCCGTCCTCGTTCTGGTGCCGGGCCAGCCAGCGGTAGGCCCGCTCGGCGGCCGCGTGCTCCCCGGCCGCGTCCAGCGCCATCGCTGCCTCGGTGTGGTCCCAGGGGTCGAGGTGGTGGCCCCGGAACCACGGGATCGCGCCGTCCTCCCGCTGCACGGCGAGGATGCCGCGGACGGTCGCGGCGGCCTGCTCGGCGGTGAGGACCCCGGGCAGGACGAGGTGTTCTGTCCGGGGGGTGGTCACTTGGCGGCCACCCCGGCCTCGTCGGAGACCGCGGGCAGGTGCGGCTTGGTGGCGTAGACGACGAAGCTCTTGCCCATGACCGGGTTCAGCGCCTGCTCGGCGACGCGCGTGGCCAGCGGCTTCTTCATGATGTCCCAGACCAGCAGCTTGTGGTACGCCCGCACCGGCAGCGCCTTGTCGTTGTCGACGCCGAACGCGCACTTCAGCCACCAGTACGGCGAGTGCAGCGCGTGCGCGTGGTGGCTGCCGTAGGGCCGCAGGCCGGCTTCCCTGATCTTCCCGACCAGTTCGTCGGCCTTGTAGATGCGGATGTGGCCGCCCTCGACCTCGTGGTAGGCGTCGGAGAGCGCCCAGCAGACCTTCTCGGGGCCGTAGCGCGGCACGGTGACGGCGATGCGGCCGCCGGGCTTCAGCACCCGCACCATCTCGGCGAGCACGCCCTTGTCGTCGGGGATGTGCTCCATCACCTCGGAGATGATGACGACGTCGAAGGACTCGTCGGGGAAGGGCAGGGCCAGGGCGTCGCCCTCCATCGCGGTGGCCGTCGCGCCCGCCGGGGCCTCGCCGGCCTCCGCCATCGCCGCGAACCACTTGGCGACCTCGCGGATTTCCCCGGCGTTCTGGTCGAGGGCCACGACCTGCGCGCCGCGCCGGTAGCACTCGAAGGCGTGCCGGCCGGCCCCGCAGCCGAGGTCCAGGACGCGGTCGCCCGGCGCGAGCGGGAACCGGGAGAAGTCGACGGTCAGCACGTGGCCCTGCTTTCACTCTCGTGACGAACACCAGCTGAGGCCGCGGAGCGGCCGGGACTGCGGGGCGTGGCGGGGCCGGACACGGCGGCATCCGTGCCGCCCGCGGCGCGGTCAATCGCCTCGCGGTAGCGGGCCACCGTGCCCTGCGCGGCGCGCGCCCAGGTGTAGTGCCGCAGCACCCGCTCACGGCCCGCCCGACCGAGCCGCAGCCGCAGCTCCGGATCGCCGAGCAGCCGGCTCAGCCCGGCCGCCAGCGCGCCCGCGTCGCCCGGCGGTACGGCCAGGCAGGTCTCCCCGTCGCGCCCGGCGACCTCGGGGATCGCGCCGCCGGTGGTGGCGACCAGCGGGGTGCCGGTCGCCATGGCCTCGGCGGCGGGCAGCGAGAAGCCCTCGTAGAGCGACGGCACGCAGGCAACCTCGGCCGAGCGGACCAGGTCGACGAGTTCGGCGTCGGAGATGCCCTTCACGAACTCGACGGCGCCGTGGAGGCCGTAACGTTCCATCGCCTGCGCGACGGGCCCTTCGGTGGGCCGCTTGCCGACGACGACGAGGTGGGCGGCGGGGTGCTCGGTCCGTACCTTGGCGAGGGCCTCCACGAGGTACACGAGCCCCTTGAGGGGCACGTCCGCGCTGGAGGTGGTGACGATCCTGCCGGGCACCTGGGGAATGGCGGGATTCGGCGCGAAGAGATCGGTGTCGGCGCCGATGTGGACGACGTGGACGCGGTCCTCGCGGACGCCGAGGTGGTCGACGATCTCCTGGCGGGAGGTGCCGGAGACGGTGAGCACGGAGGGCAGCCGGCGGGCGACCCGCTTCTGCATCCGGGTGAAGGCGTACCAGCGCCGTACGGAGTAGCGCCGTTTCCAGCCCTCGGCGGCGTCCAGCTCCAGCTGCCGGTCGACGGTGATGGGGTGGTGGATGGTGGTGACCAGGGGGGCACCGATGTCGCCCAGCAGGCCGTAGCCCAGGGTCTGGTTGTCGTGGACGACGTCGAACTCACCGGCGCGGGCGCGCAGATGGCGGCGGGCGCGCAGCGAGAAGGTCAGCGGTTCGGGGAAGCCGCCGGTCCACATGGTGGCCACCTCAAGGGCGTCGACCCAGTCCCGGTACTCGTCCCGACCGGGCGTCCGGAACGGGTCCGGGGAGCGGTACAGGTCGAGGCTGGGCAGCTCGGTGAGGGTGAGGCCCGGGTATCCCTCGTCCAGGACGGGGTACGGCTGCGAGCCGATCACCTCGACCCGGTGCCCGAGCCGGGCCAGCTCGCGCGACAGGTGCCGTACGTAGACACCCTGGCCGCCGCAGAACGGGTTCCCTTTATAGGTGAGGAGCGCGATGTCGAGCGGTCGCTCGCCGTCGGCGGCGGGTTCCTCGTCGGCACCCGTCCGCCTGGCCTCAGCGGTCACTCTGGGCCCCCTTCTCCCTGCACTTTCCCGTGAGATTACGCCGGGACGCTAATCTAGAACAAGTTTCAGACTTGATCGTTCAAGAGGCTCTGAATCTACCGGCAGGTAGGGGCCGAGTGAGCAGTGGATCGGGTGATTCGCGCCACGGCGGGAACCCCTGCCATGCTGTCTGATCACTCGCCCTGAGCACTGCCCTCACCGACTGTCACGGACGGGACCCATGCCTGCGGAAGCCAAGGTGGACATCGGCGCCAGATCGGCCACCCCGCCGCTCACCGAGCGGCAGGAGGCCCGGCGCCGCCGGATCCTGCACGCGAGCGCCCAGCTGGCCAGCCGGGGCGGTTTCGACGCGGTGCAGATGCGGGAGGTCGCCGAGTCCTCCCAGGTGGCCCTGGGCACTCTCTACCGCTACTTTCCGTCCAAGGTGCACCTGCTGGTCGCGACCATGCAGGACCAGCTGGAGCACATGCACGGCACGCTGCGCAAGAAGCCGCCTGCGGGCGAGACGGCGTCCGAGCGGGTCGCCGAGACCCTGATGCGGGCCTTCCGCGCCCTGCAGCGCGAGCCGCACCTGGCCGACGCGATGGTCCGCGCCCTCACCTTCGCCGACCGCAGCGTCTCACCCGAGGTGGACCAGGTCTCCCGGCAGACGACGGCGATCATCCTGGACGCGATGGGCCTGACCGACCCCACCCCGGCCCAGCTGTCCGCCGTCCGGGTGATCGAGCACACCTGGCACTCGGCGCTGATCACCTGGCTCTCGGGCCGCGCCTCCATCGCCCAGGTGAAGATCGACATCGAGACGGTGTGCCGCCTGATCGACCTGACGGAGCCGGAGGGGAGGCCGTAGGAGCCGCAGGCGCCGCAGGGCATGCGAAGACCTACGAGACGGGTTCCCTTCGCCGGCATGGTCCGGATCAGGTGTTGGGGGTCGCCGTCCGGCCCTACTGCTGCCTTCCGGCCTCTCAGCCCGACCGTCGACGTCGGCACCGGCGGATGCTTCTGCATCTGCGTCACGCCTGAGTCGGCTACTCCGCTCGGACTCCCTCACTCGCCTCGTAGGCTGCTTCCAGAATAGAACGTGCAGAGCAAATGAGAACCCCCCAATGGGGGATTTTTTGGACTTTTCCGAATGTGACCGGACGTAATCGGACGTGACCGCTCGGCAGCCCGCCGCCGCCGACCACCGCCGTCCTGCCGCCGGCTACCCCACCGGCTCCAGCCCGCTCCAGCTGCGCCCGGCGGCGCTCTCCCCGGCCCACCGCTCCAGCAGCCGCCGGGCCTCCGGCTCCGGGGCCGCCAGGGAGACCCGCTGGGCGCCCGCGTGGGCCTGGCGCCGCTGCTCGTGGGTGCCCTCGCTGCAGCAGGAGCAGAGCACCTCCAGGCTGCTGGCGGCCTCCGCACCGAAGTCGTGCTCGGTGAAGAGGGCGATCAGCGCGTCCAGGTCGGCGACCTCGCCGGCGCTGACCGTCACCTCCAGGGTCGGCAGCCCGGAGGCGCGGAAGAGGAGCAGTTCGTCGAAGACGGGGAACTCCCGGCCGTCCACCACCCGGTGTCCCTTGGGCTCACCGTCGTGCACGACGACCTCGCCGAACCGCCGCCCGGCGGTGACCGGCACGTTCATCACCCTGCCCCGGGTGGGACAGAGCCGGTCGATCCAGACGACCTCGCGCTCCCCGCCGGTGTCGAGCCGTACGCAGGCCGCCCCGAACCGCCCCTCGATCTCGCCCTCCCCGGCCGGGAGGTCGATGCCGAAGCCCGCCCAGGCGTCCCGGGCGGTGGCCCAGTCGCCCTGGATGGTGGCCGCGATGCCGAGGTTCCAGAACGCCGGGTCGCCCTCCCCGCGCGGCGCCCGGGCGGCGGCCTCGCGGCCCAGCGCGTAGGCCTTCGCCCAGTTGCGCAGGAACTTGTGGGCGAGCGCGGCGTCGTACCACCACACCGCGCTCCGCTCCTCGTCCGGGAACCGCGCGAGGACCTGCTCGAAGAGCCCGGCCGCGGTCAGCCACTCCTCGGCCTCCCACGCCCGGTAGGCCTCGCTGATCAGGCCCTCGGCCTCGGACTTGCGCACGTTTCCCACCCTGTTCGGTCCGCCGGACCGCAGGAGCGTACCCCAGGACGGCGGCAGGATTTCGTGGCAGCCGGGGCGGAAACCGCCTGGCGGGGCGCCCCGTCCGAACGCAGAATCACCCCCATGGCACTCATCCACCACACCACCCTCAGGCCCACCAAGGTCGAACTCCTCGCCGGCTGGCTCCCCACCCGCCCCTGGTACCACGGCCCCGCCGCGCCGGAGTTGGTGAAGGCCGGCGGATTCCGGCTCGACGACCCGGCGGGCGAGGTCGGGATCGAGTTCATGGTGGTCACCGGGAGCACGGACGGCCCGGCGGCCTACCTCGTACCGCTCACCTACCGCGGCGCCCCGCTGCCCGGAGCCGAACCCGCGCTCGTCGGCACCATGGAGCACGGGGTCCTCGGCACCCGCTGGGTCTACGACGGCTGCCACGACCCGGTCCTGACCGCCGGGTTGCTCGCCCTGATCGAGGGCCGCGCCGAGGCCCAGGCACAGAGCATCACCGACACCCCCGACCGCGAGGTCGAGCGTTCCTGGACCGGCGCGGGCCCCGTCCCCGGCCTCGGCGCCCTCGTCGACACCGACGAGAGCACCGAGTTCGCCGTACCGGACGGCTCCGGCCTGGTGCTGCGGCTGCGGCGCGTGCTGACCGCCGGTTCGACGGCACCCGACGGCGCGGCCGGCCAGGTCAGCGGCGCCTGGCAGCAGCCGGACGGCACCCGCACCCGCGGCCTGTTCGCCGCCCTGGAAAGGCGGTAGTCCACCGAAGGCCTTGGTCCTCCGAAGGCGCCAGTCCTCCGAAGGCGTCAGTCCTCCGGCGGGAACACCGGATCCCCGCTGTCCAGCAGGGTGATGGTGATCGCCTCCACCGGGCAGTTCTCCGCCGCGTCGAGGACCCTTCCGCTGGCGTCCGTCTCCGGGGCGACGGGGTGGGACTGCATGGCGGAGTCGAGGCGGAAGGCCCCGGTGGCGCGGTGGACGCACTGGGCCGAGCCGATGCAGATCGACCGGTCGACCTCGACGAGCCAGCGGTCGCCCATGGCGGCTCCTCACCCCTCCCAGCCGGCCGGGAGGTGGATCATCTTGTGTTCGAGGAACTCGCTGTATCCCTCCGGGCCGAACTCCCGCCCCAGACCGGAGTTCTTGTAGCCGCCGAAGGGGCCCAGCATGTCGAGGCTGAAGGTGTTGACGGAGTAGGTCCCGGTACGGACCTGCCGCGCGACCTCGATGCCGTGCGCCACGTCCGCCGTCCACACGCTGCCGCTCAGCCCGTAGTCCGAGTCGTTCGCGATCTTCAGGGCCTCCGACTCGTCGCCGTAGGGGAGGAGGCAGATCACCGGGCCGAAGATCTCCTCGCGGGCGATCCGCATGGAGTTGTCGACGTCGCCGAAGAGGGTGGGCTCGACGTACCAGCCCCTGTCCAGACCGGGGGGACGGCCGCCGCCCGTCAGGATCTTCGCGCCCTCCTCCTGGCCGATGCGGATGTAGTCGAGGTTGCGCTGCTGCTGGCGGCGCGCGACCAGCGGGCCCACCTGGGTCGCCGGGTCCAGCGGGTCGCCGACCTTCAGGGCGCTCGCCGCGGCCGCGAAGGCGTCGGCGAACTCGTCGTAGCGCGAGCGCGGGACGAGGATGCGGGTCTGGGCGACGCACGCCTGGCCGTTGTTCATCCAGGCCGCCGGGACGATGCCGGCGACGGCGGCCGCCACGTCCGCGTCCGGCAGCACGACGGCCGCCGACTTGCCGCCGAGTTCCAGGGTCACCCGGGTGAGGTTCTTCGCGGCGACCTCCATCACGCGCTTGCCCGCCGCGACCGAGCCGGTGAAGGAGACCTTGTCGACGCCCGGGTGGGACACCAGGTACTCACTGACCTCGCGGTCCGCCGGGAGGATCGACAGCACGCCCTCCGGCAGCCCGGCCTCCTTGGTGATCTCGCCCAGGATGTACGCGTCCAGCGGCGACTCCGGGGACGGCTTGAGCACCACCGTGCAGCCGGTGAGCAGCGCGGGGGCGAGCTTGGCGGCGGCCACGAACTGGGGCACGTTCCACGGCACCACGGCCGCCACCACCCCGACCGGCTCCCGCCGCACCAGGATCCTCCCCAGCACGCCGTCGCGCGTCTCCTCGTACGTGAAGTCGCGCGCGACCCTGATCGCCGCGTCCCACACCATCATCGCGCCCAGCGCCTGCGCGAGGACGCTCCAGGAGTACGGCGAACCGTTCTCGGAGGAGATCACCCGGGCGATCTCCTCGTGCCGCACGGCGATGGCGTCCTTGATCCGGGTGACGACCTCGATCCGCTCGTCGAGCGTCATCCGCGGCCAGGGCCCCTCGTCGAAGGCCTGCCGCGCCACCGCGACCGCCCGATCCACGTCCGCCCGCGAGGCATGCGGCACCCGGCCGAAGACCTCCTCGGTGTGCGGCGAGACCACCTCGATGACGTCCTTGCCCAGGGGATCGGTCAACTCCCCGCCGATGAAGAGCTGTCCGTGTTCCAGGAACTCGGTCATGGCGCCCCGCCACCCTTCCTGACGATGTTTCAGAACTGATACCAGTTCTAGTTGAACTAAGCCAGGGGCAGGGCCGAATAGGCTCCCACCAGCGCTTTCGACATCCCCGCGGCGCGCGGTCAGACGGTCAAGTGCCGTCGGAGGAACTCCAGTTGGTGCTCCACCAGCCGGGCGAACGTGTCGTCGGACGGCGCGGCGTGCGTCATCCCGCTCAGCGGCAGCACCTCGTGCGGCTTCCCGGCGGCCAGCAGAGCGGCGGACAGCTGCAGCGTGCTCGCCACGAAGACGTTGTCGTCCGCCAGTCCGTGCACCAGCAGCAGCGGGCGGCTGAGCTTCGGGGCGTCGGCGAGCAGCGAAGACCGCTCGTAGTGCTCCGGGTACCGGTCGGGCAGGCCGAGGAAGCGCTCCTTCCAGCAGGCGTCGTAGAGCCGCTGGTCGGTGAGCGGGGCGCCGGACACCGCGGCGTGGAAGACGTCGGGCCGGCGCAGCACCGCGGCGGCGGCCAGAATCCCGCCGAACGACCAGCCCCGGATGCCGACCCGGCCGAGGTCCAGCTCCGGGTGGCGCTCGGCCGTCGCGTGCAGCGCGGCGACCTGGTCGTCCAGGGTCGGGCCGATCAGGTCGCCGTAGATCTCCTTCTCCCAGCGCGGCCCGCGTCCGGGCGTGCCCGCACCGTCCGTCACCAGCACCGCGAAGCCCTGTTCGGCGAACCACTGCGAGACGAAGTCGTGCGAGGCCTGTTCGGCCAGCACCTTCTGCATGGCGGGGCCGCCGTAGGGGTCGACCAGCACCGGCAGCGGGGCGTCACCGGCCCGGTGCCAGGACGGCAGGAAGAGGCGGGTGCGCAGTGCGCGCGGCCCGACGACGGCCGACTCGGCCCGCAGGTGCAGCAGCGGCCGCTGGGCGTGCGAGGCGATCTCGACGGGGGCGGGGCCGTCCGGCTCCGGCCGCCCGTCCCCGGTCAGCCGGTGCACGGTGGTGTGCGAGCCCGGCAGCTCCGGCGTGCGGGTGCTGCGGACGAACGTGCCGCCGCCGAAGGCGCCGGAGTGCACGCCCGGCCGCTCGGTCAGCCGGTGCAGGCCCCGGTCCGGACGGTAGCTCCACACGTGGCGCTCGGTGGGTTCCGCGGCCGCCGTGAAGAACACCGTCTCGCCGTCCACCGCGAGCACCTCGTGCAGCTGCAGCCCGTCCGGCGTGACCGGCGTGCCGTCGACGCCCAGGTGCCGGGTCCCGTCCCGGTCGAGGTAGTCGACGAGCCGGCCGCCGGCCGTCCGCGCGGGCACTCCGGGCACCAGCAGCTCCACCCAGCGCTCGTCGTGCCGCTCGGCCAGCAGGCCGGTCGCACCGTCCGCCGGGTCGACGGCCAGTACCCGCACGCTGCGCTGGTCCCGGCTGAGCACGGCGGCGAACGGGCCGTGCCCGTCCCAGCCGGCCACCGGCAGGTACTCGAAGCCGGCCCGGTCCCAGCGGACCTCGGTGCGGTTGCCCGCCAGGTCGGCGATCCAGAGCGTGACGTCGGCGTTGGCGGTACCGACCCGCGGGTAACGCATCGTCCGGGGCGGCTTGGCGGGGTCGGCCGGATCGGCGAGGTACCACAGCCCGACCTCCCGGTTGTCCACCCGGGTGGTCAGCAGCCGCTCCCCGTCCGGTGCCCACCAGTAGGCCCGGTGGCGGTTCATCGACTCGCTCGCCGCATGCTCCGGCAGGCCGAAGAAGACGTCCGGGCCTTCCGCCGGTCCGGGCGCGGCCACCGCCCGGTCGCCGTCGCCGTCGGCGCCGATCACCCGGAGCGCACCGCCCGAGACGTAGGCGACGTGCCGGCCGTCCGGGGACGGGCGCGGGTCCACCACCGGCTGCTCGGCGGGCAGCCGGCGCACGGCGCCGGAGCCCGTGTCCACCATCCACAGCTGTCCGGAGAGCGCGAACGCGGCCACCCGGGCGGCCGCGTCGGTGGCGTAGTCGGTGATCCCGGCGGCCCGCTGCCTGGCGCGCTCGCGCCGGACGCGTTCCTCCTCCGGCACCTCGTCGACGGCGTCGCCGAGCAGTACGGCGGGGTCGGCCAGCATCCGCTCCGCGCCGGTCGCCGGGTCGAGCGTCCACAGGCACCCGACCGGGTCGTCCCCGGCCCGGCTCCGCAGGAAGAGCACCCAGGCACCGTCCGGCGCCACGGTGAAACGGGCGGGTGCGCCGAGGGTGAAGCGGCGGGTGCGGGCGAGCTGTCGCAGCAGCGGGGAAGTCACCATGCCCGGCACTGTGCCACCGGGCCGGTGCGGCGGCACCGGAATATCGGGCGTGCGGGTCCGGGCGGCGAGGGTGCGACCCGGTCCGGCGGCGGTCCGGGCGGCGAGGGCGCGGCCCGGTCCCGCGGCGGTCCGGGCGGCGAGGGTGCGACCCGGTCCCGCGGCGGTCCGGGCGGCGAGGGTGCGACCCAGTCCCGCGGCGGTCCGGGCGGCGAGGGTGCGGCCCGGTCCCGCGGCGGTGGCCGCCGGACGGGACGGCGGCGGCCACCGGGCCGAAGTGCCGTACGCGAACCGTCCGTTCCTCACCACCGGATGCGTGCCCCGGCCGGGCCCGGGCTCAGGCCTCCGGGTCGGCCCGCCACTCCTCGGCCAGCAGCCCGAGCTGCACCTCGTCCAGGAACTCGCCCATCACCCAGGCCGAGGAGCGCAGCACGCCCTCGCGGACGAAGCCGTTGCGCTCGGCGGCCCGGAGCATCGCGGCGTTGTCCGCCAGCGTCTCGATCTGCAGCCGGTGCAGTCCGCGCACGGCGAAGCCGTAGTGGCAGAGCACCGCGACCACGTCGGTGCCGTAGCCCTTGCCGCGGGCGGAGGGCAGCAGCCCGAGCCCGATGTGCGCGCCGCGGTTGTGGTTGTCGATGCCCCACAGCGTCGCGGTGCCGACCAGTGTGCCGCCCGCCAGTTCCACCACGGAGAACTTGACGCTCGCCTCGTCCGTGTGGTCCACCGTGAGCCGCGAGTCCTCCGCGCTCGGCGAGAGCGGCCGCCACGGCCGGCTGTCGGCCCGCGAGGAGTTGACCACGTCGTTGTAGAGCTCGGCCCGCAGGACCGGGATGTCCTCTTCGTGCCGGGCCCTGAGCCCGACCGTGTCGCCTCTCAGCATGCAGGCTTCCTATCGGGCCGGTCCGGCCGACGGCAAACCAATATGCGGCGGCCCCGGCCGGTGACCGCACCGCCCGTCGTCGGCCGGCTGCCTTCCGGCCCACTATCTGACGGATCATCAGCTCTGGTTATAGTGGGCAGTGGCCGTGGGGCCGGCGGTACCGGCGGGGGCGGAGGAAGGCTGATGGCGGACGGTCTGGGCGGGTCGGCTGGAGCGGAGCCGGGCGCGGAGTCGGGAGCGGGCGCGGGACCGGGTACGGAAGCGGGCGTGGCGGTGCGGGATCTCGGTGGGGGTGTGCGGTCCGTCGCCGTCCCCATTCCGGACAACCCGCTCGGGTACACGCTGGTGTACGTGGTGGACACCGACCGGGGGCCGGTGCTGGTCGACACCGGGTGGGACGATCCCGGGTCGTGGGACGTGCTGGCGGCGGGGCTGGCGGCGTGCGGGACGGGCGTCGGCGAGGTGCACGGGGTCGTCATCACCCATCACCATCCCGACCATCACGGGCTGTCGGGGAAGGTGCGCGAGGCGTCCGGCGCCTGGATCGCGATGCACGCGGCCGACGCGGCGATCGTGCGGCGGGCCCGGGAGACCCGGCCGGAGCGCTGGTTCACGTACATGGCGGCGAAGCTGACGGCCGCCGGGGCGCCGGACGAGCACGTGGCGCCGCTGCGCAACGGGCCCCGCCGCCGGAGCACCCCGCCCGGCCTGGCCCCCGCCCTCCCCGACCGCGAGATCCTGCCCGGCGAACTCCTCGGCCTGCCCGGCCGCCGGCTGCGTGCCGTCTGGACGCCTGGGCACACCCCCGGCCACGTCTGCCTGCACCTGGAGGAGGAGCACCCCGCCCGACTCCGGGGCCACGGAAGGCTGTTCTCCGGCGACCACCTGCTCCCCGAGATAACCCCGCACATCGGCCTCTACGAGGACCCCGACGACGCGACCGTCACCGACCCGCTCGGCGACTACCTCGACTCCCTGGAACGCGTGGGCCGCCTCGCCCCCGCCGAGGTCCTCCCGGCCCACCAGTACGCCTTCACCGACGCACCGGGACGGGTACGGGAACTGCTGGCCCACCACGAGGAACGCCTCGCCGGCCTGCTCTCGCTCCTCCAGCAGCCGCTCACGCCCTGGCAGTTGGCGGTGCAGATGGAGTGGAACCGGCCCTGGGAGCAGATCCCCTACGGCTCCCGGAACATCGCCGTCTCGGAGGCCGAGGCCCATCTGCGGCGCCTGGTGAAGCTGGGGCGGGCGGAGGCGGTGGCGGGGAGCGAGCCGGTCACGTACGTGGCGGTCGAAACGAGCCCCTGAAGCGGCCCCCTGCCCTCTGGCCCGGCCGCGTCCCGTTCCGCGACCGACAGCGGCACCGCCTCCAACGGCCCGCCTCCGACGGCCCCTTCCGTCCCCCGAAGAAGACGTTCCGGACGATGCCGGGGACGAACGGACCGTCGCCTCGTCGAAGCGGGTGGCGAGGACCGGGGCGGTGCGCAGTCCGGCGGTGCTGCCGTCGACGACCGTCGCGGCACGACGGCCCACTGCGGCCGCTCCGTCAGACATGGCTGCGGAAGCCTTCCGCGGCGGCCTCCTGCCGACGGAACGCCGCTATGACCTGCGAGTGGACCCGCAGCGCGTACGCCACGGACTCCAGATCGCCGTCGGGGACGTCTGCGGGGGCATGGTGACGCGGGGTGTCCTGACGCGGCGGGGCGTGCGGGGTGCGAGCCGCCGTCGTGCCCTCGCCCGCGGCCCGCAGCGCGTCCACCGCGACCAGGATGTCCACCGCCCCGGCGATCCCCCGTGCGGCGGACCCGGTGTGGCCCTCGGCCAGCGCCGCGTGCCGGACCCGCTCCCGCCGCTCCCCGCTCAGGTGGGGAGCGAGCCTGAGCAGGCCGTCGTTGATCGCCGCCCTGCGCAGTTCCAGCCGGAGTTCGGCGCCCGAGACGCGGCCGGTGGCCGGTGCCGGTGCGGCGCCCACCGTCAGCATCGCCCGCCACAACGGCTCCAGGCGGCGGTGGGTGCGCCGCAGGCTTCGGTGTTCGTCCCAGTACGGTCCGGCCTGGCCGGCGATGAAGCCGACCGCGACCAGGAACGCCTCGACGATGGCGAACGGCGGGGCGACGTACGTGGAGAGGTAGTCCCAGTCGCGGCCCGCCCAACGGGCCGCGATCGCGGCCACCTTGGCGACGTCGAAGACGAAGCCGAGCGCGTAGGCGACCTGGAGGCAGACCACGGCCCGGCGCAGCCACCGGTCGGCGATCTCCTGGAACCAGGCCCACAGGATGCCCGCCGCGACCACGGCCGACACCATGTGCGCGAGGAGGTAGAGCATGGTGTGCTCGCGCATCCAGGGGGTGTTGGCGTAGTACGTGTCCAGGTCGCGGAGCCGTTCGACGTGGTGGTCGCCGAGGGCGAAGGTCACCCAGAGGCCGACGATGATGACGGCGTACGCGGTCCACACCAGGCGGGTCCTGCGGCGCCGGGCGGCGGACGGCGGCTCGCGCCAGGTGATGATCAGCCAGAGGCAGGCGCCGCAGTAGGCCGTCAGCAGCGAATACACCCACACCCCGGCGAAGTTGGGCACGCCGGTGAGTTCGTTGATGCGGTGCAGGTTGCCCGGCGGGAGGGAGGCGAAGACGATCGCGCCGATGCCGAGCAGCAGTGCGGTGGCGCGCAGGATCGGGTCCTGCCAGGCGCGTCTGAGCAGCGGCAGTTTGATCACGAAGGCCACGGCCAGCAGCACCGCCGGGATCGCGTAGGCGGCGAAGGAACCCGCCATGTCCCAGTGCCAGTTCCGGTCCCCGGGCATCACGGGCCGCCGATGTTGCCCAGCGAGGACGAGAGGCGGTCGGTCAGGGTGTCCTGGGAGGGCCGGCCGGTCGCCGCGTACGGACCCACGACCCTGCGGAACTTGGCGGCGAGCCGCAGCCCGCACTCCTCGGCCTCCCACTCGGCCTGCGCGGCCGGGGCGGCGGGCGAGCGGGTGGCGAGGGCGACGACCCGGTCCCAGGGGACGTCCTCGTCGGCGCGGGCCAGCAGCCGGCGCGCGGCGGCGGGCGTGCCGGCCTGGTAGTGGACGTCCAGCGTGCCGTAGTGGATGTGGCCGATCTCGTGCCCGGCGATCACGAACTTGTGGGCGCCGGAGGCCCGTTCCTCGACGACGACGATGTACTCGTCGTCCTTGGCGAGGGTGATCCCGGAGACGTCGAGCCCAGGCGGGAAGGCGACGAACCTGAGTCTGACCGGGCGGTCCAGCGTCGGGCTGAGCGTCACGCACAGCGCGTGCAGGAAGCTCTCGGGGTCCGTCGGCGGCTCCAGCGTGCGGGCGGTGTCCCGGACGAGCTGGGCGAGGAACCGCTTGGGCGATCGTCTCGGGCTCATGCGTCGTCGTCCTCGCCGGCGGTCGTGTTTCCGGACGGCATTCCTAACGGCATTCGGCATCCTCGAAGTCGTGAAACGGCCTGCTCGGCGCTCAGTTGGCGGCACTCTCGGAGCTGATGATCATCTCTGCCAGGTCGGCGAGCGTGGCGAGCTGCCGGGGGTTCATCTGCGGTGCGCGGGCGGCGAGCCGGACCAGGCCGCTCTCGCGGAGCCGGGAGAGCGGGTCGGCCTGGGCCTGGAGGCCCTGGAGCACCGGCTGGAGCGCCTCGCACAGCGCCTCCGGCTCGTCGGCGGTGAAGAAGCCGGGCGGAAGGCCGAAGAACCGCCGCAGCCGGTCGGTGTGTTCGAGGCTCGGCAGCCCGCTCTTGCGCCACTCGCTCAGCCACTGCCTGCTGGTGCCGGCGATCGTCGCGAGCTCGCCCAGCGAGTACCGCTTGCCGTCGGGCCTGCGCCGGTGCTCGCGGATGAAGTCCAGCCGCTGCCGGACCCGTTCGGCGAGCCCGCCCTCGGGCGCGGGCCCGCCCGCGAGGAGTTCCGCGACCACCCCGACCGGGATGCCGGTGCGGTACGACAGATCGGCCACGTCCAGGACCTCGCAGAGCCGTCCGGGCCGTCCGGTCAGCTCCCCGAGCCGCTCCAGTACGCCGGTCAGCGGGGCATGGGCGTCACTCACCAAGGTCCCCCTGGACGCGCGTGATCGGTCGGCCGGCCGAGCGGGGCCGGGCAGACGCGAGGCTATCGAATCACCGGTCCCGGCCACCAGACATGACAAGGACCACTGCGCAAGAGGGCAGCAATCGTTGACATATGACGGACCGACAGGAAAGGATCACGTCACCAGGCCACGGTCGAACAGACCCGCCCCGGGTGCCGCCGATGGGGGAGCGGCACCCGGGGCGACCAGTCGCCCCGCCTCCTCCCCAGAAGGTGAGGCGAACCGATGCCGCAGCCCGTCCTGCTCCTCGGCGCCGGCCTCCGGTGCGCATACGACGAGTTCGTGCTGACGCGTATCGCCTCGGCCCGCCCGGTGCTGCTGGTGGACGCCGCGCCGCCCGCCTGGGCACAGCCGTGCCTGGCCGGTCACCTCGCGGCGGACCCCGGCAAAGGCGGCGCCACGGCGTCGGCGGTGGTACGGTTCGCGGCCCGGCACCGGGTCCGCGGCGTGCTGACCTACTCGGGCGAGTACGCGGTCGCCGCCGCGAGGATCGCCGGGCAGTTGGGGCTGCCCGGCCCCTCCCTCGCCGCGGCCGAAGCCTGTACCGACCCGCCCTCGCTGCACGCCCTGCTGGCCGCTCACACGGTTCCCGCCGCCGACCCGGGCGCGCCCCGCGTCTCGGCCGAGACGGTCGTCCTCGACGGCGAGATCCGCATCGCCGCCATCACCCGTACGACCCTGGGCCCGGCGCCCGCCCGGCAGCCGCTGCGGCACACCGTGCACGCCCACGACGGCCTGCTGCACAACCGTTTCCTGCGCCTGGCCGTCGACCGCACCGTGCACGCCCTCGGCATCGACCGGGGTGTCCTGCACATCGGCCTCGCCCTCACCGACCGCGGCCCCCGGGTCACCGACG
The DNA here is from genome assembly GCF_042957285.1 of Streptomyces sp. NPDC008092. Classification (NCBI taxonomy): domain Bacteria; kingdom Bacillati; phylum Actinomycetota; class Actinomycetes; order Kitasatosporales; family Streptomycetaceae; genus Streptomyces; species Streptomyces sp. NPDC008092. Next base: position 78,103 of record NZ_JBIBHY010000015.1, read on the forward strand.
TCGCCCCGCATCTCCCGGGCGACCTGATCCCGCTCCTCGTCAGGCGGGCCACCGGCGTCGACCTCGCCCGGGCCGCGGCCGCCCTGGCCACCGGCGAGGCGGCCGACACGACGCCCACGCGGCAGCGGGCGGCCGCGGTGCAGTTCGCCTACCCGGCCGCCACCGGCCGCCTCGACCACCTGGACCTCTCCCCCGACGCCGCCGACGAACCCGGCGCCGACCGCATGCTCCTCACCCGGCACACCGGCAGCCACGTCACCGCGGGCCCGCACGCCACCGCCGCCGACCGGCTGGCCCTCTGGGTGGCGGTCGGCGAGACCCCGGCCGACTGCCACGGCGCGCTGCGCCGGATGGCCCGCCACCTGTCGGCGGGCATCGCCCCGCTCGCGAACGCGGCCTAGCCTCCGGCGACTTCGGTCAAGAGTTGGATCCCGTGCGCCTCCCGTTCGGGAAAGACACTGGATCGCCGGGCGCGTCCCGCCCTACGGTGCCGCCATGAGCAATCACCCGGAAGCGCCTGTCACGCCCGTCGAGGCCTTTGAACCCCCTTACTTCGTGGCCGTGTTCACCTCGGTGCGCACCGCGGACCAGAGCGGCTACCCCGAGACCAACGCACGCATGGAGGACCTGGTGAAGGACATCCCCGGGTACCTGGGGATGGACCACGCGCAGACCCCCGGCGGGCTGGGGATCACCGTCGGGTACTTCCGCGACGCGGACGCGCTCACCCGGTGGCGGACCGACGCCGAGCACCGCGCGGCACAGAAGCGCGGGCGGGCCGAGTGGTACGAGAGCTACACCCTGCACGTGGCGAAGGTGGAGCGCAGCCACGGTTTCACGCGGGGGTAGCCGGCGCCCGGCCCAGGCCTAGAAGGCGATCGTCCGGATCAACCGCTCCGCCGCACCGAGCACCTCGACCTCGCCCCGGCTCATCGCCGGGTCGGCCGCCCGCCGGCGCAGGGCCTCCGCCAGCCCCTCCCCGGTCAGGCCGCCCGGATCGGCGAGCAGGGCCGCCAGCAGGTCGTGGGCCAACGGGTACTCGCCGAGGGCCGCTTGGGCGAGGATCACCGCGGACATGCCCCAGTCGAGTCCGGGCGGCCCGTCCCCGGCGTTGGTCCAGTCGATGACCTGGGGGCCGTCGGGGGCCAGGATCACGTTGTCCGGATGCAGGTCGAGGTGGAGGACCCGGGCGCCGGGGTCGGCCGGGTCCCGGCCGGGCACGGCGTGCAGCCGCCGCAGCAGCGCGGCGAGCAGCGCGCCGCTCTCCGCCGCGTCCGTCTCCCCCGCCAGCAGCGCCGCCAGCATGGTCGGCCCGGACAGCCGCTCCATCACCAGATCGGTACGGGACCCGGACGGCCGCACCCGGGGCGCCGGGTACCCGTGCTCGCGTACGTACGCCATCACCGCGCCCTCGGCGGCCGCGTCCCCCCGGCCGTCCCGGGCCCGGCGCAGCACCCACGCCTCGTCGATCTCGTACACGTCGGCCGAACGCCCCGACCCGAGCAGCCTCCCCGTCATGGCATGACCATAACGAAACGGTCTCCGCACAGCCCCCTCTCAGCTTCCCGCGGGCGGCCGGTAAAGTAGCCGGGTCGTCATCACCCGTACGGGGGGAAGCCGGTGCAATTCCGGCGCTGACCCTTCCCCGATTCTCGGCTTCGCTCGAACCGGGGAGACCCCAATCCGTGAGCCACTCCCTCAAGTGGCGAGCCGGACCGCCCCGCCCGGACGTTGATCGGCTCAAGTGCGCCGGCACCCGTCGTCGCACGGCACCGTCGAGGTTTACGGAGCCGAGCCGCCGGGGTGTCCCGTGCTGCCCGGCTCCCCGCAGGGAGAGGCACCCGCCGACCATGACCGTCCTCCGCCGCACCGCCGGGGTACTGGCCGCCACCGCCGTCATCGGTACCGCCACGCCGGCGGCGACCGCCGCCGCCTCCCCCTCGCCGTCCGCGTCGGCCGTACTCCCGTCGGGGCTGTACGGCAGTGCGGACCCGAAGTTCGACGGCGTCTGGCGCCAGTCCCTCGCCCTGCTGGCCCAGCGCGCGGTGGGGGTGACCCCGGCCGTGAAGGCGGTGGACTGGCTGGCCGGGCAGCAGTGCGCGAACGGCGCGTTCGCCGCGTTCCGCGCCGAGCCGACGGCGGCCTGTGACGCCAAGGTGGCCGTCGACACGAACAGCACGGCCGCCGCCGTGCAGGCGCTGAAGGCGGTCGGCGGGCACGACGCCGCCGCGGGCAGGGCGGTGACCTGGCTGAAGTCGCAGCAGAACAAGGACGGCGGCTGGGGCTACACCCCGGGCTCGCCCAGCGACACCAACTCCACCGGCGTGGTCGTCGGGGCGCTCGCGGCGGCCGACGCGAGCGCGGAACGGTCGCCGTACGACCTCCTCGCCAAGTGGTCCCTCCCCTGCGCCGAGGACGGCGGCGGTGCCCTCGCCTACCAGCCGGACCAGAAGGGGAAGCTGGCCGCCAACGCGGACGCGACCGCGGCCGGGGTGCTCGGAGCCCTCGGCAAGGGGTTCGTGACGACGGCCGGGAAGGCCCCGGCGAAGGGCCCCGCCTGCGCCGGCTCCGACCGGGCCCTCACCCGGGAGGAGGTGGCCCGCAACGGCGCCGCGTACCTGGCGGGCGCGATGTCCGGGACCGGCCACCTCGTCTCCGCGCTCGCCGGCGCCGCACCCCAGCCGGACTACGGCAACACCGCCGACGCGGTCGTCGCGCTGGCCGCGCAGGGCTGGACCGGGCAGGCGAAGCAGCCGTACGCCTGGCTGGAGACGCACGCCGCGCCCTGGGCCGGGCAGAGCGGGCCCGCGGCCTACGCCGAACTGATCCTCGCCGCGCACGCGATGGGCGCGGACCCGCGTCACTTCGGCGGCACGAACCTGGTGACGGCGCTGAACGCGACGGGCCCGGCGCCGCAGGCCGCCGCCGCGCAGCAGACCGGGAAGAAGACCGCGAAGAAGTCGGGCAACAGCGTGTGGTGGATCGTCGGCACCGGGCTCGTCGCCGGCATCGGCATCGGTTTCCTGTTCAGCGGCCGCCGCAAGCAGCGGCAGCTGTGACCGCGGTCCGCCGGGCGGCGCTGCTGCTCCTGGCCGCGCTGGCGCTGTGCGCGACGGCCACCGGGCCGGCGGCGGCCACCGGCTACCGCTACTGGTCCTTCTGGGAGCGGGACGGCGCGCGCTGGACGTACGCCACGCAGGGCCCGTCGACCGCGCGGCCCGCCGACGGCTCGGTCGAGGGCTTCCGCTTCGCGGTGAGCGAGGACTCGGGGGACGCGTCGCGCCCGCGCGGCACGGCGGACTTCGGGACGATCTGCGCGGACACGCCCGCCGTCGGGGGCCGGAAGCGGGTGGGGCTGGTCCTCGACTTCGGCACGCCGGCGGACGCGCCCTCGGGCGAGAGCCCGCCCGCGCGGCGGACGGCCTGCGCGGTGGTGTCCGACGACGCGACGACGGCGGAGGCACTGGCGACGGTGGCGAAGCCGCTGCGGTACGACACGAACGCGTTGTTGTGCGCGATCGGGGGGTATCCGTCGCGGGGGTGCGGGGAGAAGGTGGCGGCGAGGGTGGCCGGGGGTACGTCGGACGGCGGGCCGTCGCTCGGACTGGTGGCGGGGGCGGGAGTTGTCGTGGTCCTCGCCGCGGGCGCTTTCTGGCAGGCACGGCGGCGAAGGAATGCGTGAGCGTCACAGTGCGGGCCGGTGGGGGCGGGCCGCGCAGTTCCCCGCGCCCCTTACGGGGCGCGTCCGTGCCGCTGGGGCGGCACGGGTGGGCGCGGCGGCACGCCGTGGGCGTGGGCGAGTGAAACACCCCGTGCCGCGGTACCAGCGCCGCTCCCCCGTGCACCCCGGTGCCTGGTGGCTCTGGTCGCTGTCTCTCGGTGTTGCCGCGTCGCGGACCACGAACCCCCTTCTGCTCGCCCTGCTCATCACGGTCACCGCGTACGTCGTGGCCGTCTGCCGCAGCCGGTCCGCCCCGTGGGCGCGTTCCTACGGCGCCTTCGCCAGGCTCGCTCTCGCCGTGCTCCTGGTGCGCCTCGCGTTCACCGTCGTGCTGGGCTCCCCCGTGCCCGGCGCGCACACCCTCGTCACCCTCCCCGAAGTCCCGCTCCCGCACTGGGCCCAGGGCATCCGCCTCGGCGGGAAGGTCACGGCCGAGGCACTCGTCTTCGCGCTCTACGACGGGCTCCGGATCGCCACCCTCCTCATCTGCGTCGGTGCCGCGAACGCGCTCGCCAACCCGGCCCGGCTGCTCAAGTCCCTGCCCGGCGCCCTGTACGAGCTGGGCGTGGCCGTGGTCGTCGCGCTCACCTTCGCACCGCACCTGGTGGCCGACGTGCAGCGGCTGCGGGCCGCCCGGCGGCTGCGCGGCCGGCCCGACTCCGGCGTCCGCGGCCTGCTCCAGGTCGGACTCCCGGTCCTGGAGGGCGCGTTGGAGCGTTCGGTCGCCCTGGCCGCCGCGATGGACGCGCGCGGGTACGGCCGCAGCGCCGACGTCCCGGACCGGGTCCGCCGTACCACGGCCGCGCTCACCCTCGGCGGTCTGCTCGGCGTCTGCGCGGGGCTGTACGGGCTGCTCACCACCGAGGGCGGCGGCTACGGACTGCCTCTTCTGCTTGCGGGGGTGGCCGCCGCGCTGGCGGGGCTGCGGCTCGGCGGCCGGCGTTCGCCGCGCACCCGGTACCGGCCGGACCCCTGGGACGCGCGGGCCTGGCTGGTGTCCGGGGCGGGCGCCGCCGTCGCCGCCCTGCTCACCCTGGCGTCCGTCCGCGATCCGGCGGCCCTGCAGCCCGGCGTCGTACCGCTGGTCGCCCCCGCCCTTCCGCTCTGGCCCGCGGCCGCCGTGCTGCTCGGCCTGCTGCCCGCCCTGATCGTTCCCGGGGATTCCGAGGAGGAGCCGTCGTGATCCGCTTCGAGGACGTGTCCGTCACCTACGACGGCGCGGCCCGGCCCGCCGTGCAGGGTGTCGACTTCGAGGTGCCGGAGGGCGAACTGGTCCTCCTGGTCGGCCCGTCCGGCACCGGCAAGTCGACGGTCCTCAACTCCGTGAGCGGGCTCGTGCCGCACTTCACCGGCGGCACCCTGCGCGGCCGGGTGACGGTCGCGGGGCGGGACACCCGTACCCACCGGCCCCGCGAACTCGCCGACGTCGTCGGCACGGTGGGCCAGGATCCGCTCGCCCACTTCGTGACCGACACGGTGGAGGACGAACTCGCCTACGGGATGGAGTCGTTGGGGATCGCCCCGGCGGTGATGCGGCGGCGGGTGGAGGAGACGCTCGATCTGCTGGGGCTCGCCGAGCTGCGGAACCGGGCGATCGCCACGCTCTCGGGCGGGCAGCGGCAGCGGGTCGCGATCGGGTCGGTGCTGACCCCGCATCCCGCGGTCCTGGTGCTGGACGAGCCGACCTCCGCCCTCGACCCGGCCGCCGCCGAGGAGGTGCTGGCCGTGCTCCAGCGGCTGGTGCACGACCTGGGGACGACGGTGCTGCTGGCCGAGCACCGGCTGGAGCGGGTCGTGCAGTACGCCGACCGGGTCGTGCTGCTGCCGGGGGACGGGGCGGCACCGGTGTGCGGGACGCCCGCCGAGGTGATGGCCGTGTCGCCGGTGTGTCCGCCGGTGGTGGAGCTGGGGCGGCTGGCGGGGTGGTCGCCGCTGCCGATGACCGTGCGGGACGCCCGGCGCCGGGTGGCGGCGGGCGGGCTGCGGGAGCGCCTCGCCGGGCGGGTTCCGGAGCCACGGCCCGCGGCCGGTCCCACAGCCGGTCCCGCGGCCGGTCCCACAGCCGGTCCCGCGGCCGATCCCACAGCCGGTCCCGCGGCCGATCCCACGGCCGGCCCCGCGGTTCCACTCGCCGAGGTCCGCTCCCTCGGCGTCCGCCGGGGCCGGGTGGACGCGCTGCGGGGGGTCGGTCTCACCGTCGCCGCCGGGGAGACCGTCGCGCTCATGGGGCGCAACGGCGCCGGGAAGTCCACGCTGCTGGGCGCCCTGGTCGGGCTCGTCGAGCCGGGTTCCGGCACGGTGCGGGTCGGCGGCGCGGTCCCGCACCGCACGCGCCCGCGCGACCTCGTGCGCCTCGTCGGGCTGGTCCCGCAGGAACCCCGTGACCTGCTGTACTCCGACACGGTCGGTGCCGAGTGCGCGGCCGCCGACCGGGACGCGGGGGCGGCGGCGGGGACCTGCCGCGGGCTGGTGTCCGAGCTGCTTCCCGGGGTCGCGGACGACACGCACCCGCGTGATCTCTCCGAGGGGCAGCGGCTCGCCCTCGCGCTGGCCGTCGTGCTCACCGCCCGGCCGCCGCTGCTCCTGCTCGACGAGCCGACCCGGGGCCTGGACTACGCGGCGAAGGCCCGGCTGGTGGGCGTGGTGCGCGGGCTCGCCGCCGACGGGCACGCGATCGTGCTGGCCACGCACGACGTGGAGCTGGCCGCGGAGCTCGCGCACCGGGTGGTGCTGCTCGCGGAGGGCGAGGTCATCGCGGACGGGCCGACCGACGACATCGTCGTCTCCTCGCCGTCCTTCGCACCGCAGGTGACGAAGATCCTCGCCCCGCAGCGGTGGCTCACCGTGGCCCAGGTCCGCGAGGCCCTGGCATGAGCGGCCCGGTGCGGCTCGGCCCCCGCTCCCTGGCGGCCCTGCTCCTCGTCAGTGCCGTCGGGGTGGTCGCCGTCGGCTGGCCCTTCCTCGCCCCGCCCTCCTCCCGGATCGCCTCGCACGCCCAGGACGCGCCCTGGCTCTTCGCGGGTCTGCTGGTGCTGCTGGTCGCCGTGCTCGCGGCGACGATCGCCGAGTCGGGGCTGGGCCCGAAGGCGGTGGCGATGCTGGGCGTGCTGGCCGCGACCGGGGCGGCGCTGCGGCCGGTCGGCGCCGGCACCGCCGGGATCGAGCCGATGTTCTTCCTGATGGTGCTGAGCGGGCGGGTCCTCGGGCCGGGCTTCGGGTTCACCCTGGGCTCGCTCACCATGTTCGCGTCGGCGCTGCTCACCGGCGGGGTGGGGCCGTGGCTGCCGTTCCAGATGCTGGCGATGGGCTGGTTCACGATGGGGGCCGGCCTGCTGCCGGGCGCCGGGCGGCTGCGCGGCCGCGGTGAGCTGGCGCTGCTGGCGGGGTACGGCTTCCTGGCCGCGTTCGCCTACGGCCTGGTCGTGGACCTGGCCGGGTGGCCGCTGCTGGCGGGCACCGCCTCGAACCTCGCCTTCGACCCGCACGCCGGGCCCGCCGCCAACCTGGCCCGCTTCCTCGCCTACAGTCTGGCCACCGCCATGGGCTGGAACCTGGGCCGGGCCCTGTGCACGGTCGTCCTCACCCTTCTCCTCGGTCCGGCGCTGCTGCGGGCGCTGCGCCGGGCCACCCGGCGGGCCGCCTTCGAGACCGCGGTCACATTCGACGGCCCCGGGACGTGAGGCGTCGTACGCGTCCGGTGACGGGACCGGTGAAGCACCCCACATGACGCACGTCACCTACGATCCGGAACAGTAGTCAGACTTTTCTGCTATGTCCGTTTTGCCATCCCCATTGACCTGCGGTTTGAGAGCCACGCCACACAACGGACCAAACCCGCCTATGCGACCACCACTAGTAAAAGGGGTGATTGCGGACGGCTTTCCGGCCTGCTTGTCTGGACGACGTCGCCAGGCACCACGAGCCCCCAGCGGGCCGCGGCGCCGACGCACACGGACAGCCCCCACGGGTGGTTCCGGAGCACACGGCGACTCCCTGTCCCCGACGAACGAGGTTCTCCGTGTCCGTCTCCTTCATCCGCCGCATCGCTTCCCCGAAGAAGGCCCTCACCACCGCCGCCGTGGCCGCTGCCGCCGCCGGCCTGGCCCTGACCGCGGCGCCCGCCCAGGCCGCCACCACGTCGGCCTCCTCCGCCCAGTCGATCGCGCACAAGATGATTCCGGACGCCGCGCAGTTCAACGCCTTCAGCAAGATCGTCTCGCACGAGAGCGGCTGGAACCCCTCCGCCACCAACTCCTCTTCCGGCGCCTACGGCCTGGTCCAGGCCCTGCCCGGTTCGAAGATGGCGTCCGCCGGCTCCGACTGGAAGTCCAACCCCGCCACCCAGATCAAGTGGGGTCTGGACTACATGAACTCCCGCTACGGCAGCCCGACCGCCGCCTGGAGCTTCTGGCAGGCCAACGGCTGGTACTGAGCCGGCCGACCCGCGCGCACCCGCGGTCGATCGCGGCCGAGCCGCGCACCCGCCGCTGATCCCCGGCGCCGCGCGCCCCTGAACCCCGGCACCCTCGCCCCTTCTCCTGGGCGAGGGTGCCGACGTATGTCCGGACACCGCCGGAGGGGGCGGTGACCGGTGTCTCGGGGGAGGCAGGAACGGGGCGTAGGGAGGGGGTGCTCCTGCCTCCCTCGGGACGGGCCGGCGGCGCCGGGAGCCGTCGGCCCGGGTCCGAGGGGGGGTGGCGAAGGCGGTCTACGACGTGGTGACCCGGAGGTGTTTCACCCCGTTGATCCATGCCGAGCGGAGCCGGTCCGGGTCGCCGGTCAGGCGCAGGTCCGGCATCGCGTCGGCGATCGCGTTGAAGATCAGGTCGATTTCGAGGACGGCGAGGGACTTGCCGAGGCAGTAGTGGGGGCCGCCGCCGCCGAAGCCGAGGTGGGGGTTGGGGTCGCGGGTGATGTCGAAGGAGTCGGGGTCGGTGAAGACCTCGGGGTCGTGGTTGGCGGAGGCGTAGAAGACGCCGACCCGGTCGCCCTTGCGGATCAACCTGCCGCCCAGCTCGGTGTCCTGGGTGGCGGTGCGCTGGAAGGAGTTGACCGGGGTGGCCCAGCGGACGATCTCCTCGGCGGCGGTCGCCGGGCGCTCGCGCTTGTAGAGGTCCCAGGCGTCGGGGTGGGTCAGGAACGCGTGCATGCCGTGGGTGATGGCGTTGCGGGTGGTCTCGTTGCCGGCCACCGCGAGCATCAGCACGAAGAAGCCGAACTCGTCGGAGCCGAGGTTGCCCTCGTCCTCGGCGGCGACCAGCGTGGAGACGATGTCCTTGGCCGGGCACTGCTTGCGGTCGGCCGCCATGTTCATCGCGTAGGCGATCAGCTCGGTGGCGGACTCGGCGCCCACCTCCTCGGTGATCGCGTACTCCGGGTCGTCGTACGAGATCATCTTGTTGGACCAGTCGAAGATCTTGGCCCGGTCGTCCTGCGGGATGCCGATCAGTTCCGCGATCGCCTGGAGGGGGAGCTCGCAGGCGACCTCGGTGACGAAGTCGAAGGGGCCGGAGTGGGCGCGGGCCGCCTCGACGATCGCCCCGGCGCGATCGCGCAGCCGCTCCTCCAGGGCGCGGATGGAGCGCGGGGTGAAGCCGCGCTGGATGATCTGGCGGACCCGGGTGTGCTCGGGCGGGTCCATGTTCAGCAGGATCAGCCGCTGGGCGTCGATCGCGTCCCGCTGCATGTGCTCGCCGAAGCGGATGATCGCCGTGTTGAGCCAGGACGAGAAGAGCTCGGGGTGCGTGGAGACGTACTTGACGTCCGCGTGCCGGGTGACGGCCCAGTAGCCGTCGTCCGCGAACCCGGCGAGGCCGTGCGGCTGTTCGATCCAGCGGACCGGTTCGGCCTGGCGCAGCTGGGCGAACTCCGGGAGCGGCACCCGGTGATGGAGCAGATCGGGGTCGGTGAGGTCGAACCCGTCGGGCAGCGCGGGACAGGGCATGGCGACTCACTCCCACCGTGTACGGACCTGGATGTGCCGGCGTTCCGGCGGTCGCTCCGACAGCCGTTCTGACGGACCATCAGAAATGCCGGTTGCCGTGAAGGTAATAACGGGTTCTACAACTCGCAAGGGGCACGGTCACCCCAATTGCATGCACCCCTCTTGCGGTTGTGGACGGACTGTCAGCAGACTGCACCCAGAACTAGTACGCGTTCTAGTTCTGCGTGGCGGGCCGGGCCGGGACGCCCCTGCGCCGCGCGGGTGACCGAGGAGAGGACCGAGCCCCCATGGCCGCGGAACCCGTGATCGTCGAAGCCGTACGCACCCCCATCGGCAAGCGCGGCGGCGCGCTCGCCAACCTGCATCCCGCCTACCTCCTGGGCGAGACCTACCGTGAACTCCTCGGCCGCACCGGCATCCCCGCCGACGCGGTCGAGCAGATCGTCGGCGGCACGGTGACCCACGCCGGCGAGCAGTCCATGAATCCCGCGCGTACCGCCTGGCTGACCATGGGGCTGCCCTACGAGACCGCGGCCACCACCGTCGACTGCCAGTGCGGCTCCTCGCAGCAGGCCTCGCACATGACCGCCAACATGGTCGCCGCCGGGGTCATCGACGTCGGGATCAGCTGCGGGGTCGAGGCGATGTCGCGGGTGCCGCTGGGCTCGGGCTCCAAGCACGGGCCGGGCAAGCCGTTCCCCGACGAGTGGAACGTCGACCTGCCCAACCAGTTCGAGGCCGCCGAGCGCATCGCCCGCAACCGGGGCCTGACCAGGGAGGACGTCGACGCGCTCGGGGTGCTCTCGCAGGAGCGGGCGGCGCACGCCTGGGCCGAGGAGCGCTTCAAGCGCGAGACCTTCGCCGTCCAGGTGCCGACGACGGAGGAGGAGCAGCACGCGGGGCAGGGCATGTGGCGCCTGGTCGACCGGGACGAGGGGCTGCGGGACACGTCGGCCGAGGCGCTGGCGGGCCTGAAGCCGGTGATGCCGACGGCGGTCCACACGGCCGGCAACTCCTCGCAGATCTCCGACGGCGCCGCCGCCATCATGTGGGCGTCCAAGCGCATGGCCCGCGCCCTCAAGCTCCGCCCCCGGGCCCGGATCGTCGCCCAGGCGCTGGTCGGCGCCGACCCGCACTTCCACCTCGACGGCCCGATCGACGCGACCCGCGCCGTGCTCGGCAAGGCCGGCATGACCCTGAAGGACATCGACCTCGTCGAGATCAACGAGGCGTTCGCGTCGGTGGTGCTCAGCTGGGCCCGGGTCTTCGAGCAGAACCTGGACAAGGTCAACGTCAACGGCGGCGCGATCGCCCTGGGTCACCCGGTGGGCGCCACCGGCGCCCGCCTCATCACCACCGCCCTGCACGAACTGGAGCGCACCGACAAGGAGTTCGCCCTCGTCACCATGTGCGCGGGCGGCGGCCTGGCGACCGGGACGATCATCCAGCGGCTGTAGGAGCGGCTCCGGACGGCGGCTGTGAGCGGTCAGCTGGAACTGCCGCAACGGGCCGCCGTTCGTCCGCGGCGCCGTCGTGGCTGGTCGCGCAGTTCCCCGCGCCCCTTCGGGGCGCTGCAGCCCTCGGCCCCTGCAGCAGATACCCCACCCCGAACCCCGCCCCGACCACGGCCGCGCCGCCCACCGCGTCCAGCACCCAGTGGTTGCCGGTGCCGATGATCGCCGAGACCGTGAAGAGGGGGTGGACCAGGCCGAAGGCCTTGAGCCACCACTTCGGGGCGACGACGGCGATCACGATCCCGCACCACAGCGACCAGCCGAAGTGCAGCGAGGGCATCGCCGCGTACTGGTTGGTCAGCTGGGTGAGGGTGCCGTAGTCCGGCTTGGCGAAGTCCTGCGGGCCGTGCACCGTGTCGATGATGCCGAGGCCCGGCATCAGGCGGGGCGGGGCCAGCGGGTAGAGCCAGAAGCCGATCAGGGCGAACGCGGTGGCGAAGCCGAGGGCGGTGCGGGCCCAGCGGTAGTCGACCGGGCGGCGGACGTAGAGGACGGCGAGGACGGTCAGCGGGACGACGAAGTGGAAGGACTCGTAGTAGAAGTCGAGGAAGCTCCGCAGCCAGCCGATGCCGTACACGGTGTGGTTGGCCCAGTGCTCGATGTCGATGTGCAGGAACCGCTCGATGTCGTGGATCTGGCGCCCGTGGTGTTCGGCCCGGGCCCGCCCGGAGGTGCCGTTGCCGTCCCCGGCGGCGGCGAGCCGTATCTGCTGGTAGGCGAAGTAGACCAGCCGCATCGCGACGAGTTCGAGGAAGAGGTTGGGGCGGGTCAGCACCCGGCGCAGCGAGGGAGCCAGCGGGACCTGCCGGAAGCGGGCCGGGACCGGCTCGGCGTAGTCCGTCGGGACCGGCCGGACGAACTCCGGGGCGGTGCGGGACAGGAAGGGGACGACCGTGGCCGCGGCCAGGGCGGCGAGCAGGATCGTGTTGTCGCGCACGGGCACGAAGAGCGCCTGGTTCGGCAGCATCGCCTTGGCCGGCAGCGTCATCACGAGGACGACCACGGCCGGCCACACGGTCCGGTCGGCGGCGCGCCGCCCGGCCCGGCCGACCACCGCGAGCAGCACCCACAGCAGCTGGTGCTGCCAGGCGGCCGGTGACACCGCGACCACCGCGCAGCCGGTGATCGCGACCGCGAGCAGCAGCTGCCCGTCGCGGGCGTAGCGCACCGCGCGGCGCAGCGCGACGACGGCCACGGCCGCGCCGAGCGTCAGGAACAGGGCGATCTCCAGCGGGCCGCTCAGCCCGAACCGCAGCAGCGCGCCGTGCAGCGACTGGTTGGCGAGCGCGTCCGCCTCGCCGCCGAGGCCGGCGCCGGCCATGTGGTGGATCCAGTAGGTGTACGAGTCGTGCGGCATCGCCGCCCAGGCCAGCGCCGTGCACACCGCGAAGGTCGCGCCGGTGGCGACGGCGGCCCGGCGGCGGCCGGTGAACCACAGCAGCGGGGCGAAGAGCAGCAGGGCCGGCTGGAGGGCGGCGGCCAGGCCGATGCAGACTCCGCTGTCGCGCTGCCCGCGGGCGGCGAAGCAGCCGAGCAGCACCAGCAGGACCGGGATGATGCTGGTCTGGCCGAGCCAGAGGGTGTTGCGGACCGGCAGCGAGAGCATCAGCAGGCTGATCGCGACCGGTGCGGCCAGCAGCGAGGTGCGGCGGCTCACCGGCTGGGGCAGCGCGCGGGCGGCGACCAGGCCGAGGGCGACCACCAGCAGCAGCGTGCCGAAGGTCCAGCCCCAGCCGAGGGCCTGCTCGGCGGCCCTGGTGAGCGGCTTGAGCACCAGCCCGCCGAAGGGGGTGCCGGTGAACTGCGTCGAGTCGTACAGGGAGCCCTTGACGTGCAGCACGCCGTCCGGGCCGACCCAGGTCTCCAGGTCCGTCAGCCGTTCCCCGCTCGGGGTGGCGAGGACCACGGCCAGCTGCCGTACGACGAGGATCGCGGCCACCGCCCACAGGGCGAGCCGGACCATCCGGAACCGCGCCCCCGCCGCCGCCCCGCCGAACGCGTCCGCTGCCCGCCCGCTGTGTTCCACATTCGCCACGCCTCGCCGGCCTCCCGCCCCGTTACGCACACCTGCTGGTCCGCTCGATCGCTCCGAGAACCCTACGAGGCTCCCATCACCACTGGGCAGAGACGCAGGCAACCCCCACTTCACCTGACGTCCGTCCGCCTTTTGTCCGGAAGACGACAGTGCCCCGGGGGTGGGGTTGACATCGCCCAGCGCGACAAGGATCACAGTGCGCAACGCGCATACCCCTGCGGGAGCGGGCAGACGTCCCTGCGTACACCGCGTTTGGCTGCACTATGCAGGTAAACGCGTACGCGACGTAACGCCCTCAAGTACTCCTATCGTCGCTTTTCGTCCCGTCCACCGCCGTACGGGCCGCGCCCCCTGTCCCCCACGAAAGGTAGGCGAGCCCCGTTTTGGCGACCGCCACAGCAGTCACCCCGTCCCACCGGCTCCCCGGCCCCCGTACGGCCACCGCCACCGCCCCGACCGTCACCGACCCCGCGCTGGTGAAGCGCGCCGTGAAGGCGGCCGCGCTCGGCAACGCCATGGAGTGGTTCGACTTCGGCGTCTACAGCTACATCGCGGTGACCCTGGGCAAGGTCTTCTTCCCGTCGGGCAACCCGACCGCCCAGCTGCTGTCCACGTTCGGCGCCTTCGCCGCGGCCTTCCTGGTCCGCCCGCTCGGCGGCATGGTCTTCGGCCCGCTCGGCGACCGCGTGGGCCGCCAGAAGGTCCTCGCCGTCACCATGATCATGATGGCCGCGGGCACCTTCGCGATCGGCCTGATCCCGTCCTACGCGACGATCGGCGTCGGCGCCCCGCTCCTGCTCCTCGCCGCCCGCCTGGTCCAGGGCTTCTCCACCGGCGGCGAGTACGCGGGCGCGTCCACGTTCATCGCCGAGTACGCGCCGGACAAGAGGCGCGGCTTCTTCGGCAGCTGGCTGGAGTTCGGCACGCTGGCGGGCTACATCGGCGGCGCCGGCCTGGTGACCCTGATGACGGCCCTGCTGTCCACGGACGACCTGACCTCCTGGGGCTGGCGCATCCCCTTCCTGATCGCGGGCCCGATGGGCATCATCGGCCTCTACCTGCGGATGCGCCTGGAGGAGACCCCGGCGTTCGCCGCGGAGGTCGAGAAGGCGGAGTCGTCCCGCCCGAAGGTCCCGCTCCGCGAGATGATCACCGGCCAGTGGCCGGCCCTGCTCCTGTGCATGGCCCTGGTGCTGGTCTTCAACGTCACCGACTACATGCTGCTGTCGTACATGCCGAGCTACCTCACCAGTGAGCTGAAGTACGACGAGACGCACGGTCTGCTGGTCGTCCTCGGCGTGATGACGCTGATGATGATCGTCCAGCCGTTCGCCGGAGCCCTGACCGACCGCGTCGGCCGCCGCCCGGTGATCGCGGCGGGCTGCGCGGGCTTCCTGCTCCTCTCCGTCCCCGCCCTCCTCCTGATCCGCCAGGGCAGCCTGCTCGCGGTCGCCCTCGGCATGGGCGCCCTGGGCCTCCTCCTGGTCTGCTTCACCGCGGCGATGCCGGCCGCCCTCCCGGCCCTCTTCCCCACCCGGGTCCGCTACGGCTCCCTGTCGATCGGCTTCAACGTGTCGGTGTCCCTGTTCGGCGGCACGACCCCACTGGTGGTCACGGCCCTGATCGGAGCGACGGGGAACATGATGATGCCCGCGTACTACATGATGGCGGCGGCGGTGATCGGCGGCTTCGCGGTATGGCGCATGGCGGAGACGGCGGGCAAGCCCCTGCCGGGCTCGGCGCCTTCTGTCGAGGCGCCTCGGTAGGAGCGCCCCTTCAGGGGCGCGGGGAACTGCGCAAAACCCCCCACCCACCTGCACCGTTCGAACAATCCGCCCCGTCGGCCCGTACCGTCGGCAGACAGACGGTGGCTGTCCGGAACGGCTCCAGGTACGACGCCCTCCGCTATACCGTCTGTAGTCCTGATCGGCGGTAGGGCGGAGGGCACCTGTTCATGACCGGCCAGCGGCGACCCCGCCGACGGACACGTCTACTCGCGGTCCTCCTCATCCTCACCGGCATCCAGCTCGGCTGGCTCGCCGCCCCCGCCTTCGCCTGCGCCTGCGGCGCCCTCGTCCCCGACGCCGCCCAGCAGGTCACGGTCGGCCGCGAGGAGTCCGTACTGCGCTGGGACGGCACCCGCGAACAGATCGTGATGCGTCTGACGGTCGACGGCGACGCCGACCGCGCCGCCTGGATCATGCCCGTCCCGCACCGCGCCACCGTCGCCCTCGCCGACCCGGCCCTCTTCGACCAGCTGCACACCCTCACCGCCCCGGCGCACCGCACCCGCCACCACTTCTGGCCCGAGGACGGCGACTGGCCCCTCACCACCGGCAGCGCCACCTCCCCCGGCCCGCCCGGCGCGCGCGCCTCCGCCCCGCGCGTCGGCGTGGTCGACCGCCAGCGGCTCGGCCCGTTCGACGTGGCCCAGCTGACCGCCACCGACTCCGGCGCCCTGGACGGCTGGCTGCGCAGCAACGGCTTCCCCGTCCCGCCCCGCCTGGACACCGCGCTCCAGCCCTACGTCGCGGACCACTGGGAGTACGTAGCGGTCCGGCTCGCGCCCCAGACCTCCGACACCACACTGCACGGCGCCCTCGACCCGCTCCACCTCGCCTTCGCCAGCGACCGCCCGGTCTACCCGATGCGGCTGTCCAGGCTCGCGGCCACCCCGCAGTCGCTCGGCCTGTACGTCCTCGCCGCGCACCGCATGGAGCCGCGTTCGGCGATCGGCGGCGAACGCCCCCGGGTCGTCTACGCCGGCCGGCTCGGCCACCCGACGGGCGAGCTGGGCGAACTGGCCGCCGGCACCCCGTACCTGACGGCGATCGGCCAGGAGTTCCCGTACCCGTCCCGGATCTCCGCCGACCACGTGCTGCGGCGGGCGGCCTCGGACACCCCGGTCCAGCAGGTCGTCTACGAGGACCGGCTGCGCGAGGTGGCCGGGATCCCGGCGTGGCTGCTGACGGTCGGCGCGGCGCTGGTGCTGGTCGTCACGGTCACCGCGCTCACGGCCGTACGCCGCTCCCGCCACCCGGCCCCACCGCCCCCTCCCGCACAGCCTCCCGCACAGCCGCCGGCACCCACGGAGCCACCGACGCCGCCTGCGCCGATCGGCTGAGTTCCGTGCGGCACCGGGGCGGTGGATCACCGGCGCGTCCGCCGCCTCAGTAGTGCTATCCAGGTAGCTGTCACCACCGGACAGCCATCTGCATAGGCGAAAGGCAGCGGACGCATGAGCGGCTCTCAGCTCTGGGACGACGTCGACTTCTACTTCACCAGCCATCTGTCACCGGACGACGAGTCGCTCCAGGCGACCCTGCGGGAGAGCGAGGCGAACGAGCTCCCGCACGCCAACGTCACCGCCAACCAGGGCAAGCTGCTCCAGCTCCTCGCCCAGATCCAGGACGCCAGGCACATCCTGGAGATCGGCACCCTCGGTGGCTACAGCACCATCTGGCTGGCCCGGGCGCTGCCCGCCGACGGCAGGCTGATCTCGCTGGAGTACAGCGCCCGGCACGCCGAGGTCGCGGTCCGCAACATCGCCCGCGCGGGTCTGGAGAAGATCGTCGAGGTGCGGGTCGGGCCCGCCCTGGAGTCGCTGCCCAAGCTCGCCGACGAGAACCCGGCCCCCTTCGACCTGGTCTTCATCGACGCCGACAAGGCCAACAACCCGCACTACGTGGAGTGGGCGCTCCGGCTGACCCGCACCGGCAGCCTGATCATCGTCGACAACGTGGTGCGGGGCGGCCGGGTCGTCGACGCCGAGAGCGCCGAGCCGGACGTGGTCGGCACCCGCGCCGCGATCGAGCTGATCGCGGCCCACCCGAGGCTGACCGGCACGGCGATCCAGACGGTCGGCAGCAAGGGCTACGACGGCTTCGCGCTGGCCCGGGTCCTCGACTGACCCGGCCGGATCACCGCGAGGGCGTGGCTCAACCCTCGTGGTAGAAGCCCACGTTGACGCTGCGCGGGGCGGTGCGGTCGCGGACGACGATCTCGCCGGAGCCGCCCCGGGGCAGCGCGACGGTCCCGCCGTACGTAATGGCCTGGGCGTACTCCCCGACCTTCAGCAGCACCTCGGAGGACGGCTCGGCCTGGGAGCCGCGCAGCCAGGTGACCTGCCAGCCGCCCTCGGGCCCGCACAGGAACTCCAGGTGCACCCGGGAGACGAACAGCCAGTCGTCGGGCGTGGTGAGCCGGCAGGCGGCGGCGTCGCGGCCCACCCGCAGCACGGCACCCGGGTCGCTGGGCGCGTCGGCCATGAGCATGCCGGCCGTCTCGCCCGCTTCTCCGGACACGGAGGCCATGGTGAGTTCGAGCACGTGCGTTCCCCCTGCGCGGTTCCTGAATCCTTCGTGGATCTCCGGCGCATGATAAAACGCCCGGCCGGGCCGCGTCCGGCACAATGGAGTCATGACCGAGCGAAAGCCACCCGGGGTGCCGTTCGAGTCCTGGGTCGACAAGCAGATCCAAGACGCCCAGCGGCGCGGTGAGTTCGATCAACTGCCGGGCGCCGGCAAGCTGTTGCCCGACGGCCAGGACACGTCGTACGACGAACTGTGGTGGGTCAAGCGGAAGTTGGCCCGGGAGGGCCTGGCGATGCTGCCGCCGTCGCTCGCCCTGCGCAAGGAGGCCGAGGACGCGCTGACGGCCGCCTACGCGGCGCCTTCGGAGCGGATCGTCCGCGAGATCATCACGGATGTCAACGTCAGGATCCGCGACATGATGTTCAAGCCGCCGCCCGGGCCCCCGCTGGGCAAGAAGCCGTACGACGTCGAGGAGGTCGTACGCGAGTGGCGGGAGCGCCGGGCGGCGGCGGCCGCGGCGGAACCGGATCCGGAACCGTAGGCGGCGTCGGAACCGGATCCGTAAGCGGCATCGGAACCGGCACCGGCACCGGCACCCACCGGTGAACCAGCCCTCCCGGGGCCGCGCATATCCGGTTGCGCGGGCGGGCGAGATCCTTCTGGGATTACGGTCCATGACCTTCTGGACGATCGCCCCGGAACAGCCGGACTCCGCCGCCGCCCGCGCCCTGTGGCGGGCGTACTACACGGAGGTCAGCGACCGCTGGTACCTGCGCCACGAGGGCCGCCGCACCGACCCGGCCGAGCTGGAACGGGGGATCGCCGCCCGGCCGGGCTCCGAACTGGCCCCGCCCACCGGCCGGTTGCTGATCGCGCGGTACGGCGGTGAGCCGGCCGGCAGCGCCGGCGTACGGCTCCTGGACCCGGCCACCGCCGAACTCACCCGGGTCTTCGTGAGCGAGCCGCTGCGCGGCCGGGGCGGTGCCGCGCTGCTCGTCGCGGCGGCCGAGGACGCCGCCCGTGCCCTCGGGGCCGCCCGGATCGTCCTGGACACCCGGACCGACCTGGCCGAGGCGCGCGCCCTGTACGCGCGGCTCGGCTACACGGAGACCGGGCCGCACAACGACGACGTCTACGCCGAGCACTGGTTCCGCAAGGAACTCGTCAGCTGATCCCGCGTGCCGCCGGGTTCTGCGGCTGTTCACGTTCGGTGCCGCAGAGTTCGTCGGTCAGCTCCCGTACCAGCCGGTCCAGGTCGGTGGGCCGGTCCGGGCTCCACCAGTCGCCGAGGAGGTCGGCGAGTGAGTCCTCACGGGCCTTGGCGAGCCGGTCGGCGACCTCGCGGCCCTGCCCGGTGAGGGACAGGCCGAGGCCCAGGCGGTCGGCGAGGTGCCGCTCCTCCAGCTGGCGGGCGCCGGCCAGGACGACGCCCATCGGGACGGGGCCGCGCTCGGCGAGCCGCCCCGGCTCCACCGAGCCGTACTTCCGGATCCGCAGCAGCAGCCAGCCGGAGGCGGGCAGCAGGTCGGCGTACCCGGCCCGGGTGTTGATCTTCCGGTAGATCTCCCGGCGCCCCTCCCGGGTGCCGAGCAGGGACAGCGCCCGGCAGCACTCGTCGTACGACGACCGCTGGACCGGGTTGGGCGGGATGGTCTCGGAGGCGTCCGGCGCGGTGACCGAGCCGCGCAGCCGGTCCTCCTTGAGGAACCAGGCGAGGACGAACCCGATGAGGGCGACCGGGGCGGCGTAGAGGAAGACGTCGGTGATCGAGGACGCGTACGCGTGCAGGGCCGCCGGCCGCAGCGCGGGCGGCAGGGCGGCGATGCCGCGCGGGTCGGCCTTGAGGGCGTCCGGGGTGGCGCCGGGCGGGAGCCGGACGCCCCGGAAGGCGTCGGCGAGCTTGTCGGCGAGGCGGCCCGCGAAGACGGAACCGAAGATGGCGACGCCGAAGGAGGCCCCGATGGAGCGGAAGAAGGTCGCGCCGGAGGTGGCGACGCCGAGGTCCTCGTACGAGACGGAGTTCTGCACGATCAGCACCAGCACCTGCATGACCAGCCCGAGGCCCAGGCCGAAGACGAAGAAGTAGGCGCTCATCTGGGCCGTCGAGCTGTGCTCGTCGAGCCGGTGCAGGAGCAGCAGCCCGATGGTGGTCACGCCGGTGCCGGCGACCGGGAACACCTTCCAGCGCCCGGTACGGCTGACGATCTGCCCGGAAAGGGTCGACGACAGCAGCAGACCGATCACCATCGGCAGCATGTGCACGCCCGACAGGGTCGGCGATATGCCCTGCACGACCTGGAGGAAGGTCGGCAGATAGGTCATCGCGCCGAACATCGCGAACCCGACGATGAAGCTGATCACGGCGGCGAGCGTGAAGGTGCGGATGCCGAAGAGCTTGAGCGGCAGTACGGGTTCGGCGGCCCGCCCCTCGACGGCCACGAAGGCGACGGCGAGAACGGCCCCGGCGACCGCCAGCCCGATGATCTGCGGCGAGCCCCACGCCCAGGTCGTCCCGCCCAGCGAGGCCACCAGCACCAGGCAGGTGGCGACGGCGGCGATCAGGAAGGTGCCGAGGTAGTCGATGACGTGGTGGGCGGTCCGGCGCGGGATGTGCAGCGCGGCGGCGATCACGGCGAGTGCGACCACGCCGACGGGCAGGTTGACGTAGAACACCCAGCGCCAGCTCAGCTGCTCGGTGAGCAGCCCGCCGAGCAGCGGTCCGAGCACGCTGGTCGTGCCGAACACGGCGCCGAACAACCCCTGGTAACGGCCGCGGTCGCGGGGCGGCACGATGTCCCCCACGATCGCCATCGACAGCACCATCAGCCCACCGCCGCCCAGCCCCTGCAGGGCGCGGAAGCCGATCAGCTCGCCCATGTTCTGGGCCATCCCGCACAGCGCCGACCCGACGAGGAAGATCACGATCGCGAGCTGGAAGAGCCGCTTGCGCCCGTACAGGTCGCCGAGCTTGCCCCACAGCGGGGTGGCGGCGGTGGAGGCCAGCAGGTAGGCGGTGACCACCCAGGACAGGTGCTCCAGCCCTCCGAGGTCGCTGACGATGGTCGGCAGGGCCGTCGACACGATCGTCTGGTCGAGCGCGGCCAGCAGCAGCCCGAGCAGCAGTGCGCCGATCGGGACCAGAACATTGCCGGGTACGCGCTCCGCGTCCTTCGCCGGAGTGTGCGTCGTTTCCACGGCCATGGAGACCTCCCGGGGCTTTCGGCCATCTTCCATCGTGGACGCTGCCACCCGGTATGGCCCGTCGAGTCCTTTTCGGTGTCTGTGAGACGAGGGATTCGGGCGAACGTACGTGTGGGTGCTCTGCATAATCTGTGGAGTTCGTGAGGGGGAGGCTCGTGAGGGGAGGGACGAACGCCGTGACGGACACGACGGGGAGCGGGGGCCACCAGTGCCCGGAGTGCGGGACACCGAAGGGGCCGGACGGCTCCCCCTCCTGCGACTGCAACCGGCGGACCGCCGACGCGTTGCGCGACGCGCGTACGGCCGAACAGGCGGCGGCCGAGGACTTCGACCCGCTGCGGATACGGCCGTACGTCGCCATCGAGGCGGACGCGGCGGACACGGCGGCCACGGGCGATCCGGACGGCAGCGGGGAGACCGCGCCGCTGCCGGTGGTGGCGCCGCCGGCCGCACCGGTCACGGCCGAGGCGACCGTGCCGCTGCGGACGGTACCCGGTGACGTCCCCGAAGCAGACCCGGAAGAGCCTCGCCGGCGTCCCCGGTGGCCCCTGATCCTGGCGGCCGCCGGGGCGGTGCTCGGGATCCTCGCGGTGGCGGGGTTCGCGAGCGGAGTGTTCACGCACGTGACGCCGACGAGGGACGGGGCGGCACCGGCGGACGTACGGCAGAGCGTCCCGGACGTGACCCCGAGCACGGCGTCGCCCTCGGCCGCGGCACCGGCCACCTCGCCGGGATCCGCGCCCCCGGCGACACCGTCCGGCCCGGCGAGCCCGAGCGCGTCGCGCTCCCCGTCCTCCCCCGCGCCATCCAGTGCGACCCCGTCCCCGACGCCCTCCCGCTCGGCGACACCCACCGAGTCGGCGACGACAGCAGGCGCGGCGGCCTCCGCACGGCCCACCTCGGCACCGGTCCTGCGCCCCGGCGACACCGGCGCGGAGGTCACGGAACTCCAGCAGCGGCTGGCCCAGCTGAACCTCTACACGGGGACGGCCGACGGCCACTACGACAGCAGGACGGAGGACGCGGTGCGCACGTACCAGCTGGCGCGGGGGATCCTGACGGACGAGCCGGGGGTGTACGGGGCGGCTACGCGGGCGGCACTGGAGTCGGAGACGACGGAGCCGTAGGGGGCGGGCCGAGGGGGGCGCTGCCGGGCAGGCCGATCGAGTGGTGCTGGTCGGGACGGTTGTGGTGGTGGGCTGCGGTGGTGTTGTGACCGCGGGCGCGCGGGGGCTGGCCGCGCAGTTCCCCGCGCCCCTGACGGGGCGCTGCCCAGCCGCCCCTTGTCAGCTCCCCAGTTGCGGGCAGTCGTGCCGCTGGGGCGGCACGGGTGGGCGCGGCGGCACCCGGCAAGCGCCGGTGAGCGTCCCTACCCCCGGCCTCAGGCTCCGCCGACGGTCACCCGAAGCCACCCGTCCCCCACTGCCTCCACCCGCACCCCCGTCAGGTCCCGCACCACCGCATCCGGCCCGTGCACCCCGGCCCGCGCCCCGACGCCGACGACCCGCATCCCCGCCGCCCGCCCCGCCGCGATCCCCGCGCCCGAGTCCTCGAACACCACGCAGTCCGCCGGAGCGACCCCCAGCTCCGCCGCCCCCTTCAGAAAGCCCTCGGGGTCCGGCTTGCTGGCGCCCACCGACTCCGCGGTCACCCGCACCGCGGGCAGCGGCAGCCCGGCGGCAGCCATCCGTACCGTGGACAGCGCCACGTCCGCCGAGGTCACCAGCGCGTGCGGCAGCCCCTGGAGGGAGGCGAGGAAGGCCGCGGCGCCGGGGACCTCCACCACGCCCTCCACGTCGGCCGTCTCCTCCGCCAGCATGCGCGCGTTGTCCGCGAGGTTCTGCTTCATCGGCCGGTCCGGCAGCAGCACGGCCATGGACGCATGGCCCTGGCGCCCGTGCACCACCTTCATGACCTCGTCGCCGTCCAGCCCGTGCCGCTCGGACCAGCGCCGCCAGATGCGCTCGACGACGGCGTCGGAGTTGACGAGGGTGCCGTCCATGTCGAGCAGGAGGGCGCGGGCGGTGAGGACGGTGGCCGTCATCGGGCAGCTCCTATACACAGGCCGAAAGCAGGCCGGGAAGAACAAGGCGGCCCCGTCCGCCGGTCAGGGAAAACGGACGGGAGCCACTTTGTTCCTCCACGGTACAAAACAGAGGGCCGATCCCGCCACCTCCTTCGCCGACCGTTCACCCACTCTTCAGCTCACGCGGGCGAACGGGAGCGGCCCGGAGTGACCCCGGAACGGCCCGGAGCGGCCCGCAGCGGCCGAGAGCGCGACCCGGTCAGGCCGCGACCGCCTCCCAGAGGCTCCACACGCCCAGCGCCAGCATCAGCACCGCCGCGATCTGCGTGATCAGCCGCAGCGGCACCTTCTTCATGAGCGCCTTGCCGCCGACGATGCCGAGCCCGGCCACCGCCCACAGGCCGAGCACGGCACCGAGGCCGACGGAGATCGGGTCGTCGTAGCGCGCCGCGAGGTTCGCCGTCATGATCTGCGTGAGGTCCCCGAACTCGGCGACCAGGATGAGCATGAACCCGGTGCCGGCGACCTTCCAGAAGGACTGGTCGGCCGGCTTGCGGATCTCCTCGTCCTCCTCGTCCTTCTTCATCAGGAGCACGGCCGCGCCGCCGAGGAAGAGCACGCCGGTCAGCGCGTGCACGATCTGCTGCGGGAGCAGGGTCAGGACGCTGCCGGCCGCGACGGCGAGCACGACGTGCAGGAGGAAGGCGGCGGCGACACCGGCGAAGACGTACGACGCCCGGTAGCGCGTGCCCAGGACGAGACCGGCGAGCGCGGTCTTGTCGGGGAGTTCGGCGAGGAAGATGACGCCGAAGACGATCGCCGTCACGGTGATGCTGATCAAGGGTCCTCAATCGGTCGGGCCACCCCACCGAGAACACCGCACTTCGCGGACGAGCACCTCGGCACGGCAGCGCACACGGTCACCCGTGCCGTACGGCACGGGCGTGCACTGCTTGCCGAAGGTCTCGCTGGCGGCCTCATGACCGAGATGGCCGAGGTCCGCCTCCGGGCGCCGGCTCAGACGAGCTGAGCAGTATGTCGACGGTCCGGCGAAGAGCTACTCCCCTTCAACGCCGTCAAGACTACGTGACCACGCCACCGATCCCAAGGCCGGTGCCCCCACCTGTGAGTCACGTCGCACACCTTGTCGTGTCATGAACACGTCACTAGTTTCTTACCGAACGCTCACCCATCGGCAACACGGCAGCGCGAGCATTCCCTCGCTCGCGCTCCAACACCCCCACCCCACAAGGGAGTTCGCATGCCGAAGTTCTACGCGCGTCGACGCCTCAGCATACTCGCGGCCTTCACCGGACTCATAGCCTCCGCCGCCCTGTTCAACTCCCCGACCGCTTCCGCCGCCCTCCCCACCCCGGTCAGCGCGTCCACCGCCCGCACCTACCTCGCCTCCCTCACCGTGGCGACCGAGGTCAGGACCGGCTACGCGCGCGACCTGTTCCCGACCTGGGACACCATCAGCGGCACCTGCAACACCCGTGAGTGGATCCTCAAGCGCGACGGTACGAACGTCGTCACCAACTCCGCCTGCACCGCCACCAGCGGCTCCTGGTACTCCCCGTACGACGGCGCCACCTGGACCGCCGCCTCCGACGTCGACATCGACCACCTCGTGCCGCTGGCCGAGGCCTGGGACTCCGGTGCCCGCAACTGGACCACCGCCCAGCGCGAGGCCTTCGCCAACGACGTCACCCGCCCGCAGCTCCTCGCCGTCACGGACAACGTGAACCAGTCCAAGGGCGACCAGGACCCGGCCACGTGGATGCCGTCCCTCACCTCCTACCGCTGCACCTACGTCCGCGCCTGGGTGCAGGTGAAGTACTACTACGGCCTCTCCGTGGACTCCGCCGAGAAGAGCGCGCTCACCAGCTACCTCTCCGCCTGCTGAACCGGCCGGCCGCCGCGGCGTCCCGCTCCCCGCGTTCCGGCCACGCACCGCCCGCTTTCCGGCCCCCTTTCCCGCGTCGGAACCTCCCCGCCGTCCTCCGTCGTTCCGTACCGTACGGGGCGACAGAGGCGAACCGACCGAGGAAGAGGGCGGGGCGATCGTGGCCGGACTGCGCCTGGGACCGCTGCTGAGGTACACCGACGGCTCGTCGGCGACCGTCTGGGTCGAGGCGAGCCGTCCGTGCACCGCCGAGGTGCGCTGCTCGGACGGCGCCGGCGGCACCGCGCGCACCTTCCAGGTGGCCGGTCACCACTACGCCCTCGTCCCGGTCACCGGGCTGACCCCGGGCACCTCGCCGTCGTACGACGTCCTCCTGGACGGCGCGCACGTGTGGCCGTCGCCCGGCTCCCCGTTCCCGCCCCCGGTGATCCGCGCCCCGGCCGCCGGCGACGCCCTCCGCGTCGTCTTCGGCTCCTGCCGCTGGGCCGCTCCGCCCGCCGACGGCCACGACCCGGTCGGCCCCGACGCCCTCGACAGCCTCGCCGCCCGCATCGCCGCCGGTGGCGAACGGCCGGACGTCCTCCTGCTGCTGGGCGACCAGGTGTACGCCGACGAGACCTCGGCGGCGACCCGGCGCTGGCTGGCCGCCCGCCGCGACCTCGCGGACCCGCCCGGCGCCGAGGTCGCGGACTACGAGGAGTACACCCGCCTCTACTACGAGTCCTGGCTCGACCCGGAGGTGCGCTGGCTGCTCTCCACCGTGCCCAGTTGCATGATCTTCGACGACCACGACGTCATCGACGACTGGAACACCTCCGCGGCCTGGCTGGCCGACCTGCGCGCCACGCCCTGGTGGCAGGAGCGGCTGCTGAGCGGGCTGATGTCGTACTGGGTCCACCAGCACCTGGGCAACCTCTCCCCGGTCGAACTGGCCGCCGACCCGCTGTACGCGGCCGTGTGCGACGCACCGGACGGCACGGACGAGCTGCGCGCCTTCGCCGCCGGGGCCGACGCCGATCCGGCCGCCGTGCGGTGGAGTTACCGGCGGGACTTCGGGCGGGTGCGGCTGCTGATGGTGGACACCCGGGCGGCCCGGGTCCTGGACGAGCGGAACCGCGCCATGCTCGACCCCGGCGAGGCCGCGTGGCTGCGCGAACAGGCCCTGGCCGACCGGGAGTCGTACGACCATCTCCTCGTCGGCACCTCGCTGCCCTGGCTGCTCCCGCATCTCATACACGACGTCGAGACCTGGGACGCGGCCCTGTGCCGGGGCGAACGCGGGCCCCGCTGGGCGGAGTTCGGGGAACGGCTGCGCCGCGCGGCCGACCTGGAGCACTGGGCGGCCTTCCCCGCCTCCTTCGCCGAACTGGCCGGCCTGTTCGCCCGCACCGGCTCCGGGCCCGGGGCGCCCGCCTCCGTCTGCGTACTCTCCGGAGACGTCCATCACGCCTACGTCGCCGAGCCCGCGTGGCCCGCCGGGACCGCGCCCGACTCCCGGGTGCTGCAACTCACCTGCTCCCCCGTCCACAACTCCGTGCCGCCGACGATCCGGGCCGGCTTCCGGTTCGGCTGGAGCGCCCTGGCCCGGTTCCTCGGACGGCGGCTGACCCGGCACGGGCGGTGCGCGCGGCCGCCGGTGACGTGGCGGAAGAGGGGCGGGCCGTGGTTCGGCAACCAGCTCATGACGCTGACGCTGCACGGCCGTTCGGCCCGGCTGCGGCTGGAACGGGCCCGGCGGGACGGGACCCTCACGACCGTGACGGAGTCCGTCCTCACCACCCGATGAGCACAGCTTTGTGACAACTGTGGGGTGTGGGGCGCGCGTTGGCATCCGTTGACCGCGACGGCATGATGAGGCGGACCGTCCGCTTCCTGATCCCGTGCGGACGGTGTCACCGCCCTGCGCCCCCACTCGCCCGGGAGTCACGTCGTTGTCCTCCTCCCCCCAGGAGTCCCCCCAGAAGTCCGTCCAGGAGTCCTTCCAGGAACCGGTCCACGAGTCCGTGCCGGTCTCCGTCGCCCTGGTCGGCGCCGGCCCGCGCGGCACCAGCGTCCTGGAACGCCTCTGCGCCTCCGCCCCCGAACTGCTGCCCCCGGGACGGCGTCTCACCGTCCACGTGATCGACCCGGCCGCACCGGGCCCCGGCAGGGTCTGGCGTACGACGCAGTCGGCGGAACTGCTGATGAACACCGTGGCCAGCCAGGTCACCCTGTTCACCGACGACAGCGTGGCCTGCGCGGGCCCCGTCCGGCCCGGCCCCAGCCTGCACACATGGGCGGCCGGTACGGGCGCCACGGCCGGTACCGGCGGCGACGGGCTGGGCCCCGACGACTACCCGACCCGCGCCCACTACGGCCGCTACCTGGAGTGGGTGTTCGCGCGGACGGTCGCCCGGGCACCGGCGGCCGTCCGCGTCGAGACCCACCGCACCCGCGCCGTACGGCTCGACGACGACCCCGACGGCCGTCACCAGACGCTCACTCTCGACGACGGCCGCACCCTGCCCGGCCTGGCGGCGGTGGTGCTGGCCCAGGGGCACCTCCCAGCGACGCCGTTCGCCGCGGAACGCCGGCTCTCCGCCCACGCCGCCCGGCACGGCCTCCGGTACGTCCCGCCCGCCAACCCGGCCGACGTCGACCTCACCCCGCTCGCACCCGGCGAACCGGTGCTGCTGCGCGGCCTCGGCCTCAACTTCTTCGACCACCTCGCCCTGCTGACCACCGGCCGGGGCGGCCGCTTCACCCGCACCCCGGACGGCTCCCTGCGCTACACCCCCTCCGGCCGCGAACCCCGCCTGTACGCGGGCTCCCGGCGCGGCGTCCCCTACCAGGCACGCGGCGACAACGCGAAGGGCCCGTACGGCCGCCACAGCCCGCGCCTGCTCACCCCCGAGGTGATCGCGGGCTTCCGCGAACGCGCGGACTCCGGCGCCGCGCCCGACTTCCTCGCGGAGATCTGGCCGCTGGTCGCGAAGGAGGTGGAGACGGTCTACTACGCCGTCCTGACCGGCGACCCGGAGCTCACCGCGCGCTTCCTCGCGGCCGACGGCCGGCCCGCGGAGAGCGCCGTACTCGACGCCCACGGCGTGCCGGAGCCGGACCGCTGGTCCTGGGAACGCCTCCAGCGTCCCTACGGGGAACGGAAGTTCGCCGATCCGGCGCAGTGGCGGGCCTGGCTGCTGGGGTATCTGCGCGCGGACGCGGCACAGGCCGCCCTCGGCAACGTGCGCGGCCCGCTCAAGGCGGCCCTGGACGTGCTGCGCGACCTGCGCAACGAGATACGGCTGATCGTCGACCACGGCGGCCTGGCCGGCGCCTCCCGGCGGGCCCACCTGGACGGCTGGTACACCCCGCTGAACGCGTTCCTGTCCATCGGCCCGCCCCGCCGCCGTATCGAGGAGCTGGCCGCGCTGCTGGCGGCGGGCGTGGTGGAGGTGCTCGGCCCCGGGGTGGAGGTGGACCTGGACCACACGGGCGGCGCGGGCGGCGGGGACGGCGCGGGCGGCGCCTGGGTGGCCCGCTCCCCCGCGGTCCCCGGTTCGGAGGTCCGCGTGACCACCGTCGTCGAGGCCCGTCTCCCGGAGCCCGACCTGCGCCGGACCGCCGACGATCTGCTGGCCGGCCTGCTCCGGGCGGGCGCGTGCCGCCCGCACGTGGTGGACGGCCACGAGACCGGCGGCGTCGACGTCACACCGCGCCCGTACCGCCTCCTCGACCGCCACGGCCGCCCGCACCCGCGCCGGTTCGCCTTCGGGGTACCCACCGAGGGCGTGCACTGGGTGACCGCGGCGGGAGCCCGGCCGGGCGTGGACTCGGTGACCCTGTCGGACGCGGACGCGATAGCGCGGGCGGTGCTGCGGACGGCGGCGGCCGCCGGAGCGGAACCGCGGACGGAGCCGCCGGCCCCGGAACGGCCGACCGCCGCCGACCGGTACACGCCGGTCGGCGTATGACGCCGCATGGCACACGCATGACCGTTCTCCGATAACCCTTTGCCGAACATACGAGCCCCCCGTGACACTCCTGTCACACCCCCCGCGTACGCTGTATGGCTGTCGTCGGGGGGCGCAACAGGACAATCACGGGGGAACCGTCGTGTGGGAAAGCATGGGGTCGCTGGAGGCCGGGCCCTGGATATACGCCATGGTGGCCCTCTCCGTGCTGCTTGATGTGTTCCTGCCGGTCCTGCCGAGCGGGGTGCTGGTCATCACCGCGGCCACCGCAGCGGCGGCGGGTACCGGCGCGTCGGCCGGACAGGTCCCGCCGCACGCCCTGCCGGACATCCTGGCGCTGACCCTCTGCGCGGCCACCGCGTCGGTCCTCGGCGACCTGTTCGCCTTCCGGCTGGCCCGGCGCGGCGGAGCCCGCCTGGACCGCGCGATCGCCCGCTCGCGACGGCTGAGCAGCGCGCAGGAACGTCTCGGCGAGGCCCTGTCCCGCGGCGGCGGCGCGCTGGTCGTCCTGGCCCGTTTCGCCCCGGCCGGCCGCTCGATCGTCTCCCTGGGTGCCGGCGCGACCCACCGCAGCGTCCGCGACTTCCTCCCCTGGTCCGCCCTGGCCGGCCTGACCTGGGCGGTCTACAGCGTCGCCCTCGGCTGGCTGGGCGCCCAGTGGCTGGGCGCGACCTGGATGGCGACGGCGGTGTCGGTGGCGGCGCTGTTCGGCGCGGGCGCGGGCGCGGGGTACCTGATGCGAAGACGCCGGCCGGCGTAACCCGCACCGCCCCTCGTCACCGTCTCTCCCGTCACCGCCTCAACCCCCGCCCACAGCCGACTGCCCCCGCACCTCCAGTCCCCCCAGCAACGCGGCGGTGGCCTCCGCGACCGCGTCCACCGCCCGCTCGAACACCTCCCGGTTGTGCGCGGCCGGCGCCCGGAACCCGGACACCTTCCGCACGTACTGCAACGCGGCAGCTCGGATCTCCTCCTCGGTGGCCTCCTCGGCCAGCTGAGGCGGACGCAGGGTCTTGATGCTCCGGCACATGTCCCCAGTCTCCCGCAGACCCCTCCCTTCCTGCGAGGATCTTCCAGAGGCGGCCACCGCTCCCGGGGCCGACCGACGAGAGGACAACTCCATGCCGAACACCCCGAACGCACCGATCCCCCGCCTCACCGTCGCCGTTCTCGGCCCCGGCGGCGTCGGCGGACTGCTCGCCGCCCTGCTCTCCCGCGCCGGCCACCGCGTCCTCTGCCTCGCGGGCGAGGAGACGGCACACACGCTCCGTACCGACGGAATCCAGGTCCGCAGCGCCCGGTTCGGCGACGTCACGGCCCCCGTCGACGCCGACACCGTCCTCCGCGAACCCGTCGACGCCTGCCTGGTCGCCGTCAAGGCCACCGCCCTGGACGCGGCCCTCACCCGGATCCCGCCCACGGCCCTCGGCGACGCCCTCCTCGTCCCGTTCCTGAACGGCGTGGAACACCCCGCGCTGCTGCGCGCCCGCTACGCCCCCGACCGCGTGGCCCCGTCCGTGATCCGCGTCGAGTCGACCCGCACGGCCCCCGGCGTGATCGAACACACCAGCCCCTTCGCGGAGATCGACCTCACCGGCGCCAAGGTCCCCCGCCCCCGCCTGGAAACCCTGGCCGAAGCCCTGACCGCGGCCGGCCCGGCCACCCGCGTCCTGGACGACGAGACCACCGCCCTCTGGGCGAAGATGGCGTTCCTCGCCCCGTTCGCCCTCCTCACCACCCGCTACGCCCTCCCCCTCGGCGAGGCCCGCACCCGGCACCGCGAGGAACTGGCCTCCCTCGTGGCGGAGACGGCAGCCGTCAGCCGCGCCTGCGGCGCCCCCGTCGACCCGGCCCAGGCCCTGGCCCGGTACGACGCCTTCCCGCCCGCCACCAAGTCCTCGATGCAGCGTGACGCGGAGACCGGCCGCCCCCTCGAACTCGACGCGATCGGGGGCGCGTTGCTGCGCGCGGCGGACCGGCACTGCGTCCCCGTACCGGTGACGGCCCGCATCGTCAGGGAGCTGCGCGAGGCCGGCCGCTAGCGGCTGCCGCGCCCGGGAGCGCGTCCGGGGGTGCGGGCGGCGGCGACGAAGGCGGCCATCTTCTCGCGGCTCTTGACCCCCGGCGCGGTCTCGACGCTGCTGGAGACGTCTACGCCGTAGGGCCCGAACTCCTCGATGACACCGGCCACGTTGTGCTCGTCGAGACCGCCGGCGATCACCACCTTCCCCGGCACCTCGCCGACCCAGCCGGGGATGTCCGCGAACACGCCGCTGCCCGCGCTGGCGTCGTAGAAGAAGTACCGCAGCGCCTCCGGCCTCTCGGGCGGGGTGCCGGAGGCGAGGGCGAGGTTCGGGATGTCGGCCGGCTCGTAGATCTGGATGACGTCGACGTGCCCGGCGACGGCCGCCGTCTCGGCGAGGGTCAGGGCCACCGCGAAGACCGGGATCCGCCCCCGGGCGTATCCGGCCAGCGCCACGGCCCGTTCCGGCGGGCAGTACCGCTTGCTCTTCGGCGTCACGACGATCCCCACGGCGTCGTACCCCAGCTCGACGGCCCAGTCGACCTGCTGCTCCTGGGTGAGCCCGCACACCTTCACGAACGCCGGCTGCCGCTGCCCGCTCATCCTGTCCTCACTCCGCTCTCCCGCCCGGCGGGAACACGATCCTGCCCCCCAGCTTCTCAGCCCGCGGGCCGGGCCGTTGTCAGTGGCGGCTGCCAGGATCACCGGCATGACGGACACGAGCGAGGACTGGCGGTCCCTCCTGGTGCGCTGGAGCCAGGAGTGGGCGGACGCGCAGGACGGGGACCCGCAGGCACGGGACGAGGAGCCGGTGCGAACGCGCTGGCTGGGGTTCCCGCCCGCGCCGGAGGAGCGGATACAGGCGCTGGAGGAGCGGCTCGGGCACCGGCTGCCGCCGTCGTACCGGTCGTTCCTCGCGGTGAGCGACGGCTGGCGGCACGCGGGCGGTTTCGTCTGGGTGCTCGCCGGCACCGCCCAGGCCCGGTGGCACGAGGACGCGGCGGGCCTGTCCGAGTACTTCCCCGGGGAACTGGACGACGCCCCCACCCCCGAGGACGAACTCCTCGCCGGGATGTGGGGGCGGGCACTGCAACTCGACGTCGAGTCGGACGCCCTCTACGTCCTGCTGGACCCGGGGGACGTGGACGACGCGGGCGAGTGGGCCGTGTACACGTGGGCTCCGTGGCACGCGGACGTACCCACCCGGTACGGATCGTTCCGCACGTTCATGGAGACGATGTACCGCCAGTTCCACCAGCTGCGGGCGGGCCGCTCGGAGCAGGGCGGGCCGGTCTTCGACAACGCGACGACACGGGCCCTGGACGCGTCCGTGGCGGCCGCGCGGCTCGACGCGCTGGGCGGCAGGTACCAGCAGGCGGCGGCGACGTTGTCGGACGCCGTCGCCTTCGGCAGACCACGCGCGCGGGGACTGCACGACCAGATCCGCCGGCTGCTCGGGGAGACGTACCTGGTGTCCTTCCGCGGCCTGGCGGCCGACCCGGTGTACGCCGCGGAGATCGTGCCCGTGCTGGCGGCCGAGCACGCCCGCACGCACCGGGACGGCGGTCTGGCGGCCCACCAGCTTCCGGGTGCCTCCGACACGGTGCGCGCAGCGGCTGACGAGGTTCTGCGGCAGATAAGGGAGGGCACCTACCGCTACACCGCCGAGGGCGTCTTCGGCCGGGCCGTCGAGGAGGCCCGGGAACTGGCCCGCTGGGGCGACACGGACGCGGCCTGGCACACCTTGCGCGCCGCCCTGCCCGAGTGGCGGCCGCTCAGCCCCGAGCACCTCGCCCCGGTGGGCCTGTGCGCCGACCCGCTCCTCGGCCCGCTGATCACACCGGACCGCGGCCGGGAACTCCTCGCCACACCCCGCGCCGGACAGCCCGGCGACACCCCGCCACCCACCGCCGACCTGGACCCCCCGGGCCTGGCCTGGCTGGCCGACGAGACCCCCGGCACCTCGCGCACCTCGTACCGCTTCGTCCTCGTGGAGGGTGTGGCACCGGCCGACTTGCCGTCCCGCATCGCCGCCGCCGGCGAACCCACCGCCCTCCACGCCCCGACGACGCCGCAGAGCGCCCCGATGCGCTTCCGCGCCGGTGATCACGTCCCGCCATGGGCGGACACGGCACTGGCCGCCGTCGGCCGGGCGGGCCCCGACTGGAGCTTCGCGTTCGAGGCACGGTCGTACTGGAACGTCGACGAACGGCGCTTCGTCTCCCCTGGCCTGGCCGCCTCCCGGGACACCCGCACGGTCACGGTGTGGAGCGCCCCGCCCCGCGACCACCGCCCCGGCTTCTTCCACCTCTCCGTCGCCGAGAACGGCGAGGAACGGTACGGCGTCACCGTCCGCGGCACCACGACCGAACACCGGGGTCCCGTCCCGGAGTTCCTCCGCTTCCCGCCGGACGGCCCCGACGAACACCGGCAGCACGAGCGCCGCGTCCTGGAGGCCCTCGCAACCGAATTCGGCGTCCGCCTCCCCCGCTTCGCACTCACCCAGGGCCGCCTGCACACTCTCCGCACCCGCCCCTGGAACCGCGCCCCGGGCCCGGGCGAGACCTACCTGACCATCCGCCTCGTGCCACACCGGCCGTAGCGGGATCTACCCCGGGCTGCCGCTCGCTTCTCCATGGCCGGGGCGGACCCGTGCCGGCCGGGTCCACGGTATGAGCGCCGGGACGCGCGCCCGGTAGGCGTCGTAGGCGGCGCCGAACCGGCCGGCCATGAGCGCGTCCTCGGCCCGTACCCGGCTCAGCAGCCACGGGACGGCGACCGCCAGGACCGCTGTCCAGACGCCGAAGCCGCAGGCCAGCATGGCGCCGACGACCAGTCCGAGCAGGCCGGTGTAGATGGGATGGCGAACCAGCCGGTAGGGCCCGTCGGTACGCAGTTCGTGGTGCTCCTGGACCGTCGGCACGCCGGACCACATCGTGCCCAGGACCCAGCGGGCCCACAGCAGCAGCGCGGTGGCGGTGACGGCGAGCAGGGCGCCCAGGAGGGCGAGTTCGGGCTGCCAGTACTGCAGGCGGTGCCAGAACCCGGCGGTGTGCCCAACCAGCCAGGAGAACAGCCAGGCTCCGGCGACCAGCAGCACCCGGCGGGGCAGCGTACGGCGCAGCCCGCGCACCCAACCGCGCACACCGGCCTGTCTCTTCAGGCCGAAGTAGACAGCACCCGCGATCCAGGCCACGACGAAGACCAGGACGCAGACACCGGTGAGAGCGACAAGTCCCGAGTGCAGTGATCCCATGCCTCAAGGCTCCTCCGGCACCGAGTCGATCACCACCACCCACGGGTCGATGGAGAGGACCTCCACCCGCCGGCCGAGTCCCGGTCCGGTATCGGTATCAGGACGGGACCGCCGGAGTCCGGGGCTCCGGGAGACGCTGCCGCGGTGGACGGCGGAGTCAGACGGTACGTGAAGTGGGCCGGGGACGTGGTCGCGGCCGGGGCCATGGTGGTGTTCGAGGCGGTCGCGCTGCTCGGGGCCCTGGCCGTTCTGACGCTCGGCACGCGCGGGGCGGCATGGGTCCCACCGGCCTGCCTGGGAGGCCTCGCCCTGTGTGCGGGGATCATCGCGGCGGCGGCGTGGAGCGCCCGGATGTGGGTCACGGCGGTGGTGCAGGGGCTGGTCACCGGGGGCTGCCTGGTGGTGGTGATCGACCTCTGGGGCGGCGCGTGACGACGTGACCGACGGCACCGCGCATCGAACGCATGAACCCCACGAACAAACTCGCCACCTAAAATCGAACAGGCGTACCATTGCCGCGTGGCTGCGACCTATGACTTTCCGAGTGACCTCCTCGCCGGTCAGGAGGAGCTGCATCAGGTCCGGGCCGAGCTGTCGGCCCTGCTGAAGCGGCTCCCCTGGTCGGTCGAGCCGCTGGACGGATTCAGCGACCAGGGCGGCTGGCGCAAGGTGGAGCGCCCCGCCTCCCCGGGCTGGACCGAGGACGAGCAGGCCGAGGTGGAGAAACTGCGCCGCCGCGAGCACGAACTCGCGGTGTTCGTCAGCGGCCACCGCTTCTGGGCGGAGGTCACGGCACCGGACCGCATGGACGCCCGAAGCCGGCTCAAGCACGCGCACGAGAAGGGCTGAGAACACCAGAGGACCCCGGCCGGATCGGCCGGGGTCCTCTGTTCACGTGGGCGCGGACGGTTTCGAACCGCCGACATCCTGCTTGTAAGGCAGGCGCTCTACCCCTGAGCTACGCACCCGAGACGAGTCGACAGCCTACATTGCCAGGGACGCTGTCCTGCAAACCCGTATCCGGGCCGATCGCGTGTACCGCCCCAGGCCGGTCGCCCGAACCGTCCCCGGCCGGTCGCCCTGACCGTGAACTGACCGGCCCGTGTGTTCGTCTTTCACGGGTGGGAGAATTGGAGCGACCGCCAGGACACGGGGCGCAGCGTGGTACGGGAGAGGGAGAAGTGACGGGGACATCGGCGACTTCGGCGGTATCCGAGCAGTCGTACCCGCCTCCCGTACGGGCCCGGCGCACGCCGCTTCGGGATGTTCTCGGTCTGGTGAGCCTGCCGTTGCTGGCGGTGCTGGTGGTGCCCGGGGCGTTCGCCGGTGGCGGGACGCGGCGGTGGTTCGGGGGGCGGGCGGAGGGTCAGCGGGCGGAGGCGCAGGCGGCCAAGGACGCGGCGGCGACCGCGTTCTACGAGCTGGACACCGCCCAGCGGGACCTGCGGATCTCGATAGAGACCATCTCCGCCGTCGACGACTCGCCGGCGGCCCGTCGTGCCGTCTCCGACTTCGAGGCGCTGGGGCGGCGGATCGACGAGGTGAGCAACCGGTACATCCAGGCCATCGACGCCTACGACCTGGACCGGGACGACCTGGAGGCCGCCGCGGCGGCGCGGGCGCGCGGGGAGATCTCCGGGGCCAAGGACGAGCTGGTGCGGGTCAAGGGGGAGCTGGACCGGTTCGGGGAGTCGCTCGGGCCGTTGCTCGGCAAGGCCGAGACGCAGCTGGCGCGGCTGGCGCCCGCCGTGGAGCGGGCCCGGCAGGCGCTGCTGGCGGCCAGCAACGCGCTCGACGCGGTGCGGAAGACGCAGCTCAGAGCCGATGAGCTGGCGGCCCGGCTGGCCGCGTTGGCTCCGGAGCTGACCAGGCTCAACCAGGGTGCGGGGCAGCACGGTGTGCAGGCGACGCTGGAGCGGGCCGGGCGGGTGCAGCGGGAGGCCGAGGCGATCCGGGTCGAGGCGGAGCGGCTGCCGGAGCAGGCGGCGGAGATCGATCACCGGCTGGTGAGCCTGCGGACGCGGGCGCAGGCTCTGACGACCAGGGCCGGGCAGGTGGACCCGGTGCTGAGCGAGCTGCGGCGGCGGTTCTCGGCGGCCTGCTGGCAGGATCTGCAGCAGGTGCCGCAGCAGGCGGGGGAGAACGTGCGGCAGGCCGAGGTGAAGCTGCGGGAGGCGCAGGCGGCGCGGGACGGGCAGCGGTGGGCGGAGGCCACGTCGCTGCTGTCGACCGCGCGGGCGCTGCTCAACAGTACGGACGAGGCGGTGTCGGCCGCCGGTGACCGGCTGAACCGGCTGAACGCCGTGCAGAAGGATCCGCAGGCGGAGATCGAGCGGACGCGGTTCGCGATCCGGGACGCGCAGCGGCTGGCGATGGCCGGGCGGTCCAGCCCGGATCCGCGGCACGCGCGGCCGCTGGACGACGCGGTGGCGCGGCTGGACCGGGCGGTGGGGACGCTGGAGGGGCGGCATCCCGACTACTGGCACTTCCTGACGGAGACGGAGGCGGTGCGGCGGTCGGTGGCGCGGACGGTGGCGCAGATCCGGGAGGACCGGGGCACGGGTCACCCGTGAGCCCCAAACCGTGAGCCGCGGTCCTTGAGCCGTGGTCCTTGGGCCGTTTGCCGTCCTGTCGGCGCAGGCGGATATTGGGAGGCGACCCGCAATCCAGATGGGGAGGCGGAGATGGCCTCACACACGGCGCACTCGGGGATGTCGCGGCCGCGGATCATTTTCGACGAGGCGCTGCCCGTCGATCACCGCCTGAACCGGGTCTACCGGGTCGGGGCGGGGCTGATGGGCCTGTTCCTGCTGGCCTTCGGGATCCTCGGGCTGACCAACAACATCGGTTTCTTCGACACGGGCGGGAACACCGCGATCGGCCTGAACACCAACGGCGCGCTGAGCGTGCTGTCGATCTGTGTCGGGCTGCTGCTGTTCGTCGGGATGGTGATCGGCGGGAACTTCGCGTCCACGCTGAACATGGTCCTCGGTGTGCTGTTCATCCTGAACGGCTTCCTGTTCCTGGGCCTGCTGGACACGGATTCGGACTTCCTGGCCTTCAAGATCCAGAACGTGCTGTTCAGTTTCGTGGTCGGTCTCGTGCTGATGGTGTTCGGGATGTACGGCAGGGTCAGTACGAACCTGCCGCACGACAACCCGTACTGGCGGGCCCGCCACCCCGAGGCGGAGCAGCGGGCCCTCACGGCTGCCGACGGCGGTGCCGGTACCGGTGATCAGGTGCGGTAGGCGTAGTAGTACGCGTTCGGGTACGACGCGACGAGACTCGCCAGCGACCTGCGGTAGGTGTTGTTGGAGTGGTATGTCACATACGGGATGCCGTTGGCCACGTACGTGACGATCATCGTGTGGTCCTTCGACCCGTCCCGGTCGAAGTCCATCTGGATCACGTCACCGACCTGCGCCTGGAAGACGTTGGCGAGCGGGGTGGTCCGCTTGGAGTTCTGGGCGAACCAGGACCACTCGTTGACGCCGACGAACGAGTCCGACTGGATGTCGGCGGTGCCGAACCACTTCGTGTAGTCGTAGACGTAGCCCGGGACGTGCTTCCAGCCGCCGGCCTTGAGCGACTGGCTGACGAAGTTGGTGCAGTCGCCGCCGGCCGTCTCGTTGTTGTAGTTCGGGTAGGCCGTGTTGTAGTTGTTCCAGTACGTCTCGGCGTAGGTCGCCATCGCCTTGTAGTCGTACGTGCCGCCGGTGAGGGTCTTCGGCACGGGCGTGGGGTTGCGCGTGGTGGCCGCGCGCGGGGCGTTCGGCGTGGTGTTGCCGTCGTCACCGGTGGCGGGCGCCTTGACCGAGGGCTTGGACAGCGTGTTGACGGCGAGGCCGCCGTCGTCGGTGTCCTGGATGTTCGTCAGCTGCCAGGTGCCCTGCCGGTCGGCCTTGAAGGTCAGCTCGTGGTGGGCCTGGAAGCCGGTGGTCTTCGGCGTCCCGCTGGCGGCCTTCGTGTAGGTCAGCGTCGTCGTCTCGGTGACGTCGGCCTTGGCGGTGCGGCCGGTCACGCGGGTCGCGTCGAGCGTGACCTGGGTGCTGCCGGCGCTGTACGTCTCGCCGGCCTTGGCGATGCTGCTCTGGCGGCCGCGCAGCTGGGTCAGCGCCGCGTTCTCGTCGCGCGACTGGGTGCTGGAGAGCTTGACGCCGCCGGAGAAGCGGGACGTCTGCTTCTTCTGCGAGGCACCCTGCACGAGGGCCTGGGTGCGGTCGGTGAAGACCGCGTCGGCCAGCTTCTGGAAGGTCGCCTTGGTCGCGGCGTCCACGGTCGGGTCGTCGACGACGGCCGCGCCCGCGCTCCAGTTGGGCACGAGGGCGACGCCGGCGACGACCGAGGCGGCCGCCGCCGTGACTATGGCCGCACGGCTGCGCTTACGGCTCAGTTTTCTGGATTTCAATGATGTTCCCCTCTACGCCGGTACACCTCTACCGGGCGACGGCATCTTCGCACGGCGTGTGTGACTCCTGTGAAGGGGGTTGCAGGATTGGAATCCGCTTGCTGCCGCGTCGACTTGAACCGGCCACCAGGGGCCGGTACGACGCTCACTTCACGATGTCGGACCAGTCGGACGGCGCCTGGGCGGGGTCCAGGGTGCGCAGCCGGGCCAGGGTGGCCGGGTCCTGGGCGTCCATCCAGTCGGAGAGTTCCTTGAAGGAGACGCACTTGACGCCCTTCTTGGTGCATATCTTCGGGATGACCTGGTCGATGGCCTTCATGTAGATGCCGCCGTTCCAGTCCTCGAAGTGGTTGCCGATGAACAGCGGGGCGCGGCTGCCGTAGTAGACGCGGTTGAAGCCGTCCATGTAGGACTCGACGGTCTGCTGTTCCCATTCGGCGTACTTTGCGGGGTCGCCGTCGGTCTCGCCGTTGGACTGGTTGTAGAGGAAGTTGAAGTCCATGGAGAGGCCCTGGTAGTCACCGCCCGGGTAGGGGAGCATCTCCAGCGGGAAGTTCCACAGGCCGTCCTTCTTGGAGGGCCAGATCTGGAAGTCGCCGGGGGAGCTGGCGTCGTACTTCCAGTTGTAGCCGTACTTCTGCAGGGCTTTCAGCAGGTTGGGCTGGCCCTCCAGGCAGGGGGCGCGGCCGCCGACGACCTCCTGCTTGAAGTCGAAGGGCAGGGCGGGGATGTCCTTGAAGCCGGTGTTGGTCTTCCAGTTCTCGACGAACTTGTAGAACTGGTCGATCTCGCTCTTCCACTGCTCGACACTCCAGTCGCCGCCGCCTTTCTTCTCGCAGAAGTGGCCGTTGAAGTGGGTGCCGATCTCGTTGCCGTCGTTGTAGGCCTCGCGGAGCTGTTCCAGGGTGGTGCGGATGTGCTCGTCGGTGGCGTAGTCGATGGCGGCGTCGCCGGGCTGGTGCATCGGGCCGGTGTAGAGGGTCTTCTTGCTCTTGGGCAGCAGGTAGATGCCGGTGAGGAAGAAGGTCATGTGGGCGTTGTACTCCTTGGCCATCTCCCGGTAGTGCGAGAAGAGATGGTCGGAGCCCTCCAGCGCGCCGTCCCAGGAGAAGACGACGAACTGGGGCGGCTTCTCTCCCGGCTTGAGCTTGACGGGCTTCAACTGGCCCTTCTGCGGCCCGGTGTACGAGGTCGAGCCGTCGCCGAGGATCTTGGTCTTGCCGTCCCACTTCGGTGAGGCCGACGCGGACGGGGAGGCCTTGGTGGTCCCCGCGGCGGTGGGCGCGGTGTCGTCCTGTCTGGTGAGCACCAGGTAGCCCGCGACGAGGGAGGCCACGACCAGGAAGGCGGCCAGGGTCATGACCTCCGGGCGGGCTGGACGGCGGTCACGGGCGGGCGCCTTGCGGCGGTGGCCGCCGGTTGTCGGCTTCGTGCGGGGCTTCATGCTCGGCTCATTCTGCGGGTGGG
This sequence comes from Streptomyces sp. NPDC008092, assembly GCF_042957285.1. Lineage (NCBI taxonomy): Bacteria > Bacillati > Actinomycetota > Actinomycetes > Kitasatosporales > Streptomycetaceae > Streptomyces > Streptomyces sp. NPDC008092. Next base: position 117,870 of record NZ_JBIBHY010000015.1, read on the forward strand.
TGGCGTGGGGAGCTTCGTGGCCTCGGGGGTCAGTCGAGGCCCATGGCCTGTGCCCAGACCGTGTACGGAACGTTGTCGGTGCCGGTTCCGGCGATTCCCTTGAGCGGCAGCGGCTCCAGGGACTTGTTCAGGTCGATGCGGTATACGACGACCGACGTCGTCACGTTCGAGAGCGTGCCGGTGTACCAGGCGGCGGTGTCCTTGCCGCTGGCGTAGGTGCTGCCGGCCTTTCCGGCCGCCGCGTCGGTGAGCGCGGTGGTCGGGTGGGCCAGGCGGAACGATTCGGTGAGTGCCTGCTCGACGTCCTCGGCGACGTCGTCACGGACCGCGCGGGTCGGCCGGGAGGTGTCCATGACGACCCGGCGGCCGTTGCGGGTGATCTTGGAGACCGAGTACGGCTCGGTGTGGTCGCCGCCGGCCGCGAACGTGGCGTATCCGCTCGCCATCCGGATCGCGCTCGGTGTGGAGCTGCCCATGGACAGCGCCGGCACCTGGGGGCCCATGCTCTCGGAGAGCAGTCCGGAGGCCACCGCGGTGGCGCGCACCTTGTCGAGTCCGGTGTCCATGCCGAGTTGCATGAACGGCGTGTTCACCGACTGGGCGAGGGCGCCGGCCAGGCTGATCTGCCCGTAGGACTTGTCGTCGTCGTTCTTCGCGTAGACCTTCTTGCCGCTGCGGTCCCAGTACGGTCCGTCGGGTGTGGTGACCGGGACCTTGTCGTCGCCGTCGTACAGCGTTTCGGGCAGGACGTCGGTGGTGGCGGCGCCGCGTTCCTTGTGGACGCCGTTCTGCAGCCCGGCCGCGTAGACGAAGGGCAGGAAGGCGCTGCCGGCCGGGACGGTGGTGGCGTTGGACTCGTTGTAGCCCTGGGTCCGGTGGTCGGGTCCGCCGTAGACGGCGACGATCCGCCCGTCGGTCGAGACCGAGGCGGCGCCGTAGTGGGCGGCCGCGGCGTTCTTGGGGTCGCTCGCCTTGGCGTCCTTGCGGGCCTTGGTCACGGCCTTGGTGAGGGTGGTCTCCTTCTTCCGGTCGAAGGTCGTGTAGATCTGGTATCCGCCCAGGTCGAACTGCTTGTCCGAGATGTGGGCGGACTTCTTGGCGTACTGCTGGGCCAGCTCCACCAGGTAGTCGCTCTGACTACCGGTGTCGTACACCTTGTTGGTCGCGATCGGCTCGGGGAACTTCGTGTACTTGGCGCGCTCGGCCGGCGACAGCTTGCCGATCTTGACCATCCGGTCGAGGATCCAGGACCAGCGCTCCACCGCCCGCTTGTGGTTGGCCTTGCTGAGCGTCGGGTCGTAGAGCCCGGCGCCCTTGAGGAGCGAGGCGAGCACGGCGGCCTGGCTGACGTTCAGCTGGCTGACGTCCTTGCCGTAGTAGGCCTGGGAGGCGCGCTGGATGCCGTAGGTGCCCCGGCCGAACCAGCTGGTGTTGAGGTAGCCCTCCAGGATCTGGTCCTTGCTCATCTTGTTGTCGAGCTTGAGGGAGATCATCGCCTCGGTGAACTTGCGGCTTATCGTCTGGTTCTGCGTCAGGTAGACGTTTTTCACGTATTGCTGGGTGATGGTGGAACCGCCCTCGGTGTCCCCCTCGCCGACCGTGCGGTAGAGGGCCCGGGCTATGCCTTTCATCGAGATGCCGGGGTCGGTGTAGAAGCTCTCGTTCTCCGCCGCGAGCACCGCCCAGCGCACGTCCACGGGTATGTCCTTGAGCGGCATGTCCTGCCGCTGCACCCAGCCGGTCCGGGCCATCGGCGTCCCGTCGGACCAGAAGTACACGTTGTCCTGCTGTGTGGCGTACGTGTTGAGGTTGGAGGGTATATCCGTCGACGCGTAGGCGACCACGAGGAACAGGCCGGTCAGCCCGATGCCCCCCAGCCAGGCCCCCAGCCACTGCCGCCAGGACGGCATCCAGCGCCGCCAGCCGGTCCGGCCGGGCCGCGGGTACAGCGGGCGCAGCTTCCGCGCGTACGGCGCCAGCGGCGCGAGTCGGGGCCCCACGAGAGCCCGGAACCCCGCCACTGCCTCCAGTACGCGTTCCCGCGGTGTCGGGCGGGCGCTGCGGCGCCGCTCGGCACGGCCGCCGGAGGCCGTCGGCTCCGGCTCGGGCTGCCGCTGTTCGGGCACCCGGATCTGCATCGTGACGTCCGCCCGCAGGGCGTCCACCTTCAGCAGCAGGGTCTCGTCGTGCACCGGCAGGTCCGGCTTGTTCCGCCGGGCTCCCTCACGGGGCTCCGGGACGCCCCCCTTGCTCTCGCCCGCCTTCGCGGCGTCGGCGTCCGCTGCCCGCAGGGCGTGCAGCTCGTTCCACAGAGCCTCCGCCTTCTGCCGTGCGACCTCCTGCGCACGCTGAGCGTCGTCGCCCTTCTGCCACAGAGCATGCTCCGCGCGCAGGCCGTCGACCTTCAGATGCAGCGTCGCGTCCGGCTCGAACGGCTTTCGATCCCGGGATCCGGCCTGGTCATGGCCCTTCTCCGGGTCGCCCGTCCGCTCCGTTGCGTCCGTCACGACTGCGTCTCCCCTCGCACTCGGTCTTGCGCGCGCGGGTAGACACGACGGGTGGCAGGGCCGCGACGAGCACGGCGCTACGAGCCCCCCTCTTCCCCCGGTCTTTCGGCTCCTCGCGGCCAGCTCAAATTATCAGCGATCTTTTCAATATCTCCGCACAAGTATCGGACAGAAAGGAACACTCATGAAATTCTGAGGTGCAGTGATGCCCGTCACTCCCGCATCGCTGCCGCTAGCCTGTCCCTCATGCCCCGCTACGAGTACCGCTGCCGCACCTGCGGCGACACATTCGAACTGTCCCGCCCCATGGCCGAGTCATCGGCTCCCGCAGCATGCCCGGAAGGACATCAGGACACGGTAAAGCTGCTGTCGACGGTGGCGGTGGGCGGTACGGCCACCGCGTCCGCCGCCGGCTCCGGTGCCCCCGCCGGTTCCGGCGGGGGCTGTTGCGGCGGCGGCTGCTGCGGCTAACCCGCCTCGCGGGCCGTCTTCAGGAATTCGCGCAGGATTCGCTCGCCCGCGAGCACTCCCCGCTCCGGCAGCGCGGTGATGGCCGGCCCGGTCCACCCGGCGTCGGCCAACTCCCCGTGCCCCGGCCGCCAGCCGCGGTCCGCGGCCAGCAACAGGTCGGCGTCGAGCAGGGAGTCACCGGCGGCCAGCGTCAACTCGGCGCCGGTCCGGCGCGCGACCTCCCGCATGGCCGCGCTCTTCGTCAGCGGCTTCGGCACGGCGTAGATCTTCCGCCCCTGCAGCGACACCGTCCAGCCGCGGTTCTCCGCCCACACCGCGAGGCTCTTCACCCACTCCTCGGGCAGCAGCTCGCGCTCCACGACGAGATAGGCGAACAGGTCCTCGGCGACCCGCTGCTTGCGCAGCCACACCGGGTCGGCGTGCTCCGCCAGATACGCCCGTACCTCGTCCAGCGGCGCGCACTCGTCGGCCAGCCGCGAGAGCACCTGCCCGTGCCAGTCCGCGTCGGACACCCCGTCGACCAGCAGATGCCCGCCGTTGGCGCAGATGGCGTACCGCGGCGCGGGCCCCGGCAGGTTGATCCGCTCGTACTGCTTACGGGTCCGGGTGGTCGTCGGCACGAAGACGGCCGCGTCCCCCAGCTCGGTCAGCAACTGCCCGGCCGTCTCCGTCAGATACGACAGCGGCCTGGCCTCGTGCACCTCGACGCAGAGCAGCCGGGGCGCCCGCGCGTCCGGCATCGTCAGCGCCAGGGCACCCGCCGAGTAGATGAGCGTGCGGTCGAGGTCGCTCGCGACGAGCACCGCCATCAGACGTTCACCGCCCGGCCGTCGGCGCCGGTCGCCCCGCGCGTGTACTTGGGGTGGATCAACCCGACACAGGTGTACGGCAGTTCGCCGACCTCCTCCACCGGTACCCCTCTCTGCTCCGCGAGCAGCCGCACATGGTCGAGGTCGGCCCCCGCCCCGGCGCGCGCCAGGATCTTCCAGGGCACCCGGCGCAGCAGCACCCGGGTGGTCTCGCCGACGCCCGGCTTGACGAGGTTCACGTCGTGGATGCCGTACTCCTCGCTGATCCGCTCCACGGCCGCCCAGCCCTCCCAGGTCGGGGTGCGGTCGGCGACGGCCAGCTCCTTGACGGCCGCGTCCGCGGTGTCGGCCACGTCGGCGAACCGCGCCGCGACCGCGTCGAGGAAGGCCACCGACACGTCGGCGCCGGCCAGCTCGCGGTAGAACTTCGCGCCGTGGAAGTCGTCCGGACCGACCAGGTCCGCGCGCAGCACGGTCCGTGAGATCAGCCCGGAGACGGTCGAGTTGAGGCACGCGGAGGGGATCAGGAAGTCCTCCCGGGTGCCGTACGTCCGCACGCACGACCCGGGGTCGGCGAGCACCGCGATCTCCGGGTCGAACCCGGAGACGCCCGCCCGCGCCTCGAACTCCGCGACCGCGTCGGCCAGTTCCCGGGTGATCGCGCCCTTCCCGGTCCACCCGTCGACGAACACGACGTCCCGCGGGTCGTGGTGGGCGGCCAGCCAGCGCAGCGCGTTGGCGTCGATGCCGCGGCCGCGCACGATCGACACCGCGTAGTGCGGCAGGTCGAGGCCGTAGCGGAACTGCGCCCAGCGGCGCATCAGCACGCCCACCGGGGTGCCGGCCCGCGCCAGCGACACCAGCACCGGCCGCGGTGACCGCTCGGCCAGCACGGTCTCGGTGACCACCCCGACCGCCTGCGCGATGCGTGCGGCCGAGGTCTCCAGCGCGGCGTGGAACAGCGCCTGGTACTGCTCGCTCGGCTGGTACTCCACGGGCAGCGACTCGGCGTAGTGCGCGCCGCCGCTCTGGATCGCCTCCTCGCGCTCCTCGGTCGGCGCCTCCAGCGTGACGTCCGAGAGGTCCTGGAGCAGCCAGCCGACGTCCTCCGGCGGGTACGAGGAGAAGGCGGGGCCGCGGAGGGGCTCGGGCAGCATGGCGGGGCTCTCTTCGGTCAGCGGGGGGACGTACGACGGTACAACCGCGAGCAGGACGTGCGGGGCATGCGCGCCGAGCCGGTCGAGGAGGCCGTCCGGGGCGTGCAGTTCGGGGGTGTCGCCCACCGAGTCGACGAACAGGACGACGGCGTCGAAGCCGGCGCCCGCGACGTTGTACGCGTAGCGCTCGCCGGGGCCGTCGGCGGGGTTGTCGTGGGCCGGGAAGACGAGGCGGCTGCGGATGGCGTAGCCGGGGTCGTCGACGGCCAGGACGGGTGAGCGGGTGGTGGTGGAGTACCGCACCTCGGCGGTGACCAGGGCCTCCAGCTCGCGGGCGACCCTGAGGGGGGTGTACATCAGCTCTTCGAAGCCGAGCGTGAGCACCCGGCGGGCGTCGGCGGGGAGTGCCTCGGCGACCCGCGCCGCGATGAGGGGGAGGGCCGATTCGAGGCGTACCCGGTGAGCGGGGGTGAAGCCGTGCCGTCCGCCGTCGGGGAGGCCGGGGGGCCAGTGCAGGTCGACGCGGGTGAGGTGGCTGCGGTGGGAGGTGGTCCGGTCGTCGTCCGGGTGCGGGCCGGTGGGGGCCGTTCGCGCCCGCGCGGCGGTAGCCGCAGATTCGACACAGCCCCGCGCCCCTGGGTGGGTGAACCGGTCGTCGGCTTCGAGGGCAACGCCCTCAAGGGGCGCGGGGAACTGCGCGACCGGCCCCGACGCTGCCGCGGACGACGAAACACCTGACGCGGCACTCTCTTCGTACCGCGCAACCAGCTCCTGGCCCTTTTCGAGTACGCCCTCCGGCAGCTTCACAGTGCCGGAAGCCGCCGCCACAAGATCCACCCGCGCGTCGATCTCCCGCGCGAAGTCGGTCAAACGACCCGCGTCCGCCGGGGACCGCATATCGACCAACGCCACCACGACGTAACGTTTCCGCGGATAACGGGCGTGCAGGTCCCTGATCGTGTTCAGGACCGTGTTGCCCGTGGAGAACTCGTCGTCGACCAGGACCAGGGGGCCGTCGCCGGCCAGCAGGGCCGGGTCCTCGGGGAGCAGCAGATGCGAGGTCGCGTGGGAGTGGGACTCCTCGAAGCCGCCGGCCGGGGTCACCCCGGCGACCGGGCGGCGCGTGGAGTGCAGGTACGGGGCGAGGCCGACCCCGTCCGCCACCGCGTGGCCGAGGCCGGTGGCCGTCTCTGCGTAGCCGAGGACGACGGACTGCCGGGCCTCCCGCTCACCGAGCAGGTCCCGCACCCGCCGGCCGAGGGCGAAGCCGTGCCCGTAGACGACCGCCGGCGACTGCGGCACGTGCTTGCCGAGCACGTTGGAGACCAGGAGGTGGGCCCGTCTGGGGTTGCGGCGCAGGGCGAGGCCGAGGAGGGCCGTCAGGCCGTCGTCCCCCACGAGTTCGACGCCGAGCCGCTCGGCGACCCAGCTGCCGGACCAGACCCCGTTGTTCGCTGCGATGTTCATACGTTCCCTGTGTCGTCCCGTAGCGCCCGTCAACCCGGTATCCCGGCGGCGAGCAGCTCCACGAAGCCGACGTCCTCGTTGGCCACGCCGAACACCTCGGCGCGGAGCATGGTCCGCTCGGCCCAGGCGCGGTGCGGCTTCACCTCGTTCATCTTGTTCGTGTAGGCCGAGCGAAGTACACCCCCGCCGCCGCGTTCCGGCCGCAGGATGTCCTGGGCGTCGGAGAACTCCTCGTGACTGACGACGGACAGCGCGTGCACGGGGATGACGTGGGACGGGTGGATGCAGGTCTTGCCGAGCAGCCCGTTGGCCTGGTCTAGGGAGATCTCTCTCAGCAGGCCGTCCATGGCGTGCTCGATGAGCCGGTTGCGCAGTTCCACGGCCTGCTCCTCCAGGAAGGGGCTGGTCCGCAGCATCGGCTTGAACATGCGCTCGGGGACCCGGAAGTACTCCCAGACCGGTCCGGTCACCGTGAACCCGGTGCCGTCGGCCCTTCCGAGCATGTTCACCACGTCGGCGATGACGGAGGCGATGATCTGCACGTCGTAGGCGGTCATGTCGGGGGCCCGGCGCAGCCCGTAGGAGGAGCAGAAGTCGGTGACCCCGAGGCGCAGCGCCAGCACCTTGTCGCGGTACTTGTCGACGGCGCGGGCGATGCCCTCCAGGGCGTCCACGCGCGTCTCCCGGTACATCAGCTCGGGCGTCTCCAGGACCGGCATGCCGAAGAGCCGGCGGCCGCTGCGCAGCGTGGCGCCGTCCAGGGCCTGCAGGAAGGGGATGCCGCGCTCCTCGGTGAACTTCGGGAACACGAATCCGGACAGCAGCGACACGCTCGCGCCCAGCCGCCGCACCAGGTCGGAGATCTGCTCCGGCTCCCGCACCCGGATGAAGAGCAGCGGCAGCTCCACGCCTGCCCGCTCCCGCTCGGCCAGGTCCGCGAACTGCCTGACGAGGTTCTCCTCGCCCGCCTCCACGTCCTCGTCGCCGATGGAGTCCTCCAGGCACAGCACCATCGAGACCACGCCGAGTGCCGCCTGTTTGACGATGTCGTCGGCCAGCCGCGGCCGGGTGGCCGGGCTGTACAGCGTGGCGCCCAGGGCCGCGGAGAGCAGCCGGGCCGGGGAGTCGGCGGTGAACTCGCACGGCTCCTGGTGGAAGAGGCGCTGCCGCACCTCAGGTGCGATGTGCCCGAAATGACGCATAGAACTCCCCCGTGGCGTGGGCCGAGCCTGTGAAATTGGTAAAGGGTGGCCGGTAATAGTACGTACAAAGCCATGTCGGGGGTTCCCGCAGGGCATGAATTTCAGGTAACCCGCCTGTGTCGGCCGCGAGGCACCCCGCATTGTCGTGACCAGGACCGAGAGGGCAGGATGACCGCATGACGCACGCGATGCTGAAGGGGTCGAACGTCCCCGTGGAAGCCACCACGGTCCGGGCCGTGCTGCGCTGGACGCCCGGGCAGGGGGTTCCGGACGTCGACGCCTCGGCGCTGCTCCTCGGCCCCGACGGACGTGTGCGCTCCGACGAGGACTTCGTCTTCTACAACCAGCCCCGGCACCCCTCCGGGAAGGTCTGGCGGCTCGGCAAGAAGCGGGTGGCCGAGGGCCTCACCGACACGATCCAGACAGATCTCCCCGGTGTCGAGTCCAACGTCGGCCGAATCCTCCTGGTCGCATCGGCGGACGGCGTCCCGTTCGAACACGTACCCGCCCTGCGCATCCTGCTGTACGACGCCGCCGCGCCCGACGCCGAGGCCCTGGCTCATTTCGACATCAAGCCGGAGACCGGCGCCGAGACGGCCCTGATCTGCGGAGAGCTGTACCGCAGGGGCGAGGGCTGGAAGTTCCGCGCCCTCGGCGAGGGCTACAGCAACGGCCTCAAGGGCCTGGCCACGGACTTCGGCATCTCGGTGGACGAGTCCGAGTCGATGGAGGAGCCCTCGGCGTCCCTCCCGCTCCCGCCCGAGCAGCCGACCTCGGTCCCCACCCAGCCGGCCTACGGCTACCCGCAGCCGGCCTCACCGGCCCAGCCGTCGGCCTACGGCTACCCGCAGCCCGCGTACACCCAGCAGCAGCCCCAGTCGGGCTACGGCTATCCCCCGCCGGCCCCGATCCCGGTGGCGACGATCCCGAACTCGGACTTCAGGCTGCCTCCGCAGGGGCCGCAGTTCGTCGGGCGGTGACCGTCCCTACCGCTCCGCCTTCGTCTTGTAGCCCCGCCCCCACTGCAACCCCCACCCGTACAACCGGTCCAGCTCCCCCTGGAACCCGTACACGAACTTCACCTCGCGCCGGACGAGCAGCTCGCCCTTCACGTTCTCGATCATCACCACCGCACACGACCGGGCCTGCGGATGCCGTTCGTCGAGGCCTATCTCGATGCGCGGCCCGTTGCTCGGGTACAGCGTGACGATCGCGTGGGTGCGGTCGAACGCCGGCGTCTGGTCGTAGATGTACACGAAGACCAGCAGCCGCTTGATGTCTTCCCGGTGGTCGAGGTTGACGTACATCGTCTCGCCGGACGCCGACCCGAACCGGTCGTCGCCGCTGAGCTTGACGTACGGCGGTGCGTTCACGTCCCCGAGCAGCCCGCCCAGCGGCTGGACGACGCCCTTCGTCCCGTCGGCCAGCTCGTAGAGCGCTCCGAGGTCGAGGTCGACGTTGACCATGCTCTGCCCGTGCCCGATCACCTCCGGCGGCCTGAGCGCCTTGAAGGGGTGCCGCAGCAGGCTCGTGCGCTGTTCGCCGTCGAAGTCGGACGTCCGCATCCGCCAGCTCAGGTTGATCCGCAGGTTGCCGGTGGCCGCGCCCTGCTTGGTGAGGGACACCTGCTGGTGCCGCCTGGTGAGCTCGATGGAGTTGGACGCGGCGCTGCCCGAGTCGAACTCGGCCGCCTTCCCGCCCAGCAGCCCGTCGAAGAAACCCATTCCCGCCCCCAGTAGCTCCTGTCAACGCCTCAGGGCGGCCGACCGGGTCGGCCGCCCTGAACAGAGCGTTCCTCGTCGAGGAGGGTGTCACACCCTCCGTTTTCGGCCCGGCGTGCCGGGTCAGACCCCGGACGGGACCTCAGTCTTGTCGTTCGATCCCGCGTTTCCCTCGGCTTCCGCGAGCCGCTGGTTGCGTCGTACGGAGGACCAGAACGACCAGCCGATCAGGACGACGCCGACGAGACCGGTGATGACCTCGTTGATCTGGTACTGGATGGTGACCATGAGGATCACGGCCAGCGCGCCGATGGCGTAGTGGGCGCCGTGCTCCAGGTAGACGTAGTCGTCCAGGGTGCCCTGGCGGACCAGGTACACGGTGAGCGAACGGACGTACATGGCGCCGATGCCGAGGCCCAGGGCCATGAGCACGATGTCGTTGGTGATGGCGAAGGCGCCGATCACGCCGTCGAAGGAGAACGACGCGTCCAGGACCTCCAGGTAGAGGAACATGAAGAACGCGGCCTGGCCTGCCAGCAGCACCGGCGACTTCTTCTTGCCGCTGCGTTCGGCCTCTTCCTCCTCCTCGTGCTCGCGTTCCTCCTCGGCTTCGAGGCGGTCCTCGAAGAAGCCGGAGAGGCCACCGACGATCATGTACGTGATCAGGCCGGCGATACCGGCGATCAGGACCGTCTGCGCCTTGTCGGTGTGGCCGCCGCCGTGCTGGTGGGCGTGGGTGGCGAAGGTGAAGGAGGTGATCAGCAGGACGATCAGGGCGATGCAGACCGCCAGCATGTCGACCTTGCCGAGCTTGGCGAGCGGGCGCTCGATCCAGCGCAGCCACTGGATGTCGCGGTCCTCGAAGATGAAGTCGAGGAAGATCATCAGCAGGAACATACCGCCGAAGGCGGCGATCGCCGGGTGGGCGTCGGTGACCAGTTCCTGGTAGCGGTCCTTGTTGTTGAGCGCGAGGTCGACGGCCTCGATGGGGCCCATCTTGGCGGTCACCGCGACGATGACGACCGGGAAGACCAGCCGCATGCCGAAGACCGCGATGAGGACGCCGACGGTGAGGAAGATCTTCTGCCAGAAGGCGTTCATCTTCTTCAGGATTCCGGCGTTGACGACCGCGTTGTCGAACGACAGGGAGATCTCCAGGACGGCGAGGATCGCCACGATGCCGAAGGCCTCCCACCCCCCGTAGAAGACCGCGGCGACCAGGCCGAGCGCGGTGATCGCGAACGACCAGCCGAAGGTTTTCAGAAGCACTGGCTACCCAATCTTGTGTGTACGGGTCTCGCTCGCGCCGTACTCGGCTTTACCTACTGTTGACCACGAAGTGTAGAGGGCGCCGGTGTCCTGCGGGCGGGGCGGGCCCTACATCCGGACCGAGGGGTGCTACGAGACGTTCACACCGAAGTCGAGCGCGATGCCGCGCAGACCCGAGGCGTAGCCCTGGCCGACGGCCCGGAACTTCCACTCGCCCTGGTAGCGGTAGAGCTCGCCGAAGATCATGGCGGTCTCGGTGGAGGCGTCCTCGGACAGGTCGTAGCGGGCGAGCTCCTGGCCGTCGGCCTGGTTGACGACCCGGATGAAGGCGTTGGAGACCTGGCCGAAGGTCTGGCCGCGCTCGTCGGCCATGTGGATCGAGACCGGGAACACGATCTTGTCGCAGGTGGCCGGCACCTTGGGCAGGTCGACCAGAATCGATTCGTCGTCCCCCTCGCCCTCACCGGTGAGGTTGTCGCCGGTGTGCTCCACGGAGCCCTCCGGGCTCTTGAGCTGGTTGTAGAACACGAACCACTCGTCGCCGAGGACCCGCCCGCCCTGGCACAGCAGTGCGCTGGCGTCCAGGTCGAAGGGGGCGCCGGTGGTGGAGCGGGCGTCCCAGCCGAGTCCGATCATGACGTTGGTGAGGTTCGGTGCGGCCTTCGAGAGGGAGACATTGCCCCCCTTGGCGAGCGTGACGCCCATGATGCTGGTCCTCCCCTAGCGGTGTTTCTCCGGTTGTCCTGCACGTCCGGCGCCGACCGTAAACGGTGCGGCGCCGGACAGAGCGGACTTTCGAACGCCCCGGGGCGTTCACCTGGCTCAGACGTTGACGCCGAAGTCCTGGGCGATGCCGCGCAGGCCGGAGGCGTAGCCCTGGCCGATGGCGCGGAACTTCCACTCCGCGCCGTTGCGGTACAGCTCGCCGAAGACCATCGCGGTCTCGGTCGAGGCGTCCTCGGACAGGTCGTAGCGGGCAATCTCGGCGCCGCCGGCCTGGTTGACGACGCGGATGAACGCGTTGCGGACCTGGCCGAAGGACTGCTGGCGGTTGTCGGCGTCGTAGATCGACACCGGGAAGACGATCTTGTCGACGTCGGCGGGGACCGTGGCCAGGCTGACCTTGATCACCTCGTCGTCGCCCTCGCCCTCACCGGTGAGGTTGTCACCGGTGTGCTCGACCGAGCCGTCGGGGCTCTTGAGGTTGTTGAAGAAGACGAAGTTCTGGTCGCTGGCGACCTTGCCCGCCGAGTTCAGCAGCAGTGCGCTGGCGTCCAGGTCGAAGTCGGTGCCGGTGGTGGTCCGGACGTCCCAGCCCAGACCGACGAGGACCGCGGTCAGGCCGGGGGCCTCCTTCGTCAGCGATACGTTGCCGCCCTTGCTGAGGCTGACTCCCACGAGTCCTCCCATGTGTGTCCAGGGGCGGGGAGCCCCGTCGTGCTACGGATACCGGATCAACGACTCGATCCTAGTGACGGGTTCCCGCCGCACGCAGGCCCTGGACCCCTAAGAATCACGGGGTGTCGGCCATGCGGACCCCTAGGGGTCACAGCGCGTCGAGCGCCGTCACGTACTCGTTCAGGTCGCGGGCGTCCGGCAGGCCGTTGACCACGGTCCAGCGCACGACGCCCTCCTTGTCGATGACGAAGGTGCCGCGCACGGCGCAGCCCTTGGCCTCGTCGAAGACGCCGTAGGCGCGGGAGGTCTCGCCGTGCGGCCAGAAGTCGCTCAGCAGCGGGTACTCCAAGCCCTCCTGCTCGGCGAAGACGCGCAGGGTGTGGATGGAGTCGTTGGAGACCGCCAGCAGCTGGGTGTCGCGGTCCTCGAACTTCGGCAGGTTGTCGCGCAGCTCGCACAGCTCACCGGTGCACACACCCGTGAAGGCGAACGGGTAGAAGAGCAGCACCACGTTCTTCTCGCCGCGGAAGTCGGACAGCTTCACGGCCCGGCCGTGGTTGTCCTTGAGCTCGAAGTCGGGCGCCTTGTCGCCGACCTGGATCGCCATCGCTGCATCCCTTCGTAAGGGTCTGTTCGGGTGAGGACACCCTATGCGGCGGCTCCTGCGCGGCGATCACGGCAGGACCGGTGGACGGACCGGCGCCCGGTCCGTCCACCGGTGCGGCTCAGCGCTTCTTGGCGGCGGCCTTCGGCGTGTTCAGCCGGCTTCCGTTCCAGTCCTTGCCCACGCTGACGCTCTTGGTCTGCGAAAGGCCGGCGGTCGTGACCGCCTCGCCGATGTCGCTCGGCTCGACGTAGCCGTCGCGGCCGGTCTTCGGCGTCAGCAGCAGGATCGAGCCACCTTCTTCGAGGAAGCCGAGGGCGTCGACCAGCGCGTCCGTCAGGTCGCCGTCATCCTCACGGAACCAGAGCACCACGGCGTCTGCCACGTCGTCGTAGTCCTCGTCCATCAGCTCGTTGCCGATGGTCTCTTCGATGGACTCGCGGAGCTCCTGGTCGACGTCGTCGTCGTAGCCGATCTCCTGGACCACCTGGTCTGGCTGGAACCCCAGCCTGACGGCAGGGGTGGTCCGCTCCTCCGCGTGGTCCGCGGTCGCGCTCACGGGTTGCCTCCTGATCATGTCTTGGTGATGAACTCAGCCACGCGCGTGCGCGAAGCATTGGCCGTAGTCCACACGGGCGGGACGGATCGCGCAAGTACCCGGCCGTTCGGACCGCCGAAACGGTGACGATCCCGGCCGTGTCGCCGCAACTCCCGGCACCGTATCGCGGACGGGCGTGACACACACCACTCCCTTTTGCCCGCTATGCCGCTTTCGGAATCATCCTCACATACGGCGGTCGAACGAGTTTGCCAAGCGCGTCACACCCCGGGCGTATCGTTGCGTTTTGGCCGGTCGCGAGTTACCTCACGGTAGAGATGACGTGCGCTGCCCCGGGGTGGACGATGGACAGCGGTGCAGGCCAAGCGCAGGAAAACAGTGCGAACAGTACAAACAGGGAAAACAGCGATAACAGGGAATCAGTGCCCCTCTGACAGGTAAGGAACAGCGTGGCTTCCGGATCCGATCGCAACCCGATCATCATTGGCGGCCTTCCGAGTCAGGTTCCTGACTTCGACCCCGAGGAAACCCAGGAGTGGCTCGACTCGCTCGACGCCGCCGTGGACGAGCGCGGCCGGGAGCGGGCCCGCTATCTGATGCTCCGCCTGATCGAGCGCGCCCGCGAGCGGCGCGTCGCGGTGCCCGAGATGCGCAGCACGGACTACGTCAACACGATCCCGACCCGGGCCGAGCCGTTCTTCCCGGGCAACGAGGAGATCGAGCGCAAGGTCCTGAACGCGACCCGCTGGAACGCCGCGGTGATGGTCTCCCGCGCCCAGCGCCCGGGCATCGGCGTCGGCGGCCACATCGCCACCTTCGCGTCCTCGGCCTCCCTCTACGACGTCGGCTTCAACCACTTCTTCCGGGGCAAGGACGACGGCCTCGGCGGTGACCAGGTCTTCTTCCAGGGGCACGCCTCCCCCGGCATCTACGCGCGCGCGTTCCTGCTCGACCGGCTCAGTGAGACCCAGCTGGACGGCTTCCGCCAGGAGAAGTCGAAGTACCCGGACGGCCTCTCCAGCTACCCGCACCCGCGCTCGATGCCGGACTTCTGGGAGTTCCCGACGGTGTCGATGGGCCTCGGCCCGATCGGCGCGATCTACCAGGCGCGGATGAACCGCTACATGCACGCGCGCGGGATCGCCGACACCTCCAAGTCGCACGTCTGGGCGTTCCTCGGCGACGGCGAGATGGACGAGCCGGAGTCGCTCGGCCAGCTGTCCATCGCCGCCCGCGAGGGCCTGGACAACCTGACCTTCGTCGTCAACTGCAACCTGCAGCGGCTCGACGGCCCGGTGCGCGGCAACGGCAAGATCATCCAGGAGCTGGAGTCGGTCTTCCGGGGCGCCGGCTGGAACGTGATCAAGCTGGTCTGGGACCGCACCTGGGACCCGCTGCTCGCCCAGGACCGCGACGGCGTCCTGGTCAACAAGATGAACACGACCCCCGACGGTCAGTTCCAGACCTACGCCACCGAGTCCGGCGCGTACATCCGCGACCACTTCTTCGGCGACGACCAGCGGCTGCGCGCCATGGTCGAGCACATGAGCGACGACCAGATCCTGCACCTGGGCCGCGGCGGCCACGACCACCGCAAGATCTACGCGGCGTTCAAGGCGGCCACCGAGCACCGGGGCCAGCCGACGGTCATCCTGGCCAAGACGATCAAGGGCTGGACGCTGGGCCCGAACTTCGAGGGCCGCAACGCCACGCACCAGATGAAGAAGCTGACGGTCGCCGACCTCAAGGGCTTCCGGGACCGCCTGCACCTGCCGATCTCCGACAAGGAGCTGGAATCCGGCCTGCCGCCGTACTACCACCCGGGCCGGAACTCGGAGGAGATCCAGTACATGCACGACCGGCGCAAGGGGCTCGGCGGCTACGTCCCGACCCGCGTCGTACGGTCCCAGCCGCTCGCCCTGCCGGACGACAAGACGTACGCGACCGTGAAGAAGGGCACCGGCCAGCAGTCCATCGCGACCACCATGGCCTTCGTGCGCCTCCTCAAGGACCTCATGCGGGACAAGGAGCTCGGCCGCCGCTTCGTACTGATCGCGCCGGACGAGTACCGCACCTTCGGCATGGACTCCTTCTTCCCGAGCGCGAAGATCTACAACCCGCTCGGCCAGCAGTACGAGGCCGTCGACCGCGACCTCCTCCTCGCCTACAAGGAGTCACCGACCGGCCAGATGCTGCACGACGGCATCTCCGAGGCCGGCTGCACGGCCTCCCTGATCGCGGCGGGCTCGGCCTACGCCACGCACGGCGAGCCGCTCATCCCGGTCTACGTCTTCTACTCGATGTTCGGTTTCCAGCGCACCGGCGACCAGTTCTGGCAGATGGCCGACCAGCTGGCGCGCGGTTTCGTCCTGGGCGCGACCGCCGGCCGTACGACCCTGACCGGCGAGGGCCTCCAGCACGCGGACGGCCACTCCCAGCTGCTGGCCTCGACGAACCCCGCCTGCGTCGCCTACGACCCGGCGTACTCGTACGAGATCGCGCACATCGTCCAGGACGGCCTGCGCCGCATGTACGGCGGCGACGCCGAGCACCCGCACGGCGAGGACGTCTTCTACTACCTGACCGTCTACAACGAGCCGATCCAGCACCCTGCCGAGCCGGCCGACGTCGACGTCGAGGGCATCCTCAAGGGCGTCCACCGGATCAGCGCGGCCACGGCGGGCACGGTCCCGGCGCAGGTCATGGCGTCGGGCGTGGCGGTCCCCTGGGCGATCGAGGCCCAGAAGATCCTCGCCGAGGACTGGAACGTGAAGGCCGACGTCTGGTCCGCCACCTCCTGGAACGAGCTGCGGCGCGAGGCCGTGGCTTGCGAGGAGCACAACCTGCTGCATCCGGAGGAGGAGCAGCGGGTGCCGTGGGTGACGCAGAAGCTGAGCGGCGCCGAGGGTCCGTTCGTGGCGGTGTCCGACTGGATGCGCTCGGTTCCGGACCAGATCGCACGCTGGGTGCCGGGCACGTACCAGTCGCTGGGCGCCGACGGGTTCGGCTTCGCCGACACGCGGGGCGCGGCGCGCCGCTTCTTCCACATCGACGCGCAGTCGATCGTGGTCGCGGTGCTGACCGAACTGGCCCGCGAGGGCAAGCTCGACCGCTCGGTGCTCAAGCAGGCCATCGACCGGTACCAGCTGCTGGACGTCACGGCGGCGCACCCGGGCGCGGCGGGCGGCGACGCGTAGCCGCTGCGCTCGGCTTCGGCCGACAGGTGGTGGGGAGCTGCGGGCCGGCGGGGGCTGGTCGCGCGGTTCCCCGCGCCCCTTCGGGGCGCGGATGTTGCCTACGATGCGCACATGAAGGAACAGCCCGCACAGGCCCGTTGGGAGCAGGTCACCCAACGGCCCTTGCTGGCGCTCGCGGTGGTCTTCGCCGCCGCCTACGCGCTGCCGATCGTGGACGGTTCCGCGGGGCATGTCCTGACCGCCGCGTGCACGGTGACGGAATGGGTGGTGTGGGGCTCCTTCGCCGTGGACTACCTGATACGGCTGGCCCTCGCGCCCCGGCGCAAGGAGTTCGTGCGGACGCACTGGATAGACCTGTGCGCGGTGGTGCTGCCGCTGCTCCAGCCGCTGCGGCTGCTGCGGCTCGTCGCGACGCTGATGCTGGTGGGGCGGCGGGCGCGGATGGCCTCGCAGATCCGGCTGACGACGTATGTCGTCGGCGCGGTCGTCGGCCTGCTCATGTTCGGGTCGCTGGCCGTGCTGTCGGTGGAACGCGACTCGCCGAACGGGAACATCCGGACGCTGGGTGACGCGCTGTGGTGGTCGTTCACCACGATGACGACGGTGGGATACGGGGACCACGCGCCGACGACCGGGCTGGGCCGGATGATCGCGGTGGGCCTGATGCTCTCGGGAATCGCCCTGCTGGGTGTGGTGACGGCGAACATCGCGACGTGGTTCATCGCGCGGTTCGAGAAGGACGACGTGGAGGAGCGGCGGCAGACGGAGGCGATCGGGATGCTGACCGAGGAAGTGCGGGCGCTGCGCGCGGAGGTGGTTGCGTTGCGCGAGGAGGTGGGGCCTGAGGTAACGGCGTTGCGCTCACCAGCGCTTGCCGGGTGCCGCTGCGCCCACCCGTGCCGCCTGGAAGTCCCCCCAGGCCTTTCGGGCACTGGGGGAGGCACGACTGCCCGCAACTAGGAGCCCCGTAAGGGGCGCGGGGAACTGCGCGGCCAGCCCCCACCGGCCCGCAGCCGAACGACCCGGCCCAAGCCCCCCTTCGGCCCCACCGCCGTAGGCGGACGCGCTGCCCCCCTCCGGCAGCGCGCCGCGGCCCTGCTGTCCTCCCGTGCCCTGCGGAGGACTTGACCCACTGTCACCTGCGGCGCCTGCCGAGGGCGAGGAATCTTTAGCGGAGTCACCCTGATAGGGGAACTTCGCCCACAGAAACCGGACATATCGGCCCGGCGCGTTGCGCTAGATGTGGCCCACGCCCGCACCCGCGTCCGCGTGCTCGCCGCGCTTCGTGAACAGCGCGACCAGGATCGCGACCGCCGCCACCCCCGCCGCGACGAGCGAGGCCAGGCTCATGCCGGAGATGAACGTGTCGTGGGCGACGCCGGAGATCTTCGCGGCGATCTCCGCGGGCGTGCCCTCGGCGACCGGCGCGACCCCGACCTGGACGGCTTCCGAGGCCTGCGCCAGCTGCGCGTCGGTCAGCTTCGGCAGGCCCGCGTCGGCCCAGTTGCCCGGCAGGTCGCTGTCGACCTTGGAGGCCATCACGGCGCCGAGCACGGCGGTACCGAGGCTGCCGCCGATCTGCATCGCGGCCTGCTGGAGGCCGCCCGCCACACCGGAGAGCTCCATCGGCGCGTTGCCGACGATGACCTCGGTGGCGCCGACCATGACCGGCGCGAGGCCGAGGCCGAGCAGCGCGAACCAGAGGGACATCAGCGCGCTGCCGGTGTCCGCCTTCAGCGTGGACATGCCGTACATGGCGATCGCGGTGGCCGCCATGCCGCCGGCCAGCGGGATGCGCGGGCCGAGCCTGGTGATCGCCGCGCCGGCCAGCGGGGAGCCGACGATTATCATGCCGGTGAGCGGGAGGAGGTGGAGACCGGCGTCGACCGGGTCCATGCCGTGCACGTTCTGGAGGTAGAACGTCACGAAGAACAGGCCGCCCATGAAGGCGATGGCCATCAGGACCATGAGCACGACGCCCGCCGAGAGCGGGACCGAACGGAACAGGCCGAGCGGGATCAGCGGCTCCTTGACCTTCGTCTCCCAGAAGGAGAAGAGGGCGAAGCCGAGGACGGACGCGGCGATGAACGTCCAGGTCTTGCCGTCGCCCCAGCCCCAGCTCGGCGCCTTGATGAGCGCCCAGACCAGGCAGAACATGGCGCCGGAGAGCAGGGCGATGCCGAGCAGGTCGAAGGAGCGCGGGGCGCTGTATCCGTTTTCCGGGCTCCGCCCGAGGGCGGCGCGGTGGTCGCGCAGGATCGTCACGCCGAGGACCAGCGCGACCGCGCCGACCGGCACGTTGATGAAGAACACCGACTGCCAGCTGACGTGCTGGACCAGCACACCGCCGAGGATCGGGCCGCCCGCGGTGGAGGCGCCGATGACCATGCCCCAGATGCCGATCGCCATGTTGAGCTTCTCGGCCGGGAAGGTGGCCCGCAGCAGGCCGAGCGCGGCCGGCATCAGCAGCGCGCCGAACAGGCCCTGGAAGACGCGGAAGGTGACGACCAGGCCGATGCTGTCGGAGAGGCCGATGGCCCCGGAGGCCGCGGCGAAGCCGACGACGCCGATCAGGAACGTCTGCCGGTGGCCGAAGCGGTCGCCGAGCTTGCCCGCGGTGATCAGGGCGACCGCGAGGGCGAGGAAGTAGCCGTTGGTGATCCACTGGACCTGGGCGAAGGTGGCGCCGAGGTCCTTCTGGATCGCGGGGTTGGCGATGGCCACGATGGTGCCGTCGAGGGCGACCATCATGACCCCGACGGCGACGGTGATCAGGGTGAACCAGGGATGGCCGCGCAGGCCGGCGGCCGGCGGCCGGTCCGGGAGGGCTGCCGGCGCCCTGTCCCCCGACCCCGCCGTGTCGATCGTGGTCTGACTAGTCATACGTTCGAGGCTAATGACAGCCACTGACAGTTGACAAACAATTTCACTAGTCAGTAACTGTCAGGTATGGAAACGCTGCGCGAACGCAAGAAACAGCGCACCCGGGACACGCTGCTGCGGTCCGCGCTCGAACTGTTCGTGACCCAGGGGTACGAGCACACCACCGTCGACGAGATCGCCGCCTGCGTCGACGTCTCACAGCGCACCTTCTTCCGCTACTTCGCCAGCAAGGAGGAGGTGGTGTTCTTCGTGCCGCGGCTCACCGAGGAGCACTACGTCGAGGCGGTGCGCCGCCGCCCGCCGGAGGAGCCCCCGCTGGAGGCGCTGCGCCGGTCGGTCATGGACAGCTGGGACACCATCGAGGAGGCCATCGAGCGGTACGTGCCGGTCGAGCTGTTCCTGCGCACGTACAAGATGATCGAGGCGACCCCGGCCCTGTTCGCCGCCCGCCTACGGCGCCAGGCGGAGACGGAGGAGGAGATCGCGCGGATCGTCGCCGAGCGGGAGGGTGTCGACCCGGACACCGACCCCCGGCCCCGGCTCGTGGTCGCCGTCTTCGGCGCGGTCGTCCGGGTCACCGAGCGGCACTGGTCGGTCGGCGACGACTTCAGCGTCACGGCGATCCGCGAACTCACCGCGTCGTACCTCGATCAGGTGGGACCGGCGCTCACCGGGCACTGGCGCGAGAGCTGACTCCCCATCACACAGGGCCGAGACGGACCTCACGTTTGCCGAAACGTGATAACTGTCACTCAGTTACCGCGAGACCCCTTCGTTCTCCTAGTGTGTCCTCCCAGTGACTTCCTTCGACACCTCCCCGCCCCTCAACGTCTGGCGCGCGCTGCTTGCCCTGGCCGTCGTGTTCGTGATGCTCGCGACCACCGGCTGGACCGTCCTGCGCGCACACCGGGAGACCACCGCGCTGCAGGCCTCTCTCACCAAGTGGGAGCACGGCAGCGTGCACGGCCTGCACCTGCCGGACCCGAAGGCGTCGCCCGCGCTCCTCACCCGGTTCTTCGCGTCGCTCACCGCGCAGGAGCGCGACCGGCTCGTGCACCGTTACCCGCTCGCCGTGGGCAACATGAACGGCGCCCCGGTCGAACTGCGCTACCGCGCCAACGACATCGCCCTCGACCAGCAGCGCGTTGTCGAGAAGAAACGCATGCACGACCCACGGCTCAGCGCGGCCGGGCAGCAGGACGCCGGCCGTCGTATGCACCGCTACGAGGCGCTGATGGCGAAGGGCCGGCAGATCCTCGCCTTCGACCCGGACGGCAGCGGCCGGGTCGCCGAGGTGTTCGGCGACCTCACGAAGGCCGAGCGGATCTCCGTCGTCGTCCCCGGTGTCGACACCGACCTGCTCACGTTCCAGAAGACGAACCGCCAGTACAGCGCGCCCGTCGGCATGGCCAAGGCGCTGTACCGGGCGGAGCGCACGGCGAGTCCCTCGACCCGTACGGCGGTGATCGCCTGGGCCGACTACACCGCGCCCGACGGGCTCGGTGTGGGCGCCGCGACGGGCACGGCCGCCGAGCAGGGTGCCGTACGCCTCAACGCGCTGCTGCGGGCGCTGCCCGGCGAGGCGCCGGTGTCGATGTTCTGCCACAGCTACGGCTCGGTGGTCTGCGGGGTGGCCGCGCACGCCATGCCGGACCGGGTGGCCGACATAGCGGTGGCCGCGAGCCCCGGGATGCGGGTGGAGAACGCCTCGCACCTGGACACCGCGGCCCGGGTGTGGGCGATGCGGGACGCCTCCGACTGGATCCAGGACGTTCCCTATCTGGAGTTCGGCGGACTCGGCCACGGCGCCGACCCCGTCTCCTCCTCCTTCGGCGCCCGGGTGCTGTCGGCGCACGACGCCAAGGGCCACGCCGGCTACTTCGAGCCGGGCACGGACAGCCTGCGCAACCTCGCGGACGTCGGGGTCGGCGCATACGGCGCGGTGACCTGCGCCCACGACGATGACGGGTGCCGGGCAGGTTTGTCCGGCACGTTGGCGGACGGACGCGCGTAGAGACAGCAGGAAGTGCGGTATGCGCGGGGATGGGACTGAGAAGCACGTGCCGCATACGATGAGCCGCATGGGTGACGTACTGGCCGGATTTCATGCCGCCTGGGAGTTCGAGTCCGACTCCGTGCTCATCCGTTACGAACGGGGGATTCGAACACCCAAGCTGTTCCAGAGCCTGGGTGAACGCCGGGTGCCGCTGGCCGCGCTGGAGGGCGTGACGCTCACGCCGGGAAAGCGGGGCACGGTCGTGCTGAAGGCCGAGCCGCGCCCTGGTGCCGACCCGCTCCTCGATGCGGCGGCCGGGCAGCTGAAGGACGGCAGCGACCCGTACCGCCTGGTGGTCCCGGCCGAGCGGGCGACCCTCGCCGAGTACTACGCCGACGAACTGCGACCGCAGCTCACCGCGTCCGGCCCGGCGGAGAGGTTTCTGGTCGCCGCGCCCGAGGGACCCCGGCAGTTCAAGGCGTACGACGGGAAGGCGAGCTTCGACGGCAGGGCCGTGCACTTCCGGTGGTCGTGGACGGGCGCGTCCACGGCGAAGTGGAAGGCCGGCGACCAGAGCTTCGCGATCGCCGACCTGGCGGGGGTGGAGTGGCGGTCGCCGGAGGTCTTCGAGGGGCATCTGCGGCTGCTGCGGCGGGACCTCGCGGGGGCGGTCCCGGCGGTCCCGGCGGACCAGGATCCGGCGACCGTGGTGTTCGGGCTGGGGTACGGCCCGGTGCACGAGTCGCTGCCGTTCGCGGCGGCGGTCCTGGAGGCGGTGCGTGCGAAGGGGGCCGCCGCGGTGCAGGCGCCGGCGGGGCGGCGGGACCCCGCCGACATCGCCGAGCGGATCCGGCATCTGGGGGAGCTGCATCGGGCGGGGCTGGTCACCGACGAGGAGTTCGCCGCGAAGAAGGCGGAGTTGCTGGCCGAGTTGTGAGGGTGGTTCCCCGGCTGCCGGCCGGTGGGGGCTGGCTGGTCGCGCAGTTCCTCCCCCAGCGCCCCCAAGGGGGCGCGTTTCAGCTGCCGCCCGTCTCGTAGAAGCTGATCTTGCGGTCCAGCACGGACAGGGTGTCGTGCAGCTCGGCGATCCTCGACACGACGTCCCTCCTCGTCTGCTCCAGCAGCTCGCGGCGCTCGGGATAGGTCGTCTCGCCCTCCCTCACCAGTTCCGCGTAGCGGACCATGTCGGCCACCGGCATGCCGGTCAGGCGGAGCTTGGTCACGAAGTCCAGCCAGTCCAGGTCGCGGTTGGTGTAGCGGCGCTGGCCGGTGTGGGAGCGGTCGATGTGGGACATCAGGCCGATCCGCTCGTACCAGCGCAGGGTGTGGGCGGTCAGGCCGGTGAAGGCGACGACCTCGCTGATCGTGTAGCGGTCCTGGCCCTCGGGACGCGGATGCCGCCGGGGCGGGGCGGAACAGATCTCGGCGGGGGCGCTGTCGGACTGCTCGGTGGGGGCCGCGGTCGTGGTCTGCATCACCGTCATGGGCCCACGCTATGACCTTCGAGTGCACTCGAAGCAAGCGGAACCCGGTAAGAAATACGCGCGACGGGCGGGCGGGGCGGTGACTAGCGTGCGGGGCATGAGTCTCGTACGCCGTGCCACGGCCGAGGACGCGGCGGAAGTGCTGCGACTGCGCCAGGTGATGATCGACGCGCTGCCCGGCGGGGACAGCTCCACAGGATGGCACGCCGAGGCGCGCCCGGCGCTGGAGGAGCGGCTTCGCGAGCCGGACGGGGACTTCGCGGCGTTCGTCGTCGACCATCCGGACCGGCCGGGGGCGCTGGCGGCGCTGGTCGCCGGGACCGTCGACTACCGGATCGGGAAGGCGCACAACCCGCACGGCCGCTCCGGGTACGTCTTCAGCGTGGCCACCGACCCGGACGCCCGCCGGCGCGGGTACGCGCGCGCGTGCATGGCGGAGCTGCTGGCCTGGTTCCGCGAGCGGGGTGCGGCACAGGTCATGCTGACCGCGTCCGCCGAGGCCGAGCCCCTCTACGCCGCCCTCGGCTTCGTCCACAAGCAGGACCCCACGATGACCCTGCGGCTCTGAGCCGCTTAGGGTCGTGGGCATGTCCTTGAACAGCCTCGCGACGATCGACAGCTGGCCCGTCCGCACCGCCGCGGCGGGCGTCGTACGCACCGACGGGACGGTCCTCGGTACGCACGGGCCGGTCGGACACCGCTTCCCGCTGGCCTCCGTCACCAAGCCGCTCGCGGCCTACGCGGTGCTGGTCGCGTACGAGGAGGGGGCGGTCGAGCTCGACGAGCCGGCGGGGCCGGAGGGGGCGACGGTACGGCACCTGCTCGCGCACACCTCGGGGCTGGCCTTCGACGAGCACCGGGTGACGGCGCCGCCCGGGGAGCGGCGGCTGTACTCCAACGCCGGGTTCGAGGTGCTCGGGGAGCATGTCGCGAAGGCGACGGAGATGCCGTTCGCCGAGTACGCGCGGCAGGCGGTGCTGGAGCCGCTGGGCATGACGTCGACGGTGCTGGACGGCTCACCGGCGAAGGACGGCGTGTCCTCGGTGTCGGACCTGCTGCGGTTCGCGGCGGAGCTGCAGGCGCCGCGGCTGCTGGATCCGCGGACGGTGGCGGAGGCGACGCTGACCGTCCACTACCCGGGGACGAAGGGCGTGCTGCCGGGGTACGGGCACCAGAACCCGAACGACTGGGGGCTGGGGTTCGAGATCCGCGACTCCAAGTCGCCGCACTGGACGGGGGCTTCGTCCTCACCGCGGACGTTCGGGCACTTCGGGCAGGCGGGGACGTTCCTGTGGGTGGACCCGGAGGCGGGGCTGGCGTGTGTCGCCCTGACGGACCGGGCGTTCGGGCCCTGGGCGGTCGAGGCGTGGCCGGTGTTCACGGACGCGGTCCTGGCGGAGCTGCGCGGCTGAGGCGCGCTGCGGCCGGGGGGGTGGGGACGCTTACCGGCGCTTGCAGGGTGCCGCCGCGCCCACCCGTGCCGCCCTGCGGCACGCCTGCCCGCGGTTAGATCTTTTAGGGGCGCGGGGAACTGCGCGACCAGCCCCCGCCGGGCCGCGGCCGGACAACGACCGTCGCTACCCGGCCATTTCCCACATCAGCAGCTCCACGTCCGTGATCCCCGACGCCTCCAGGTCCTTCGCGCCGGTGATCCGTACGGAGTCCCCCGGCCCCAGCTCCACCCCGTCCAGCCGCACTTCGCCCCGCACCACGTGCACGTACACGTACGCCCCGTCCGGCACCGCCGTCCGCTCCCCCGCCCCCAGGCGGCGCACGTGCAGCATCGCCCCGGCCTCCGGGACCGCGTACGGGGTCGAGTCGGCGATGCCGCGGACGATGTCGTAGGAGGGTTCGCCGCCGGGTCGCACCGGGGCCAGCCACATCTGGACGAAGGTCAGGGGCAGCTCCCCGTCGTTGCGCTCCACGTGGCGGACGCCCCCCGCCGAGCTGAGGCGCTGGACGTCGCCGTGCCGGACCACCGTCTCGTGGCCCGCCGAGTCGCGGTGCGTGAGCTCGCCCTCGACCACCCACGTCACGATCTCGGTGTGGCTGTGCGGATGCTCGTCGAAGCCGGCGCCCGGCGCCAGGTGCTCCTCGTTGCAGGCGAGGACCGCCCCGAAGCGCAGGTTGTCGGGGTCGTAGTGCGGGCCGAAGGAGAAGGCGTGCGACGACTCGATGCCGGTCGCCGGGTCGCCTCCCGGGTAGCGCTGCGCCGCGCGCCGTACGTCCATCACGGCACCACGGTAGACCGCAGTCGGCACCCGGCGGCGCAGGCGCCCGCCCGGATAAGGCAGTCTTGTCCCCGTGCCCGAACCCGTAACGCGCAAGTCCGACCCCTCGGCTCATCCGGTCCACCCGCACTCCGCGACCCTGAAGCGGCTGGAGAAGTCGTCCGGCAGCCTCGCCGCCCAGGCCATCGCACGCATGGACGAGACCCTGTCGTGGTATCGGGCCATGCCCCCGGAGAACCGCTCCTGGATCGGGCTCGTCGCCCAGGCGGGCATCGCGGCCTTCACCGAGTGGTTCCGGCACCCGGACGCCCCGCAGGCGATCTCGACGGACGTGTTCGGGACCGCGCCGCGGGAACTGACCCGGGCGATCACGCTGCGGCAGACCGTGGAGATGGTGCGGACCACCATCGAGGTCATGGAGAGCGCGATCGACGAGGTCGCGGCGCCGGGCGACGAGAGCATCCTGCGCGAGGCGCTGCTCGTGTACGCCCGTGAGATCGCCTTCGCCACCGCCCAGGTGTACGCCCAGGCCGCCGAGGCACGCGGTGCCTGGGACGCGCGGCTGGAGTCGCTCGTCGTCAACGCGGTGCTCAGCGGGGAGGCGGACGAGGGGGCGGTGAGCCGGGCCGCGGCGCTCGGCTGGAACTCGCCCGACCATGTGTGCGTGGTGCTCGGGACCGCGCCCGACGGGGACAGCGAACTGACCGTCGAGGCGATCCGGCGGGCGTCCCGGCACGCCAAGCTGCAGGTGCTGACCGGGGTGCTCGGGGACCGCCTCGTCGTCATCGCGGGCGGCAACGACAATCCGCTGGCCGTGGCCAAGTCGCTGATCGGGCCGTACGCCGCGGGGCCGGTCGTGGCGGGTCCCGTGGTGCCGGACCTGCTGGCGGCCACCCGGTCGGCGCAGGCCGCCGCCGCGGGGCTCAAGGCCTGTTCCGCCTGGCAGGACGCGCCGCGCCCGGTACTGGCGGACGATCTCCTCCCGGAGCGCGCCATCGCGGGCGATCCGAGCGCGCGCGAGCAGTTGGTGGAGGAGATCTACAGACCGCTGGAAGAAGCCGGTTCGGCGCTGCTGGAAACACTGAGCGTATATCTGGAGCAGGCGAGCAGCCTGGAGGGTGCGGCCCGGATGCTCTTCGTCCACCCGAACACCGTGCGCTACCGGCTCCGACGTGTGACTGACGTCACCGGATGGTCGCCGTCCGATGTACGATCCGCCTTCACACTGCGGATCGCGCTGATCCTGGGGCGTCTGGTCGATGGAGATCCCCAGTCATAGGATTTTGTCGGGGGCCTACAAAACCCCCTCGTGTTCTTCGTCCCTGTCCCCACGGGCGGCCGTGGCCGTCCCCAAGAGAGAGTGTGAGAGTGCTCGTACTCGTCGCTCCCGGCCAGGGCGCCCAGACCCCTGGCTTCCTGACCCCCTGGCTCGACCTTCCCGGTGTCGAGGACCGTCTGCGTGCCTGGTCGGACGCCATCGGTCTCGACCTGGTGCACTACGGCACGCACGCCGACGCGGACGAGATCCGCGACACCGCGATCGCGCAGCCGCTGCTGGTCGCCGCCGGACTCGTCTCCGGCGCGGCACTCGGTGACATCGCCGGCATCGCGCCGGGCGCGGTCGCCGGGCACAGCGTCGGTGAGATCACCGCCGCCGCCTTCGCGGGCGTCCTGGACGAGACCGCCGCGCTGACCCTCGTACGCAGGCGCGGGCTCGCGATGGCCGAGGCCGCCGCGATCACCGAGACCGGCATGTCGGCGCTGCTCGGCGGCGACCCGGAGGTCTCCCTCGCGCACCTGGAGAAGCTCGGTCTGACCCCGGCGAACATCAACGGCGCGGGGCAGATCGTCGCCGCGGGCACCCTGGAGCAGCTCGCCGCGCTGAACGAGGACAAGCCCGAGGGCGTCCGCAAGGTCGTCGCCCTCAAGGTCGCCGGCGCCTTCCACACGCACCACATGGGCCCCGCGGTGGCGGAGCTGGCCGAGGCGGCCGGGGAACTCGCGCCGCTCGACCCGAAGTTCACCTACGTCTCGAACAAGGACGGGCAGGCCGTCGCCACCGGCGCGGAGATCGTGGACCGCCTGGTCGGCCAGGTCGCCAACCCGGTCCGCTGGGACCTGTGCATGGAGACCTTCAAGGAGCTCGGCGTCACCGCCCTCCTGGAGGTGTGCCCGGGCGGCACCCTGACCGGCCTGGCCAAGCGCGCCCTGCCCGGCGTGAAGACGCTGGCCCTGAAGACCCCCGACGACCTCGACGCGGCCCGCGAGCTCATCGCCGAGCACAGCTGAATTAGGAGCCCACTGCGATGTCGAAGATCAAGCCCAGCAAGGGTGCTCCGTACGCGCGCATCCTCGGGGTCGGCGGCTACCGCCCGACCCGCGTGGTGCCCAACGAGGTGATCCTGGAGACGATCGACTCGTCCGACGAATGGATCCGGTCGCGCTCCGGCATCGAGACCCGGCACTGGGCAGGCCCGGACGAGACCGTGGCCGCGATGTCCATCGAGGCCTCCGGCAAGGCGATCGCGGACGCGGGCATCTCCGCCGAGCAGATCGGCGCCGTGGTCGTCTCGACCGTCTCGCACTTCAGCCAGACCCCGGCCGTCGCCACCGAGATCGCCGACAAGCTGGGCACGAACAAGGCCGCCGCCTTCGACATCTCCGCCGGCTGCGCGGGCTTCGGCTACGGCCTCACGCTCGCCAAGGGCATGGTGGTGGAGGGCTCCGCCGAGTACGTGCTCGTCATCGGCGTGGAGCGGCTCAGCGACCTCACCGACCTGGAGGACCGGGCCACCGCCTTCCTGTTCGGCGACGGCGCGGGCGCGGTCGTGGTCGGCCCCTCGCAGGAGCCGGCGATCGGCCCGACGGTGTGGGGCTCCGAGGGCGACAAGTCGGAGACCATCAAGCAGACCGTCCCCTGGGACCGTTTCCACTTCGGCGACAGGTCCGGGCTGCCGGTCGACAGCCAGGGCAACATCAAGTTCCCGGCGATCACGCAGGAGGGCCAGGCGGTGTTCCGCTGGGCCGTGTTCGAGATGGCGAAGGTCGCCCAGCAGGCGCTGGACGCGGCCGGGATCAGCGCGGACGACCTGGACGTCTTCATCCCGCACCAGGCCAATGTGCGGATCATCGACTCGATGGTGAAGACTCTCAAGCTGCCGGAGCACGTCACGGTCGCCCGTGACATCCGCACCACCGGCAACACCTCGGCCGCCTCGATCCCGCTCGCAATGGAGCGGCTCCTGGCGACCGGTGAGGCGAAGAGCGGCGACACCGCACTCGTCATCGGGTTCGGGGCGGGTCTCGTCTACGCCGCCACTGTCGTTACCCTCCCCTAGGCACTCCGTGCCGGATCATGCATCCGGTAGGGGTCGCCGTCCGCAGTACGCAGCAACCGTCTGGAACATCTAAGAAGGAGCGCCTGACATGGCCGCCACTCAGGAAGAGATCGTCGAAGGTCTCGCCGAGATCGTGAACGAGATCGCCGGCATCCCGGTTGAGGACGTCCAGCTGGACAAGTCCTTCACCGACGACCTGGACGTCGACTCGCTGTCCATGGTCGAGGTCGTCGTCGCCGCCGAAGAGCGCTTCGACGTCAAGATCCCGGACGAGGACGTCAAGAACCTCAAGACCGTCGGCGACGCGACCGCCTACATCCTCAAGCACCAGGCCTGAGGCAGTTAACTAGCCTCCGGCTGCAATGCCCCGCCACCCGGCGGTGGCGCCGTCGAATCCCGTATCCGTTGGAGAAAGAATTCCCGTGAGCCCGACCAATCGCACCGTGGTCGTCACCGGTATCGGCGCAACCACACCGCTGGGTGGCGACGCAGCTTCGTTCTGGGAGGCGCTGATCGCCGGCAAGTCCGGCGTCCGCCTCCTGGAGCAGGACTGGGCGGCCGAGCTGCCCGTCCGTATCGCGGCGCAGATCGCCGTCGAACCGGGCGAGATCATCCCCCGCCCGCAGGCCCGCAAGCTGGACCGGTCGGCGCAGTTCGCGCTGATCGCCGCCAAGGAGGCCTGGAAGGACGCCGGTTTCACCGCCAAGGCCGGTGAGGACGCGTCCGCCAACCCCGACCGGGTCGGCGCCGTCATCGCCTCCGGCATCGGCGGTGTGACGACCCTGCTGGACCAGTACGACGTGCTCAAGGAGAAGGGCGTACGCCGTGTCTCCCCGCACACCGTGCCGATGCTGATGCCCAACTCGCCGGCCGCCAACGTCGGTATCGAGCTGGGTGCGCGGGCCGGTGTGCACACGCCCGTGTCGGCCTGCGCCTCCGGCGCCGAGGCCATCGGGTACGCCATCGAGATGATCCGCACCGGCCGTGCGGACGTCGTCGTGGCCGGCGGCACCGAGGCGGCGATCCACCCGCTGCCCATCGTGGCGTTCGGCAACATGATGGCGATGTCCAAGAACAACGACGACCCCGAGGGTGCGTCGCGTCCCTACGACTCCGGCCGTGACGGCTTCGTCCTCGGCGAGGGCGCGGGCGTGATCGTCCTGGAGTCCGAGGAGCACGCGAAGGCGCGCGGGGCGCGGATCTACGCCGAGGCGGTCGGCCAGGGCATCTCGGCGGACGCGCACCACATCACGCAGCCGGAGCCGTCGGGCAACGGGATCGCGCACGCGCTGCAGAACCTGCTCGACAACACGGATCTGAAGCCGGCCGAGATCGTGCACGTCAACGCGCACGCGACGTCGACGCCGCAGGGTGACGTGGCCGAGATCAAGGCGCTGCGGAAGGTGTTCGGCGACGACGTCGACCACATGGCGATCTCCGCGACCAAGTCGATGACCGGTCACCTGCTGGGCGGTGCCGGTGGTATCGAGACCGTCGCGTCGATCCTGGCGCTGGTGAACCGGACGGCTCCGCCGACCATCAACCTCGACGACCTCGACCCCGAGGTCAACGCGGACGTGGTGCGGGGCGAGGCCCGTCAGCTGCCCGAGGGCAGGATCGCCGTGCTGAACGACTCGTTCGGCTTCGGCGGCCACAACGTGGTCCTGGCGTTCAGGACCGTGTGAGAAACGTTGCGCCAAGGCTTGTGGCCCGGACTCCGTTGAATGGAGTTCGGGCCACAGTGCGTTTCGTTGTCGGCCGACGGCCGGTGGGGACTTCTCGCGCAGTTCCCCGCGCCCCTAAAAGACCAGGGGCGAGCGCCCCTTCAGGGGCGCGGGGAACTGCGCGACAAGCCACGACGGCGCCGCAGTCGCCCGACGGCATTTCGCGGCACTTCCGACGGCGCTCAGACCACCTGGTGGAGCCAGCGGACCGGCGCGCCCTCGCCCGCGTAGCGGAACGGCTCCAGTTCGTCGTCCCAGGGCTTGCCGAGGAGTTTGGCGATCTCGGCCTCCAGGGCCGTCTCACCGCGCTGTGAGCGGGTCAGGGCGGCCCTCAGGCGGTCCTCGGGGATGAGGATGTCGCCGTGGATTCCGGTGACCGCGTGGAAGATGCCGAGGTCGGGGGTGCAGCTGTAGCGCTCGCCCTCGGCCTTCGCGCAGGGCTCGGCGGTGACCTCGAAGCGGAGCAGGTGCCAGCCGCGCAGCGCGGAGGCGAGTTTGGAGGCCGTACCGACCTCGCCCTGCCAGGAGAACTCGGAGCGCCAGGTGCCGGGGGCGGCCGGCTGGCGGATCCAGTCGAGGTTGACGCGCGTGCCCAGCACCCCGGCGACGGCCCACTCGACGTGCGGGCACAGCGCGCGGGGCGCGGAGTGCACGTACAGAACTCCACGTGTCGTCACCGGAACCTCCGGGCTGAGCGGACATCTTGCTGGCTGGCTGGCGGCAGTGACACGACGGCCGCGTTGATGGCGAGGCTACCGTGCGGTGGCGCAAGGAGTGTGACGTACCGTCGGTCCCACAGCCAGGAAACCCCCGCCATTCACCCAGGGGGACGCTTGTACGGGGGTCGTCCGTTGCAGGGCGCGGGGCGGGAACTCCCGTGCGTTGTCATTACGGGGGACGATCGGGCAAACGGAGAGGACCGACCGGGTATGCGCAAGCAGCGACGCCGGCGTTCGCGTGCCCTGGCAGGCGCCGTCGCCGTCACCGCCGCGCTGGGGGTGGCCGGGTGCGATGTGCTGGGGGGTTCCTCCGGCGCGACCGGGAGCGAGAGGACGCGGGCCGCGCGGACCGTGCAGGTGTGGGACCGCAGCCCGGCCTCGATCGCGGCCGTCGGCGACTCCATCACCCGGGGCTTCGACGCCTGCACGGTGCTCTCGGACTGCCCGGAGGTGTCCTGGGCGACCGGCACCAGCGACCAGGTGGACAGCCTGGCGGTGCGGCTGCTGGGGCGGGCGAAGGCGGCCGACCACAGCTGGAACTACGCGGAGACCGGCGCCCGGATGGCCGACCTGCCGGGGCAGATGGCCGACGCGGCGGTACGCAGGCCGCAGTTGGTGACGGTGATGGTGGGGGCGAACGACGCCTGTCGTACGTCGGTGCGGGCGATGACCTCGGTGGCGGACTTCCGCAGCGGGTTCGAGGACGCGCTGGGCACCCTGCGCAAGGCGCTGCCGAAGACGCAGGTGTACGTGGCGAGTGTGCCGAACCTGAAGCGGCTGTGGTCCGAGGGGCGGACCAACCCGCTGGGCAAGCAGGTGTGGAAGCTGGGCATCTGCCCTTCCATGCTGTCCGACGCGGACGATCTGACCAGCGCGGCGACCGCGCGCCGGGACAAGGTCCAGCAGCGCGTCGAGGAGTACAACAAGGTGCTGGAGGAGGTCTGTGCCAAGGACCGGCGGTGCCGTTTCGACGGCGGGGCGGTGTACGCGTACCGGTTCGGGACCGATCAGCTGAGTCACTGGGACTGGTTCCACCCGAGCACCGACGGCCAGTCCAGACTCGCCGCCATCGCCTACCGGGCCGTCACCGCGAAGGACCCGGTGGACTAGACCCTTGGCTTAGGGTTTCCCCATGAACGAACTTTTCGGCACGCTTCCCGACGGCACCGAGGTGCACCGCTGGACGCTGGAGCGTGCGGGGACCCGGGTGCGGGTGCTGTCGTACGGCGGGATCGTGCAGTCGGTCGAGGTCCCGGACCGCTGGGGGGAGCGGACGGCGGACGTGGTGCTGGGGTTCGCCGGTCTGGACGGCTACCTGGAGAACCCGGGGCCCTACCTGGGCGCCCTGGTCGGCCGGTACGCCAACCGCATCGCGCACGCCCGCTTCCCGCTGGACGGCGTGACCTACGCCCTGGAGCCGAACAACGCGCCCAACTCCCTGCACGGCGGCGCCCGCGGCTTCGACAAGCGGGTGTGGGAGGCGGCGGCCGTCGAGCACGGGGTGCGGCTGACCCGGGTGAGCCCGCACGGGGAGGAGGGGTTCCCGGGGCGGCTGGAGGTCGCCGTGACGTACGTGCTGGACGAAGCGGGCGCGCTGCACATCTCCTACGAGGCGGTCACCGACGCGCCGACCGTCGTGAACCTCACCAACCACAGCTACTTCAACCTGGCGGGCTCCGGGAACGCGGGCGGCCACGAGCTGCGGATCGCGGCCTCGCGCTACACCCCCGTGGACGGGGACCTGATTCCCGCGGGGGAGCCGGCGGACGTCTCCGGCACCCGGTTCGACTTCCGTACGGCCCGCAAGGTGGGCTCCGGCTACGACCACAACCTCGTCCTCGACAAGGGGGTGACGCAGACTCCGGTGGAGATCGCCGAGCTGTACGACCCGGCGTCCGGCCGCACCCTCACCGTGGCCACCACCGAACCCGGCATCCAGCTCTACACCGCCGAGCACCTGACCGGCCCCTTCGCCCCCGGCGACGGCGTCGCCCTGGAGACCCAGCACTTCCCGGACTCCCCCAACCGCGCCGACTTCCCGAGCACCCGGCTGGACCCGGGCGGGACCTACCGCTCGGAGACGGTGTACGGCTTCGGGGTGCGGGACTGAACGCCGCTCGGTGACGCCACCGGCACGTGACACGCAAGCCCCGGTCCAGGGGTCAGGTCCCGGACCGGGGCTGCTCAAGGGGGACGCGTCCCGCCCCCGACCTTAACCGCGGCTGTGCGGAGACGGCCGGTCATCGGGCGCGTCGCAGCGATCTCGTACGAACCCTTCACAAACGCCCACGGTTCCGTGGCGGCCCATGGCGTAGACCACTTCGCGGCCCACACGCGATACTGCGCCCGACCGGCACCACGCACCCCACTGCGACGGAGGGCCAACTCCCTTGACTTCCCCACGTGTTCGGACGGCCGTTCTCGGCATCGTGCTGCTGGCCGGGGCGCTCGTCCCCACCGCCGCGCACGCCGCCACCGCCCCCTCCCCCACCGTCGAGGAACAGCGGCTCGACCAGGCGGTGCCGCAGGAGATACTCCGGCGGTCCGGGTTCGACGACGTCGCCCCCGGCTTCGCCCGGGCGCTGGCGGACGCCCGCTCCTTCGCGCAGGCCCGGCAGGCCGTGGCCCGGCAGGGGTCGGCGCTGTGGCGGCGGGCCGTGGACCGGGCGCAGGGGCGCGGGCCCGCCGGGGGCGACCTGAGCCGGGACGACGACCGGCCGCTGTACTGGGCCCGGCTCGGGATGACGCGCCAGGTGCGCACCTGGGAGCCCGGGTTCGCGGTGAGCGAGCGGCAGCGGGCGGCGCTGCTGGACGAGCTGGAGCGGACCTCGCGGGGACAGACCGACATCCGCTACCCGGGC
Source organism: Streptomyces sp. NPDC008092 (assembly GCF_042957285.1). NCBI lineage: Bacteria > Bacillati > Actinomycetota > Actinomycetes > Kitasatosporales > Streptomycetaceae > Streptomyces > Streptomyces sp. NPDC008092. Next base: position 151,467 of record NZ_JBIBHY010000015.1, read on the forward strand.
AGGGGTGTGCGGCGGATCCTGGTCACCGGGTTCGACCCGTTCACGCTCGACCGGGACATCCGCATCTCCAATCCCTCCGGGGCGAGCGCGCTGGCCCTCGACGGGACCGTGATCGAGACCGACGAGGGGCCCGCGCGGGTGGAGACGGCCGTGTTCCCGGTGCGGTGGGACGACTTCGCGGCGGGCACGGTGGAGCGGACCCTGCGGCCGCACCTGCCGAAGGTGGACCTGTTCACGACCGTGAGCCAGGGGCGGGTCGGGCGGTTCGACGTGGAGCGGACGAACGGCGCCTGGCGGGGCGGGTTCCCGGACAACGAGAACATCAGCCGGACCGGGACCGTCCCGGTCGCCGACCCGGCCGCGCAGCCGCAGTGGACGACCACCACCCTCCCGTACGCGGCGATCACGGCGGCGGACACGGGGCGCTTCCCGGTGTACGACCACACCGAGGTGACCGAGATCCCGGCCGGCGGCGGCGATCCCGTCGTACGGGCGGACGGGCCGACGGCCGGGTCCACCGCGCGGGCCGGGGGCGGCGGGGACTACCTGTCCAACGAGATCGCCTACCGGGCCACGCTGCTGCGCGACCGGCTCGGGCTGCACGACACCCTGCCCGGCGGGCATGTGCACACGCCGGTGCTGCAGTTCGGTGCCGGGAACACGACGCAGGTGACCGACCCGGAGTTCGTGCGGAACCGGGTGGACATCATCGACCAGGTGCGGGCGATCGTGACCGTCGCGGCGGACGCGAGCTTCAGGAACTGACGGGTTCGTCCGCGCGGTCGTCCTCCGCCGCCGTCTCCTCGCCCAGCAGGTCGCGGGCGAGGAGGGTGGCGCCGGCGACCGCGCCCGGCATCAGGAACACCGCGACGAACGGGACCAGGAAGGCCAGGCCCAGCGGGGTGCCGAAGCCCCACACCAGGGTCTTCCGGGACCGCAGCAGGGCGAGCCGGGCGCGCAGGTCGACGCCCCGGCGCTGGAGGGCGACGGCGGCGAGTTCCTCGGTGAGGAAGAAGCCGGTCACGAAGAAGCCGACGACCGGTACGACGGTCTGCCCGACGAAGGGCAGGAAGCCGAGGGCGAAGAGCAGGACGCCCCACAGGCCGGCCCGGAGCAGGACGCGCAGGCTGTCCCGGGCGGAGATCCACAGCTCGCGCCAGAACGGCAGCCCGGACTCCGGCGCGGTGCCGTCGGGCGAGACGTCCGCGTCGACCTTCTCGGAGAGGTTCTCGTAGAACGGCTGGCCGACCAGCAGCGTCACCGCGGTGAAGGTGAGGACGGCGAGCAGGAGGCCGAGGGCGAACAGGACGGCGGTGAGGAAGCCGCGGAAGAGGCCGAGCCAGGGGCTGGACCAGTCGTCGGCGAACGGGGTGGCCCAGGCGACGAAGTCCTCTCCCCATATCGCGAGGGCGACCAGGGCCGCCGCGTAGAGGACGAGGGTGATCAGACCGGGCAGCAGCCCGAACCCGAACTGCCGACCGTGCCGCCCGACCCACCGCTGGCCCTTGAGGAGATAACCGAACCCCACCCCGAGATCACGCATGACGAAAACTTTACCGGGCCCCGGTCAGCTCTCCGAAGGGGCGCTGGGGGTACCCCCGGCCGAAGGCTGGGGGAGGAACTGCGCGACCAGCCACGACGGCGCCGCAGACGAACGACGGCGCAAGTACGGCCACCGCAGCGGAGCGCTACGCGGGGGTCACCGCCACCACCACGCCCCGGTCGGCCGCCGGGCTGACCGCCGCCGACACCCGTACCGCCGTGGCCCGGGCCACCCGGCCCGCGCGGGCGGCGGAGGTCAGCAGGAGGGGCTGGAGGCGTTCGAGCCCGGTCACGGCGAGTTCCTCGGCGGCGATCAGGGCCGGGCCCGCCGCCCTGGCCGTCTTCGCCGCCGCCTCCGTCAGGTCGGCCAGCGGCGGCAGCGCGGCCCGGACCACGCCCGCGCCCGCCGCGGTCGCGCGCTCGGCCAGGGCCACCTGGACGGGCAGCAGCGGGGCCACCGCGGAGGTGACGGCGTCGGCGATGCGGTGGAGTTCGGGGGCGGAGTCCCGGAGGACCTCGGCCGCGGTGCGCAGCAGCGGGGTGAGGGCCAGCAGGACGCCGGCCGCCCCGCCCGCGGCGGCCGGCAGCAGCGGGGACAGCGCCCCGGTCAGTTCGCGGAGCGCCGCCGCGAACTCCTCCACCGCCGGCTCCACCGCGTCCAGCAGCGGCAGCAGGCTGTCCCTGAGGGCCGTCAGCAGCGGTTCGGCCACCGGGTGCACGGCCAGCGGGGCGCCGCTGGTGCCGAGCCGGGTGAGGGTCTCCACGACGCGGTAGAAGGCCTCCTGCGCCCCGGGCGCGGCACTGGCCTCGGCCAGCTCCGCGGTCGTCCGGCGCAGGACGCGCAGCAGTTCGGGGGCCGAGCCCTCGCGCGGGTCCAGGGTGTTGACGGCGATCTTCGTGAGGTTCTGGGCGGTGTCCAGGAGCTGGCCGGTGATGTCGGTGGTGCTGCGGGCCATGCGCAGCACGTCCGCCCTGCCGGGAAGTGAGGGAATCGTCGCCATGGGCCGGGGCCCTCCCGCCGCTGTGGGGTATCTCCACGGTGTGTCCGCCCACAGCATGCCCCGGTTGAGTCGAACAGGTACATCTCGCCGTACCGATCCCAGGAAGGGCAGGTCGCCCAGGTGGGTAGGGCGTTGTTCACAGTGGGAGCTGCCCCGCGGCGGCTCGGTTGAGGAGAACGGATGACGCAGGAGATCACCGTCCAGGGCACGGTCGCGGCGGGCTTCGAGGCGGTGCGCGACGAGTTCGCCGCCTTCGTCGCCGGCGAACCGGCCGACTACGAGGGGCAGTTGTGTGCGTACGTGCACGGCCGGCGGGTCGTCGACCTGTGGGCGGGCGAGGAGGCCGGCGGGGACTCCCTGTACGGCGTGTTCTCGTCCACCAAGGGGGCGGCGCACCTGGTCGTGGCGCTGCTGGTGCAGGACGGCACGCTGGAGCTGGACCGTAAAGTCACCTACTACTGGCCGGAGTTCGGCGCGGAGGGCAAGGGCACGCTGACCCTGCGGGACCTGCTGGCGCACCGGGCGGGTCTGGTCGGCACCGACACCGGGTTCGGCCCACAGGAGCTGGCCGACGACCGCGCGATGGCCGAACGCCTCGCCGACCAGCGGCCGTTCTGGCGTCCGGGCACGGCCTTCGGCTACCACGCCCTCGTCATCGGGGCCCTCACCGGCGAGGTGGTGCGGCGCGCGACCGGCCGTACCCTCCAGGACGTCTACGAGGAGCGGGTCCGGGCGCCGTACGGCCTCGGCTTCTTCCTGGGCCTGCCGGCCGCGCACGAGCCGCGCTTCCGGACGACACAGCCGATGCGGCCGACACCCGAGCAGCAGGCCCTGCTCGACTCCGTCCCGTCCGGCCCGCAGACCCTCGCCGGGATCGCCTTCAACCGGCACACGGCCGAGCCCACGGACCTGACGGCCCTCCCGAACGACCGGCTGGTGCGCGCCAAGGGCCCGGCCTCCTTCGGCGGGGTGGCGTCCGCGCGCGGCCTGGCCGGGATGTACGCGGCCCTGCTCAGCGAGGTCGACGGCGAGGCCCCGCTGCTGAAGCAGGACACGGTGGCGGAGTTCGGCCAGTTCCACTCGGTGGGGTACGACCTGGTGGCCCGCGCCCACAAGTCGTACGGCCTCGGCTTCCAGGCGACCGCGGACACCTGGCACCCGTTCCTCGGCGCGGGCACCATCGGCCACAGCGGGGCAGCGGGCTCCCAGGCCTTCGCGGACCCGCGGAGCGGGGTCGCCTACGGCTACACCCGGCGCCGGTTCGCGTTCCCGGGCGGAGCGGCCCCGGAGAACGACCGACTGGCGAGGGCGGTGCACCTGGCAGCTCTGACCGACTGAAACGCGCCCCTTTAGGGGCGCTGGGGGTACCCCCGGCCGAAGGCTGGGGGAGGAACTGCGCGAGCAACCACACACCGCCCGCACCCGGCATCGAATCCGCACCCGGCAGACGAGAGACCGCACCCCACGTCCAAGGGTGCGGCCTCCACACAACGCAACGACGGACGTCAGACCAACGTCACGCCGATGTTCCCCCGAGTCGCCTTCGAATAAGGGCAGACCCCGTGCGCCTTCTCGACCAGCTCACGGGCAACCCCCTCCTCGACGCCCGGAATCTCCGCCGCGATCTCGACGATGATCCCGAACCCCTCCTCGTTCTTCCCGAGCCCCACCTTCGCGGTCACCCGGGACCCGGTCACGTCGATCCCGGCCTGCCGGGCGACGACCGCCAGCGCCCCCTGGAAGCACGCGCTGTACCCGGCGGCGAACAGCTGCTCCGGGTTGGTCCCGGCCCCGCTGCCGCCCAGCTCCTTCGGCGGGTTGACGACGACGTCGAGCTGGCCGTCGTCGGTGGCGACCCGGCCGTCGCGGCCGTTCTCGGCGGTGGCGACGGCGGTGTAGAGGACGTCGGACTGCTGAATGGGCATGCGGTTTCTTCTCTCCTCGGTCCGCCGCGACTCGCGCCCACGATCGACGGCGGTTTCGGAAAGAAGTTACCGCATGCCGGAAAGCTCAGACAGACCCGGAAGGACAGACCCGGAAGGACGGACCCGGACAGGCCTACAGCTTGACGATCATCTTGCCGGTGTTGTCGCCGCGCAGGACCCCGAGGAACGCCTCCACGTTGTTCTCGATGCCCTCGACGACCGTCTCGCCGTACTTCAGCTGCCCGGAGGCCACCCACGGGCCGACCTCGGCGACGAACTGCGGCTGCAGGTCGTAGTGGTCGCCGACCAGGAAGCCCTCGATCCGGCCGCGGGTCTGGATGAGACGGGCGAGGTTCTTCGGGCCGGGGACGGGCTCGGTGCTGTTGTAGACGGAGATCATGCCGCAGACCGCGATCCGGCCGTCCCGGTTCAGCTGGCCGATCGCCGCTTCCAGGTGGTCGCCGCCGACGTTGTCGAAGTAGACGTCCACACCGTCGGGCGCGGCGGCGCGGAGCTGCTCGCTGACCGGGCCGCTCCGGTAGTTGAAGGCGGCGTCGAAGCCGTACTCCTCGACCAGCAGCTTGACCTTCTCGTCGGAGCCGGCCGAGCCGATCACCCGCGAGGCACCCTTGAGCTTGGCGATCTGGCCGACCTGGCTGCCGACCGCGCCGGCCGCGCCGGAGACGAAGACGGAGTCGCCCTCCTTGAAGGAGGCGGTGCGCAGCAGGCCCGCGTAGGCGGTGAGGCCGGTCATGCCGAGGACGCCGAGGTAGGTCGACAGGGGCGCGGCGCCGGCGTCGACCTTGACCGCGTTCTTCGCGTCCACGACCGCGTACTCGCGCCAGCCGAGGAAGTGCAGGACGTGGTCGCCGGCCGCGATGCCCTCGGCGTTCGACTCGACGACCTCGCCGACCGCGCCGCCCTGCATGACCTTGCCCAGCTCGAAGGGGGCGACGTACGACTTCGCGGCACTCATTCGGCCGCGCATGTACGGGTCGACGGAGAGGTACTTGTTCCGCACGAGCACCTGCCCCTCGCCCGGCGTGGGCACCTCCGTCTCGACCAGGGCGAAGTCCTCGGGCTTCGGCCAGCCGACGGGACGGCTCTGGAGGTGCCACTCGCGGTTGATCATGACATGCGCCTTTCCGAAATTACTTCAGTACCTGAAACAACCATGCTCCTGAATATTTCAGGATGTCAAGTAACGCGGTACCCTGGAGTGCATGTCCTCCACACGGTCCACCCCCGCGCAGACCCGCCGCCCCGACGCCCTGACCCTGGAGGTCGTCGAGCTCATCGGGGACGTCGTGGCCCGTTTCTACGCGGACTACGAGGAGGCTGCGGGCGAGCACACGCTCACCGGGGCGCAGGCGCGGCTGCTCAGCCTGCTGTCGCTGGAGCCGCTGCCGATGCGGAAGCTGGCGCAGAAGCTGAAGTGCGAGCCGTCCAACGTGACCGGGATCGTGGACCGGCTGGAGGCGCGCGGGCTCGTGGAGCGGCGGCCCGACCCGGCCGACCGGCGGGTGAAGCTGGCCGCGGCGACGGACGAGGGCCGCCGGGTCGCCCGCGACCTGCGCGAGGGGCTGCGCTTCGCGCGCGAGCCGCTGGCGGGGCTGTCGGACGAGGAGCGGCTGTCGCTGCGGGACCTGCTGCGCAGGATGCTGGACGCCTAGGGGGCCGGCACCGACCGGCGCCGGCCCTCTGAGGGGGTTACGCGAACTGGCCGGGGCGGTAGTCGCCGGCCGGGATCTGCAAGGTGACGTTCAGCCGGTTGAAGGCGTTGATGACGGCGATGGTCGCGACGAGCGCGATGAGCTGGTCGTCGTCGTAGTGCTTGGCGGCGTTCTCCCAGACCTGGTCCGGCACGCCGCCCGCCGCGTCGGCGATGCGGGTGCCCTGCTCGGCCAGCTCCAGGGCGGCGCGCTCGGCCTCGGTGAACACGGTGGCCTCGCGCCAGGCGCCGACCATGTGGAGGCGCTGCTGGGTCTCGCCGGCGGCCGCCGCGTCCTTGGTGTGCATGTCGAGGCAGTAGCCGCAGCCGTTGATCTGGCTGGCGCGGATCTTCACGAGTTCCAGGGTGGCCGCGGGTACGCCTGCTTCCGCGGTGACCGCGCCTGCGGCGACGAAGTGCTTGACGAGCTTGTTCGCGACGGGGCTGGCGAAGACGTTCAGACGGGCTTCCATGGTGTGCTCCCTGTGTGTCCTTCAGTGGGTACACACCGATGACGGAGCAGGCTCGGCGAATGTGACATCTTTGCAGGATTTGCTTTGGTAGTCGTTCGGGTGCCGGCCGGTGGGGGCTGGTCGCGTAGTTCCCCACGCCCCTTACGGGGCTACGTGCACCACCACAGGAACCGGTTGCAGGTCTGGCTCGGCGACGGGTCCGGGGTCGGGTCCGATGTCGTCGGGTCCGCCGTCGGGGTCGAGGCGGCCGTGGTCGCCGGGGTCGTCGCCGGGGAGGTGACCGTGCCCGAACCCGTCGTCGCCGACTGGGCCGACGTGCCCTTCGGGGACGCCGACGGGGAGCCGGACGCCTTGTCCTTCGAGGCGGAGGGGGACGGAGACGCGGAAGGGTCGGCCGAGGCGGAACTCGTCGTGCCCGTCGCGCCGGAGGTGTCGTCCAGGGGCTGGGCCGTCGCGCCCGGGGAGGAGGTCGACGTACCGCCGTCGGTCGTGCTGCCGCCGCCCGCGGCCGTGTCGGGGGTCGTGAACGGTATGGCGTCCGTGCCGAGTTCGGCGAGGCTCAGGCCGCCCGCCGCCAGGACGCACGCCGCGGCCACCAGCAGGACCCTGCGGCGCCGCCGGCGATGGGCCGCGGCCTTGCGGTCGCGACGGCTCCCGTCGGGGCCGGACGGCTCCTCGGGGTCCTCGGCGAGGCTCTCGGCGGCCTGCACCCGGCTCCGGCCGCCACGCCCGCGCGCCGCCCGCCGCCGGTCGGCCCGGCCGCCCGCCGGCGGTTCGCCGCCCTCGCCGTCCTCGGCGTCCTCGTCGCCGGCCGGACCGGGGTCGTACCCGCCCTCGGTGAACTCCGCTTCCGTGTACGGCGTTTCACCGGGCGTAACCGGTTCGTGGGTGGCCGCTTGCGGCGCTGACGCGCGTAGCGTTTCGGCGGCGGTGCCGCACCCCGGGCAGGCGAGGGCGCCGTTGAGGTGCCGTCGGCACGGGTGGCAGTAGTCCATGACGCGGGAAGACTAAGTTCCCCACGAGTCACTTAACCAGCCAGCCCTGTGAAGGTTCTGTGGGGGACCGAAAAACCTATCGCAAGCCTTGCCGAAACCGTTACCTGTTCGACCCATTGACACCCCTACCGCCCCGTCCTTACTGTCACGCCAGCATTTCGAACGTGTGACGAAATCTCGAACAGCTGAGGGGCAACTGCCGTGCGCATCACCGGAATCAGCACACACGTGGTCGGGACGCCGTGGCGCAACCTGACGTACGTCCAGGTGCACACCGACGAAGGGATCACGGGAGTCGGCGAGACCCGGATGCTCGGTCACACCGACGCGCTGATCGGCTATCTCCGGGAGGCCGAGGCCAACCACATTCTCGGTTCGGACCCGTTCGCGGTGGAAGACCTGGTACGCCGGATGAAGTACGGCGACTACGGCCGGGCGGGTGAGATCGTCATGTCCGGCATCGCCGTCGTCGAGATGGCCTGCTGGGACATCAAGGGCAAGGCGCTGGGCGTGCCGGTGTGGCAGCTGCTCGGCGGGAAGGTGACCGACAAGGTCAAGGCGTACGCCAACGGCTGGTACACCACCGAGCGGACGCCGGAGGCCTACCACAAGGCCGCCCAGGGGGTGATGGAGCGCGGGTACAAGGCGCTGAAGATCGACCCGTTCGGCACCGGGCACTTCGAGCTGGACCACGAGCAGACCCTGTACGCCGTGTCGCTCATCGAGGCCGTGCGGGACGCCATCGGGCCGGACGCCGAGCTGATGCTGGAGATGCACGGCCGCTTCTCGCCCGCCACCGCTGTCCGGCTCGCGCACGAACTCGCGCCCTTCAAGCCGGCCTGGCTGGAGGAGCCCTGCCCGCCGGAGAACCTGAAGGCGCTGGAGAAGGTCGCCGCCAAGGTGGACATCCCGGTCGCCACCGGCGAGCGCATCCACGACCGCATCGAGTTCCGCGAGCTCTTCGAGAGCCAGGCCGTGGACGTCATCCAGCCGGACGTCGGCCATATCGGTGGAATCTGGGAGACCCGCAAGCTCGCCGCGACCGCCGAGACCCACTACGTCCTGGTCGCCCCGCACAACGTCGGCGGGTCCGTGCTGACCGCCGCCTCCCTCCAGGTCGGGTTCACCTCCCCGAACTTCAAGATCCTGGAGCACTTCAACGACTTCGCCGACGCCGAGATCAAGAAGGTCGTCAAGGGCGCGCCGGAGGTCGTGGACGGGTACTTCCACCTGTCGGACGCGCCGGGGCTCGGGGTCGAGTTCGACGCCGACGCGGCCGCCGAGTTCCCGCAGCAGCAGGCCCGGTTCGACCTGTGGGCCGAGGGCTGGGAGCAGCGCAAGCCGAAGGGCACGAAGTGAGCCCGGCCGCCGTCTCCGGTTCGCAGGTCGTCGTCGAGGCGCCGGGGGCGCACCGGGTCGAGGAGCACACGCCCCGCGAGCCCGGTCCCGGCGAGGCGCTGGTGGCCGTGCACGCGGTCGGGATTTGCGGAAGCGACCGCGAGGTGTACCAGGGGAACCGGCCCGAGGGGTACGTGCGCTACCCGCTCACGCCCGGCCACGAGTGGTCGGGGACGGTACGGGCGGTCGGCGCCGGCGTGCCCGCCTCGCTCGTCGGCCGCAAGGTGGTCGGCGAGGGGTTCCGCAACTGCCAGGTCTGCGACCGCTGTCACGCCGGGGAGACCACCCTGTGCACCGACGGCTACGAGGAGACCGGCTTCACCCAGCCGGGCGCCATGGCCGCCACCCTCACCCTCCCGGCCCGCCTGCTGCACGCCCTGCCGGACGACGCCGACCTCACGGCGGCCGCGCTCCTGGAGCCCGCCGCCTGCATCGCGGCCGCCGCGCTCAAGGGCAACGCCCAGCCGGGCGAGCGGGTCGCGGTGGTCGGCACCGGCACCCTGGGCATGTTCGCCGTGCAGTTCCTGCGCGCGATCTCGCCGGGCGAGCTGCTGGTGGTGGGGACCCGGAACGACCGTGAGGCGCTCTCCCGGTCGTTCGGGGCCACCGACTTCCGCACCAGGGACCAGGAACTGCCCGACGACTTCGACGTCGTCATCGAGACCGCCGGGTCCGCGTCCGCCGCGCGCACCGCCGCCTCCCTGCTCAGGCGCGGCGGACGCCTGGTCCTGACCGGGATCCCGGCCGCCGGCGCCGACGGCCTGGACCCGACCGACCTCGTCGTACGGCAACTGGAGGTGCACACCGTCTTCGGGGCGCCGCCGGACGCCTGGGCGCACACGGTCCGCGTCTTCGCGGCCGGACTCCTCGACCCGTTGCCGCTGGTCACGCACGAGCTGCCGCTGACCGAGTTCCCGCACGCCATCGAGCTGGTGGGGGCCGGTGATCCGAAGGTGGGCAAGGTGCTGCTCCGCCCCTAGTCGTACGCCGGCCGCGGCGTGCCCTGACCTCGCCGTGGCCGGCGTACCACCAAAGCCTTTTTCTGCCCCGAGCCGCGAACCTTGTCCGAAATACCGAACACGAAGGACAGCTTGTGACGACCGACGCTTCCGTTACGGCGGCCCGCCGACCCGGTGAGCAGGCGCTCGCCGCCCTCGGCCTGGGCGCGCCCGCCCTCGATCCCGCCGACGCCTCCGCCCACAGCTTCCCGGGCGGCGGCAAGTGGCGCACCGAGATCCCCTCCTGCGAGGGTCCCGAGGCGCTGGCCGTCGTCCTCAAGGAGTCCTCGCGGCTGGACGTGCCGATCCACCGGATCAGCCAGGGCAGCGGCGTGTGGATGCTCACCGACGCCGAGATCACCGAGATGGTCGACGCGACGAACGAACGGGACATCGAGCTCTGCCTGTTCACCGGGCCGCGCGGCACCTGGGACATCGGCGGCTCGGTGCGCTCCGACTCGCGGGGGGCCGGACTGCGTGCCCGCGGCCACGACGCGGTCGCCGGGTGCGTCGAGGACGCGGTCCGGGCGACGGAGCTGGGCGTCAAGTGCCTGCTGGTCGCCGACGAGGGCGTGCTGTGGACGCTGCACCGGGCCCGGCAGGCGGGGATCATCCCGGCCGACACGACCCTGAAGGTCTCGGCGCTGGTCGGTCCCGTCAACCCGGCCTCGTACTCCGTCTTCGAGCACCTCGGCGCCGACTCCATCAACGTGCCGAGCGACCTGACGCTCGATCACCTCACCGAGATCCGCCGGGTGTCCGGCACCCCCATGGACATGTACATCGAGGCTCCCGACGACCTCGGCGGCTACATCCGGATGTACGAGGTCGCCGAGCTGATCCGGCGCGGTGCGCCGATCTACCTGAAGTTCGGGCTGTCCAAGGCGCCCGGCATCTACCCGTGGGGCACGCATCTGCGGGACGTGACCCTGGACACCGCGCGGGAGCGGGTGCGGAGGGGGCGGCTCGCGCTGGACCTGCTCGCCCGGCACGGGGCGGACGGGGACATGGCTCCGCTGGGGTCTCGGCTGCCGGGTTCTCTGCACCGGTTCCCCGTCGAGGGTTCCGCCTGATGAACGTCGGGGACTGCGGGACGTCGGTGGCTGGTCGCGCAGTCCCCCGCGCCCCTTACGGGGCGCTGCCCCTCGGGGCGCTTCAAAACCTTGCCTTACGCATCTCAACGACGAGAAGAACAGGGACGATCACCATGCGCACTCGTAGAAGCGCCCTCACCCTCATAGCCGGGGCCGCCTCGCTCGCTCTGACGCTGTCCGCGTGCGGGCAGAGCAGTGAGGGCGGCAGCAAGGAGGAGGGGGGCAGTGCCAAGGGCGGCACGATCGGCATCGCGATGCCGACCAAGTCCTCCGAGCGTTGGATCGCGGACGGCAAGAACGTCGTCAAGGACCTGGAGTCCAAGGGCTACAAGACCAAGCTGGTCTACGGCGAGGACGACCCGGACCAGCAGGTCTCGCAGATCGAGAACCTGATCACGCAGGGCGTCAAGGGCCTGATCATCGCGGCCATCGACAACAAGTCCCTGAACAACGTGCTCCAGGAGGCCGCGGACGCCAACATCCCGGTCATCGCCTACGACCGGCTGATCCTCGGCACCAAGAACGTCGACTACTACGCGTCCTTCGACAACACGAAGGTCGGTGTCGAGCAGGGCACGTACATCGTGCACAAGCTGGGCCTGGACAGCGGCAAGAAGGGCCCGTTCAACATCGAGCTGTTCGCCGGCTCCAACGACGACAACAACACCAAGTACTTCTTCCAGGGCGCGATGAGCGTGCTCCAGCCGTACATCGACAAGAAGCAGCTGGTGGTCAAGTCCGGCCAGACCGCGCTGAACAAGGTCACCACCCTGCGCTGGGACGGCGCGACCGCCCAGTCGCGGATGGAGGACATCCTCACCTCCTCCTACAAGTCCGCCAAGGTCGACGCGGTGCTCTCGCCGTACGACGGCATCTCGATCGGCATCATCGCCGCGCTGAAGTCGGACGGCTACGGCTCCGGCAGCCAGCCGCTGCCCGTCATCACCGGCCAGGACGCCGAGCTGGCCTCGGTGAAGTCGATCATCGCGGGCGAGCAGACGCAGACCGTCTACAAGGACACCCGGCAGCTCGCCAAGGTCGCCGCGACCATGGTCGACGACGTCCTGAACAAGAAGACGCCGGAGACGAACGACACCAAGACGTACGACAACGGCTCCAAGGTCGTCCCGGCATACCTGCTGCAGCCGGTGAGCGTCGACAAGTCCAACTACGAGGAAGTCCTCGTCAAGGGCGGCTACTACACCGACGCCGAGCTCAAGTGATCCCGGTCCCCCACTAGTTGTCCTACTGATTGGAAGGCACGACCATGGCGGGACCCGTCCTGGAAATGCGCTCGATCGTCAAGACCTTTCCCGGCGTCAAGGCGCTGTCGGACGTCACGCTGACCGTCCGCCAGGGCGAGGTCCACGCCATCTGCGGGGAGAACGGCGCCGGCAAGTCGACCCTGATGAAGGTCCTCTCCGGCGTCCACCCGCACGGCAGTTACGAGGGGGACATCCTCTTCGAGGGCGAGCTGTGCAAGTTCGGTGACATCCGGGCGAGCGAGCAGCGCGGCATCGTCATCATCCACCAGGAGCTGGCGCTGTCGCCGTACCTCTCGCTGGCGGAGAACATCTTCCTCGGCAACGAACACGCCAGGGGCGGGTTCATCGACTGGCGGGAGACCCTGCGGCACGCCACCGAACTGCTGCGCCGGGTGGGTCTGGACGACCACCCGGAGACCCGCGTCACCGACATCGGCGTGGGCAAGCAGCAGCTGGTGGAGATCGCCAAGGCGCTGTCGAAGAAGGTGAAGCTGCTCATCCTGGACGAGCCGACGGCGGCGCTGAACGACGAGGACAGCGGCAAACTCCTCGATCTCATCCTGGAGCTGAAGAACCAGGGCATCACCTCGATCATCATCTCGCACAAGCTCAACGAGATCCGCAAGGTCGCCGACTCGGTGACGATCATCCGGGACGGCCACTCCATCGAGACCCTCGACGTGAAGTCGAAGGAGACCACGGAGGAGCGGATCATCGCCGGCATGGTCGGCCGCGACCTCGACCACCGCTTCCCCGAACGCACCTCCTACGAGGGCGAGAAGGACGCGGCGCCGGCCCTGGAGATCCGCAACTGGACCGTGCGGCACCCGATCGACCAGGAGCGCAAGGTCGTCGACGACGTGTCGATCCACGTCCGGCGCGGCGAGATCGTCGGCATCGCGGGGCTGATGGGCGCCGGCCGCACCGAACTCGCGATGAGCGTCTTCGGGCGGACCTACGGCCGCTACGCCGGCGGCACGGTCCGCAAGGACGGCACGGAGATCCGTACCAAGTCGGTCGCCGAGGCGGTCGGACACGGCATCGCGTACGTCACCGAGGACCGCAAGCACTACGGCCTCAACCTCATCGACACCATCAACCGCAACATCTCGCTGACCGCGCTGAACAAGGTCGCGCGGCGCGGGATCGTGGACGAGCACGAGGAGCGGCAGGTCTCCGAGGGCTACCGCACGTCCATGAACATCAAGGCGCCGACGGTCTTCGAACCGGTGGGCAAGCTGTCGGGCGGCAACCAGCAGAAGGTCGTCCTCAGCAAGTGGATCTTCGCGGGCCCGGACGTGCTGATCCTCGACGAGCCGACCCGCGGCATCGACGTCGGCGCCAAGTACGAGATCTACACGGTCATCGACCAGCTCGCCGCCCAGGGCAAGGCGGTCGTCTTCATCTCCTCCGAACTGCCCGAACTGCTCGGCATGTGCGACCGCATCTACACCATGGCCGCGGGCCGCCTGACCGGTGAGGTGCCCCGGGCCGAGGCCACGCAGGAAGTGCTGATGCGCCATATGACGAAAGACAAGGCGAAGGACAAAGAGGTAACGCGATGAGCACGGATGTCACCGCCAAGAGCCCGGCGCCCGCGCCGCCGGGCGGGAGCGGATCGGCCGCCGACGGGAACCTGCTCCGGCTGGTCCTGGACGGGCTGCGCCGCAACATGCGCCAGTACGGCATGCTGATCGCGCTCGGCCTGATCGTCGCCCTGTTCGCGGTGTGGACCGACGGCGACCTGCTGCTGCCGCGCAACGTCTCCAACCTGGTCCTGCAGAACAGCTACATCCTGATCCTGGCCATCGGCATGATGATGGTGATCATCGCCGGGCACATCGACCTGTCGGTCGGCTCGCTGACCGCGTTCGTGGGCGCCTTCGCGGCCGTCCTGACGGTCAACCACGGCGTGCCGTGGCCGGTCGCGCTGATCCTCTGCCTGCTGATGGGCGCGGTGGCCGGCTCCCTCCAAGGGTTCCTGATCGCCTATCTCGGCATACCGTCGTTCATCGTCACCCTCGCCGGGATGCTGCTCTTCCGCGGCCTCACCGAGATCCTGCTCCAGGGCCAGACGATCGGCCCGTTCCCGAACGGGCTGCAGAACCTCGGCAACGGCTTCCTCCCCGAGGTGGGCCCGGACACCAACTACCACAACATCACGCTGCTGCTGGGGATCGTGCTGATCGCCGCCGTGGTCTGGCAGGAGTTCCGGGACCGGCGCCGCCAGCAGGAGTTCGCCCTGGAGGTGCCGCCCACCCGGCTCTTCCTGCTGAAGCTGACCGCACTGGTCGCCGCGATCCTCGTCCTGACCATGCTGCTCGCCAGCTACAAGGGTGCGCCGATCATCCTGATCGTCCTGGGCGCGCTGGTCGTCGGCTACGGCTACGTGATGCGCAACGCGGTCTTCGGCCGGCACATCTACGCGATCGGCGGCAACCTGCCGGCGGCCAAGCTGTCCGGCGTCAAGGACAAGAAGGTCTCCTTCTACGTCTTCCTGAACATGGGCGTGCTCGCGGCCCTGGCCGGCCTGGTGGTAGCGGCCCGGCTGAACGCGGCCTCGCCGAAGGCTGGCGACGGCTTCGAACTGGAGGCGATCGCCTCCTCGTTCATCGGCGGCGCCTCCATGAGCGGCGGTGTCGGCACCATCCTCGGTGCCATCATCGGCGGCCTCGTCCTCGGCGTGCTGAACAACGGCATGAACCTCCTCAGCGTCGGCACCGACTGGCAACAGGTCATCAAGGGCCTCGCCCTCCTCGCGGCGGTCGGCTTCGACGTGTGGAACAAGCGCAAGTCCGGTTCGTAAGTCAGCTCGGGCCCCGCCGGAAGGCGGGGCCCCACCTTTGTGGGAGCCGCACATGGAACTGAACAGACGCACGGTCATCGCAGGAGCCGCGGCGGCGGGTATCGCCGCCACCACCCTCGGCACAGGCACCGCCGAGGCCGCCTCGGGAGGCAGGAAGCCGGTGAAGGAGTCCTTCGGGAAACTCGCCGACGGCACGAAGATCTACCGCTGGTCGCTGGAGAACGGCGGCACCCGGCTGAAGGTCCTCAACTGGGGCGGCGTCGTCCAGACCCTGGAGATCCCGGACCGCCGAGGCCACTACGCCAACGTCTCCCTGGGCTTCGACAACATCGACGACTACGTCGCCAAGACCCCGTACTTCGGCGCCCTGATCGGCCGCTACGGCAACCGCATCGCCAAGGGCCAGTTCACCCTCGACGGCAAGAGCTACCAGCTCTCCGTCAACGACGGCGTGAACAGCCTGCACGGCGGCACCCAGGGCTTCGACAAGCACGTCTGGGACGTCGAGCCGTTCGTGAAGGGCTCGGACGTCGGGCTGCACCTGCACTACACCAGCGTCGACGGCGAGATGGGCTACCCCGGCACGCTCAAGGTGAAGGTGACGTACACCCTCACCAGGCGCGGCGAGTGGATCATCGACTACGAGGCCACCACCGACAAGGCCACGGTGGTCAACCTCACCAGCCACGTCTACTGGAACCTGGCCGGCGAGGGCAGCGGGACCATCGAGGACCACGAGCTGACCATCGCCGCGGGCAAGTACACGCCGACGGACTCCGGGCTGATCCCCACCGGTGAGCTGGCCACCGTCCGCGGCACCCCGTTCGACTTCCGCGAGACGAAGACGATCGGGCGGGACATCCGCGCCGGGCACGTCCAGCAGGTGCAGGCCAAGGGCTTCGACCACAACTGGGCCCTGGACAAGGGCATCACCGCGAAGCCCGAGCACGTGGCCACGCTGCGCGACCCGCGCTCCGGCCGCACGCTGAAGATCGCCACCGACCAGCCGGGGCTGCAGTTCTACTCCGGCAACTTCCTCGACGGCACGCTGACGGGGACGGGCGGTCGGACCTACCGGCAGGGTGACGCGCTGTGCCTGGAGACACAGCACTTCCCCGACTCGCCGAACCACGCCAATTTCCCGTCGACGGTGCTCCGGCCGGGGCAGGTCTACCGGACGCGGACGGTCCACACGTTCGACGCCTGAGACGCGTGGGCGTGGCCGGTAAGGGGCTGGTCACGCCCACGTCGGGGAAGAAACGTAAACTCACACTTTTTTCACACGGGTTGAACAGCGCCGCTCCCGTCCCCGTACTCAAGGGCGGCCCGTGCTCCCCCGCGCGGGCCGCCCAAGACGACGGGCCCGGACGTCCCCATCGGGCCCGCCTCATACGGAGGTTAAATGGCCGGCAACGTCACCTCGTTGTTCCGCAGCGGCGCTCACAGCCCGTCGATGGCGGCGCTGGCACGCGAGGGAGGCGACGGAACCGGCCCAGTCGACTTCTGCATCCCCTGTAACCCCTACTTCCCCACCCCGGCCATGATGGAAACGATGGCGGCCCGGCTGAAGGACATCATCACCTTCTACCCGAGCAGCGCCGACACCATCACCGCCGAGCTGTGCCAGCTCCTCCAGCTCCCGCCGCAGGCCGTGGCCATGGGCAACGGCTCCACCGAGCTGATCACCTGGATCGACCACCTGCTGGTCCGCGAGTCCCTCGCCATCCCCGTCCCCACCTTCGGCCGCTGGACCGACCAGCCGATGGAGACCGGCAAGCGCGTCGACATGTTCCCGCTCCAGGAGTCCAACGGCTTCGCGCTCGACCTCGCGCAGTACGCCGAGTTCATCCGCAAGCGGGGCACCAGGGTCGCCGTCATCTGCAACCCCAACAACCCCGACGGCGGCTTCCTGCACAAGCAGGCGCTGGTGCAGTTCATGGACGCCATGGCCGACCTGGACCTGGTCGTCATCGACGAGTCGTTCCTGGAGTTCGCCGACGCCGAGGCCGAGCCCAGCGTCGTCCAGGAGGCGATGCTCCGGCCGAACGTCATCGTGCTGCGCAGCCTCGGCAAGAACTTCGGCCTGCACGGCATCCGGTTCGGCTACATGGTCGCCAACCCCGCCCTGGCCGGCAAGGTCCGCTCGATGCTGCCCAAGTGGAACCTCAACGCGTTCGCCGAGTACGTCGTCTTCATGCTCAAGGAGCACGGCGCCGAGTACGCGCAGAGCCTGCTCCAGGTCCGCAAGGACCGCCTGGAGATGGCCAGCCAGCTCGCCACCCTGCCCGGCCTGACGGTCTACCCCTCGCAGGGGAACTTCCTCTTCGTGCGCCTTCCCGTCGGCGCCGAGGGCACCGTGGTGCGGGACCGGATGCTCACCGAGCACCGGATCCTGGTCCGCGAGTGCGGCAACAAGATCGGGTCTTCCAGCCGCTTCCTGCGTCTCGTGGTGCGCCCCGAGGTGGACGTGCGTCGCCTGGTGTCCGCCATGGAACAGGTGCTCTACGGGACCAGGAGGGGAGCCGCCGTGCCCGAGCTGGGCAATGGGACCAGCTACAGCTCGGGTACGGCGGCGGTGGACCGGCTGGTGAGCGAGACCAACGGGGCGGGCATCCAGCTCGCGCAGGCCGTCGGCGCGGGGCCCGTTCCGGGACTCGCCGCCGCTCCCGCCGCCGGCGTCGGCATGCCGCTCCCCGTCGCCGCGCAGCAGGGCGGCGTCGGGATGCCGATGCCGGCGGCAGCCATGCAGATGCAGCAGCCCCAGCAGCAGCCGATGATGGCACCGGTGATGACCATGCCGATGGCCCCGGCGCCCGCTCCGGCCCCGATGCCCATGCAGATGCAGGCCCCCGCTCCGGCCCCGGCGCCCGCGCCCATGCCGGCCGGGCCCACGCCGCCCGGGGTGCCGGCGCGCGGCGGCCTGACGGCGGCGCAGGTCCGAGGCATGACGGCGCCCGCCCCGCCGGTCCCGAACCTGGCCCCCGCCCCGGCCACCGGCTGGCCGAACGCCCAGAGCTGGCCGAACGCGGCGGGCATGGGGCAGGCCGGTTAGTCGCCGTAGGCGGTGGGCGCGTTGCCGGGTGCGGCGCCGCCGTGGCTGGTCGCGCAGTTCCCCGCGCCCCTTTCAGGGCCGCCTGGCCTGACGCCCCGTAAGGGGCGCGGGGAACTGCGCGACCAGCCCCCACCGGCCCGCAGGCGGAGCGGTCAGCCTCGCACGGCGTGCAGAAGCGACGCTCCCAGAGGCAACGTGTGGCAGGTCAGCTGCCTGAGGCCTGCCTGCTCCAGCAGGCGCCCGTAGTGGGCCTGCTCCCTCTCTCTGCCGCCCACGTTGCACAGCATGTGGATGTCCCAGGCCGCGGCCGTGTCGCTGGGCAGCAGGCGTTCCACGACGAGGAGTTCGGCGCCCGCGCGCATCGCCTCCGCGCAGCGGCGCAGGATGGTCAGGCAGCGTTCGTCGTCCCAGTCGTGCAGGACGCGGGACAGCAGATAGATGTCGCCGCCGGAGGGGACGGACTCCGTGAAGTCCCCGGCGACGAAGGAGTAGCGGCCCGTCACGTCGGCCAGTTCCGACCGGGCCGCCTCCTCTGCCTCCGGGCGTTCCAGCAGCACCCCCTCCAGGTGGCCGTGGGCGCGGAGGACGCGGCCGAGCAGGGCGCCGTTGCCGCCGCCGACGTCGACCACGCGGCGGGCGGCGGAGAAGTCGACGAGGTCCGGTACCGGTGTGAACATCTCCGCGCTCGCCGCCATCGACCGGTGGAAGAGGTCGCCGAGTTCGGGGCGGGCGGCGAAGTAGCGGAAGTGGTGCTCGCCGTGGCGGTGGGCGAAAGCTTCCTTCCCAGTGCTGACGGCGTACGGGAGCCCGGCGAAGGAGTCGTAGAACGGGCCGCCGTAGAGCAGTGCGAGGGGGTGCAGGGAGTGGTCCGTGCTCGTGCGCAGGGGTTCGCCGAGAGCGGTGAGGTGGTGGGTGCCGTCGGGGGACGAGGTGAGCAGGCCCAGGGTGGCGAGGTAGCGCAGGAGGCGGTGCAGGGCGTCGGGGTCGGTGCCGGTGAGGGTGGCGAGGGTGGTGGTGTCCAGGGCGGGGCGGGCGGCGAGGTGGTCGGCGATGCCCAGTTCGGCCATGGTGCGGACGGCCTGGGTGGCCCAGGCGCCGGTCATGACGCGGAGGAGGGCGAGGGTGGGGTCGGGGAGGGGTTCCTGGCGGCCGGGGAGGCGGAGTTCGAAGCGGCGGTGGCCGGTGGTGCGGAAGTAGAGGACGGTGACGTTCTCGTGGTTGTTGTAGCCGCCGCCGTCCGGGACCGCGCCGCCGCGTTCCGTCAGCAGGGTGCGCAGTCCGGCGGGGATCACCCGGCCCGGCGCCGTCACGGCGAAGGCGTGGTGCGACTCGTGGCCGTTGGCCCGCTCGTCGGCGGCGACCGTCTCCAGCGGGGAGCCGGGCGGCACGGGCAGCGCGAAGATCTCCACGGTCCGCCCGGCCACCGGCACGTGCACGATCCCGACCGCGCCGTCGGCGACGGCCGCGCCGTAACGCCGGGCCAGCCGCCCGCGCACCACCACGCTCGGGGTGACGGGGCCCGGGTCGAGGCCGGCGCTCCGCAGTTCGTCGCGGAGCCCGTCCAGGGAGGCCGGGAAGACCAGTACGGCGGTGTGGTCGTAGCCGAGGTGGCGGGCGGCGTCGGCCCGCTCGTCGGCCGTCAGACCGGGCAGCAGCCCGGCGAGGACCTGGTCCGTGTCGTGGTCGCGGACGTGGTCGGCCGCGCGCCGGATCCGGTCCAGGTCGGTTTCCGTCAGACATGCCTGTACGACGGAGAGGTTCATGAAGTGTTCCCGATGATCGTGGGGCAGGGAGAACCGGGGACGGCCGGGCCGGCCCCGGGGGTCAGATGCCGGTGTAGTTCTCGGCGAAGAAGTCCTGGTGGGCGCGGGAGGTGCGCAGGCTCTCCAGGCGGGCGTACTGCAGCGCACGCCCGTAGCGGGCCTCGTCGTCCTGGCCGGCCGGGCCGTGCAGCAGGCCGCTCATCCAGTGCGAGAACTCGTGGGCCCGCCAGACGTGGGGCAGGCAGTCGGCGGCGTACCGGGCGAGGCCGGTTGCGTCGCCGTGTGCCAGCGCCGTTTCGAGGGCGCGGGCCAGCAACTCGGCCTGGAGAACGGCGAGATTGGCGCCCTTGGCCGCCGAGGGGCTGATGAGTCCGGCGGCGTCGCCGGCCAGCCACAGCCGTCCGGTGCCCGGGGACTCCAGGACGTCGGAGCGCAGGTCGACGACCGCCTTCTCCAGGACGGGGCCGTCGCGCAGCGGCCCGAACTCGGCGGTCCGCAGCCGGGTCGCCAGCTCCGTCCAGATCCGGTCCTCGCTCCAGTCGGCGGGAGCGGTGCCGCGCGGGCACTGCAGGTAGTACCGGGTGACGGTGTCCGTCCGTGCCATGTGGCCGGCGAACCCGCGCTCGTGCAGGGCGTATCCGACGGCTTCCAGGCTGGGCGGGGCCGCGACCAGCACGGCCAGCCAGGAGACCCCGTGGTCGCGGCGGGCGGTCCGGGTGCCGCGGGCCGTCAGTGCGGGGCGGCCGGTCCCCCGGTGCCCGTCGCAGCCGGCGACGTACCGCCCGGTGACGTCCGCGCCGCCGTGCACCCGCACCCGTACCCGGGCCGCCGGGGCCTCCTCGGCCACTTCCGCCGCCTCGGCGCCGAACCGGATCTCCCCGCCGCGCCGCAGGTACTCGGCGATCAGGTCCCGTACGAGTTCCTGCTGCGGGTAGACGGTGTGCGGCTCACCGAGGCCCAACTTGCCGTAGTCCAGGGTGAATTCGCCGCGGTCGCTGCGGAACAGGCAGGTGGTGTGGGTCTTTCCGCGGGCCAGCAGGCCGGCTGCCAGGCCGTGTTCCGTCAGCACGCGCACGGAGTGGGCCGCGAGGAATCCGGCCCGGGCCCTGCCCTCCACCGCGGCGCGGTCGCGCCGCTCCAGGATCACGCAGTCGATGCCGCGGTCCAGCAGCAGGTTCCCCAGTACGAGCCCTGCCGGGCCGGCGCCGAGGATCACTACACCGACCTGTGCTGTTGTCATTCCCCGCCCCTGGAGTTGCCCTCTGTCCAGAAGGTTCATATCAGCCGCATCCCTTACATAAGGGGAAGAAGCGGACTAATTACCCCTAAAGGGTTGCCTGGGGTGACGAGAGCTGCCAAGAGGCAGGGGGAAACGGCACGGTGCCCGTCCGCATCGAATGCGAACGGGCACCGGATCGAGCGCCGGGCAGGCCTTGCACCTGCATTTCCCCGCAGGAAGCGGGGCGTCTTTCCTTGGACCACCAACGCAGCACCAGCCACCGCGAGTTACGGCGACCAGCTCTGTAACGATCATACCGTACGCTGCACGTCCCCCAGCACCTCGCCCACGCTCCCACCCACGCTTTCGCCCGCGCTCTCGCTCTCGTCGAGCTTGCTGACCAGACCGCGCAGCACGGGCCCGTACTCGGGGTGGGCGAGGGCGAAGGCCATCTGCGCGACCAGGTAGTCGGCCGGGTTGCCGGTGTCGTACCAACGGCCCTGGATGACCTGCCCGTACACGGCCCGGCTGCTGGCGTAGGCGTTGATGGCGTCGGTCAGGTACACCTCGCCGGTGCGGTGTTCGTACCAGCGGCGGGTCTGCTCGCGCAGTTCGTCGATGATGCCGGGGGTGACGACGTAGCCGCCGATGGCCGCGTACGGCGACGGCGCGTCGGCCGGCGCGGGCTTCTCCACCAGGCCGGTGATGCGCAACTGGCCGTCGCCAAGATCCTCTTTGACGATGGGCACGCCGTAGCGCTGGGAGTCGGCGGGGTCCATCGGGAGCAGGGCCAGCACCGGGCAGCCGGTCTGCTCGTAGGCGCGGATCAGCTGCTGGGCGCGGGGCACCTCGGCGACGAACACGTCGTCGGGCCAGAGCACGAGGACGGGCTCGTCGCCGAAGGAGCGGGCGGCGTTCAGCACGGGCGTGCCGTTGCCGTACGGGCCGTACTGGTCGAGGTAGGTGATGTGCCCCTTGCGGGCGAGCTCGGCGACCTCCTCGACGGCGTCCGCGTAGGCGGTCTTCCCGTCGTGGCGCAGCTGCTCGACGAGCGCGGGGTTGGGCCGGAAGTGGTCCTGGATCAGGCTCTTCCCGCCCGAGACGACGATGGTGATGTCGGTGATCCCGGAGTCCACCAGCTCCCGCACGGTGTGCTCGATCACCGGCTTGTCACCGACGGGGAGCATCTCCTTCGGCGTGGCCTTGGTCAGGGGCAGCAGGCGGGAGCCCAGTCCGGCGGCGGGGATCACGGCCCTGCGGATCGTCGGGGACATCAGGTCTCTCTCGGTCGAACGGCACGGGATACGAGGACGCTACCAACGGCCCCTGTGCCACCCGGAGAACGCCGACCGGCCGGACCGCTTCGCCCGGATGATTTCCGGGCGAAGCGGAGATGAAGAGACGGAGCGGGGGCGGAGAGGAGACGGAGCGGGGGCGGACGTTCCGGCCCGCGCCCCCGCCCCGGCCGTGCTCAGCGCGGCGGCGGCTCCGCTCCCGGGGCTTCGGGGACCGCTCCCGTGGCGTGCAGTCCGGCGATCTCCGCGGGGCCGAATCCCAGCTCGGCGAGGATCTCGTCGTTGTGCTCGCCCAGCTCCGGCGCCCGTCTCGCCGGCACCTTCGGCACCCCTCGGAGGTTGACCGGGCTGCCGACGGTCTCCGCCAGCCCGCTGACTCCGGCCAGCGGCACGACGATGCCGTTCTCCCGCAACTGCGGGTCCCGCGCGGCCTCTTCCGGTGTCTGGATGAGGCTGTACGTGATGCGTTCCCGGTCCAGCGCCTCCTTCCAGTGGGCGAAGGGCCGCGAGCGGAACGCGGTGTCGAGCAGCTCGGCCAGCTCGGTGGAGTGCTCGACCAGGCCCTCCAGTCCGGAGAACCGGGGATCGTCGAGCAGTTCGGGGTGTCCGACGGCGCGTGCCAGCCCCTGCCAGCGCGCGGGTGAGGCGACCAGCATCAGCCACTCGCCGTCCGCGGTCCGGTAGGGGTTGTTCAGCGGGTTCGCCGGTGCCTTCCGGTCGTGCAGCTCGAAGGGTGTGCCGTCGGCGAGGGCGGCGGCCACCAGGGTGCCGGTGGCCCAGACGCCCGCGGCGAGCAGTGACGTCCCGACGTCGGCCCCCTGCCCCGTCCGCTCGCGGCGGTAGAGCGCGGTCGTGATCGCCGCGTAGACGGCGATCGCCGTCGTGTAGTCGCCGCTGCCCCAGACCGGCACGGTCGGCGGGGCGCCCGCGTCGCGGGTGGAGGCCAGCAGGCCGCTGCGCGACCAGTAGGCGGTCAGGTCGAAGCCCGGCTGCCGGGCGTCGGGGCCGCTGTCCCCGAAGCCGGTGAGGTCGGCGTAGACGACCCTCGGGTTCCAGCACGAGACCTCCTCGTAGCCGAGGTGCAGCTTCTCGCGCGTGCCGTGCGGGAAGTTGGTGATGACCACGTCGGCCCACTCGACGAGCCGCTTGAGGACCTCGACGGCCGCCGGCGACTTCAGGTCCAGCGCCATGCCGCGCTTGTTGCGGTTGGCGAGGTGCCAGCTGTAGTTCGCCTCCGCCTGCGGACTGGGCGGCACGGAACTCAGCCGCCGCTGGGGGTCGCCGGTCCCCGGCGGCTCGATCTTGATGACGTCCGCTCCGAAGTCGGAGAGCACGGTGGCCGCGGCCGGTGCGGCGATGAACGAGGACGCGTCGAGGACCTTCAGGCCGGTGAAGACGGATTCGACGGCCGAGGATTCGGGGTTCACGGATTCGGTGGCCATCGCCGTCACTTCACGAAGGCGCTGAGGCCGTCGGTGACGGCGCGTCCCACGATCAGGGTCTGGATCTCCCGCGTGCCCTCGTACGAGTAGAGGGCCTCGGCGTCGGCGACGAAGCGGCCGACCTTGTAGTCGAGGATGATGCCGTTGCCGGCCAGCAGCTCCCGGGCCCACCCGACGCTCTCCCGCATCCGCACGGTGCAGTACGCCTTCGCCAGGGCAGAGTGCTCGTCCTTGAAGATCCCGGCGTCCTGCAGCTGGGCCAGGCGCGTCACCATCCCGCACGAGGCCGTGGCGTTGCCGAGCATCTTCACCAGCAGGTCCTGGACGAGCTGGAAGCCTCCGATGGGCCGCCCGAACTGCTCGCGCTCCTTCGCGTACTGCAACGCGATCTCGTAGGCGCCGAACATCGTCCCCACGGCCTGCCAGGCCACCCCGCTGCGCGTCTGGCGCAGGATGCCCGCGGTGTCCTTGAACGAGTTCGCGTTCTGCAGCCGGTTGGCCTCCGGAACGCGGCAGCCGTCGAGCACGATGTCGGCGTTCTGCACGATCCGCAGCGCCATCTTGTTCTCGATCTTCGTCGCGGTGAACCCGGGGGTGTCCTTCTCCACGACGAAGCCCAGCACGTGGTTGGTCTCGGTGTCCCGTGCCCAGATCACGACCAGGTCGGCGAAGGTCGCGTTGCCGATCCACCGCTTGGCCCCGTCGAGGACCCAGCCGTCGCCGTCCCGGCGCGCGGTCGTCCGCAGGCCGCCGGCCACGTCGGAACCGCCGTGCGGCTCGGTCAGCCCGAAGGCTCCGATCTTCTCGAAGCGGCTCATCGCCGGCAGCCACCGCCGCTTCTGCTCCTCGGAGCCGCAGGCGAGGATCGAGCCCATGGCGAGCCCGGTGTGCACGCCGGAGAAGGTCGCCAAGGACGCGTCGGCGTGCGCGAATTCCAGCGCGAGGAATCCCGAGAGGAGATTGCTCGGCTTGGATTCCGCCGAGTCCGGGTCCGCCCAGTCCACGAGCCCGAGCCCGCCGAATCCCGCCACCAGCTGAAAGGGGAACTCGGCCCGGGCCCAGTAGTCGTCGACGAGGGGAGCCGCCTGCGTGGCGAGGAATTCGCGGACGCGCTCGATCTTCTCCCGCTCGCTGTCCGTCAGCAGTTCCTCGAAGGAATAGAAGTCGGCGGGGAGCAGCCCTTTGCCCAGGTAGGGACCGGACGGCGTCGGCAGGAGCGGGGTGGCACCCATGGAAATGTTCCTCCAGCACTGCGGGACAAGGCTCGGTTCTCCGCCGCGATTAGACCCGGATCCCGCGCCGATTCCCGCGAGCCCTCGCCGGTCAAGGGGTGCCCTGGTCGCGGCGAACTACCCTAATGGCCCCTTTGCCCACACATTGTCCGCGATGCCGAACACTGCGGCCGATTCGGCTGTCTCAACTCCGGACTTGACGGCTGCCCACTTTGCGAAACTGACAGCTGGCCTTCAGGTGCCGTTCCTACGGTGCCGTGTCCATGACAGACACCTCAGATGACGCCCGCTCCGTCGGGCGCCGTACCGTACTCGTCGCCACCGGGACGACCGCCGCTGCCCTGGCCGTAGGCGCAGCGCTCTCGACCGAGGCCCCCGCGGCAGCCGCCGCCCCCGCCCTCCAGCCGGCCGCCGCGGCGGCGGTCTGCACCCTCACGGAGGAACTGACCGAGGGCCCCTACTACCTCGACGGCGCGCTGGTCCGCACCGACATCACCGAGGGCAAGGCCGGCATCTCCCTCAAGCTGGCCCTCACCGTCGTCAACTCCGCCTGCACCGTCATCCCCAACGCCCTCGTCGAGGTCTGGCACACCGACGCGCTCGGCGAGTACTCCGGCTACGTCGGCAACAACGGCCACAGCGAGGCCGACGACGGCACCTTCCTGCGCGGCGGCGTCCTCACCAACTCCAGCGGCGTCGCCAACATCACCACCATCTACCCGGGCTGGTACCGGGGCCGCTGCATCCACATCCACGTGAAGGTCCACACCGGCGTCACCCTGACGTCCAACGGCTCCTTCACCGGCGGTACGACCGTGCACACCGGCCAGCTCTTCATCAACGAGACCATCACCACGGCGGTCGCCAAGGTCTCGCCCTACTCGACCAACACGACCACCCGCACCACCCTCGCGCAGGACTCGATCTACGACGACGGGGGCGCCACGTCCGGCCTCATGACCGTCACCGGCTCCACCACCGCCGGCTACACCGGCACGCTCACCCTGGGCGTCTCCACCTGACGACGCCCGGGCCCCGGGGGCACCTCCCCCGGGGCCCGCTCAGGGTCTGCGACGAAGCGGCAGGTCCACCTCGGCCCGTACGGTCTTGCCCGGTGCGCCGTCGCAGTCCCGTTCCAGCACCTCCCACCGATCGGCCAGCGCGGCCACGAGCACGAGCCCGCGCCCACCGGCGTCCAGCGGTCCACTCGGCCGTACGTCCCGGGGGCCGGGCGGCCGCCGTTCGGCCCGGGTGTCGGTGACCTCGACCCGCACGCTCCCCGTCACCACCGAGAGCCGCAGCTCGAAGTCCCGCCCGGGCACGCGCCCGTGCGTCACGGCGTTGGCAGCCAGCTCGGCGACGATCACCTCCACCCTGTCGATCACCTCCGCCGCCGCGAACCGGCCACCCCACGCGTGGAGTTGGGCAACGGCGAGATGCCGCGCGAGCCGGGCACCCCGCGGGGTGCCACTGAGCCGCTGGGCGAGTGTTCGACTGACGGTGACGGTGGTGGGGGGAGCGTCCATGCCGCCAATATCCCGCCCGGCACCAGCAGTTCTCCAGGTGAGAGCCGCGTACGCCGGTCCCGCGTACACGGTCACGGACTGGACCGTACCGGTGACTCGCCGTCACCATGAGGTCGGGAGGTGGCCTACGTGGGCGATGGAGCGGAGCCGGAGTCGTCGGACAGTCTGCGGACCTTCGGGGCGGTGGTCCAGGCCCTGCGCGAACACGCGGGGCTGAGCAGGGAGGAGTTCGGCGAACGGGTGCGGTTCTCGAAACACACGGTGGCGTCGGTGGAGCTGGGCCGCCGCATGCCGGACGAGTCCTTCGTGGAGGCGGCGGAGGAGGCCCTGGGCAACACGGGGGCCTTACGGCGGGCGGCGGGGCATGTGGCCCGGCAGCCGGGGTTGGCGGCTTGGTTTCGGCGGTGGGCGCGGATGGAGAAGTCTGCGATCAGCCTGTTCAACTACGAGTGCAGGATGGTCCCGGGGCTGTTGCAGACAGAGGCTTACGCCCGGCAGCTATTTACCGACGAGCTTCCCCCGCTGTCCGACGAGCAGATCGAGGTCAGTTGGACGGCACGAGCCGAACGGCAACTCCAGCTGCGGGAACGGCCGAACACCGCCTTCAGCTTCATCCTGGAAGAGCACGCACTCCTGCGCCAGACCGGCGGAGCGGAGGTGACGCGCAAGGTCATCGAACGCCTGCTGGAAATGGCCCAGTTGCGGAACATCGAGATCCAGGTCATGCCGCTGATTCAGAGGTCACACGCCGGGCTGCACGGGCCAATCGCCCTGCTGGAGACTCCCGAACACAAGTGGTTCGGCTACAGCGAAGGGCAGGAGAACGGCCAGATGATCGCCAACCCGCAAGTGGTCAGCGTGCTGCAGGGCAGGTATGCCAGGATTCGTTCACAGGCTCTCACCATCCAGGACTCCGTGAGCCTGCTGCAACGGATGCGAGGGGACCTATGAGCATGTCCGGCTTGGCCTGGTTCAAGAGCAGCTACAGCAGCGGATCCGGCGACAACTGCATCGAAGTCGCCCTCTCCTGGCACAAGTCGAGCTACAGCGGAAGCGACGGCGACTGCGTCGAGGTCGCCCCCTGCCTCACCACCATCCACATCCGCGACTCCAAGAACCGCCGGGGCCCCCAGCTCGCCCTCTCCCCCGCCGCCTGGGCCAACTTCCTCACGCACGCCGGAAAGTGACCGTGGGGCCGCCCGCTTCTCCTTCATGGTCGTGCCTCCGCGACCCGAGTCAAGGGCGCTGCGCGTCGCCTGCGGCGATGGGCCTGCGGCCCACCCTTGACACAGCTCGCTCCGGCACGGGGTAGAAGCGAGCGGGCAGCCCGAAGAAAGTGGCCGGCTCAGGCAGACAGGCCCCACGGTCGGCTGCGCACGCATCCGGCGTGAAGGGGCGCGACCGCGCCTCGCCAGCACGCCGGGACGGCCAAGCGGCGAACGGCCGGTGGTGGGTGGGGGTGGCCGACGACCCTGGCCAGAGCCGAGGCCGGAGCCATCAGCTCCGCACCGGCCCCACCCCCTCCCGCACCTTCCGGAGCGGTGATTGGAGGAAATGTGCCAGGCAGGGGATGCTCGCCAGTTGAGGTTTGCCAGGTGAAGCGGGGATGGATCGGGCCGCGGATGGCACGAATCCTCCGAATCACCGATCATCCGCCGCCCGCCCCTCCCCCACCGGCCGTTCGCCGCTATGCCCGCCCGGCGTGCTGGCGAGGCGCAGTCGCGTCCCCTGCCCCGGTGCGTACTTGGCCTACGGGTGGGAACACCCCGGTCGGCCCCCCGTTCCTCTCCGGCCGCCCGCACGCTTCTCTCCCGTGCTGGAGCGCGCCTAGTCAAGGGTGGGCCGTAGGCCCATCGCCGAAGGCGACGCGCAGCGCCCTTTACTCGGTGCGCGGAAGCACGACACTGGCCGGAGAAGCGGGTGGCCCCACGGTCCTTCTCCAACGGGCGTGCGCACCGGCGGGCCTCCGGGTGAACTGCTAGACCAGCCACTCCCCGTCGCGCATCAGGGTCCGGCCGGCCAACTCCGGTACCGTTCCCCATGCTTGCAGCACCTGTGGGGTGACCTGGAAGAAGACGTACGACGGGTGGTCCTCGCGCGGGTCCCAGCCGTCCTTGGCGGCGAAGGCGTCGCCCACCCCGGCCGGCAGCTCCTCGCGGGTCAGCATGCGCGCGGTGCCGTGGACCAGGACCACGTCCCGGGTATGGCCGAAGGAGAGCCGGACCCGGCCCGAGGCGCGGAGGTTGCGCCCGGTCGGGTTGGTGTCGCGGGTGGCCAGCCACACGCTCTCGCCGTCCCACCAGAAGGCGAGCGGAACGAGGCACGGCTCACCGGTGCCGTCGGCCGTGGCGACCCATACGTCGTTGTCCCGCGCGAGCCGCTCCAGGGCCTCGCGCTTGCGCTGCTCCTGGCTTCGGGGTTCGCCTGGGCGAGAGTCAACTGATGCCATGCGGCGAGGCTATGCCGGGACGCTCCCGGTCACATCCGGCGGCGGGACTAGGGCGCGAGGCGTAGGGCCGGTCCAGTTGTGCGCCGCGGGGTCGAACCCCTCGGGTGCCCGGTCCAGGAAGACCGTGACGGAGCTGATCCGGCCGTCCTCGTCGAGGTGCAAGCGGGCCCCAGTTGCCCCTCTCCCCCCACCGCGTGGGCCGGCTTCCTCACGCACGCCGGGAAGCGGCCGTCCTGATCTGCTTGGCCCAGGCGTCCGACACGGCCTTGGGAATCGTGGCGGTGAGGCCGTCCTCCTTGGTGAAGGCGAGTGCCCCGTTGTAGGCGCCGCCGCCACAGCCGTCGGACTGGTGGCTGAGCCTCTTGTCGGCGGACGCGTCGATGAGGGGCTTCGTGCTGCCCTTGCGGGTGACCTGGAAGCGGACCGTGCCGAGGTCGGGGCCGATGTCGTCCGGCAGCGGCAGGCTGACGCTCGTGACGTCCTCGGCCGGTATCCGGTCCTCGACGCACCTGTCGTGCGCGCAGAGTCGGACGGAGGCGCCGGCGAGACCGTCGTAGCCGTCCTGCGCGAGGAGCACGTCGACGTGGGCCACCACACCGACACCGGCGCACGGTACCGCGTTCCCCGCGCACCCGGACAAGGCGGCGAGGAGCGCGAAGGCACCGCCGAGCGCCCGTGCGTACCGGACCGGATCAAGCACTGCTTCCCCCCTTGCCACCTGCCCATCATCACCCACGTCGGCGGTGCGATGATCGCCGCATGAGACATCGAAGACGGGCCCTGTTCGCCCTCCTGACGGTCGGCCTCCTCACCTCGTGCTCCGGTGGCGGGGACACGGCCCTGGACGGCAGTTCGCAAGCGGCCGGTGTCGCCGGGTACGACCACGCCCAGGTCGGCGACGAGTACTGGGTGGCCATGCCGCCGTTGTCGAACAAAACGGGGAAGCCTCTCACCGTCCTCGACGCGGAGATCGTCCATGTGCCGGCCGGGCTGCGCGTCACGGGTTACCGGGTGGAGGACAGTGCCGGCTCCGGCGGTTACCTCATCGGGTCGTCACCTGTCACCGCCACGGACGACGTCAGGACCGGTCCGATCCGGGTCGCGGCGCACAGCCAGTCGGACCTCTACTACGAGGCCCGGGTCAAGGTGACCGCAGCCGTGCACGGGGACCTGACCGACTGCCGCTTCACGTACCGGCAGGGCTCCGCCACACACCACCAGGATCTCGGCTGCGACACCCGGATCCGCCTGGGCAAGCCTCTCTGAAACGGCCGTCCCGGACGTAGACGGTGACTCGCGCCCCGTTGACACGGGTTGTCCGGTACGCGCGGAAGTGGCGCCGCAGGGTGCTTGTCTTCGCCTCCTCCCGCGGGTCGGTCGGCGCGTGCGCACCCGCCGGGGCGCGGACCACGACGATCCGGTCGAATTCCAGCATGCGTGCCGCGATGGCCCGGGCGGGAAGCTCGACGCCTGCGAGTGTGTCCGACGAAACGGGGTCCTGTGCCAGGGCGAGATCGGTCAGAGAACGGGTGTCCTCGGGGTTGGCCGCGGTCCAGGCCCGGTGCTGGCCGGGGAGATAGAGCAGCCCGTCGCCGGGGCGGCCATCCTCGCGTACGGCGGCGGCGATGGCGGTGACGTCATTGCTCCGGCTCTGTGGCGTCCGCAGCGAAACGCTCGTCGGGACGAGCGCGGCCAGTACGGCGACCGCCGCGATCCACTCGGTGCGGGAAGACCGCTGCCGCCGGTGGAAGTGATCCAGCCAGGCGCCCAGCAGCAGGGCGATCCCGATGTTGCCGTAGAGCACGTACCGGTCGACGAAAAGGGGCTTGGCCAGTGAGGCGATGAGCAGCAGCAGGCCGGGGAGCACGAGAATCGGCACGGCCAGCGCGGAAAGCCGCACGGGCCCCCTCGTCCCCAGGGGCACTCGGGCACACAGCACGCCCACGACCGCCGCTACCAGGAAATAGCCAAGCCGCACCGGTCCGCTGATCCAGGACACCTGCTCCGACTGCCCCGCACTGCGGATCGCCAGCGGCAACAGCCCGGCCACGACGCCCGCGGCAGCCGCGCTCCACGCCTTCAGGACCGGTCGTGGAACACGGGAGACGACCAGGGTGACGCCGTGTGCGACCAGGGCGAGGACCGCGAACTCATGGAGCAGACAGGCCAGCAGCATGGTGGAGCCGTAGACCGCCCACCGCCACCGGGCGCGATGCGGGACGCCGGTCACGAGCGCATACGTGGCCCAGGTGACCAGGGCGCAGACCATGGCGTACGAGCGGCCTTCCTGGGCGTACTTCTGCACCTGGGGAAGGAGCGCGAACACCAGCCCGGCCAGCAGCCCGGCACGGGGTCCCGCCAGGCGCAGCCCCAGCAGCCCGACTCCGCTCGCCGCCAGGGACATCGCCAGCACGGACGGCAGCCGCAGCGTCAGCAGCCCGCCGCCGAGGAGACCGAAGATCTCGTGCATCACGGCGTAGTAGAGGGCATGGACCAGATCGACGTGCTGGGCAGTGTGCCATATCTGCGAAAGATCGCGGTGCGCGAGTTGAAAGGTGACGGACTCGTCCCCCCACATGGTGTTCTGCCTGCGGATGCCCCAGAGCCCGAGAGCGAGGGTCAGCGACAGGGGTGCGATGACGACGACTCGGGCCGGGCTCGGTGACGGCCGACGGGCGGGTACGGGAGGGGATTCCGCCCTGGCCACGGTGGGGACGCGTGCGGCAACGGACATCGGTGACAGGGCCTTTCAGCAGGGGCGAGGGAACTCCGTCACCGTGCCGGGACCTCGTTGACCGGACGCTGACCCGACCTGACCGGCCGATCAGGAAGGCGGGCCGGCGCTGTGCGAGGCTGCACCGCATGCGCATCCTGGTGGTCGAAGACGAGGTGGACCTGGCCCGGACCCTGCACACCGGTCTGACCGCCGAGGGCTACAGCGTGGACCTCGCCCATGACGGCAGGCAGGGACTGTGGATGGCCCGGACCGGTGAATACGCCCTGGTCGTACTGGACTTGATGCTGCCCGGACTCAACGGCTACAAGGTCTGCGCCCAGTTGCGCCGGGAGGGCAACGCGACCCCCATCCTGGTACTCACCGCCAAGGACGGGGAGTGGGACCAGGCCGAGGCCCTGGACACGGGGGCCGACGACTACCTGGCCAAGCCCTTCTCCTACCTGGTGCTCGTCGCACGGCTGCGGGCCCTGGTCAGACGAGCCGCCACGGTCGTCCCGCCCGTCCTTGCCGTGGGCGACCTCTCGCTGGACGTCGCCGGCCGGGTCTGCCGCCGGGCCGGGACCCGGGTGGACCTCACGCCCCGGGAGTTCGCCGTCCTCGAACTGCTGGCCCGCCGGGCGGGCCAGGCGGTCTCCAAAGCGGATCTGCTGTATCACGCGTGGCCCGACGAGGCATGGGATCCCAACCTGGTGGAGGCGCGCGTCAGCGCGCTGCGCAAGAAGGTGGACGCCGCGTTCGACCGGCAGTCCCTGCAGACCGTACGGGGTTCCGGCTACCGGCTGGTGGACGACCGTGACCGCGACTGAGCCGCGACGCCGCTGGTGGCCGCGTTCGGTACGGGCCCGCACGGCGCTGGCCGCCGCCTTGACCGCCGCCGTCATCCTGCTCGGCATCGGCTGGTGGCTGCACCACGATCTCTACCACCGGAGCACGCAGATCGCCGAAGACCAGGCGAAGGAACAACTCTGGTCCCTCTGCGATCAGTTGCGCCAGGGTGTCGTCCCCGACTCCACCAGCACCGTGCCGTACGAGGTCGTCGCCACCGGCCGGCGCACCGCTGTCGCCTACGGCGGAGGCATGGACGACTTCGATCCCGGCACCCACCACGTGATGCCCGCCCCGCCGAAAGCCCTGCGGGCCGAGATCATCACCAGCGTCCGCCTGCCCGCGAACCCCGACTACGACCCCAGTGACAAGCTCTCCGTGGCCGGCGGGACCCAGCAGGTCGTCACGGCCGACATCCGGGCCGGTGAACTGAGCAGCGCCGAAGCCGCCGCTCTGGGCGTCACCGCCGACGCCGCGCTGCGGGTCTACGTGGTGGTGCTCCCCAACACCGCCGAGGCCATCGCCACGACCACCGACCACCTGCTGCTGCGCGCCGGGCTCGTCGGCCTCGTACTGATCGCCGCCGCCACCTACTTCGCCGTCCGCGTCGCGCTGCGGCCGGTCGAGGCCATCCGCGTCCTCACCGCCTCGGTCACCGCGCACGACCCCCGCGAGCGCGTCACCGTCCCCGCCACGGGACACGAGATCACCGCCCTGGCCACCACCATCAACACCACCCTCCAACGCCTCGACGACGCGGCCGCCCGGCAACGCCGCTTCGTCGCGGACGCCGCCCACGAACTGCGCAGCCCCCTCACCACCCTGCTGGCCAGCCTGGAGGTCGCGCTCGCCTACCCGGACCGCACCGACTGGCCCGCCGCGGCCACCACCGCCGCGCGCCAGACCCGCCGCCTCCAGGCGCTCGCCGAAGACCTGCTGCTCCTGGCCCGCCTCGACACCCGCACTCCCCCAGCGGGTCCCGAACTCGTCGACCTGGCGGCCCTCGCCTCCCGGCTGACCGAGCAATACCCGCTCGCCGACGGGCCGTTGACCCTCACCTGCGACAGCACCGCCCCCGCACACGCACACGGGAACCCCGACGCATACGAACGGCTCCTGCGCAACCTCGTCGACAACGCCGCCCGGCACGCCGCCCACCGCATCCAGATCACCGTCCGCATCCAGGACGCCTGGATCGTCCTCACGGTGCACGACGACGGACCGGGCGTGCCCGCCGAGGACGCCGAGCGCATCTTCGAACGCTTCGTCCGGCTCGACGACGCCCGCTCCCGCGACCACGGCGGCACCGGCCTGGGCCTCGCCATCGCCCGCGACCTGGCCCACCGCCACGGAGGCACCCTCACCCTCACCCCCCGGACCCTCGGAGCGTGCTTCCGGCTCTGCCTTCCCCAAGCCCCCGCGCCGGCCGGGAGATGACGCGCATGCGGACAGTTGTCATCGGCGAGCGGGGTGCGCAGTTCTTGATCAACTGCCGGACCCCGGCCGGACACACGTCCTCCCGACGGCTGTCCTGATCTCGGCGCCGCGGGTCGAGATCCCGCGTTCACACCCCCGGTTCGAACAGCCGCCAGTTCCCCTCGGAGACGACCTCGACGCCGTCGTCGGTCACCTTGATGGCGGTCTGGGCGTCGATGGCGTACGCCGGACCGTCCATCCCGGCGGCCCACCGTTCCGCCTCGGCCATGGTGTTCTCCGGGCTGCCCAGGTGCGGGAAGAGGGAGAAGTCGACGACTCCCAGCGCGCTGTCGCCGCCGGCGGGCGGTTCCCAGCCGACGAAGAACTCGCCTACGCGGGGGGTCAGCGCCATGCTCCCGGCGCTGAGGCCCACGTAGACCGTGTCGGGGAGTGACGGGAGGAGGTCGGCCAGTCCGGACTCCCGCATCCAGTGGCACAGGTACAGCGCGTCGCCGCCGTTCACCAGCAGGGCGTCGGCCGCCCGGACCCAGGAGACCCAGCGCTCCCTGTCGATGCCGGGCAGTGCGGTGAGCTCCAGCACGCCCACCGACCGCCACCCCAGCCCGGTCATGGGGCTGGGCGACTGTCCGCTGATGAAGCGCCACGGGCCGGCCGGATCCCCGTACGGGCCGCCGTACCCGGCGGTGGGGATGCAGAGGGCGTCGGCCTCGGCGACCGGTTTGCCGAGGAGGTCGACCAGCGCCGCCGTCATGCTTGCGTTCCTGACACCGGAATCGGTGAGCAGCAGCTTCATCACGCCCCCGCGAGGTAGGGTCACCGTCCGCTGGCAGGATAGTGCGTAGGCGATAGAATCGTGCCATGTCCGCCGACATCGACTTCCTGCCCACCCGCCCGCACCGGGTCGTCGTGCTCGCCCTCGACGGGGTCTACCCCTTCGAGCTGGGGATCCCGAACCGGGTCTTCACCTGTGTGCCCGGCGCCTACGACGTGGTGACCTGCGCGGCGAGCGAGGACCGTACGGTGGCGACCAACGCCGACTTCACCATCACCGTCGGGCACGGGCCCGAGGCGCTGGAGCGTGCGGACACGGTGGTCGTACCGCCGTACGACATGGCGCGGATCGCGGAGGAGCTGCCCGGGCCCGTCGCCGCCGCGCTGGCGCGGATCCGGCCCGGGGCCCGGATCGTCTCCATCTGCACGGGGGCGTTCGCGCTCGCGGCGGCCGGGATGCTCGACGGGCGCCCGGCGACGACGCACTGGGCGCTGGCGCCGCGGTTCCGGCGGATGTTCCCGCGGGTGGCGCTGGATCCGGACGTGCTGTTCATCGACGACGGCGACGTGCTGACCTCGGCCGGGGCGGCCTCCGGTGTCGACGTGTGCCTGCACATCGTGCGCTCCGACCACGGCAGCGCGGTCGCCAACAGCGTGGCCCGGCAGTGTGTCGTACCGCCGTGGCGGGACGGCGGCCAGGCACAGTACATCGAGCTGCCGGTGCCGGACGAGGGCGCCACGGGCACGGCGGCCACCCGGGCGTGGGCCCTGGAGAACCTGGAACGGCCGCTCGCGCTGCGGGAGCTGGCCGACCATGCCCGGATGAGCCGGCGCACCTTCGCCCGCCGGTTCCAGGAGGAGACGGGGACGAGTCCCGGGCGCTGGCTGATCCAGCAGCGGGTACGGCGGGCCCGCGACCTCCTGGAGACGAGCGAGCTGTCGGTCGACCGGATCGCCGCCGAGGTCGGCTTCGCCACGGGCACGTCGCTGCGGCAGCACCTGCACGCGGCGATCGGCGTCTCCCCGCAGGCCTACCGGAACACGTTCCGGGCCACGGCGGCCGACAGGGTCTGAGCGGGCCCGGTCGTCCCGGTTCAGCCGAAGTGGCGGACGCGGGCGGCCGTCCCGGGGGCGTACGGGAGCCAGTCGTGGACCGTGCCGGTCCTGACGAACTCGGCGACGGCGGCGGCGAACTCGTGGCCCAGGGCGCGCTGGGCGTCCCCGACCCTGCCGAGCATCGGGCTGTCCGGGTAGGCGTCGAACGTGTTGAAGAGGAAGGGTAGTTCGGCGCAGTGGGCGGCGCCGAGGGCGTGCGGGTCCTCGGCCGGACGGTAGTCGAACTCGTAGACGTGGGTCGCGTTGCCGCCGGCCGCGTGGTGGTCGGCGATCTCCAGCGAGCCGTCGCGGAAGAGGGTGTCCGTGCCGATGGCGGTGAAGATCTGCGCGGGGGTGGCCTGCGGGAGCCGGGCGGCGTACGCGTCGTAGATCGCCTGGGCCTGGTCGCCGGCCTGGGTGGACAGGAGGTCCAGGGCGCCGGTGGGGGTGAGGTGCCGGACGGCCGGGTCGAAGGCGAAGAAGGACGTGGCCTCGTCGGCGGTGGTGCCGATGAGCAGCGGCTTGCCCTCCAGGGCGCCGTCGGCGAGCGCCCGCTGCCAGGTGCGGGGCATGCCGGGGCCGCCGAGCACCGGGTACATCGGCGGGGCGGCGTTGCCGGGGCGGGCCGCCTGGACCGCCAGCTGCCGGTAGGCGGACAGCAGCTGTCCGGCGGGCAGGGCGCGCAGGGCCTTCGCGGTGCCGGTGCCGGACGGGACGCCGAGCAGGCGCAGGTAGGCCTCGGCGTTGGCGGCCGCGTCCCCGGGGTCCTGCGGGGCGAGGCCGAAGGGGCCGCTCTGCACGAGCACCTGGGAGACGAGGCCGGAGGTCTGCGGGTCGAGCGCCAGGGACAGGGCGGAGTAGGCGCCGGCCGACTGGCCGCCGACGGTGACCTCGCGCGGGTCGCCGCCGAAGGAGGCGATGTTGTCCCGCACCCAGCGCAGCACGGCGGCCTGGTCCTGGGGGCCGAGGTTGGCGGCGCCGATCTCCGGGAGGTAGAGGTAACCCAGGGGCCCCACCCGGTAGTTGGCGGTGACGACCACGAGGTCGCCGACGGCGGCGAGGCGGCCGCCGTCGTACCAGTCCCAGCCGCCGGAGCCGCTGGTGAAGCCGCCGCCGTGCCACCAGACGAGGACCGGGCGGGGCGTGCCGTCGGTCAGGGCCCCGCGTGGCGCGAAGACGTTGACGGTGAGGCTGCCGTCCTCGTCCCAGTCGGGCTCCCGGTGTCCCATCACCTGCTCCAGGCGGGACGGACCCTGCGGAACGGACGGCCCGGCCTGCACCGCCTGCCGGACCCCCGTCCAGCCCGGGTGCGGCCGCGGCGCGGCGAACCGCAGCTCGCCGACCGGCGAAGCGGCGTACGGGATGCCCCGGAAGGAGACCGCCCCGCCTGCCGCGATCCCCTGGACCCTGCCCCGCTCCGTGGCCACGACCGGGTTCTCGATGTCCGCCATGATGCTCACCTCTCTCGGTTCGGTTGCGATGTCACCGATGCGATGTCACCGATCCTCACCGGGGGTGCGGAGATGAGCCAGAAAGCTGGCCGGCAATCGAGAAGTCGCGCCATATCATCCATGGATATGGAGAAAGCACGTCATCGCCTGGACGAGACCGACAGCCGGATCGCCGCCGCGATGCTGGCCTCCCCGCGTGCCTCCTGGCGCACGGTCGGCCGGGTCCTCGGGATCTCGGAGCGGACCGTGGTGCGGCGGGCGGCGCCGCTCTACCACGACGGCACGCTGCGGGCCACGGCCGTCCGCAACCCGGTGTGCTTCCCCGACCTGATCCCGCTGACCCTGCGCATCCGGTGCAAGCCCAACCGGATCAGCGCCATCGCCGCCACCCTGGCCCGCCGCCCCGACACGGTCTGGGTGGACGTGCTCGGCGGCGGCGACGAGATCTGCACGATCCTGTTCCTGGACGGGCCGGACGCGCGCAACAACCTGCTGCTGCGCGACCTGCCGGCCACCGCGGCGGTGCAGTCGTGGACCTCGCACGCGCTGCTGCGGGTCTTCCCGGCCGGTTTCGACTGGAGCGGCGGCCTGCTGACGGAGGACGAGCTGGCCAGTCTGCGCCCGGACCTGCCGGAGGCCGGTCCGCGCCCCGCGCTCACCCCCGCCGACCACCAGCTGGTCGCCGGGCTGGTCGAGGACGGGCGGGCCTCCTACACGGAGCTCGGCCGCCGCGCCGACATCAGCGCGCTGACCGCCCGCCGGCGCCTGGCGGCGCTGGCGGGCGGCCTGGTCCTCAGGCTCGCGACCGAGGTCGATCTCGCCCGGCTCGGCATCCGCACCGAGGCGCTGCTGTGGATGACGGTCGCCCCCGGCCGTCTGGAGGAGACCGGCCGGCGGCTGAGCCGCCATCCGCAGGTGCGGTTCGCCTCGGCCACCACCGGCTCGGCCAACCTGCTCGTGGCCGTCGCGGCGACCGACCTCGACGCGCTCTACCGCTTCCTGAGCGACACGGTCGGCGCCCTGGAACACGTCTCCACGATGGAGGTCACGCCGATCCTGAGCGGGGTCAAGCGGACCGGTCTGGTCCGGCCCGGGAGCCTGTGACCGGCCGGGCACCCGCCATCGGCTGCCCGGCCGGCGTGCCGGGCTACTTGGCCGGGCACTGCTTCCAGGCCAGGTGGTAGACGGTGCTGATCTCGCCGTCGGTGGAGTCCATGGTCATGAAGCTGACCTTGCCGGGGTTCGCGCTGCCGGCGCTCACCCGCAGCTCGGTGTTGATGTTGAAGTTGCGCTGGACCCCGCAGGGCGCCCAGACCAGCTGGGCCCAGTCGGTGGTGTCGGTGGCCTGCCAGTTGTCGTTGTAGGGGCCGGTGAAGGGGTGGTTGGCGGAGGCGGTGTTCGAGGAGCCCTGGAAGTAGTACGAGGCGCGCTGGGTGCCGGCGGCGCCGGGCTGGAGCGAGGCGAAGCCGCGGTAGTCGGCGCTGGCGATGGCGTAGGTGAAGCCGCCCGGCACGTGGACGACGAGGTTGAGCTGGCAGTTGCGCCGGAAGGCGGTGGGGTCGGAGTTGCCGCCGGCCTGCGCGAGGTAGGCGCTGTAGGTGACGGTGAAGGCCTCGTTGTCCTCGGACACGGCGACCGCCGTGGTCCCCTGCGGACAGCCGGAGCCGTTCACCGTGGCGACGTTGATGACGATCTTGTCCGGCGGCGGGTCGTCGAAGACGGGCGACGACGAGGCCTGGGCCTGAGCGGGCAGCCCGGCGGTGAGCAGCGCGGTGAGCGCTCCGCCGAGCAGGAGTCCGTGTCTCCTGGATCCCATGGTTTCTCCGGTTCGGTGATCGAGTGGGGGGTTGCACCCGCGGCCGTCCGTAGTTCACTTTTGGAGAGTTCACTTTTGAAGGAACTGTGAGTTTCCTGTGAAGGCCGGGGCGCTCGAATCGTAGGAACCCCCACGCGAACCGGTCAGGGCGAACTCCGGCCATTCACAGTCCCGGATTTCACACCTCTCCCACGGCTCAGGGGTTCTCCCAGGCCGCCGGTTCCGCCGCCAGCGCCCGTACCGGCTCCGGCAGGGCGTCCGCCGCGATGTCCGCCACCGTGACGCCTTCGAGGATCCTGCGGACGTTGGCGCGCAGCGCGATCCACAGGGGCAGCAGCGGCTGGGCGGTGCCGGTGTAGGCCAGACCCGTCGGGCGTTCGCCGCGCACCGAGAC
Source organism: Streptomyces sp. NPDC008092 (assembly GCF_042957285.1). NCBI lineage: Bacteria > Bacillati > Actinomycetota > Actinomycetes > Kitasatosporales > Streptomycetaceae > Streptomyces > Streptomyces sp. NPDC008092. The sequence continues at coordinate 191,179 of NZ_JBIBHY010000015.1, forward strand.
GATCGGGCCGTCCACCGCGCGGATCAGGTCGGCCACCGTGATCGCGGACGCCTCCCGCGCCAGCCGGTAGCCGCCGCCCCCGCCACGCCGGCTGTCGACGATCCCGGCGCGCCGGAGGTCACCCAGAATGCCCTCCAGGAACTTGTGCGGGATGTCCTGGGCGCCGGCGATCTCCTCCGCCTTCACGGGGCCCTCGCCCTGCCGTACGGCGAGCTCCAGTACCGCCCGTACCGCGTAATCCGCTCGTGCCGAGATCCTCATGCGTCCATTGTGGGGCGTCCTCCCGTGGACAATGGCCGCACCCGCGCCCCGTAAGATCGCCCGGGAGGATCCCTTGGCGCTCAGCAGACGTACCTTCAGTGCCCTCGCCGGCTCGACCGCGCTCGGCTTCGCCCTGGGCGGCAGCGGCGGCCCCGGGGCGCCCGCGGCCTACGCGGCACGCAGCGTGCCGACCGGCCCGGCACCGGCCGCGCCGGGAGCCGACGGGCAGCGGCACACCATCGGCTACGACCACTACTCCCTCGTCGTGGACGGGCGGCGGCTGGTGGTCTGGTCCGGCGAGCTGCACCCCTTCCGCCTCCCGAGCCCGTCCCTGTGGCGGGACGTCCTGGAGAAGATGCGGGCGCACGGCTACAACACCGTCAGCATCTACGTGGCGTGGAACTACCACTCCGCCGCGCCCGGGACGTACGACTTCACCGGCGTACGCGACCTCGATCTCTTCCTCCGCACGGCGGCCGAGACCGGGCTGTACGTGATCCTCCGCCCCGGCCCCTACATCAACGCCGAGGTCGACGCCGGCGGCTTCCCCGGCTGGCTCACCGCCACCGAGGGCGCCGCCCGGGGCACCGACCCGACCTACCTCGGCCACGTCGACCAGTGGCTGACGGCCGTCAACCGCATCGTCCGCCGCCACCAGCACACGGACGGCGGCGGAACCGTCCTCCTCTACCAGATCGAGAACGAGTACGACGGCCACGTCACCGACCCGAGCGGCCCCGCCTACATGTCCCACCTCTACCGGAAGGTGCGGGCCGACGGCATCGACGTCCCCCTCTTCCACAACGACAAGGGCCGCAACGGCTACTGGATCCCCGGCTCCTTCGACACGGGCGGCGAGCGGGGCAAGTGGCTGTACGGCTTCGACGGCTACCCCTCGCCCTCCCAGCCCCCGCCGGACTGGGGCCACTTCGGGATCGGCGGCCTCAAGGGCGGCGCGACCGCGAGCCCGCGCACGCCCGGGTTCGTCCCGGAGTACGGGGGCGGCTGGTTCGACCCGTGGGGCGGCGTCGAGTTCGGCGGCAAGGGGTACGCGGAGTCCCGGCGCACCCGGGACGCGGCCTACGAACGCCGCTTCTACCTCACCAACCTCGCCAACGGCCTCACCCTCCACAACGTCTACATGACCTACGGCGGCACCACCTGGGGCTGGCTGCCGGCACCGGTCGTCTACACGTCGTACGACTACGGCGCCGCCATCGACGAGGCCCGCAACGTCACCACGAAGATCGCGCCGATGCACCAGCTCGGCCACCTCCTGCAACGCGTCCCGGACTTCGCCAAGCTGGACCGCGCGGCCGACGTCCACCTGGACGGCCTGAAGACGTACCACCTCACCAACCCCGACACCCAGGCGCACGTCTACGTCCTGCGCAACGACGGCGCCGAGGAGGTCACCTCCACGCTCCGGACCGCCGACGGCGACGACGTCGAGCTGACCGTCGCGGCCCACGACGCCCGGCTCGTCACCACCGGCCTCTCCCTCGGCAGGCGGAAGCTGCGCTACTGCACGGCCCAGCCGATGTTCGTGCTCACCGCGGGACGCCAGGACATCGCCCTGTTCACCGGCCGCTACGGCGAGATGGCACACCTCGTCCTGGAGTGCCCGGCCGAGCCGCTGGTCCAGCGCCTCGACGCCGAGGCGGCCTGGGTCTACGACCAGGGCGTCCTGCACGTCACCGCACCGCTCGGGCAGGGCGGACTCACCCGGGTCCTGGTGCAGCGCGGCGAGTCCGACACCCCGCTGCTCCTCCTCTTCGCCGACGACGCGACCTCCGTACGGCTGTTCCCGTACGACACCCCGTCCGGCACGCTCCTGGTCTACGGCCCGGCGCTGCTGCGCCACGCGAAGCTCGACGGGTCGGCCGTCCGGCTCACCGGGGACATCGTCGGGTCGAGCGGCGTGGAGGTCTGGGGGCCCCGCGGCATCGCCTCGGTCACCTGGAACGGGCAGCCGGTACCGACCCGGGTGACCACCTCGGAGAGCCTGGTCGCCCTGGCACAGATGCCGGCGGCACCGCGGCCGGCGCTGCCGGTGCTCACCGGCTGGCGGCGGAAGGCCGAGAACCCCGAGGCCGCGACCGGCTTCGACGACTCGGCGTGGCCGGCCGCCGACCGGAAGACGTCGTTCAGCACCACGGCCGTCCCGGCGGGTCAGCCGGTGCTCTTCGCCGACGACTACGGCTTCCACTACGGGGACGTCTGGTACCGGGGGCGGGTGGAGGGCAGCATCGAGGACCTGGAGTCGGTCGCCCTCGCCTACAGCACGGGCACCCAGGGCATGCTGATGGCCTGGCTGGACGGGGTGCCGCTGGGCTCGCACCGGATGCCGGTGCCGGACGCGAAGACGGTACGGAAGGGGAGCTGGGCGGCCACGGCCGAGTTCTCCGCCGACGGGCTGAGGAAGAAGCTCAAGAAGAAGCAGCGGAAGAAGCCGGGGCACGTGCTGTCCGTGCTGGTGCGGCGGATGCAGCACGACATGGACGGCGGGTCGCTGGACACCCACAAGGTGGCACGCGGACTGACCGCCGTCTCCTTCAAGGGGGTCTCGCCGAAGGTGAGCTGGCGGATCCAGGGGGCCGCCGCCCCGGATCCGGTGCGGGGACCGCAGAACAACGGCGGGCTGTACGGGGAGCGGGAGGGGTGGCACCTGCCCGGGTTCGCGGACGGCGGGTGGGAGCCGGCCGTGCTTCCCCGCTCCGACAAGGGGATGGGGGTCACCTGGTACCGGACCGGGTTCCGGCTGTCCGTGCCGGGCGGGGTGGACGCGTCGGTGGGGCTGGTGCTGGAGGACGATCCGGCGCGGGCCTACCGGGTGCAGATCTTCCTGAACGGGTGGAACCTCGGGCAGTACGTCAACGACGTGGGGCCGCAGCACACGTTCGTGCTGCCGAACGGGATTCTGCGGACCCGGGGGGCGAACACGCTGGCGCTGGCTGTGCTTTCGGACGGGACGAGCGAGTTCGGGCCGGGGGTTGTGCGGCTGGAGTTGCTGGGGAGTGCGGTCGGAGGAGTTCCACTGACTGCGGTGGACTCCCCCGGCCGTTGACTGCGGGCCGGTGGGGGCTGGTCGCGCAGTTCCCCGCGCCCCCAAGGGACGCGTTGACCCCTAGGTCAGTCGGATCACATTCCAGGAGAGGGGTTCGAGGACGGCGCTCAGAGTGCCGTCGCTGAGGGATGTGCCCTCGGCCGGATGAGGAGTCACCCGCTCGGGTTCCTCCAGGGTGTTGCGGGCGTCCGGGTCCGCGTCGGACAGGACGTTGTGCTCCGCCACGGACGTCAGACCGAGGCCGCTCAGGGCGACCTCCAGCGGCAGCGGCTCCGTCCGGCTGCGGTTCACGGCGAAGACGGTGACCGTGCCGTCCTCGGCCCTGACCGCCGTGGCGTGCAGCAGGTCGGTCTCGCCGTACTTCTTCGTGTCGTACGTCGGCGAGTCCACGCGTACGTCCAGGACCTGGCCCCGGCCGTGACGGGAGGCCTGGGCGAAGGGGAAGAACGTCGTCTGGCGCCAGGCCGGGCCGCCGGGCTCGGTCATGATCGGGGCGATGACGTTGACCAGCTGGGCCAGGCAGGCGACCGTGACGCGGTCGGCGTGGCGGAGCAGGGCGATGAGGAGGGAGCCGAAGACCACGGCGTCCAGGACGCTGTAGTTGTCCTCCAGGAGGCGGGGGGCCTCGGGCCAGTCCCGCGCGTCGGAGTTCTCGATCTCGTGCCACCTCGACGTGTACCAGACGTTCCACTCGTCGAAGGAGAGGTTGATCTTCTTCGGGGACTTCAGCCTGGCGCCCACGTGGTCGCAGGTGGCGACCACGTTCTCGATGAAGGACTCCATGTCGACGGCGGAGGCCAGGAAGGAGTCGAGATCGCCGTCCTGGGGCTCGTAGTAGGCGTGCAGGGAGATGTAGTCGACCAGGTCGTACGTCTCCGCGAGGACCGTCGCCTCCCACTCGGCGAAGGTCGGCATGGACTGGCTGGAGGAACCGCAGGCGACCAGTTCCACGGACGGGTCCATCTGGCGCATGGCGCGGGCGGTCTCGGCGGCGACGCGGCCGTACTCCGCGGCGGTCTTGTGGCCGGTCTGCCAGGGGCCGTCCATCTCGTTGCCCAGGCACCAGAGCCTGATGCCGAAGGGGTCCTTGTCGCCGTGGGCGGCGCGCAGGTCGGACAGGGCGGTGCCGGAGGGCTGGTTGGCGTACTCCTGGAGTTCCAGGGCCTCCGCCACGCCTCGCGTGCCGAGGTTGATCGCCATCATGGGCTCGGCCTGCGGGCCGACCTTCTTCAGGAAGGCGATGTACTCGGAGAGGCCGAACCGGTTGGTCTCCGTCGACCGCCAGGCGAGGTCGAGGCGGCGGGGGCGGTCCTCGACCGGGCCGACCGAGTCCTCCCACTTGTAGCCGGAGACGAAGTTGCCGCCGGGGTAGCGCAGGGTGGTGACACCGAGTTCGCGGACCAGGCCGAGGACGTCGGTGCGCAGGCCTTCGGCGTCGGCCTCGGGGTGGCCGGGTTCGAAGATGCCGGTGTAGACGCAGCGGCCCAGGTGCTCGACGAAGGAGCCGAAGAGGCGGGGGTCGACTTCGCCGACGGTGAAGGCGGGGTCGAGGGTGAAGCGGGCGGTGCGGGTGCTCATGGGATCCTTTCGGAAAGCGCTTGCTAAAGGGTAGGCCAGCTGTCTTCTGTCCAGTAGAGGGTGTTCAGGCCCAGCTTCGGCGTGCCGGCGTCGTCCGCGTCGTAGTAGTGGTACGCGAGGACGTCCCTGCCCCTGTCCCTGAAGACCGACTCGCCGCCCGGACCGACGAACCTGCCGTGGCTCGCCAGCAGCAGGTCCCCGCCGCCCTCCAGCATCGGGGTGCCCGTGCTGTCCGCGTAGGGGCCGGTCACCGACGTCGAACGGCCGACCCTGATCTTGTAGGTGGAGTCCACCCCGGCGCAGCAGGCGTCGTAGGAGGCGAAGAGGTAGTAGTAGCGGCCGTGGTGGACGATGTAGGCGCCCTCCACCGCGTACGGGGTGTCCGGGCGGGTCGCCAGGTGTTCGACCGTCGTGCCGGGGACCGCCTTGCCTGTGTGCGGGTCGAGCCGGACCATGCGGATGCCCGTCCAGTACGAGCCGAACGCCATCCACAGCTTGCCGTCGGCCCGGATGACCGCCGGGTCGATGGCGTTCCAGGAGTCGGTCGTGTCGGAGGTGAACGCGGGGCCGTGGTCGGTCCAGCTGCCGGGGAGGCCGGTGGGGGACGTGGCCACACCTGTCGCGCTGTGGTTGGTGCCCCAGGAGGAGACCGCATAGTAGAGCCAGTAGCGGCCGGCGCGGTAGGAGATGTCCGGTGCCCAGGGGTCGCCGGTGGGGTTGTAGTCGTACCACCAGTTCGGCGGCGTCGCGAAGGCGTTGCCCGCGTCGTCCCACTGCACGCGGTCCTTCGAGGTGCGGGCGCCGATGACGCCGCCCGTCGAATAGGCCACGTAGCCGCCGGACTTGAGGCGGATGACGGTGGGGTCGTGGATGACCTGCTGGCCGGTGACGGGCTGCGGGTCGGGGTAACTCTCCGCCGCCTGGGCCGTGTTGGGGAGGAAGGCCAGGAAGACGGCGGCCGCCACGGCCGTCAGCGCTCTGCGTGCTCTGCGTGCTCTCACTGGCCCGCCAATCCCGTGTGGGCGACGCCCGCCACGATCTGCCGCTGGAAGAAGACGAAGACGACGATCAGCGGCAGGCCCGCCATGAGGCCGCCGGCCATGAGCTGGGCCCACTGGATGCCGTAGGAGTTCATGACGGTCGCGATGCCGTTGGGCATGGTCATCAGGTCGGGGTCGTTGGTCACCAGGTACGGCCACAGGAAGTTGTTCCACGAGGCGATGAAGGTGAAGATGCCGACCGCGGCGAGGGAGGGGCGGGAGAGCGGGACGACGACGGTGAGGAAGATCCGCCAGCGGCCGGCGCCGTCGATGAAGGCGGCCTCCTCCAGTTCGCGCGGGATGCCCTGGAAGAACTTGTAGAGGATGTAGACCATGGCCGCGGGAGCGCACTGCGGCAGGATCATGCCCCAGTAGGTGTCGACCATGCCCAGCTGCTGGACGGTGGTGAACAGGGGGACGCCGAGGACCGCCGGGGAGATCATCAGGCCCGTCATCACCAGGCCCATCAGGACGGCCCGGCCCCTGAACTCGGTGCGGGCGAAGCCGTATCCGGCGAGGGCGGCGACGGTGACCACGACAGCGGTCACCAGGATCGACACCACGAGCGAGTTGACGAACCAGTTCGTGATGTTGCCGGTCGCCCACAGCGCCTTCCAGGCCTGGCCGGTCCATGCCTTGGGCAGCCAGTGCGGCGGGATCTCGGCGGCCTCGGCCTCGGACTTGAGCGAGGTGAACAGGGCCGCGGCGATCGGCGCCACGAAGACGGCGGAGACGGCGGCGCCGAGGAGGGTCAGGACGATCTGGCTCGGCGTCCACGGCCTGCGGCGGGGCCTCGGGCGCGGCTGGGGGGTGCTCATCGGGTGCCCTCCGCACGGTTGCGCAGCAGCGCCGTCCGTCCGAGGGCGACGGCCGCGATGATCACGAAGAAGATGACGGACATCGCGGAGGCGTAGCCCACGCGGTAGCTGGTGAAGCCCTGTTCGAGGGTGTACTGGACGAAGCCGCGGGTGGCGAGTTCGGGGCCGGGGCCGAAGTCCATCATCACGACCGCCTGGTCGAAGAGCTGCAGCGAGGCGAGGGCCTGGAGCGCGATCACCAGGCCGGTGATGTGGCGCAGCATCGGCAGGGTGATGTGGACCGTCCGGTGCCAGGCGTTCGCGCCGTCCAGTTTGGCGGCCTCGTAGAGGTGGCCGGGTATGCCCTGGAGGGCGGCGAGGTAGAGGAGGAAGGAGAAGCCGACCGTCCACCACAGGGTCTCGATGACGATGGCGAGCATCGCGTACGACTTGTCGGTCAGCCAGGGGGTGGTGAGTCCGAAGGTCTCGTCGAAGAGGCCGATGCCCTGGGTGAACAGCCACTGCCACATGTTGCCGGCGACCGTGGAGGGCAGCAGGAAGGGGGCGAAGAAGCACAGGCGCCACAGCCACTTGCCGCGCTCGATGTGGTGGGCGAGCATCGCGAGCAGGAAGGCGAGCACCGTGATGGACGGGACGACGAGCAGCGTGAAGTAGGCGCTGTGCCCGAGCGCGTCCCACATCGCCCGGTCGTGCAGCGCCTCGCGGTAGTTGTCGAGGCCGATGAAGTTCGCGCCGTCGCCGGAGATGTTGGCGTCGGTGAGGCTGAGGTAGACGCCGCGCAGCAGCGGCCAGAGGACGAACAGCGTGAAGAGCGCCAGGAACGGGGCGACGAACCAGCCCCCGTGCTGGAAGCCCTGCCTGCGGCGGACGGTCGCGGAGGCGGCGGCGGTCCGCGCCCGTACCGGTGCGGCGACGGTCCCTGCACTGGTCGTCATGCGGCGGTACCTCCCTGTGCGGCGGTCCTGCCGTCCATCGGGTTCTTCGAGGCGAGGAGCTTGACGAGGTGTTTCCGCATCGTCCGCGCGACGGCGGACGGCTCGGCCGAGCCCGTCGTCGAGGAGACGACCAGCGGGCCGAGGTCCTGGGCGAGGACGCCGGTGGAGCCCGCGAACCACACCTTCGGCTCGGTGGCCTGGTGGTACATCGCGGAGACGTACTCGCGCTGCGGGGTGAGCTTCTTGTAGGCGGCGGTGGAGAGCGTCGGCGTGTACGCGGGGATGTGGCCGCCGGCCGCCCACTGGAGGGCGTGGGTGACGACGTACGCGGCCAGTTCGTGCGCGGCCTCGTTCGTGGCGCCGCCGCGGTCCGACTGGTGTGGCAGCACGAAGGAGTGCGACTCGGCGTGCGTGGCCTGCTGTCCGAAGACGGGCGGCAGCGGGGTCGCGCCGTAGTCCAGCCCGGCGCCGGAGAAGACGGGCACCGACCAGTTGCCCTCCCAGGTGAAGGGGGCGCCGTTGACGAACTGTTCGCCGGTCGGCGCGCCCGGGATGACGTATCCGTCGGTGACGTGTTTGCGGAAGAACTCCAGGACCTCGGTGGCCTTGTCGGTGTCGAAGAGGACCTCGGTGTCGCCGGCGTCGAACCACGTGCCGCCGAGCTGGGTGTAGAAGGCGACGAAGAACCACCACTGGAAGTTCTGGTCGTTGGTCCACAGGCCGATGGTCTGCAGGCCCTTCTTCTGGACCGCCCTGGCCTTCTTCAGGACGTCGAACCACTCGTCGGTGGAGGTGACCGGGACCATCAGGCCGTCGTCGCCGAGCAGGCCGGCCTTCCTCAGGACGTCCCTGCGGTAGAAGCAGAGCTGTACGTGGATGTCGAGCGGGAGGGCGTAGAGCCTGCCGTCGATGACACCGCGGTTCCACAGCGCGGGGCTGTAGTCGGCCTTGCGGACGCCGTACTTGGCGAGGAGGTCCAGGTCCCACGGGTCGAGGAGGCGGCCCGGGGAGAAGCCGGCCACCCGGCCCATGTGCATGACGCCGAGCTCGGGGGCGCGGTTGCCGGCGGCGGCCATGGCGAGTTTGGTGTAGAAGGGGTTGCCCCACTGGAGGGTGGAGTCCTTCACGTCGATGCCGGGGTGTTCGCCGCGGAAGGCGTCCAGCATCGCGATCATGTTGGCGCCGTCGCCGCCGCTGAAGAGGTTCCAGTAGCGCACCCGGGTGTCCGCGCCGGAGGCGAGCGCGTCGGCGCCGGTCCCGAGCGCGGCGAAGCCGAGGCTGCCCGCGACCGCCAGCCCCCCTGCCGTGCCCAGTAGTTGCCTGCGGTTCAGGCCAGGTCGTCCCATGCCCTGCCCTTACTGTAGAAGTCCCAAGATGTTCGAAATCTCGTATAGCGCTCGTAACTTCGAACGGGACCGTAAAATCGAAGCGCTTGCGCGTCAATGGGTTGAACAGGCTTCAACGGATTTCGGTCCGCGCCCTCTCCCTGCTTTCGCGACGGCGATTTCCGGACACAGCAGTCGTTCCCGGTCCCACAACGGCCATCGGAGGACATGACGGGGCCAGTTCCGGGCGCGTAACCTCGGACCGGCTGTGCGGCGGACGGCGGGGAAAGGGGGAGCGCACGACGTGGTGATGAACTTCCTCGGCGAGCTGTACACGTCGTTCGTGTGGATCCCCACCGCGATCCTCGTCGCCGCCCTCGTGCTCAGGCTTCCGACCATCCTGCGGCTCTGGCACGACCCGCTGCTGCGCGCGGTCGGCGGGCTGCTGCTGCTCGCCTGCGCCGTGTTCGTGTCCGTGACGCCGTCCACGATCGCCTGGACCAACCGGGTCACGGGCGTTCCCAACATCTCGGCGCCCTGGGTCTACTCGCTGCTGACCGCGTTCAGCGGCTCGGGACTGCTGCTGATCATCGCCTGGCGGGGCGGCCCGGCCGACCGCTCGGCCGCGACCCGGCGCGCCAGGCGCTGGGTGATCTCCGTCTACTCGGGCGTGATCGTGGCGCTGTGGGTGCTGTTCGCCCTCGCGGACGTGCCCGTGGAGCGGCTGCGGGACCTCGACACGTACTACGCCAACACGCCATTCATGCGCGAGGAGATCCTGCTCTACCTGCTCGCCCACACGGTGGCCGTGGCGATCACCTCGTCGCTCGTGTGGAACTGGGTGCGCGCCGACGGCCTCGGCACCCGGCTGCGCTGCGGGCTGACGTTCCTGGCGGTCGGCTACGGCCTGAACCTCGTCTTCGACCTCGCCAAGTTCACCGCCGTGACGGCCCGTTGGACCGGGCACGACCTGGACCGGCTGAGCACGGACGTCGCCCCGCCGGTGGCCTGTCTGTCCGCCATCCTGATCGCCGTCGGCTTCATCCTGCCGCACGCCGGCCAGTACCTGCACGACCGCCGACGGGTGCGGCTCGCCCACCGCGAACTGCGGCCGCTGTACCGGCTGCTGCGGACCGTCGACGGCGACGGCCTCCCCTTCCTGTTCCTGCTCCGGGCCACCCCCGAACTGCGCCTGGTCCGGCGGGAGACGTACATCCGCGACGTGCTGCTCCCGCTCGCCCGGCACCTCGACGACGGACTGCGCACCCGGGCGTACCGCGCGGCACTGCGGCTGGGGTTCCCGCCGGCCCGGGCGAGGGCGCTCGCCGCGGCGGTGGCGATCCTGGATGCCGTGGCCGACGGGGAGCGCCCCGCGCACCGTGACGGTGCGGCGAGCCACCCCGACACGACGGAGCTGCTCCGGGAGATCGGGGCGGTCTCACGGGAGTTGCGCCATCCCGACGTGATCGACGCGGTACGCGTGGCGGCGGGCCCGCCCCGGCCGGAGGAGGCCGGTGCGGCGGAGGCGGCCGGGGCTGCGGAAGCTGCCGGTACGGCGGAGGCGGCCCGTTCGGCGGAGGCGGACCGTTCGGCAGATGTGGTCCGTTCGGCGGAGGCGGCCGGTTCCTTCCTGCCGCGTCGACGGTGAGGTGGCTGAGGCGGCTTATGTCCTGGCATATTGCAGCGGTGCGCACGAAGAAGGAGATGCGCCGGCTCGCCGGCGCCCTCGTCGAGCCCATGCGCGTTCCGGTCCCCGCCGACCCCGAGGCCCTGTTCGACGCGCTGGTCGACTCCGTCTGCCGCTGGCGGGGACGTGAAGTCGTCGTCCGGCGCGAGGTGTTCCCGCCCCACACCGCGAGCGGGCTGTGGCTGGAGGGCGACACGTACGACGTCGTCGTCGTGGACAGACGGGCCGCCGTCTGGCACCAGATCGTGATCTTCTGCCACGAGGTGTGGCACATGCACCAGCGCGACGCCCACCCCTCGCCCGCGCCGGCCGCCGACGGCAGCCCCCGGCCCGTCGCCGCACGCACCGACTTCAGCCTCGCCGACGAGCAGGAGGCCGACCGCTTCGGCATGTTGATGAGCGGGCGGCTGCGCCCCTGGCTGGAGGCCGCTGCGGGCTCCGCCGCCCGGGACGGCACGGCGGCCGGGGACGGCGACCAGGGCCTCGCCGGGCGCATCGGCGCCGCCCTCAACTACCGCGGCACGAGCGGCGGTCCGGGCAGCGGCCCCGGAAACGGTCCGGGAGGCGGATCGGGAAGCGGATCAGGAAGCGGATCAGGAGACGGACCGGGAAGATGAACGGCCTGATCAACTACGTCAGCTGCGCTCTGCTGTGGCTGGGCCTGCTGGTGAAGGCCCCCGACCTGATACGTCACTGGCGCGACCCCTACCTGCGTGTCATCTGCGTGGTGCTGGGCCTGGCCGGCACCTGCTTCTTCCTCGGGGCCCCGCCCACCGTCGGGGCCGTCAACCGGCTCAGCGGCGTCCCGAACCTCGCCGCCCCGCTGACCTACGCGTCGATCACCGCGTACAGCGCCTCCTCCCAGGTCCTGATCGTCTACTGGCGCGGCGGACCGAACGTGCACCGCACGGCCCGCCGCTGGATCACGGGCTACGCCTTGGTCCTCGTCGGCATCGCGGTGATGTTCGCGCTGGGCCACACGCCCGTGGAGCGCCGCACCGACCTGGACACCTACTACGCGACCACCCCGTTCATCGCCGAGATGATCGTGCTGTACCTGGCCGGGCACCTCGCCGCCGTCAGCGTCACCACGGTGTCGTCGCTGCGCTGGGCCCGGCAGGTGCACGGCTGGCTGCGGGCGGGCCTGGTCGTGCTGGGCGTCGGCTCGCTGTGCGGCGCCGGGTACAGCCTGCCCAAGCTCGCCGCCGTGGTCGCGCGCTGGTGCGGCCTCGACTGGTCATGGGTCAGCACGACCGTGTCGCCGGCCGCCGCCGGAGTCAGCGCGCTGCTCACCGTCGTCGGCGTGCTGACCCCGCTGACCGGGCCCCGGCTGACCCAGCGGTGGCGGGCACGGCGGACCTTCGCCCGCCTGGAGCCGCTGGAACGGGAACTGGACGAACTCCTCACCCGGCGCGCGCTGCGGCTGCCCCGGCCGCGCTGGTCCTCCGCCACCACCCGGCTGGTGTGGCGGCAGACGAGCATCCACAACGCGCTCGGCCACCTGGACGCGTTCCTCGACCGGGGCCTGTACGAACGGACGCTGGAGACCGCGGCCCGGACCACGGACGACCAGGAGTGGGCCGAGGCCACCGCGTGGGCGACGGTGATCGCCGCGGCCGTGGTGGAGGAGCGCGACCCGGGCCACCGGCTCGCGCCCGCCGCCGGACCGGACCGGTTCGCGGACCGGACCCCCGCTCCCGCCCTGCTCGTACGGGTGGCCGACGCCGTCGCGCTGTCCCCGCTCGTCGCGGCCGCCCGGCTCCGCACCGGTACGACGGAAGGGAGTTCGCGGGCATGAGTCTCGTGGTGTACCTCGCGGGCGCCGTCTTCGGGCTCTCCTGCCTCGTCCTGCTCCGCAGCCCCCTGACGGCCCCGCGCAACCCGCTGACCGTGTCCACCTGCGCGGCGATCGTCCTGGGCGCCCTGGTCTTCGTCTGCTCGGCCCCGCTGACCCTGTCCGCCGTCAACCGCCTGACGGGGATCACGAACTTCGGCGCCCCCCTCACCTACGGGATGCTCTCGGCGTACAGCTGCTCCCTGCTCGTCCTGCTGATCAACTGGCGGGGCGGACCCCCGGCCCGGATCCGCTGCCTGGTGCTGCGCAGCATGGCCGCCTACGGCGCGCTGATCGTCGCCATCGTCGTGCTGTTCGCGCTGGCCGGCCCGGGCACCGAGCGGCTCACCGACCTCGACACCTACTACGCGAACACGCCGTACATGCGCGAGATGATCGTGCTCTACCTGCTCGGGCACAGCGCGGCCACCCTGGTGATGTGCGCCGTCTGCGTCGCCTGGGGCCGTGAGGTCACCGGCCTGCTCAGGACCGGGCTGCGGCTGATCCTGGCCGGGACGCTGCTGGACGTGGTGGGCTTCCAGCTTGCCAAGTACACCGCGCTCGTGGCCCGTTGGTCCGGTCACGACCTCGACTTCCTGTCCACCGGTGTCGCCCCGCCGATGGCCTCGCTGGGCGCCCTGGCGTGTTCGGTGGGCTTCGTCCTGCCGAGGCTGCTGCCGGCGGCGCGGGCCTGCCGGCGCGACCTCGACGACCTGCGCGGCCTCGGCCCGTTGTGGTCGGAGGTGCGGTTCGCCTCCCTCGCGCCGAAGCCTCCGATCGCCGTCTGGCAGCCGCCCCGGGTACGCCTGCACTGGCGGGAGGTCTCCATCCACGACGGCCTGCTGGCGCTGGCCCCCTACTTCGACGACGGGGTGCGCGAGCGCGCCCGGGACGCCGCCCTGCACGAGGGCCGCTCCGCGCACGAGGCCCGCGTCGCGGCCGAGGCTGCCATGGTGAGCGACGCGGCCCGCCGCGCGGCCGCCCACGAGGAGCCCCGGACCACCCCGAGCACGTACCGGCTCCACGCCACGGAGGTGGCCGGCACGGGCGGGCTGGTCGAGCTGGCGCGGGCGCTCACCCGGTCACGCCGCACCGCCGCGGTGCCGGAGGATACGGTGAGGGCCACCCCGGGGTGAACGCCCTCTGGAACACGGGCATTCGACCCGCCCGTCCGCACCGCAGTCCCCCGACCGCACACCCCTGAACGGACCCAAGGAGCCCCATGCCGCGGAGAGCTGTCGTCATCGGTGCCGGACTGGCCGGCATGCTGGCCGCGGCCGCGCTGTCCGGCCACGTGGACGAAGTGGTCGTACTGGACCGGGACGAGCTGCCCGACGGGCCCGAGCACCGCAGGGGTCTCCCGCAGGGCCGCCACGCCCATCTGCTGATGTCCGGCGGTCTGGCCGCCATGGAGGACCTCGTGCCCGGCGTGAGCATGCGCGAGCGGCTGCTCTCCGCCGGCGCCCACGAGATACCCCTCGGCTCGGGCATGTTGGCGCTGACGCCGGAAGGCTGGATGCGCCGTTGGCAGCAGGACGGCCCCCGGATGATCACCTGCAGCCGGGCGCTGCTGGACTGGGTGGTCCGCACGGAGGTGCTCGCCGCCCACTCCAGGACTGAGATCCGCACGGCACAGGCCCTGTCCCTGACCGGCACCGCGCACCGCGTGACGGGCGTCCGCATCTCCTCGAAGGCCGCGACCGGCGCCGCGGCCGAGGCCTCGACCGGGACCACGGCCACCACATCGGCCACCGCATCGGCCGCCGCCGGGGAGACGGTGCTCGACGCGGACTTCGTGGTCGACGCCAGTGGTCGCGGCTCGCGTGTCGTGCGCTGGCTGGAGGAGTTCGGGGTGACCGGCATCCCCGAACGGACCGTCGACTCCGGCCTCGTCAACGCGACCCGGATCTACCGCAGGCCCGAGGGCGCCGAGCACTTCCCCCTCACGGTGCTGCACGCCGACCCGTACGCGTCGCGGCCGGGCCGCAGCGGCATGGTCCTGCCCATCGAGGGCGACCGCTGGATGGTCAGCCTGGCCGGCACCCGGGGCGGCGAACCGCCGGCCGACCCGGAGGGCTTCCTGGAGTACATCCGCACGCTGCCGGACCCCATCCTCGCCCGCCTCGTCTCCGGCGCCGAACCCCTGACCGGCATCCACACCAGCCACAGCACGCACAACGCCCGCCGCTACCTGGAGAAGGCCCGGACCTGGCCGGAGGGCCTCGTCGTCCTCGGTGACGCCCTGGCCACCTTCAACCCGGCCTACGGGCAGGGCATGTCGGTGGCGGCCCAGGGCGCCCGGACCCTCTCCCGCGAACTGGACCGCTCCGGCCTCACCGCGCCCGGCCTGTCCCGCCGCGTGCAGCGCGGGGTCGCCACCGTCGTGGAGGGCCCCTGGGCCACGGCGGTGGGCCAGGACGTCTGGTACCCCGAGACCCGCGGCGGCACGCCGAACGCGACGGACCGCCTGGTCACCCGCTACTCGCGCCGCCTGCTGAAGGCAGCGACGGGTTCCTACCGGGCGGCGGCGGCCCTGTGGGACGTGAGCAGCCTGGAAACGGGCCCGGCACGGCTGCTGCACCCCACCGCGATCCTGGCCGCGCTCAACGGCCCGCTGCTGCCGCCGCTCGCGGGGCCGCCGCTGACCCCGACGGAACGAAAGGTCCTGGACGAGCTGGACAAGACCGCGAGCTGAGCGGCCCGTCAGGGGCGCTGGGGGTACCCCAGCGCCCCTGACAGGGCGCTGTCGAAAGGTCGGTCAGCCCTGGAAGGCAGGTTGGGCGACGCCCTTGCCCGCGTCCGGGACGACCAGCAGTGAACCCGCCGTCGGGTGCGGGCGGTCGAGGCCCACCCGCGCCGTCGTGACGTACAGGTCGGTGAGGTCGGCGCCGCCGAACGCGCAGGCCGTCGTGAGCGTGGCCGGCAGGTTGATCACCCGGTCCAGCTCGCCGTCAGGCGTGTAGCGGCGCACCGCCGCCCCGCCCCACAGCGCCACCCACACACAGCCGTCCGCGTCGACCGTCAGGCCGTCCGGGAAGCCGGCCTCCTCCTCGATCGTCACCAACGGGCGGCGGCCGACCGGGAGTCCGTCGGCGCAGTCGAAGACGTCCACCCGGCGGGTCGGCGTGTCGACGTAGTAGACGCGGCGGCCGTCCGGGCTCCAGCCGATGCCGTTGCTGACCGTGACGTCCGGCAGCAGCGTCGTCGCCGTGCCGTCGGGCGACACCCGGGAGAGCGTGCCGCCCCCGGTCGCCTCGTCGTAGCGCATCGTGCCGGCCCACAGGGAGCCGTCGGGGGCGACGGCCGCGTCGTTGGCGCGGCGGCCCGGGACCGGCTCGCGGTGCAGCCAGCGGAACGTGTCGTCGGGGTCGAGGAGGCCGACGCCGTCCCGGAGGTTGAGGACCAGGCCGCCGCCCGCGCGCGGTTTGACCGCGCCGACGTGCTGGTCCGTCGTGCGGATCGTGCGGCGCCCGGTGGCCGGGTCGTACGTGTGGATCCGTGATCCGAGGACGTCGATCCATATCAGGCGGCCGGTGGCCGGGTCCCAGGTGGGGCCCTCGCCGAGCGTCGCCTCCGTGGCGACCGCGACCTCGTACGCCGTCGTCACCTTCGTCGCCTTCGTCGCCTTCGTCGTCATGCCACGCTCCGGTGGCCGAGGCGCTCGGAGAGTTCGGCGGCGCCCTTGGCCGCGAGCTGCTCCAGTTCGACGCGGCGCTCGTCGCTCCAGCGGATCATCGGGACGGAGATGGACAGCGCCGCGACGACCTGGCCGGTGCGGTCGCGGACCGGCGCGGCGACGCAGGAGACGTCCGGGTTGGACTCGCGGCTCTCCACGGCGATGCCGCGGGCGCGGATCTCCGTGAGGGCCTCGCGCAGCGCGCCCGGCTCGGTGATGCTGTTCGGGGTCATCGCGACGAGGTCGGCGTCGTCCGGGATGCGCGCGGTCAGCTCCGGCTCCGGCAGCGAGGCCAGCAGCATCTTGCCGACCGAGGTGCAGTGGGCGGGCAGCCGGCGGCCGGCGGCGGAGACCATGCGGACCGCGTGCGTGGAGTCGACCTTGGCGATGTAGATGACGTCGGTGCCTTCGAGGATCGCCACGTGGACGGTCTCGTCGCAGGTCTCGGCGACGGACCGGGCGACCTGCTGGCCCTCGGCGGCGAGGTCGAGCTGCTCGGCGTACCGGCTGCCGAGCTGGTACGGACGGACACCGAGCCGGTAACGTCCGGGCTGTCCGGGTACGGGCACGATGTACGACCGGGCGGAGAGCGTGGTCACCAGCTCGTGCACGGTGGTCCGCGGCAGCTGGAGTCTGCGCACTATGTCGGGGGCGGAGAGAGTCCCGTCCCCGTCCAGGAAGAGCTCAAGAATGTCGAGAGCCCGGGTCACGGCAGGCACGAGGCGTCCCACGTCCGGCCCCCTCCCTTGGGTCTAGGCGCCGGATATCGGTGCGGCGCGCGTCTCAGCAGCGGAGCCGTTCGAGATATCAACAGGCGATCGGCATGACGAACACAGGCTAACCATCGGGGATTCCGTGGGCAATGGCCGGGAACCAGCCGAGTACCGGCACATGCACGATGGGTGCATGCAACTGGACTTCCAGCTGGTGCTGCTGCGCCGCATGGCCGACCACAACCCGGACCTGGTGGAGGACGCCCGGCGCACGCTGGGCGCCTCGATCGCGGACATGCGGGAGGCCAACAAGCGCTGGCAGGCGATGGCCCGCTCGCCCCGGTCCCGCTCGGCGGCGGCCCGCTACCGCTCCGTCCTCGGACCGCCCGAACGGGAGACCAAGCGCACCGTCGGCGACCTGGAGTGCGCGGCCTGGCAGTGGCCGCTCCCGCTGTGGCCGACCCTGTGCTTCGAGGTCATGGTCGGCCCCGGCGGCGCGGTCTGGAACGAGTGGCTGGTCCGCGCCCCCGGCGCCCCCGCCCCGAGACTGGAGAGCTACGACGACCTCACCCCCTGGTCCTGCACGGTCGACGAGGCCGCCCGCGCCTTCGCCCCGGCCCGCCCCCTGGAGGGCACGGCCCCGACCCGCTGGGGGCTCACCTTCCAGGTGCCCGACGGCCGTCAGGTGGTCGCCGAGTTCACCTGGGGCCTGCTGCAGCGCACCGCGGTCATCGACGAGCCGCGCCGATGATCGCCTCCGCCACCCCGGCCACCGATCCCGGGTGCAGGAACAGGAAGAGGTTCGGCTCGACCAGCTCCAGCTCCATCACCTGCGGCCGCCCGTCCGCGCCGTCGACCAGGTCCACCCGGGCGTACAGCAGCTCCGGCGCGTCCGGTACGGCGGCCAACGCGCGCTCCGCCACGGCGAGTTCGGCCGGAGTCGGGGTCCAGACCGCCAGGTCCGGGTGGGCGACCTTGTCCGCGTCGTACGCCGTGCCCGGCGTGAGCACGGCCCGCTTGCGGCTGGCGTGCAGCAGCCGCCCGCCGAAGAACTGCAGCGCCCGCTCGCCGCTGACGTCGATCCCGGAGACGTAGGGCTGGACCATCGCGGTCAGCCCCTCCTCGTGCATCCGGGCCAGGTGCCGTACGGCCGTCCCGTGCTCGCCCGGCGTGTAGCGGGCGGCGAACCGGGCGCCGGCGCCGTAGGTGGGCTTGACGACGAAGTCGCGGTCGGCGGGCAGTCCGGCGGTCGGGTCGCCGGGGGCCAGGTACCGGGTCGGCACCACCGGCACACCGGCCGCCGCGAGGTCGCCGAGATACCGCTTGTCGGTGTTCCAGCGCACGACCTCGGCCGGGTTCGCGATCCGGGTCGCCTTCCCCACCCGCTCCACCCACGGCAGGAACTCGTCCGTCCGCCAGGCGTAGTCCCAGGTCGAACGGATGACGACCAGGTCGTGCCCGCCCCACTCGGCCTCGGGGTCGTCCCACGGCCGGGCGACGGCTTCCGCCCCCGCGGCGGTCAGCGCCTCCAGCAGCACCGGCAGGTCCCGGTCCTTGCTCGGTTCCGTGCCGGGGTCGTAGGTGGCGAGGGCTATGCGGGGCACGGCGGGGCTCCCTTGGCTGTCGGCGTCGGCGTTCCGTCCTCCGGCAGGCTAACCCGGGAACACTGTTGACCTTCCCCCTCGGTGAAGCCCCAGCATCGGTGGCGGACGTCGGGGAACGCGAGGTCCGACCGGTACGGAGACGGCATGGCGACGGCATGGGAGCGGCATGGAGGCGGCATGGAGTTGCTGACCATCGGAGCCTTCGCGAAGGCCTGCCGGCTGTCGCCGAAGGCGTTGCGGCTGTACGACGAGCTGGATCTGCTGAAGCCCGCCCGGGTCGACCCGGAGACCGGCTACCGGTACTACGCGAGCGCACAGCTGGAACGCGCCCGGCTGGTGGCCTGGCTGCGGCGGCTCGGCATGCCGCTGGCGCGGATCCGCGAGGTGTGCGCGCTGCCGGCCGACCGGGCCGCCCGGGAGATACGGGCGTACTGGGCCCGCGTGGAGGCGGACACCGCCGTACGGCGGGACCTGGCCGTGTTCCTCGTCGACCACCTGTCCGGAGAATCGAGAAGGGATACGACGAACATGCTGGAACTGCGTTATGCCGCCCACTCGGACCGGGGGCACGTCCGGCCGTCCAACCAGGACACCGCGTACGCGGGGCGCCGGCTGCTGGCCGTCGCCGACGGGTGCGGGCCGGCCGGGGCGTCGGCCAGTGCCGCCGCCGTGGCGGCGCTCAAGCCCCTGGAGGACACGGAGCTTTCGGCGGGGAACGTGCTGAACCTCCTGGAGGACGCGGTGCGTTCGGCGGCCGAGGCCGTACAGGGGGTGGCGGAGGGCAGTGCGGACGTGGGTACGACACTCACCGCGCTGCTGTGGACCGGGTCCCGGCTGGCCCTCGTGCACATCGGGGACTCGCGGGCGTATCTGCTGCGGGACGGGGAGCTGTTCCGGATCACCCACGACCACAGTGTGGTGCAGGCGCTGATCGACGAGGGCCGGCTGACGCCGGAGGAGGCCGGCAGTCATCCGCAGCGGATGCTGCTGGCGAAGGCCCTGGGAGGCGCCGCCGACACCCCGGACCTGAAACTGCACGAGGCGCGGGCAGGCGACCGCTACCTGGTCTGCTCGGACGGGCTGACCCGGGAGGTCTCCGACGAGCGGATCCGGGAGCTGCTGGGCGGGGGCGAGCCGGAGGACGCGGTACGGGTGCTCGCCGAGGCGGCCAATGCGGCGGGCGGGGCCGACAACGTGAGCGCGGTGGTGGCCGACGTCGTGTCACCCACCGGCCCACCCGGATCAGCCGGATCAGCCGGATCAGCCGGATCAGCCGGATCAGCCGGATAGGAGGCTCGGCCGGATCAGCCGGACAGGAGGCTCGGCACGAGCGGGCTCCGCCCGGCCCGGTAGAAAGTGCGCCATGACACTCGACGGCACCGACGCCTACACCGGCCTCGCCGGTCTTCCTCCCCTCGTCCGGCGTGCCCTCGACGCCGCCCGGTCCCGGTCGTTCCCCTACTCGTGCCGGCCCGAGCAGGGGCGGCTGCTCCAGCTGCTGGCCGGCGGGGTCGGCGGGCCCGGCGGGCGGATCGGGGAGACCGGGACCGGGATGGGGGTGGGGCTCGCATGGCTCGCGTCGGGGGCCCGGGACGGTGTGCGGCTCGTCAGTGTGGAGCGGGAGCCGGAGCGGGCCCGGGCGGCCGCCGGGGTGTTCCACGACCGGCCGGAGACCGCCGTGGTCCACGGGGAGTGGCAGGACATCGCGGCGTACGGGCCCTTCGATCTGCTCGTGCTCGACGGGGGCGGGCAGGGGAAGGTGCCCGGGGACCCGGCGGCCGACGTCGAGCGGCTGCTGGTGCCCGGCGGCACCGTCGTCGTCGACGACTTCACCCCGTCCGGCCGGTGGCCGCCCCGGTTCGGCGGGGACGTCGACCGGGCGCGGCTGCACTGGCTGGAGCATCCCGCGCTGCGGGCGGTGGAGGTGCGGCTCGCGCCCGATCTGTGTGCGGTCGTCGGGACCCGGCGGCTGTGACGGCCCGGCGGTGTGATCAAGGTCGTGGTGCGGAGCGCGAGTGGGGTGCCCCCGGAGGGTGGCGGCTGGTGTAGGAAGAGGCTGTCGAGGTTCCGACCGGTGAGGAGTCGTCGCGTGTCGTTTCTGTTTCCGGCGCTGGTGAACGGTCCGGGCGAGCGCAGCGAGATGGGGGTCCCCCCGGACGGGGGCCGCGGGAGGGTCGCCCTGCGGTTCGGGGCACGGTCGTTGACGTACGGGCAGCTCGCCGCCGCGGCCGGCGCCCTCGCCGGCCGGGTCGGGGAGGCCGAGCGGGTCGCGGTGTGGGCGACGCCGGAGCTGGAGACGGCGGTGGCCGTCGTCGGCACCCTGCTCGCCGGGCGGGCGGCCGTGCCGCTCAACCCCAGGTCCGGCGGGAAGGAACTCGCGCACATCCTCGCCGACAGCGCGCCGTCCGCCGTCCTGGCCGCGCCCGGCGCCGAACTCCCCGCCGCGCTCGCCGGGTTGGAGCGGATCGACGTGGACGCGGCGGCCGTGGGGCCGCTGCCCGAGGACCGCACCGCCGAGTCCGACCCCGCCCTCGTCGTCTACACCTCCGGCACCACGGGCCCGCCCAAGGGCGCCGTCATCCCGCGCCGGGCGCTCGCCGCCACCCTGGACGCGCTCGCCGACGCCTGGCAGTGGACCGGGGAGGACGTCCTCGTCCACGGCCTGCCGCTGTTCCATGTGCACGGCCTCGTGCTGGGGATCCTCGGGCCGCTGCGGCGCGGCGGATCGGTCCGGCACCTCGGGCGGTTCGACACCGACGGGGTCGCGCGCGAGCTGAACGACGGGGCGACCATGCTCTTCGGCGTCCCGACCATGTACCACCGCATCGCCGAGGCCCTGCCCGGCGACCCCGGGCTGGCGAAGGCGCTCGGCCGGGCCCGGCTGCTGGTCTCCGGCTCGGCCGCGCTGCCCGTCCACGACCACGAGCGGATCGCGGCGGCGACCGGGCGGCGGGTCGTCGAGCGGTACGGCATGACGGAGACCCTGATGAACACCAGCGTCAGGGCCGACGGCGAGGCCCGGGCGGGGACCGTGGGGGTGCCGCTGCCGGGGGTGGAGCTGCGGCTGGTGGAGGAGGACGGGACGGCGATCGCGGCGTACGACGGGGAGACCGTCGGCGAGATCCAGGTGCGCGGCCCGAACCTGTTCACCGAGTACCTCAACCGGCCCGACGCGACCGCCGCCGCCTTCACCGCCGACGGCTGGTTCCGCACCGGGGACATGGCGGTGCGGGAGCCGGACGGCTATGTGCGGATCGTCGGGCGCAAGGCCACCGACCTGATCAAGAGCGGGGGTTACAAGATCGGGGCCGGGGAGATCGAGAACGCGCTGCTGGAGCATCCGGGGGTGCGGGAGGCCGCGGTCACCGGGGAGCCGGACGCGGACCTTGGCGAGCGGATCGTCGCCTGGATCGTGCCGGCCGACCCGCAGGCGCCGCCGTCCGCGAAGGAGCTGGCGGACCACGTCGCCGGGCGGCTCGCCCCGCACAAGCGGCCGCGTGTCGTCCACTACCTGGAGGCCCTCCCCCGCAACGACATGGGGAAGATCATGAAGCGGTCCCTCGGTGTCTGAGCCGGCGCCCGGATCGACGCCCGCGCGGCTCTCGGCCCGCCGGGTCCTCGGCCTCGTCGCCGACCCCGGCACCTTCGCCGAACTCCCGCACCCGGCGCGGCGG
This sequence comes from Streptomyces sp. NPDC008092, assembly GCF_042957285.1. Lineage (NCBI taxonomy): Bacteria > Bacillati > Actinomycetota > Actinomycetes > Kitasatosporales > Streptomycetaceae > Streptomyces > Streptomyces sp. NPDC008092. Next base: position 213,391 of record NZ_JBIBHY010000015.1, read on the forward strand.
TCGCCGCCCGACGGCCCGCTCGGCTGGCAGGGGTACGACGCCGCGCGCGCCCGCGCCGCCGAGCGCACCGGCGAGGAGGAGTCCGTGGTCGTCGGCACCGCGCGGGTCGAGGGCACGGCCGCCGTGCTGGTCGCCTTCGAGTTCGGCTTCCTCGGCGGCTCGCTGGGCGAGCGGACCGGGGACCGGCTGGAGGCGGCCTACGTCCACGCCCGCGCCCACCGGCTCCCGGTCGTGCCGCTGGTCGCCACCGGCGGCAGCCGGATGCAGGAGGGCATGCTCGCCCTGTCCCAGCTGCAGCGCGTGGCCCGCCAGTCGGCGCTCACCCGGGAGGCGGGGCTGCCGCAGGTCGCGGTCCTGCGCGACCCGACGACCGGCGGCGGCTGGGCCACCCTGGGCGCCGGCGCCGACGTGGTCCTGGCGCTGCCCGGTGCCCAGGTGGGCTTCGCCGGCTCCCGGGTCCGGCCGCCGGACGCCGACCCGGCCGCGTACACGGCCGAGGCGCAGTTCGCGGCGGGGGCGGCCGACGCCGTGGTGCCCCTGGCGGAGCTGAAGGCCTCGCTCGGGCTGTGGCTGCGGCTGCTGACCGCGCCCGCCCCGACACCCGCCGACCCGCCGCTCGCCCTCGGCGGCAGCGCGCTGCCCGCCACCGGCTGGGAGGCCGTCACCCGCGCCCGCGCCCCGCACCGCCCGCGGGCCGAGGCCTACCTGGACGCGTACTTCACCCGCCGGGTCGCCCTCGTCGGCGACCGGTGCGGCGGCGCGGACCCGGGCGGGATGCTCTGCGGCTTCGGCGAGCGGGACGGCCGTTCGGTCGCCTTCGCGGCGCAGACCGGGACGGCGACCAGGCCCGCCGGGTACCGCACCGCCGCCCGCCTGATACGGCTCGCGGACCGGCTGGGGATCCCCGTGCTGACCCTCGTCGACACCCCGGGCGCCGCCAACGACGCCGAGGCCGAGCGGCAGGGCGCGGGCGCCGCGATCGCGGAGCTGTTCGGCGAGGTCGCGGCGGCCCGGACGCCGATCACCACCCTCGTCATCGGGGAGGGCGGCTCGGGCGGCGCGCTCGCCCTGGCCGCGCCGGGCGACACGTGGGCCACCCCGGACAGCTACTTCTCCGTCATCGCCCCGGAACTGGCGGCGGCGATCCTGAAACGCCCCCCGGAGGAGACCGAGACCACCGCCGGCCAGCTGCGCATCCGGCCCCAGGACCTGGTGGAGCTGGGGGTGGTGCGGGGCATCGTGGGCCACTGCCCGGACGGCCTCGCGGCACCCGCACCGCCGGACTGACCTGCCGGGCCGCCGACCGACCTCCCGGGCGGCCGATCGGGCGCGAAACCCCCCATTCAGCCGCGCCCCGCCCGGCCCCTCCCCGCAGGCGCGCCGCTCCGATCCCCCGGAGGATGCGAAGCAGGCCGCCGACCGGCGGTGTCACCCCACACGGCCCGCGCACCGGGAGGATCTGCCGTGACCGTCAGTCTGGAGCAGTTGCGCCGCTGCCATTTCGCCGTCGATCTGGGGGCCTCCCGCACCCGGGTGTACGTGAAGGGCATGGGCCTGGTCGTCGACCAGCCTTCCGTCGCCGCGATGAACACGCGCACCGGCGCCCTGATCGCGGTCGGCGAGTTCGCGGAGAAGATGACGGGCCGTACCCCCGACTACATCCGCGTCGTGCGGCCCGTCTCCGGCGGGACCATCGTCGACATCGAGATCGCCCAGCGCATGCTGCGCCAGCTGCTCGGCGACAAGATCCGCCGGTCGCTGCGCCGCAAGCCCCGGCTGCGGGCGGCGGCCTGCACCCTGCACGACGCCGACCCGCTGGCCCAGCGGGCGACCATCGAGACGCTGGTGGGGCTGGGGGCGCGACGGGTGGAGCTGGTCGACACGCTGATCGCCGCGGCGGTGGGGTGCGGGCTGCCGGTCGAGCGGCCGGAAGCGAGCATGATCCTCGTCTGCGGGGCCGCCGCGACGCAGGTCGCCGTGCTCTCCCTCGGGTCGATCGTGTGCGCCGAGCGGATGCCCGTCGGCGGGGAGGCCGTCGACCAAGCGATCGTGCAGCACCTGCGGCACGAGCACGCGCTGATGCTGCCGAACCAGTCGGTGCGGCCCCTGCAGCTGGCCCTGGACGGCAACGGCCTCACCCCGTACGGCCCGGCCTCCACCGAGATCCACGGGCGGGACGTGGCCACCGGGCTGGCCCGAAGCGTGCGGGTCGACACCGCGGCCGTCCGGGACGCCATCCAGACGCCCCTCATGTCCGTCCTGGACGGGATCGGCAAGGTGCTCCGCGACTGCCCGCCCGACCTGGTCGCCGATCTCGCCGACCGGGGCATCATGATGGTCGGCGGCTCGGCGCTGCTGCCCGGCTTCGACCAGTTGCTGCGGGAGGCCACCGGCATGCCGGTGCACATCGCGGAGCGGCCGGACGTGTGCGCCGTCCAGGGCATCGGGGCGATGCTGGAGGGCCGGATCGAGCCGCTGGTGCTGGACCCGCTGGCCGCCTGAACACAGGGAACACCCCGCTCCCCGCGCCCGGGCACCGACGTGAACCGACGCGCCCCCTGCGCACCTTGGCGCCCCTCGATTAGGGTGGACTCACCGATGGTGACGGAAGGGGACGCTCCGTGACAGTCAATATCGCCGACCGCCCGGCCAAAGCGGCAGCGGTCCCCAGTCTCACGGTCACCCGTATCGGCGTGACCGGACACCGTGCGATCCCGCCGTCCGTCCTGCCCTTCGTGCGCTCCGCGCTGCAGCGGCAGCTCAGCCGTACCGACGTGGCACTGGAGGCGCTCAGCTGCCTCGCGGCCGGCACGGACCAGCTGTTCGCGGACCTCGCCCTGGCGCAGGGCGTCCCGGTGACGGCCGTGATCCCGGGCATGGACTACGAGGCCCACCTGGGCGACGACGCGGCGCGGGCGTCGTACCGCAGGATCCTGCAGCGCTGCGCCCACCGGGTCGAGCTCCCGGTCCAGCCCACCCACGAGCAGGCGTACTTCGCGGCGGGCCAGTGGATCGCGGAGCGCTCCGACGAGCTGGTCGCCGTGTGGGACGGCCGTCCGGCACGCGGTCTGGGCGGCACCGGTGACGTGGTGGCCTACGCGCGGCGCATCGGGGTGCCGGTGACCGTGCTGTGGCCGGACGGGGCGCTGCGCGACTGACGGGGCGCGGCGGACCCGGCTCAGGTGCCGAAGCGCACCAGCCACTCCGTGTGCGCCGGGGACATCAGGCGCTCCGCCTCCTCCACCGCCTCGGCCCAGCCCGCCTCCGTCACCGTCGTGGTCATGGCGATCCGGGTGGTCTCCAGATCCTGTTCGATGAGGGAGTGGGCCTGCGTCAGCGGACCGTGCCGGCGGACCTCCTGCCAGGCGACACCGGCCGCGGCGGCCGCGCTGAGCAGCCCGGCCAGGTCGGCGCCGCCGAGCATGCCGACGGTCCGCAGCAGGGCGGCCGCGAGGGCGCACAGGGTCAGCGCCGCGGTGACGGAGGACCAGCGGGCGGCGGCGCGGTGCGCGCGGACGGCCCGGTTCTTGTACCAGACCGCCTGCTCCAGGAGCCGGTCGCGCAGGTACAGGTCCCGGCGGGCCGCGTAGGACTTGGCCCGCTCCGCGCGCATCCGCGGCGTTATCTGCCCCTTCCCCCGTTCCGCGGGGTCACGGGAGTCCTCCCAGCCGCATTTGCGCAGCTCGCGCAGGCGTTGCTCAAGCCGCTCGGCGAACACCGCGTCCGGATCGGCGACTTGGGAGTGGAGGGCGCCGCCGTGCACCATGTACTCCCAGGCCAGCGACTTGAGCAGCTCGGCGGCCGCCCGGTGCGCCTGCCAGTGGGCGCGGGACCGGCGCCGCGAGGTGCTCAGACCGAGGGCTATCGTCAGCCCGTAGAGCACGGCGGCGAGCACCGTCATGACGTGGCCCGACGCCTGCTCGGTCAGGACGGCGGCCGTGGTGGCCAGCAGAAGCAGGATCAGATGCGTACGCACCGCCCGGAACGAGTCGCTCTGGTGGCGTAGCGCCCACTGGTCGCTCATCCGGAACAGTGGCGGCAGGTCCTGTTCGCCCAGTGTGGTGCCCGGTACAGGAGTGGTAGCGGCCCCCATTTGAACGCCCCCCGAATTCGCCGCGCGCTCTCGAAGACTTGCGCGCCCCCCGACAAGATGGCCTAAGAACACAATGAGTGGGGAAAGCAGCCCCGTGCACAAGAGGGCCGCCGGGCATTCCTGGTGTAGGTTCCGCACCATCGGGACCGGACTCGGTTCCATGCACGCGAACGGGAGCCATGAGAATCATGAACCCCAGCAACACGCCCAAGAGGCACGCCGTTCAGCCCGCAGAACCGGTCGCACCGCGCAAACCGCTGACGGCCATCGACCCGTTCGGGGTCGCCGCGGCGAACGCCGCACGCCGCGTGATCGACTTCGGCGTCCGCCGTCCGGCCACGGTGACGTTCGACTCGGCGATCTGACCTGAAGGACGACACGGGAACGTTCGCACGGACGTGGGTGCGCCCGCCGGGCAGGCGTGCCGCCCGCGCCCGCGTCCGTGCGTCGATGGGCATCAATGCGCCCACCGGTAAAGTGTTTTGGGGCGCCTCGGGCGCGGGGAGTCTGACAAACTCCCTCCGGTGACGAGCCAGTCGCCCGAAGACCCGCCTCTGAGACAGCTGGTCCTCAAGATCCACAGCAGGTGTGATCTGCTCTGTGACCACTGTTACGTGTATCAGCACGCCGACCGGAGCTGGCGGAACCGCCCGACCTTCATCCGCCCGGAGACCGTGCGCGCCGTCGCCGCCCGGCTGGCCGAGCACGTCGGATCCCGGGCCGTCGAGTCCGTCTCAGTGATCCTGCACGGCGGCGAGCCGCTGCTGGTCGGGCCGGCCCGGCTGCGGGACATCTGCGCGGAACTCACCCGCACCCTCTCCCCGTTGACCGCGCTCGACCTGCGCATGCACACCAACGCGGTCACCCTGAACCGGCGGCACCTGGACGTCTGCCGGGAGTTCGGGGTCCGGGTCGGTGTGTCGCTCGACGGCGACCGTGCGGCCAACGACCGGCACCGGCTCGACCGCAGGGGCCGCAGCAGCCACGACCGCGTGGTCCGCGGCATCCGGCTGCTCCAGGAACCCGAGTACCGCGACCTGTTCAGCGGAGTGCTGTGCACGGTGGACGTGGCGAACGACCCGGTCGCCGTGCACGACGCCCTCACCGAACTGGCCCCGCCGCGGATCGACTACCTGCTCCCGCACTCCACCTGGGACCGCCCGCCGCCCAACCCGGCCGGGACGACCACACCGTATGCCGACTGGCTGCTCGCGGTCTTCGACCGCTGGGAGCAGCAGGGCCGCCCGATGCCGGTGCGGACCTTCGACTCGGTGCTGAGCACGCTGCACGGCGGGCCGCCCCTGACCGAGTCGCTGGGGCTGGCGCCCAGCGACCTCGCCGTGATCGAGACGGACGGCACCTTCGAGCAGGCCGACTGGCTGAAGACCGCCTACGCCGGCGCCCCGGAGACGGGTTACGACGTCTTCCGGCACGGTTTCGCGGAGTTCGCCGCGCACCCCGGTGTGCAGGCCCGGCAGCAGGGTGTCGACGGACTCAGCGACACCTGCCGCAGCTGCCCGGTGGTGCGGTCCTGCGGCGGCGGCCTGTACGGGCACCGGTACCGCTCGGGGAACGGCTTCGACAACCCCAGTGTCTTCTGCGGCGACCTGCGCTCCCTGGTCGAGGGGATCGCCGACCGGGTGACCGACCGCACGTTCTCACCCGCGGTCCTGGGGTCGGCGCATCTCTCCTGGGCCCAGCTGGAGCTGGACCGGGTGCTGCTGCGCCGGGCCCAGGAGCAGCCGGCGGCCGAGCCGGACTGGGCGGACGCCTGGCGGCTGCTGCTCGCCCTGGACGCCGGCCCCGGCACCGCCCCGGGGCTGGACGAGGTCCTCGCGCATCCCTACGTGCGCACGAGCCTCCAGCGCTCCCTGCGCGGCCCCGCCGACACGGCCCGGTTCATGGCGCTGGCCATCGCGGCGGCCCTGCGGGCAGGGTCACCGGCCACGCTCTCCTGGGACCAGCCCGGCACCCGGCTGCACCTGCCCACCTGGGGCACCTACCGCCTGGACGCCCCCGGCCGCGTCGAGGTCACCGTGGCACCGGACGCCTTCCGGGTACGCGAGGACCGCGGGTCCGGTGGGAGCTGGGTGCGCCCCGGCGAGGTGTCCGTCTCCGCGCGCTGGCGCCCCGTCGGCCGGCTGCCGGTCCGGGACGGCCCGCTGATCGACGACGCCGACCCCTACCGCGACTGCTATCCCTTCCCCGTGGCTTCACCGCAGGAGTGCGGCGGGTTCGCCGAACGGATGGCCCGGGCCTACGAGTTGGCGGCCGGGCAAGCACCGGACCGGTACGCCGACCCGGACGCGTTCCGGCCCACCGTCCTCACCCCGCTGGCGGCGGGCAGCGGTCTGGTGCTGGGCGGCCACGGCTTCGGGGCGCTGGGCGTGGCGGTCGACGTGACCCCCGAGGAGTTCGCCCGGGAACTCCCGCGCATCGGCCGCCGGGCCCGCCGCACCGCGTTGCGCGAGACGGCCGACCTGCACCGGCCGGGCAGCCCGGCCGGCGCCCTGCTGGACCGGGCGGACGAAGAGCTGGGACGGCGGGCCCGGGAGGAGGCGGCACGCGCGCTCACCGCCCTCACCCTGCTGCCGGAGTCCGAACTGACGCCGACCGGGGCCGTGTTGGTGGCCCGCATGTGGTCACAGTGGACGAGTACGGGCGAGGGGTCATGAGCGAATCGACGGAACTGGGACGCGTACTGGGCTCGTTGGGTGTCCGGCGGGGCGGGGTGCTGATGGTGCACGCCTCGCTGAGCGGCAGCGGGGCCGGCCCGGAACTCGTCCGGGACGAACTGCTGGCCGCGCTCGGTCCCGAGGGCACCCTGATCGTGCCCGCGTTCACGCCGGAGAACTCCGACACCTCCCGGGCCCACCGGGAGGCCGTCGCGGGCCTGAGCGAAGCCGAGGCGGCCGCGTACCGCGGGGCGATGCCGCCGTTCGAACCGGACACCACCGGGTGCCCGACGATGGGGGCGCTCGCCGAGTGCGTGCGGTCGACGCCCGGCGCGGTGCGCAGCACGCATCCGCAGACCTCCTTCGCCGGACTCGGGCCCGCGGCAGGGAGGTTGCTGCGCCGGCACCCGATGCGCAGCCACCTGGGCCGGCTCTCCCCGATGGCGAGGCTGTACGCCGCCGGCGCCCAGATCCTGCTGCTGCGGGTCGGGTTCGAGGTGTGCAGCGCGTTCCACTACGCCGAGTACCTGATGCGGCCGAGGCCGCCCCGGCGCACGTACCGGTGCGTGGTGAACGCGCAGGGGAACTGGGTCTCGTACCGGGACCTCTCCCTGGACGACAGCGACTTCGGGGAGATCGGCTCGCGGCTGCCGCGCGAACTGCTCGCCGAGGCCGAGTGGGGGGCGAAGCCCGTCGTGCTGTGCGCCATGCGGGACCTGGTCGCGCACGCGAAGATCCAGATGTCCGGATATCGCCGACCTTTGACCTGAAAGCAGCCAACTCCGGGGTGTGGCTTCGGGCACATTGTTGGTTCGGCCGTAGAGCAACCGTCGGCGGGGCGGTCCATCGGTCCGACGGCCGGCAGGGGGGCTTGTGGGCACAGCGGATCGCGTGGCGGACCGGACCCCGGACAACCGGCCCTATTTCTTCCTTTCGTACGCGCACACTCCGCCGTGGGGCCCGGAGAGCGGGGATCCGGACCACTGGGTGCGCGTCCTGTTCAACGACCTGTGCAGCCACATCATGGCGCTCACCGACCTGCCCGCCGGGTCGCCCGCCGGCTTCATGGACCGGCAGATGCGTTCGGGTGAGGGCTGGCCCGAGAAGCTGAGCGAGAACCTCGCCGCCTGCCGGGTGTTCGTACCGCTGTTCTCGCCGCGCTACTTCTCCAGCGAGATGTGCGGCCGCGAATGGTACGCGTTCCACGAGCGGATACTGAACGCCAGGACCACCGGGACGGCCACCGTCCCAGCCGTCGTACCCGCCCTGTGGACACGCGTCGACATGCGCGAACTCCCGGACTCCGTACGGCACATCCATGTCGAGGACGTGTCGTCGGGCGGGCGGTACCTCAGCAACGGGATCTACGGGCTGATCAAGCTCAGCCGGCTGCGTGACGAGTACGACGAGACCGTGTTCGGCCTCGCCGAGCGCATCGTGCAGGCGGCCCGGGAGTCCCGGCTGCCTCCCGGACGCCCCCGGGACTACGAGAGCACGCCGAGCGCCTTCAAACCGCGCGGCACGGGGCCCCGGCGCATCCGGCTGACCGTGGCCGCGCCGACCCGTGACTCCGTCCCGCGGCACCGCGACGCCCAGCCCTACGGCGACGACGCGCTGGACTGGAACCCGTACCACACCGAGTCGACACGAGCGCTGTCCTCGCATGCCGAGGAACTGATCCGCTCCCTGGACTACCGGGTGACGGTCGTCGCCCTCGACGACGAGAATCCCGGCGACGAGCCGCAGGAGTCGGGCGAGCCGGGGGACACGCAGCCCGGCATCCTCCTCATGGACCAGTGGGCGCTGACCGACGAGAGACACCGGAACAGGCTGAAGATGTTCGACGCCTGGTCCCGTCCGTGGGTGAACGCGATCGTGCCGCGCTGCCGGACGGACCTGCAGAACCACGGGGAGGAGGGACGCCGGCTCGCGGAGGAACTGGAGCGGGTGATGCCGGCCGTCCTCGACCGGGTGCGGCGCAGCGACTACCGGTATGCCGTCAACGGCGTACCCACACTGACGTCCTTCACGAAGGTACTGCCCGGACTCGTGGCCTACACGACCCGGCAGTTCCTGAAGAGCCAGGAGGTCCGGCTGCCCCCGGGCCCGCACATACCCAGGCCTGTTCTGGCCGACCCCTACCGCCCGCCCCGCCCAGACCCGAAAGACGCACCCGGAGGAGAGGCATGACTGCCTCGGAGGACGGACGCATCATCACCTTCTACTCGTACAAGGGCGGCACCGGACGGACCATGGCGCTGGCCAACGTGGCCTGGATTCTCGCCGCCAACGGCAAACGCGTCCTCGCCGTGGACTGGGACCTCGAAGCCCCGGGACTGGACCGCTTCTTCCACCCGTTCCTGGATCCCGACGTGCTCACCGCCACCGGGGGCATCGTCAACATCCTTCAGGACTACGCCTGGGCAGCGACGGACGGAATCGACCGCACGGGGCCCTGGCACCTGGAGTTCGCGGACGTGGAGCAGCATGCCGTCTCGCTCGCCCCCGAGCGGCAGGGACTCGGATTCGAGCGCGGCGGCTCGCTCGACTTCCTCTCCGCGGGCCGCCAGTTCCCGGCCTACGCGGGCACGGCCTCCTTCCTGGACTGGGACAACTTCTACGACCGCCTCGGCGGCGGCATGTTCCTGGAGGCGCTGCGCGACAGCATGAAACGTTCGTACGACTACGTCCTGATCGACTCGCGCACCGGGCGGTCGGACACCGCCGACATCTGCACCCTGCAGATGCCCGACGTCCTCGTCGACTGCTTCACGTTCAACGACCAGTCCCTGGACGGCGCCGCCGACGTCGCGTACAGCGTCGGCGACGAACACCGCAAGCGGCGTATCCGGGTGCTGCCCGTGCCGATGCGCGTGGACGACGAGGAGGAGGACAAGGCGGAGGCGGGCCGCGCGGCGGCCCGGCGGAAGTTCGCCGGCCTCCCGACCGGACCGCGAGGGGAGCGGCTGAGCACCGAGGAGGTCACCGCCTACTGGAATGCCGTCGAAGTACCGTACAAGCCCTACTACTCGTACGAAGAGACCCTCGCCGTCGTCGGGGACAGGAAGGGCGACCCCGGGTCGCTGCTGTCCGCCTACGAGAGGCTCACCGCGTTCGTGTCCGGCAACGAGGTCACCGCGCTGCCGCCGATCCCGGAACCGGTGCGGCTGCGCAGCCGGGACGCGTTCATCCGGCGCCGGCCGCAGGACAGCGGCATGCGGGTGACGGTCGTCCACGCGGCGGAGAACCGGATGTGGGCCGACTGGATCGAGTCGCTGCTGAAGCGGGCGGGCTGCACCGTGACACTGCACGACCTGGTCACCGGACCGCCCGGCGCTCCCGCCCCCGGCACCCGCGCCCTGCTCCTGTGGTCCGAGGCGCTGTACGCCTCCCGGCACGACGGGAGCCTGCCCGGCCCGGTCGCCGACGGTGACGGTGACGGTGACGGGCCACCGGGACCGCTGGTGCCGGTGCGGGTGGACGAGGGCCGGCCGCCGGACTCGTACCAGCGCCGGGCCGGCCTCGTCGACCTGTACGGACTCGACGAGGCCGGCTGCGAGGAGGCGCTGCTCGGCGCGCTCGAACTGCCCCGGCAGGTGCCGAGGGGCGGACCGGCGGCGCCCCGGTTCCCCGGCCACGTCCCGGCCCACTGGAACGTGCCGCAGCGCAACAGCGCCTTCACCGGGCGGGGTCACCTCCTCGACAGGGTGCGGGAACAGCTGTGCAGCGGCATGACCGCCGTACTGCCCCGGCCCCAGGCGCTGTTCGGCATGGGCGGGGTCGGCAAGACGCAGATCGCGCTGGAGTACGTGCACCGCTTCAAGGCGGACTACGACCTGGTGTGGTGGGTGCCGGCCGAGAACATCGACAACGTGGTGGCCGCGCTCGCCGAACTCGGCTCCCGCATCGGCGCGCCCGGCGGCGAGGACATGGCACTGGCCAGCAGGGAGACCGTGCGCATGCTCTCCCGGGGCAACCCCACCAACCGGTGGCTCCTCGTCTTCGACAACGCCGACGACCCGGACGGCCTCGCCGGGTACCTGCCCACCGCGGGCGGCGGGCACATCCTGGTCACCTCGCGGAACCAGGCGTGGTCGGACAAGGGCGAGACGCTCCCGGTCGACGTCTTCCGGCGGCAGGAGAGCGTCGACCACCTGTCCCGGCGCGCCCCGGGGCTCGGCCCGGCAGAGGCCGACCGGGTCGCGGAGGCCGTCGGCGACCTGCCGCTCGCGGTAGAGCAGGCCGGGGCCTGGCTGGCCGAGACCGCCATGCCGGCGGCCGAGTACCTGCACCGCCTCACCGAGGAGACGGCCGCGGTGATGGGGCTCAACCACCCCGCCGACTACCCCGGTACGGTGGCCGCCACCTGGAACATCTCCATCGAGCGGCTGCAGGAACGGTCACCCGCCTCGGTACGGCTGCTGCAGCTGTGCGCCTTCCTCTCCGCCGAGCCGATCTCCTCCGAGCTGCTCTACGACAGCGACGAGATGCTCACCGCCCTGGGCCTGACGGAGAGCCTGCTCGTCGGCCGGCTGGTGCGGGAGATCGGCCGGCTCGCCCTCGCCAAGGTCGACCAGATCTCCCGCTCGATCCAGGTGCACCGGCTCGTGCAGGCGGTGATCCGCTCCCGGATGCCGGAAGAGGAGCAGCGCACGGCCCGGCACGCGGTGCACGAGATCCTCAGAGGGGCCCGCCCCAAGGGCGACGAACCCACCGACAACCGCGAGAACTGGCCGCAGTTCGACATCATCTGGCCGCATCTGACCGCCTCCGACGTCCGCAGCTGCACCGAGCCGGAGCCGCGCCGGCTGCTCGTCGACCGCGTCCGCTACCTGTGGAAGCGCGGCGAGCTCCCGCGGGCGCGGCGGCTCGCCGAGGAACTCCTCGACCACTGGAAGGAACCCCTCGGCGAGGACGACGAGCAGTACCTGTACCTGCGCTGCCAGCTCGCCAACGTACTGCGCACCCAGGGGCTGTACGTCGAGGCGCGGAAGCTGGACGAGGACGTGCTCAGGCGGCAGCGCCGGCTGCTCGGCGACCGGCACCCGCACACGTTCATCACCACCTCCGGCCTCTCCAGCGACCTCGCGGCACTGGGCGAGTACGACCGGGCGGTGGAGCTCGCGAAGGAGGCGCACGACGGCTTCGGCGACCTCTTCTACGAGGCCCATCCGCGCACGCTGAAAGCGGCCAACAACCTCGCCCTGGCGCTGCGCATGGTCGGCCGGTACGCCGATGCCCGGCAGATCGACGAACGCACCCTCGCCCGCCGCACCCAGGTCGACGGCGCCGATCACATCTACACCCTGTCGTCCGCGGAGAACCTCGGCCGCGACCTGCGCGAGGTCGGCCGGTACACCGAGTCCGTGACCGTGCTGTCCCGGGCGTACGACCAGCACAAGCGGCTGCTGGGCAAGGAGTTCCCCGGCACCCTGCGGTGTGCGAAGTCGCTCGCGGTGTCGCTGCGCAGGGCGGGCCGGCTGGAGGACGCCCGGCGGCTGACCTCCGCGACCCTGGACCGGTACCGGGAGCAGTACACGGTCTCCACCCCGGACTCCCTCGCCTGCGAACTCAACCTGGCCGCCGACCTGTTCGCGGCCGAGGACCCCGAGGCCGCGCGCGACGTCGCCCGGAAGGTGCTCGCCGAGTACCTGAAGAAGCCGGGCGAGGCGCACCCGTACACCCAGGCCGCGATGAACAACCTCGGTGTGTTCCAGTGGGGCTGCGGTGCCGCGGAGCAGGCGGAGGAGCTGTTCCTGAAGGTGCTGGACCGCATGACCGGTCTGCTCGGCGCCCACCACCCGCACACCCAGTTCTGCTCCGCCAACTACGCGATCGTGCTCGCCGGGACCGGCCGGCCGGAGGAGGCCTGGGAGCGGGAGCGGCGCTGTGCCGACGCGCTGCGCGCCGCCCTCGGCGCCCAGCATCCCGAGACCCTGGCCGTCATCGGCAACGGCGCCCTCACGCTGGCCGCCCTCGGCCGCCTGGACGAGGCCCGCACGCTGCGCGAGGAGGCCCTCGGGACGCTGCGGGGGCTGCGCCACCAGCTCGGCGAGAGCAACGGCATCACCCGCTCCGCGCTGGAGGAACGCAGGGTGTACCGGGACCTGGAGCCGCTCGCCGTGTGAGCGCACGCGGCGGACGGCACGCCGTAGGTCCCGCGCCGTCCGCCCGTCAGCCCGTCAGCCCGTCAGCGTGCTCGCCAGCAGCCAGTCCAGCACACCGGGCAGGGCACGCAGCGACGCGAAGTGGGCGGCCTCCGGCTCCAGCACGGCCTCGGCCCGCGGAATGCGGGCGGCCAGCCAGGAGAAGTGGGAGGCGGGCGAGAACCTGTCCTTCGCCCCGTGCCACAACAGCACCGGCACCCCGATGTGCGCCGGGTCGAAGCCCCACGGGCTGGTCAGCGCGAACACGTCGTCGATCCAGCCGTACGGCGAGCGCAGCGCCTCACGGTAGTTGTGCAGCAGCATCGACAGGGTGCCGCTGTCGGAGACGATCCGCCGGTCCTCCTCGGTCAGGTCCGAACGCAGGTCCTCCAGCATCCGCGCCGGGTCGCGGCGGATGACCGCCGAGCGCGTGACGATCCGGGCCGCGTACCGCTCCGGATCGGTGGCGGCCGTACGGAGCTCCTGGACGTTGAACGGTGCCATCCCGGCGAACCAGTCGAGCCCTTCGGCGTCCGGCGGCGCGAGTCCCACCAGGGCGGCCGCCCGCGTCACCCGGTCCGGCAGCAGGGCGGCGCAGGCGAGGGCGTGCGGTCCGCCGCCGGACCGGCCGGCCACGGCGAACCGGTCCACTTCGAGGGCGTCCGCCACCGCCGCCACGTCCTCGACTGCATCCGCCACCCGTCGGCCGGCCCTGCGATCCGAACCGCCGTATCCGGGGCGGTCGAAGCTGATGAGTCTGACCTTCCGCTGGTGAAGAAGCACGGGCCGGGGCCGCGGACCCACCCGGCTGCCGGGCGTGCCGTGCAGGAGAAACACCGGCCGCCCCTGAGGATCACCCGAGACCTCCACCCTCAACCGCCGCCCGCTCGCGGTCCGTACCTGGTCAAGCACTGCCGCGCCCTCCTCCTGGGCCCGTGGCCGGGACCACGTTGACGACATGTGCCCGCGGCGCTGCACCGCGAAACGAATGACCAGGTCAACGGGGGTTGCCAAGGCCCGCTTGGCGGTACGGGCGCCTCGGCCGGGTGCGGCCGACCGGTGGCCCGGCGCGCGAGCCGGCACCGCGACGTCGTCCCCTCGGCTCCCGGTGTGCACGCGGACCAACTCGGCGGCAGGGGTCGGTTGCGGCGGGCGGCGACGCGGCCGGGGCGGAGGGCGGGGGCGTGGCTGTCCCGGTCCGGTTCGGCGTCGGCCTGACGCGTGGTGGTGTGGGCGTCGGTGATCGCCTGCGGGTCGGTGCGCGGGGAGGGGCAAGGGGGCGGGGGCGGACGGCGCGTACCGGCCCGCCCGCGCGCCGGTGCTAGTACGGCAGGATGCGCCCGGAAGGCGTCCTGCGGTCGATCTCCTGCCCGCGGGGAGCGGGCCGACGAACAACGCGTACGCGGATCCGACCGTCCATGACGCCCTCCTCTTGCCGAGCCCTGACCGGTGCCTGCTGTCCGGTAGGAGGGCTCTGCCCCGCACATGGCGGATCCAAGCCTGGTGCGGGGCAGGAAAGTTGGCGGGGCCACGCGGGCCGGGGCCGGGGCGGGGCCGCGGCACCCTGCGAAACCACGGTCCGGTGACACGTGAATCACAGGCGGCGCCCCTAGGTTCCCGTGCCCATGGCAGACAAATTCTCCGCGTCTCACGGAAGGACATCCGTCCGGTCATGAGCAAGCACAGGAACCGCCGGGCCGCGCGCGTCGTGGCCTTCGGAGCCGCCGGTGCCCTGACGGTCGCCGCCGGCGTCACCGCCGTGGCCTCGGCGAGCCAGCCGGCCACGGCGACGGCAACCACCTGCTCCTTCACCCGGTCCGACACCTCGGCGAGCACCGGGGACAACCCCCGGCACGTGGTGACCGGTGACCTCGACGGCGACGGGAACGCCGACGTGGTCGCCGCGGACAACTCCGCCGACTCGGTCTCCGTCCTGCTCGGCAACGGCGACGGCACCTTCGGCACGGCCACGGACTACTCCGTGGGCGACGCGCCGTACCAGACCGTCATCGCCGACTTCAACGCCGACGGCAACCCGGACCTCGCCACCGCCGACTTCGACGGCGGCACGGTGAGCGTCCTGCTCGGCACCGGGAACGGCGCCTTCGGTGCGGCCACCGAGTACACCGTCGGCTCGGGCGCCCGCGCGCTGGTCGCCGGAGACGTCGACGGGGACGGCGACCTGGACGTCGCGGTGGCCGAGGAGTCGGCCGGGCGGGTCAGCCTGCTGCTGGGCGACGGTGAAGGTGCGTTCACCGTCTCCTCGCAGACGGTGACCGTGACCCGGCCGCACGGGCTGGTCCTGACCGACTTCGACGGCGACGGCGTCCTGGACCTCGCCACCGCGAGCGTCGCCACGGCCGGCGGGGTGAGCGTGGCGCTCGGCAAGGGCGACGGGACCTTCGGCGACGTCACCGAGTACGGCAGCGTGGCACGGCTGTACTCCCTCGCCCAGGGCGACTTCGACGGGGACGGCAGCACCGACCTGGCCGCCGTCAGCAACGGCTCCGACACCCTGGAGATCTACGCCGGCAACGGCGACGGCACCTTCCAGGACCCCGTCGACTACACCACCTCGTCCCTGCCGGTCGCCGTCAACACGGCCGACGTCAACGGCGACGACCTCCCCGACGTGCTGGTCTCGTCCCTCAACGGCAACTCGGTCGAGGTCTACACGGGCAGCTCCGAAGGCTCGGTGAGCGAGCTGACCGAACTCACCGAGCTGTCGGCGGACGGTGCCTACGAGGCGGCCGCCGCCGACGTGACCTCCGACGGCACGACGGACCTGCTGGTGGCGAGCAGCAGCGACGACGCGGTGGACGTCTTCACCGGTTCGTGCGTCTGAGCACCACTCGTCCGGGTGCGGCGTCCGCGCCCGGGCGGGCCCGGGCGGGCTCGCGCCGGAGCCGCTGACGCTGCCGCTGCCGCTGCCGGGAGCAGGCGCGGTTCGGGCAGCGGGTCCAGATAACGAAGTCCCGGGAATTCGACGTCCTTGTCCAGTCCCTCTCCGGCGCGGCAAGGTCACGTACTCCGGCACGGAAATACCGTTCGAATGCAGTGCCGATCCGGCGCGGCCTCCGCCGAATCCCGGATCGCGCGCGCCCGTGCCAGGTACGAATAAGATCGTCTTCACCGCCGCCCCCCGCTTCCGCCGCCGCTCCCGCTCCCGCTCCCGACCGGCATGTTCCACAAGGGGGCGGCACTCGCCGAAAGGGGTGTGCCAGTGAGCGTCGACTCCACCGTCACTCACGTCGTCGCAGCCCTCGCGGTGGTGATCGCGGCCTCCTCGGTGCTGGGAGCGGCGGCCCGAAGGCTCCGCCAACCCCCCGTCATCGGGCAGTTGTCCGCCGGCATCGCCCTCGGTCCCAGCCTGCTGGGCCTGGCCCCCGGAGGGGTGTACGAAACCCTCTTCCCGGGCCAGATCAAGCCCGTTCTGACGTCGGTGGCACAAGTCGCCCTGGTGCTCTTCCTCTTCGCGGTCGGCTATGAACTCGACCTCGGCCGGCTGCGCAATCGCGGTGCGGTGACCGCCGTCTCGCTGAGCGGGTTCGTGATTCCCATGCTGATCGGGGCCGTTGTCGTTCTGCTGAATCCCGGAGGATTCCGTTCCGTCAACGGCGGACATCCGGTCGACGCGAAATTCACCCTCTACATGGCGGTGGCCCTGTCCGTCACGGCGGTCCCCGTACTGGCCGGCATCATCAGGGACCAGGGGCTGGCTGGCACCGGGCCCGCCACGATCGCGATGGCGGCCGCCGGTGTCATCGACGCGCTGAGCTGGCCGGTGCTGGCGATCGCGCTGATCGGCGGCGGGAACGGCTCGGTGGGGTCCTGGGCCGGGAAGGTGGCCCTGCTGTCGGCGTACGTAGGGGCGATGTTCCTCGTCGTGCGGCCGGCGCTGAAGTGGTGGATGCACCGGCCCGGCGCCCTGATGGCCCATCACGTCCCCGTCGCCGCCGCCCTGGCGCTGGCCTCGGCGTGGGCCACCAGCGCGCTCGGACTGCATGTGATCTTCGGAGCGCTGCTGGCCGGCGTCATCATGCCCCGCCAGCCCGACGGCGCCCCCGACAGCCAGGTGCTGAACCCGCTCCAGGAGACCGGCGGTCTGCTGCTGCCGGTGTTCTTCGCGATCTCCGGCATGTCCGTCAGGCTCGACGGACTGCACGCCTCCGACCTGCTGCTCCTGCTGGTGATATGTGCCGCGGCGGTGACGGGCAAGGTGGCCGCCGGCGCCCTGTCGGCCCGGGGCGCGGCCCGGCTGCCCTGGCGTGACTCGCTGCTGGTCGGTGTGCTGATCAACACCCGGGGGCTCACCGAACTCATCGTGCTCGACGTGGGGTTGCGGGCCGGGGTGATCGGTCCCCGGCTGTACGCGCTGCTGGTGGTGATGGCGCTGCTCACCACGGCCGCCGCCGGACCGCTGATCGGCCCGCTCCACCGCCCGGCCGACACACCGCCCACCCGCCGCACCGGTGCCGGTGCCGGTGCCGGTACCGACGTCGAGACCGGCACCGGCCCTGGTACCGAGCAGACACCGGACTCCGGGCAGGTCCCCGCCGTGGACGCCGGGCCGGCGCCACGGCCGTAGGGCCATGGCTGTAGCGCCATCGCCGTAGCGCCATCGCCGTAGCGCCACAGCCGCATGGGCAGTGCGCGGCGGGCAGCCTGCGCGAAACCCGCGCACGGCGGGGGCGCTCCCGGATCGCAGCGGGCTTGGCCGGACCCGCCCGCCTAGACGGTCACATGGGCGTAGACGAGGGGCGCGGCCGCCTCGCTCTCGTCGACGGTCACCAGGGCCGTGCCGACCGTGTCGCCCCGTTCGGGGATGTCCGCGTAGAGGCCGGCGAGGTGTCCTCCGGTTCCGATCCGCCAGGGAAGCCCGACGGAGTCGATGTCGTCCTGGTCCAGGACGGCGTCACCGGCCGCCAGGTCCCCGGTGGTGCTGTCCAGGGAGGTCAGGAACTCCTCAAGGCCCGCGGCGGTGGTGCGGAAGCGCAGGTAGACGTCCTGGCCGCTGTCCGCGCTGCCGTCGCCGGGCACGACGAGGTAGGAGGCCTGCCGGGCCCCGGCCGGCACCGCGAGCCGGAAGGTCTTCCGGAGCGCGGCGCCGGGGACGCCGGGCCTCTCCCGCGGGGCCTTCGGCAGTGCGTCGTCCTTGAACCCGAAGAGCCCGAGCGGAGCCGCGAGGATCGCCCCGGCGGCCGCCAGGAACACGGCGCAGGCCACCACCAAGAGCGCGCCGGGCAGCCGCCGTTCGCGCTCCGGGCGCGTTGTCTCCGCCGTCACGCCTTCACTCCCGTGTGCTCTCTCGTGTGCTCTCTCGTGATCCCGCTCGTGATCCCGCTCGTGATCTCTCTCATGTCCGCCCCCACCGTAGGGCCACCGCTGCGCGTCCGGGCGCGGGCACGGCCTAAGGTCGTCCGGTGACGAACAGCAGCGCGACGCGTTCCCACGACCTCGACGGCATACGTCCGGCGCCGGAGTCCCCCGGGTGGCAGGACCGGCTGCGCCGGTTCGGTCACGCCCGGGCCCCGGGCTCCGGCGCGCGCCCGGCCTCCGGTGTCCGGGAACGCCTGGTCCCGCCCTTCCCCGAGCCCGCCCCCCGGCTCTGGCAGCTCCTGGGCATCGGCCCGGCCCTGGCGCCGCGCCTGGCGAGGGCGACGCAGTGGCTGGGCCCGCTGCTCGTCGCCACCCTGGCCGGCGTCCTGCGCTTCTGGCACCTCGGCCGGCCGCGGGACCTCGTCTTCGACGAGACGTACTACGCCAAGGACGCCTGGGCGCTGCTGCACCTCGGGTACGAGGGCACCTGGCCGGACCGCAAGATCGCCGACCCGCAGATCCTGGCGCACCCCCAGGTGGTCTCGCTCTCCGACACCGGCTCCTTCGTCGCGCACCCGCCGACCGGCAAGTGGGTGATCGCCGTCGGCGAGTGGCTGTTCGGCCTCGACCCGGTCGGCTGGCGCTTCATGACGGCGGCCCTCGGCACCCTGTCGGTGTTCATGCTGTGCCGCATCGGCCGCCGCCTGTTCCGTTCGACGTTCCTCGGCTGCCTGGCCGGGGCGCTGCTGGCGATCGACGGCCTGCACCTGGTGATGAGCCGCACCGCGCTGCTGGACCTCGTCGTCATGTTCTTCGTGCTGGCGGCGTTCGGCTGCCTGCTGATCGACCGGGACCGGGCCCGGGCCCGGCTCGCGGCGGCCCTGCCGGCCGACGCGGAGGGCCGGGTGCGCCCCGACGCGGAGACCGGTGACCGCGCCGGGACGGGCCGGCGGCCCTGGCGCCTCGCGGCCGGCGTGCTGCTCGGCCTGGCGGCCTCGACCAAGTGGAACGGCCTGTACGTCCTGGTCTTCTTCGTGGTGCTGACGCTGCTGTGGGACGTCGGCGCGCGCCGCGTCGCCGGGGCCCGCCACCCGTACCGGGCGGTCCTGCGCCGGGACCTCGGCCGGTCGGTTCTCGCCCTCGTGCCGACCGCGCTCCTGACATACCTGGTGACCTGGACCGGCTGGTTCCTGTCCGACGACGGCTGGGGCCGGCACTGGGCGGACGGCCGTGGCGGCACCTGGTCGTGGATCCCCGCCCCGCTGCGCAGCTTCTGGCACTACGAGTACCTGGTGTACCAGTTCAACGTCGGCCTGCACACGCCCCACAAGTACCAGTCGAACCCGTGGAGCTGGCTGGTCCTCGGCCGTCCCGTGCTGTTCGCCTACGACTCCCCGCAGCCCGGCCAGGACGGCTGCTCCACCGCGACCGCCTGCACCCGCACGGTCCTCGCCCTGGGCACCCCGCTGCTGTGGTGGTCGGCCTGCTTCGCCCTCGGCTACCTGCTCTACCGGTGGGCCCTGCGCCGCGACTGGCGGGCCGGCGCGATCCTCTGCGCGGTGGCGGCCGGTTACCTGCCCTGGTTCCTCTACCAGGACCGTACGGTCTTCTCCTTCTACGCCGTGGTCTTCGTGCCGTACCTGTGCCTGGCGGTGGCGATGATGATCGGGGCCCTGCTCGGGCCGCCGGGCGCGACGGAGCGGCGGCGGATCCGGGGCGCGGTGGCGGCCGGGGTGCTGGTGCTGCTCATCGCCTGGAACTTCGTCTACTTCTACCCGGTCTACACCGGGCAGACGATTCCCTACAGCGGCTGGCAGTCCAGGATGTGGCTCGACACCTGGATCTGAGGCCCGCCCGGAGACGCCGCTCAGCCCAGTGCCGCGGCCGCCGTCTCGCCGGTGCGGACGGCGCGCAGGACCCGCTCGACGGTCTCCCGCTTCTCCCCGACGGGTGCCGTGTAGCCGATGACCTCGCGCACGGCCTCGTCGCCGAGGGTCCGGGAGATCACCCAGGCGCCGAGGTACTGCGAGGCCATGCAGCCGCCGGCCGTGGCGATGTTCCCCTCGCTGTGGAACGGCGCGTCCAGCACGGTGACCCCGCAGGCCTCGACCCAGGGCCGGCTGACGGTGTCGGTGCACGCGGGCCGGCCGTCCAGCAGGCCGAGCCGGGCCAGTACGAGGGCGCCGGAGCACTGCGCGCCGATCAGCTGGCGCGCGGGGTCGAGCGGCAGCCGGGACACCAGCCGGTCGTCGGCGACGACGTCCCGGGTCCGCACCCCGCTGCCGATCAGCACGACGTCGGCCTCGGCCACGAACTCCAGCGGCCGCTGCCCGGTCACCTCGACGCCGTTCATGGACGTGACGACCGGGCCGGGCGTGGTGATGAACGCCTCCAGCCCGTTCTTGCGGCACCGGTTGACCAGCGCGGCGGCGATGAAGGAGTCCAGCTCGTTGAACCCGTCGAAGGTGACCACGGCTACCTGCATCGCTGCTCCCCGCTCCCCTGGTCCGGCACCGGCCACCCACTCTACGGCCAGCTCCGCGGTCGCCGCGGTGCGGTGACCGGGCCGGTCAGCGGCGTGCCGTGGCCGTGGGGCTGGGCCGGTCAGCGGCGTGCCGTGGCCGTGGGGCTGGGCTCCGGGCCCTCCGCGCGCAGCGAGCGGTGGCCGTGGCCGGGCGTGGGAGTGGGGCGGGGGGCGGGCTTGCCCGCCGCCTCGGTCACCGGCTTCTTCGGGTGGTGCCGGGGCACGACGTCCTGGGGGAAGGTCAGCTGCCCGTTCATCCACGTCAGGGCGGCGGGCATCTCCCGTACCCAGGTGGGGAAGTTGTGGCTGCCGTTCTCGGGGAGGATGGAGACGACCCGCATGGGCGCCCGGACGGCCCTGATGAAGGCCTGGGTCTCGGCGTAGCCCTTCTCGCCGTGCTTGCTGTTGGCGACCAGGACCGAGACCTGCGGCACGGGCAGGTGCTTCAGCCGCCACATCAGGTCGTGGCCGTCGATCCGGGCCTGGCGGCCGGGGCCGTTGCCGAAGAGGTTGCCGGTGGTGGGGTCGTCCTTGACGCGGTAGTCGGGCGACAGGGCGGCGGCCGTGGTGTAGACGCCAGGGTCGCGCATGGTGAGCTGGAGGGCGCAGCTGCCGCCCGAGGAGTACCCCATGACGCCCCAGGAGTTGGCGTCGTGGCCGGCCCGGTAGACGGACTTGATCGCGTCCGGGAGGTCCTTGGCCAGGAACGTCTCGGTCTGCGGTCCGCCGGGGACGTCCACGCACTCGGTGTCGCGCGGCGGGGCGATGGTGGGCCGGATCATCACCATGATCGTCGGCTGCATCCGGCCCTTGCGCTGGAGTTCGCCCGCGGTCTGCGAGACCCGCAGGTGCTGGGCGAGGTTGTAGATGCTGCCCGGGTAGCCGCTGAGGGCGACGATCACCGGGAAGCGCATGCGGTGGTACGCCTTCTGGAAGTACTGCGGCGGAAGGTAGACGAAGGCCGGGTCGACCACGCCGGTGCGGCGGCCGATGATCTTCACGGACTCGACCCGGCCGACGGCCGCGGCGGGCCCGCTCGGCAGTCCGCTCACCCGGCTCAACTGCTGGTCCCCGGAGGGCTGTACGAGCGACGCCCCGTGGACGCTGCTGATGCCGTTCACCGAGCCGCCACCGTTGCCGCCGCCCGCCTGGGTCACGCCGACCGGAGCGGTGTCGACGTTGCCGAGCAGCTCGTTCCAGGAGCCGAAGAACTGGTACGACGAGTTCACCGCGCAGGCGAACGCCGCGACGATCGTCACCTGCGTCACCGCGACGGCCCCGAGCCGCCCCAGCACCTGCCACAGCCCCGGTTTGGCGAACCGCGGCCACAGCCAGACCAGCAGCGCCACACACAGGGCGGCCAGTGCCGCCAGCGCGTATACGGTCGTTCGACTGGTCAAACCCATGTCACTCAGTCCCTGTTTTCCCTGCCCGTGCCTCGTTGCTTCCGCACAGGAGGAGGGCGGAAGAGCCTTCCGCGTTCCGTAACGAGGGATTCAGGAAGAAGACATGACCTGTTACGCCATGTCGGGCAGGGGGTCCGCCGCCGGGAGGTGACGGACGTCATTGACACACCGGATCACCGGAGGTTGTCATGAACACATGCAACCGACCGGGCGCCGAGCGCTTCTCGACGCCGCCCGGGTCCAGGCGGCCGCCCGCCCCGGACTGCTCCTCCACGGCCCCGCCGGCATCGGCAAGTCCGCACTCGTGGCGGCCCTCGCGGCGGACCCGGCCGCCGGGACCGTACTGCGCTGCTCCCCCGCCGAGGCGGACGCCCGGCTGCCCTTCGCCGGGCTCGTCGACCTGTTCGCACGGGTCCCGGAGAGCCGGCTGGAGAGCCTGCCGCCGGAGCCCCGGACAGCGTTGCGCGCGGCCCTGCTGCGCGGCGGACCCGCGGACGACCGCGGCCTGCTCGCCGTGCGCGTCGCCGTCCTCGACACGCTGCGCGCCCTGGCGGCCGACGGCCCCGTCCTGCTGGTCGTCGACGGCCTGCAGTGGCTCGACGAACCGACCGCCGGGGTCCTCGCCTTCGCCGTGCGCCGGCTCGACGCCCCGGGGATACGGATGCTCGCCGCCGAGCGGGTGCCCGACGGCGGCCGGCCCGAGCGGCTGCACTGCTGCCCGCCGGGCACCGTCGAACTCCCCGTACCGCCCCTGACGGACGACGAGACAGCCCGCCTCGTCCGCACCGACCTCGGCGCCGACCTGCCCCCGGCACTGCTCCGGGCGGTCCAGCGGACCGCCGCCGGAAACCCCTACTACGCGCGGGAGCTGGGACGCGCCGCCCGGCAGGCCCCGGCGTCCGCCGGGTTCGCCGCCCTGCCGCCGGTGCCGCCGGGACTGCGCACCCTGCTGCTGGAGCGGGCCCGCGCGCTGCCGGAGCCGGTGCGGCACACCCTCCTCGTCGCGAGCGCCGCGGCCCGCCCGAGCCTCACCCTGCTGCGCGCCGCCGGGCTCCCGGACCCGGCCGCCGCCCTCGCGGAGGCGGAGCGGCTCGGCATCGCGACCGCCGACGCCGACGGGGCCGTACGCTTCCACCACCCCGTGCTGCGGGCGGCCGTGCACGCCGACGCCTCCGAGCACGGGCGGCGGCAGGCGCACGCGCTGCTGGCCCGCGCGGTGCCCGAGCCGGTGGAGCGGGCCCGCCATCTCGCGCTCGCCCAGCCGTACGAGGACGAGGACACCGCCCGCACCCTGATGGCGGCGGCCGGCTCCGCGCGCCACGACGGCGCCCCCTCCACCGCCTTCGAGCTGGCCGCCCTCGCCGCCCGCCGCACCCCGGCCCGCCACCCGGCGGAACGGGCCGAACGGCTGCTGGCCGCGGCCGAGTACGCCTGCGACGCCGGGCGCACCGAGGAGGCGGGCGAGGCCGCCGGGGAGGTGCTCGCCCGGTCCGGCTCGGCGGCGCGGCGGGTGCGGGCCCGGCTGGTCCTGCTGCGCGGTGCCGGGCAGGCGCTGGAGGGCGCGGAGGACCTGATCGAGGACGGCCTGCGGGACGCGGCCGGCGATCCGCGCTCCGAGGCCCGGCTGCACCACTGGGCCGCCGTCCGGGGGCTGCTGTGCGGGGAGTTGACGGAGGCGGCCGGGCACGCCCGGCGGGCCGCGCGACAGGCGGGCGCGGCCGGCGACACCGGCACCAGGATCGACGCACTGGCCACCCTGGCCCGGGTACGGTCACTGGCCGGAGACCCGACCGCCGCCGACGCCGCACTGACGGAGGCACTGACCTTGCTCCGGTGTGGCCCAAGAGCGCCCCAAAGGGGCGCCGGGAACTGCGCCACCAACCACAACGACGCCGCAGACGAAACCCGCCACAGCCCGGCAACGCCCCAAAGGGGCGCGGGGAACTGCGCGATCGGCCACGACGGCGCCGCGGTCGGCACACTGCATATCGCGGCGCTCCCGACCGAGAGCCGGCGGCTGATCCGGATGCGGGCGATCCTCGCCCTGGACTCCGACCGGGTGACCGAGGCCCGCGACCAGGTCGTCCCGCTGCTCGCGGCGGCCGGCGAGCCGGCCGGGGCCGAGGACACCGTGGCGACCCTGGTGGCGCTGACCCGGATCCAGGTGCGTGCCGGCCACTGCCGGGAGGCGCTGCGCACCGCGGCCCGCAGCGCACGCATCCTGGCCCAGGCGGCTCCGGCGCTGTACGCGTCCGCCCTCGCCGCGACCGCCGGCGCCACCGTCGAGGAGGCCCGGCAGCTGGCCGCACAGGCGGTCCGCGCCTCGGAGGCCGACGGCGACCGGCTGTTCCTGATGCGCGCCCTCGCCGTCCTCGGGCAGGCCGAACTGCTCGGCGGTGATCCGCGCGGGGCGGCGGCCGCCGTCGAGGCGCTGCAACGCGTCAGGGAACTCGGCGAGGCGATGTGCGCCGCCGACCCGCCGCTGCTGCACTGGTACGGCGACCTGGCCGAGGCCCTGGTCGTGCTCGGCGAGACGGAGGCGGCCGGCGCGGTGCTGCACGACGCCCGCGCCCGCGTCCCGGACGGGGCACCCGGCAGCGTCCTGGCGGCGCTGGACCGGGCGGAGGGGCTGCGCGAGGCGGGGATCGGCCGGGCGAG
Source organism: Streptomyces sp. NPDC008092 (assembly GCF_042957285.1). NCBI lineage: Bacteria > Bacillati > Actinomycetota > Actinomycetes > Kitasatosporales > Streptomycetaceae > Streptomyces > Streptomyces sp. NPDC008092. The sequence goes on from NZ_JBIBHY010000015.1 coordinate 238,212, forward strand.
GGAGGGAGCGGCACGGCTGCGCACCGCCACCGACCGGCTGCGCCCGCTGCCGCTCCCCGTCGAGCTGGTGCGCACCCTGATCGCGCTCGGCGCGGTCGAGCGCCGGGCCCGCCGCCGGAACGCGGCCCGGCAGGCGCTCGCCGAGGCCCTGGAGACGGCGACCCGGATCGGCGCGGCCCCGCTCGCGGCCCGGGCCAGGGACGAACTGGCCCGGCTGGCGGCCGGGGAGCGCGGCGCCGAGGCGGGCGCGGTCGGGCCCGACCTGACGCCCACGGAGGCGAGGATCGCCGAACTGGTCGGCGGCGGGGCGACCAACAGGGAGGTCGCCGCCGAACTGTTCATCAGCGTCAAGACGGTGGAGGGAACGCTGTCCCGGGTCTACCGCAAGGTCGGCGTCCGCTCCCGCACCGCGCTGGCGCACGCGATGGCGGTCGCCGTCATCGCCTCCGGCGCGGCGGTGGACACCGGCGACGACGAACAACCCGCGACCACCGCACAGACGGTGACGGTCAGTCAGGCCGCGCGGGCCCGGCTTCCCCGGCCGCTCGACACACGCCGTTGACGTGACATCGGCAGTTAACACGTAACGCAAGGGTTCCCCCGCTTACGGGGGTGGGGCCGGAGTTCCTACGGTGATCCCGTTCCGCTTCCGGAACACTCCCCACCCCCCACTCTCCGGAGGAACTTCGGTGAAGTCACGCCTGAAACTGCTCGGTCTGGTCGCCGCGCCGGCGCTGATCACGGCGGTCGTCCCCGCCGCCTACGCGACCGACGCCCCGCACACCGTCCGGGCCGCCGTCGCCGGGGACGTCCTGCCCGGCCTGAAGCACGACGCGGCCCGCACCGGCGAGGTCGCCTCGGGCAAGCGCATATCGGTGGCGATCAGCCTGACGCCCAGAGGCGGCAGCGCCCTCGACACCTTCATCGCGAAGGTCAGCGACCCGCACTCGGCCGCCTACGGCCACTACCTGACGAAGGGCCAGTTCGCGGCCCGCTTCGGCCGGACCGACGCCGAGGTCAAGCAGCTGAAGGAGTACCTGCGTTCGCAGGGCGTCACCGTCGGCAAGGTGCACTCCGGCAACCTGCTGGTGGACGCCAGCGGCACCGCGGCCCAGCTGCAGAAGGCCTTCGGCACCCGGCTGTCGACCTGGAAGGACGCCACGTCCGGCCGCTCCTTCTACGCCAACGACAGCGCGCCGACGCTCCCGTCCTCCCTCGCCGCCATCGTCAGCGACGTGGCCGGCCTCAACAACCGCGTCCAGCTGCACCACCAGGCGACCCCGCACACCGTCTCCCCGCACAACGGCCCCGGCGGCGGCTACACCCCGGCCCAGCTCAAGGGCGGCTACAACGTCTCCGGCACGTACACCGGCAGCGGCCAGAAGATCGCGCTGCTGGAGTTCGACGGCTTCCAGCAGTCCAACATCACCAAGTACGACACCAACTACAGCCTCGGCTCGCCGACCCCGACCGTGTCCAAGGTGGACGGCGGCTCCGGCGCGCTCGGCGACGGCCAGGTCGAGGTCGAGCTGGACATCGAGGTGCTGCACGCGATCGCCCCGAAGGCGAACGTGACGGTCTTCGAGGGCCCCAACTCGGACGCCGGTGAGGTCGACACCTACCAGGCCATCGTCGACAGCGGCATCCCGACCACCTCGATCAGCTGGGGCGCGGCGGAGTCGGCCCGCACCACCTCCAACATCAACGCCGTGGACGCGGTCTTCAAGGCGGGCGCCGCCGAGGGCCTCGGCTTCTACGCGGCCTCCGGCGACGACGGCTCGGACGACGCGGGCGACGGCGGCACCTCCGTCGACTACCCGGCCAGCGACCCGTACGTCACGGGCGTCGGCGGCACCAAGCTGACCGTCACCTCCGCCAACGCCTTCAGCAAGGAGGTGGCCTGGTCCGGCGGCGGTGGCGGCAAGTCCACCGTCTTCAAGATCCCGAGCTGGCAGACGGCCGTGCAGAAGAGCGCGGGCGGCGGCTACCGCCAGGTCCCGGACGTCTCGGCGCACGCCAACCCGAGCCCCGGTGTCTCCATCTACTCGCAGGGCTCCTGGTCCTCGGTCGGCGGCACCAGCGCCGCGGCCCCCGAGTGGGCGGCGTTCGCGGCCCTCTACAACCAGCAGGCCGCGGCGGCCGGCAAGGCAAACCTGGGCTTCGCCAACCCCGCCCTCTACGCGGCGAGCGGCACCGGCTTCCACGACATCACCAGCGGCAGCAACGGCGCCTACTCCGCGGCCACCGGCTGGGACTTCACCACCGGCTGGGGCTCGTACAACGCCTCGACGCTGGCGACGAAGCTCCTCGGCTGACCACACACGCCGGACGCCGAACAACGCACCGCCCCCGCGCGGACCGGGACCACTCCCCGGCCCGCCCGGGGGCGGCCGTTCTCACCTGACGTCGACGAAGTCACCGGCCGCCGTGGCCGGGCCGGTGGTGCCCGTGCCGGCGAAGACGAACCGGAAGTAGCCGTCGGCCCTGGCCTTGGTGGTGGTCCGCAGCGCCCCGGCGCTGCCGCTGGTGACGGTCTTCAGGGTGGTGTAGGTGGAACTGCCCTTCTTGCGGAACTGCAGCTTGACCGCCTGCCCCTGGTAGCCGGTGTAGCTGCCGCTCGACCAGTTCGCGCGGGTGAGCCTGCCGGTGACCGTGACCGTCCTGCCCTTCTTCACCGGCTCCGGCGAGGCGTTGACCGTGACCTTGCCCAGCCGCTTGATCCGGGCCGTGCCCGCGGCGTCGGTCTCCGTCCAGTCGTCGGTGCGGTCCTGGGCCCCGGCGAGCACCTTCCAGGTACCGGCGAGGCCGTTGTGGTCGAGGTCCCGGGCGGCGTCCACGGCGATGCTCACCGTGCAGTCGGCGGTGGTGGGGTCGGCGACGGCCGGCACCACGCACGTACCCGCCGGGTACGCCCCCAGGACGCCGTCCTCGTCGTCGGTGTTCGGGCCGTGCCACAGGTAGGCCCAGGACGCGACGACACCGTCCGGGTCCGTCGCCGTCCACGTGATGGTGACGGTCTTCTTGGTGGTGAGGCCGAGGACGATGTCCTTGCCGCCGTTGACGACGACGTTCGAGAACACCGTGCCGCTCGATGCGGCCCGGTCCGCCGCCAGGGCGGCTGTCGGAGTCACCGACGCGGCGAGGGCGGCAAGGCCGGTGGCAAGGGACACGGCGGCGACGGCCGGGCGGATGCGCATGGATTCCCCTTTCGGGAGCGACGGCTCGCCGCCTGCGTACGGCGAGTCCTGATGCTGCGTCACACCGCCTAGACATGCGGGAGACCGTCACGGTTGCCCCATTGTTCCAACCCTGTTCACCGGGACCGGCCGGGTCAGGATCTGCGCAGCACCCGGTTGGCGCCCGCCACCACCGTGGACGCGAGGACCCAGCCCACGCTGACCAGGACCACCACCACCCACTGCATGGCGCCGTGGGAGCTGTACGACCGCTCCTGCCCGAAGTCGACCACCGGAAGCAGCAGGTCGAGGGTGTACACGGCCGGCTGGAAGTCCGGGGGCGTGCCGTCGCCGTAGGGCAGCGGCGGCCAGGTCGCGAACAGCGCGGTGCCGACGGTGAAGCAGGCGGCGAGCAGCAGCACCGCGCGCAGCGGCCGGTACCCGTAGCCGACGGTGAGGTCCTGCAGGAGGCTCCAGAGCCGGGCGGGCCAGGCCAGGGTGGTGCGTCTGCGGCGCTGTTTGGCGAGCAGGACGAGGCGGGCGTCGGCGTCCCGGCCGTGCCGCCGGTAGTTGGCGGCGAGCTGCTCGTAGGGCTGCGGCGCGAAACCGGCCGGGTCGCGGTCGAGCCAGGTCAGCCGGCGGTGTCCGGGCAGCGCCGGCTTGGTGCTGTCGTAGGCGAGGCCCTCCAGGACCAGCGAGCGGGGCCAGCCGGCCGGGTCGTCGCGGAGCACGCCGACCCGGGTGTGGCTGAGGTCGACGATGCCGCGCGGTGCCTCGCGGGGCTTCAGCGTCAGCTCGGCGGCCGCGGACCGCCGGCAGATCAGGGCCCGCTCCCCCGGCCCCACGTCCAGCAGGGCGTTCTCGAAACAGAGCCTGGCCCGTACGGTGATGCTGCTGAGGAAGATCCGGCCGTGCGCGGTCAGCCCGTCGCAGCAGTTGAACTCCGCCCCCACCTCTATGCCGTTGGCCCGCAGCGCGGCGGCTCCGGCGTGGCCGGCCAGTTCGGCGCCCTCGAAGAGGGCCGAGCCGCCGACCCGGGCGTCGCAGAGGTCCACGGTGCCCTGGGCGACGAAGCCGTCCCGGCAGTCGAGGTCGCCGCCGGCATGCAGCCGGTGGGCCCTGAGCGCGGTGCCCGCCGGATGGTGCAGCCGGGCCCGCCGCAGCACGACGCTGCCCCGCACCGCGGTGTCCCGCATGTCGACGCTGCCCCGCACGGCGAGCCCCGAGCCGGCCTGTAGGTCGCCGCCGACCGATGCGCAGAGCAGTTGCAGGGCGGGGTCGCCGCCCTGTGCGTCCGGACCGGTCAGGGTGGCGTCCTCCAGGTGCAGCGAACCGCCGATCGAGGCGCCGTAGAGGTTGATCCCGCCGTCGCTGGAGAAGCCCCGGTCGAGGTAGAGGCCGCCGCCCACGGTCAGTTCGGGGGCCTGGAGGCAGGCCCGCCCGCCCTGGAGCCGGGCGCCGCGGAAGCCGAGGGTGTCCTGCACCCGGGAGCTCTTGAGCCGGACCGGGCCGGTGCACACCAGTCCGGTCGCCGAGAGGTGTTCCTCGACGGCGAGCGACCGCGCGTCGACGGCCGCGGTGCCCTCGGGCACGTGCACCGTCGAACGGTCGAGCAGCAGATGCGTACCGACGGTCAGGGACCGGAGGTTGAGGGTGCCGTCGAGGGTGCAGCCCACGAACTCGCACTCCTGGCCGACCCGCGCCCCGGCCGCGCTCAGCCCCGGCAGGGCGCAGTCCTTCAGCTGGAGCACACCGAACTGCCCGCCGTCGAAGCAGGGCACCTCGTCGAAGCGGCAGCAGTCGAGGCGTATCGCGCCCTGGACGGCCGCCTCGGCCAGGTCCAGGGCGCCGGTGATCCGGGCTCCGCGCAGTCGGAGCCGGGCCAGCCGTCCGGGCACCGGGCGCGGCGCGGCGACGAGCAGCCGGCGCAGGGCCTCGGCCCGCACCTCCGGCACGTCCTCGCACCACTCGCCCCGCCGGTACGCCTCCCACAGCCGTCGCTCGTGCGCCTCCCAGCCGTCCGGCGGGCCGTCGTCCGACACCCTGTGATCCCCCTTCACACCAGTCCCCGCGAACGGCGGCGAAGCACGACGTTGCTACCCGACCGGTGGGGCGGTCACGCCTGCCGGCCACGGTGACCGTCGACGCCGTCGGGGACACCGGCCACCGGCGCGCAGACCGGCCGGTGGGGTGCCCGCTCGCCCTCCCCTTCCGCGTCCGTGTCCCACGCCCGTCCCAGCGGCCGTCCGTCCCCGCAGGTCACCGCCGTGCGACCGTCCCGGCGTCCCGATCCGGGACGAGGGGATCCGGCCCCCGGGACCGCCGCTGCCAGCATGACCGGGCCGGGAGCTCCCGGCCGACTCACATGAGGGGGAACACAGATGGGACGGAGGACGCTACTGCGGGGCCTGACCCTCGCCGTGGCAGCGGTCCTGCCCCTGTACGGACCCACGGCGGTGCACGCGGCGCAGTCCGCGGCGACCGCCACCGCCACCGCGGTCGCGGTCTGCGGGCACACGAGCGAACAGCCCACGCTGCAACGGGGATCGACGGGGGACCCGACGGTCGAGGCGCAGTGCGAACTCGATCTCGCGACGAAGCCGAGCCGGTACGCCCCGATCGCGGCGGACGGTTCGTTCGGTCCGGCGACGGAGACGCGGGTCAAGGAGTTCCAGGCGTGCGCCGGGCTGGGCGTGGACGGCGTGCTCGGCCCGCAGACCTGGGCGGCGCTGAACACCTGGGCCGCCCAGCCGCACACCTGCGCGGCCCAGGGCACGTCGGCCACCGCGCAGGCGACGGTGTGCGGCCACACCGACACCCGCCCGACGCTGCGCAAGGGCGCGAACGGCGCCGAGGTCAAGGAGGTGCAGTGCCGCCTGAACCTGGCCATGGAGCCGTTCCACTACCCGCCGCTGACGATCGACGGCGACTTCGGGGGCGGCACCGAGTCCCGGGTCGTCGAGCTGCAGCACTGCGCGGGCCTCAGCGCCGACGGCGTGGTGGGCCCCAACACCTGGGCGAAACTGGCCGACTGGTCCGGCCGTGACGTGTACTGCACGCCGCCGCGCCCGGCCGGTCACCCGATCGACGGCCTGGACACGGCCAAGTACCAGCACCCGGGCGGCGCGCCGATCGACTGGAAGGCCGTACGGGCCTCGGGCGTCGAGTTCGCGACGGTCAAGGCCACCCGCGGCCTGAACGTCACCGACGAGTACCTCGCCACCGACCTGCCGGCGGCCAGGGCGGCCGGACTCGCCGTCGCGCCCTACCACTTCTACACCGGCTCCGCGGCCGACACCGGCGGCGCGCAGGCCGACCGGTTCATCGCCGCCGTGAGGGCGACCGGCTACACCGGGCAGCGGGCGGGCGACCTGCCGCCGGTGTTCGACCTGGAGCGCATGGACGACGGCACCGGGCGCTGTCCCACCTACGGCACGGTGGCCGACGCCAAGGCCTGGCTCGACAAGGTGGAGGCGGCCTTCGGCCGGACCCCGGTCATCTACACCCAGAAGTCCTTCCTGGACGACTGCCTGGGCTCGACGACCGCGTTCGCCCGGTATCCGCTGCAACTCGCGGACTACCGCCAGTCGATCACCCAGCCGCCGCTGCCGAACGGCTCGACGACCTGGGCGATGTGGCAGTACACCGACGCCGCGCTGTTCCCGGGCATCAAGGCCCCGGCGACCGCGGACGTGTTCAACGGCACCCAGGCCGACCTGGACCGGCTGGCCAACCGGAGCGGCACCGCGACGGCGTCCTTCTCCGCCGCGACCGCGGCCGCGGCCGCGACGACCTGCTACGGCGGGGCGGTGACGGTGCGCTACGGGGACGTCGTCGACTTCGGCCCGTACTGGACCACCAGCCGCTGCAACGACATCAACATGCGGGTCACCGGCGGAACCGCGGACTACGTGAACGCCTGCGTGAAGTTCGCGAAGACCGGCACCTGCAACCGCTGGACCAAGGTCGGCCGCAGCTGGACGACCATCGCCACCGACGTCCTGGACGGCACCAAGTTCACGGTGCCCAACGGCGTGCCCCTGGAGGGCGACGACGCCGTCATGCAGATCGCCTTCTGACCCGCCGGCCCCACGGAGACCACCATGATCCGCAACAGAACGCTCGCCTCGGCCCTGTGCACCGCGGCCGCCCTGCTGGGCGTGGGCGTCGCGCCCGCCTCGGCGCACACGTCGGCCGCCTCGGCCGCCGCCACCACCTGCTACGGCGGCGCGAAGACCCTGACGTACCACTACCAGGCGGCCGCCAAGGAGTACGGCACCTACACCACGTCCTCGCGGTGCAACGACATCAACCTGCGGCTGATCACGGACGAACCGGGCGTGTACCTGGACGCTTGCGTGGTGTTCGTCGACCACACCACCAAGTGCAACAACGGTGACGCGTACACCACGCACGGTACCGAGTGGGGAACCGTCGCCACCGACGTCAAGGACGGCACCCACTTCGTCCTGCGCGTGCACGCCTACGACACCGACGCGCAGAACGTGACGTTCCAGATCGCCTACTGACCTTTTCCACCAGATCACCCACCGACCTTTCCGAAAGGACGACCGTGACCTTCTCCTCCCGTCCCCTGGACCGCCGCACCATGCTGCGCGGCACGCTGGCCGCCGGCGCCGGCATAGCCTTCGGCCAGCTGCTGTTCTCGGGCACCGCCCAGGCCTACGCGTGGTCGCGCACCCTGACCCAGGGCGCCACCGGCGCCGACGTGACCGAACTGCAGATCCGGATCGCCGGCTGGGCCGCGGACAGCGCGAGCCACAGCCGGGTGGGCATCGACGGGGACTTCGGCCCCGGTACGGCGGCGGCCGTGCGGCGCTTCCAGGCGGCGTACGGTCTCAGTGTCGACGCCGAGGTCGGCGCCAACACCCAGGCGAAGCTCAACTCCCTGGAGCAGTCGGACGGTTCCACGCTGCACTTCAACTGGAGCGAGTTCGTCAACCAGTCGGACGGCACCTTCAACGGCGGCAAGCTGAGCGCGTCGCAGGTGAAGGAGAACGTCCGCCGCTGCATGTACAAGCTGGAGGCGCTGCGCAAGAAGCTGGGCGACAAGCCGATCACGGTCAACTCCGGCTTCCGCAGCATCGCGCACAACGCCGAGATCGGCGGGGCCAGCGACAGCATGCACCTGTACGGCACCGCGGCCGACCTCGACGTGCCCGGGGTGGCCACCAAGACCGTCTACCAGAAGGCCGAGACCTGCGGGTTCTCCGGCCTGGAGACGTACACCGTCGACCACCAGCACGTGGACAGCAGGGCCGACCTCGGCCGTGACTGGTGGTGGGAGGACGGCACGGTCTGACGCCGCTCTCGGGGGAGCGGAGCTCCGGGTACCGCCGCTTCGGTACCCGGAGCTCCGGGCTTCACTTCTTCGGTGTGGTCTGCGGAGTGCTCTTCGGTGTGCTCGTCGGCGTGCTCTTCAGTGCCGCCTCGCAGGAGGGCCAGTCGTGGAAGTCGTGCCGGACGCTCCACAGCCGGTGGGCCGCCCTGATGTTCCAGTCCGGGTCGAACGCCCGCAGCGGTGTGCCGTCGAGGTCCTGCAGGCGGGCGTCGGAGATCTGGAACACGCCCCAGTTGCGGCTGCCGTTGGTGTTCGGCAGTACGTACAGCGGGTCGAGGAACGACGCGCAGCGGGCGACGGCCACCGCGGTGCCGGGATCCTCGACGAACACCTCGCGGATCCGCTTCGCCACCCTGGCCGGCGGCCAGGTCGTCATGGTCACCTGCTGTGCGTAGAGCGCCTTCTTCGTCGCGTCGTCGACCACGTTGGTGGCCGGCAGCCTCGCCAGCACCTGGAACGCGGTCACCCTGCGCAGGGTCTCCGGCCCGAAGTCGCCGTCGACGGCGAGCTTGCCCTTCGCCCGCGCCAGCAGCGTCTGGACCTCACGCACGCAGGCGTCGTGCTGCCCCATGCTCACGGTCTTGCACGCCGGGGAGTCCAGCAGCCTGTCACCGGACGCCGGTGCCGCAGTGCCGGGGGCGCTGCCAGGCAGCCACACGAAGCCGGCCACCAGCACCACCGCGACCACGGCGGCCAGGACCGCGACCCGGGGGGACAGCTTCTCGGGCACCCGGAACCGCCGCGGCCGCCCGGTCTCCGGCGGGGCGACGTCATCCGGTACGGCGGTCACGGGCACCGGATCCGGTACGGCGGTCACGGGCGCCGGTGCGTCCCGGTCGGTGTCCGCCGGTGCGTCCCGGTCGGTGTCGGCCAGCGCCCACAGCCGGTGGAGTTCACGGAGTTCCTCCGCGCCGGCGCCGCACACCCTGGCGAAGGCGTGCACCACGCGGTAGTCCACCGGGACGCTGAGGCCGGAGCAGTACCGGTGCAGGCTGGAACCGCTGACGCCCGCTTCCTTGCCGAGGCGGTCGTATCCCCGGCCGCTGCGGTCCTTCAGCATCCGGAGACGGGCGGCGAACTTCTCGGTATGCGGAGAGGCAACCACACGTCCCCCGTTGCTCAAACCTCTACTGACGGGTAGAAGCTACACCGCGGGAATGGAGCGTGTACGTCCTTCCGCTGCCCCGAAGTGACCGCCAACGACCTTTTCCATGACGGAATTTGACAAGCCGTCAAACAAAGTCGCCCGCTCGCCGGACCCCCGTGCGGCCTACTTGCACTCGACCCGTCCCGCCGGCGCGGTTCCCGTCGTCAGCGCCTCGCACGCCTTCTGCCAGGCGTAGGGGTCGGGCTGGAGCTGGGTGCGCAGGTAGGCCGCGGTGAGACGGCCGAGGGCGGCGACGCGCTCGGGGTTCTCGTCGGTGGTTTCGTCGGCGTCGTATCCCGATATGCCGCCGAGCAGGTGCTCGGCACCGAACAGGGTGAGCAGGGTCTTGGGGGCGGGGGCGAGGTGGTACGGGTCGGCGTGCCAGCCGGGGCCGATGTCCGTGAAGTGCGCGGAGTCGTCCTTGTCCCCGGCGGCGACCAGGGTGGGTGTGGTCATCGTGGAGAAGTCGGTGGCGTGGAAGAACGGCACCTTCTCGGCCATCCAGCCGTTGAGGACGTCGCCGCCCCTGCCGGGTGCGGCCAGCAGCACACCCGCCTTGATCCGGGGCTCACGCAGGTCCACTTCCGCCCCGGTGTCGGGGTCGGTGGTCCGGGCACCCAGCAGCAGGCTCGCGGTGTGGCCGCCCAGAGAGTGCCCGGCGACCGCGATCCGGTCGTGGTCGAGGCGCCCGGCGAGCTGCGGCACGGTGTGCTCGATCTCGTCGAGCCGGTCGAGGACGTGGCTCATGTCCTCGGCGCGCGAGCGCCAGAAGAAGGGGGCTCCCGGGGCGTCGGCGAGCCGCCGGCTCAGGGTCCGGGAGCTGAGGTGGGTGGGCTGGACGACGGCGAATCCGGCGGCCGCCCAGAGGTTGACGAGGGGCGCGTACCCGTTCAGCGAGGAGAGGTGGTGGGAGCCGCCGTGCCCATGGGAGAGCAGGACGACGGGCAGGCCGGTCCCGGTCGCGGGCACGGAGACACGGACCTGGAGGTCCACGGGCCGTCCGGGCACGGACAGGGTCACCGGGCTGTACGACAGAACGGGAGCGGGCGGGCCGAAGACGGCGGCGGTGTCGGTATCGGTAGAGGTGTTGGCGGTTGCGCTCATGGCGAGCGGTTCCCTTCTGCGTCCGGCCACGGCCGGAGAAACGGAACACTGTCCCGATTACTATCCGGAACAGCGTCCCGCTTTGTCAAGCGACGCCGGCCCGTGCCCCCTTGGCCGACCGCGGACGCGGTAACGGTCGTTGCTCGCGAAGGGCTTCGGCGCACGGCCGTAGCCGTACCAGCCGTCGGAGCAGCAGGACACGCACCTCTGCGAGGCGGCCTGGTGCCAGGCCCCCGCGGAGCAGTGCTCGACGTGCACGCTCGCGCAGCCCGCGGACTGCCGGAGGGTGACCAGGAGTTCGAAGCCCATGGCGTTCGGCAGCTCCGCCCGGACCGTCGGAGCGGGTGCGTGGTGACGTCGGACGCCGGACGGAAGGGCGGGTCGCCGCCCAGTCATGTCCGTTTATCAGCGCAGCCATCCGAATCTTCTGGAATCTGCAATTCCGGGCTCTGGCCACTGCCCCCCGCAGCCTGGTCGGCCACATACGGTCAAAGACATCCGCATGCCGCGTGGCCCTGTACCGGGCGAAGATTTCCCAGACAATGAAGAAGGCACCGAGAATCACCTCGCCAGTCCGTATCACAGGCCGATCAGACCGATCACCCCGGCTGCCGTTCCGGCGAGAACGGCAACCGCCGGGAAAAGCCACTCGTCACGGACCGTCAAAATCTTGAGATTGCCGCCCAGTTGAACCGAGACTTTGCGGATGGCCTCGTACCCGGCCTCTTGGGCCCCGACGGGATTGGGCACGACGAGCGTTTCCGCACGCGGTACGACCGCGCAGGTTCCCAGTCGCCGGAACAGCGCAGTCACAGCGCAGAGCAGCGCCGTGACGAGCCACAGGCCATAGCCGCTCCAGTCCATCTTTTCTGTCCGCGCCCAGTAACTCGCACAGCCGATCGTCGCGGCTGCCACACCGACGGCGATACAGGCTCCGGCCGAGACCACCGGGCAGCTTGGACCACCAAGACCGGCCCACCCCGCCGACGGGGTGAGTGTTTACACGCGGCCGGAGGCTCCCGCCACACGGCGGGGGCCTTCTGGGTTACTTCGGGACAGACACTCCACGTGAAGGTCCGCCTTCTTCGACGCCTCCCCCTTTACACTTTCGCCGTCACACAGCGTGAGGGATAAAGTGAGAAGCGTAAACGAAATGCTGCGATCGCAGCGGCCCTTTGTTCTGCGCGCGGCTCTGATCACCGCGCTCGTCGTACAGTCGGCCGCACTCATCGCCCAGGACTCGGAGATCGACTCCCTACGGGCACAGCACATGGACCTGCAGGGCCATCAGGTCGAGGTCGGTCCGTCCGGCCCGCCCGGCCCCGAAGGCCCGTCCGGCCCCGTCGGCCCGCCCGGCACGAACGGCAAGGACGGCAAGGACGGACAGGACGGACAGAACGGCACGAACGGACTTGACGGGAGGCAAGGCAAGGACGGCAAGGACGGCAAGGACGGTCAGAACGGCCAGAACGCCGTCGCCACTCCGAGGCCGACCGGGACCAGCACCGGCTGAGCCCCGGGACCAACAGGGAACACCGCGTACGGGGCCCTCCCGGGCCCCGTACACCCCCACTCCCCCGTGGTCCGCACCACCGGACGGGACCGGCCACCACCGCAGAGGGCAGCACCGGACGGACATCCGGGCGCGCGCACCGCTCGCCGGGACAGCAGGGTCACGACGGACGCACGGCCGCAGAGGCCGCTCCGCGACAGACATCCCAGGAGAAGGCCCGCCTTCTCCGACGCCTCGCCATCCAGACTTTCGCCGTCACACAGCGTGAGAGACATCGTGAGAAACGTAAAGGAATTGCTGCGTAGACCGTGGCGCCCCCTGCTGTTCGGCGCCGTGCTGACCACCGCGCTCGTCGGGCAGTCGGCCGCGCTCGTCGTCCATCAGATGCAGATCGACGACATGTGGACGCAGAACATCGACCTCCAGGGCTACTACTCCGACCCCGGCCCCTCCGGCCCGCCGGGCCCCTCCGGTCCCCCCGGCCCGCGCGGCCCCTCCGGCCCGCCCGGAAAGAACGGCAGGCCCGGCCGGGAAGGGAGAGAGGGATTCGACGGGAGAGACGGGAAGGACGGCCACAACGGAAGGAAGGGGCACCGGGGAAGGGCCGGCGAGGACGGCAAGGTCGTCTGAGAACACGGCCGCGCCGCACGTCTGCCGGCGGCGCGCGGGCCGTGCGCTCGGGCACCCGGAGGCAAAGCCCCGCCGGTCCTGACGCGATCGGCTACAGCCGGGCGCCGATTCCGGTCAGCGCCCGGACCTCCATCTCCGCCTGCTTGTCCGGATCCGCGGGACGCCTGCTGAGCACGGTGCCCAGGTATCCGCACAGGAACGAGAGCGGAATCGACACGACGCCGGGGTTCATGAGCGGGAACCAGTGGAAGTCGACGCTCTTGACGATCGACGCGGGAGTACCGGAGACCGCGGGCGAGAAGACGATGAGCACGAGGCAGGACACCAGGCCGCCGTAGATGCTCCAGAGCGTCCCCGAGGTGTTGAAGCGTTTCCAGTACAGCGTGTAGAGCATCGTCGGCAGATTGGCGGACGCGGCGAGCGCCAGGGCCAGCGACACGAGGAACGCGACGTTCTGGCCGTCGGCCACGATGCCGCCGACGATCGCCAGCAGGCCGACCACGACCGCCGTCAGGCGGGCGACCCGGATCTCGGACCGGGGATCGGCCTTGCCGTGCCGTATCACGTTGGCGTAGACGTCATGGGCGAACGAAGCCGAAGCGGCCAGCGTCAGACCGGCCACGACCGCCAGGATCGTCGCGAAGGCCACCGCCGAGACGACTCCCAGGAGCACGACCCCGCCGATGCGGAAGGCGAGCAGCGGCGCCGCGGAGTTCTCCCCGCCCGGGGCGTGCACGATCGCGTCGGAGCCGACCAGGGCGGTGGCGCCGTATCCGACGACCAGGATTCCCAGGTAGAACGTGAACATCGACCAGGAGCACCACACCACCGACCTGCGCGCCTCCTTGGCGTCGGGCACGGTGTAGAAGCGCATCAGCACGTGCGGCAGGCTGGAGATGCCGAGGACCAGCGACAGTGCCAGCGAGACGAACTCCAGCCGGCTCGTGCCGTTCTGGCCGTACAGGCTGCCCGGCTCCAGCAGCCGCTCGCCCAACGGACTGTTCTGCGTGGCCTGGTGGAGGAGCGCCGAGAAGCTGAATCCGAACTTGCCGATGATGAACACGCTGATGAAGGTCACGCAGACCAGGAGCAGGCCGGCCTTGATGATCTGCACCCAGGTCGTGCCCTTCATCCCGCCCACCAGCACGTAGAGAAGCATGACGACGCCCACGCCGCTGATGAGGAGTGCCTGCCCGCCCCTGGTGTGCACGTCGAGCAGCAGGGCGACCAGCCCGCCGGCGCCGGCCATCTGGGCGAGCATGTAGAAGAACGTGATCACCAGGGTCGCGTTGGCCGCCGCGGCCCGCACCGGGCGCTGCCGCATCCGGAAGGCCATCACGTCGCCCACGGTGAACCGCCCGGTGTTGCGCAGCCTCTCACCGATGAGCAGAAGAGCGACCAGCCAGGCGACGAGCCATCCGACGGAGTAGAGGAACCCGTCGTAGCCATGGACGGCGATCGCCCCGGAGATTCCCAGGAAGGAGGCCGCGGAGAGGAAGTCCCCGGACATCGCGATGCCGTTCTGCACACCGGTGAAGGCGCTGCCCGCGGCGTAGTAGTCGGACGCCGTCTGGTTTCTGTTGGTGACCCTGTAGACGATGAACAGCGTGATGATGACGAAAATAAGGAAAACGCACAGATTGAGCGTGGGGCTGCCGGTCGCCCCGGCGGCGATCTGCCGTGTCATTCCTCGTCGACCCCCACCACCTCGCGAATCCTGGCCACTTCCGGATCAAGCTTCTTCCCGGCGAAACGCCGGTACGCCAGGACGATCGCGATCGTGGACGCGAACTGCATGAGACCGAGGACGGTGCCCATGTTGATTTCGCCCGCCACCTTGCGGCTCATGAACCCGTGGGCGTAGGCGGAAAGCAGTGCGAACGTCATGTACCAGCAGAAGAAGAGCGCGCTCATCGGGAAGACGAACAGCCGGAGCCGTCTGCGCAGCCGGGCGAACTCCTCGCTCTGCTGAATCGCGGAGTAGTCGGGCCCGCCTTCGTGACGCAGCCCGGTGAACTCCCGCCCGGCGGACCGCTCGGACTCTTCGGAGGCGGGCACCCCTGCCGGTCTGATCACGTTCCTCGTTCCTGGGGATCCGGGCAGGAGTACACACGGATGCTCCTGCGGCGGTGGAGAGTGTAGTGAGATACCGCGTACCGTCAACCAGCACTCCCCGAAACGGGCGTTGAGCAGCGAAACCCACAGTCCCGACACGCCCCCGAGAACCGCTCGCCCATTCGATGCCCCGAACCGTTGCGAACCGAAGACGACTTGATCCTATTTTTCCTCGGCGGTTACCAAAACGAACCACGACCACACGACGTCACCTTCCGGCCCACGAAATCTGGGGGACATGTGGGTAACGGTTTGATTCTCCGGCGGCAGGGCCGGGGAACGGCATTGTTGCCGATTGCCCGCTGCCCTAAGCTCGCCTCTGTTCCACAGCAGTTGGCAGATCGGGACACAGCGTGCGGGCACCCGGGAGAGAACACCATCGTGACAGGTCCCTGCAGGCAGGCTGTTCCGGGCACGGAGTTCATGAAATGACCGCGACCGGGGATGCGACCACGCGTCCGTTACGACCGTCGCTGTGGGCTTCGCTCGTACAGTGGCGGAACTGGCCGCTTCTCGTGAAACTGACGGCGGTCCTGGTGGTACCCGCCCTGCTCGCCGTCGGCCTGGGCGTCGTGCAGATCCATGGCGACGTCACCCGCGCCAACTCCTACGCGGACCTGCAGCGCCGGGTCAAGATGCGTGGTCAGCTGCGGACGCTGCTGGAAGCCCTGCAGACCGAACGCACGATGTCCGTCGAACGGCTGAACGCCGGCACCCCCGGCACCGCCGGCGCCGTGGACGATCCCGCCGGTCTGCGGCGGCAGACGGCGAGTGTCGACAGCGCCCGGACCGCCGTCGCCCGCACGAAGAAGCAGAGCGTCTCCCTCACGGGCGTCGCGGCGCACCGCTACCGGGACGCCATCGGCCTCCTGGCCGGTCTGCCCGCCCTGCGCGCTCAGGTGGCGTCGGGCAGTGTCGGTTCCTGGACCGCGCTCGACGACTACGGCACGATCATCACCGGACTGCTCGATCTGGACCAGGCACTGGTCAGCGGGTTCGCCACCCCGGAACTCACCCGGTCGGCAACCGCGTTGTACGACCTGGAGGCGGTCGAGGAGCAGATCCATCTCGAACACGCGATCCTGCTGCAGGCACCCGGCCGGGGCCGGCCGCCTGCCCCGGCCCTCGTCAAGGCGCTGCGGGAGGCCGACCTGCGCCTGCGGGACAGCCTCGCCGCCTTCCGGGCCGTGGCCACCCCCGCGGAGCTGAGCGACTATCGACGGACCGTCACCGGTCCCGCCGTCACCCGGCGCGCGCAGGTGGTGAGCGCCGCACTGGCCGTGCCGCCGGCGTCGGGAGCGCAGTCGGGAGCGCAGGGGAACGCCACCGCTTTCCCGCATGTCCCGGCCGACAGCTGGAACCGCGACTCGGAGACCACCGGTGCTCTCGTCGGCAAGGCGGCGGACGGCTTCCTCCGCACCATGCGGACCACGTCCGCCAGGATGCAGGACCGGACGAGCGACCAGGCGGGTCTGGCGTCCGTCATCCTCTTCGCGGTGCTGCTGCTCGCCCTCGCCGTCGGTCTCGGGATCGGCCGGCACCTGCTGCGGTCGCTGGCCCTCCTGCGCTCGACCGCACTCGACGTGGCGGAGCACCGGCTGCCCGCCGCGGTCGAGAGCATGCGCGAGGGGCGAAAGGCGAACACCGTGGTCGGCGTCGTGCCGGTGCACACCACGGAGGAGTTCGGCCAGCTCGCCAGGGCGTTCGACACCGTGCACGCCCAGGCAGTGCGACTCGCGGCGGAACAGGCCGCGCTGCGCGGTGACCTCAGGGACTCCCTGGTCAACCTCTCCCGGCGCAGCCAGAGCCTGGTGGACCGTCTGCTGCGGCTGATGGAACAGCTCGAACGGCACGAGGAGGACCCGGAGCAACTCGCCGGCCTCTTCACCCTCGATCACCTGGCGACGCGGATGCGGCGCAACAACGAGAACATGATGGTCCTGTGCGGCAGCACGCTGGTGCGCTCTTCCCGCAGTGCGGCGGTGGACACCGTGCTGAGGGGGGCGGTCTCCGAGATCGAGCACTACCAGCGCGTGCTCGTCGAGCCCGGCCCGGCGGTCGACGTGATCGGGTACGCGGCCGGTGACCTGGGGCGGCTCGTCGCCGAACTGCTCGACAACGCCACCACGTTCTCCCCGCCGCACACCCGGGTGGTCGTCGGCGGGGTCCGGGAGCCCGACGGCTCGCTGCTGATCGAGATCCAGGACGAGGGCATCGGGATGAGCGCCGGCGACCTCGCCAGGTCCAACCAGCGGGTGGCGACGGGCACCGCCGCGGACACGCCCGCGTCCCGGCAGCTGGGCCTGCTCGTGGTCGGCCGCCTGGCCGCCCGGCACGGCATCGCCGTCAGCCTCGGCGAACGGCCGGGCGCCAAGGGGCTGCGGGCGCATGTCCTCGTACCGGCGAAGCTGGTCACGGCGCAGGCGCCGGCGGCCGGCACGGACCAGCCGGACAACACCACCTCCGAACGCCCCGAACGCCCCGAGCTCCCCGAACGCCCCGCACGCCGCGACCCCTCCGAACGCCCCGCCGCCGTGCTTCCGGTGCGGCCGCGCGGCGGCCGGAAGGACACCGGTGACACGGCGTCACGCCTGCCGCGGCGGCCGTTGCCCGTCAACGCGGCGACGACAGGGCCCGTCCCGGCGGACGAGGGCGCGCCCCCGGAACCCGCCGCTCCGCCGTGGTTCACCGTGGCCGCGGCGGCAGCCGAGCCGGCGTCCGCCGACCGGCGCACGGACGAGCGCGACACGGACGAGCGCGACACGGACGAGCGCGACACGGACGAGCGCGACACGGACGAGCCCGAACGGCCGGCCGGCCTCACGGAGGCCGGGTTACCCAGAAGGGTTCCGCGTACCCGGTCCGCTCCGGCCGGGCCCGAGCGGTCCGCCACCGGGGACGGGACGGCCGAGAGTTCCAAGGCCGGCCGCGCCCGGAGTTTCCTCAGCAGCTACCAGTCGGGCATCCGTCGGACGCAGCCCGACCAGACGCACAATCCATCGGCGACGGGCAGGAAGAACCCATGACATCACCCCATTCCCCGGAGGTGGGCCAGTTCGGATGGCTGGTCACCAACTTCACGCAGCGGGTTCCCGACGTGGCGCACGCCGTGGTGATCTCGGCCGACGGACTGCTGCTCACCGCGTCGGACCAGCTGGCGGGCGACCGTGCCGAGAAGCTCTCCACCGTCGCGGCGGGTGCCGTCAGCCTGATCCAGGGTGCCGCCCACTGCCTGGACACGGGGAAGGCGCTGCGCACCGTGGTCCAGATGGAGCACGGCAACATGCTGATGATGTCGATCCGGGACGGGTCCTGTCTGGTCGCCCTGGCCGCTCCGGACTGCGAGATCGGCCAGATCGCCTACGAGATGACCGTGCTCGTCGACCAGGTCGGCGAGATGCTGACTCCGGAACTCCGCACCGAGCTGCACGAGTTCCAGCGGGCCGCGGCCCGCTAGCCCGGCGGGTGGAACGGACGGGAGAACGGACAAGGAGACCATGAGCACCGGTGAAGGACCGTCCGGCCCTCGAAGAGGCCAGGAAGCGGAGGACGAACAGACCTTCGCCGATGTGCTCAACGCGTTCAGCTTCGGCACCGCACGACGCAGGCGGAAGAGCTCCGGCATCCCTGACACCACCGACACCGCTGACACTGCTGGCACCCGTGACACCCGTGACGCTCCGCAGGCCGCGGGAGAGCCGGGGAGCGCGGAGCCGGGGGCGGCAGCGGCGTGCGTCCGTGCCTATGTGTGGACGGGCGGCCGGACCAGGTCGCACCACCACTTCGAGGTCGAGACGCTGGTCAGCTCCGCCGGTCCGGGCGGCGTGCAGGACACTGCCGCGCAGTGGGACCGCACGGTGCTCGACCTGTGCCGGGAACCGAGGTCGGTGGCCGAGGTGGCGGCGCTCGTGGCGGTGCCGCTGGGAGTGGCCAAGGTCCTCCTCGGCGACATGGCGGACCGCGGGATGATCATCGTCCACGAGACGGCGACCGACGCCGGCGCCGTCCCCGCCCAGGCCCTGATGGAGAGGGTACTGGGCGGACTGCGGCGGCTCTGACGGGTCCCTCACGCACCGTCATGATGCCGGAGCCGCACCCGGAGCAGGCGCCGGTGGATCTCCGTCCGGAGCTCCTCCTGCTCCGGCAGGCCGAGTTCGGCGGCGACGGTCAGGGCCCGGGTCCAGGTGTCCTGCGCGCGGGCGGACTCGTGGATGCTGTCGTAGCAGACGCCGAGGCGGGTCAGGCATCTGGCCTCGTGGTTGCGTTCCCCGGTGGCGTGGAAGAGTTCCGCCGCCTGGTGGTAGCAGTCCACCGCCTCGTGGTGCTGGCCGAGTTGGTGGTGGATGTGGCCCAGGCTGTCCCAGGTGTGGGCCAGCCCGTTGAAGTCCTCGGTCTCCAGGGCCAGGGCCAGGGCCTGCTGGCAGTGGCTCAGGGCACGCTGGTAGTCGCCCAGGTGCGCGAGCTGCCAGCCCATGTGGTTCAACGCGGCCGACTGGCCCGCCCGGTCACCCGCCGCGCGATAGTGCCGCAGGCTGCGCCGGGCGTGCTCCAGGGCCTGTTGGCGGTCGCCCTGCGACCCCGACAGGCGGGCGAGGTGCTGGCACGTCCGGGCCTGTCCGGCGTCGTTGCCCAGGGCGGCGAACAACTCCAGGGCCTGTGTGTAGTGTTCGCGCGCCGACGCCGGATGCTGCAACCGGTCGAGGGCCAGTCCCAGCGTGCGGTGGGCGCCGGCCTGGCCGGCGCGGTCGTCCTCCAGCAGCGCCGCCGCCATCGCCCGCCGGCCGGCGTCCTCCAGCGCCTGCCAGTAGCCGTGCCGGTCCAGGTAGGTGGTGACGACCGCGGTCAGCCGCCAGACATGGCCCTCAAAGCCCTTCGGCGCCTGGCGCACGACTTCCAGGAGCACCGTGCACTCGGCCGTGAACCAGGCCAGCGCCCGGTCGTAGTCCGCGAAGTCGCCCACGTTGGCTCCCGGCCGGGCCGCGGGCAGTTCGATCGGATTGGGCTGCGGGGTCACCAGCGCGTCGGCCGCCCGCGCGGTGTGCAGATAGTGGTCCAGCATGCGGTGCAGCGCCTCGCGCCGTACCCGCTCGTCGTCGCACTCGGCGACGAGTTCGCCCGCGTACACCCGCAGCAGGTCGTGGAACGTGTACCGGCCCGGCACCTGCTCGGCCAGCAGGTGCCCCCTGGTCAGCTCGGACAGCAGCTCCCGGGTCCGCTGCGGCGGGACTCCCGCCAGCGCGGCGATCGCGGGCAGTCCCGCGTCCGGTCCCGGATGCAGGCCGAGCAGCCGGAACAGCCGTGCCGCACCGGAGCTGAGGGCACGGTACGACCAGGAGAGGACGGCCCGCACCTGGCTCACCACCTCGCCCGCGTCCAGCGCGTCGAGCCGGTTGCGCTCCTCCCGCAACTCCCGTGCCAGCGTGCTCAGCGGCCGGTGCGGCGGGGCCGCCGCCCGTGCCGCGACCACCGCGAGCGCCAGCGGCAGGCCCGCGCACCAGGCGATGATCTCCCGCACCGCGTCGGGCTCGGCCGCCAGCCGGTCCGCCCCGATGCGTTCGGCCAGGATCCTTCCGGCCGCGTCGGGACCGAGCACGTCCACGTACAGCAGGTGGGCGCCCTCCGAGACGGCGAGTCCGGTCAGCCGGTTCCGGCTGGTCACCAGCGCCATGCAGCCCGGTGCTCCCGGCAGCAGCGGCCGTACCTGCTGCTCGTCCCAGGCGTTGTCCAGGACGACGAGGACCCGCCGCCCCGCCAGCAGGCTGCGGTACAGGCCCACCTGGGCCTCCAGGCCGGACGGGATGCGTTCCGGGCGCACGCCGAACGCGTCCAGGAACCCGCGCACCGCCTGCGTGGGAGTGACCCTCGAACTCCGGGGATCGAACCCCCGCAGGTTCACGTAGAGCTGCCCGTCGGGGAACTCGCTCGCGACCTGGCGCGCCCAGTGCACCGCGAGCGCGGTCTTCCCGACCCCCGCCATGCCGGAAACGGCCGAGATCACCACCGCGGAGGACTTTCCCCGCGCCTGGTCGAGGCTCGACACGAGCCAGGCCAGCTCCTCGTCGCGGCCGATGAAACCCCGTACCACGAGCGGGAGTTGGGCCGGAGTGACGACCGGTTCCCGCTTCGCCGGCGGCCACGGCACCGGGGCGGGCTGCGGGGACGGGGATGGGGACGGGGACGGTTCGGGCGCGGCCGGCGCGCGGGGCTCCGGCCGTGCCGGCTGCGAGGTGGCGGTCCGCAGTTCCAGGTCCGGGTCCGGGTCGGCGGACGGGAACGGGTGACCGCGGAGAATCGCCTCGTGGAGCGAGCGCAGTGCCGGTCCGGGATCCGTGCCCACCTCCTCCGCCAGACACCGCCGTACGTCGGCGAAACAGTCCAGTGCCTCCGCGCTGCGACCGCTGCCGTGCAGGGCCCGCATCAGCATCTCGGCCAGCGACTCCGTCAGCGGGTACTGGGCCAGCAGGTCGGTGAGGGGGCCGATGACCGCGTCGGGGTCGCCGCGGCGCAACTCGATCCGGGACCAGCCGACCGCGGCGTCCACCTGCTGCCGCCGCCATGTCTCCCGCATCCGCGCCGCCCACTGCCCGTGCAGTCCGCTCAGCGGCTCCCCGCGCCACAGGCCGAGCGCCTCACGCAGGAGCGCGGCCTTCGTGTCGTCCGGCAGCTCCGGCTCCTGGGCGCGGTCGACCAGTTGCCGGAACAGGTGCACGTCCACCTGCTCGGGGTCGGCGTCGAGCACGTAGCCGCTCGAACGGCGCACCAGGCGCAACGGCCGCGTGCCACGGTCGGTCGCCTGCATGCACACCTGCCGGATTCTGGCGATGTGGGCGTGCACGGCCCGGCGCGCCGCGTTCGGCGGGTCGGCGTCCCAGACCCGGTCGATGAGCGTGGCCACCCCGACGGGCCGGCCTGTCTCCACGGCCAGCGCGGCCATCACCGTACGGCGCTGCGGAGGTCCCACCTCCGCCATCTGCCCCCCGACCGACAGTTCCACAGGCCCCAATAAGTGCACGTGCACCATGCTGTTCGCTCCCCTGCCCCCCGGCGCCTGATCCCATCTTTCACCGTCGCCCGTAATTTCCGACAGGCATTCGACAACGTTTCGGCACATGGCCGGATGCGAGCCTTCTGACGTACTGCCGGACCGGAGTTCCATGCGCGCAACGGGGGTGAAGGGCTTGAACGGACGCGGCGGGACCGGTGCGGACGCACCGCACAGGACGGGGAGACGGGAAGCTGCCGGGGCACTGGCCACGGTGGCGGTGGCCGGCGCGGCGAGCGCGGTGCCGTCGGCGGCGGTGGCCATGGCCCCGGCGCCGGGCGCCGCCGGCCGCAGTGTGCTGGAAGGCGCCTTCGGGCTCCTTGAGGCGGTGGAGCGGGCCGGGGAGGCGGGGCCGACGAGGCTGGCGGCGGAGTGCGGACTGCCGAAGTCGACCGCCCACCGGCTCCTTGAGCAGCTGGCGGAGCTGGGCGCGGTGGAACGGCACGGCGGCAACTACCGGATGGGGCCGCAGATGTTCCGCCTCGGGCACCGGTGGCAGCCCTACCCCGGGCTGCGGTCCGTCGCGCCGCAGCCGATGCGCGGCCTGGCAGAGCTCACGGGGGCCGGCGTGGGAATCTGCGTGCTGTGGAAGGGGCAGACACTGGTCCTGGAATGGGTGTCCGGCACGGGAGCCGGGCAACCGGTCGTCTGCCGGCCCGGGACGATCTGGCCGTGGCGGTCGGCGCCGGGCAAGGTGCTGATGGCCGCGGCCGGCCCCGCCGCCCTGCCGGGCCCGCCCGACCCCTCCTGGGCGCGGGAGGCCGCCGGTATCAGGGCCCGCGGCGCCGCCTTCGACCGGGAGGAGCTGGTGCCGGGGGTGTGCTGCGCGGCCGTACCGCTGCGCGGGCAGCCGGGGCGGGCGCCGCTGGCGTCCCTGTGCGCCGTGACCGATCCGGCGCACCATCTGGAACGGATCGCCCAGGCCGCCGCGCGCACCGCCCAGGTCATCAGCACGAGGTTGCGGGGACGGTGACCGGGGACCGCCGGGGGGCTCCGGAGCAGGGTCCGCCGTCGCTGTGGCGGAACCGGGACCACAACCTGTGGTGGTCCGGTACCGCCGTGTCCGCGCTGGGCACCAGCGTCTCCAGGCTGGCGTTCCCGCTGCTGGTGCTGGCCGCCACCGGGTCCGCCGCGGCGGCCGGCGTGGTCGGGACGTGCGCGAGCGCCGGACTGGCCGCGGGCCTGCTCCCGGCCGGCGTGGTCGCCGACCGCTGCTCGCGCCGGGCGCTGCTGGTGGAAGCCTCCCTGATCCAGCTCACCGTGATGGCAGCCGTCTGCTGGCAGGTGGCCGTCGGACACCTGTGGTTGCCGCTGATCGCCTTCCTCGCGCTGGTGCAGGGCCTGGCGTCCGCGGTGTTCGCCGGTGCGGCGGCGCCGCTGGTGCGCCGGATCGTCCCGGGGGCGCAGCTCAGGACCGCCTTCGCCCGGGCCGAAGTGCGCGACCAGAGCACCCAGTTGGCCGGGGCGCCGCTCGGCGGCACGCTGTTCGCGCTGGCCCGCTGGGCGCCGTTCCTCGCGGACGCCCTGTCGTACGCCGCCGTCACCCTGGCCTGTCTTCTGATCCGTACGCCGATGGGACCGGACCCGGCCGAACGGGCCGCCCGCCGCCCGCCGTTGCGCCGGGACCTGCTTGCCGGTCTCGTGTTCGTCAGGGGCGTGCCGTTCCTGCGGTACACGCTGCTGTGGTCGGCGCTGATGAACCTGCTCATCACCGGGACCGGCTTCATGTTCATCGTGACGCTGCGTCAGCACGGCGCCTCGTCCTCGGAGATCGGTTCCGCCGAGGGGATCGCGACGGCGTGCGGGCTGGGCGGCGCGCTCGCCTCCGGGTGGGTCGTGCGGCGGGTCGGCGGCCACCGCCTCGTCCTGCTCGTCTCCTGGATGCTCGTGTGCGGTGTCGCCGGGCTCGTCCCGCTGGCCGGCCGGCCCTGGGCGGCCGGCCTCTGCCTCGGCGCGAGCATCGTGCTGCTCACCCCGCTCAACGCCGTCTTCGGGGCGGCCATGGTGGCCATGGTCCCCGACGCCATGGCCGCGCGGGTTCTGACGTCGGTCAACATGGCCGTGCAGTCCTGCGGCTGGCTCGCCCCCGTGCTCTGCGGGGCACTGGCCGACGCCTTCGGCGTCCGGGCTCCGCTGATCGTCATCGCCGCCGGTCTGGCCCTGCTCGCGGCCGCCAACCATCTGGTGCCGGCCATGGGCCAGTTGGACAGGATCGGGGCGGACGGAATCGGTACGGACGGAGTCGGTACGGACGGGATGGACGAGGGCGGGACGGGCGGGGGCGGGACAGGTGCCCCCGGTGCCGACGCCGGTGTCGCGGGGTCTCGCGCCGACCCCGACGAGCGTCTCGCCCGATGAGCGGGACGCGTCGCCCCGCTGTCACGCCGGCCGGCGCCACGGCGTCAGCCGGCCCTGGACGCCCCGACGACCACGCAGGTGTAGTGCGTGCGTATCCCGCCGCCCTCCTCGGCATCGAGATACGAGGCCACCGCGCGCAGCAGGCGGCGCCGGGTGGCCCACGGCAGGGCCAGGTGACGGCTCTCGGTGCCGAGGAGCGCGCAGAACTCCCGGGAGGTGAGCCGGCTCTGCCAGGGCACCGCGGTCTTCGTCACGGCGAAGCCGTGGGAGCGCAGTTCCTCGGCGTACGCGTCGGCGTCGGCCTCCGAGAGGTCCTTCCGGCCGCCCCGCCCGACCGGCAGCCCGTCCGGCAGGACGGCCGCGTAGACCCGGGCCAGGCCGGCCCCGGCGGACGCCGCGTAGGACCCGAAGTTCCAGGCGAGCAGGATGCGCCCGGCCGGGCCGAGCAACCGCGCCGCCTTGGCCGTACGGTCGCCGGCGTGCAGCCAGTGCCACGCCTGGCCGCAGGCCACCAGGTCGAACGTCCGGTCGCGCGGGTCCCAGGCCTCGAAGGTGCCGACCTCGACGGCGAGCCCGTGCGCCGCGGCGACGGCCGCCATCCGCGGATCGGGCTCGACACCGGTGACCCGGTGGCCGAGGGCGGTCAGCGCGCCGGCCAGCTTGCCCGTTCCGCAGCCGACGTCCAGCGCGGTCCCGGGAGGCCCGCCGCCCAGGGCCGCCCAGGCCTCGGCGAGGGCCCGCTCGGGATAGCCGGGGCGCAGCCGGTCGTAGTCGCGCGCACGGGCCCCGAAGCTCGTGGGTGCCCCGGAGCGCACCGCGCGGTTCCTCATGTCCATCCTCCGGTCAGGGTCGCGAACGTGTGCGGCGGCAGGAAGAGCACATAGGTGCCCACCGAGGCGAGGCTGAAGGGCACCAGCCGCTTCGGCAGCATCGCGGTGAAGGCGGCGTGGGTGAGCAGCCCGAGCAGCGCCCCCACGGCCCAGGTGGCCGGGATGACCAGCAGCACGGGCAGGGCGGCCTCCACGGCGATCGTCGCCAGGGACGGGAGGCGCCAGCGGCGGGCGACGAGGGACGGCTCGTCGGTGGCGAACCGGCGGGTGAACCAGTCGGGAAGGTAGTACTCGCGACGCCCGTCGGGCAGCTCCCCGCGCAGTGCCGTGAGCTGTTCGAAGACCTTCTGCAGGGTGTCCCCGCTGGTGAACTGGGGGGAGGCCGCCTTGAACCAGGCGCTGCTCCAGTACAGCTGGAACACCAGCACCACCACGGCGAGCTGCGGCCAGGACAGGCCCCCGCCGCCGGGCACCCGGGACGGATCGAGGAAGGCGGCCGGGGACGGGGCGTCCAGCAGCGACTGGAGGCTCAGATAGGCGTCGGTTCCCCGGGCGAAGACGAAGGGGAGGCACATCGTCCCCAGGAACACGGTGTTGAACTTGCGGTCGAAAGTGAACTCGTACATGCACCAGGCCGCCACCGTCGCCGCCGCGAGCGGGGTGAGCACCCCCGCGAACAGGCACAGCGCCGCCACCGCGCGGGCGGCGTAGAACACCTTGTAGGCGGTCGGGCTCAGCAGCAGTTTCACCGCCATCTCGTCCCGCTCGTAGCGCCACCGCACCAACGACCTGGGGTGGTCGTCGAAGAACCGTGCCATGCCGAACACGTGGTCGGCGATGATCTTCCACACCAGTGCCGTGCCCAGGATCAGACGGAAGCAGCACAGCGCCGGGCCGGCCGTGGTGCCGTGCACCGCCAGCAGGTCAGACACGGACGACCCGGCCGTCCCTGACCGCGATCCGCATCCGGTCGAAGGGCATCAGGACCACCCCTTCCCCGGTCACCCGGAGGCCGTGCACCTCGTCGAGGTAGCGCACCAGGGAGTCCAGCGCGTCGAGGGAGCCGAAGTGGTCCTGGCGCAGCTCGTACTCCCACGGGCAGACCGGCCGCCCGTCGCGCACGTCGTGCAGCCGGACCCGGTAGGCCCAGATGTGGGAGAACATCGCCCAGGAGCCGAACGAGCCCGGCGCGGTGCAGAACCCGCGCCACACCAGCCAGGCCACGGCCCCGCAGGCGAGGATCCCCGCGGCGATGTCATTGACCACGGCGTTTCCTCCATGTCCTGTGACGTCCCGTGATGCTCCGTTACGTGCCGTGCCGTGCTGCCCTGCGATGTCCTGCGACTCTGGCGGGTACCGGTCACAGCACCATGGACGGCACCGGCCAGCGGTCCATCAGGTACGGCGCCCACCAGTCCTGGCCGCCGAAGGTCAGGAGGAGGCGTTCGGCCCGCAGTGCCGCGAGGACCTCCGGATCGACCGCCTCCGGCTGCTGTTTCTCCAGGAGGGGCACCGCCTCGGCGTACTCCGGCCGGATCAGGTCGTAGCGCTGCAGAACGCCGTCCCTGCGGTCGCGGACCTGCACGAATCCGGGACCCCGGCGCCACACGCAACGGCCTATGTAGAAACGGGAGTTCCACTGCGCGAGGCGCTCGGCGGACCGGGGGCCGTCCAGGGAGAGCGGGGGCTGGAGGTGGGACAGGTCATGCGCCGTCAGCGCGGGCAGGGCCCGCCGCCCCGCGCGCAGATGCCAGCGCACCAGCAGGCCTCGGGCGGTGGCGATCCGGACGAAGTCCAGCGCACGCAGGTCGCGCGGGCCGGGGGAACGCAGGGAGACGGGCTCGTCGAGCGCCACGCACCGCACACCGCTGCCGTAGAGGTCGTGCACCCGGTCGCCGACGGGCCCCTGCGGCCGCGCCGCCGCCACCGCGGTCAGGAGATCTTCACGCATGCCGGCTCCTCGGCCAGTTCCAGGGCCAGTTCGGGTCCGCCGGTCCTGTCCGCCTCGCGCCGGATGCGGCAGATCAGCTGGTTCTCGTGGTCGGTGGCGAGATGGACGGCCCGGTCGTTCTCGATGAAGACCAGCCCCAGGCGGCGCCATTCGGCCAGCAGCGACTCGACGCGTTCCCGGTCCCAGGGCGTGCCGGACTGCACGGTACGGCGCACGAGCTGGTCGACGGACCGGGGGTCGTGCAGCGCCCGGAAGAGTTCGGTCTCCGTGGCGTCCCGCAGGGTCAGGGTGCGCCAGGCGAAGTGCGGCCGGGAGTTCGACAGCTGGATCCGGTCGCCGAGGTCGACACAGGACAGGTGGCTGTGCAGGTAGTTGTCGGCCCACTCGTCCAGCGCGCGGGTGAGCTGCTCCGCCACCTTGGCGTCGATACCGCGGTCGGTGGTCTCGAACAGGTAGGCGAGGTCCGTCAGTTCGGATTCCGGCAGGTCGTATGTGACATAGTACTGCTGGTGCGGACGCCGCTCGGCGAAGCCCAGCTCGGGCCGGTCGAAATAGGGGCTGAAGCGTTCCAGCGCGATGCGGTTGACCCCGTTGGAGGGGTGCAGGTGGTGCAGCGCGGGGAACTGTTCGATGAGCGGCAGGTAGTCCTCGGCGGTCTCGCCCGGGAAGCCGTACAGGTAGTTCCAGGCCACGGAGAGGCTGTTGCTCTCCGCGTCCCGCAGGAACCGCACGTTGTGGGTGCCGCTCACGCCCTTGTCCATGATCTTCAGCACGCGGGTGCTGAGATTCTCGATGCCCGGCTGGACGCTGACCACCCCCGCCCTGCGCATCCGGCTGATCTGCGACAGCTTCATGTTCGACTTCACCTCGTACTGGATGCGCAGGTCGAACGGGGCGTCGGCGAGCCGGTCCAGGACGGAGTCGAGATAGGACATCTCCAGGATGTTGTCGACCGCGAAGAAATCCAGGACGTGGTGGCGCTCGGCCAGCGTGAGGATCTCCTCCAGATAGGTGCGCGGGCTCTTGCTGCGGAACGTCATCGCCGAGCCGTTCAGCCCGCAGAAGGTGCAGTGGTGCTTCTCGCCCCACCAGCAGCCGCGCGCCCCCTCCACGGTGAGCACCGTCTCGTACCAGGACTGCACGCGGGAGCGCCGCAGCCGCTCGAAATAGGGGTCGTAGTCGGGTGAGGGGATCTCGGACGGCGCGAGGAGCCGCTCGGACGCCGGATTGCTCACGCTCCGGCCGGCGGCGTCGCGCCGGCACAGGCCCGCGATGCGGGAGGTGTCACCTTCGTGGTCGCCCTTGAGCGCCGCGACGAGTTCGGGGAACGTCCGCTCCGCCTCGCCCCGTACGACGTAGTCGAGGAAACCGAAGTTGCGGTGCAGAGCCTCGCCCTGCGGGCCGTCGCAGTTGGCGCCGCCCATGACGGTCCTCGTGGCGGGCGCCAGTTCCTTGATCCGGCGCAGCAGGGCGAGCGAGGCCACGTTCTGCTGGAACGTCGAGGTCGCTCCGACGAGATCGGGGCCGTCGGCGACGATGCGCCGGGCCAGCGCGTCGATGAAGGCGGGTACGGTCCGGTGCAGCCGCAGGGACGCCGCCATCTGGTCGGCGGTCATCCTGTCCTGGAACGCGCGGGTGAACTCGTCGACCCGCCAGGACGGGTCGTCGTAGAGAGCGGAGGAGAACACCCAGTCGCCGCATCCGAGGAAATAGCTGTGCAGGGAGAAGAAGCTGAATTCGGCGGCTCCCAGGCCCCCTTGCTCGACCATCCAGTCGGCGAAGTCGATATTGGCGTAGACGGTCTCGGTCGCGACCTCGGGATGGGTCTTCGCGATTCTTCTCGAGAGAATGCCGAGTGCCAGTGACGGAGTCGCCGTGGTGGCCCACGGCATGCAGACCAGAGTGATCTTCATGTGCTCCCCAGCGTGATCGGGCGGAGAGATTCAGAACTTGACCGTCACGGCGACCATGATCGCGGTGAAGGTCGACTGGGTGCTCTGCTGGTGCTGGTCCTGCGGGTTGTTCTCGACGACGGTCTTCTCCACGGTTTCAGCTCTCCTCGTTGCTCGTTGTCCGCCGGCTCTCCGGGGTGGGACGGCGCTTCCGGTGCGACCTGGGCCCGGCCGCACCGGAAGTGCCGGGCGGCTCCGGCGAAGGGCGGCCGGCGTCAGAACTTGATGGTCACACCGACCTCGACCTTGACCGCTTCCCGTTCGTTGCTCTGCGGGTCGCTGGTAACGACGGTCTTCTCCATGGCGTTCCTCCTCTCGGCCGTTTCCTGTGCCGGCACGCCCGATACCGGACGGCCGTACCGGCACGCCGTACATCGTCGGCTTCAGCCTGATGCGCCCCGGCCGCCTTGTCGCGACCCGTCCCGTTCAACGGACCGGGCATTGACGCGCCGTATTCCGACGCCCCTGGAAACCGCCGGACCGGCGAGACCGGCGCGGGGACGAGACGGTCCGCTGAAGCCCGTGAGGCTCCGCCCCGCGCTCCTGAATCCGTTCCGGTAGATCTTCCGGTGGTCCGTCCCGTTCTTCTTCCTGGTGCCCCTACCCGCCCCGGTGTTCTTCTGTACACGGTCAGGCGGCCGCCCCTCCTCGTCACGTGCAGGAAGGTGCCCCGCAGGGCCGACGCCGGAGGCTGCCCGACATGTACCCGAGAGCCCCCGGTCGCACGAAAGCCCTCCGGGAGTGAGCGGCGCGCACCGCACCCCTGATGCGGTGCCCGTGTCGCCGTGAGCCAGGACCACGGACGAGGGCTTCACAGATCTGACGCCGAGAACGGAGAACCATGCGGACTCCCGCACAGCAGCACGGATCGACCACGGTCACCACGCGAGGCCACCAGCTCAGGCGCGTCGCGGTCGCGGCCGCCATCGCGGCCGGAGCGCTCCTCGCCTCACAGGCCACGGCCACGGCCACCGCCGCCACCAGCTCCCAGAGCGTCTCCTCGCTCGGTTCGGCCGACGCGCCGAGCGGCCCGATAAACCTGTACAACCAGTGGACCAAGAAGTGCGCGGACCTTCCCGGCTACGGGGCGGTTCCGGCCAACACCCTGGTCACCCAGTTCACCTGCAACTTCTCCGACTCGGACAACCAGCGGTGGAAGATGGTGCCGACGCGCACCGTCGGCTCGCTGAGCCTCTTCCAGTTCGTCAACACCAAGAGCACCCTGTGCCTCGACCTGCCCGGCTACGGTGCGGCGCCGTCGAGCTCGGCCGTCAGCGTCTTCGGCTGCAACTCCGAGCCCTCCCGCGACAACCAGGAATGGTGGCTCAACGACGTCGGCGCAACGGGGGACTACCAGATCGTCAACTTCCAGAACGGCGCCTGCCTCGATGTCAACGGCTGGGCAGGTGACAACTCCGACTTGGCCGACAACACCCAGCTGACCGTCTTCCCCTGCTTCAACGCATCGTGGGGCAACAACGGGTGGGACGATCACCTGTGGAACCTGCGCAGCTCGTGACGGACAGGATCCCCGTACGGACGCCGGGAGGTGTCCGGTCCAGGCGTCCACAACCGCATCGCGACCGCCCGGCGGACCGGTGCCGGGGGCTCAGGGCGGTCACGAACCCGCGCTGAGCACAGTGCGGCGCTACGGCCAGGGCCGGGCCCGGACCTCTCGCACCCGGAGGTCCGGGTCCGGCGGCCCCTACCGGGGGTGGCCGGCTCCGGCCAGGCGCACCAGTTCCGCCCTGCCGGGCACCCCCAGCCTGCGGCCCACCTGCTCCACCAGGCCGGTCACGTCCTGCGGAGTCAGCAGCAGGGCCTGCGCGACCTGGCGGTCGCTGTGACCGGCGCCGACCAGCTCCACCAGCCGGTGCTCGGTCGGTGACAGGTTCGGAGCCGGGGCCGGCGCGGGTTTCGGGTGCACCCCCAGCCCGGCCAGCGCCCGCCGTACCCGGCCGGCCAGGAGGACGCTGCCGCAGGTCTCGGCGAGGTCCAGTGCCCGGGTGAGCACCCGGCGGGCCTGGTCGGCCTCTCCCCTGTGCGACAGCGCGACGCCCAGCTCGTACCGGGCGCGGGCCAGTTCCAGGCGGGCCGGAGACCGCTCCAGCACGGCGACGGCCTCGCGGAGGAGGGCCTCCCCCTCGGCGCCGCCCGTGACGACGCCCAGGCAACGCGACGCCAGGCCGATCACTCGCCCGGTGCCCCAGCGGTGGGCCAGCTCCAGTTCCTCGGTGGCCAGTTGAAGCGCGTCGGTGCGCTGTCCGAGCGCCAGGTGCAGCAGCGCCGCCTGCGACCGCCAGGGCGCCCCGGTCAGGTTCGTGACCCGCGTCCGCTTCTCCTGCGCTCCGTATTCGAGCAGGACCGTGAGGGCGGCGGCCGCACTGCCCTGCGCGGCGTACGCCCGGCTGCGGGCGAGGAGCATCTGCCCCTGCCAGAGCCAGCCGGCCCGGTCGGTGTCGGCGTCCGGCACCAGCACCCGTGCCGCCGCGGCCGGGTCGCCCCGCTCGATCAGCGATTCGCCCACCTGGGCCATCAGCGCCAGCCGTGCCCGATGCTCCAGGCCCTCGCCGGCCGCGGCGGCGGGGTGTCCGAAGTCCGGGGTGAGCGCGAGCTGTCGGCCGCGGCGCGCGTGGACTCTGAGCTGCCAGACCATCGCCGTCGACACCATGAGGAACACGCCCCACCGCGCACCGGTGCCGGCGATCTGGTCGAACCGTGTCGTCGCGTCGTCGAGCCGGTCGGTGGTCATGTAGACCATCCCGGCCAGGCTCACGAGCAGCTGCGACTGGTCCATGGCCGCCAGCCCGCCGCGCAGGGCCCGGTCGAGGAGGCCGCTGGTGACCGTGGCGCCGGCGTTCCCGGCGACGGCCGAGGCGGCCAGCGCGGCCAGGACCGCGCACTCGCCCGGGGTGTCACCGGCCAGCTTGTGACCCCACAGCCGGTCGGCGAGCCGCCGGGCCGTGGGCAGGGTGGACAGCTGGTCGTAACCGATCAGG
The DNA here is from genome assembly GCF_042957285.1 of Streptomyces sp. NPDC008092. Taxonomy (NCBI): domain Bacteria; kingdom Bacillati; phylum Actinomycetota; class Actinomycetes; order Kitasatosporales; family Streptomycetaceae; genus Streptomyces; species Streptomyces sp. NPDC008092. The sequence goes on from NZ_JBIBHY010000015.1 coordinate 270,391, forward strand.
AGCAGCTGGGCCTGCAGGAACCAGGACACCTCACGGGCCGCCCCGGTGCCGTCGTCGGCCTGCCGCAGGTCCTCCACCGCGCGGGTGAGCACCTCGACGGCGTCCGCGTGCTCATGTTCGAGGAACAGCGCGTTGGCGAGCAGATAGGCCGCATGGGCGCGGGAGTACGGGTCCGTCAACGCGGCCGAGGCCTGCGTCAGACGGTGCCGTGCGGCGCCGGTGTCGAGCTGTAACTCGTCCTCGCCCAGCTCCAGCAGCAGCGGACCGCGTTCCTTGCCGGACATCGGCTCCCGCAGCGCCCGGCGCAGATAGCCCGCGGTGATCTCCGGGGCACCTCGGCCGCGCGTGGCCCGCGCCGCCTGCCGCAGGGCCTCGACCCGCCAGGCCTCGCCGCTCGGTTCGGCCGACAGCAGGTGGGCGGCCACCCGCTCGACGGCCGCTCCCTCGCGCCGCAGCAGTTCGGCCGCCCGCGCGTGTCCGGCGGCCAGCTCCACCGGTCCGACGACGGTATCGGCGATCGCGGCACGGACCAGGGGATGACCGAACCGCGCCGGCTCACCAGGTGCCAGCACACCGATCCGCCGCAGCCCGCGGCCGTGCTCGCGGGCCTGCGCCTCGCCCGACTCCGCCAGTTCGGCCAGGAGATGCCAGTCGGCCCCGTCCCCCAGCACCGCCAGGGCCCCGGCCAGACGCCGGGCCGGCTCCGGCTGGCCCGTCAGCCGTTTCACCACGGTGTCCGCCAGGATCCGGCCGCGGAACTCGCCCACCAGATGCGCCTGGTCGTCGAGCGGATCGACATCGTTGTCGGCCAGGGTCCGCAGCAACTCGCGCAGCAGCAGGGGGTTTCCCTGGGCCGCCTCCGCGCAGGCGGCGACGAAACGCGGTTCGGCGTCCTGGCCCAGACTCGCCCGCACCAGCCGTCCCACGCTGTCGGCGCCCAGCGCCGGGAGCCCGACCGGCAGGCAGTCCGGCTGGGCGCCGATCCGCTCCAGCAGCGGCTCGGCCCGGGTCCCGCTGTCCGGTCGTGCCGTCAGCACCAGCAGCAACGGCAGACCGCGCAGACGCCGGGCCAGGTACTCCAGCCACCGTAGGGACGGGCCGTCCGCCCAGTGCGCGTCGTCGACCACCAGGGCGACCGGCCCGTCGTCCGTGACATGCACCATCAGCCAGTACAGGCTGTGCAGCACGCCCGGTGCCGCCTCGGGCGACAGCCCTCCGCCCGCGTCGGCGCCGGCCACCCCCAGGGCATGCGACGCCGCCTCCGCCGGGCCCGACAGCAACCGCTCCCGCCCGGCACCGCCGGCTCGGGCCAGCAGCGGCTCGGCCAGCTGCCGCAGTACCGAGAAGGCGAAGTCCTGCTCCAGCTCTCCCCCGCTGCCCCGCACCACCGTGATCCCCCGCGACTGCTCGGCCGCCGCCCACGCGTTCACCAGGGAGGTCTTCCCCATCCCCGCGCCCGCCCGCACCAACACCACCGCACCCCGGCCGGCCCGGGCCTCACCGGCCGCGCGTTCGAGTACCGCCAGCTGGCCCCGGCGGTCGAGCAGACCTGATTCCGTCGCACCGTCAGCGGCCGGAGGACCGCCCTGCCGACCGGAACGGCCGGCGGCCAGCAGCGCGGCGGCATCGGCGCCGGCCAGCCCCAGCGCCGACACCAGCAGCTCCACCGTGCGCCGCTGCGGCCGCTGCCGACGGCCCCGCTCCAGATCCCTGATCGACCTGGCCGCCAGCCCGGCGGCCTCGGCGAGCTCCTCCTGCGTCAGCCCCGCGGTCCGGCGTAAATCCCGCAGCATCTCGCCAAACGTCATCACACGCCCCCAGGGCAGAACAGGACGCCGACCACAGGGAAACGGTGACGGCGTGTCGTCGCGCCACTACTGATCACCAGTGACGGGGCAGGACCCTACCGGGGGGACCCCCGGCCCGCCAACGCGACTCACGGCACCCGGGCTGCACGGGGCGATTCGGCGAACTCCCTTTCCCTGCCGGGGAGTTACTTCAGCGCGTGGCCCGGGTCGCCTCCGATCGCCGGGCGCGCAGTCCGGCTATGTACGCCTCGTAGTCCGCGGCCTTCCGCTGGAAGCGGACCGGTGTGGTCGGATGGGTGTAGATCATGAACCGCTCGTCCCGGACGGCCCGGAGCACGGTGTCCGCCACCTCCTCGACGGTGATCGCGTTGCCCAGCAGGTACGGAGCCGCGTCGAGGATCGGGGTGCGGACCGCCTCCGGGCAGAGCACCGAGGTACGGATGCCCCGGTCGGCGTAGGTGAACGCGAGCCATTCGGCGAACCCCACCGCAGCGTGCTTCGAGGCCGCGTAACCGGGGCTGGTGAGTTCGGTGAGCAGTCCGGAGGCCGAGGCCGTGTTGAGCAGATAGCCCTCGCCCCTCTCCAGCATGTGCGGCAGGACGTGCCGGGCCGCCCAGACATGGCTCATCACGTTGACGGCGAACACCTTGTCCCACACGCCCTGGGGGGTCATCGGGTCCATCTCGTGGCCGATCCCGGCGTTGGAGCAGAAGAGGTCGATACGGCCCTCGTGGGCGAGGACGTCGGCGACGAGCCGTTCGATGTCGGCTTCCTTGCCGACGTCGGCCCGGACGTACCGGAGTCCGGCGGTCGCGGCCGGAGCCTGCGCCGCGAGGTCGGAGACGACGACCCGCGCCCCCTCGGCCGCGAACCGGGTCGCGAGGCCCTGGCCGATGCCACTGGCGCCGCCGGTCACGACGACGGTCCTTCCGTTCACGTCCACTGCGGGCTTCCTTCGTCCTGGTTGCGGTCGGGCTGGGTACGGGGTGCGGTGTGCGCGGCCGCCACCAGGGCGGAGACGCCGTGGACGATCGCGTAGAAGCCGAAGAGGGTGGCCAGGGTGAGGACGCCGACGTCGGGACGGACGGCGAGGACGACACCGAAGGCAAGGGTGGCCAGGCCGCTCAGGATCCACATCGCGCGGTTGCCGGCGGGCGCGCCGCGCCGGAAGGCGAAGCCGATCTCGAACAGGCCGGCGACGACCGCCCAGACCGCGATCCACACGGCGAGCGCCAGGGCGGTGATGCCGGGCCACACGAGCGCGGTCACTCCGGCGGCGAGCGAGACGAACGCCAGCAGGAGACGGCCCACGACGGGTCCGGCGCGGTCACCGCGGAACGCGACGGCGGCGTCGTTCCCGGCGCTCATGAAACAGTTCACGGCGAACAGGATCACCAGGGCGCCGACGGTGATGCCCGGCCAGACGACCGCGGTCAGGCCGAGGACGACGGCCACGACGCCTCTCCAGGCGTAGGGGGAGGACCACACGTTTCTTCTCCTCGTGGGGATTCATGACTGGACCCGCGGCCGAACCGGCGGATCTCACCAGCGGCCGTCGGCCAGGTATTCCAGGCCGTTGACGCCGGGCAGGAAGACGTGTTCGCCGCCCTTGGTCACGACGAACGCGGGCAGGCCGCGCAGGCGGCGCCGCACCGGCCTCGCCGCGTAGCTGAAGTCGGCGGCGGCGACGTGGTTGCCCGCGAGCGGGTCCTGGTCGGCGCCGGCCGAGATGAAGTCGCCGTCGTTGACCCACTGGGACTGGACGAACTCGAACTGCCGGGCCGGGTCGGCGTTGGCGAAGGCCAGGACCACGCCCCGGTCGACGCCGTCGTCCTCCAGGACGCCCTCGGGGAGCATCGGGCCGTAGGCGGCGCCCCGGCGCAGGAGCTGGTGGAGGCGGACGTCGACGATGGTGTCCTTGAGCGCGTCCCGCGGGTTGACCCGGCGGATGTGGGAGGCGATCGGGGTCCGCAGACCGCGCGGGTCGTCGTCGTAGTAGGCGAAGTCGTTGAGCCGCTCGGGCTCCACGGTCACGTCCTTGTCCGGCGACAGGGCCAGCGGGCAGCCACTGCGCCAGCGGCCGGCCATCTTCGCGGCGAGCAGTTCGGCGCCGTGCTCGTCCGCGGACCGCGCCGTCAGGAAGCGGCGGAACTCCGCGACCTTCTGGTGGAGTTTACGGATGGACAGATACGTGCCGTTGCGCCACAGCTCCTCGGGGCCCGGGCCGGTGGCGGTCCGGCCCAGTTCGTTGACGTAGCCGAGGACGAACTCCCCCGGTTTCGCGAGGCTCTGGCCGCGCCTCGGGGTGCCGCCCTGGCCCTCGATGTACGGGCGGCTGATGCCGTCGGCGTAACCGAAGTGCTCGCGCAGGTTGTCCGGGGTGCGGATGTCGAGACGGCTCACCCGGCGCACGGACGGCAGGTCCTCCTGGGCGCCGTGGCCGATCGCCAGCTTCTCGGCGAACGCGGTCTCGTCCGGGGCCATCAGCAGCACCCCGATGTCGAAGGAGCCGTGCTCGGGCAGGTCCCAGTTCGCCGGGTCGCTCTCCCCGATGTCGCCCAGGAACTCCTTGCGGGTGCGCATCGGTTCGCGCAGCTCGCGCGGGAAGCCGTCGAGGATCTCCTGCGGCAGCCCGATGCGGGCCAGGCCCGGGTGGGTGAGGACGACGTTGAGCCAGGCGCCCTGGGCCGGGTGCTCCCAGCCGGCGGCCGTGGTCACGTGGGGCAGCAGCCGACGCAGCATGGCGCGGCCCTCGGCGGCGTCGCCGACCTCGTACAGCAGGTAGGAGCCGAAGTACGGCAGCGGCCGTTCGCGCAGGATGGTGCCCTGGATCCGGTCCAGATCCAGGGCACCGACGGCGTCATTCGGCCGCATCGAGAACCTCGGAGAGGGCGTCGCTCAGACGCTTCATGCGCTTGACGTCGTGGACGCTGCTGTCCGAGGTGGCGTGGAAGTACAGGTCCGCCGAGTAGGAGCGGGAGATCACCAGCTCCGGGGTGCCCGGGTCGTCGTAGCCGTTGTAGCCCTCGACTATCTCGCCGAAGATCTCGTCCAGCCAGGGCTGGGCGCGGCCGATGTCGGCGAGGTAGGGCTTGAAGTCGCCGTCGTAGACGAGGGTGATGAGCATCCGGGTGTCGTTGTCGAAGAGCAGGATGCGGAAGTTGTCGACCGTGCCGACCTTGGTCTCCCAGTAGCCGGCCTGGGCCTGGATGCTCGCCACCCGCTCGCGGAAGATCTTCGCCCCGTTCGGGGTCAGCTGCGTGATGATGGTGAGCTCGCCCTTCTTGCCGATGCGCCGGCCCGGGCCGTCGGGCTGGTCGCTGATGGGCTGGGCGTGGGCGTAGCGCTCGTCGGTGGCGTCGATGGCCGGGGTGGTGGCGTCGGTCATGGCGTGCTTCTCCTCGAAGGCTGCTCGCAGCCGTGGTACGTGGATGGTCCGGGTCACTTTTTTCATGGGCGTGTCACTCGTAGTGCTTGGCGAACGGGCAGGTGTGCCAGCCGCCGGTCCGGTAGGCCGCGGAGACCTCGTAGACCCCGCGGCGGGCCTGGAGGATGGGGTCGTCGTTGAGCTCGATGCCGTCGGTGACCTTGGTCGGGTCGTGGTTCATCACGGGGTCGCCGAGCTCTTCGGGCGTCGTGGGTGCGCTGATCTGGAGCGTGCCGACGGTCACCCGCTCCCGGTCCTCGGGCCACAGGGCGGTCGGGTCGTCGAGGGGGTCGCCGTCCTGGCCGATCTCCAGGACCAGGTCGAAGCCGACCGGGCTGGCCGCCAGGCGCTCGTCGAACTCGTCCAGGAGGACCTCGCGGTCCATCGCCGCCAGCTCCTCGACGGGCCGGCCCTCGACCCCGGCCCGCGGGATCCAGTGGCAGCGGACGTTGGTGAGGACGTCGTCCTCGGTGAGGTAGCGGAAGACGTGCACGGCGTGGAACTCGCTGTGCGCGAAGCTGGTGGGAGCGAGGGACGCGGCGCGCATCCGCAGGACGTTCGCGACCTCGGGGTGCTTCGCCAGGAAAGGGCGCAGGGCGGCCTTGTCCAGCGGGCCGCCGGGCTCCGGCGGCGCCGCCAGCGCGATGGCTTCGAGGAGGTCCTCGGGGCTGCGGGCCGGAAAGAGGAGCTGGCTGAGCATCACCAGGTTGGTGGTGCGGCCGTTGGGCAGGTAGAAGCGGGTGGCCATGCCGACGGTGGCGCCGAACGGCGCGTCCGGCCTGCCGCCGCCCTTGGAGAAGCGCACCGAGGCCGGGATCAGGTCGCCCTGGAGGTGGGCGGCGCGGGTGTAGTCGCGGGCGGCCGGCAGGGCGCGGAAGGCGCCGCGGTAGATCCGGCCGTCGGCGTGCAGGGCACGGTATCCGGGATGGAAGCCGAAGACTTCGTGGGCTCCGTCGACCAGGGCTTCCGCGTGGTCGTACTGGCTGAGTTGCGCCATGGGCACCTTCCGATGTCGCTGGGAACGCCCTCATCGTGGGCCGCGGCGGCCGCCGTCCGGATGCGTCAAATGACGATGAGCTGCGGCGGCTCCGCCGCGGGCACGGCATCGTCGGATGACCGAGGCGGGCGGGGCGCGGATCGGGCAGGGTGGAGGAGGCGCGTCGCGCCGGCCAGGGGGCCGGAGAGGCGTCAGAGCGCGTGCGGCCGGTCCCGGTACTCGCGTGGGGTCATGCCGTACGCCTCCTTGAAGGACCGGCCGAACCGGGAGGCGTCGGTGAAGCCCCAGCGGTGGGCCACGGCGGCGACGGTGTCACGGCGGGCCCCGGGCGCGGCCAGTTCCCGGCGGGCCCCTTCGAGGCGCTGCCGGCGGATCCACTCGCCGGGGCTGACGCCCTCGCGGGCGAGTACGGCGTAGAGGTGGCGCAGCGAGATGTGGTGGGCCTTCGCGACCGCGCCCGGTGTGAGGTCACGGTCGGTCAGATGGCGCCGCAGGTACTCCAGGATGCGCGGGCCGAGGGTCTCCTCGCGGGCCGCGCGGGCCGCCACCTCCAGGTCACAGGCGTCGGCGATCACGGCCCGGACCATCTCCAGGGTGGTCGCGGCCAGGTGCTCCGCCGCCGGGCCGGTGTGCAGGTCGGGGACGGCCGCCAGCCGGGAGAGGTAGGAGACGCCGAGTGCCGCGACCGAGTCGCCGTCGCCGAGCACGCGCGCGGTGACGTCGCCGAGCACGGCGTCCGGCAGGCCCAGTTCGGCCACCGGTATCCGGAAGAAGTGCGTGTCCACCCCGCCGTCGAAGAGCAGGGTGTACGGGCGCCGGGTGTCGTAGAAGCCGAGGGTGCCGGGCCGGATGGTGGCAGCCCTGCCGTCCTGGACGACGCTGCTGGTCCCGACGTGCTGGAGGCTGAGGAAGAGACAGGGCTCCCAGTCGGCCGCGGCCAGCCGCAGGGACCGCTCGACGGTCGCCGGGCTGGCCCGGACGGTGCTGAGCTGGACCCGTCCGATGCCGGTGATCGACACCTCGCAGTGCACGTCCTCGGGCCGTTCGGGCAACGCGATGTTCACCGGTACGACGCGGTCCCGGATCGTCTGCCGTATCGCCTCGGCCCGGTCGTCGACGGTGTACGTCGAGGTGCTCCACTGCGTCTTCATGCGTTCCGGGGAGCGTAACCGACCGGGATGACGCGCGGGGAGGCCCGTGTGCGCACGCGGGCGGCCGGTACGTACGCCGGCGGCCGGTGTGCACGGTACGCAGACGGCCGTGCACGCAGCGCCGGTTCCGGTGCCGTGCCGGGCGCCTATTCTCGGGACGGGCCGCGCCCGCCGTGGCCGGCGTCGACCGTTCGAGCAGCCCAGAGGAACCGATCATGACGGCCGTGACCTTCGACGTGCGGGACCTGGCCCCGGCGGACCGGGCCGAGGCGCTCCGGGCCGCCGTCGGACCCTCGGTCCTGTGGGTCGACGTCGACCACCACGCCGCCGGCGCCATCGCGGCGCGGGGTCTCATCCGCCAGGTCGGAGGGCTCACCCAGTTCTCCGCCCGGACCACTCCCCTGACCGTCCGGCGCACCCCGCGGCAGACCCGGGACGGCTCCGAGACGCGGCTCGTCCTGGCCGTGCAGCGGTCGGGCACCGCCACGGTCGTGCAGAACGGCCGTGAGGCCGTCGTCCGCCCCGGCGACCTGGTCCTGGTGGACAGTTCACGGCCCTTCACCGCGGTCAACGCGAACGGAACCCACCATCACTACTTCTGCCTGCCGCGTGCCGGTCTCGCCCTGCCCGACCGGCTGCTCGGGCGGATCACGGCGACCCGGCTCGGGCCGGCCAACCCCGTGGCGGCCCTGGCGGCGGCCCATCTCTCGCGGCTGGCCGACTCGCGCGCGCTGCCGGAAAGTCCCGCCGTACAGCGGCTGGACCGGTCGACCGTCGAACTGGTCCGGGCGGTGATCGCCACCCAGCTGGGTGCGGCGGACCTGGCCCGCGGTCCGCTGGAGGACACGCTGGCGCTGCGGATCATGGAGCATGCACGGCGCCGGATCGACGATCCCGCGCTGAACGCGGTGCGGATCGCCGGGGAGTTCGGCATCTCCGTCCGGCGCCTGTACGCCGTCCTCGCCCGTTCGGACATCGAGCTGGGCGACTGGATCCGCGCCCGCCGGCTGGAGGCGTGCCGCGCCGACCTGGCCGACCCGCACAAGCTCCGGCAGACAGTGGCCTCCGTGGCCCGCGGTCACGGCTTCACCGACGCCAGTCACTTCGGGCGGCTGTTCAAGGAGACCTACGGCATCCCGCCGGGCGAATGGCGCGCACGGAGCCGCCCGGCCGACGGCACCCGGGCCTGAACGGCCGGGCGGGCGGAAGGAGTCCCATGTCTCCCGACATGTTTCACGGTGTGCGTCACGAACCGTTCCCGGCCGGCGCCCGGTTCCTCGGCCGTACCGCCGAACTGGCCGCCGTGCGGGACGTCGTCGGGCGGGCGGACGGCGGCGACGGCGGGGTGCTGGCGGTGCGCGGTGAGCCCGGCGTCGGCAAGACGTCGCTGTTGCGGACCGCGCTGGCCGTGACCGGCTCCGCCCGGGTGAGCCGCATCGCGGCGATCGAGTCCGAGTCGGACCTGCAGTACGCGGGACTGCAGCTGCTGCTGTCGCCGTTCATGGCCGGTCTGGCCGCCCTGCCCGAGCCGCAGCGCCGGGCGCTCGGCACCGCGTTCGGCCTGGAGTCCGGTCCCGCGCCGCAGCGTTTCCTGGTCGGCCTCGCCGCGCTCGGCCTGCTGGCGGAGGCGGCGGCCGGGCAGGCCGTCGTCTGCGTAGTGGACGACGCCCAGTGGCTGGACAGGGAGTCCGCGGACGCCCTCGCCTTCGTCGCCCGCCGCATCGGCTCCGGCCGTATCGCCCTGCTGTTCGGCATCCGCGACCCCGACGGCGACGGCGGCCCGGTCTTCGCCGGGCTGCCGGAACTCCGCCTGGAGGGGCTCCCGGCGGACGTCGCCAGGGACCTGATCAGCGGTGCGCACATCGACGACCGGGTCGCCGAGCGGCTGGTCGCGGGCACCCGCGGCAACCCGCTGGCCCTGCTGGAACTGGCCCGGGAACTGTCGGCCGAGCAGCTGACGGGCGCGGCGGCGCTCCCGGACCCGCTGCCGGTGGGGCGCCGTCTCGAAGAGGTCTTCCGGCGCCGGGTCGCGGCGGTCCCGGCCGCCACCAGGACCCTGCTGCTGGTGGCGGCCGCCGAGACCTCCGGGGACTCGCACCTCGTGTGGCGGGCCGCGGGCAGGCTGGGTGCCGGCCGGGCGGCGGCCGTGGTGGCCGAGGAGCGGGGGCTCCTGGTGCTCGGGCAGGGGGTCGGGTTCCGGCATCCGCTGCTGCGCTCGGCGGTCTACCACGGTGCGTCGGCCGAGGAGCGCCGGCTGGCCCACGAGGCACTGGCCGCCGAGGAGGACGACCCGGACCGCCGGATCTGGCACCGGGCCTTGGCCGCGGTCCGCCCCGACGAGGACCTCGCCCATGACCTGGAGCAGTCGGCGCGGCGGGCGGTGGACCGCGGTGGCTACGCCGCCTCGGCGCGGCTGCTGGGCCGGGCCGTGGAGCTGACCGCGGACGCGGCGCGCCGGCCCGGCAGACTGCTGGCGGCGGCGCGGGCGACCCTGGAGACCGGCAACCCGCTCGCCGCCGAGGCCATGCTCCGGCAGGTCGCCCCGCTGCCCGGGGCCGGGTCCGGGCGGGCCGAACGGCTGCGGCTGCTGGCCGCGATCCGGTTCGCCCAGGGCCAGGTACGGGAGACGGTCCCGCTGCTGCTGGAGGCGGCGGAACTGCTGCTCCCGGACGACGGACGGGCCGCCCGCGACACGCTGTTCCAGGCGCTGGAGGCGGCCACCTGGACCGGCAAGGCCGAGATGACGGCGGTGGCGCGGGCCGTACGCGCGCTGACACCCGCCGCCCCGGAGTCCGCCCACCCGGACTCCGTCCACCCGGAGCCCGTCCACCCGGACTCCGCCTCCCCGACCGACCTGATCAGCGCGGCGCTGACCGCCCGGCTGCTCGACGGTCCCGAGGCCGCCTACCCTCTCTACCGGCAGTGCGTGCGGAGCCTGCTCGGCAGCGAGGACCTGCGCGGTTTCAACCTGGGCAGTGTGCTCGCCGGCGAGATGTGGGACCTGGAAGGCCTGCTGGCGCTCACCTCGCGCTGGGTCGAACTGGCCCGGGCCCGGGGCGCGCACGGCGCCCTGTCGCTCGCGCTGCTGCTGCGGGCCATACCCGAGCTGTGGCGCGGCAACTTCACGGCGGCGGCGGAGTTCGGCCGGGCCGCGGCCGACCTGTCCGATCTGACGACACGCCAGCAGGGCCGTACCGGCGGCGGTTACGAGCTGCTGTACTGCGTGACCGGCCCCGAGCAGGCCGCGCGGGAGGCGGCCGGGGCCCACATCCGGGAGGCGACGGCTGCGGGCCGGGAGCACTACGGCGCCCTCGTCCCGCACCTGGCCCTGTGCCAGCTGGAGGTGGCACTCGGCGACTACCCGGCCGCGCTGACCCACGGACGGCGGGTGTTCGGCGCCGACACCCCCGGGCCGACCAGCGCGAACGTCCTCCCGGAACTGGTCGAGGCGGCCCAGCGGTCCGGGGACCCGGAGACCGCGCGGGCCGCCCTGGCCCGGCTGCACACCGTGGCGACCGCCAGCGGCACCCCCGTCGCCCTGGGCCTGCTGGCCCGCTCGCGCGCGTTGGTCGCGGACGACGAGGAGGCCGAGAAGCTGTACCTGGAGGCGATCGAGCACCTGGAGGCGTCCGCGGCCCGGCCGCAGACGGCCCGCGCGCACCTCGTCTACGGCGAGTGGCTGCGCAGGCGGCGCCGGCGGCGGGAGGCGCGGGAGAGTCTGCGGACCGCTCTCGCCCTGTTCGAGGCCATGGGCGCCGAGTTCTACATCCGCCGCGCCCGCACCGAACTGGCCGCCACCGGCGAGCGGTTGCGGCACCGCCCGGTGGGGTCCGCCGTCCAGCTCACTCCGCAGGAGGCGCGGATCGCCCGGCTGGCCGCCGCGGGCGCCGCGAACCGGGACATCGCGGCGCAGCTGTTCCTCAGCCCCAGCACCGTCGAGTACCACCTGCGCAAGACCTTCCGGAAGCTGGGCGTGACGGCCCGGGGGCAACTGCGGGACGCGCTGGCGGAACTCGTGGACAGAGATGCCGAAGGTGACAGGGGTGCCGGGCGTGCCGGGGACGGTCCGGGCGACGCGGGCGGGTCCGGGGCCCGGGGGCCGTAGGAGGGGCGGACTACGGGTCTCAAGGATTCGGCGGGCCCGGCCCGGGACCTACGGTGACGGCACCTGCCTCTTCCGGCCTCCCCCGGCTTCCCCGACGAAGGGATCACCATGTGCGGTACGGGCCCCGCCGTTCACGAGCCGATACCCAGGCCCCGCCGCAGGGACTCCTGGTCGACGAACTCGTACTGCTCGACGATCGCCCCGGCCCGCCAGCGGCAGACCGTGGTGAACGCGACGTCGAAGGTGCCGCCGGTCGCCACCGCCGCGGTCCCGTCGGGGAGCCGTACCGGCCGCGTCACGCGTCCGCGCAGCCGGGCGACGGTGCAGGTCTGGTCGCCGTGTCCGAACGCGGCCACGTAGGGCTGGGTGACCACGTGGTTCTCCGGGAAGAGGGTGCAGAACTCCCGTGCCCGGACGACGTGTTCGGCCCGTCCGTGCGGTTCTTCGTCACCGGCAGCCCAGGCCGTCAGGTCCGGGGCGAGGAGCGCTTCGTACGCATCCCAGTCGCGTTCGTTCCACGCGTCGTCGATGGCCCGCATCCGGGCCAGGTTGGAGATCATCTCGGCGCCCTGCCGCCTTTCGTAGCCGCTCCGGTGCACCGGGACCGGAGCACCGGGAGCCATTCCAGGGCCGGGCGACCGCGTCGGGCCATACGTCACCTGACGGTCCGTCCGCCGTCGCCTTCCCGGCGGCCGCTGAGCACGGTGAGGAGCCTGCATGTCCATCGAGCAGTCGTCCGGGCCCTGGCCCGCCGGCGGGGATGCCGTCGGGCTGCTGGGGCGATCGGCGGAACTGGAGTTCTTCGCGGAGCTGCGCCGGCGGCCGGCGGACGGGGGCGCGGGGACGGCCGTCCTGCTGGAGGGCCCGGCCGGCGTGGGGAAGACCGCGCTGCTGGAGGCCGCCGCGGACGGGGCACGGGCCTCGGGGTTCCGGGTGCTGCGTTTCGCCGGCGTGGAGTCCGAGGTCACGCTGGCATACTCCGGCCTGCACCAGCTGCTCTTCGGCATGCGCGACGGCTTCGACCGGCTGCCGCCGGGGCAGCGCGCGGTACTGGAGGGGGTCCTCGGCAGCTCGGTGGCCCAGGCGCCGCCGGAGCGTTTCGCGGCCTCCGTCGCCGTACTCGAAGCCCTGCGGCGCACGGCGGAGGACGATCCGGTCCTCGTCGTGATCGACGACGTCCAGTGGCTCGACCGGGCGAGCGGCGACGTCCTGGAGTTCGTGGCGCGCCGGCTGTCCGGGCTTCCGGTGGACCTGCTGGTCGCGGGCCGGGCGGGCCATGCGCACGCGCTCGACCGGCACGGACTGCTGCGCCGGCGGGTCGAGGCACTGGACGAAGGGTCCGCCGCCGCCCTGCTGCGGGCGGCCCACCCCGGGCTGGCCCCGCACGCCGCCGAACGGCTGCTCCAGGAGGCCGCGGGCAATCCCCTGGCGCTGCTGGAGCTGCCGGCCCTGCTGACCCGGGAGCAGTTCACCGGTGCCGCACCGCTGCCGCTGTCCCTGCCCGTGGACGACCGGCTGGAGGCGCTCTTCGCTCCGCGGCTCCGTGAACTGCCCGCGGCCACCCTGGAGTTGCTGCTGGTCGCCGCGCTGGAGGGGACCGGCGGGCTGCGCACGATCTGGGCGGCGTATCCGGGCGGCATGGACGGGGCCGACGCCGCGCTGCCGGCCGCCGAGGAGGCGGGCCTGGTGCGGGTGGACGCACGGGCGGGCCGACTGGTCTTCCGGCATCCGCTGGTCCGCTCGGCCGTCGTACGCACCTGCCGGCCCGGTCGGCGGCGGGCGGCGCACCGGGCTCTGGCCGAGGCACTGGAACGGGACCCGGAACGCCGGATCGGGCACCTGGTCGCCGCCTCCCTGGGGCCCGAGGAGCCCCTCGCGGCCGACCTGGAGCAGGCGGGGCACGCGGCCCTGGGGCGCGGCAGCGCCGCCCTCGCGACGACCGCGCTGCGCCGGGCCGCGGAACTCAGCCCGGAGCCGGCCGAGCGCAGCCGGCGGTTGGCGCACGCGGCCTACGCCGCGGCCCAGTCCGGCGCCCTGGACGTCACCGCGGTCCTCGTCGACGACGGGTACGGGGAGCGGGCCTCGCCCCAGGACACCGCGCGAGCCACCCTGGCCAGGGTGTACGCGCTGCTGGAGACGGACGGGGACGCGACGGCCGCCCACCGGCTGCTGACCGGCGTGATCGACGGACTCCTCGCCGCCGGGACGGACGGCGCCGGGACCGGTAGTGCCGGGACCGGTAGTGCCGAGACTGCCGGCGCCGGGACCGATGGTGCCAGCCGGCAGCCGTCGCCCGCCGCGGTCCGCGAGGTCGTCGGCGAACTGCAGTTCCTGCTCACGCTGGTGGCGTTCTACGCCCAGCGCACCGATCTGTGGCCGGAGGTGCTGGAACGCTGCCGGGACGCCCCCGACCCGGTGCGGCTCTACTGCCTGGCCTTCGACGCCCCGCAGGAGCGGGCCCCGGAGGTCCGGCGGCGGATCCGGCGGGCGTTCGCCGCCCTCCCGCCCGACGCGGGCCCCCGGCCGGTCACCCAGCTCTCCATGCTCAGCGTCTACTTCGACGAGGCCTCCGAGTACCGCGAGCACTGGATGCGGGTCGCCCGGCGCTCCCGGGAGGGCGGCACCTTCGTGCAGTGGTCGTACGGCACCATCCTCCTCGGCCACGAGGCCTTCTTCGCCGGCCGTTTCACCGAGGCCGAGGCGCTGGCCCGGGAGGGCCTGGCGATGGCGGAGGAGCTGGGGCACCGCCTCGCGGGGTTCCGGCTCGCCTCCCAGCTCGCCCTGGTGGCGGCCGTCCGGGGCGACGCCGAGACCGTCAGCACGCTCACCCGCGCCATCCTCGCCTGGAGCGAACCGCGCCGGCTGGGCCTGCTCCAGGTGTCCGCCCGGCAGGCCCGTGCGCTGCTCGCCCTGGGGCAGGGGGACTACGAGACGGCGTACCGGGACTGCGCGCTGGTCGGCCCGCCCGGAACCCTCCCCCCGCTCAACCCGCGCGCGATCTGGTCGGTGTACGACCTGGTGGAGGCGGCCGTGCACACGGGCAGGACCGCCGAGGCACGCGTCCACGTCGCGATGGCGCGGAGCGCGTGTCTCGGTGAACTCTCGCCCCGGCTGGCGCTGCTGACGCACGCGGCGGCGGCCCTCGCCGGTCCGGTGGAGACGGCCGAGGCCGGATTCCGGCGGGCGCTGGCGGTCGCCGACGTCCACGCCCCCTTCGACCGGGCCCGGGTCCGGCTCGCCTTCGGCCGCTGGCTGCGCACCCACGGCCGCGACCCGGAGGCCGCGCGCGAGCACCTGGCGGCCGCACTGCACACGCTGGAGGAGCTGGGCGCCGCGCCCTGGGCCGCCGCGGCCGGTACCGAGCTCGCCGCCCTGGCACCGCCCGCGGAGCCGGAACCGCTCCTGCTGACGCCCCAGGAACTCCAGATCGCCGATCTGGCGGCCACCGGACTCAGCAACAAGGAGATAGGCGCCCGGCTCTACATCTCCCCGCGCACGGTCAGCACCCACCTGTACAACATCTTCCCCAAGCTGGGCATCCGCTCCCGCGCGGCGCTGCGCGACGCCCTCGGAGCACAGGCCCGGGCGGAGGGCGGCGGGGAATACGCCGAATACGTAGACAGACCCGTCATCTGACGGTCGCGGCCTGCGCCCGGCGCTTCCTAGCCTGCCGCCATGTCCGCACACGATGAACAGCAGATCCAGGCCGCCAACGACTCCGGCAGGACACCCGTGGTCTTCGTCCACGGGCTGTGGCTGCTGCCCAGCAGCTGGGACCGCTGGGTGGACCACTTCGACCAGGCGGGTTACGCCGCCGTCTCGCTCTCCTGGCCCGACGACCCGGACACCGTGGCGGAGGCCAACAGCCACCCCGAGGTTTTCGCCGGCAAGACCGTCGGGCAGGTCGCCGACCACCTGGCGGACCTGATCGGCCGTCTCGACCGCAAGCCGGCCGTCATCGGCCACTCCTTCGGCGGGCTGCTCGCCCAGATCCTCGCCGGCCGCGGCCTGTCCGCCGCCTCGGTCGCCGTCGACCCGGCCCCCTTCCGCGGCGTCCTGCCCCTGCCCGTCTCCGCGCTCCGCTCGTCCGCGCCGGTGCTGAGCAACCCGGCCAACCGCCACCGCGCGGTCCCGCTCACCTTCGAACAGTTCCGCTACGCCTTCGCCAACGCGGTCAGCGAGGAAGAGGCCAAGGAACTCTTCGAGACGTTCGCCGTCCCGGCCCCCGGCGCCCCGATCTTCCAGGCCGCCACCGCCAACCTCAACCCCTGGACGGAGGCCAGGGTCGACACCGGGAACCCCGACCGCGGCCCGCTCCTGATCATCTCCGGCGAGAAGGACCACACCGTCCCGTGGGCCATCGCCAACGCCTCCTACAAGCAACAGCAGCACAACCCCGGCATCACCGAGATCACCGAGATCCCGAACCGGGGCCACGCCCTCACCATCGACAGCGGCTGGCAGGAAGTCGCCGAAACGGCCCTGACGTTCGTCCGCCGCTTCGCCTGAACAGATCCGGGCCGCCGCCACCGCTCCCGAGGGGGGTGGCGGCGGCCCGGCCCCACGCTCGCCCACGCGGTGGCCTACATGGTCCTCGGCATCCGGTCCCCTGTGCCCACTCGTGCGCCGACTCACCGACGACGTCGCCGAGGTCCCCGTGGCCCGGGTCCGCCGGGTGGTCGAGGACCTCGTCGAAACGGGCCGTCGGCGCGCGAGTCCATGGCGCCCGGAGAGTGTGCTGCCGGGCGGCCGGACCGCGGAACCGATCGACTCAGCCGCCGCTCTTGCGCCGGAACGACCGCTGGCTCGCAGCCGGGCCGTTCGTCCTTCGGACCTTCGACGCGTCGACGTTCGCGGCGAGTTCGGCGGAGTCCGCCTGCACACCACGCTTGCGCGCCAGGGCCTCCCGGAACTTGCGTTTCAGGTCGTAATGGCCGTCGCTGTCGGGCACCAGAGCGGACGTACCGGGGTCAGCCGGCTCCGAACCTTCTGTGGACGCGGACTCCGTGGTCATGGTGGCCTCCTGAGTTCGGACGGTGGGAAGCACAGCTTGTCATGCCGAGCGCAGTGCGGGGCGCGACGGCGTCATCGTGCTCAGCCGCCGCGCCGCACCGCGGCCGCCCTGCGCGCCTCGGCGAGCCTGCGGGCCTCTTCGGCCTTTCGTGACTTGCCGCCGGCACCGCGGGAGGTGTCCTTGCCGGTGCCCAGGCCGCGGAAGGGAACGTTGCTGTTCTTGGGCCGGGGTACGGCCGGCCCGCCGTCGAGCGGAGTGCCCGAGGGAGCCTTGGCACCGGTGATCCGGCTCAGCTCCGCCTCGCCCGAGCGCACCTTGGTGATCGTCGGCTCGACGCCGGCCTCTGCCATCAGCCGGCTCATCTCGCGGCGCTGGCCCGACAGGACCAACGTGACGACGCTGCCGGACTCGCCGGCTCGGGCGGTGCGGCCGGCGCGGTGCACATAGTCCTTGGGGTCGGTGGGCGGATCGACGTTGACCACGAGGTCGAGGTCGTCGACGTGCAGGCCGCGGGCCGCGACGTTGGTCGCCACCAGGACGGTGATCTGGCCGTTCCTGAACTGCGCGAGAGTCCGTGTGCGCTGCGGCTGGGACTTGCCGCCGTGCAGGGCCGTGGCCTGCACTCCGCTGGCCCGCAGATGCCGGGTGAGCTGGTCGACGGCGTGCTTGGTGTCCAGGAACAGCAGTACGCGGCCGTCACGGGCGGCGATCTCCGTGGCGACGGCGTACCGGTCGGGGCCGTGGACGAGCAGGACGTGGTGGTCCATCGTCGCGACCGCGCCCGCGGAAGGATCGACCGAGTGGACGACGGGGGCGTGGAGGTAGCGGTGGACCAGGTGGTCGACGTCGCGGTCCAGGGTGGCCGAGAACAGCATCCGCTGGCCCTCGGGGTGCACCTGGTCGAGCACCTCGGTGACTTGCGGCAGGAAGCCCATGTCGCACATCTGGTCGGCCTCGTCGAGGACGGTGATCCGTACTCGGCCCAGGCGGCAGGCCCTGCGCTCGACGAGGTCGTGCAGACGGCCGGGGGTGGCCACGACGACCTCGGCCCCGTCGCGCAGCGCAGCGGCCTGCCGGCCGATCGACATGCCGCCGACGACCGTGGCCATCCGCAGCCGGAGCGCGTCGGCGTACGGCGCGAGCGCCTCGGTGACCTGCTGGGCCAGCTCCCGGGTGGGCACCAGGACCAGCGCGAGGGGCTGCTTCGGTTCCGCGCGCCGCCCAGCCGTCCGTGCGAGCAGCGGCAGGCCGAAGGCGAGCGTCTTGCCCGATCCGGTGCGCCCGCGCCCCAGGATGTCGCGTCCCGCAAGCGCATCGGGCAGCGTGGCCGCCTGGATCGGGAAGGGCTCCCGCACACCGTGTTCGTCGAGCGTTCGCAGCACCTCGGCGGGCAGGTCCAGGTCGGCGAAGGAGGCGGGGTGATCCATGAGGAGCCTTCCGTATGGGGAACGTACCGAGGAAGGCCCGGTAGGCACGAGCAGCCGACGAACAAGGGAAACCGAACAGCCGAAGTCGCCAACGCAAAAGCATGAGAATAACACGAAGTGACAGTCCCGCGTCGTGGGGCTGATCGCCCCCTGCACTGAAGCCGTCGGCTTCCTGGCACAGGACGGACCGGGAGGGCTTCGACGCGGTCTGCTCGGTGTACGGCGCCGTCTGGTTCACGGATCCGGCCCGGCTTCTGCCCGCCGTCCGTGAGCGGCTGCGGGCGGGCGGCCGGCTCGCGTTCTCCCAGCGGCCTCCGGTCGACGGCTGCTACGGCTGCCAGGACGACGAAACCCCGTCCATCTGAAGGGGACTGACGCTGCCTCGCAGGTGTAAACGTTCCTGCATTCCCAGGCTGTGGTGGGGCGGGTGGGACTCGAACCCACGGCCGACGGGTTATGAGTCCTTTGAGGATCTTGGCGGCCCTTGCCGATCCGTGCTCATCTTTGACGTTTTCCCAGTTCGGACGTGCTGATCATTGCCTGCGGCCCTTTCAATGACCCCTGAGCGTATTCGAGCTGGGCGCGCGATGGCGCTCCCCCAGGTACAGGGGTCGTGCATCAATCCCTGGCACCACAGGCGATTCCGTCCACCGCGGACTGCCCATGATCCTGGGTCGCGGCACGCCGATCAGCCAAGGACGTATGTCTCGTCACCGAAGTCGGCGACGATCTTCAGCTTGCCGCCGAGCGCCTTGACATGGGCAGCGAGGGTGTCGACCTCGCTACGCTCCAGTCGACCCTTCTCGATGCGTGAGACGCGGGCCTGGGTGACACCCACGGCTTCGGCAACCTGGACCTGTGTGCTCTCACCGCCTCCGAAGGGAATGGCGGTAGGCGGGTTCCGGATCAGCCGGTGTCGAGGCCGTCGATCAGGCGGCCGAGGAAGCGGCTGAACGTGGCTTCCGGGGTGAGGGGGCGTCCTGGCGAGGCGAGGGCTTCGGCCAGCTCCGGGTGGTGGCCGTCCGTTGCGACAGCGGCGAGGTAGCGGGCCTCGGCGGCGGCCCGGTTGGGTGACCGCGCGGCCGCGGCCTGCGCGATCTCGTAGGTGACGTGCCCTGCTACGAACGCGGTGAGCTGGGCGAAGACCTCCAGGTTCGCCGCGCCGTCCAGTCCGGTGGGCCGCAGGGCGGCGAGTGCCCGTTCCAGGAAGGCCAGGGTGTTGGGGCCGAGTGCCCGGCGGGTGGACAGGGCGCCGGGCAGCCAGGGGTGCCGCAGCATGAGGGCACGCTGGAGATGGGCGATGGTTTTCAGGTCGGCGCGCCAGTCGCCGGTGAGTGCGTCCGTCGTCGGCAGTTCGCCGCTGACGTGGTCGACCATCAGTTCCAGCAGCGTCTCCTTGTCGGGGGCGTAGCTGTAGAGCGACATGACACCGGCTCCGACCTGTGCGGCGACCCGCCGCATGGTGACCGCGTCGAACCCTTCGGCGTCCGCCAGGGCGACGGCCGCCACCGTGATCGCCTCGCGGCTGAAGGCGGGCCTGCGCCCCCTGCGGGGCCCTGTGTGGCCCAGCCAGAGCTGTTGGGGGTCGACGCCGCCGGCGTCGGACGCTCCATCACGGGTCACGATCTCCACAGTCCCCTTCTCTTCACTGCGGCCCTTGCGGGAGTCATCATCCCCTCCACTATTCTCGTACGTGGTACGAGAATAGTGGAGGGGATGATGGCATCACCCACGCACGACGCCGCGTCGAACCCGGCCTGGACGCCGCCCTCCGGGAAGCCACCGTGGTCCTCGCGGATGATGCGAGCGATCTGGCACGGCCTCCCGGCCAAACGGCACGAAGCCGGCTGGGAGCCCGGGCTGGTGACTCCGGCCGCCGACGGCAGCCCGCTGATCACGGATCACTACTTTCCTCGCGCTCAGGGCGACTTCCCCACCCTCGTCGTGCGTTCGCCGTACGGCAGGGGCCTGCCGTGGTCACCCATGTACGGCATGCTCTTCGCCGAACAGGGTTTCCACGTGATCCTGCAGAGCTGCCGCGGCACCGGCGGCTCGGGCGGTCGGTTCGATCTGTGGCGCAACGAGGCCGCCGACGGCCAGGCCACGGTGTCCTGGCTGAGAGAGCAGCCCTGGTTCAACGGAACACTGGGCACGGTCGGCCCCAGCTACCTGGGTTATGTGCAGTGGGCGCTCGCCCTGGACCCGCCGCAGGAGCTGAAGGCGATGGTGGTGCAGGTGGGCCTGCACGATCCCTACGCCCTGTTCTACGCGGACGGCGCACTTCGGCTGGAGAACGCCCTGCTTGTCGGCATCGGTATGACATACCAGCACCGGGGGATGGCATCGTTCGCGAGAGCGACACTGCGCCTGCAGCGCCGACTGCGCTCAATTACCACCGCGCGGCCCCTGCGCGGGGCGTGCATATCAGCCTTCGGGCACGAAGCGCCCTGGCTGGACGAGGTGATGACACACCCGGATGCCAACGATCCGTACTGGAGCGACGCGTCCCCGGGAAAGGCAGCGGAGCGGCTGAACGTGCCCACCAGCCTGATCACCGGGTGGCACGACGCGCTGGCCGACCAGACCTTCGAACAGTACGGCCGACTGCGTCGGGCCGGATGCGAGACAGCCCTGCTCGTCGGCCCCTGGACCCACACCTCCGCGCTTCAACAGGGCTGGCCCGAGGTGTTCGCCGAGAGCCTCGCCTGGCTGCGCGCGCACCTGTGCGCCGAGCCTTCCGGCCTGCGCCCCACCAAAGTGCGCGTCCACGTCGGCGGCGAGGACGCATGGCGGGACCTCGATGACTGGCCGCTGTCCCCGGCGGCCACATCATGGTTCCCCGCCCCGGACGGGTATCTCACCCAGCAGCCCGCCACGGACGCCGCACCGCTGACGTCCTTCCGCTACGACCCGGCGGCCCCCACCCCGTCACTCGGTGGCCCTCTGCTCTCCCCGGCTGCCGGACCTCGTGACAACCGCACCCTGGAGGCCCGGAAGGACGTCCTGACGTTCACCGGCCCGCCGCTGACCGAGCCCATGGACATCCTCGGCCCGGTCTCCGCACGGCTGAGCATCTCCACGGACACCGGATACGCCGACGTCTTCACCCGCCTGTGCGACGTGGACGCACAAGGACGTTCCACCAACGTCTGTGACGGGCTCGCACAGCTGAAGACGGTCGGGCAGGCACCTTCGAAGGTCACCGTACCGATGAGCTTCACCGCCCACCGCTTCGCCGCCGGTCACCGTATGCGCTGGCAGATCAGCGGAGGCGCCCATCCGCGCTACGCCCGGAATCCCGGTACCGGCGAGTCGTCGCTCGACGCCAGGGAATTCACACCGGTACGAATCACCCTCCATGCGGACTCGGCCTTGCTGCTTCCCCGGGGCGCCAAGCCCGGGCAACCCCTCGGCGCTCAGGAGCCCGACACGTAGACAGCAGGCCCAGCCGAAGGAGGAACGACACAGCGGCGGACCGGGGCGGCAGGGTGACCTCGCCATCCGCGACGACTCCTCCACACCGGTACCGGCGGTGCCACGCAGTGGCGGCGTCCAGGCAGCGGGTCGTCCACAGCACCGCGCCGTCGGGCACCGGCCCGGTCGGGCCGAGGCGGAGTTTCGAACCCGACAACATGCAATCCCGAGGTCGTCGGCAGGTCGTCGGCGCTTTTGATCGCCCGCATCGCTGCCGATCAGACGGGTCAGCTCCATCCTGGGGAGCGTGCGTGACGCGCTGCTCATGCAGCATGAGCAGCGGATTGCGGTCCAGGGAAACGGAGTTGGCGTCCAGCACCTCACGGTGGACGCTTCAGCGGGTCAGAAGCTGCTTCTGGTGGGGCGGGTGGGACTCGAACCCACGGCCGACGGATTATGAGTCCTTTGAGGATCTTGGCGGTCCTTGCCGATCAACGCTCATTTTCGACGTTTTTCCAGGTCAGACGTGCCGATCCGTGTCAGTCCCGTGTGGTGCTTGTCGATGTGTTCCTGCCCTTGTGGCCCCTCAATGGCCCCTGGGGGTCGATGAGTTGGACACTCACCACAGCAGCAGTCACGTCCGTGCAGTTGAGCCAAGGGGATAGAACCCTCGCACAGCGGATTCCCTTGCCGATGCGAGGGTGCTCCACCCCTGGTACCGGGGTGGAGCAGCATCGTCGACTTTCAACCGGCGATCAACCGAGGACGTGGTCGCGAGGGTGTCGACCTCGCTACGCTCCAGTCGACCCTTCTCGATGCGTGAGACGCGGGCCTGGGTGACACCCATGGCTCCGGCAACCTGGACCCGTGTGGTGTGCTGCCGCTTCCGCAACCCGGCGAGGCGGTGCACACGAGAGGCCCGGACCATCGCCTGCGCCCCCTTCTGGATCTGCCCCTTCTCGGCGTCGGTGAAGGCGAAATCCTCGGCCAGGTATCCCCAGGAGACGGCTTGCGGATCCTTGAGGTGATCAATCTTCGCGCCCCGTCCTCTCCACCGATGCGCTTCAGATGCGCCGCGTACGCCTGCTCCGCCTGAGGCACGACGACGCGGTACCAGCCTGACCAGTTGCCGGCCCCGTCACCTTGTCGGCCCCGTCACCGCCGACGGGGATCACGGCCTGACGGTCCGGGTCGAACACGAACAACCACCGCACTTCCGTGGCACCCGGCGACCCAGGGTGAAGCTCTTCGAGGTTCGGCAGCGCCGAACCCTTGATCGTGTCCACCAGAGGCCGACCCAGCGCGGGGCCTTCCTCCTGAAGGGCAGTGACAGCCTGACTGACCTGAAGCAGAGTGTCGCGGTCAGTGCGGCGCAGGCCGTGAAGCCATGACAGAGCCGGCTCGACGATGGGTCCCCTTGCTTGCACCACGAGCCAGCCACTGGTGACCCGCTCACATCTCTGCGGGCAGTTTCCAGAACTACCTGTGCGGCCCGCGTTCCTGTCCTGCGACGGGGTCCAGCAGCCGACGGATGCGCTCGTACTCGGCGGCCATCTGCGGTGTGGCGAGGATGTCATCGAGGTCGGCGGCCACCTCGTGGTCGATGTCCTCGATGGAACGGATGGCGAGTTCGTAGAGCTCGCCACGCCGGTTCTGCTCCAGGTAGCTCTTCCAGTGCGCCAACGCGGTGATGGCGGTGAGGACCGTGGGGTCCAGATCGTCCTCGACCAAGATGCCGTCGTAGATCGTCGCGAGATTGTCGTGTAGCTCGGCGGCGCTCATCGTCAGGACGTTCGCGCAGGCGGTGGTCAGTGCGGCCTGGGCTTCTTCGGTGAGTTCGTCCTCGGCCGCGCCGTGAAGCAGCTCCGACCGCACCAGACGAGTGACCGTCTGTTCACCGAAGGCACGGACGCCATCCTCGGTGGCCCCCACGACCAGCCGGAGAACGTCTGCCTCAAGCTCGCTGTACTTCACGCCCGCAGCTTAAGCGGGGCATCACCCCTGCCCGCCCGCAACCCGAGAGACCTTGGGGAACACGGCCACCGCGGCGGGACGCCGCCATGCCCAAACGGTGAAAACACCCCGACCATGCGCCAGTCGTCGATCAACGACGTCTCCTCACCCCTACCGAAAAAGCCGATTAGTCTGCCGGAATGGAGATCGTCGCACGGTCGCCCGCCGTCGGCGTGGGGCAATGAACGGCTTCGCGGGGCACGTGTGGGTGCTCTTCCTCGTCGCGGCGGTCTGCTCGCTGATCATGGTTTATCTGCTGGCCGTACGCAGGACCGCCGGTTCCTCCCTCACGGGAGCCGTCGTGCTCACGCTGGCCGTCGCCGCGATCCCCGCTGTACGCGGTGAACCGCCGCACTACGTGGCGGGGGTCGCGCTGACGGCCGGTGGGGTGGTGGCGGTCGTCTGGGCGACGGGCCGCTCCCGTCGGCACCGGTCGGCCCGCCGGTCCGCGCTGGCGGACTACGAGGCCGGCACGGCGGCGGTCCCGCTGTTCGCGGCGCTGGCGGAACGGGACCGGCTGGCGGCGGAGCTGCACGACGTGGCCGCGCATCGGCTGACCGGGATCGTGGTGGCCGCGGGCGCCGCGCTCAGGCTCGCCGACCGGGAACGGACCGGTGACGCGCTGCGCCACGCCGACGAGGCGGGCCGGGAGGCCGTCCGCGAACTGGAGCGCCTCACCGAGCTGGACACGACCGCGGCCGGCTTCACCGAGGTCGACGCGCTGGCCGCCGCGCACGCGGTGGATTACCGGCGCACGGTCGACAAGGCACCGGCCCGCAGTACGGAAGCGGCGTACCGGGTGGTCCGGGAGGCGTTGACCAACGCGGCCCGGTACGCCGAGGGCGCGACCGTGTGCGTCCGGATCGAGCCGACGGACGACCGGGACGAGCCCGTACGGGCCGGCGGCGATCACCTGTTCGTCGTCACCGTCACGGACGACGGCGGTACTTCCGTCGAGCCGGGCCTCGGGACCGGGCGCGGTCTCGCGGGGCTGGCGGCCACGGTCACCGCGACGGGCGGGACGTTCCGCGCGGGACCCGTGGGGCAGGGCCGTCGAGAGGGCTGGCGCGTGCGGGCCTCGCTGCCTGCGGCGACGGTTCTTCCCCGCCGCCGGCGGCCCCGGTGGCGGGGGACGGCCGCGCTCGACTACGCGCTGGTGGCCCTGGCGATCGCACTGTCGCTCGGTGCGAGCCTGCTGTCGGCCGACGTACCGGCTCCGTTCGGCGGTTTGCTGCCCGCGCTGGTGACCGTCGTGCTGTCGGGCCTGCACGCCGTGCCGCTGGCCTGGCGTTCACGGTCGCCCGGCCGCGCGCTCGCGGCGGTGCTGTCGGCGCTGCTGCTGTGGTGGGCCTGCGACCGGGCGGGCTGGACCCAGCCGCCGGTGAGCGACATCTTCCTGGTGTACGGCTGGGTCGAGCTGACGCTCGTCCACAGCGTCGGTTTGAGTCTGCCGTGGCGCCGAGGCCTGTTCGCGCCGCTCACCGTGGCCGCCGTGGGCGGGCTCGCGCTGGCGAGCGGCAGTGGCATCACCGGCAGCCGGACGGCGGCCTGGGCCGTGCTGGCGGGCGTGCTGGCCCTCCCCGCCCTCGCCGTCTGGTCGTGGGGGCGCCGGACCGCCCGGCGGCATGAGCGGCTGTGGACCGCGGACGCCCGGCGGCGGGTTCTGCTCGACGGGGACGCCGACGCGGCGGTGTCCGCGCAGCGTCTGCTGTTCGCCACCGGGCTGCGGGACACGGCGCTCCGGCACGCGCGGGCGGTCGTCGCCGCGGCGGAGGAGGGGGATCTGCGAGCCGTGCGGGAAGAGGCCCGCGCGGGACTGACCGCGCTGCGGGACCTGCTGTCCGGGCTGCGTACGGGGGACGACGCCGACGACGCCCCTCCGCCCACCGTCTCCGGGATCACCGCGCTGGCCGCGCGCTACGGCGCCGTCGTCCGGTACGCCGGAGCACGCCGTCCGCTGCCCGCCGCCGTGGAGGTCTTCGCGTACCGGACCGCCTCCGCGCTCATGGCCGTGGGCGTCACCCTCACCGTGCGCACGCTCTCCGACGGCGTGGAGGTCTCCGGTCCGGCGCCCACCGTCCCCGATGCGGAGCGGCGGCTGCGCGCCCTCGCGGACGCCGCCGGCGGTACCCTCTCGACGACCGGCCGCGGTGCGGTCCGCGTGTGGCTCCCGGAGGCGTTCGCATGGCGATCAGAGTGACCGTCGCGGACGACCAGGCCGTCGTACGGGCCGGGATCGCGGCGATCCTCGACGCGGAACCCGACCTGTGCGTCGTCGGGCAGGCGGGGGACGGCGACACGGCGGTCGAACTCGCGCTGTCGGCGCGGCCGGACGTCGCGCTGATGGATGTCCGCATGCCGGGGATCGGCGGACTCGCGGCGACCGCCGCGATCACCGAACGCAGCCCCGCGACCCGTGTTCTGATGCTGACCACCTTCGGTCTCGACGAGTACCTGTTCGCCGCGCTGCGCGCCGGGGCCGCCGGTTTCCTGCTCAAGGACGCGGAGCCGGAGCGGGTGATCGACGCGGTACGGGTGGTCCACGGGGGCGCCGCACTGCTCGATCCCGCGGTGACCCGCAGGCTGATCGACCGGTTCACGGACGGGCCCGGTCCGCTCGACGCGACCCGGCTCGACCTGCTCACCCCGCGCGAGACGGAGGTGCTGCGGCAGGTCGCACGGGGGCTGTCCAACGCGGAGATCGCGGCGGTGCTGGGGGTGAGCGCGGCGACCGTGAAGGACCACGTGTCGGTCGTGCTGGGGAAGTTGGGGGTGCGGGATCGGGTGCAGGCGACGATCGCGGCGTATGAGACGGGGTTGATCAGGCCGGGTGGTGGGGGGTGAGGGCGGGGGTGGATGTCTCTGCCGGGCGCGGGAGTGTCGATCCAACTGCCGGGCAGCCCCTGACACTTGGCGCGGCACCGCGCCTGCCGTACCTTAGCCGGTTCCCCCGCCGTGAGGAGGGGACGACACCCCGCCGCACGGCGGCCTTCACCCCCGCCGAAACCGTCCCTGAGCTGGACGGACAGCGCGCGTCGGCTTTCTAGCCTCGAAGGCATGTCACGCATACTTCTCCACCATGTCGCCGGCGGGGTCCTGCTGTTCCTGGCGCTCCTGCTGACCCCTGCCGTGGCAGTGGCCGGTTTCCTCGCCGCGGCGTTCGTCACCGCGAGCGTGCCAATCCTGGTCGTCGTCGGTCTCGTCTGCGGCGCCCTGGCCGGCGGGCTGCTGGGCCGGGCGGCGTTCGCCCTGTTCGGGCTCGCACGCCGCCCGGCGCGGCGGGCGTCCGCGTTCCTCACGGCCGGCCTGACCGCGGCGGTCGCCGTCCTCGCCGCCGTCACCGTCCTCCGTCCGATGCCCACCACGACGGCCGCCCCCGTCCCGCCCGGCGTGCGGTTCTGGGATCTGCCGACCGGTTCACGCATCGCCTACGTCCACGCCCCCGCCACAGGCAAGGCCAGACCCACCCCGGTGATCTTCCTGCACGGCGGTCCCGGCACCCCCGGCGAGGGCGTCCCCACCGGGGGCCGTGAACTCGCGGCGGACGGCTTCGACGTCTACTCCTACGACCAGCTCGGCGCCGGCCGCTCCACCCGGCTGCGGGACGTCACCGGATACACCGTCGCCCGCCAGGTCGCGGACCTGGAAGCGATCCGGCGCACACTCGGCGCCGACCGGATCATCCTGGTCGGCCAGTCCTGGGGCGGATCACTCACCGCCCAGTACCTGGCCGCCCATGGCGAACACGTCGCCAAAGCGGTCTTCACCTCGCCGGGCGCGCTGTGGGGCCGTCAATACCCCGGCTCCAGCGCCGGGGAACCCTGGAACCGCCTCTCCCCCGCCCGGAAGGCCCGGCTCGACCGGCTGAACAGCGCACCCCGCATCATCGCGGCGAGCCTGCTCCTCCGGATCAACCCCGGCGCCGCGCACGCCCTGGTCGGCGACCGCGAGGTCGACCACTGGATGCACGAAGTCGCCCTCCAGGGAAAGGACAGCACCTCGTGCGAGGACGCTCCGCCCACCACGGCGCACGACAACCCTCAGGGCTTCTACAGCAACCAGATGACCGTCAGGGACTTCGAGAAGCTTCCCGACCCCCGGCCCCGTCTGCGCACCCTGCGCGTCCCCTCTCTGATCATGCGAGGGGAGTGCGACTTCATCAAGCCCACCGTGACCGCCGAGTACCAACAGACCCTCGCAGGCTCCGAGTCGGTGACCGTCAAGGGAGCCGGACACTCCATCTCAGGCGAACAGCCCGGCCGCTACACCGCACTGCTGCGGGCCTTCCTCCTGGACGAACCCCAGCCGACAGGCACCGGCTGAGCCCGGAACGGGCGGTCGGGCCAAGGGAGCTCTGCGCGGGCCGCCTGCGCCTCAGGTCTCCAGGACCTGCCGGGGTCCCGGAGACCGAAGCGGTCGTCCGGTGTTCAGCCGAGGACGACCTGAATCTCCCGGAAGCCGTGGATGAGGAACGACGGCACCTGGTCGAAGGGCTGGTCCTCGACGAGGATCAGGCGGGGGAAGCGGCAAAGAGCGCGAGCAGGGCGGTGAGCGCCCCGGCACGGGCCAGGAGGCACCGAGGAAGTGGTGTGCACCGTGACCGCAGGCCACCTGCCGCCGAACAACACGAGGTGTGCCATCGGCACGCAAGCCGCCGGCACCCCTGGCGCTGCCGACCCGGTGCTCGGCTCCCGCGCTGGGACAACAGCCCGTGCCGCGCAACCCGCAAACGGGGCAACTGATCGGCCCTGAGAAACCGTCGGCCTGGACACGGCCGCGCCGTCCCGGCCCCTGTACGGCCCCTGGGTCCCGGTATCGGCCCTCACAGCAGTCACCCGGACGCCGAGCGACGACCTAGATCGCTCACTCCGCCGCAGGTCAGAGGGGTTGGAGCTCCCTCAAGCGCCACCGGACTCCGAACCCACGGGCAGCGGATTCAGTCCATTCAGGCAAAGTTGACGCTTCAACACCCAAAAACAATCGTTTCCGCAGGTCAGAGACCTGCACAGGTGGGGCGGGTGGGACTCGAACCCACGGCCGACGGATTATGAGTCCTTTGAGGATCTTGGCGACCCTTGCCGATCAATGCCCATCTTGGCCGTTTTCCCAGCTCAGACGAGGTTTGGGACCTCAGTCCTTCCCGGCCCCTGTCAGTCTTTCCCGATCCTTGTGTCCAACCTGCGTCCAGAACGCGTCCTGGAAGGACAAGCCTGGCTGAGTACGGAGACCATCTCCCCCGCTCGGAAGCGGGTCTCGAACCCACGCGCAACGGATTGGCTTACCGACGGGATGATGCTCCACCCCTCGTCCCGGGGTGGAGCATCATCCCTTACTTCACGAAGCGAGTCAGCCTTCCGGACTGCGCGTAAACCTGGGCCCCGGCCTTTCCATCAGATCAGCCGAGGACATAGGTCTCATCACCGAAGTCAGCCACGATCTTCAACTTGCCGCCGAGCGCCTTGACATAGGCAGCGAGGGTGTCAACCTCGCTGCGCTCCAGTTGGCCCTTCTCGATGCGTGAGACGCGGGCCTGGGTGACACCCATGGCTTCGGCAACCTGGACCTGGGTGGTGTGCTGCCGCTTCCGCAACTCGGCGAGCCGGTGGACACGGGAGGCCAGGACCATCGCCTGCGCCCCCTTCTGAATCTGATCCTTCTCGGCATCGGTGAAGGCGAAATCCTCGACCAGGTCGTCCCAGGAGACGGCCTGCGGGTCCTTGAGGTGATCAGTCATCGTTCCCCGTCCTCTCCATCGATTCGCTTCAGATGCTCCGCGTATGCCTGCTCCGCCTGAGGCACCGCGACGCGGTACCAGCCGGACCAGTTGCCCGCCTTGTCACCGCCGACCAGGATCACGGCCTGCCGGTCCGGGTCGAACACGAACAGCAACCGTACTTCCGTGGCCCCTGCCGAGCCGGGGCGAAGCTCCTTGAGGTTCGACAGCGCCGAGCCCTTGATCGTGTCCACCAGAGGCCTACCCAACGCGGGGCCTTCCCCTTGAAGGGCGGTGACAGCCTGGCTGACCTGAAGCAGAGTGTCGCGGTCAGTGCGGCGCAGGCCGTGAAGCCAGGACAGAGCCGGCTCGACCACGACAATCTTCCAAGCCATGCCCGCGTCCCCCATCTGCAATTTATTACACTGACAGCATACACCACTGACATCATAATGGCAGATGTGAGGTCATGCTGGCCCGGTCGATTCGGCCGACCCTCGGGTCCTGTACCGGGAGGCGGCACGGATGCAATCGCCGTCCACGGGGTCGGGGAAATCGGAATGGTCACCGGCCAGCGTGACCGCGGTGGCGCGCAGCGTGGACTCCCGAACCTCGACCGCGGCGCCCCCAACCAGCGAACCCGCCAACGACGCCCCCTGGTGTGCTGGTGAACGCGAGGGACCCAACAAGCGCGGACAGCAGCGGCAGAGCAGCCGGACCCGGGCTCCGACCTTGCGGACCGCGCCTTGCAACGAGACGGTCTCGCCGAGCGGCAGGTAGGTGGTAGAGGAAGAGGTGTCTTGTGCCGCTCGACGAGGGTCAGGGCTTCGACGACGGGGCTTGTGCCGGTCGCTGGAGAAGCGGAGGCGGCGTTGGTCGCCTTCATCTGGCGACCAGGTCCTTGAGCGTTTTCGCCCCGTCTGCCGCCGGGAGGGTCTTCGAGATGTACACCGGCCAGAGCAACCGCCCCCACGCGCCGCTGCTCCACCCCGGGGCCCGGGGTGGAGCAGCATCCCTGACGTCCACCGGCTCGTCCGATCAGGCGGCGGGACGTTGCCCCGAACGCCGGGGACGGGACATCGGCCCTACTGACCACCGCGCAGGCATCACGCCGGGCCGCCCTCGTGGGTCAGTCCGTTCTGATGCTGTCCAGCACGTTCAGCCTCGCGGCCCGTCGGGCCGGCCACAGCGCCGCCAGCAGACCCACCAGCGCCGCACCGGCGATGTACGCGGCGAGCTGCGCGTACGGCAGAACGGTCGTGAGCCCGGTCATCGCGCTGCTCAGCAGCCGTACGCCGGCCCAGGCCAGGAAGCTGCCGATGGCGATGCCCAGTGCCGCGCCGAAGGACGCGATCAGGACCGACTCCAGGCGGACCATCCGCCGCACCGCAACGCGGGACAGTCCGACCGCTCTGAGCATGCCTATCTCGCGCTTCCGCTCCAGTACGGCCATGGCAAGGGTGTTGACGACGCCCAGGGCCGCAATGACCACGGACAGGGCGAGCAGTGCGTACATGGCGTCCAGCAGCAGGTTGATCTGCGAACTGAAGTGGTCCCGCATCTGCTGCTTGGTACGGACGTTGATGAGCGGGTTGTCGCCGGTGGAATCCTTGAGCGCCTGTTGCAGTGACGCGGTGGCCCCGGTGGCCCCCTTGACCAGGACCGTGCTGTAGAACGGAGCGGTGGTGTGCGGGCTCAGCACCGACCGGCTCATCAGCACGGATCCGAGTACCTCACTGTTCTGGTAGACCCCGCCGACCGTCAACCGGCCGCTGCTGCCGTCCGGATAGGTCACCGGGACCGTACTGCCGACGGCCCAGTCGTCGTTGACCACGTGGTCCTGGTCGACCAGGATCTCGCCCCGCCGCAGGGCCGCGGTGGAGCCGCTGACCATGTTCGGGACGATCAACTGGTCGAAGCTCTTCGCGTCGACGCCGGTGACGGGAAGGTCCTTGCCGCCCGAGCGGAGGCGCTGGTCGTCCAGCGCGCTGTACGCGGCCACGCCCGGGGTCCTGGCGATCTCGGGCAGCAGCGTCGGAGCGACCGGCAGACTGAGCAGCGCACTGACCGCGTAGTCGGCCCTCATGTTCTGGGTGACCTGCTTGTCGATGGCGTGGGTGACGGACGCGCCGAGGACCGTCAACGCGCTGATCAAGGTGATACC
Source organism: Streptomyces sp. NPDC008092 (assembly GCF_042957285.1). Taxonomy (NCBI): domain Bacteria; kingdom Bacillati; phylum Actinomycetota; class Actinomycetes; order Kitasatosporales; family Streptomycetaceae; genus Streptomyces; species Streptomyces sp. NPDC008092. The sequence continues at coordinate 301,624 of NZ_JBIBHY010000015.1, forward strand.
GACGGTGAGTGCCGAGGCGGTAGCGGCGGTGCGCCGCGGGTTGCGCGCCGCGTTCTGCCGGGCCAGCGTGCCGGAGATCCCGAACAGCCGGGTGCAGAGCGGGCCGACCAGTGCGATCGCCGGCCGGGCCAGTGCGGGAGTGAGAACGAACGCTCCGACCAGCGTGCTCACCGCACCACCCGCGACCAGCAGGTTACCGGCCGAGCCACCCCTGGCGGCCCCCCAGAGGACCAGTGCCAGGCCGACTCCGGCCAGGGCTACGCCGATGCTGTTGCGAACGACGAGGCTTTTGCGGGTGGCTGGGGTGTCGATGCCGCGCATCGCGGCGACCGGGGCCACGCGGGAGGCACGCAGACCGGGCAGCAGCGCAGCGAGGGCGGTGACCATGGTCCCGGTGAGCAGGGTGACGAGAACAGTGGTGGGCGACACGACCAGCGTGCTGGTGGAGACCTGGCTGCCCATGGAGCCCATGAGGCCCTGGAGCGCGGCACCGATGCCGATGCCCGTGACCAGGCCGGCCACCGAGGCGCCGACACCCACGAGCAGGGCTTCCAGCAGCACCGAAGTGGTGATCTGGCGGCGACTGGCTCCGATGGCCCGCAGCAGTGCCAGCTCACGGGTGCGCTGTGCGATCAGCATGGTGAAGGTGTTGGCGATGAGGAAGACGCCGACGAACAGGGCGATCCCGGCGAAGGCCAGCAGTACGTTCCGCATCCCGGACATGCCGCTCCGCGCCTTTGCCGCCGTGTCCGCGTCGAGCCGGGCGCCGGTCTTCACCGTGATGTTCTTGCTGTGCGGGACGACCGGCAGGATTTCGCCGCGCAGCTCGTTCTGGCTGGTGCCGGGTGTCGCGACGACCTGGATGCTGTCGTACTGGCCCGGCTCGAGGTAGAGGCGCTGCGCGGTGGCGGTGTCGAACAGGACGAGTGAGCCGCCGGCCCTGACCTGCGGGTCGTCGGTGGTGAAGATGCCGGTGACCGTCATCTCCAGCACCGGCCCGTTGACGGCCGCCCGCACGGTGTCGCCGATCTTGAAGCCGTTGTCGCTCGCGGTCCTTTGATCGATGGCGATCATGCCCGCCGAGGTGGGTCCGGTGCCCTGTGCCATCGGGTACTCGGGGTCCGGTCCGCCCGTGGCGGGAACCCAGTTGGCGCCCCGGGTGTTGCCGCGGCTGCCGATGAGGTCGCCGTGCGGGTCGGAGAGCCCAGCGAAGCCGGTGACGGTGCCGCGTGCCGAACGCGTTCCCGGCAGAGCGGCGATCCTGCGCACCGTGGACTCGGTCAGCGGGCTCCGGACGCCGGTGTTCTGTCCGGCCCCCGAGTCCGTGTCCGTGCTCACGGCCGTGTCGGTGACCTGGACCGAGGTCCGTGAGGAGCTGTCGGAGACACTGTCCTTGACGGACTGCCCGATCGTGTCGGAGAAGATCAGGGTTCCGGCGACGAAGGCTGTGCCGAGGAGCACAGCCAGCATCGTCATCAGCAGACGGCCTTTGTGGGCCCGCACATTGCCAAGCGCGGTGCGATACATGGTGGTCGGCTCCTCTTCAGCTGGTGCGGGCCACGGCGTCAAGACGACGCATGCGGTCCAGGACGCTGTCCGCGGTCGGGGCCCGCAGGTCGTCGACGATGCGGCCGTCCGCGAGGAACACCACGCGGTCCGCGTACGAGGCGGCGATCGGGTCGTGGGTGACCATCACCACGGTCTGTCCGAGATCGCGTACGCAGTCGCGGAGGAAGGCGAGGATCTGCGCGCCGGAGCGCGAGTCCAGGTTGCCGGTGGGCTCGTCGGCGAAAATGATCTCCGGTCGGGAGGCCAGGGCACGGGCGCAGGCCACCCGCTGCTGCTGGCCGCCCGAGAGCTGGGACGGTCGGTGGCCGAGGCGGTCGGCCAGGCCGACGGCTGCCACCAACCGGTCCAGCCATGCCTGGTCGGGCTTTCGTCCGGCGATGGCCATGGGAAGAGTGATGTTCTCCAGCGCGGTGAGTGTCGCCAGCAGGTTGAACGACTGGAAGACGAACCCGATCCGGTCCCGGCGCATCGTGGTGAGCCGCTTGTCGTCGAGGCCACCCAGTTCGGTGTCGCCGATCCGGGCTGAACCCGCGGTGACCGGTTCCAGGCCGGCCATGCAGTGCATCAGTGTGGACTTGCCGGAGCCGGACGGACCCATGATGGCGGTGAACTGCCCCCGCAGGAACTCGACACCGAGGTTGTCCAGGGCAGTGACGTGGGTCCCGCCCTCGCCGTAGATCTTGCTGAGGCCGACAGCGGACGCTGCTGCTGTGAGGGAATCGCGGGTCACCGGGCTTCTCCAGTCGTCAGGGGCTCTCAAGGTGACGGGCGTGCGGCACCCGGCGCATCTGCCTGGAGGCATACGCCGCAGGGCCGATGCCCCGCCCTGCCCGCGCGCCTACGCTCAAGCCATGCGTCCTGATCCGCGCCCCCCGCTGCCGGCCCGGCTACGGCCGGGACACCGGCTCGCGCTGGAGCTCGCGGGTTCCACCGCGTACGGCCTGTCGGCCTGGGTTCTGCCCGCCCACGGCTCCGGCCTCCGGCTCGTGGCGGCAGCCGCCGCGGCCGTACTGCTCACCGTGGCCTGGGCAGTCGGCCGGCACCGTCCGCTCGCCGCCTTCGGCGCGGCACTGCCGGCCTTCTGGCTGGCCCCGCTGGCCGAGGTCCCGCCGGGCGGGACGCTCGGATTCCTGGCGTCGGGGCCGATGGCATGGGTGCTGTACCTCGTGGCCGCCACCTGCCGTATCCGTACGGCGGCGGTCGTCCTCGTACTCTCCCTCTCCGGTGCGGTGGCCACCGCACTGCCGGACTTCACGCACCGCGGCGGGATCGTCCCCTTCGCGCTGGTCTTCGTCACCGCCTGGACGACCGGTTACGCGGTGCGGCAACGGCGCGGGTACGCGCGGGAGCTGCTCGCGCAGACCATCGCCCAGGAACGGTTGCGGATCGCCCGGGAGCTGCACGATGTGGTGGCCCACGGCATGAGCGTGATCACCGTCCAGGCGGGCTACGGACACCTGGTGATCGACGACCGGCCCGACCGGGCCCGCGCCGCGCTCGACGTCATCGCGACCACAGGCCGCGAGACAACCACCGAGATGCGGCGGCTGCTCGGCGTTCTGCGTACGGAGGACACCGCCCCCGCGCTCGCACCGGCCCCCGGGCTGGCCGACCTTGACCGGCTGCTGGCATTGACGGCCGAAGCGGGCGTACAGGTCGAGCTGGTGATCACCGGCAACCCTCGCGCCCTGCCCGTCGGGATCGACACATCGGCGTACCGCGTCGTCCAGGAGGCCCTCACCAACGTGGTGAAGCACGCCGGAACCCCCCGCGCCCGCGCCCGTATCGGCTACGGGCCTGACGAACTGCTCATCGAGATCACCGACCAGGGACAGGGCCGCCCGGGCCACATGGGACCAGGCCACGGCCTCATCGGCATGCGGGAACGGGCCGCCATGTGCGGGGGCGACTTCCGGGCCGGACCGGTGCCCGGGGGCGGTTTCCAGGTCAGCGTCCACCTGCCGCTCACCGCCCCGGACTTCACCGGAAGCCACGCATGACGGTCCGCGTCGTCGTGGCGGACGACCAGACCCTGGTACGCGCGGGCCTGTGCGGCATCATCGGCACCGCACCGGACCTGGCAGTGGTCGGCGAGGCGGCCACCGGCACCGAAGCCGTCGCCCTCGCCCTCGACACACACCCCGACGTCGTCCTCATGGACGTCCGGATGCCCGACATGGACGGCATCGAGGCCTGCCGGCGCATCACGGGCACCGGCACCGTACGGGTCCTCATGCTCACCACCTTCGACCTGGACGAATATGTCTACGGTGCGCTGCGCGCCGGAGCCAGCGGCTTTCTGCTCAAGGACGCCCCGCCGGCGGATCTGCTCGCCGCCGTCCGCGTGGTCGCCGTCGGCGACGCACTGCTCGCCCCGGGCGTCACCAGGCGGCTGATCAAGGAGTTCGCCGCCCGGTCGGCCCCCGCACCCGCGATGCCGACAGGCATCACCAAACGCGAACGCGAAGTCCTGGTCCTGGTCGCCGAGGGTCTGTCCAACTCCGAGATCGCCCGGCACCTGCACATCACCCAGGGAACCGCCAAGACCCACGTGGGACACCTCCTGACCAAACTGGGGGCCCGCGACCGGGTGCAACTGGTGGTCCTCGCCCACCGCACCGGCCTGGCCGACGGGAGCTCATAGGGCTGCCGTGGAGTGGCACGACACCACCGACCAACCAGGCGGATCACGGGGCAGACAACGGCACTGACGGCCCCCGGTCCTGGTAGAAGACCACGTTCACGACCTCCCGGAGACCACAGGTGCCGGGGCCGTGTCCGACCGGCTTATCCGGTCCTGTTTCCAGGGCGTGATCATCGGCTCGGTCAACGCCCACTGCTCGTCCGACAAGTCGCTCGGTCAGGGTCGTCTCCGAACCGGGAGTGAAGGGGGCTCAAACCCCCTCAGAGGCCGCTGCACCTCCGCTCCGGGCCGTTTCCAGTACGGGCCGTTTTCGCGTCCCAGCTCGGACCGGAACCCATTCGGGTGGCCTCCGCACCCAGCGGCCGACCCGGCAGAGCCGCCTACTCGAAGGTCCCCGGGCAACACTTCTGAATCCTCGTGTCCGGCCAGCGTCCAGAATCGGGCACCCAAGGCCTCGCACACACCACCAGCGGCAACCTACCCCATCGCCGGACCGCGACATCCGCACAGGTCAGAGCGGCGTGGATCAATACTGACCGCCACGGAGCCGAACCCACGAGCAGCGGATTCAGTCCGTTCAGGCGAAGTTGACGATCCGACAGGACAAAATGAACGTTCCCACAGGTCACAGGCCTGCACAGGTGGGGCGGGTGGGACTCGAACCCACGGCCGACGGATTATGAGTCCTTTGAGGATCTTGGCGACCCTTGTCGATCATTGCTCATCTTGGCCGTATTCCCAGGTCAGACGCGGTTTGGCGCCTCAGTCCTTCTCGGCCCTTGTCAGTCTTTTCCGATCCTTGTGTCCAACCTGCGTCCAGAACGCGTCCCGGATGGACGTCTTTGACTGCCACAGCGTGCGCCCTTGCAGTTGAGAGACGGGCCCAAGAACGAGAGCAGCGGATTCCCCTTCCAACGCACGTAGGCTCCGCCCCGGCAGTCGAGGCGGAGCCTCCGTGGCCGTAACCACAAGTCAAACGCCCTTGCTGAGCGTAGCCCCCTTGGGCGACCAGGGTGGCCACCTTGAGTGGATCAAGCAGCGTGGCGAACCATGCGCTGCTCTCTGGGGTCGGGTCTGGTGGTCAAGACCCGATCGTGCACCAGCCCCTATGTCGCGGCATTGCAGCTGTCGAAGCCAGCAGGCCCGCCATTTGCTACCAGTCCGCTGCTGGGCCCGCTGCCGCGACTTGGTTCTATTACTCCTACGGCAAGGCCCCCTGGGCACCGTACCGAATATGATCACGCGTCGACCCCCGCGATGGCGCCCACGCAGCAGAACAGGCACGACTGCGGGGCAGTGACACATAGGGCCGACCTCGGGCGGAATGCCACTCTTCGGTAACTCCTCGTACAGGAGTGTGCACATTCCGGCACCGCATTCAGTACTCTCGTCATGACACGGCCATGTGCCGTGCGAGCAGGCGCAGTTCGGGGCATGGCAGCACTTCACAGGGGGCCCGGATGTCAGATCCACGGAATGCCGGCGTGCCGGTCGTCACCATCGACTACGGCGTCGACGACGGAGAGAAGTCGTTTCTCTCCCGCACCCGAACCGCCGTCACCCAGGTCACGCGAATCGGCTCCGACACGCTGGCCCAGAACGTCGCCACGCTGTGCCAATACGTGGGCGGTGTCTTCGACCAGGCCTCCACCGCCTCGGACACGCTGGAGCTGACCGGCCTGGAGGTTCACGTCCAGGTCACGGCAAAGGGAGAGGTCCGGCTCGTAGGAGCCACCTCCACCGAGGTCAACGGCGGAATGAAGCTGATCTTCCAGCGGAGGCCGGGAGGCACGTCTTGAACGTGGCGGTGGCCGTCGGCTGCTCCCACTATCAGGACGACGACATCGCGGACCTACGCTTTGCTCACCGCGACGCGCTCCGGATGCGGGACATGTTCGTGGCCGCCCTGGACGTTCCGTCCGACGCCATCTTCACCTTCGCCGACGGGCTGGACGACTCCCTCCCGACCCGTCAGAACGTGCTTCACGCGCTCAACAGGCTGGCCACCCACACCAGCGAGCCGATCGAGCGGCTTTTCTTCTTCTTCAGCGGCCATGGCTTCTCCACCCCGAACGGCAATGACTACCTCATCACGCGGGATTCCCTCACCGCCATCCCCGAGGAGACGAGCCTCAGGTTCGACTCCCTGGTATGGATGCTCCGGGCGACCGGCGCCGAACATGTCGTCCTGCTCCTGGACGCGTGCAGAAGTGCCGTCGCGGGCGGCAGGGCGCTCTTCCCGACCAGATCCAAGGTGGACGTCAAGAGGCTCTGCCCGCCCGGCATGGTCTCCTTCTGTTCCTGTGCCCCCGAGACGAGTTCGTACGAGAGCGACCGGCTGGAGTCGGGAATCTTCTCCCAGGCCCTGTACGAGGCGTTCGGCGATGAAGGACACTGCGTCACCGTCGGACAGCTCGACACCTATTTGACGGACCGTGTCCCCAGCCTCGCCCTGCAGTACGAGAAGCCGCTCCAGCGGCCGCACTCACGCGTCGAGCCAGCGGCACTCGTCGACCTCGAACTCGTCTCGCCCCGCAAACGCAACGCGTGGCGGGCTTCGGTGAGCGTGGGCGAGGAGATCAGGCACGGATCGGTCACCCGCGTCAACGCCGAGATAGCAGAACCCGCGCTCTTCGCCGTCGACTTCGGCACCACGACCTCGGTCATCGCTGTGCCGGACACGGACGGCATGGTGCATCTCCTTCCGGCGGGGGACGGCAGAAAGCTGGTGCCCTCCGTGATCACGTTCCTCCCCGACTTCAACTATCTGGTGGGCTCACCCGCCGTAGAGCTGGAGCATTTCTCGGCCGGACGCACCGTGCGGGCCGTCAAACGTCATCTTGGCACCGACTACACCTTTCCTGTCGACGGCAGTGAGCTGTCACCGGAGTTGCTCGCCTCGCTTGTGATCCGGAACCTGCGCGCCAACGCCGAGGACGCTTTGGGCCGGCTCCCGCAGGAGGCGGTGGTCGCCTATCCCGCGAACTTCAGCATGAGACAGGCCAACAGCCTGCTGCGCGCCTTCGAACTGGCGGGGCTGCACGTCGCCAGGATGGTTGCCGAACCCAGCGTCGCGGCCTATGTAGTGGCAGTGGACCGACCCAGCTGGGAGGGGCATGCCCTCGTCGTCGACCTCGGCGGCGGCACATTGGATGTCGCGGTCGTCGAGGTGGGCGACAATGTGATCGAGGTCAAGTCGGTCTACGGCGACAATCATCTGGGGGGCCTCGACTTTGACACGGCGCTTGCTGCCCGTCTGAAACAGCGGCTGCTCGAATGGAACAGCGCGGTGGTGGTCGACACCGCGATGGAGGTCCGGATTCTTCAGGAGGCCGAGCGCGCCAAGCAATTGCTGACCACGCACCACTCGGTGGTGGTCGCGATCCAGGACATCGAGATCGGGTCGCAGGTGGTGTCGCACCACTTCACCCTCGACCGCGCCGAGTTCCGGGAGGTTTGCGAAGAACTGACGGCACGGTTCGCGTATATCGCGCGGGTGGCCATCGACGACGTGGATGATCACCCGGCGCCCATCGACGTCATCCTGCTGACCGGGCAGGGAGGCAAGACGTTCACCGTCCGCGAGGCCCTCGAAAGACTCCTACCCGACACCGAATTTATCGACCTCTACCAGGAGTTCGCCGTCTGCCACGGGTTGGCCATGCAGGCCGGGATCCTCAAGGGCGCAGTCAGAGACCTGTTGCTGCTCGACATGAGCCAGCGCGGAATCGGCATACTCGCAACCCCGATGCCGGGGAAGGGGCACGAAAAAGCAGGGGCACCTGACTACCCTTTCGAGACGCGCAAGGCACCGGGCGAGAGCACCAATACCTTCGTGCTGTACGACAGGCTGACGAGCATCCCCACGAAGAGCACGGGGCACTTCCTCTTCCAGGGCGATCCAGGTGCCGACATCGCGATCCCCGTCATCGAGAAGTCCAAGACCTCCGCCGAGGACGTCGAGATCCTGACGATCACTCTTCCCGCGCCTCAGAAGTCGGTGCACGTCCAACTGACCGCCCAATTCGAGCTGTCCGGCCTCATAACGCTGGACGTGGCGGACCTGACGAACCGCACGTACCGACGCTATCTGCTCAACCGCCGCCTGCAGAACCAGCTCGGCGAACAGGATGTAGGAGGGGTCGACCTGATCCTGGACGGATGGGCCGTCCACGACGTCGAGTCCGCTGTCCCCTCCTCCAGTCCCGGACAGCCGCGGGCCGACGGGGCACCAAGGACCATCGCCGACCTCGACATCCCAGAAAACCTCGCCAAGCTGGACGAGGAACTCCTAGGACGCGACGACGAAGGCCCGTTGCCCCTCCACCGGCGGGCCGACACACTGCACCGCAAGGCCCGCCTCCACTTCTTCGCCGGCCAACGCGAGGACGCGCTGCGAGCCCTCACGGACGCCGTTCGAACCCGAGTGGCCTGCACCAAGCAAGCAGACATCGCCGCGCTAGGGGACGTTTGGGAATCCCTTATCCGCGATCTCGAGCTGGCCCACCAGGAACTGGAGCACGATCCCGCTCTCGCCAAGGTGAGAATCGCTGTAACAGGACTGCTTCTGCTGGACTGGCGAACCGGCGGCAAACCCGGACAGCTTCGCACTCAAGTAAGCCAGGCCCTTGATCGCATTGGCGCCCACGAAGAGGCCCGTCACATCGAATCTCTCTTGGTCTGAGCCGACTGCGCACCGAAACAACCTTCAATAGCACAATCACTTTACAGCCACCATCAGATGGGCACCTCCCGACGCTCGCAGATCCTGACCTGGGAACCGTCTGGCCCCTTCTGAGCATCCGGAGCACCGGCGAGAGTGCTGCTGACGCACCGACGGTATGGGCGGCATCGTGGTCACGACGCCGCCCATACCGTTTTCTCAATCGTCCCGTGGTGGCCTGGGGCTGCCCGGTTGGGCATGCGCTTCGCTGCTGATCTCGCCAAAGGGGCTCGGCTCCAAGGCGGAGTCTATTTCGGGCCCGGAACTCGGAGGCTACGTGACCTTTCGGTCGGCATCTCCGGCGGGTGACGGGGCTTCCTCCTGGATCTCATCAGCTGCGAGGTTGTCGGCCTGCCGGTCGCCGCCGGACGCAGAGGTTGAATCGGGCTCGGTCGCCAGGTCGTTGTCGACGGCGGGACCAGATTCGGTGTCGGCCGCGGGCTCGGCGTCTTCACCGACGCCGGGCGGTGCCGCATGGGCTTCAGGGCCCCAGTCACGCAGCAAGGCGCCCCTGGCCGGCGGGGCTTCATCCATGACTTGCGAGAGCGCTTTGTCGAACAGGTCTATCCAGGGCCGGTGGCCGACGTACCGGGGCTTGTAGTCGAAGGCGGGAAGGAGGTCGTCTTCGAGGGTGCGCAGGATGATGAGCTCCGGATCTTCGTCGGCTTCGGTGACGAGGGTGGTCGCCTTGTTGTAGCGGTGCCCTTCGGCCAGGCGTGCAGTGAGTTGCGCTTCGTGAAGGGCGCGGTCGGCCAGTGTGGCGTCGTCGGGCAGCGGGTCTACGCCGCCGCCGGTGATCCAGAGTTGGACGGTGGTTCCGCCGAAGATGGGGCGGAAGCTGATACCTCGCCCGTCGCTGTAGACGAGGTGCGCTGCGCCGTCGGCGGGCGCTGCGGTGTCAATTGCCCAGTCTCCGCCGAGGCTTTGGGCGACGTTGGCCGCGGCTTCTCGGACTGCGGCGTCGGTAATGAGCATGCGGCGTTCTCCAAGAGGTCTGCAGGTGTAGCGGGGCCCGCCCCTGCCGGAGCGGGCCCGGTGTGGCTATGCGGGGCGTACTTCGTCGCCGTCGTCGAGGAGCATCGAGAGGGTGGAGCCGCTGTCCCAGTTCACGGAGAGGATGGAGAGGTTGGCGTCGAACCGGTGGACGGTGCCTTCGTCGTCGGGCTTGAGTTCGGTGTGCGGGTCGGTGGTGTGTACGAGGGCGACGCGGTCGCCCTTCTTGTAGGTCATGTGCGCTCCAGTCGTGATGTGTTGCGGAAGTCGTGGTGGGCCGACTGCTAGGCGTCGTGGTCGCACGCTTCGGTGGGGCAGGCTCCGCAGTCGAAGCAGTGGTCGCAGGCGCATGCCTCGCAGCCCGGTTTTTGGCACCGGACGTCGTGGCTGCGGCAGTACGGGAATGTGAACGGCGGCTCTTCCATGACTCCCCTCCCCTATGGTTCTATTCTATATGCATTCAGGGGGGAATTCAAGATCCGATAAGACAATTTCCGCAGGTCAGGCCGCTATATCGCGTATCAGAGCTTCGACCTTCTGGATGGCCGAGAGGAAGACGGCCTGCGAGTGCAGTCGATCGCGCCGTTCCAGGGATTCCAGTGCCTCCCGGGCGGCCCTGGCGTACACGTTGCCTTCGTGCAGGGTGTCGCCGCACCCGATGAGTACGTGCGGGCCGAGGTCCCAGAGGATCGCGTTGACGGCGGCGCCCGCCGCCGCGAGGGGGTCGATGTCCGTCAGTGACCATCCGAACTGGTGCGGGTCGATACCGCGTTCGCGCATGACCTGTACGGCGGCGCGGTACATGCCGCCAGTGCCGCCGGCGGGTTCGTCGAACTTCATGCCGGGCTCAAATGGCATGTCGTCGAGCAGCATCCTGGCCATCAGGTAGGCGACGTCCGGCGGCGTGTATATCTCCGCGAGTGCGTCGTGAGCACCCTCGGAGCGCATGACGGTAAGCAGGGTTCCGATCACGTCGGTGGTGGAGCGGAGATCGAGGTCATCGCTGGTGGTCAAATGTAGGAGTCCGTTGGTGATCGCGGCCTCGACGACGGCTCGTACGGCGGCGGCTCGCCGAGCATCGGGCTTCTCGTCGTCGACCCACTTATGGAGGGGCGTGGCCCGGTCGATGAGGTCGGGCCGCATGATCCACATGCGGGCCCAGCACTCGCGGAAGGCGGCGAGCAGCTCGGCGTCGTCGAGGCTGAGCCACCAGTCGGCGGCGAGGTACGCGTCTGGGCCTCGCAGGGGCCACAGGGAAAGCGCGGCCACCGTACCGATGGGGATTTCGATACTGCTCCCCCCATGCGCGTGATGCCAAGCCGAGCTGACCGCCTCCGCCAGATCGAAGGCGTGGGCGTGCGGGTTCCTCTGTGACGGGCGGTAGTGACCCAGCGTGCGCTTGACCGCAGCGAGCACGGGGCGGGGCTGGGCGGCGATCGTGACGGGTTGGGGCGCCGGCGGCAGATCGGTGAGAAGTCTGCGGGACGGTGCCGCTGGGGCGGCTGGGGCGGGCTGCTCTTCGGGCTCACCGGCGTCGGCGAACAGGTCGAGTTGGCTCATGCGCTCTCCTGGATTCGGTTCGATCGAGGCATCCCGTGGCGGCCCGCAGGCCGCCACGGGGGAAGGTCAGCGCACTGCGCGCTGCATGCGCCGGAGCGCGGCGGCGGCCTCGTCCGTGCGACCCGCCGCCGAGTGCGCGGCGTGCCGCAACAGCTCGGTCAGTTCCTCGGTGGTGACCTGGGCGAGCAGATCGGTGAGGCTGAGGTGCCATTGATCAGCGAGGCGGTAGGGGTATCCAAGCGCCAGGGTGAGCACGACCCCGGAGACGAGCTGGTCCGTGCATTCACCGCAGAGACCGAGCTGACGACCGATCCGATGGATAATGTCGGCGTCGGCGAGGAGAGCCGTCTTCGGTATGGCCTCGTGGGCAAGCCTGGCAGTTTCCTGTTCCCGCTGCACGAACGCCTCCCAGTTCAGGCGGGCGTCGGCTTCTCGGCCCTCGGCCTTGAGGGCGGCACTCGCGAGGGTGGCCTCGAAGCGGGGGGTCGAGAGGGACCGCAGGACGTACTCATCGGGCGCGAGTCCGATGTAGGCCACGGCGGGGTTGTGGGATTCACCGCTGAAGTGGTGAAGGGTGACCAGTAGCGCGGCCTCGACCGTGATGGGGCGGAGGCTCAAGCGGCGCACGACGCTCGCGCACAGGTCCTTCAGCATGTCGGGGTTCATGTCATTCTCCAATGGGGTTAGTTGGGCGGCTGGTTGGCGGCGAGGTAGGCCTCTGCGGCGGCGTGGCGTGCCGGGTTGGTGACGAGCTCCCCGGCCCAGATCCGGCCGGCGATCTCTGCGGCGGCGTCCTGGTCGGGCGCGGCGATGACATAGGCGAGCTGGCCGGATGCCTCCAGCTCGGCGCACCGTTTGTCGTGGGCGGCGTCGTCCTCGGGAAGGGCTTCGACGGCAACGACGTCCATCTGTGCGGGGTTCGGCTCCCGGTAGATGACCCACCACTGCCGTGCGGGTGGACTGGTCATAGCTCTCCAATGGGGTTCAGGGGCAGGTGTCAGACCTGGGGGTCTGGCGCGGAGTAGTGGGTGAGGAGTTCCGCGATCTCTCGGCCGATGTGGTCCATGAGCGTGCGGATTTGCTTCCTGTCGCCACGCAAGTAGAGGGCCAGGTCGAAGACTTCGGGGGCGGCGGCGTAGGCGAGCAACTCCCGGTACTGCTCGACGGTGAGGGGTTCGAGGTCGTCGGGGCGCAGCGCCCAGGAGGCGACGGCTGCGCTGTCGGCGAGGCGCGCGGCGGCACGGAGCGTGGCGGTGTCGGGCGCGCGGGCGATAAGGATGAGGAACATCGCACCGAAGTGGTGGTCCGGCGTGTTGATGACCGGTACCGAGGGGCGAGCGGGCACAGATGCCTCCGGTTGAGGATGAACGGGCCCCAGATGCTTCTTTTCTATATGCATTCAGGGGATGTTGCAGCCCCGCGAACGAGCACGGGGGGGGTCAGCCCTGGCCGATGTCGACCACGAGCGCCACTCCGCCGACGGGGCGGCCACCCTCACCGACCGCTACCACCGAAGGTGACCGATCTCGCGAGGGGGAAGGCCGCGGGGGTTGGCAGGGAGAGGGACGGCGATGTCGCGCTCGTCGGTCATCGGGTGGACGAAGTAGTAGCCGGGCGGGTGCGTGCGCAGGTCCGCGAGCCGAGCGAGGAAGCACAGATCAGCGGTGAGCTTGCCCCAGATCGGTTCCGGCTGCTTCAGCAGGTCGAACCGGAGAAGGAGTCGGCCGTCGTCGCCGTGCAGACTCCACAGGGCATAGCCCGGTTCATCGCGCGTGGCGACGAGAGTCCTGATGCGCGGCTCGATCGCCACCGCCGTCACGGCCATGCGCCGCAGCACGGCGCGAGCGAGGTTGCGGGTGGCCTCACACACCCGCCGGTCCGCGAGCGGGCAGGGGTCTTGCACTTGCATGTGCCTCCTCAGCGTTGGGTCGCCCGGCGGCCGGGATGTGATGATCATCGGCCGCCGGGCGAAATCGTTGGGTTAGTTGGCTCCGCCCATGGCCCAGTGGACGCCCCGCTTCTCGTCCGCCTCCTCGTGGCGGTGCCGCGCGAGGCGCGCGTCGCGCCCCTCGAAGCTCTCCTGCCACATGCGGATGTCGGCGATGTCCACATGTCGGAACTGATCAGCGACGATCGCGGCGGCAGCCTCCGCACCGAGAGCTTCCTCGCCGTCGTTCAGGAAGGTGCCCGACCCTCGCGAGTGACGACCGGGAATCTTGGTCCAGTAGCACTGGGGGTCGCAGGTGCAGCGATAGGTGTAGCTGATCTTCCAACGGCGACTGTTCAGTTGCTCTTCACGGTTCACGGAGGCCCTTCTCAGCCGACGGGGATGGGATGGTTCTGCAGATCCAGGAAGATGCAACTGGCCGCGGCGGTGGGCCTGTAGTCGGCCACGATTCGACCGTTCTCGTCCCAGGCGAGGAGCTGGACCAAGACGTCGAGCAGCGGTTCAGGGAGCATCTGCCGCCAGTTGTCGTAGTCGGTGCCGGGGAACCACTCCTCGCAGGTCCGCCGGAGGGAGCCCGTGATCGCCTCGGCCAGCCGGTCGGCCTGGGCGCGGCTGATCTGCTCGGTACTCAGGCGCTGGCGGATGCCCTCGGGACTGAAGGGGTCTGTCACGGTCTCTCCTGACGGTTGAAGAAGGGGGCCGCTCCCCCTTCTTTCTGGTTCTATTCTATATGCATTCGGGAGGAAGGCAAGATTTCCGGCGAATTTTCTTGATCACCGGTGGCTTTATTTCCGCAGGTCAGCAGCCATTTCCGCAGGGGTGAGGTCGCGTATGTGGAGGACGAGCCGCGCTCCCTCGACCACGTGCCCCATGCGCATGTCCGGGCCGACGACGCGCGTGTGGTCGTCGTCGGCCAGGACGCCTTGGTCCACCAGCCCATCGACGCACGCCTTGAAACTGGGGTACCAGTTGGCCGGGTCCCTCCTCTGCCGGTCCTCGGGGTGCAGGACGCCGATGATGTGGACCCGTTCCAGGGGCGGCACCGCGCGCGAGGCGGCCCAGGCCGCGCGCCGCAGCACCCTGGTGATCTCCGCGCGCCTGTGGTGGTGCAGCCGCTGGTTGGCGTTCAGGAGCGTCAGCCGGGGCGGCAGCGCGACCCTGAACTGACGTCCGGGCATCCCCTCGAACCAGTCCGCCGGTTCCTCCTCTCCCGGAACGCCGACCGGGGGAACTGCTGTGGGCGGTGCCGACTCTGTTGTTTCGGGGGCGTATCCGCTGCGGCGCGGCACGCCAGCGTTGGTGAAAGCCGACGCGTGCAAGGCGGAGACCAGCATGAGGCGGCGCCTCCGACCGGTCGCAGCATCTGCGACCAGGGCGCGCATGTCCCCCGGCTTGTACTGCTCGATCCGTATGCGGATGCTGTCCCGCGGGTCGCAGGCCGCGAAGATCCGTCCGGGCTTGATATGGGTCACCTGCGACCCCGGTCGACGAGATCCGACAGGGCCTTCGCAGCCACCGCCGCCGGCCACGCGACGATGACCACCGCGAGGTACAAGGTGACGGCGCCCGGCCGCAGTTGGCAGAGCAGCCGCAGCATCGGGGCGTGGGTGAGCAGCCTCCGGAAGGCGTCCGCCAGGATCACGACCCCCGCTGCCCACGCGAGCAGGACAAGCAGGGCGAGCACGCTGGTCACGACTCCACCTTTCTGGTGTCGACGTGAACCCAGACAGTGCGAAGGACGCCGGCTTGGGCCAGGCGCAGGGCGAGGGAAGCGGTACGACCGGTCCGGTGCGCGGCGAAGCCCGCGCAGATGGCGGGGGCATCGGTGCCGAGTGTGGCGTGGCAGACGATGTGCCCCTCCTTGGCGACGGCGTTGGCGACCATCTCGGCCACCCGCCCCTCTTCCAAACGCATCAGGTTGCCCGTCCGGAAGATGCACGTACCGCATCGCCCCGCGCAGATCCGAACGCTCCATGTCGCCGGGTCGGCAACGTCGTGGCGCAGTCCATCGGACGAGTAGGTGGCGGAGCTGGTCATCGATCAGCCCCCGGAGTGGCGGCGCGAACTGCCTCGCCAGTCGCTGCCAGCAGCATCTCTAGGCAGTGGGAGAACAGTTCGGGGTCCGGCGCGGTGAACGCGGCTCCGTAGAGGGTGAGCGTGGTCGCGTTGTCCCCGTTGGCGAACGCGGTGATGAAACGTGCTGCGAAGAGGTGCGGTTGCGGGACGATGTCCTCGGGACGGCTGCCGTCGGAAGTCAGAATGGTCCAGGACGCCGTGTCGGCATCGAGTCCCTGCATCTTCGCCAAGGCTTCCTTCGCCATGACTGCGAGTCCCGTCGCGACGCCGTACAGCAGCGAGGGTGTCCCGTTCCGTGCTAGGTCAGCCAGGACTTCCCGGGCCTGGTCGTGGCGTCCCTCCGTCCAGTGGGAGACCGCCTCGACGAGGCGCTCGGCGACCGTCGAGTGCGTCTCTGTGGTGTCCCCGCCCGTCGGCATGACCGGCACGGACCAGGTACCGGGCTGGCCCGGGACCTCTCTCCACCCGTTCACCGCGTCCGGGGTTCGGGCGTCGGGTCGGATCATGTAGCCGTGCTCGATCAGCCGGTGACCGGCGCTGGCCGGACGGAAGCTGCCCCAGTCGAAGAAGAGGTGTACCAGGTAGACGCCGTGATCCTCGTCCAGAACTCGAATCAGGTAGCCGTCCGGGGTGCCGGTGCATATTGCGGTCAGGTGCTTCACTGCGATTCCTCTCGGTTGGTCAGGGAGCGTCGGGGAGTTCGAGCTGCTGCGCGGCCTGCTCCTCCGCGTCCAGTGGGTTCGGTCCGGGGCGGTAGTGGGGCAGACACCGGGAGCACTGCTGCTCTACGGCCCTGCGGTGAGCGCGCGATCCGGCGGCCGTGCCGCACGATTTGCGGATGACCGGGACTGGCAGCTCGGTGGGGTCGGCGTCCGGCAGCTCGTGGATCATCACGCCGTTGAGCCAGATCCGGCCGCCGCAGATGCCGGTGAACAGGCTTTTGGCTGGGACGACTTGCCGGATGCAGGCTGCCCGGTAGGGGCAGCCGCCGCAGACGTAGAGGACGGGTTCGCAGATGGCGACGAGTTCGATGCCGTTCTTCCATCTGTCGTCGGCAACGGCGAAGTCCTCGTCGCCGAAGCACGGGGCGTGGTCGGTGACGTGGGTGCCGATCAGGGTTCGTGATCCGGTCACAGGACGGGCTCCAATCGCTGGCCTATCCACCGGGCGACGTTGACCGAGACCGCGTTGCCTGCCTGCGCGGTCTGCTCGGCCTGGTTGCCGTAGACGACGTACTTCTTGGGGAACCGCTGCCCTTCGAGCTGTTCACGGGGCTTGAGCATCCGGAAGTAGCAGTCGTTGATGTCCGGGGCGTTTTGCACCAGAGCGGCTGAGTCGCGGGTGGAGAGGGTGTGGACGGGTTCGGCGGCCGTCTTCACCGCGGCCTTGCGGTACGGCACGACGAGGGTGTTCCGCGCGCGGTCGGGCACGGTGCCGGCGTGTGTGACGAGGCCGTGGTGGTTGCCCTGGGCGGTGACGACGCTGAGCGGGTCGCTCGCGGGGCTGGCGGTGGCGTGGTTGCGGTACTCGATGATGAACGGGTCCATCGTCAGCAGGGCTTCGCTCTCGCGGGTGGTGCGAGTACGCATCGGCACGTCGACGGGGACGGTGTTCCACGAGCCGCCGGTCGGCACCAGAAGCGCATCGCCCTGCTTCACCGTGCGGACGGGCATCGGCCGGTCCTCGACGGCGTACGCCCTGTCCCCGCCGTCTTTGCCGTGGGTGAGCGAGATCGAGTACGGGCGCCAGGGGAACTTGAGGCGGCCCGCGCGGATTCGGTCCATGGTGGTGTCCGCGAGGGGCTTTTTGCGGTCGCCGATCCGCTTCCCGAGGTCGCTGAAGTCGATGATGTCGCTGGCCGGGCGTACGTACGGCTCGACCATGGCGTGGCGGCAACGGGTGTTGGGGCAGCGGTAGATATAGTCGCGCCGGTACTTCCCGATGCGCAGGCCATCGGTCTTGGTCCACGACTGGACGGCGTGCACGTCCTCACCGCAGTCGACGCAGGGAGCGAGCGGCCTGGGCTCCAGGTCGGGCTTGCGCATGGTCTTGAGGGTGAAGACCACGTACATCCGATCACGCCACTGCGGGGCGCGCAGGTTGACTTCGTCACCGACGTGGGCGCTGCTGACGCACACGATCTGGTACTGGTATCCGAGCAATTCCATGGCCTGGAGCCAGGTTGCGAACAGGATCCAGTCCAGGCCGAATTCGACGACGTTTTCGACGACAATGGCCTTGAACCGCTTCGCTTCAGCGGCTCGCACCACGCACCAGGCGGTTACCCGGGTCGCCTCGAAGGCGTCCTTGGTCAGAGACTCCCACTCGTCGCGTTCCTCTTCGAGCAGGTCGAGGAGATCAAGTTGGTTGGTCTCCCGAGTCCTGCCGCCCGCGGGACTGATCTCGGTGCAGATGACGGATGCCCACAAGGCGTCGGCCTTGGGCAGCATGCGCATGGGGAAGCCGTCGCTGAGCGTCATGACGGCGTGCTCACAGTTGGGATGGTTCGCGGCGTGCGTTTCGATCGCCAGCCGCCAGTGGTTGATGCCGAGCAACAGCTCGTGCCCGGCTTCGACAAGTCCAGTGCTGCTGCCGCCCGCGCCACACAAAAGGTCAATCCACGTGGCCATGTGGGTAGTTGTTCTCCAAGAGGTCCTGCGTGCCCGGCCCCGTATTGCGGGGCCGGGCAACGGCCGAGATCAGTGAGTGCGAAGGCCGCCCTGAGCCTGCGCGTGGCGCAGGAAGGCGATCCAGATCCGCCATGTCGGGTCACCCACGGGCATCTCTGCGATGGCCACGCCCGGGTGGGCGTCATAGGTGGCGAGGGCGGCGGTGATCTCGGCGACCGTCACGAGGAAGCCGTCGTTCGAGTCGATCTTGTATCTCGGTATTCCGGTCGGCACTGCCTCGGAGGCGTCCTTGACGGCCTTGTAGGCGGTCCGAAATTCGGCGACGCGGTTCGTCGTGCTCTCGTCGTACTTGGTGCCGGGCCGGAGGTCCACGCCCGCCAGCCCGTAGGCGGACAGCTCCGGGTATGGCGGGACGGGCAGCTCGACGAGCATCCCGAAGTTCTTCATCGCGTCGAGTGTGCGCGGCAGTGCGGTGAAGGCGAACCGGAAGTAGGTGCCGTTTCCTTCGGCTCTCGTGCCGTCAGAGGTCTGGATGTAGACGTCGTTTCCCACGGGGTGTTCTCCAAGAGGTCTGCGGCTGCCCGGCCCGGAGTCGGGCCGGGCAGCGCGATCAGCGTTGGGCGGCGTGGCGGCGGTGGACTTCGCCGTACGTCGTGCGGCGCGGGACCCGGCTGCGGGCCTCCCAGCGGAGCTCTGCGATGACGATCACGGTGAGGCCGGCACCGACACCGAGGGCGAGCACGAGCAGTGCGTACAGCGCGTGCAGTTCGTTCATCGCGCCACCACCTCGTAGCGAGCCGGGCAGGGCTGAAGGAGCTGCATGCACGCGATGAAGACCCCGTGGGCGTCGTTGGTCGCGAGTCCGTTGTCCAACGCGGCCTGGGCTCGGGCTCGTTCGGCCTCGTCCTGCGGGTGGGCGATGACGCAGGCGCAGGGGCGCTTGCCGGTCTCCTCCGCCGGTTTCGGCGGGACCGCTTCGGTGTCCGCCATCAGACGATCACCTGTCCGGTGGACGCGAGGTAGAGGATGCCGACCTCGTCGTTCAGCTCCCATACGGTGAGCGGCCAGTCCGTCCCGCCTTGCGCGTGGACGCACGTCCAGCCCTTCGCCGCCATGGCGCGCACGACGTTGGCGTACTCCAGGAGGGCCGTGCCGTTGTCGGCGAGAGGGCCGTGGAGCAGCTTGGACACCGGCAGGCGCTGCGCCGTCACGCCCCGGAGCCGGACGGAGATCAGATCGACGACGCGTGGCGCGAGGCGCCGCTCGGCGACGAAGGCCGTGATGGCCTGGATGAGCGGGACGGAGTTGTTGCCGTGTTCCGCCTGCTCTCCGCTGTCCGTGGAGTCGTAGAAATCCTCGTCGATGTTCGGGTTGTCGTCGTGGCGGCGCTTGACCTGGAAACCCTCCAGCGCGGCCGGGTCCATGGGCAGGTCCTCGGCCGAGGAGATCCACAGATGCGAGCCGTCGGTGAGCTCGGCGGTTATGGCGAACGCGTTCCCGGACTCTACGTTGGTCACGAGCGGGATGCGGCGCAGCGCGGTGATGACCGGCTCGTACGCGTTCCACAGGTCCAGCCAGAGCGGGTCTTCGGTGTTGTTGTGCACGGGCATCGGGGCCAGCGGCGCCAGTTCGTTGCTCACAGTTCCTTCTCCAAGAGGTCGTGTGCCAGCCAACAGTACAGAGTTGGGATCTATCTCAGGCTAAATTGATGCCGCCCGCGCTCACCACGGGCGGGCGATGAACACCAGCCGGGGCGCCGCGCGCCGCCCTTCTCGCACCTGCCGGGCTCGCGCGGTCAGGGCCTCCAGCTCGTCGACGCGATGACCGGCGACGTCGGCGATGTCCTGCGCCTGGTGGGCGAGGTCGCGGGCCTGCATGAGCGCCCTGTGGTTGTCGCGGTGGTCGAGGTGGATCTCGGCGCCGCCGATGTCTTCGAGGAGTTCGCCGACGATCTCGTCCCGTACCGGCTTCGCGCGCCCGAGCCCGCCGAGGTGTCGCTCACAGTCGACCAGGTCCTTCAGGTCGGCGATCTGGATGAGCATGTCGCCGACACCCTCCGGGTCCTGGCGGTAGAGGTCGGCGAGGCTGTGGATCTGCTCGCGGGCGGCAGCGCCACCGTCGAGCACGATCGCGCCCTTGTGGCAGTGGCGAAGCGTGGGCAGGTAGTCCATGTCGTCCTTCCGATCAAGAGGGGGCTCCTCCCCCTCTTTCTGGTTCTATTCTATATGCATTGCCTGGGATGTCCACATTTCCGGCGAAATTTTCTTTCGGGAGTCTAAGTTTTCCCCTGGCTGCCGTCCTTCCGTGCTCGTACGGCCTCGCGCGCGGCTCTGCGCGCCTCTTCGGTCGCCTCCGGGTGCTCCTCGACCTGTCGGCGGCGCCTGGCGGCGTCCTCGTACCACTCGTCCCAGAAGCGCCCGTGCCCCCGGCGCTCCTCGTCCTTGGCCTCCTCCTGCTCCCTCCGGAGTCCTGCGCGCGGGTTGGTGCCGCACCCACGGCAAGAGGCAGCGGGGCGCCCCCGGTGCTTCATGCAGCCCATAGGCGGCTCCCCGCGCTCTGGGGTGGAGTCGTCTGACGGAGCGGACGCGGGCTCCCCTGCGGCGTCAGCCGTGGGGGTAGGGGGGAAAGGAAGGACGGAGGAAGAACCAGGAAAGGAAGGGGTTCCACCCGTGGAACCCAGTGGGTTCCCCCCGTGAAACTCACCGGGTTCCACGGGTGGAACCCGGCTGTCCTGCCCGCCTGGGTTCCCCCCGTGGAACCCTGCCTCCTCGCCTGGGTTCCCCGCGTGGAACCCAGCTTCGACCTGCGACGATTCGACCTTCTCTCGGCGAGCAGCCTCGCGGTCCTCGACATCCTGATAGGTCATCGCAGGCTTGGCCGGGGCCGAACGCGCGACTCCGGAGCGGGCCTTGTTGGCGTTCTTCGGAGCAGCCTTGCGAGCCTCCAGGCGCTCCTTGAGCTCCGGCGTGGTCGGTGTGGGCGGTACCCCCAGGGGAAACACCCGGTAGACCGCCGCGCGTCCCGCCTTGCCGGTCTCCACACGTTCGACAAACCCCTTGGCTATCAGCTCCGTGACGATGGTGATGGCGCGCTTGTCGGTCACGCCGACCCAGGCCGCGAGGCGGGTGAGGCCGGGGCGCGCGAGGCGCGTCTCGTCGTCGGCGCTGTCCGCGATCTTCATGAGGGCAAGTTTCTGACTCTGACTGAGCACGTCGGGCGGCAAGTAGGCCGCAGCGATCATCAGTTGGATGGACACGGTTCCCCTCGGGCGGTACAGGCACGGCGGCAGGACGGGGTGCCCCGCCCGGTCGCTCCCGGGCGGGGCTGAGACTCATAGGAGTCGTGTCAGGCCGGCGCGATGTTGATGACCGCGGGCGTCTTCTTGCCGGTCTTCCGCCGGGGGATCGCCAGTCCTGCGTCCTTGAGGTTCTTGACCATGCGGTTGACGTCCGGCGTCATCGGGACCGGGATTCCGGCGACCTCATGCAGGTCGACCATCGCCTCCACGTCGTCCTTCTCCTCGTCGTTGCCTCCGCGCCAGGACAGCTTGTTGGGGCCGTAGATCCCCTCCGGGGATTGGTCGAGCTTCTTGCGTGCGAACTTCTTGACCCTGTCGCCTTCGCTGGCGAGTTCGTGTCCCTTCACGTAGTCGATGAGCGCCTGTTCGCGGTCGGCGTCGTCGCGGATGAGCGCGGTCTGCTCGGGCACGCCCGGAGCTGTCCCGGGCCAGCACAGGGAGCGGAACGGGCAGTAGTCGCAGATGGCGTCCAGACCGGGGCCGTTGAAGTCGCGGGGCATCTCTTCGGGGTCACCGGTCTCCCGCACACGTTCCACCCACCACTGGGCCTCCGCCGCGCGCTGCGGGTCGAAGTCGATCTCCTGTACGTGCTCCGCGCCGGAGTCCCGGTTGATGAAGCGGAAGCGAATACGGCCGATGTTCAGTGGTCCCAGACGGGACAGGTACCGCTGGCCGGGAACGTCCTCGAACCCGACTTCGAACAGCGCACCCGCGTACAGCTGGACCTGTCGAAGCTCGGCGGCCGTGGCTCCGTAGCGAAGGACGCGGTCCCACAGGTATGTGGACTTGGTCTTCACGTCCTCCACAGTGAGGACGTCGGCGGGTATCGCTGGCCGGTGACGGGCGGGCAGGCGAGTGGCGGTCACCGCATCGAGCTGCACGACGTCGACATGCCCCCGGATCAGGTTGTCCTGGACACTGCGTTCCACCAGCCATCCGTACTCTGTGCGCGCGGACTCAAGCAGCCCGTGGTGAATGAACGTTCCGAGGATCGCCGCTCGCTTGTCGGGGTGATCGGTCGGTGTGACGCCGTGCAGGATGTAGGCGGCACGTCGGCCGCACACGGTGTCGGACGCGCCGAGCTGTGTCTGACGAGAGCGGGGGCGGCGGGCGTCCACGTCGTGTGCGGCATCCCAGATGGAAGGTGCGATGCCGTCAACGGTGGCTACGGACATAGGGGAGTTCTCCAAGAGGTCAGCGTGGGCGGTCACTGCTCGGCGTCCGCGTCCTGCTCGTCGGCCTTGCGCTGGGCGGCGGCACGGAGCTTGTCGGCGTCGGACAGCGGGCCCTCCCCCATCTCCCGCCGAGGGCTGTCGAGTTCGGCGGCGCGCTGCTCGGCGGCGGCACGGATGGTGAGGATCTCGTCGTGGCTCAGGCGGTTGACCGGATCTGGGACGGCCCGCCACAGCGCCTCCAGGAGCTTCTTGTCCGTCAGGCCGGCGATGCGGGTAAGCCAGGGCTGTACGAGATCGCCGACGAGCGCGGGCATGATGCGCGGCTGGGACTCGACGGAGCAGCCCAGCTTGTTGAAGACCAGGTCCTCGATGCTGAAGTCCCGCAGTGGCAGCGGCTTGTTCCGCTCGACGCGCATCCGCAGCGATCGGACCTTGATGACCTGCGGGTCGGCGTTGCGCTTCATGCGCACCCAGCACGACGAGTCGAAGCCAAGGTCCTTCTGGGCCGAGACCTTCCACTCGCTCTTGTTCTGGATCGGCTGGCCGTTGTCGTCCGTGGCGCTGACCTGCTTGCCGCGGGCCAGCACGATGGCGATGCCGGGCAGTGTGCGCAGCAGGTAGATGATCCTGTTCCACCGCTCCGTGGCGTCGTTCCACAGGTTCCGGCCGATGTCGAACGCGGCGTCCGGGTCCTCCTGAAGCAGAGCGCGGTTCTTGCGCGTCCGGCGACCGCGTTCGTAGGTCCAGTTGGTGAGCATCCGCCACAGGGCGGATCCCGAGTCGATGGTCAGGACCACCGGGGGCTCTCCGGCTGCCGCCGCACGCCTGGCCTCGGCATGCACGGCCTCAACCTGTTCGAGAATGTCTCGGTAGGTGCCGTCGTGCTCGATGATCAGATAGTTGGCGCCCTCGATGGCCGCGTATTCGTCGGCCGATCCCTCGTCGAGGTCGATCCAGTACATCTGACCGATGCGGTCGCTGCTGGAGAACTGTGCGGCCGAGTAGGTCTTGCCCGCGCCCTCCTCGCCCTCGATGAGGAGGAGGGGCCAGGGAACGATCCCCGTCGGCTTGCGTGTTTTCAGTTGGACTGCGGGCGGCTTGTCGATGCCCGCCGGTGCGTTCACAATCTGGCTCCAAGAGGTCGTGGTCAGTCCGCGCGCAGGGCCCGGACTTCGAAGAGGGCTGACCACTCCGGGCGTTCGGCCAGCAGGAGCCGTACGTACCGGGAGCGGTAGTCGTTGTTCAGCGCGAACTCGTCGCCTCGGGTCGCCGCGCCGTACTGGTAGCGCAGGAGCTCGAAGAGCATCCCGATGCCGATGCGGCCAAACCCCTTCTCCGCGCAGTCGGCGGTCATCCGGATCAGCGCCCTGAGAACCCAGGGGTTGAGCGCGTGGAACGCCTCGAATCGCTGCTGGATGGTCAGGCTGCCGACATCGGCGGGGTGGCGAACGGGCTGGATGGTGCCGAACAACGGCGGCTGTTCGATCAGCAAGGCTCCCCCCTCAGAGATAGACCCAACACGCTGGAGTGTTGGAATCTATCTCTGGACAGGAGGATTGTCGATCGATAACGCCGCCGACCACCCCCGGCGGCCCCCTGGATCGCCACACGATCCCCCCTCAATGAACGAAGCGCACCCCCTTGAGTGCGCTTCCATTCTATATGCATTAAGGGGTTAGATCAAGACGCGAAAGCCTCTGACCTGGGACTATTCGGCGGCCTTGTTCGCCGCCTTGCCTCGCGGCACAATCCTGGATCCGGGCCCGTCGTAGCTGCCGTCACGCAGGGCCGCCAAGACTTCCTCATCGGCCACCCAGTCCACTCCACGCGCACCCGCCTGTAGCGCGGGTGCGTCTGCAACGACCGACTCCAAGAGCCAGATCGGCGATCCCGACAGGTTGTAGTCGGCGGGCCGGAACCGGCCCGTACTCATGGCCTTCCGCAGGAGCGCGCCGGACGGAAGTCGGAACAGGGTCACCAGCTCGGCCTGACCTACCAGCGGGGGGAGTTGCCCAACCTCCCTCACCCAGTAACCCGGGTCCTGCTCCTTGGCCAGCCGCTCAAGCTCCGTCTGATTGAGGTGCTTCGGGCGCGGGGTCGTCTCTCCGAAGCCCTTCACGAACTGGAGAAGCCAGTACGGCGATCCGCTGATGATCTTGGCGTAGCGGTAGTCGAGGGTGTGATCCCGGCTGATCCACTGGCTGACCTGAAGTGGCCTCACGTCGTACAGCGCGGCGAACTCGACCCTGCCGGCCAAGTACGGCTTCCTTCCCGCCGGCGTCTTGTCCTCTGTCACTCCATCGCCTCCAGCTCACGTCACGTCTGCATATAGATTGTAACCAACGTGGGAGCGGAGTCCGAACCCCTGCACAGAGACGATAAGGTGAGGGCCTCCAAGAGGTCGAAGACCCCCGTCGCAAGACGGGGGTCTTCTTCCGCGCTGCTCGACGTCACCTCATCGTGGGTCAGGCACGCGGCAGGGTGAGCGTCGTGTTCTCGTACTTCGGGGGACGCGCGTAGCCGAGCAGCCAGCCGAACCGAGGTGACAGGTGCTCCTCGGCGAACCGGAAGACGCCGTAGTAGGCGAAGGTGGCGACCGGGGTCAGGACTCCGGTGACGGCCGTGGCGTCGAGGTCGAGTCCGTGTCGGAGAGCCACTGCGACGAGCCAGCCGACCGCGGCCGGAACTCCCGTACGCAGCAGCGAGGCGTAGACGTTCATGGGGATGTGCTCCTTGGGCTGGTCAGAGAGATCAGGCGAAGAGACGGCGCCAGGTCTCCGGGCCGGGGTAGCCGTCGGCGTCGGAGCCGCTCCACTTCTGGGCGTGCTGGAAGTCGACGACGTTGAGGCGGTCCGCCTCACCCCAGTCGCGGGACGGGCCGACGCGGTAGTACTTGCCGTAGCCCTTGCGCACGAGCTGCTGGCCCAGCAGGAGAATCGAAGCGTTCGACTTACCGGGTCCGAAGGCGCTTCGGCCGGGGAACGCCGGCGGGCCTGCCTTGGGCGTCGTCGACGTCGCGGTCGGCCACTTCGGCATCGGGCCCGGGTCCGTGTGCGTGTTCTCGGGCGTCTGACCGTGGCCGTAGTGCCCGCCCTCCGTCTCCCAGGTGTGCTCGCTGCGGTTCGCCTTCCAGGTCGGGGCGCCCATCGGCCAGACGTCCGGCACCCCCCAACTCCGCGCCCAGGTCAGGATGTTGTCGAGTCCCTTGGCCGGGGTATCCCGGACGGTCGCGTACGACTTCCCGTTCACGCGGCAGTACGGGAAGAACAGCGTCTCGACCTGGAGACACACCCGCCCGGTGCGGTTGGTCCGGGTGCCGCCGGCGGTGTCGACGACCGACTTGGACCGGCTGTTCGCCGGGTAGAACTGGGCGGTCCTGCCCGTGAAGGGATCCCAGAGCAGATGCGGCGCGACTCCCTTGCCGCTGCCGGTGAAGTACTGCACGAGCTTGTCGAACGCCACGAGGTCGGCGGGCTTGGCCGCCGTGGCGTTCTTGTCCCACGTGATGTGCCAGATGACGCGTGGGTCGTACTGCGTGTCGGTGGGTGCGGTGTCGCTGAGCGGGTGCCGCACAGCTCCAGGCAGCCAGAGATCAGGCATGGCGCGTTCCTTGTTCTCCCCCGCGCCTGCTGTTCTGAGCCTACAGTCCGAGCTTGGCGGTCACGATCGCGACAATTACTCCTACGGCAATCGGCGCCACGAGTGCGGTGATAGCCAACCGCCTTACGCTGCGGGCTTCTTGGCGCTCTGTATCGCGCTCGCGCCGCATCTGGGCGATGTCGTCCTCGACAGCTTTGATCCGCACTTCGTCGGTGCGCCGATCGGCCTCGTACTGGATCTTCGTCACCATCTCGGCGAGCCGGGCGCCTAGCGCAGCGAAGTCGGCGCGCAGGTCGTCGCGCATCTGCTGCATGGCCCGTAGCAATTCCCACGGCGTGGGGTCCTGGCCCGGCGGCGCGCTCACGGCGCTCCCTTCGACAGCCCCGCGCCGCTGAAGATCAGTCTATGAGACGCGGGGCAGGCCCGGACCGGCCGCGCCGATCGCGCAGCGGAACGCCGCCACGCTGGCCAGTGACTACCGCCGCGCGTGCCCTCTGCGTCACTGCTCAGCCGCGTCCGATGCGTTCCAGGTCCGCATCCTCCTGGGAAATGCGGGACTGGCACTCCCCTTCAGGTACCAGCACTGTGGCGCTCCAGCCGTGGTGCCGACGCTCGTAGGCGATCGGACTGTGTTCGGCCAGGATGACCTGGAAAGTCCACGTCGCCGACTCGAACAGTTCCAACACATGCCGTTGCGCTACGGGATGCAGGGAAACGAATGGCTCATCCAACACAAGGATTGTTGGCTCCACCCGCGCTTGCAGTTCCGCAAAGACAGCTAGAGCATGGAACCACACGGCCACCTGCCCGAGCTCTTTCCCTCCCAACGCATCTTGCCGATATGAAACCTTGACATCATCCCCATAGAAGGTGACATCGGATATCACATCAGGCAGCATGACGGGCATGTTGGCGATTACAGTTCGCGCGGTCCAGCGATCGACTCCAAGGAATTCGGCAATTCCTGGGACCGAGGACGCCTTCAGACGAAAAAAACGTCCATTGTAGGCCTCGGACCCGAACGACAGAACCCTGTACGGGCGAGGTGGCAGCGCCACCCGTCGGTCATCGACCCGGTACTCCAGCCACCGACCCCGGACATCCACCAACGCCTTCCGAAGTTCCGGATCGAACCAAGTGATGGCACACGAGAGATCCGCCGGATATTCCATCAGCAAATGCGGTGAACTGAGCGATCGAAGAAGGTGCAAAAGTTTCGTCTTGCCTGAATCATTCATTCCGAAGAGCAGGTTCAGCTTTGAAAGCCGCAACATTCCTGGCATCAGGATGTAGTGGCTGACAACCTCCAGGGTTTGGACCCAGCCGAAGGGCTGAGCTTGTCCACCCTGTTCCAGGCGAGTTCGATGTTCGTGGAGGTCCTTCCAGCTCCGGAGTAGCGATCCTGAAAATGCGTCACCTGAATTCGCATCGACTAAGCGACCGCAGGTCGCACATAGCCAAATCCCATTCGAGATGTGGGATCTCTCCGCGTCCGACAGACCACCGACCCCCCGGGGTCCTCGTTCCGCAGCGGCAAAGATGTGAGCGGCTGTGCCCGTGTCGGTGACATCTTCCGAACCGATGCCCGGCCCGATTGTGAGCGCCCCGCACCTCGGGTTCGAGCAGCGAAACGCCGCACGCTGGGCTAGAAGCCGTCGGGTCTTGTCATTGAAGTCGGCCTGACCACGACCGCTGCGGCTTCCCATCGTTGGCACCGAACACTCCCCCTCGTCTGCAACTCCCTGCCGCTAGGCAACTGTACGAACCTTGACTGACAGGAGCCCTGACGTGCCCTCACTGAACCGTTGGAGCGAACGGGCCCGGTGGACGTCCGGACAGGCATCAGGGCTGCCGCCTGCCCACCGGAACATCGACTTGCTGATGGGGAAGACGATCCACGGCGGTTGTCCTACCGTTGGGAGGGTTTGTCTGTTTGAATAGCCGGGCGGCGAGGGGGGACGTCATGAGGCTGAGGCGGCACACGGAGTCCGTTGCTGGTGTGTGCATGAATTGCGGCACTCCTTCGCCGTATCTGCATGCGCCTGGTGCGATGCTGATCTACCGCGACAACAATCCCGTCAACATGGCCGATCTCGTTATCTCGTTGACCGATCCGGTCGAGCTGAGGTGTGAGGCGTGCGAGCAGCCCCTGCCGGTGCGTCCGACGATCATCGCGCTATTCTCCGCACCGGATGACGGGCGGCCGTTGCGGATGCTCCAGCTCGTGGAACCCGGGACGTTCGAGCCCTCCTGGGAGCAGTACGAGGCCATCGCCCGCGACAACCTGTATGTCGACTGGTTCATCACCCCCACGTCTCAGGGGTATGAGGTCCAGGACTTGACGGTCACCACAGCGCGGTCCGTGGCCGACCTGCTTGGCGAGGTGTCGACCATCCTGCGGCACCGCATCGAGGCCGCCGAAGCATTGACCGAGGATCCGGACGCCTCGTGGCGGGAACTCACAGGCCCAGTCCTCGCTGCCGCCGAACTGTCCGGGATGGCAGAAGATCGGCTCGCGGTGGCCGAGACAACGGTCTGGCGCCAGCTGCTGCGGTACTGGGCTGGCGCCGATATGCGTGCCCTGACTCACCTTCTCGATACCGACATCGGTCTCTATGTCAAAGACTCACCAACGGCTGCGGCCGTGGAGGCGTTGAACGCGCTGACACAGCCCGACGACTACATCGGAATCTACGCCTACCATGCGCTGCTCGCATACGCCTGCCTCATGCGCGGCATGCCCAACCCAGCGGCAGCGGACTGGGCCATGGTGTACCTGCTACACGAGGACTTGGTCCAGCGCCGTCCCAACTGGCGCGTCTTCGCTGTCTCCCCGTGGCGGGCGCGCGCCACGATCAGTCTGGAGGCAGCGCGGACGGCCGTCGCCAGCGGGCCTTCCCCCGTGAAGGTGGGCACGCGGTTATTGATCACGCGGCGAGCGTGAGTTTAGCGGTGTGGTGTCGGTGTTCGTATTCGTTGGGGCT
>NZ_JBIBHY010000016.1:0-23385 GCF_042957285.1 Streptomyces sp. NPDC008092
GTAGGGCGGGTTGGCGGTGGCCTCGACGAAGGCCTGGGCGGCGGGCTCGAGGACCGGCGTGACGGGCGTGAAGGCTTCGGACATGTGACTCTCCTCGGGTCGGGTGCCGCGCACAGGGGCGGCCGGCGGTGTTCACCGGGGCGGCGGCACGAACAGAACAGTAGCGTGCGATTAAGTCGTGCGCTACTTATTTCTGGTCGACCTGTTCGTGTCCGATCTCTTCGTGTCCGATATCATCGGGTGCGATGCGTTTGGGCTCCATAGGGTCGAGGGGACCGGAAAGCTAAGGTGGTGAACGGCCATGAACGCCGCAGGAACCAGGAGTCGCCCCGTGGACCGCACCGCCGCCGAGCCGGCCGAGGGCTCGCTGCTCCTCGACGACCAGCTCTGCTTCGCGCTGTACGCCGCCTCCCGTGCGGTGACCGCGCGCTACCGGCCGCTCCTGGACGAGCTGGGGCTGACCTATCCGCAGTACCTGGTGATGCTCGTCCTGTGGGACCAGGACTCGGTGTCCGTGCGCGAACTCGGCGCCGCTCTGCAACTGGAGTCGAGCACGCTCTCCCCGCTGCTGAAGCGCCTGGAGGCGAGTGGGCTGGTCACGAGGGAACGGCGCCCCGACGACGAGCGGTCCGTGGCCATCCGGCTCACCGAGGACGGCGCCCGGCTCCGGGACCGCGCCCGCGGCGTCCCGGTCGCCATCGGCGACGCCATGGGCCTGACGCCCGAACAGGACGCCACGGCCAAGCAGTTGCTGCGCCTGCTCGCCGCGAACGTCTCCGACGGCTGACGGCCCCCGCACCGGGCGTCGTTCGGTGCCGTTGACCCGCATCCACCGCACGGCGACCAGGAGTTGTGACGATGACGCAAGCGACCGGCAGTGCCGGTGCCCCGAGGTACGGCTTCGTCGGGCTCGGGGTGATGGGGCAGCCCATGGCGCTCAACCTCGCCCGGGCCGGCGCCCCGCTCGTCGTGTGGAACCGGACCCCGGAGCGGGCGGAGGCCCTGCGCGCGGCCGGGGCCCGGGTGGCGGCGAGCGTCGAGGAGGTCTTCGCCCACGCCCGTGTCGTGTTCGTCATGCTCGTCGACGAGGCGGTGACGGACGCCGTCCTGGGCCGGGGCGGTCCGGGGTTCGCGAAACTGGTCGCCGACCGGGTCGTCGTGTCCACGGGCTCGACGGCACCCGAGTACGCCCGGGGACTCGCCGCCGACATCGAGGCCGCCGGCGGCCGTTTCGTCGAGGCCCCGGTCTCCGGGTCGCGCAAGCCGGCCGAGGCGGGCGAACTGGTCGCGATGCTCGGCGGCGACCCGGACGCGGTGGCGGAGGTGCGGCCGCTGCTCGCCCCGATGTGCCGGGAGGCCGTCCACTGCGGTCCGGCCGGGTCCGGCGTCCTCATGAAACTGGCCGTCAACCTCTACCTGGACACGACGCTCGCCGCCCTGGCCGAGGCCGTCCACTTCGCCCAGCGGCAGGGCCTGGACCTGGAGACCTTCCGTGCCGTCGTCGACTCCGGCCAGCTGGGCAGCGGCATCACCCGGGTCAAGGTCCCGATGCTCGCGGCCCACGACTTCACGGTGCAGGCCGCCACCGCCGACGCCTATGCCAACACCCGGCTCATCGCCGACGCCGCGCGAGCGGCCGGCATCGCCACGCCGATGCTCGACCTCAGCAGCGAGCTCTACGGCGAGAGCGTGCGGCTGGGCAACGCCCGCCTCGACATGTCCTCGGTCCTCAGTGCGATCGAGGCCCGCACGGACACCGCGGCGGCGCCGGTCACCGACTAGGCTCCGGGCATGCGGATCTCCGTCTCCTCCGACATGGACGAACCCGTCGCCCGCCTCCTCGTCGAGGAGCTGCGCCGCCGCGGCCACGACGTGCGCACGTACGGGGCCCTGGAACCCGGGGCCGACCCGCAGTGGGCCGTCTGTTCGGAGGCGGCCGCCCGCGACGTCGCCGCCGGCGCCGCCGACCAGGCCGTGGTGTGCTGCTGGACCGGCACCGGAGCCTCGATCGCGGCCAACAAGGTGCCCGGCGTCCGCGCGGCCCTGTGTGCCGACGCCTACACCGCCGACGGCGCCCGCCGCTGGAACGACGCCAACGTCCTGGCCATCGGCCTGCGCCTGACCTCGCAGCCGGTGCTCAAGGAGATCCTCGACGCCTGGTTCGCGGCCACGCCGAGCCAGGACGCCGAGGACCTCGGGAACGTGGCCCACGTCGGTCGCCTCGACGCGGGCCGCGGGACTGTCTAGGGAGTGTCCGGGATCAGTGGGCGCCGAGCCCGCCGCCGCCGAACGAGCCGCTGGAGCCCGGACTCCAGCGCGGGCGGTCCTTCGACGTGCTCGGTCTGGTCTGCTGGTTGCTGAGTTCGTACGGGGTGAGCGGACGGCCGCCCTTGGGTGTCAGGGGGATCTCCTCCGACTCGCGGTTCTCCCGGATCTCGTGCACAGCACCCTCCGGGGGCAGCTTCGGCTGCTCCTCGGGGCGCGGCCGGGGCGACTCGCGGTACTTGATCCGGTTGCCCAGCCAGAAGCCCCCGGCGAGCATCGCCAGCACGGCCACGGCCACCACGAAGAGCGCGAGACTGAGTAGGCCGCTGGGAGCGGCCAGCTGCATCGGTTCCGTACCCATAGCAGAGGAATACCCCTCCCAGAACGGTACGAACCGGACGCAATCGGTGACTGATCGTACGCAGCGTGCGACAGCAGGAGAAGACAGGGACCCGGGCAGGGGCAGGGCCAGGGTCAGGGCCAGGGGCGGGGACGAGGAGGGGGCCGGCGGGGGTCAGTGCGGGTCGTCGTGCACCGCGACCGGGCAGAGGCGGCAGCGGACGTCGACCACGCCCTCCACGGCGCGGGCCAGCCGTTCGGCGACCGGCGCCGGTTCCGGGCTGTCGATCCAGCCCGTCAGGGTGACGACCCCCTCGGTGACCTCGACCCGGATGTGGTCGGCGGAGAGCGGGAACAGGCGGTCGACGACCTCCCGGCGCACCTCCTCGGTCAGTTCCTCGTCCGCACGCAGGAACACCTTCAGCAGGTCGGCCCGGCTGACGATGCCCCTGAGCACGCCCGCACCGTCGACCACGGGCAGCCGCTTGACGCCGCGCCGGGCCATGGCCCGCGCGGCCTCCGCGACCGTGGCGTCGGCGTGCACGGTCACCGCGGGCGCGTTCATCAGCTCCCCTGCGGTCGCCCCGCCGGCCCTGGCCAGGCCGGCCGGCAGCTCCCGGGCGGCGAACCGGTCCGGGTCGCGGTCCCGGAACCCCTCCCTGGACAGCAGGTCTGCCTCGGACACGACGCCGATCACCCTGCCCCCGCCCTCCAGGACGGGCAGGGCACTGACCTTCCACCGGTCCATCAGCGTGACGACGTCCCGGAACGGTGCGTCGCGGCCCACGGCCACGGGGTTGCGGGTCATCACGTCGCCGACGGTGTGCGGGCTGCCGTGCATGGTCGCCTCCTCGGATCCCGCCGATCACGAGAGGGCGGGAAGGACGCCATCCGCTTCTCGCGGATCCTGATTGCGCGGTGCGCGACCACCGCCGGCCGCTTCCCCGCGTCACTGCGGGTCCTTCCCGTCACCTCCAGCACACCACGGGAACGCCCACGCCACCAGAGGCCACCGGCCCGGAATTCACCGCCCTCCCCGTACGTGCGGCCGGCGGCGGACCGTGTCATGCCGCCGGCCGCACTTCTCTGGCGGTGCGGCCGCCCGTCGCGCAGCGTGGAGGAGGGGCTGCCGAACGCCGGGGGAGAGCCCTAGGAGAGGTGGAACGCATGGAGCGGGATGTCACCGAGCGGCGGGTCGTGGTCGGCGTCGACGGATCGCCGTCCTCGTACGCGGC
The DNA here is from genome assembly GCF_042957285.1 of Streptomyces sp. NPDC008092. Taxonomy (NCBI): domain Bacteria; kingdom Bacillati; phylum Actinomycetota; class Actinomycetes; order Kitasatosporales; family Streptomycetaceae; genus Streptomyces; species Streptomyces sp. NPDC008092. Next base: position 3,840 of record NZ_JBIBHY010000016.1, read on the forward strand.
CCTGCGCTGGGCCCTGCGGTACGCCGGCCTGGTGGACGGCGTCGTCGAGGCGGTCGCCGTGTGGGAGCTTCCGGGGCTGTACGGATGGTCGGGTCCCGCCGTGGACATGGACCTCGACGCGGAGGAGGCCCGGAACCGGATGCGGCAGGAGCTGACCGACGTGCTCGGCGCGGACACGGCGGGCTCGGTCCGCTCCCACCTGGTGCACGGCAACACCACCGACGTCCTGCTGCGGGCCGCGGAGGGCGCCGAGGCCCTGGTCGTCGGGAGCCGCGGCCGGGGCGGGTTCGCCCGCGCACTGCTCGGTTCCGTCAGCCAGCAGGTGTGCCAGCACGCCAGCTGCCCGGTCGTGATCGTCCGCGCGGACCAGGCCTGATCCGGGGCCGGTGACCCGTGGTCGGTGGCCCGTGGTCGGTGGCCCGTGGTCGGTGGCCCGTGGTCGGTGGCCCGCGGCCGGTGGCCCGCGGCCGGTGGCCCGCGGTCGGTGACCGGCGGCCGGTGGCCGGCGGCCGGTGGCCCGTGGTCGGTGACCGGCGGCCGGTGACCGGCGGTAGGTGATCTGCGGCTGGTGACCCGCGGCGTTTGCCGGCGCCGGGTGCCGGTTACCCGGGCCGCATGACCTGGACGTCTTCTCGGCAGGATCCGTACCGGTTCCTGGAAGACCGGTTCGCGTGCGCGCAGGCGTGCACGGAATGCGCCCGGATGTGCGCGCTGCGGGCGGGAGTACGGGCTCCGGACGGGACCGCCGACGGCGAGGCGGACCGGCTGCGTCGCACCGGCATCAGGTGCGCCGAGGTGTGCGACGCCACCTGCCGGGCAGTGACCGAGGGGCCCGACCGGGACGCGGACGGCCTGCTCGTCCAGCTGGAGTGGTGCCGCACGGTCTGTCTCGACTGCGCGCGGGCCTTCGAGGCACGTCCGGGCGCCGAGCCCGGCGCGGCCGCCTGCCGGGCGTGCGCCGCGGCCTGCACGGACTTCATGGCGGCGCTCGGCTGACACCGGGGCCCGCGGACCGGCGACGCCGGTGCGAACGGCGGCCCCGGCGCCCGGGCGGCGCCGCACGGCGGCCGGACCGTCCCCGATGGGGGACCCGGCATGCCCCAGGAACGGGGAACTGCCCAGTGATCCATGGCCCGAACTACCGTCGGAGCGCGCGCGGGTGGCCGCCCCCCGACAGTCGTCGGCCGCCACTGGCGACGGCCGCTTCCCTGCCGCCGCAGGCTGCCACCGGTGCGCTCCGTGGCCTGTCCCCATCGGCCTTCGCCTTCCGCTAGGAGCCCATCGTCGTGAACAGCGGTCTTCTCGCCATGCCCGCGCTCCGTGCCGGTGCCGCCGCACCCCGACCTCCCGAAGCAGCACTGACCTGGACCGACCCGGTGACGGGACGCCAGGGATTCCTCGTCGTCGACCGGCTCGTCCGGGGCCTGGCCAGCGGTGGCCTGCGGATGCGCGAAGGCTGCCGTTACGAGGAGGTCAGGGAGCTGGCGGCGGCGATGAGCGTGAAGGAGGCGCTGCACTACGACCCCGCGGGCCGATATCTCCCGATGGGCGGCGCCAAGGGCGGGATCGACTGCGACCCGCTCAGCGGCGAGGCGCGCGGTGTGCTCTCCCGCTTCCTCGCGTTCATCCGGCCGTACGTGGCGAACCACTGGGCGACCGGCGACGATCTCGGCACCACCACGGAACTCATCGACGAAGTGCTGGGCGAACTGGGCGTGGACGGCTGCATCGCCCCGGTCGTGCGCACCCTCGACGACCCCGCGGCCGCGCGGCGACGATTCGCCGACGCCTTCGCCGTGGAGGTCGACGGCATCGGCCTCGCCGAACTCGTCGGCGGCTGCGGGGTCGCGGAGGCCGCCCTCACGGTCCTGGACCGGGACGGGATCCCGTGGTCGTCCGCCACCGCCGTCGTTCAGGGCTTCGGGGCCATGGGCGGGGCCACCGCACGGTACCTGCACGCGGCGGGCGTCCGGGTGGTCGGCGTCTCCGACGTCCACGGCACCGTCGCCAACCCGCGCGGCCTCGCCGTCGAGGACCTGCTGCGCCACCGGCGCGCGTACGGAACCGTCGACCGCGGCCGGCTCGGCCCCGACGACGTCCTCCTCGAACGCGACGCCTGCCTGGCGCTCGAAGCCGACGTGCTGGTCCCGGCCGCGACCTCGTACTCCATCCACGAGGCCAACCAGGACCGGATCGCCGCACGGTACATCGTGGAGGCGGCGAACCTCCCGGTGACGCCCGAAGCGGAGCGGCGACTGCTGCGGCGCGGCTGCGTCGTCGTCCCGGACGTCGTCGCCAACTCCGGGACCAACGCCTGGTGGTGGTGGGTGCTCTACGGCGACGTCGCCCCGGACGCGGCGGCCTCCCTGGCCAGGGTACGGACGGCGCTGCGCGCGCTGGTGACCGAGACCCTGCGGCTCGCCGAGGACGCGGTGTGCACGCCCCGCGAGGCCGCACGCCATCTGGCCGACGCCAGACGGGACGTCCTGCTGAGCCGGCCGGACGCCTGATGATCACCACACTGCTGGCCGCGGTCGCGGCGCTGGGGTGGGGAGCCGCGGACTACTGCGGCGCCCGCGCCTCGCGGACCGTGCCCGCCGGCCGGGTCGTCCTCCTCTCCCAGGTGCTGTCCCTCCCGGTGCTCGCCGGCTGGCTGGCGGCGACCACCGACCACGGACCCGACCTGACGGGCCTCGCCTGGGGATGCGCAGCCGGGGCCTTCGGAGTGCTGGGCCTGGTGCTGCTCTACCGCACGCTGGCGGCCGAGGGGATCGTGCTCGTCGCCCCGGTCACGGCGGTCACGGCGGCCGTCGTACCCCTGGCGGTCGGGCTGGCCCTCCAGGCATCTCCCGGGCCGTTGGCGCTGTGCGGCGTCTGCTGCGCGCTGCTGTCGATCGCGCTGGTGAGCCTGGTGGGGCGGGTCCGGCGGACCACCGTCGCGCTGCGCACCCTGCTGCCGGCCCTCGCGACGGGCGCGGCGCTCGGACTCCAGCTCGTCCTCGTCTCGCATCCGGGACCGGAGGCCGGCCTGTGGCCGCTGGCCGGCGCCCGCGCGGTCTCCATCCTGTGCGTGGCTCCGGGCGCCCTGCGCGGTCGGCCGGGGACCGGCGGCACGCCCGTGCCCTGGCTGCCCGTCGTGCTGTCCGGTGTCCTCGACACGGCGGCCTTCGCCTTCTGCCTGTTCGCCGCGGACCAGGGGCTGCTGAGTGTGGTCGGGTCGATCGTGTCGCTCTACCCGGCGGCCACCGTCGTCCTCGCTCTGGTCCTCGACGGCGAACGCGTGACGGTCCACCAGACGCTGGGGCTCTTCCTGGGGGCCGGGGCGCTGCTGCTCGTCAGCGTGTAGGGCCGTGGCGGCCGCGCGCCGACGGCCACGGACACCCCGGCACCCCCCGCGGGGGAGCAACCGGTCCGCCTCCCGGCCGACCCGGCCGAGTCGGCCCGTCCGCGCGGGTGACCGGGGCCACCGGCACCCGCGGCGAACCGATCTTGTCGGCCGTCCGTAGCTGTAGGTGAGGCCGGAGCCGGTGAACCGAGCGACGGAAGCCGTGCACCGACGTACGTCCGGTACGTCCGGGAAGGGCACGCCGTCACGGAAGGAGCAGTTCATGTCCCGCTGGGGGACCCTCTTCACGCGCCTGGCACCAGGCCGGGGCGAGCAGCCCGGCAGCGCGCCGGGAGAGCCCGACACGCCCGTCCTCGTCCACGAGTACGACGGGCTCACCCTGCTGCGCGCCACCGAACAGGCCGTTCCCGGCCCGGAGGAGGCGGCGGAACTCGCCCGCGCCCTGGGCGCCGAAGGGGGACCGGCCGTCGCCACCGTCGTCGTCGGAACCGACGGTCCGGTGCCGCCCGGGCTGTGGACCCGGCTGGGGGACGTCCTCGACGCCCTCCGGGACAACGGCACGACGACCGTCCGCCTGGTGGTCTCCGGCGCGGGAACCGGCGCCCCGGACCGGCCCGCCCTGGCCCAACGGATCGCCGACACCTGGGGGCTGGGCGTGATCGCGCCCGAGGGCGGCGCCCTGCTGGTCCCCGGCGGAACCCTCTTCGTCCCCGACGCACCCGGGCCGACCGGCGGCTGGCAGCTCTTCCAGCCCGGCACGGAACCGACCCCGCTGGGCGCCCGCCATCCCGCCCCCGGCTGGCAGTCCGCCTTCGCGACGCTGCCCGACCACACCGCCGCCGGACACGCCGTACGCCCCGTCCCCGCCGGCGTCCTCCTCCAGCCGCCGGGAACGCCGCCGCCCGTCCCCGGCGACCTGTGCTACGCGGTGCCCGTCGACCCCGCCCACCCCACCGTGCTGGTCGGCGTGCCCGGCCCCGGCGGCGGTGCCCGGATCCCCGCCGACGACCTGGCCGCGCTGCTCGCCGCGCTGCCGCCTGCGGTGCGCGACCAGCTCCGCGTGGCACCCGGCGCCGAGGGCGACCTGCTGCCCGTCGTCCAGCAGGTCACCGGCGCGCTGGACATCGAGGTCGAGGTGCTCACCGGGCCGCCGCTGGCGGTCCGCGCCGCCACACCGGCCGACGGGGACCTCGCCGCCGGGCCGGTCCTCGTCGACGGCACCGGCCGGCCGACCTGGCGGCCCTACGTCGAAGCGGTGATGTGCCGGCCCGGCACCACCGGCGACCAGGAGGGGACCCCCGCTCCCCGGCTGCTGCGCTGGCGGTCCCCGGTGCCCGACGCCCAGCTCCAGGACGCCGGCGTGGTCGGGCTGTCGGAGCGGTGGCAGGTCACCATGACCCGGTCGGGGCTCGCCCTGGGACCCGTCGGGCAGACCCTGCCGCTCGCCGGGCGGCCGGTGCTCGCCGACCAGCTCGCCGTCGAGATCGGCCCGTCGGACGAGCCGCTCGACGAGTCCTGCTGGGCCGCTCTCTCGCACGTCCTCGACTACCTCGACCCCGAGGCCCGCGAGTACGCCGTCCTGCACGCACCCGGCCGCTCGGCCGAGGAGAGCCGCATGCTGCGCCGGCTCGCCGTGCAGCACGGGGTCCGGATGCTGTGGCCGCCGACCGCCGGTGCCGACCCGCAGGCCCTGCCCGAGCCCGCGGAACCGCCCGCGCCGTCCGGCGGGGACACCCCGGCGCCGGACGGCTTCACCCTCTACCGCGACCGGATCAGCAGTATCGTCCAAGCCGCCAACGCGGGCCGCTACGACGACGCCACGGCCCTCGCCACGGCGCTGGAACGCGAGGCGTTCACCGCCCACGGCTCGGAGCACCCCACGGCCCTGCAGATCCGCCAGATCAGGGCCCATGTGATGCGGCTGGCCGGGCACAACGCCCTCGCGGCCGATCTCTACCGGCGCGTCGCCTTCAGCCTGCTGGTGACCGCGGGCCTGGACAGCGTCGACGCCGAGCAGGCCGCAGGCAACGCGGACGCGTGCTGGCGGGACACCGGCGACATCGCCCTCGCCCTGCGCATCGCCCCGTCGATCATCGCGCTGCGGCAGAAGCTGCCGGGCCCCGACGGCCGCTGGCTGCGGGCCGCGGAACGCTACCGCGACCAACTCGACACCGCCCACGCCACCGTGCCCGCATCGGAACTGCCGTCTGCGGTGCCGGTGCCGGTGCCGGTGCCGGTATCGGTATCGGGACCCGTGCCGACGGCACTCGTCGGGTCCGCCGGGTCCGCCGACCCCGTCCCGTCGGTCGCGGCCCCCGTCGCGGCCGTCGCGGCCGGTCCCGGGGTGTCCCCGGCGGTAGCGTCACCGGACCTGCCCCCGGCGGTCGTCCCGGCCGCCGATGCCGACAGGCATGCGGTGGTCACCGCGGCGGCCTCGCCGGTCGCGGCACCGGTGTCGACACCGACACCGACACCGGCACCGGCACCGGCACCGATTTCGGCTTCAGGCACGGTTGCTGCCGGAGCTGCCGGAGCTGCCGGAGCTGCCGGTGCCGCCGCGCGCACCGCCACACGGCCGGCACCGGCCTCGGCCGCCGCCGGGCCCGTGGCGTCACCGGCCGCGCCCGCCGCCCCGCGGGTCCGGCGGCCGGCGGCGTCGCGCGAGCTCGTCGCCGCGGTGCCGACCGCACCGTCCAGGGCCGCCGGGGTCCGCACCGTGCGGACCCCGGCCGTCGGCCCGGACATCGAACCCGCGGCCCCCACCGCCTGCTCGGCAGTGGCGGGCCGGCCCTGACGAGGAACCGACTCACTGCCGCGGGCTGGGCCGGGGACATCCCCCGTCCCGCCGACGGGCCCGACCGGCCGGACGGCCGTGACGGCGTCGCCGGCCCCGCCGCGGCGTGACACCGACCCGAAAGCGAGCGCGCGGATGGCAGAGGCAACCACCGGCAGGACCACCGCGGTTGACGCGACGGCAGGGATCCGGGTCGAGCAGCACGACGGCCTGCTGGTGCTCCGGTCCGCCGCCCCGGCACCCGCGGGCGAGGTCGACGACCTGGCCCGGGTGCTGCGCTGGTCGGGCGACCCCACGGTCACGCTGCTGTCCGACGCGGCGACGACGGCGGAGCCGGACTTCTGGCCCCGGCTGAGCGCGCTCCTCGACTCGCTCCGCGCGTCCGGCCACACCGCGGTGCGCCTGGCCATGCCCGGCGCGGGCGAGGAACGCCCGGGACACCTGGCGCCCGCCCGCCGGATCTCCGACAACTGGGGCATCACCGTGGAGGCCCCCGCAGCCGGCCTCCACCTGGTGGCCGGCGGCTCGCTGTACGCGCCCGACGGCCCCGGCCGGCGCGGCGGCTGGCTGGGCTTCGCCCCCGGCATGACACCGGTGCCGCTCGGCGCGCGCTGCCCGCGCCCCGTGTGGCAGCCCGCGCTGGACCTGGTGCCCGCCCGCACGGCCGGCGGGTACGTGACCGAGCACATCCCCGCCGGCCTGTATCTGCGGCCCGCGCGGGCGGCCGCTTCCGTGCCGGGCGATCTTTTCCACACCGTCCCGGTGGATCCCCGCCGGCTCACCGTGGTGGTGGGCGGCCTGCCGGGGGAGGAGGTACCGGCGGACGCCGCCGTCGAGGTGCTGTCCGCGCTGCCCGACGCGGTGCGCGACAGCGTCCGGCTCGCGCCCGGCGGTCCCCGGGACCTGCTGCCGCTGGCCCAGGAGCTGGCCGACCGGCTCGGGGCGGCGGTGGTGGCCGCCACCGGACTGCCGCTGCTCACCGAGGGGCCCGTCGCGGGTGCCCGCGGTGTCCGCTCCGTCGTGACGGGCGCGGACGGTGCGCCCGGCTGGCTGCCGTACGTCAACGCGGCCGAGTGCCGGCCGGCCGGCGCCACGGGCGCTCCCGCTCCCCGCCTGCTGGGCTGCGTGGCACCGCTGCCCGGCCCGGAGGGCACGTCGGACGACGGCTCGGTCCGCCTCACCGACCGCTGGCAGGTGACGGTGACCCGGGCGGGCCTGTGGGTCTGCGAACCGGGTGCGGTCCGCTCCGGGACCGGGCTCGCGGTCGGCCCGTACGGACCCGTCGTCGAGGCGGGTGTCCCGGGCCGGCCGGTCGACGACTCGCTGTGGCCCGCACTGGACCACCTCCTCACCTGCCTGCCGCCGCGGGTGCGGGCGACCGCCACGCTCCAGGTGTACGGCACCTCCCCGGCCGACGGTCCCCGGCTCCGCGACCTGACGACCCGCCACGGCCTGCGCACCGGGCCCGCCGCGCCCGCGGTCCCCGGCGGCCAGACGACCGTCCGCCACGCGCAGGCCCCGGCCGCCGGAGCCGCACTCGGCGTACGGCACGCCCCGCCGGACCCGGCCGGGCCGCTCCCTGCGCCGGACCCGGGCGAGCCGCGCGCCACCGCGGACCCGGGCGAGCCGCGTACCTCTGCGGCCGCCCTCGTACCCCGCACCTCGGCCGATCCGGTCGCCGCGCCCGATCTCGCCGGGGCCTGGGAGCACCTGATCCGGGGCCGGGAGGAGGCCGCGGTCCCCCGGGCACCGCTCGCCCCCGGCCCGCCCGCCGGACCCGATCTCGACGCGGCGTGGGAGCACCTGAGCCGGCGGCGCCCCACGACGGCCGTCGGCTCCGCGGACGGACAGCCGCCCCGGCCCGGCCCCGCCCGCCCGGACACCACCGAGCAGGTACGACCGGTGCCCGCCCGCTCCTCCTCCTTCCGCGCAGGACACCGCAGCAGCCCCGCGGAGCACACGGCCCTGCGGCTGCTCGCCGGACCGGCCTGGGAACGGCACGCGCCCGCCGTAGCCCGTGCGCTCACCCGGCTGCCGGCCCTGGCCGACGCGGAACGGGAGGCAGCCGAGGCCGACCTGACCGCGCTCCGGCTCTACCTCGACGACGCGGGCGGCCTGCTCGACCACCGTGCGCTGGCCGCGGCCTGCCACGGGCGCGACGACCGGCTCCTGCCGTTCGCCGCCTGCCTGGTGTCGGCGCTGCGCCGGCTGCCGACGCACCGGGGCGCGGTCCTGCGCGGCGCGGGCTCCGCGCTGCCCGAGGCGGTGGACCCGGAGACCGACCCGCTGCGGCCCGGCACCGTACTGAGGGACCGGGCCCCGCTCGGCGGCGTCCCGGCGGGCGCCGGAGGAGCCGGAGCGGGATGGCCGCGCGGTCCGCGCTACGCCGTCTGGTCGGTGACCGGCCGGCTCGCCCACCCGCTGTTCGCCGACCCCGAACGGCCCGAGGACGGCCAGGAAGTGGTGTTCGCCCCCGGCACCCCCTTCATGGTCCTCGACGTACGGCGCACCGGCCCGTCCCCGGTCGTCCTGCTGCGCGAACTGCCCGCCTCCGGCGGGGCCCCGGCGTCCAGACCGGGCCAGGCCGCGCACGAACCGGGCGAGGCGGACCGGGCCGCGCTCGCCGGCCTGGACGAGGCGCTCCGCGGCCGGGCCGCCCAGAGCACCGGCGGAGGCTGGCCGGAGCGGTGCGCGGGCCCGGTGGGAGAGGGCCCCTAGTACTCCAGCCGTAGGTTTGCTGGTGCGAGGTCCGATCGACCGTGCCTACGGGTGCGTGTCCGTGATCGCGATGACCTCGTCGAGGCGGTCCAGGGCGGCCTGCAGGTCGTCGACCTTGGCCTGGATGCGGTCGCGCTCGGCGCGCAGCATGGCTCGTTGCCCGGCGTCGGTGTGCCCGGTGTCCCAGCAGGGAAGGAGTTCCGCGATCCTTCGGCTGGTCAGACCGGCGGCGAACATCTGCTGGAAGAAGCGCACCAGGGTGGCGGTGTCCTGCCGGTAGAGGCGCTGGCCGGACGGGCTGCGCTCCGCGATGAGCAGCCCCTGCTGCTCGTAGTAGCGCACGGCGCGTACCGAGACGCCGGCGTCCCGTGCCACCTCGCCGATGCGGACCAGCCGCTCGGCCGCGGCCTCCGTGACGGTCATGGTGATTCCTCTCGCCCCGGTCCTGACGGCCGGCACTTGCCTCTGACGTCAACGTCAGGTTTTAGCGTACCGGGCATGGACATCAACAACTCCGTCGCCCTTGTCACCGGAGCCAATCGCGGTCTGGGCCGCGCCTTCGCCCAGCGTCTGCTCGAACGGGGCGCCCGCAAGGTCTACGCGACGGCTCGCCGGCCGGAGAGCGTGGACCTGCCCGGGGTCGACGTGCTGCCCCTCGACATCGCCGATCCCGTATCCGTGAGGGCCGCCGCCGAGGCCGCCCCGGACGTCTCGCTGCTCATCAACAACGCGGGGATCCAGACGGGCACCGACCTGGTGACCGGTTCGCTGGACGCGGTACGGCACGAGCTGGAGACCAACATGTTCGGCCACCTGGGAATGATCCGGGAGTTCGCGCCGGCGCTCGCCGGGAACGGTGGGGGCGCGATCGTCAACGTCCTCTCCGCCATGTCATGGTTCGGGGGCAAGGGCGCCAATGCCTACCACCTGACCAAGGCCGCCGCCTGGGCCATGACCAACGGCGTCCGCCTGGAACTCGCCGAGCAGGGCACGCTCGTCACAGCGGTGCACCTCGGCCTGGCCGACACCGACATGGCCGCGGGCTGGCCCGTGGCCAAGATCGCGCCGTCGGACCTGGCCGACGCGGCGCTCGACGGTGTCGAGGCGGGCTCCGCCGAGGTCCTCGCCGACCAGTGGAGTCGGGACGTCAAGTCCCGGCTGCCGCTGACGCCGGAAGAGTTCAACGACGGGATGAACCGCGCCCTGGCGGCGCTCACGGCGGCATGAGGGGCCCCTCGGACCCCACTGGCTTGGGGCGGTTGCTTCTGAGCGTTCTGAGCGCCGCAGTCGATTGATCCTCCAATCCTCCGTCTGCAGTCGCAGATCTTCATGGTGTGGCCTCGCGCCGGCGGCAGTGGCAGGCGCGGGCGCGAGGCCTGGTGTCGACGACGCCACAGGGACCAGTGCAGGCGATGGTCGCGGTGCTCGTCGGCACGGACGACGGCCAGGAAGGCGTGGGCGAGCATCGCGAGGGTCCTCCGGCGCAGCCGGGGAGTACGGCGGCGGACCCGGTGCTCGTCCAGTCCGGCGAGGCCCTTGCCGGCCTGGAAGGTCTCCTCGACCCTCAGCGGGTTCCGGCGACGCGGACCAGGTCGCAGCGGTACCGGCCGCGGGCTGAAACAGCGGTGACAGGCCACCTCGCCGGTGGTGCGGTTGCGGCGGACCAGCAGCCGGCAGGTGCCCGCCGAGTGGGTGGGGATCAGGTCGACGGCGGCCCAGTCGTCACAGCGCGGGCCTTTCGCGCCGGCGCCCGCGGACAGTTGCTGCCGGCCCCGTCGGGGCACCGTGCTCATCGGGCGGCACCGCTCAAGTCCCTTGCCCCGCAGGGGACTTTCGTCATGCCCGGAAGCGGGGCCCGCACAGGGACACCGGCCGCCGCTCCCGGGGACACCGGAATGGGGATCTGTCCGCCTCCCGTATGCCGTTGCGACGCTTACCAGGCCGGTATTACGCCACCCGGAGAGGAGCAGAACGGTGACCGACTTCAAGGTGACACCGGAGCAGATTTCGAGCGCCGCGGTGTCGTGCGACAGCAAGGCGGCCGAGATCCAGGACCAGTTGACGAACCTCAAGAACTACGTGGCCAACATGGAGGCCTCCTGGCAGGGCATAGCCCAGGACACCTTCCTGGCCCTCATGCAGGAGTACGACATCTACTCCCGCATGCTCCACGACGCGCTCACCGACATCGCCAGCGGCCTGCGCGGCAACTACGTCAACTACGGCGACGCCGAGCAGCAGAACATCAACTCGATCAACACCATCGAGGCCGGCCTCTCCAACGCCAACCTCGGCTGACACCCCGGCACAGCCACCGACCCGGCGGAACACCCAGCACACCAGGGAGTGATCATGGCAGGAAATGTCGACGGCGCGAACCTCGTGGTCAGGCCGGAGCTCGCGCACGCGGGCGACGACATCAACAAGATGGCCCAGACCATCGCGGACGAGCTGTACAACCTCAACAAGCAGCTCCAGCCGGTCCTCGCCGGCGGCGACTGGACCGGTGACGCGCAGCGGTACTTCGAGGGCCTGGAAGCGGAATGGACCTACGCCGCACACGGTCTCTTCGGCCCGGACGGCGTGCTCGGCGAGATCGCCCACGCGATGCACGTCAACTGGAACAACTACGCCGAGGCCGAGTGGTCCAACGGCCGTACCTGGCAGCACCACTGACCCGTCGCCCCGTGGCGGAACGCCCCGGCATCCCCTGAGGAATCGTCATCGTGGATGAGCACTGCCGTATCACCGTCGTCGGCGAGCGCCGGCGGGTGGACCTCGCGGTCCCCGCCGGCGCCCCGATCGTGAGCTACGCCGACACCCTGGCGCGTCTGTGCGACCAGCAGGAGTCCGACATCATGCCGGCGGCCTGGACCCTGGGCGCGGCGACCGGGAGTGCCTTCGCCCCCGAGTGGTCGCTCTCGGAGCTGGGCGTCACCGACGGCCAGGTCCTCTACCTGCGCGACGCCACCGCCGACGAACTGGACGACCCGGTCGTGCACGACGTCGCCGAGCGGGTCGCCGAGGTCTCCGGCGGCGTCCTGGACCGCCGCTGGGACGCCCGCTCCCGGACCCACACCCTGACCGTGCTCGCCCTCGGCTGGCTGGTCGCCACGCTGTTCGTGCTCGCCGTCCGGCACCCGCCCGGCGCGGGCCTCCTCCTGGACGTCGCGCCGGCGGCCGGTCTCGCGCTGCCCGTGCTGGCCTGGGTCGCGACGGAGCGCACCTGGCCCGTGCCGGCGGCGCTGCGGATGACGATGGCCCTGTGCGCGGTGCCCGCGCTCGCCCTGGGTGCCTGGTCCGCCGCCCTCGGCCAGGGGCTCCGGCCCCTCGGCCTGGAAGGGGTCATGACCCGGACCGGGCTGGCCGTGGCGGCCCTCGCCGTGGGCGCGCTGCTCGGTGCCTTCCTCGCCTCCGTGGCGGCACCGGCGGTGACCACCTCCGCGACCCTGTTCACGGCCGCCGCCGCGGCGGTGCTCGGCGTCGGTCTCGCGGCGCTGCGGGCGGACGGTGTCCAGGCGGCCTCGGTCGTCGCCGTGGCCGCGTTCGCACTGCTGACCGTCGTGCCGTCCGCCGTGAGCGGCACCGTGGCCTTCACCTGGCGGCGGGTCAGGATGCGGGTGCAGGAGGAGCCGCGCGACGACGAGGTCGCCGGCGCCGTACGTTCCGCCACCGTCCTGCTGGCCACCTGGAGCGGTGTCCTCAGCGTGGCTCTCGGCGGCGCCCTCGTGCTCATGGCGGCCTCCGCCTCCCCCTACGCCAACCTCGCGGCCGGGCTGCTGGGACTCGCGGTCCTGCTGCGTGCCGGGTCGGCCCGGCTGGTCGCCGAGGTGGTGCCGCTGCTGCTGGCCGGTGCGGCCGGGCTCTTCACCCTGCTGGCCACCGGCCCCGAGCGGTTCGGCTCGGCGACCTGGGCGGGCCCCGTGTGCAGCGCCCTGGTCGCGGCCGCGCTCCTGGTCTACGGCTTCCGGCGCATGATGCGCCGCCCGGACCTGCCGGCGATGGCCAGGCCCCGGTGGCTGGCCGGCTTCGGCTCGGTCCTGGCCGGCGGCAGTGTCGCGCTGGCGGTGGCGATGTTCGGCGCGTTCGGCGCGCTGGTCGGCCTGGGGCACCACATCTGACCGGGGATCACACGAGAGCGACCGCCGGCCCGCACACCTGCTGGTGCGGGCCGGCGGTCACGACGGGGGACGGGAAGGGCGGGACGCGATGTCAGGCGGCCAGGGCGGGGCTGCGGAACTCGTCGTCCTGGAGCAGGCCGAGCTCGATCGCCTTCCGGGTGAGGTCGGCCTTGTTGCGGACGTTCAGCTTGTTCCTGATCCGCTTCACGTAGGTGCTGACCGTGGCCTCCGTCAGCCCCATCCGACGGGCGATCTGACCGTGGGTCAGTCCGGTGGCCAGCAGCCTCAGCGCCTCCCGCTCGCGGTGCGCGAGAGCGGGCGCGGGGGTGCCGGCGGGCTGGCGCAGCTCGTGGTGGAGCCGGCCGGCGAGGCCGGGCGCCACATGCAGGCCGCCCAGCGCGACCGTCTCGACCGCGCGCAGCAGCTCCTCCTCGCCGGCCTGCTTGCCGACACAGCCGTAGGCACCGGCCCGCAGCGCGTCGGTCACCGGCTGCCAGCCCGAGAGGTCGGAGACCACCAGCACCCGTGCGCACTCCGTGAGCGCGGCCACGGTCCTGGCGAGCGACGGGCCGGGCTGCGGCGGTGCGCCGTAGACGATGACGTCCAGGCGCTGCGCGGCGGGCTCCGGCAGCTCCGCGGGATCGGCGGCCAACGCGACCACCCGCAGCAGCGCGCTGCCGGAGAGCAGGGTCTCCAGACCCAGGCGCACCAGACTGTGCTGCTCGACGACTGCGATCTGAGCAATCTGGGGGGACATTGCGCTCCTGCCATTCATCGGTTCCGGTGAATTCCTGAGTACGAACGTAGCCCCCGCGTCAGCCCCCGGCCCCGCCCTCGCCCCCGTGAGAGAAAACACGTGAACCCGCCGGTGGCCTCTTACGTAACTCAAGTCGGGTGCCCTGCGACCGAGTAGCCCGTCCGTGCGCCCGCACCACGGCTGTTCGCCCCGCCGTCCCGTTCCCATTCTCATTCCCGTTCCCATTCGCGTTCCCATTCCTGTTCCCTTTCCCAGGACTATTCAGACACTCAGCAATGAGGGGTGCTTTCCCGCATGATTGAAGAGGACTGGCGTGAGTTCTCCTCCGCGTTCGCCGAATCCGTGCGACCGGAGGACCCGCGCGGCCGGACCGGCAAGCGCATGCTCGTGGTGAGCGTCTCCACGCTCCTGGCCGTCGCCCTCGGCGCGCTGGTGTACGGCGCCCTCGGCGGCCCGGCCTTCGCCCTGCCCAGCGAGGTCAGGCCCATCGCCCCCAGCCCGGACGCCACGCCCTACCAGGCCGGCGGCCAGAGCGCCGGACAGACCTGGAAGGCCATCGCGGGCCCCGACTGCGCGGCGAGCAGCGACGGTTCGACCGGCTTCGCCGCCTACGGCTACTCCACCGGCACCGACGCCGACGGCACCACCGCCTGGACCCAGTCGGACAGCGGCGGCTACACCGGCGAGGCGTGCACCGGCGGCTACCTGTCCATGCCGGTCTCCGGCAAGGCGGACGGCTACGACGCCACCCGCTACGCGCTGTGGAAGTACGACTTCAGCTCCCGCTTCACGGTCGCGTCCTGCCGGGTCTCCAGCTACGTGCCCACCAACTCCTCCCGCACCCGGGTCGGCGGCTCGCCCGCGTACTTCTACTACTACGACGACGACTACACGGTCGGCACCGGCACCGGCACCGACAAGGAGCCCAAGGCGCTCGGCGGCTTCCTCGTCGACCAGACCGGCAGGACCCACCAGGGCCGCTGGTACACCTCGCCCGCGTTCACCGTGCGGACCGGCCGGGTCACCGTCAAGCTCGTGGACGCCGGGACGGAGCACGCCGACGCCGCCGAGGGCGTCCATGTAGCCGCCGCCCAGCTGCGGCTGACCTGCACCTCGACATGAGCGCCGGACTGCGCGTCGCCCCACGCGGCTGGGGCACGTACAAGACGATCGTCGCCGCCGTCCGCGAGGCCCCCGAGGGCGCCGTGATCTCCGTCCAGCCCGGCACGTACACCGAGAGCATCGTCCTGGACCGTGACGTCACCCTCGCCGCCGAGAAGGGCCGCGGCACGGTACGGCTCGTCGCGGGCGCCCACGGGCCCGCGCTCACCGTGCAGAGTCCCGGTGGCCGGGTGCAGGGCCTGGTCCTCGAAGGCCGCGGCACGGAACCGGCCGTCCTCGTCACCTCGGGCACGGTCGAGATCAACGGCTGCGAGATCACCGGCGGCGGCATCCAGGTCACCGGCACCGCCACCCCCGTCCTCCGGGACTGCGAACTCCACCACACCGGGGACATCGGGCTCTACCTCGGCGGCGACAGCCGGGCCGTGGTGGAGAACACCGGCATCAGCGACGTGGACGCCGTCGGCATCCTCGTCGACCACGGCGCGGCCCCCACCCTCACCCGGGTGTCGGTGACCCGCACCGGCGGCCACGGCATCCGCATCACCGGCTCCGCCCGCGCCGCCCTGGAACTGTGCGCCGTCACCCACACCGGCGCCGCGGCCGTCGCCGTGGACGACACCGCCCGGCCCGTGCTGCGGACCTGCCGGATCGGGGACAGCGAGGCCGGGGGAGTCGTCATCACCGGCGACGCCGGGGCCGACGCCGCTCCCGACGACGACACGGCCGGTGAAGCGCCGTCCGCCGGGGGCGAGTTCGGGGTCGCGCTGCGCGGCTGCGAGATCGCCCGCACCGGACGCGACGGCGTGCACGTCACCGGCCGGGCCGTCGCCTCCCTCGTCGACTGCCGGATCAGCGACATCCGCGCGGCCGGTGTCGTCGCCACCGGCGCCGGCCGGCTCCGGCTGCACGACACCACCACCACCGACACCGCCGGCTCCGGCCTCGCGGCCGGCGGCGAGGCGCAGGTGGAGGTACGCGGCGGAGCCTTCACCCGCTCCGGTGCCAACGGCGTCTACGCCTCCGACACCGCCCGCCTCACCCTCGTCGACTGCGCCGTCACCGTCTCCGCCTACACCGGGGTCCACGCCGGGGGCGGCAGCCGGGTGACGGTCCGCGACAGCCGCGTCCAGGGCACCCCGGAACACGGACTGCGCAGCGTCGACCAGGCCCTGCTGACCCTCACCGGCACCAAGGTCGACGACACCGAGCTGTGCGGCATCGAGGTCGACGGCGGCGACTTGGCCGCCCGCGGCTGCCGGATCACCAAGGCCGCCACCGGCATCGGCCTGCGCACCGACCACCGCCCCCTCGTCGACGACTGCTCGATCAGCTCCTGCTCCGGCGTCGGCATCGACATCGGCGCCGGCACCTCCGCACTCGTCGTCGACACCCGCGTCACCGGCACCGGCGCGGCCGGCGTCTTCGTCCGCGAGGGCGCCGCCGCCTGGCTCACCGACTGCTCCGTCACCGACACCAAGGGCACCGGCCTCGTCGTCCAGGCGAAGGCCAGGCCCCGGGTCCGCGGCACCACCGTCACCGGCACCGCGAAGAACGGCCTCTACATCGCCGACAACGCGGCAGGCCGCTTCGAGGACTGCGACATCAGCGCCACCGGCTTCCCCGCCGTCTACATCGGCAGCGAAGCCACCCCCCTCCTGCGCGGCTGCCGTGTCCACGACACCGACGAGGACCTCAAACTCGCCGACGGCGCCGAACCGGTGATCGAACGCTGCCGGGTCGACGACGTGAAGATCAGCACGATGCCGGAGGAGGCACTGGGCGGCGAACCCCTGCCCGCGCCGGGCGGCGCCGGGGCCCTCGCGGTGGCACCGGGCGGGCAGGCCGCCGGCCGCGGGGCGACGGACGGCAAGAGCACCGGAACCCGGCAGACCCGCGCCGAGAGCCTCTCCGAAGTCCTGGCCGAACTCGACGACCTGATCGGCCTGGAGAGCGTCAAACAGGACGTCAGCACCATGGTCAAGGTCATGCAGCTGGTCCGCCGGCGCACCGAGGCGGGCCTCGCCGCCCCGCCCCTCAGCCGCCACCTGGTCTTCGCCGGCAACCCCGGCACCGGCAAGACGACGGTGGCCCGCCTGTACAGCCGCGTCCTCGCCGCACTCGGCCTGCTCTCCCGCGGCCACCTGGTCGAGGCCGACCGTGCGTCCCTGGTCGGCGAGTACGTCGGCCACACCGCCCCCAAGACCACCGCCGTCTTCAAGCGGGCCCTCGGCGGCGTCCTGTTCATCGACGAGGCGTACGCCCTCACTCCCGCCGGCCAGGGCAACGACTACGGCCGCGAGGCCATCGCGACCCTGGTCAAACTCATGGAGGACCACCGCGACGACGTCGTCGTCATCGTGGCCGGGTACCCCGACGAGATGGAGCGCTTCGTCGACATCAACCCCGGCCTGGCCTCCCGCTTCACCCGCACGCTGATGTTCGACGACTACGGCAGCGAAGAGCTGGGCCGGATCGTCGAGTTCCACGCGGCCCAGCACGAGTACGAGCTGCCGCAGGACACCCGCGAGGCCCTGCTAGCCTACTTCGGCGCGCTGGTCCGCGACGACCGCTTCGGCAACGGCCGTACCGCCCGCCAGATCTTCCAGCGCATGACGGAACGGCACGCGCAGCGGGTCGTGGACTTGGTGGAGCCGACCACGGAGGACCTGGTGACCCTGCTGCCGGACGACCTGCCGGCCACCGCTGTCGGATGAAGGGTGCCCGGGCAGGGCACACGGAAGGGCGCCCGGCCGAGAAACCAGGCCGGGCGCCCTTCCGCAGCCACTCTCCGCGCTAGATCGCCGAGGGCGAATCCGCGTCGCTCTGCTGGAACATCGACTGAGAAGTGGACGGATCCATGGACGACTTCGCGTCTGTTTCCGCATAGGTCTGGCCGGCGTTGTTCAGCAACGCGGTGAAGGAGCCCATCAGTTCGATGCCGCCGGCACCGTCCTGCATGACCTTCGTCAGCTGCGGGTTGATCGCCTCGGCGAACTGGGCTCCGCTTTCGGCGAGTTCGTCCGGGACCCAGCTCGCCATCCGGCCGCTGACCTGAAGGTGACCGTCCTGCTGACCGAACAGATTGGGATCGTCGATAGCGGCCTGCACCTTGGTCCGAAGCGTTTCGTACGCGCTGGTCATGTTCGAGACGGCATCGAGGAACGTCTGCTCCGCGGAACGCAGCGCACCCAGGTCGATCGAGAAGGCGTTGGTGTCCGGAAGCGGAGGGGGGCCGCTGTCCCCGCCCCCAGGGTCGGTGGGCATCAGGTCGGGGGACGTGGTGTAGGCCATGCTCAGTTTCGGCATGGTCACCATGTCGGCCGGCGTGTCGTCGGTGTCCGAGTCGTCGGGCGGATTGGACGTCGCCGTGACCCCGTAGACATCGGCGTAGGTCTCGGCCGCGTCCTCCTCGTCGCCGTGATCACTCGCGTCCGGGTCTACGTTCGGTACCCAGGGGTCGCTCTGGTATTGCGATGCGTGAGGGCTTACGTCGTCGCTGTCGCTGTCGCCCATGGGACACCCCGCTTTCTTCGGTCACCGGCCTTCTGAACGACCTGTCCATGGTGCCGTGATATCGAGCGCCGCTCGACGTCCCTTTTCCAGGACGTCCCCCGTCAGGAACAAGGAACTACGAAATCCCTTGCCGCCCCACGACTCTTAACGTGCGGACACATATGGAGTCGCCGACGGGGCGGGGAGAGGAGACCGGTCGAAATGGCGCATGCGCACACCGACGGCGAGGCGTTGATTCCGCTGGACCGGGGGCTGTTCGAACCCGGGAGCGCTTCGCCGGGCCAGGATGACGCCGTCCCGGAACCGGAACCGGAACCGGAACCGGTGGCCGACGGTCACGGATCCGTTCCCGGGGAGGTCGGTCAATCCCCCGATGACGGTTCACTGATTCACCTGGACAGGGACTTCTTCACCCCGGCAACGAGGGGGTCCCACGCGAGCGGCCATGACGGCCACGGAGCCCACGAGAGCCATGACGGCCGGGCGCACGGTGAGGGCCACCCGCCGGTGGACCACGCGGACGCCGGCGGCGCGCAGCTCACGGTACCGGCGTCCGCGTCGCACGAGGGCGGGGCGGGCGAGACCCATGCGTCGGCCTCCACGCCCGCGTCCACATCCCCGGAAATGCGGGAAGCGGGCAGGACGGAGGCGACCCCGGACGCCGGCGACACGGATCCAGGGCAGACCACATCGCACGGCCAGGACCTCACCGAACGGACCGTCGACGGCCGGCACCTGCTGGGCTCCGAAACGCAGGACGGCGGCTGGATCTCCCAGGACGGCACGGTCTACGTCGCCGGCGACGGCACGGTGGAGCACGGCCTGACGTCACCGGACGGCGCGTTCCTGGCAAACGGCGAAGTACGGCAGATCGACGGCGACTCGGTTTACGGGACCCGACTGGACGACGGGTCGTTCCTCTCCGAAGACGGAAAGACGATGGTCACGGCCGACGGTGTGGTCGAGCACGGCCGCACCTCACCGGATGGGCAGTTCCTCACGGAGCACACCGTTGACGGTCAGGCGGTGTGGGGTTCGGACACCCAGGACGGTGGGTGGATTTCCGAGGACGGGTCGACCTATGTCTCGTCGGACGGGGAAGTGGAGCACGGCCTGACAGCGCCGGATGGTTCGTTTCTGGCGAATGGTGAGGTGCGGGAGGTTGATGGTCA